>NZ_JAPWHZ010000009.1:0-14758 GCF_030587265.1 Janthinobacterium sp. SUN137 | reverse complement strand
TGCCAAGGTGGTCAGCCTGGACAGCGGCTGGCAGGCGCTGTCCGGCTATCGCCGCGACAATCCGCGCACAGCGGTGCAGCCTGCCCATCTGGCCTACGTGATCTACACATCCGGCTCGACCGGTCGTCCCAAGGGTGTCCGCATTTGCCGGCGTAACCTGACCAATTTCATCTGCGCCATGCAAAAGGCGCCCGGCATGCAGGCGGCCGACGTGCTGCTTAGCGTAACCTCGCTCTCTTTCGATATCGCGGCGCTGGAGATCTATTTGCCGCTGACGGTAGGTGCGACCACCGTCATCGTGTCGCGCGATAGCGCAGCGCACCCGGAAAAACTAGCGGAAGCATCGGCGCGCCACAGGGTGTCGCTGATGCAGGCCACGCCGTCCACCTGGCGCATGCTGGTCGATTCCGGCTGCTTCCCCTTCGCGCCAGGCCTCAGGATACTCTGCGGCGGCGAGGCTATGCCCTGGGATCTGGCACAGCAACTGCTGGAACGCGCGCCCGTGGTGTGGAATATGTACGGTCCAACGGAAACCACCATCTGGTCGACCGTGCATAAGCTTACGCGTGCGGACATGGCCGTCACGATCGGCCGGCCGATTGCCAACACCCGGCTCTATATCCTCGATGCCTGGCTCCAGCCGGTGCCGCTCGGTGTCGCCGGCGAACTCCATATTGCCG
This sequence comes from Janthinobacterium sp. SUN137, assembly GCF_030587265.1. Lineage (NCBI taxonomy): Bacteria > Pseudomonadati > Pseudomonadota > Betaproteobacteria > Burkholderiales > Oxalobacteraceae > Janthinobacterium > Janthinobacterium sp. SUN137. The sequence continues at coordinate 14,078 of NZ_JAPWHZ010000009.1, read as the reverse complement.
GCGACGGCGTGGCCGATGGCTACCTCAACCAGGACGAATTGACACGAAGCCGTTTCATCGGCGATCCCTTCGGTGCGCCTGGCGCCACCATGTACAAGACAGGCGACCTGGCCCGCTACAAGGCGGACGGGGCGGTCGATTACCTGGGCCGGCTGGACCAGCAGGTCAAGATTCGCGGCTTCCGCATCGAACTGGGCGAGATCGAAAACCGGCTCGTTGAGCATGAGCAGGTCGGCGCCGCCGTGGTGCTTGCCAGGCCCGACGCAGCAGGCGGGCAGCGCCTGCTTGCTTATGTGAGCATGACGGCGGCGGCCCGCCTCGCCGTCCAGGCAGCGGTGGCCAGCCTGAAGAGCTGGTTGACGCAGGCGCTGCCGGAGTTCATGGTGCCGCCGCATGTGATGGTGATCGATGCGTGGCCGTTGACCCCCAACGGCAAAATCGACCGCAAGGCCTTGCCGGAGCCGGATGCGCGAGATCTGCAGGGCGCGTATGCCGCTCCGGCAACGGCAACCGAAGTGCGGCTGGTGGCCCTGTGGGCGGAATTGCTTGAGCTGGACGGCAGCCGCATCGGCACCGACGCCAGTTTCTTTGCGCTGGGCGGCCATTCGCTGATGCTGGTGCGGCTGGTGTCCCGAATCGACGGCCAGTTCCAGGTCCGGCTCGATATCCGCGATCTGTTCGAGATGAGCACGATTGCAAGGATTGCAGCCTTGATTGACGACGTCCTCGCGCTGCGCCATCCCGGCGCCCACCTGTCACCGACGCCAGGCGAAGAACTGGCCGAGTTCGAAATTTAGCGGGGAAACACTGTTGAATCTGTTCAATCTGTTGAAGCTGTCCAAGCGTTTTCCTTTGCTGACGCGATTTATCCTCCTCGTGCTGCTGGTGCTGTCCGGAGGCTACTATGTTTGTACCCGGCTGCTGGGCAGCACGCTGCCACCGGAGCGGATGCAGCTGTTTCCGGATGGGGCGCTGTCCCCGGTCTTCATGGCGCGCGACGTCAACGGCGTGCCGCATATCCGGGCGCGGACGGACGAGGATGCGTTTTTTGCCATCGGCTACGCCCATGCGCAGGACCGACTCTGGCAACTGGAACTGCAGCGCCGCACCGTCCACGGCGAGCTGAGCGAGCTGTTCGGCCGGGAGACCCTGAAGCAGGATATCTGGTACCGCTCGCTGAACCTGCATGCCGCCGCGCAGAGCGCCTGGCCGGCGCTGAGCGACCAGGCCAGGCGCTCGCTGCAGAAGTATGTCGACGGCGTCAACGCGGGCATGGCCGCCCAGTCCGAATTGCCGGTCGAGTTCAGGCAGGCCGGTATCGCGCCGCAGCGCTGGACGGTCTACGATTCCCTCGCCAGACTGAAGCTGTTCGCGCTCAATCTCAGCGGAAGCTTCCAGCTCGACCTGACGCGCGAAGCGGCGCGCCAGACCCTGACTACGGCGCAGTTGCGCACGCTGTTCCCCGATGACGCGCTGGAGGGTACTCCCGCCGTCAGGATGGACCAGGCCCGCGAAAGCGCCGGTGCCGCCGCGCTGTTGCCGCTGCGCGAAGCCGGTCTGGCACCGCCGCCGTGGGGCGCGCCGACGGCGGCTGGCGGAAATGCTTGGGCCGTGGCCGGTCGCCACGGCGAGGCTGGCGCGGCGCTGCTGGCCAACGATCTCCAGCTTGAGCTGCAAATCCCCTCGCCGTGGTACGCCGTGCATGCGAAAGGGGAGCGGCTCGCCGTGTCTGGGATGAGCCTGGTCGGCGTACCCCTGGTGATCTTCGGCCGCAACGACAGAATCAGTTGGGGCGGCGCCAGCCTGCGGGCCGACAGCCAGGACGTCTACTTCGAGAACACCGACCCGGACGATGCTAGCCGCTACCAGGCGCAGGGGCAGTGGCTGCCGTTCGTGACGCGCAAGGAGACCATCCAGGTTCGGGCCGAGAGCGGCAGTGCCCTGGTCGGCGCGCAGCAGCGCACGGTCAGCGTGGTCCTTCGCGCGACCAAGAACGGTCCGCTCATCTCGGATCAATTCGCCGGATTCGATCGGCCGGTTTCCTTGCGCTGGGTCGGCTTCGATTCGGGCGATACCAGCTATGAGGCTTGGTACCGTTTGCAGTTCGCCGCCGACTGGCAGGACTTCCGCGCAGCTCTGAGCGTGCATGCGACGCCCGCGCTGAAAATGGTCTATGCCGACATCGACGGCAATATCGGCGCTATCGCCGCCGGCAAGGTGCCGGTCAGGAAGCAAGGCGGCGGCGCGCTGCCGGCGCCCGGCTGGGATCAGCGTTTCGCCTGGGCCGGTTATGTTCCGGCCGCGCGCCTGCCTGCGGTGTACAACCCGGCGACCGGATTTGTCGTCGCTGCAAATCAGCAGGAAGCCGGCGCCGGCAATTCTGACTTCATCGGCCGGGACTGGGCCTCGCCCGCGCGCGCCGAGCGCATCGCGCAACTACTCCAGGAGCGCCTGCAGGCCGGAAAGCGGCTCGGCCCAGCCGATATGAAGCGCATCCAGGGCGACGATATCGACCTCGACGCCGCCGCCCTGGCTGCTGAGCTAGTGACGATGCGCCCGGACGGGGCGGCACAGGCCAAGGCGCTCGACCTGCTGCGAGGATGGAATGGCACGATGGCGGCCGACAGCCAGCCGGCCGCGATCTTCAACGTCTGGACGCGCCATTTGCGCAAGCGGCTGCTGGGCGATAAATTGCAGCAGTATTGGAACCGCCCCGAACAGGGCGGCTATCTGCGCAGCCTGGACCAGCAGATGGGCACGCGAGCGCTGCGGCAGGCGCTGGCCGAATGCAGAACGGTATGGCGGCCGGCCACGGCGGCCGGCTGCGACGGCCTGCTGCAGCCGGCCCTCCAGGCGGCGCTCGATGAAATTGGCAAGATCACCGGCAGCCGCAGCATGGCCGACTGGCGATGGGGCGCGTTGCAGCGGGGCGTCTACGCCCATCCCTCGCAAGACACATGGCGGCCGTTCAATGGCCTGTTCGAACGCGGGACGGCCCAGGGCGGTAGCCCGAATACCGTCAATGCGGCGGACAGCATCTTTATCGACCGGCAAGGCTTTGAACAACGGACGGGGGTCAGCTTTCGCCAGGTGTTCAGCCTGGGAGAGGGCGGTATCGTGCATGAATTCATGAACTCGACCGGCCAGTCCGGCAATGTGGCGAGCCGCCACTATGCCGACATGGTCGAGCCATTCTCCCGGCTCGAATACACCCGGCTCGCGCCCGACGAGACGGCCGGCCGCGCGCGTAGCCTTGCCGCTGCCGGCGCCGTGTCTCACCAAGGATCTTCCCGATGAATCTGTTTTCCCTACTCGCCAAGAACGCGCCCAACAAGGTCTTTTTCTCTATCATCGTGGGCATTTTGTCCGGGGTCGTGTACTCGCTGCTGATCCCGCTGGTTATGGCCTCGCTGGACGGAGGGGACGCGCTCGAAGGCGCAGGCTCGGGCCGCGCGCTCTGGTTCGGCATGGAGATCACCAACCCCTCGATGGCGCTGATATTTACTGCGGCGCTGCTGTTCATCTGGGCCTCCCGGACCTGGGTCGACATCACCATGACCAGGGTATCGATGGCGGCCACGTCCGAGCTGCGCATCCAGATGTACTACCGCATCGCGCATGCGCCCCTGGCGGCGATCGAAAAGATCGGATTGCCCCGGCTCGTCACGGCGATCGCCAGCGACATGCCGGCCGTGGTCACCGGCGCGCAAACGGCGCAGACCATGTTGATCGATATGGTGACCCTGATCGGAATGCTGAGCTTTCTCGCCTATGTGCACACGGCGGTGTTCTGGTTCGTGTTGAAGTGCATCATTTTTGGCGTGCTGAGCTACCAGCTGATCTTCGTCTTCGCCGACCGCTACTTCTTTCGCGTCGCGAAAATCAACGATTCCCTGCAACGCTCGGTTCATGGACTCATGCATGGCTTCAAGGAGCTCAAGCTGAGCGACGACAAGCGCCACGCGTATTTTAAGCAGGCCCTGCTGGTGACCGAGAGCGAGCTGCTCGCCGCCCAGCGGCCGGGCAACAACATCCACAGCGCGGCCGCCAACTATGGCCTGATGCTGAACTTCCTGTTCCTCGGCTCGATTGCCTTCATTTTTGTTAGCTACCATTCGCTCAGCGCGCAGAGCCTGTCGAGCATCATGATGGTGATGCTGTATATCTCCATGCCGATCGGCTCGGTGACGTCGAAGATCCCTGGGTTCACCTACGCCAAGGTCGCCATCGGCCGCGTCAACGCGCTGCTGGCCGAGCTGCCGCAGGAACCGGTGGCGCAGGAAGCGTACCAGGCGCGCGCCTGGGACAGCGTGCGGTTTGAGCACGTGGTCTACGAGCATGAGGGGGAGGAGGGGGCCGGATTCGCGGTCGGGCCGATCAACCTGGAGTTTTGCAAGGGTGAGATCACCTTCATCGTTGGCGGCAACGGTTCCGGCAAATCGACGCTGAGTAAATTGCTGACGCTGCATTATCACGCCAGCGGCGGCGCGATCTATTTTGGCGGGCAGCGCATCACCAACGAGAACATGAACTCCTACCGCCAGAGCATCTGCGCGATCTACTCCGATTACTACCTGTTCGACCGCATCCTGGCGGCCGGGCGCGACCAGGATAAAGAGGAGAAGGTCGAGTACTACCTGAAGCAGCTCGGCCTCGACAAAAAGGTCAACTACCATGACGGCCGCTTCTCGACACTGTCTCTATCCGACGGGCAGCGGCGGCGGATGGCCCTAGTGGCGGCATTTGTGGAAGACCGTGAACTGTATCTGTTCGATGAGTGGGCCGCCGACCAGGACCCGAGCTTCAAGGATATCTTCTATCGGGAAATTCTGCCGTCGCTGAAAGCGAAGGGGAAGGCCGTGGTGGTGATTTCGCACGATGACCGTTACTTCGACGTGGCTGACAAGCTCATCGTCATGTGCGAGGGTCAGTTGCAGTCTTCCAACCGGCCAGCTGGCCTGCTTTCCGGGCAGGCCAGGGAGTAATGCCGTTAAGTTAATCGATACGGAAATTGTTTACCCTGCACTGCGGCGAGCTGGGGGCAGACCCCATGTGGGTCTGCCCCCGACCTCTGAGAGGGAGGCCGCCGCTCAATCGCACGAATGCTTCTTAACTGAACGGCATTAAGGCTGGAGAGGCGCTCCAATCAGCCCGAAATCGTCGTTTCGCATCTGCGGAAAGACGCCCTGTCCGCGCTGCGCTTATGCGACTTCAAGGTAGAGCTCATTCGTCGTGCCCAACGGGGACTGCCACGATTCGTAGGTCTTTCTGGCCCAGCTGGTCTTCACTCCCCCCTGCATGCCTTTTTTGTATTTGAGTATCAGCATATGCAGGTGGGTGACGCCGCGGCGCGCAGCCTCGTCTTTCATTTGATCGATCGTGGCGTTGTCTTCCTTGAAAATATCCACGAAACGGTCGACAAAGCCCGCGTAGCTGATGGGCTGCAGGTCCAGTACGATTTCCACTTCGGCACCGGGCAGATATTGTTCGATCATTTCATGCAGCATGAAGGGCGAATGGCGGTCGCCAGGGGCCATGGTCACCATCTGGAATGTCCCGCCATCATTGAGCACGCCGTTTATTCCCTTGAGCAGTTCCTCGACAAAAGTCAGGCCATAAATTCCGGCGGCGGAATTAAAGTAGTATTCCATGCCGGGAGGAGTCGGTTCGAACGGCGGATTGGAATAAATGAAGTCAAACTGTTTGTCGCGCAGGGGGGAAAAGATGTCTTTCGCGTCGCCGTCGATAATATTCAAGCGATCCCCAACGCCATTTAGCACGCAATTGAAGCCAGTCAGTATTTTTGCCCTTGGATTGATTTCAAGGCCGGAGCAGTAGCTGGCGCCATTGAGCAGGCAAAAAATGCTCAGTACCCCGGAGCCGAGCCCGACCTCAAGCACATGGCGCCCTTTGATATCGTCCAGGTTGGTGTAATCCATAAAGAACACCTGCTCGGGCTGAAGAGGAATGACCTGGTCGATGGACTTGTATTCGAAGGAATCGGTCAGTATGGTCATCGACAACGCGCTGTCATCGCGCTTCCTGTAGCCGCTCTGGACCGACAGCAGGTCCGCCAATCCCCCCACCTCGGCTGCCTGCGTAACGTAATACTCATTGAGTGAGGGGCTGGTCTGCTTTCCCTCCACAGAAAATATGGTCTTCTTTAATGGGTTAACCTTTGCCGATGAAGCTGTATTAAGCGTGTCCGAAGCCATTCCTTGCCATCCCTCCAAAAAGTAAAAAAATTCCCAGTATGTCCGCATGGCCGGCCGGGAGCGCCATGCCGCCATTTCAGGCGTACCCAAGCGAAATCGGGCTGTGGGCGCAACCCTTTATCGCAATATTTTCTAGCTGTTTTTACATTGCTTTAAATAGTACAATATAATACAATCTTTTCAAATCTGAAAGTTGGCCTGATTCATCGTTGCTGAAATGTCGAAGGCTAACCGCGACATGACCGCCCCCTAAGTCCTCCGATACTGGGTGCTCAAAGTGGGGGGCTCAAAGGGGGGCGCATTCTTATCAGTTTTGCGCTATTTGAAATTTTTTCAGGTGCCTTATTGATGGCAGTAAATTTTCTCCCGATTGAACGGGTCCGGAATTTTTCGAAACATGATTTTGAAACCGCCATCTTGCGCGACCGGCCCGTCATCGTCGAAGACGCGGTGCAGGGATGGAATGCCTGCGCCAGCTGGACACCTGATTATCTGACAAAAAAAATAGGTGACTTGCGCATCGGCGTCAGGACTTCGTCCACCCATTTCCATCCCGATTTCGAGCGCATGCGCGCCGAATGGAATCGCCCCTTGTTGTTGCGGCTGCTGGGCCATCTTGGCCGGCGCATCATCGGGCGCGGCCGCACTGATGACGGCGAGCAGATGGCGTTTGGCCAATTGCTGAAGCTGCTGACCACGTCACCGGAAGCATACCGTTATCTTGCCGGCGCCGAAGAACTCGGCATCCTGCGCGAGGGCGTCTGGAACGATGCGTTTGCCGAGCTGCGCGCCGACTACGACGTGCCCGCCTATGTGCCGCAATCCAGGCTCGACAGCGCGGCCCTGTGGGTCAGCGCGAAAGGCGTCCGCTCCCACCTGCATTACGATGGCAACTGCCTGCACAACCTCAATGCCCAGGTCGCCGGCAGCAAGCAGGTGCAACTTTACTCTCCCGAGCTGATGGGCCAGGTCTACCCCTACCTGCACTCGAACGGCCATCCCTACACCTTTTCACAGGTCAACGTCGAAGACGTCGATCACCACCAATTCCCGCGCTTCTCCGAACTGGAGGGTTACGAGGGAACGCTCAAGGCAGGCGATCTGTTGTTCATCCCTGCTTACTGGTATCACACTTTCAAGCACCTCGGTGATTTCAACGTCAATGTCAACTTCTGGTGGCGCGCGGACTTCGTTCGCCTGACACCGGTTTCCGCGCGAGATTATTTCGGCGGATTGGCCTTCGATGTGCTTGCCGAGTCAAAGATTCCCCCGATCTGGTTGACCGGCTGGTTCCGCAAGATGGAACGCCGCCTCACCCAGGTTCGCTAGCGTGCAGCGGCACTTCAGTTATCGCTGGGCCGGCCTTCGTACAGTGAGTTTCAGTGAAAGGTAGAAGAATTTATGTCGGTTTACATCTTAGGCGTCAATTGTGCATACCATGAATCGTCGGTGGCCCTGGTGACGGAGCGCGGCATCGTCGCGGCGATCGAAGAGGAACGTATCAACCGGATCAAGCACGCTAAGCCTGCGCTGGTCAGCAATTCCGACGAGCTGCCTGTCGGTGCGCTCAATTATTGCCTGAAGATGGGCAGCGTGGCGCTCTCCCAGGTCGACTATATCGCCTTCTCTTTCAATCCGCCGAAGCGGTTGGAGCACAACCTCATCGCCGACGACAAGGTCATCGACGGCAGCTGGGGCAGCCGGGCCGGCGAGACGTTGTTCCACGACAAGCTGATGGGCATTCCGTCCCGCTTCCGCGAGATGGGCTTCCGCGGCGAATTCGTGTTCGTCGACCACAGCATGGCGCACGCGGCTTCCGCATTTTTCCCTTCCTCCTTCCAAGACAGTGCGATCATTTCCGTGGACGGCATCGGTGAGATTGAGTCGACCACGCTGGCGTTGGGCAGGGATGAACGGATCAGCGTGCTTGAGCAGATCGGTTACCCGCATTCGCTGGGCTTCCTTTGGGAGAAAATCTCCCAGTATCTTGGCATGTCCGAGTATGATGCCTGTAAGGTGATGAGCCTGGCGTCGTTCGGTGACGCTGAGCGCTTCTATAGCCAGTACCGCAGCTTCATCGACGTCACCAAGGGTGGCTTCAAGCTCGATGCCGACCTGTGCCAGTTCCGCTCCGACGACTTTTCGGCGCTCGAACAGTTGTTCGGCCTGCCCATGATCGGCAGTTACCAGCCAGTCTCGCGCGACTACATGGATGTGGCCGCTGGAGTGCAAAAGATCACCACCGAAATCCTGTTGAACCTGGCCCATCACGCCCATGAGCTGACTGGCTCCAGGCAGTTGTGCCTGGCCGGCGGCGTCGCGCTGAACTGCGTCACCAACACGGCGATATTCGAACAAGGCCCCTTCGAGCAGATCTTTGTCCAGCCAGCGGCCAATGACGCCGGCACCTCGCTGGGCGCGGCGCTGCATGTGTATCACGAGCTGTTCCGCGGCAAGGGCGGCAGCGCCTTCCATACGCGCGACACCTATCTTGGTCCCGAGTTCAATCAAGCCGAGATACGCGAATCGCTAGACGAACTCGGCGTGGTCTACAGCACGCCTGGGCAGTTGGTGGACGAGGTGGCGACCCTGATCAGCCACGGCCAGGTGGTCGGCTGGTTCCAGGGTCGCATGGAATTTGGCCCGCGTGCACTGGGCAACCGCAGCCTGCTGGCTGACCCGCGCAATCCGGAGATGGTCAAGCGCATGAACCGTCTGGTCAAGCACCGCGAGGACCATCGTCCGTTCTGCCCAAGCGTGCTGGCCGAAGACGTCAAGGAGTGGTTTGTCACCAGCAAGGACGCCATCAGCGCCCAGTACATGCTGATGGCCTATCCGGTCCAGGAAAGCAAGCGCGCGTTGATTCCGGCGGTCGTTCACGTCGACGGGACCAGCCGCATCCAGGCGGTGGACCAGCGGGTCAATCCCCGATACCACGCGCTGATCGCTAGCTTCAAGCAAAAAACGGGCGTGCCGCTTCTGCTTAACACCTCCTTCAATGACCGCGAACCTATCGTCTGCACGCCCGAGGACGCGATCAAGACCTTCCTCAGGACGGAAATCGATTTCCTGGTCATCGGTGATTTCCTGTTGCGCAAGCAGGACAACCGGCAGACCGAACCTACCGACTCCAGCGAATGCTTCGCCTGATGCCCTGAAGCAGGGCAATGTCTGCTCGACGGCCGGACACGGAAACGTGTACGCCGTCGGGCTTGCCATTTCCGCCGCTTTGCCCATACAAGAAGACTTTTGCTAGAGAGAGAACCGTATGAATGCTCGGGAGTTGTTGGCCTTTTTCAGGCGCCGTTCCGTCGAATTGCATGTCGTCGACCGGAAGATCAAGTTCAAGGCGCCGGGCGACATCGTGACTCCGGACATCCTGGCGGCTCTGAAGGCGCACAAGGACGAGATTCTGGCCCTGCTCAGCCCTGCGCCGGCGATGTCGCGGCGGGCCGCGAACCGCTGCCAGACCTCGTTTGCCCAGCAGCGCCTCTGGTTCATCGACCGGATCGTGCAGGGCAGCGCGATCTACCATATTCCGGTGTGCCTGCGCTTGCTGGGACGTCTGGACCGCGCTGCGCTTGAGCGCACGCTGAACGAGGTGGTGCACCGTCACGAGGCATTGCGCACCACCTTCGATACCGCCGACGGCATGCCTGTGCAGGTCATCGCTCCCGAGCTGCGGCTGGCGATCCCGGTCACCGATCTGGGCGCGCTGTCGTCCAGCGAGCGCCGTGCCAAGACCGAATGGCTGGCGCAGGACGAGGCGCAGGCTCCGTTCGACCTGCACACCGGGCCGCTGCTGCGCACCAGGCTGATCGCCCTTGGCGAAAGCGAGCATATGTTCCTGCTGACCGTACACCATATCGTCGCGGACGGCTGGTCGATGGGGGTGCTGGTCAGGGAAGTGGCGGCCCTGTACAGCGCCTTCGTCGGCGCGGCGGCGCCGTTGCTGCCGGAGCTGGCGGTCCAGTATGCCGACTACGCGCACTGGCAGCGCCAGTGGCTGGAGGGCGAGGTGCTGCAGCATCAACTGGCGTACTGGAAGGTGCAACTGCGCGGCGCGCCGACGCTGCTCACGCTGCCCACCGACCGTCCGCGTCCCCCGATGCAGACCTACCAAGGCGCCAGCGTGCGGGTGGCCATCGGGGCGCAGACCAGTGCCGCGCTGCATCGGCTTGGCCAGCAGACCCAGGGCACGCTGTTCATGACCCTGACGGCGGCGTTCAGTATCCTGCTAAGCCGCTACGCCGGCCAGGACGACATCTGCATCGGCACCCCGATCGCTAACCGACAGCGGGCGGAGGTCGAGCCTCTGATCGGCTTCTTCGCCAATACGCTGGTGCTGCGCACGCAGGTCGATGCGGCTAGCAGTTTCAATGCGCTGCTCGAACAAGTCAGGGCCAGCACGCTGGACGCCTACGCGCACCAGGACGTGCCGTTCGAACAGCTGGTGGAAGCCTTGAAACCCGAACGTCATGGCAGCTACAGCCCGCTGTTCCAGGTGATGTTCGTGTTGCAGAACGCGCCGATGGACAAGCTGGAATTGCCAGGGCTGGAACTGCAGCTGGTCGAGCGCGAGCAGAATGGGGCCAAGTTCGATCTGACCCTGACGCTGGCGGAGTCGCCCGATGGACTACGCGGCGACATCGAATACAACACCGACCTGTTCGAGCGCGCCACCATTGAGCGGATGGTCGGCCATTTCGTGCTCCTGCTGGAAGCGATCGTCGCCAATCCGCATGCGCCGGTGTGCGAGCTGGACATGTTGGCAGAGCGCGAGCGGCGCCAATTGCTAGTCGAGTGGAACCAGACCGCGCAAGACTATGAGCACGACCACACGCTGCACGCGCTGTTCGAGGCGCAGGTGGCGCGAACGCCCGGGAATCCGGCCGTTCAATTTGAAGGCCAGGTACTGAGCTACCGCGAGCTCAACGAGCGGGCCAACCGTCTGGCCCACTACCTGCGCAGGCGGGGCGTGGGCCAGGATACCGTGGTCGGGCTGTGCGTCGAACGCTGCGCTGACATGGTGGCCGGCATGCTTGGCGTACTCAAGGCGGGCGGCGCCTACTTGCCGCTCGATCCCGCCAATCCGCAGGAACGCCTGGCCTATATGGTCTCGAACGCGGCGCCCGCCGTGATCCTGACCCAGGAACATCTGCGTGCGGACCTGCCGCAAGTGGCGGGCGGCGTATTCTGCCTGGACAGCCAGTGGCAGGAGCTGGTCGGCGAATCGCCGGACAATCCGGTGCAGCAGGGCGATGCCGGCAGCACCGCGTACGTGATTTATACCTCCGGCTCGACCGGCCGGCCCAAGGGCGTGCGCGGCGGACACCGGGCAATGGTCAACCGGCTGCGCTGGATGGAGCGTCATGCGCATCCGGCCGCCGACGAGGTGTTCTGCCAAAAGACCACGATTGCCTTTGTCGACCACGTGGCCGAAGTGTTCCAGCCCTTGTTGTGCGGATTGCCGCTGCTGGTGATCCCCGCCGAACAGGTCAGGGACCCTGCCAGTCTGTCCGAGGCGATTTGCGCCGGCCGCGTGACGCGGCTGACGGTCGTGCCCTCGCTGCTGCAAGTGCTGCTCGACGACGCGATTGCGCCGCAGTTGCGGGGCCTGCGTTATGTGGTGTCGAGCGGCGAAGCGTTGACGCTGCGCACCGCCAGGGCATTCCGGCGCTGCCTGCCGGGCACCCGCCTGCTCAATCTGTACGGTTCCACCGAGGTCGGAGCCGATGCAACCTGCTTTGAATTTGCGCCCCTGTCCGACCATCCCGATTTGATGCAGTACTTTGTGGAGCAGGGGCAGCCACCCTGCAATCCAGCGCTGGCATGGGGTATGGGCCAGTCCGGCGCGCCCGTCTGGCCGGCGCTGAGCATCGGCGAACTGGCTGCCTCGTTCGGGCACGCCGCCATTCCAGATCGGCCCATGCCGCTGGACGAGTATGCGCGCAGCGTCAATGAACAAGTCCTCCCCAACCTGATCGATGTGTCGTCCGACCGCTTCATTGGACACATGACGTCCAAACTGCCCAGCTTTGTCACCGAGATCGGCCGGCTGATCACGCAGCTCAATCAGAACGTGGTGAAGATCGAGACGTCGAAGGGAATGACCTTCCTGGAGCGCCAGGTGCTCGCTTCGATGCACCAGCTGTTCTTCGGTCTGGAGGACAACTACTACGCCGGCTATTGTCAGGACCCTGCGCATGTATTTGGCGTGGTGGTCGGTGGCGGCAGCGTTGCCAACGTCACCGCCCTCTGGTATGCGCGCAATCGGGCCTTGCTGGGCCGTGGCATCCAGAAGAGAGATCTGGTGAGGGAGGGATACCAGAAGTCATTGGCCGCCCTGGGCTTTGAGCGCGGCGTGATTCTGGGAACGCGCTTGCTGCATTACTCCATCAAGAAGGCCATCAGCGTATTTGGTATCGGCCAGGAGAGCTTCATCGAGGTCGCGCAGGACGACCGCCAGCGCATGTCGATGGCGGACCTGGAGCGATGCATCGAGGTGTGCCGCCAGATGAACTACCTGATCCTCGCCATCGTCGGCGTGGCCGGCGCGACCGAAACCGGCACCATCGATCCGCTTGAGCAGATCGCGGCAATGGCGCAGCGGCATGGCATCCACTTTCATGTTGATGCTGCCTGGGGCGGCGCATTCCAGTTCTCGGCGAAGCACCGCTGCAAGCTTGCCGGCATCGAGCACGCCGATTCGCTCACCCTGTGCCCGCATAAGCAGCTGTTCCTCCCGCAGGGCATCAGTCTGTGCCTGTTCCGTGACACAAGTGGCGTCGCCGCGATTGCCACCCACGCCGAATATCAGGCCCAGCAGGGAAGCTACGACCTCGGTCAATATTCGCTGGAAGGTTCGCGGCCGGCGAATGCCTTGTTCCTGCATGCTAGCCTGCGTCTGATTTCAAAGCAGGGCTACGCCTGGCTGATTGACCAGAGCATGGAAAAGACCCTGAGCCTGGTTCGCACGATCGAGCAGTCTCCTTGCTTCGAGCTGGCGGGCGGCCAGCCTGAACTCAACATCGTCAATTACCGTTATCTGCCCTCTCACCTGCGCGGCAAGAAAGGGCAGGGTTATACGGCCGACGAGCACGAGGCGATCAGCGATGCCGTCGAGCGTATCCAGAAGCTGCAGTTCGACCAGGGAAAGACCTTTGTCTCGCGCACCAGGATACTGCTGCCTGCGGTTGCCGACGCACCGCTGTCGGTGTTCCGCGTGGTGCTGTCGAACCCATTGACGACGCTGGCCAGCATCAAGGAGGTCCTGGACGATCAATTGCGTATCGCCCAGGAGCTGATCGAGCCGAAGGGCGTCCAACACCCCGCGCTGGAAACCGATATTGAGGCCGCGCAGTCCGATACCGATAGCTGGCTAGTTCCGATTGGCCGCCCGATTGCGAATTGCAAGGTCTACTTGCTGGACGCCTGGCACAAGCTGGTGGCGCAGGGGGTTATCGGCGAGATGTATATAGGTGGTGATTGTCTGGCGCGTGACTATCTGGGTGATACTGCTTTGACCGGGGCACGGTTCATTGGCAATCCATTCTCCGACGATCCGGCCGATCGCCTGTTCAAGACGGGAGACCTGGCCCGCTGGAGCTCCGATGGCAGGATCGAATATAAAGGACGCCGAGATTTTCAGGTGAAGCTGCGCGGTTTCCGTATCGAGCTAGGGGAAATCGAAAGCCAGCTGCTGGCCTGCGCGGACGTGCGCGAGGCAGTGGTCGTCGCGCGCGAGGATGTCCCCGGCGACAAGCGGCTGGTGGCGTATGTGGTGGCCGGGCTGGATGCGCAATTGTCGGTCGCGCAGTTGCAGGCGCAATTGCAGGCGCAGCTTCCCGATTACATGGTGCC
>NZ_JAPWHZ010000008.1:0-22324 GCF_030587265.1 Janthinobacterium sp. SUN137 | reverse complement strand
AGCAAGCTCCGTGCTGCCGTTCGACTTGCATGTGTAAGGCATGCCGCCAGCGTTCAATCTGAGCCAGGATCAAACTCTTCAGTTTAATCTCTGTTACTTTGCCGTTTTACCGGCACCATCATTTCTGATGGGTCGCTCACTCAAAAAACTGACAGGCCACTACTTTCGTAGCGCCTATTTCATTATTTCTTGTGAACATTTGATATTTTAAGTTTGACGCTGCTTACGCAGCGCTGCACTTACATCAAATGCCCACACTTATCGACTGTTAATTGTTAAAGAACTGTATTCGGTTACTGCTTTCGCGCTATCGACAAAGCGTTGTGTCTGTCAGCTGCGAAGAAGGAATAGTATGAAGCAATTTGCTACGTCCGTCAACTCCTTCTTTTTCTCGTCTCACTCGGCATTTGCATGCGTCGTTCAGCGAGGGGGCGAATTATAGCCGTGCCCTGCGCACCCCGCAAGCGCTATTTTTTGCGCCAGATCAAAGGCAATAGGCCTGGCACCGCAATTGCTTATATGAACACATGCACCGACCACCAAGGGGAGCAACTCTGGGCCAGGCAGCAACACTGGGGATAGCCCGGTTCGCTTTGCTTTGCTCCCATCTGTGACAGGTGCTACATTATGGAACACTCTCGATATTCAAAAGAGCGCCGCAGTACAGGGCCCAACGGAGGCAACGAGATCATGTATCAACCGTCAGCTACTTACCGTAGCGCACCGTTTTCGTCCATCGCGGACGCGAACATTTTGCCGGCAGGACAAGACAACGTCCCCGTCATCATCGAAACTTCCCATCAGCGTTCCGTCGCCTTCGGCCTGTCGCCCACGGCCACGCCCGACTTCACGCCGGCGGGCAAATCCGATCTGTCCTTGCTGATCGAGCAGAACCGCATGCTGCACACGCACGCGCTGCCGGCCATGGAAACCCTGTACCAGCAAATCGTCAATACGCACAATATGGTGATTCTCACGGATGCCAACGGCGTGATCGTGCATTCGCTGGGCGACGATGATTTCCTGGAGAAAGCCAACCGGGTCGCCCTGCAGCCAGGCGTGGCATGGTCGGAACAGAGCCGCGGCACGAATGCCATCGGTACGGCGATCACGGAAAAAGTACCGACTTTGGTCCATGCGGACCAGCATTACCTGGCCGCCAATCATTTCTTGACGTGCTCCGCGGCACCGATCACCGACCACCGGGGCAACGTCATCGGCGTGCTGGACGTCTCGGGCGACCAACGCAGTTTCCACAAGCATACGATGGCTCTCGTGCGCATGTCGGCGCTGATGATCGAAAACCAGTTGTTTTCCGCCACGTTCGAGGATGCCATCACCGTGCACTTCCATGCGCGCCCCGAATTCATCGGCACCTTAATGGAAGGCATCGCCTCGTTCACGCCGGGCGGACGGTTTTTATCCGCCAATAAAAACGGCTTATTCCAGCTGGGCCTGTCATTTGCCGCACTGCAATCACATACCTTCAGCTCCCTGTTCGGCTTGCCCGTGTCTGCCCTGTACGACCATTACCGCACTGCCGCCCCCGGTTTGCTGAACCTGTGCATGCACAGCGGCGTGCGCGTGTATGGGCGCGCGCAGTTGCGCCTGTCCAATAGCGTCTTCCAGCACGGCTTTACTGCCAGCACCGACCATAGCGATATCAACGCCGTGCCGGCACAGGTTCCCGCGTCCGCCAGCCATGCGGCCAACGCAGCGCGACGCCTGTCCGGCTTGCGCTACCTGCGCACGGGCGATCCGCAACTGGAACTGGTGATCGAAAAGGTCAACAAGGTGCTGGGGCGCGACATCCCCATCCTCGTCATGGGCGAAACGGGCACCGGCAAGGAATTGCTGGCGCAAGCCATCCACAACGACTCGCCACGGGCCATGGGACCGTTTATTGCCGTCAATTGCGCTTCCATCCCGGAAACCCTGATCGAATCCGAACTGTTCGGCTATGAAGACGGCGCCTTTACGGGCGCGCGCAAGAAAGGCGCGATCGGCAAGATCCTGCAAGCCAATGGCGGCACCCTGTTCCTCGATGAAATCGGCGACATGCCGTTTGGCTTGCAGGCGCGGCTGTTGCGCGTGTTGCAGGAACGCATGGTCACGCCCCTGGGCAGCAGCAAATCCATCACCGTCAACGTGGAACTCATTTGCGCCACGAATCACAACTTGCGCGAACGCATGGCCAAGGGACTGTTTCGCGAAGACTTGTATTACCGCCTGAATGGCCTGGTGGTAAAACTGCCGCCGCTGCGCGAACGCACGGACCTGGACACGGTCGTGAAAAAAATCCTCGCAACGGAAGCGCCCGACACGCGCTACACGGTGGCGCCGGACATCTTGCGCATGTTCCACCAGCATAAATGGCCTGGCAATTTCCGCCAGCTAACCAATCTCTTGCGCACGGCCATCGTCATGGCGGGCGACGAACATGAAATCTGTTTGCGCCACATGCCCGATGATTTCCTCGACGATATTGAGATAACGCAAGCGACTGCCGCCAGCGCCAGCACGGACCGCATGATCGCCGCCGGCGCCAACCTGGAAGAGATGGAGCAAAGCGTGATCCTCAAGTCGCTCGATGCCCACGGCGGCAACGTCTCGGCCACGGCTCGGGCCCTGGGCGTGTCGCGCAACACGATCTATCGCAAGGTGCCGCACCTGAAATAGCCTAGAGTAAATGGGAAAAGCCGGGCGACATTGCGCGCCGGCCCTGCTTGTCGATGGTCATCAGGTCGACGCCCTCCATGTGCGCGGCCATCGCATGCGCACGCGCCGCGCCCGTGACCATGAAGGTGGTCGACAAGCCATCGGCCAGCAAACCCGTGGGCGCCAGCACGGTCACGCTGGCCAGTTCACGCGGCGAATCGCCCTTCGATGGGTCGAAGATGTGGTGATGCACGAAATCGGGCGTGAACGTGCATTCGTAGTCGCCCGACGTGGCCACGCTGCGCCCCTCCACTTTCAAGGTGGCCGCCAGGATTTCAGCGTCGCGCGGATCCTGGATACCCAAGGTCCACGGGCGGCGCACGCCACGCTGCCCACGCGCAACGAATTCGCCCGTATCGAGCAGCGCGTGCCGTATGCCGCGCGCCTGCACGGCTGCCAGCGCCATGTCTGCCGCGTAGCCTTGCGCCAGGCCATTCAAGGTCAGTGCCATGCCCGGCTGAAGAAAACGCACTTCCCGACTATCCCACGCCAGTTGCCGCCAGCCTACCCGCGCCTGCGCCGCGCGGCGCAAGGTGTCCGTCGGCAAGCTGGCCTGGTCTGCCGCCGCGCGAAACAGCTGCCACAAAGGTTGCACCGTGATATCAAACGCCCCATCGCTCCATTGCGACAAGGCTTGCGCCTGCGCCAGCACGGCCAGCAAATGCGCATCCGGCCGGGCCAGGCGGCCGTCGCGGTTCAGCTGGAAGACTTGGCTGGTCGGGCTGTAAATGCTCATCAGGCGGTCGATATTCCTCGCCGCATGCAAGGCGTCCTCGATGGCCAGTTCGGCCTGGCGCTGATCGTGATGCAACACGGTGACGGCGATGGTCGTGCCAAACGCCAGCGCGGCCCCTCGGTAAGGGTGCACGCCGGACGCCGTGGCCGTGCCCCGCGCCATACTGCCCGGCAAAGACAAGCCCGCCATGCCGGCCACGCTGCCGATGGCGGCGGAAATAAACGTTCTACGCTGCATTGCTGCTCTCCTCTGGCGTGGCCCGGACGATGGGAATGGTACGGGCACGCTTGATTTCCAGCATCAAGGGCGCGCATTTTTCATCGCTGGCGTAAATCACCACGCAATCCATGCACTGGAAACACTCGCCATAATCGACTTTCCCGCCAGGCGCGATGGCGTGGTACTCGCAACGGTGACGGCAAGTCTGGCAAGGCGTGCCGCACTCCTTGCGACGGGGTATCCAGTTGAACAGGCGAAAACGTCCCAGCAGCGCCAACGCCGCGCCAAACGGACACAGGTAGCGGCAAAAGAATTTGTAGGAAACACTACTGAGCAACAGCAAGCCCGCGGCATACGCGACAAACGGCCAGGCGCGCACGAAGTTCAGGGTAATCGCCGTCTTGAACGGCTCCAGCTCCACCAGCTTGTCCGTGATCTGGCTGGAAAACACGCTGCTGCCAAGGATGGCCGCCAGCAAGCCATACTTGATCCATTTCAAGCGCCCATCCAGGCGCGGCTTGATTTTCCATTGCGGCAAGCGCAACCACTGGCCCAGCTTGCCCGTGAATTCCTGCAGGGCGCCAAACGGACACAGCCAACCGCAAAACGTGCCGCGCCCCCAGATCAGCAGGCTGAGCAACACGAACGCCCACAGGATCACCGTCATCGGATCGAACAGGAAAAAGCCCAGGCTGCGCCCTGCCAGCAGGGCCTGGATGACGCCCGTGATATTGACAATCGATAACTGCCCCTGCGCGTAATAGCCGATGAAGCCGATGGTAAACAACAGGAACAGGCGACGGAACCAGACAAACTGGCGGCCATCGCGCACGAGGCGTTTTTGCCAGGCCAATGCGCCGGCCAGCAGCGCCAGCCCGGCGAGCAACAGCAGCAACTCAGTCTTGCGCCCTTTCCACGTGCCGCGCCACGTGGCATCGTCGCCTTGCGGCGCCGTGTAAAAATCAGCCGGCAGGCGGTAATTGACATCCACGTTGCGCGCGATGCGTTCCGGATACACGATACCCTTGCTGCGCGTGATCGGCATGGTAAAAGCCAGCGGACTGGCCGCATCGAGCCCCGCCTGGCTGATGACGCGCAGCACGGCGACATTTTCCGTCGGCAACAGCGTCGTATCCGCCAATTGCAATTCCAGGTCCAGGTCGCGCATGTCGATGGGCAAGCCATCCTGCTTCAGCAATAACCGGTCCGGCACGGTGCCGCGCACGAAATCGTCGCCCAGCACGCTGTAACGGCCGCGCGACATGACGAGGATGGCGTGGTCGCCTTCGTCCAGCCGGTTGCGCAATTTGTTCCAGCTGCGTTCCGTCAACAGATTGCGCCCCACGCTGGGCACGGACACATACGCCAGGTACAGGTCGATGAACACGCCGTCCGGCGCGCGCATCGCTTCCCCATCGAGTCCCGCACCGGGACTGCCGGCAAACAGGCTTTCAATCTCCTTGTTGCTCAAGCGCAGATGCTGAATCAAGCCCTGCTTTAACATTTGCGCGACATCAAGCTTTTCGAACACGTCCATGCGTATGCGGGCGATCTGGTCCGGGTCACGGCCTTGCGCAAAGCCAAGTTTCTTGCGCGACACTTTCAAGGCCGACGCCAGCACGCTCTGGTTGATGATGCGCACGGAAGCCGTGGCCTTCGACACACCGTCGATATCGGCATGGCTGGCATCGGTCGCCCGTTTCGTCCGGGCACCGATGGCGATATTCTGTTTCAGCGACAAGCCCTGGTACTGTTTGACGAACTGGAATAAAGGCGCCTCGCCCAGGCCATCGAGAAACACGGGTTCGTGCTGCGACAGCACGGCCACGTCGAGAAAACTCCCTTGGGGATCGATAGCGATCAATAAGTTGACGGGAACGCCGGAAAAGCCGGGGATCGGCGCCAGGTCCACCGATTCAAAAACGTAACCGACCAGCTCCGTGGCCGTGGCGTTTTGCCGGAACAATGGCCAGACGGGCAAGTCGGTCTCCTTGTCGCCCACGACGATGGGAGCAGGAAAACGCCGCACCAGCTCGGCCTTGGCGAGCACGCCCGCCCACGCCTGTCCCAGGATAAACAGGAATAGCCAGCATCCGATGAACAACCGCATTATCCGCATGCACCACGCTCCGTGCGGCGCCTTGTCACAAGGCGCCGCGTTCGTTTATTAGAAGAAAATAATGCCGCCCAGGGACACACCATTCATCTTCGCTTCGCCGCCCGTAAAGCCTTTCGAGCGAGTCTGGCCCAGTTCGCCCACCAAGGTGATCGCGCTGTTGAGCGAGTAATACGCGCCCAGGGTCAGGTTGGCGTTCGACTTCAAGCCGCCCGTGCCGGCCGTGTTGTCGTCGTTCTTGCTGATGCCGTAGGACAAGCCCAGTTTCAGCTTGTCCGTCGTCTTGTACGTGCCTTGCACCAGCCAGTTCTTCGACTTGGTATCGCCCTGGTCCGCATCGGACAGGATGCCCAGCCCCTTGCCGCCCTGGAAGTTGACCAGCACGCCAGCCGGGCCCATCTGGTACGAGCCGCCCACTTCCACGCCGCGCATGGTCAAGTCATCGACGCCCGGCGTTTTCGACGTGAATTTTTGCGACTTCACGCCCAGCCAGGCTTTCAAGCCTTCCTGCGCATACGTCAGCTGCGCCTGCACTTGCGGACTCGACTTCGAAGAATAGGTCGAGCCTGCAACAATCGGCGTATCGGAGACGGGGCTGACCAGCGCCACGTCGGCGCCAAAGCCGCCCGACTTCGGCGAGCTGTACATGATCTGGCCATAGTTGCCCAGATAGGTGTAGCCGGCGCCGATATGGCCCAGGGTCACCCGGCCCCGCTGCGTCGCCTGCACCGGTGCGCCCGAGCCCAGCAAGGTCATGTCGGACAAAATCGCATTCGCGCCGAAGATGCCGTAGTCGCGGCCCAGCTTGAAGGTACCCATGTGTTCATTGCCAAACGTAAAGAAAGCCTGACGCACATCGACCACGCTGTTCTGGCTGATGGCGCTGTCCGTGGCCGTCGAGTTGTAGATGCCGATCAAGGCTTTCACGTCGTATTCGCCCAGCCGCGAACTTGCCGAGGTGATCAAGCCATTCGGCAGCAAGCCGTTGCCGATGGTCGTGCGATCCTTCTCGCCGCCGCAACCGAGCGCCTGGCCGCCCAGCGCCAGCCCGCCCACGGCATCGCCCGAACACGACACTTGCGTGTAATAAGCGTTGACGATGCCGCCCACCGACACGGTCCAGTCGCCAGCCTTGATATCGACGGCGTGTGCCTGTCCCACCGCTGCGATTGTCATGACACCGAGGCTCCCCAGCTTGATCAATGTATTCATTGCTTCTCCTCTTTCTTCTCTGTTTTTAGTGTGCACACCAGTGATTGATGTACCTCAAGCTTTGGCAATAAGCGTGCCCAGCGCGGCCCAGAGGGAGAAAGAGAAAATACGTAGTTGACTTGTGCAGCAGCGGATCAATCGCCACTGCCGGTGTTCATTTTTTGACCGCAAGCAGGCATAGCGGGCATCCAGGTAAACAAAAAACTGACGGCCTGGGCCGTCAGCAAAAAGAAAACACCCGGCGGACAGGGAGACACCCATCCGAGTGGCCCGGATGCTTCACCCCGTTACTTCGACGCCAGCTTGAAGACCCACACGGAACCGCCCTGTTCCAGGAAGTTGACCTTCTTCGCCACCTCGCCGCCCCACAGCGGCACGGCGCCACCCCAGCCGGAAACGACGGCCACATATTGCGTGTCGCCATCCTGCCAGGTGACGGGCGGCGCCACGACGCCGGAGCCCGTCTGGAATTTCCACAGTTCCTTGCCCGTCTTCGCGTCAACGGCTTTCAGGAAGCCTTCCGGCGTGCCGTAGAACACCAGGTTGCCGGCCGTACTCATCACGCCGCCCCACAGCGGTGCGTTGTTCTTGATTTCCCAGACGATCTTGCCCGTCTTCGGATCGACGGCGCGCATGGCGCCGATGTAGTCGTCAAACAATGGCTTGATGGTGAACCCCGCGCCGAGGAAGGCACCGCCCTTCTTGTAGCTGATCGGCTCGTTCCAGATATCCATGCCCCATTCATTCGCGGGAACGTAGAACAGCTTGGTTTGCGGCGAGTACGCCATCGGCATCTGGTTTTTGGCGCCGAGGAAAGCGGGCGCGGCAAACACGGTCGTGCCCTTCTTGCCTTCCTCTCCCTTGGTCGGGTCGCCAGGGCGGCCGGCGGCAATGAAATTCGGCCGGCCCGTCTTCAGGTCGATGCTGCTGGCCCAGGTGATTTTCTTCACGAATGGAAAGGCGTTCTGCAGCTTGCCCGTGTTGGCGTCGATCACATAGAAGAAACCGTTGCGGTCGGCCTTGCCGCCGTAGCGCTTGCCATCCATGTCGAAGGTGACGAACTCGTTGGCGCCGTCGAAGTCCCAGGCATCGTTCGGCGTATTCTGATACGCCCACTTGATCTGGCCCGTTTTCACGTCCAGCGCCACGGTGGATGACGAGTACAGGTTGTCGCCGGGACGCAAGTGGCTGTTCCACGGCGCCGGGTTGCCCGTGCCAAAGTAGGCGAGCTTGGTTTGCGGATCGTAGGTGCCGCCCATCCAGGTCGAGGCGCCGCCCGTTTTCCACAGGTCGCCCGGCCACGTCTTGTTCGCCGTGCCGGACACGCCGTTGTCGATGGCCTTGCCATCCTTGTCATAGCGGTGGCCCATATGGCCTTCCACCGTCGGACGGCTCCACACGAGGTCGCCCGTCATCGGATTGCGCGCTTCGACCCGGCCCACGATGCCGAATTCCCCGCCCGACACGCCCGTCAGCAGCAAGCCTTCGGCGATCAGCGGCGCGGCCGTCATCGAGTAGCCGGCCGCGTAATCGTCCACTTTTTCCTTCCAGACGATCTTGCCCGTATTCTGGTCCAGCGCCACCAGGTAAGCATCGAGCGTGCCGAAAATCACCAGGTTGCCATACAGGGCCGCGCCGCGGTTGACCACGTCGCAGCAGGGCATGATGCCGTCCGGCAAGCGATGCTCATATTTCCACAGCTTGGCGCCCGTTTTCAAGTCGACGGCAAAGATGCGCGAATACGATGCCGTGACGAACATTTTGCCATTGTGAATCAGCGGCTGCGATTCCTGGCCCCGCTGTTTTTCGCCGCCGAACGAAAACGACCATGCCGGCACCAGCTTGGCCACGGTCTTGTCATTGATCTGCGTCAACGGCGAATAGCGCTGGCCTTGCGTGCCCATGCCGAACGACAGGACGCTGGCCGGATTCTTCGCCGTGCTGTCGAGCATGGCATTGGTGACATTGCCCACGTCGGCCGCCTGGGCCAGCGATGCAAAACCCAAACCGATGAGTATCCCCATGATTTTTTTCTGCACAATCATCTCCCTCTGTTTTATTAGTATGTGTGTATCAAGTCTTGCGGTGCTCATGCGGCTGGGCATGCAACAGCGCGCACTCTTCATCGGTGAACAGGCGCGAGCGCGTCAAAAAGCGCTTGCCCGTGCCGTTGTCGAGTGAAAACATGCCGCCATTGCCATCGACCACATCGATAATCAACTGGGTATGCTCCCAGTACTCGAATTGCTCGAGTCCCATGTAGAACGGTGTGCCATTCAAATTGCCGAGATAAATGTCGGTGTCGCTGACATCGAACTCGCCCAGCGCGTAGCACATGGGCGCACTGCCGTCGCAGCAGCCGCCCGACTGGAAAAACATCAGCGGGCCGTGACGCTGGCGCAACTTGTCCATCATTTCCAGCGCCGCATCGGTCGCGACCACCCGGGCAATTGCTGCACTCATGGCATCCCTTTCTGCGCGCCGCGCCTGGACTGCAAGCGCGGCGCCTGTTGCCGGTTTAGAAGAAGCCCAGCGCTTTCGGGCTATAGCTCACCAGCAAGTTCTTCGTTTGCTGATAATGGTCGAGCATCATCTTGTGGTTTTCGCGGCCGATACCCGATTGCTTGTAGCCGCCGAACGCGGCGTGGGCCGGATACAGGTGGTAGCAATTGGTCCACACGCGGCCCGCCTGGATGGCACGTCCCATGCGGAAGGCACGGGAACCGTCGCGCGTCCACAGTCCGGCGCCCAGGCCGTACAAGGTATCGTTGGCAATCGCCAGCGCGTCGGCCTCATCCTTGAAGGTGGTCACGGACACGACGGGTCCGAAGATCTCTTCCTGGAAGATGCGCATCTTGTTATTGCCCTTGAACACGGTCGGACGCACGTAATAGCCGCCTTCCAGGTCGCCCGCCTGCGTGTTGCGCTCGCCGCCGGCCAGCACTTCCGCGCCTTCCTGGCGGCCGATGTCGAGGTAGGACAGGATTTTTTCCAGCTGCTCCTGCGACGCCTGGGCGCCGATCATGGTGGCGGAGTCGAGCGGATTGCCCTGCTTGATGGCGGCCACGCGTTTGAGGGCACGTTCGATGAATTTTTCGTAGATCGATTCCTGGATCAGCACGCGCGATGGGCAGGTGCACACTTCGCCTTGATTCAGCGCAAACATCGCAAAACCTTCCAGGCACTTGTCGAAATAATCATCATCGGCATCCATCACGTCTTCAAAGAAGATGTTCGGCGACTTGCCGCCCAGTTCCAGGGTGACGGGAATCAGGTTTTGCGCCGCATAGCCCATGATCAAACGGCCCGTGCCCGTTTCACCCGTAAAGGCGATCTTGGCGATGCGCTTGCTCGACGCCAGCGGCTTGCCCGCTTCCAGGCCGAAACCATTGATGATGTTCAGCACGCCCGGCGGCAGCAAGTCGCCGATCAGCTCGATCAACACCATGATGGAAGCCGGGGTCTGCTCGGCCGGTTTCAAGACGACACAATTGCCGGCCGCCAAGGCTGGCGCCAGTTTCCACACGGCCATCAGGATAGGGAAATTCCACGGGATGATCTGGCCCACGACGCCCAGCGGCTCGTGGTAGTGGTAGGCATAGGTTTCCGCATCGATTTGCGCGACGGAACCTTCCTGGGCGCGGATGCAACCGGCGAAGTAACGGAAATGGTCGATGGCCAGCGGAATGTCGGCATTCATCGTTTCGCGGATCGGCTTGCCGTTGTCGATGGTTTCCGCCGTGGCGATCAGGCTCAGGTTCTGTTCGATGCGGTCGGCGATGCGGTTCAGGATATTGGCGCGCTCGGCAGGCGACGTCTTGCCCCATGCCTCCTTGGCGGCGTGCGCGGCGTCCAGCGCCAGCTCGACGTCTTCCGTCGTGGAACGGGCGATTTCGCAAAATGGCAAGCCCGTGATCGGGGTGATGTTAGGAAAGTATTCACCTTTTACTGGTGCAACGAATTTGCCGCCGATGTAATTGTCATAGCGTTGTTTGAAGGGATTGGCTACGCCCAGTTTGCTGATGTCTGCGAGATTCATGTCGTCCTCTATCGGGTTAATTAGAATGGAATTACTTAATTAAAATCAAACGTCCTGGTACAGATGGGGTGAGTACACGGAGTCTTCCGCAAATGCCGTGCCAGCTCGCCGTCCCACTACAAACTTAGCCGGTTTTGCCCCCGTTACAAGGGCGTGGCGTCAATCCCGGCCCGCTTTTCAGCGCATGCCCCGGACTTGGGTGGGGGCGTGGCTCTGTTTGCGTTTTGAACAAGGTGGCAGCATCCTGTTCCAATCCGGGCCAGCCCTGCTTTGCCGCCACGCCGCCGCTGCACAATGGAACAGGTGTACCAGACTGGAACACCTGCGCCTGTGCCATGAAGGAATCAACGAATCACCACGCCCCATGGCAATTCACCCACGGCAATATCGGCCACCTTGCGCGCGCTGGCCGTGTCGATGACGGACACGCTGTTCGAGCGGCCATTGGCCACGTACAGCTTGGCGCCGTCCGGCGTGATGGCCATGTTCCACGGGCGCTTGCCGACGCCAATCGTAGCCGTCACCTGATTGCTGGCCGTGTCGATCACCATCACCGTACCGTCGATGCCGTTCGAGACATACACTTGCTTGCCGCCGGGATGGACGGCGATGCCATTCGCATTCTTGCCCGCTGGAATGGTGGCAATCGCCTTGCGCGCGGCCATGTCGATCACGTAGACGGCATTGACCAGTTCGCACGCCACGTAGGCGCGGCCCGAGTCCGGGCTGAAACCGATGCCGCGCGGACGCAGCCCCACGGCGATGGACGCCACCTGGCGGCGTTGCGCCACATCAATGACATCGACTTGCTCCGCCTCTTCCGCGCTGACCAGCAGCCAGCGCCCATCCGGGCTGAAGACGGCGTGTTCCGGATTGCGTCCCTGCACCTTGATATCGGCGAGCAAGGTACCTGTCTGGCCATCGAGCAAGGCCACACTGTTGTTTTCCTCGACGGCCACGGCCACGTGACTACCGTCTTGCGAGGCGCTGACGCCTTCGGGCGACTTGCCCAGCGCCACCGTGCGCACGGGCGCGCCGCCAGCGTTGTCGATCAGCAGCAAAGCGCTGCTGGCGGCATCCGTGACAAACAATTGCCGCCCTGTGGGGTCGGCGGCGATGCCGCGCGGACGCTTGCCTGCGGCGATCTGGCGCACCACCTGGTCGGTCGCCGTGTCGATCACGCTCAAGGTGCCCGACTTTTCGTTGGGAACATAGGCAAAGGGAGCGGCCTGGACAGCGGTGCTGGCGAGCGCCGGCAGCAGCCAGCACACCTGGCGCAAGCGCGAGAAGAAGTTGGGCATAATCACCTTTTCAATGGCAAAACGAGGGAAAAGCGCGCGGTAGCGGCGCCTCTGACAATTACCGTATGCAAACGCCGTGCCACTGACACGCGTATAATTTCAGCCCACCAATGGAGACATGGCAGGCATATTGCTTGATACACCTACGCAGACCTGTACCGCGCACGCGATCAAGCAGGCTTTTATTCACATTGGAGAATCCGCATGCAGCATCGTTTCCGCCTGAACACCATCGCCAGCCTGTTTGTCGCCGGCAGCGCCACCCTCGCCCCTCACGTCTTTGCCGCCGAGGCAGCTGACCCGGCCAATGGGCAATTCATGGATACGGTGGTCGTCAGCGGCAGCCGCATCGCCCACCCCAGCCAGGAAGTGCCGGCCTCGATCGACGTGGTCGACAGCGCGCGCATCCAGGATGGCCAAATCCGCGTCAACGCGTCGGAAGCGCTGGCCGCCGTGCCGGGCATGGTCGTGCAAAACCGCCAGAACTACGCACAAGACTTGCAAATCTCGTCGCGCGGCTTCGGCGCCCGCTCGGCCTTCGGCGTGCGCGGCGTCAAGCTGATCAGCGATGGCATTCCCGCCAGCATGCCCGACGGCCAGGGCCAGGCCGCCACCTTCAATCTCGATACGGCCGAGCGCATCGAAGTGCTGCGCGGACCGTTTTCTGCCATCTACGGCAACCATTCGGGCGGCGTGATCCAGCTGTTTTCCAAGGATGGACAAAATCCCCCTTCCGTCGAGCTGAATGTGACGGGCGGCAGCTACGGCACCAGCAAGGTGGACTTGACGGCGCAGGGCCAGGCAGGCGGCATCGGCTACGTGCTCGACGGCTCGCGCTTCCGCACGGACGGCTTCCGCGACCACAGCGCCGCCACGCGCGAACAGGCGTTCGGCAAGATCACCGTAAAGCCCACCGCGGACAGCAAGCTGACCATCGTCGCCAACAGCCTGCACCAGGGCAACACGCAAGATCCGCTGGGCGTCACCTGGCCCACGTTTGCCGCCAACCCGCGCGCCGGCGAAATCGACACGACGGACACGCAAAACCCGAAACGCACCCTGGCCGAGCGCTACAACACGCGCAAGAGCATCGACCACCAGCAGATCGGCGCCACTTATGAACAGTCGTTCGGCGATGACCGTCTGCACGTGATGGTGTATGGCGGCAACCGCGACGTGATCCAGTACCAGGCGTTTACCAAGGGATTCCAGGCGCCGCCTAGCCATTCGGGCGGCGTGGTCGATTTCCAGCGCCAATTCTATGGCATCGACACCAACTGGCTGCACGTGAACCAGCTGGCCGGAGGCAAGCTGAGCACGACTATCGGCATCGACTATGGCCGCTCCAGCGACGACCGCACCGGCTATGAAAATTTCATTGGCAATAGCTTTGGCGTAAAAGGCAAGCTGCGCCGCGACGAGCAGAATGTCGTCTCCAGCCTCGATCCGTATATCCAGGCGGAATGGCAAGGCGGCCCGTGGCTACTCAGCGCAGGTGCGCGCTACAGCAAGATGAAAGTGGCTGTCGACGACCATTTCCTCAGCAACGGCAACGATAGCGGCAGCCTGGAGTTCAGCCACACGACGCCCGTGCTGGGCCTGCTGTATAAACTGACGCCGAACGTCAACGTCTACGCCAGCGCCGCGCGCGGTTTCGAAGCGCCCACCCTGAACGAACTGTTTTACTCGGGCACGGGCGGCGTCTTCAATTTCAACTTGAAGCCAGCCACCAGCACCAACCTGGAAGCGGGTGTCAAGGCCAGGATCGCCAACAACACGCACGTGAATGCGGCCTTGTTCCAGATCAAGACCAACGACGAACTGGTGGTCGACAAGTCCAGCGGCGGGCGCACCAGCTATCGCAATGGGGGTAAAACCTTGCGCCAGGGCATGGAAGTGTCGCTGGATTCGAACCTGCCATATGGCTTCACGACCAAAGTGGCGCTCACCAGCCTGCATGCCGTGTATGACCAGGCATTTGGCGGCGTGCGCGAAGGCAGCCGCTTGCCGGGTGTACCCAGCGCTAACCTGTTCGCTGAACTGGCCTGGAAAGATACGTTCGACCGTTTTGGCGCAGCGCTGGAAAGCGTGGCCAGCAACCAGGTCTACGCGGAAGACAGCAACATCGAAAAACCGGCGCCCGGCTACACGGTATTCAATGCGCGCGTCAACGCCAGGCAAAACGTGGGCAATTGGCGCTTCAAGGAGTTTGCCCGCCTGAACAATCTTTTCGACAAGACCTACGTGGGTTCCGTCATCGTTGGCGATAGCAACAAGCGCTACTATGAAGCGGCGCCGGGACGTAATTGGTTGCTGGGCGTTAGCGCCCAATATAGTTTCTAAAACTAAAAAGCCCGCGCCTCTTCCGATGCGCGGGCTTTATTGTCATTCAACATGGCCTGCTACGGCCGTGCTTCCTTCACGCCATATTTCTCGAAGATGGCTTTCAATTCGCCGCTGGCAGCCATCTCATTCATGGCTGCCTGCAGCAACTTGCCCACGTCGAGCTGCTGGCGGCTGACGGCCAGGCCCACGGCCCAGCCCGCACGCGGCAGGCGAGCAAACGCCACTTCGCTCATGGGGAAAGCGGGATCGCTTTTCAGCACCGATTCGATTTCCGAACGGTTGGCCAGCACGGCGTCGAGCTTGCCCGCCTGCAATTGCTGCAAGGCTTCGGCGGCCGTATCGAAGATGCGTACGTCGTCGCGGTACTTGCCATTGTCTTCGCCCAGCATCAGCATGGCCGCGATCGACACCTTTTCCACGCCGATGCGCTTGCCGGCCAGCGAGGCGACGCCATCGAATTGCGGCACGGCTTGCGCACTGCGCGCCAGGCGCACGGTTTCCACATAGTATGGCGCGAAGATCTCGACCTTGTCGTTGTCCGCCATCAACTTCTTGTCGACCGGCACATGCAACATCACATCGGCGGGGCCGTAACCGAGGTAATGTCCCTTCCACACCATATTGCGCAAATCGTCGTTGAGGTTTTCGCCGGCGGGAAATGGCAACAAGCTCAGTTTCAGCCCCAGCTTTTTCGCCAGCGCTTCGGCAATATCGATATCGATGCCCGTACCCTTGTCGGAAAACGGCGCGAATTCGTTGTACACAGCCACTTTCAGGCTGCCCGACTGCTGCACCTTTTGCCAGTCGGCGCGCGCCGGCGCGGCGGCGCACAGCGCCAGGCAAGCGAGCAAGATCATCGCGCGCGCGCCCCGGAATTGAAATGAACGCATGGGACTCCTTCGTGATCAGTTCGACTTAATTCGATTCGCGGCGCGTTTCCAGATAGGTCTTGATGGCCCACATGGCTTCCTGGTTGAACACGCCTTCGAACGGCGGCATGTACACGGCCCCATTGCGCACTTTACCGTGGCGGATAGTGGTCAGGTAGTAATTGTCCGTTTCCTTGTAGCACGCCTGTTTCTTTGTCTCATTCTTGATACCGAAACAATCGCGGTCCAGCTGGCGCAAGTCCGGCGCGATGCCGCCCGAGATGGCTTCGATGCCGTGGCAGCGGGCGCAATTCTGGTTGTAGGCCGAGGTGCCCACTGTCAAGGCCAGTTTGTTGCCCCGATACGGGTTTTGCTCGAGCCATTTGTCGCCCACCTTGGGCAAGCCCGTGGTGTCGACGCCTTGCGGCGTGACATTGCCGTGCGCATAGGCATGCGGCAAGGTCAGCAGGGAAGTGAGGGCAACGGCGCCGGCCGCCGCCACGCCGAGCAGGGTACGAATGGAATAGGTCATGCTGGTCTCCTTGGTTTTTTAGTCAATACCAAAGAAGAGCAAATGCCATGCCATGCACATATGCCCCACATCCGGCCGGCCATGTATCAATTTGGAACAGCTGCAACACGTGGTTGTGTCACCACGCGCCTCAGGCGGCGGCCACCGTGCAGATGCTGCCGCGCGCCTGCTGCTCGAAAGTGATACGCACGGGCAAAAATCGGGCAATCACCTCCGCATTCGTCAGCGCATGCTGCGACACCTTGTTGCAGCTGAAGGTACCGCCGCCCGCCAGCGCCATGGGCAGCAAGAGCTGGTCGGCCAGATGCTCGCCGACGGCCGCGTCCGTCTTGAGATAGGCGCGCACCTCGTTCAACAGGCGCTTGGCCACGGACTCGGCCAGCAAGGACTTTTCGCCGAACGAAGTAAACACTTCCGTGACATGCTCATGCTCCAGGGTCAGCAGCAGGACGTTGCCCGGCCCCTGCTCCGCCGGCAAGCCGACGAGGCGCAGTTGCTTGCCGCTCCAGCCCATGCCGCTGGCGACACGCTCGAGCTCGCGCTGCGCCACCTGCACATGCACGCCCGCCACCACGCTTTCCGCATACCCCGCCTTCCGTTCGCCGCGCTGCAGCAGTTGAATCGGCTGCAAGCGCCGGCACGGTTGCACGGTGGCCGTCACCTCGCCGCCGCCCGCAGGATGAAAGCCGTAGCGTTGCAGCGCGATCTCCACCTCGGCGCCCATCTGCTGCAGGATGCGGCCATACGCGCGCTGCAAAAAATGCACGGGCGGTGCCATGGCATTGTGCGTGCCGCCAGTGACGCGCACGGTGGATGGCCCATCCGCATGCAGCAGGGCCGGCAGCAAGGTTTGCAGCACCAGGGTGCAGCTGCCGGCGCTGCCGATGGCAAAGCGGTAATCGCCGCCGCGCAGGGGGCCGGGAACGAATTCCAGGCTCGACGCGCGCAGCGCCACCGGCGTCGTGCGCGCCCCGCAAATGGCGGTTGCCGCCTGCACGGCCAGCAGATGCTGGCGCAGCAAGCCGGGCTTTTCCCGCCCCGCGCGAATGTTAATCAGGCGAAACGGTTGCCCCGTGATCATCGACAGGCTCAGCGCCGAACGCAAAATCTGTCCGCCGCCTTCGCCTTGCGCTCCATCTATTTCTATCATCTCTCTTATCCTTTGACGCAGACGACCTGCTTCAAGATATGCACGACATCGACCAGCTCGCGCTGCGCCAGCATCACCGCATCGATATCCTTGTAAGCCATCGGGATTTCATCAATGACGTTTTCATCCTTGCGGCATTCCACGCCTTCGGTGGCGCGGATCTGGTCATCCAGGTTGAAGCGCCGCTTCGCTTCCGTGCGGCTCATCGTGCGTCCCGCACCGTGGCTGCAGCTATGGAAACTCTCCGCATTGCCCTTGCCGCGCACGATAAAACTCTTCGCGCCCATGGAGCCGGGAATGATCCCCAGTTCGCCCGCACGGGCCGACACAGCACCTTTGCGCGTGATCAATACATCCTTGCCGAAGTGGTGCTCCTTCTGCACATAGTTATGGTGGCAGTTGACGGCCTCCACGTGCGTCTGGAACGGTTTATGGATGACCGTGCGCACGGCGGCGATCAGGTTCTGCATCATCACTTCGCGGTTGTTGCGGGCGAAACGCTGGGCCCAGCCCACCGCTTCCACGTAATCATCGTAATGCTGCGTTCCCTCGGCCAGGTAAGCCAAATCCTGGTCGGGCAGGTTGATGAAGTGGGTGCGCATATCCTGCTTGGCCAGTTCGATGAAATGGGTGCCGATGGCATTGCCCACGCCGCGCGAACCGGAATGCAGCATGAACCATACGGAACCCTGCTCGTCGAGGCACACTTCGACGAAGTGGTTGCCGCTACCCAAGGTTCCCAGGTGGCGGTAATTGTTCGTATTTTTCAGCTTTGGCGTTTTCAGGCAGATCGCATCGAATTCATCCTTCAATTGCAGCCACGCGGCATCGACCACCGAGGGCGGCGTATGCCAGGAACCTTCGTCGCGACCGCGGTGGCCGCGCGTCTTCGGCGACATCCCGTGCGGAATGGCGCGTTCGATGGCGCTGCGCAGCGGTCCCAGGTTATCGGGCAGATCGTTCGCCGTCAGCGTGGTTTTCGCCGCCATCATGCCGCAGCCGATATCCACGCCCACGGCCGCCGGAATCACGGCGCCCAGGGTGGGAATCACGCTGCCGATGGTCGACCCCTTACCCAGGTGGACGTCGGGCATGACGGCGATATGCTTGTAAATGAACGGCAGGGTCGCCGTGTTGCGCAATTGTTTTTTAGCCGCTTCTTCGACAGGCACGCCACGCGTCCACATTTTCACTGGACGGCTGCCTTCGGTATGCAGGACTTCGTATTCTTCGTTTTTCATCGCTATCTCTTCTTCTATTGTATAGGGGGTGATGACCAGGGTTGGTGAAACAGTTGCCGACGCATCGGCCCAGGATGTAGTTCCACCGGCATTCATCAGTACGACAACCCGACAAGGGGGGACAGGATTTCTGGCAGACGCACTGCGCCTGCCAGGCCGGTCTGACGCGGCTGATCGATGTAATCCTGTCGGCATTCGGGGTACTACGGCGCATGACAAGCGTGGACAGGACGCCTGTTATGTAGTCCTGTCCGCATTCATGCGCTTTGCTTCAACAACCTGGTGCTGCGATATCGATGGCGGCGATTTCTCCCACCCAGTGGGCGGGATCCAGCCGGCCGGCGGCAAAGGCGGCGATGATCTTGAAGACGTCGTCGGAAAAACCGCCGATATTCAGAATATCCTCGCGCTCCATCGCCTGCGTGGTGGCATGCGGCGCAATATCGATGCATACCAGCTTTGCTTGCGGATTGCGCTGTTTGAAGACATCCCACTGTCCCATCGTCGCCGTGGCGCCGCTGCGTTTGGCGTCGATCCACGATTCGTTATCGGACACATAAATCACCAGGTCGGCCAGCTCCTTCTTGCTGTTCATGCGCAGCAGCGGCGCGCTGCAATTGGTACCGCCGCCACCGATGGCTGCCAGCCTGGCCGCGTTGCTCATCACGCTATCATCCGCGCCGAGTCCGCACTGCACCACGCTGTGCTCGAACGGCAGCACCATGGCATCCGGATTCTTGCGCAGCATGGCCGCCGCCACCAGCGCCGCCACATCGATGCAGCGCACGCTGGACGTGGCGCTGCCGCGAAAACCGCTGACGGGCGAGGACATCGAACCGGAAACGTCGGGGCACACCACCACCTTGCCAGCGATCTGCGGCACGTTCAGCAGCGATATTTCCAGCGCCTGTTCCAGCGCTTCGCGCACGATGGCCGGCACGCTCTCGCCGGCCGCCATGCAAGCCGACATCAGCTGGTACGGAAACACCCGTGCCCGGCCAATCGCCTCGGGATCGCGCAGCTTGGCGGCGATCAGCTCCGGCATGCCGGCTATCGCATACACGCCGTGGCGGCCAAAGGTATTCAGATTCATGCGCACCATCTGCCAGCTGCCCTGGCGGGCGATCTGCGCCCAATCCTGTGCGCTCAAGGGCAGCGCCGTCAGCATCTGGAAGGGCACGTCCGGTATCGTTTGCGCTGGATCAAGCTTGTAAGCTTCGAACGCGGCCAGCGCCGGCGGCAAGGCCGCGGCATCGTACGGCTTGCCGATCAGCCAGGCGAAGAAAGCCGCGCGCCACGCTTCCTGCGGTTTCGGATGCACCATCTTGACCACGTCGGCCAGCGATGGCGCATTGCCCACGGCCGCGGCCAGCAAGGCTTGTTCCGACGCGCCGTTCAGCCATGCCTGCACCAGTTTTTTCGGACGCGATCCCAGCGACTTGCGGCCGATGGCGCCCGAACGCATGATCTGCACGAAGTTGCGCAGCATCTTGCCGTTGTTAATCACACGCTGAAAGGCCGGCGCGCATTCCGCGGCGCCCTGCCCCGCCAGCATGGCCACCAGCAAGGCCGGCATGTCTTTCATGTAGCCCCGTTCGCGGCAGTACACGGCCGTCTGCGCGATGAAGGCCGGCTCGACCGCCAGGCACAGCTCGCGTACTTTCGCCAGTTGCGCTTCGGCGCTGGCATAAAACGTCGTATTCAGGCAGCCGGTGGCCGCGTACTGCGCCAGCTGATGCCGGGGCGTCAGCGCGTAGGCGGGTGCGCCTTCGGCATTGCGTGCCAGCGCCGCTGGCATGGTTGCTGTCTGTTGCGCGCTCTGGAATAACTGGGCGTTGGCCATTTTTCGTTCCTCTCTGCTCTCTACGTTTATCTCGTTGGTATTTCCTCTATTGCAAGCGCTGTGCCAGCTTTCAATATTTCCTCAAAAATTTCCATAACCAATTGATTTAATTGAATAATATTTTCATGCAGGCTTTACCTTGAACATATCTATGCAACCGCGATTTGGAATACAATTATCTTTTCAGATAAATTTTTATCCCATATATGCAAGCAAAACGCACCGTCGTCATCGGTTTTCTCGGCACGCAGCTCGACAATGGCAGGGGAGCTGCACGCTGGGAAAAGTGGCGTCCCAGCATCGCCCTGACCCAGCACGAGGACAAGATCATCGACCGCTTCGAGTTGCTGTACGCGGGCAGCCAGTTTGACAACCTGGTACGCCAGGTGTCGCAGGATATTGCCAGCGTCTCGCCCGAAACCAGGCTAATCTCCCATGAACTGCCTATCAGCGATGCCTGGGACTTCGAAAATGTGTATGGCGCGCTCTACGACTTTGCCAATAGCTACCCCTTCGATCCGGACAAGGAAGACTATTGGATTCACATCACCACCGGCAGCCACGTGGTGCAGATATGTATGTTCCTGATGACGGAAGCGCGCTATTTTCCTGGCCGTCTCGTGCAAACGTCGCCGCCGAAGCGCCAGGCCACCGGCAATCCCGGCAGTTACGCATTGATCGACCTCGATCTGTCGCGCTACGACCAGATTGCCCAGCGTTTTACGCGCGAGCAGGCCGAAGGCGTGGCCTTCCTGAAGTCCGGCATCGCCACGCGCAATGCGAAGTTCAACGGCATGATCGATGAAATCGAGCGCGTCGCCATCAAATCGAAAGCCCCCATGCTGCTGATGGGACCTACCGGCGCCGGCAAATCCTTCCTCGCGCGCCGCGTGTATGAACTGAAAAAATCGCGCCACCAGATCGACGGAAAATTCATCGACCTCAATTGCGCCACATTGCATGGCGATGGCGCAGCCTCCACCTTGTTCGGCCATATCAAGGGCTCCTTCACAGGCGCAGGCTCGGATCGTCCAGGCTTGCTGCGCAGCGCGCACAAGGGACTGCTGTTTCTCGATGAAATCGGCGAACTGGGACTCGACGAGCAGGCGATGCTGCTGAAAGCTATTGAAGAAAAGCGCTTCTTTCCCGTCGGTGCCGATACGGAGGTGCAGAGCGACTTCCAGCTGATCGCCGGCACCAACCGCGACCTGGGCAAAGAAGTGATGACCGGCCGCTTCCGCGAAGACCTGTATGCGCGCATCAACCTGTGGACGTACGAATTGCCGGGGCTGGCGCAGCGGCCGGAAGACATCGAACCGAACCTGGAATACCTGCTGACACAATACAGCGCGGAAACGGGCGAACGCGTACGCTTCAACAAGGAGGCGCACGAGCGTTTCATGCGTTTCGCCACCCTGCCCACCTCGGTATGGAAGGGTAATTTCCGCGATTTATCCGCCGCTGTCACGCGCCTGGCCACCCTGTCGGAAGCGGGCCGTATCACGGATGCTGTCGTCGATGAGGAAATCCGGCGCTTGAAGCGGATGTGGCAGCATCATGACAAACCTGCCGGCGGCACGGAAATCGACCTGGCCGATATCATGGGAAGCGAGGCAGCCACGCAGCTCGACCTGTTTGATGCGCTGCAGCTGCAGGCAGTGATCAAGATTTGCCGGCAATCGAACAATATGTCCGATGCCGGCCGTACCCTGTATGCCGTATCGCGCGCGGCGAAAGCTAAACCCAACGATGCCGACAGGCTCAAAAAATACCTGGCCCGCTTTGACCTTGATTGGGATAGAGTCTGCCAACTTAATTAAATGAAAAAGGCAGCGCGCAGCGCTGCTTTTTTATGCCTGTCTGCTGAAAAAAAAACCGTCAGACGTAAAAAAACCCCAACCGGATCACCGGAAGGGGTTTTTTCGCATAACAAGCCTGACGATAACCTACTTTCACACTGGTTGCAGCACTATCATCGGCGCAAAGTTGTTTCACGGTCCTG
>NZ_JAPWHZ010000007.1:0-237340 GCF_030587265.1 Janthinobacterium sp. SUN137 | reverse complement strand
CACCAGAGCAAGCTCCGTGCTGCCGTTCGACTTGCATGTGTAAGGCATGCCGCCAGCGTTCAATCTGAGCCAGGATCAAACTCTTCAGTTTAATCTCTGTTACTTTGCCGTTTTACCGGCACCATCATTGCTGATGGGTCGCTCACTCAAAAAACTGACAGGCTACTTCCGAAGAAGTATCCTATTTCATTATTTCTTGTGAACATTTGATATATTTTAAGTATTACGCCAATCCGAAGATTGACGCTGCACTGACATCAAATGCCCACACTTATCGACTGTTAATTGTTAAAGAACTGTATTCGGTACTGCTTTCGCGCTATCGACAAAGCGTTGTGTTTGTCAGCTGCGAAGAAGGAAGAGTATGAAGCATTTCAGCACAATCGTCAACACCTTCTTTTCCTCATCTCACTCGGCATTTGCATGCGTCGTTCAGCGAGGGGGCGAATTATAGCCAAGCAACAGCGTGTCCGCAAGAGCCATTTATGGCAAGACGAACGATTTCACCAAGGTCAGTTCGCCGGCGGCCCGCATCGGCACCTGGAAGCTCTGCAACTTTTCACGTGGCGTGCCTTCGTTGGTGATGATCGATATGCGGGCGACGGTCAGCATGGCGGTGTTCTCGCCG
Source organism: Janthinobacterium sp. SUN137 (assembly GCF_030587265.1). NCBI lineage: Bacteria > Pseudomonadati > Pseudomonadota > Betaproteobacteria > Burkholderiales > Oxalobacteraceae > Janthinobacterium > Janthinobacterium sp. SUN137. The sequence continues at coordinate 236,712 of NZ_JAPWHZ010000007.1, read as the reverse complement.
CTGCCGTAGTAATTCACATAGACGTGATAGTTGCCCTTCACGGGCGCCGAACTGGAGAAAATCTCCGGACCATAGCCGGTGGTCACGTCCACATCCAGCGCGCCGCCATCTTTCAGGACGCGATTGCCGTACCAGGCATGGCCGCCGTCCGGCGTGACCACATGCATATCGAGGTCGGTGCCGGCGCTGTCCCAGGACAGCACGATGCGCAGGCGCGCCTGGGTCTTGCCCTGGTAGCTGTCGACAAACTGGGTGCGCGCGCGGCTCCGGCCATCCGGCGAGCGCACTTCCACGCTGTTCGAACCGCTGCCGAAGCCATACGGACGGCCATAGCTGCCATCCTCGCCCACTTCCATCGGCATCGCCACGCCATTGACCACCAAAGTAGCGGGCTTGCCCTTGACGGCGCCTGCGATGCGTCCCCGTATCTGCGCCGTCTCGGCCTGGCCCGGCTGCAGGTTGACCGACGCGGCGGGGTAGTTGACCGCTTGCGTGTATTGCTCGCTGGCGCCGGCCGAATTGCGCCAACCACTCTTGGGGGCGTCAATGGTGACCTGGGCCTGCGCCCAGATTGGCAATAGCATTAGCGGAATCGAGCAGCGGATATAAAAACTCACAGGGCCTCCAGGTTAAGGTCGACGAGCCGGCGGGCCAGCCGCTCGACATATTCTTCGTCCTGGCCGCGCGGATGGTTGCGCAGGCCAAGATGCAGGTATTCATGGGCCAAGGTGATGCGGTCTTCGCGCGTGGCCAGCGGCCGCATGAAGATACGGTTGCGCGATTGTTCCGAATACGGCGCGCCGCTCTGCAAGGCGCACACCAGCGGCGCTGGCGACGGCGCCTCGTAGCCGGCCTCGCGCAGCAGCACGCGCTGCCAGCGCAGCACGGACCGCGCCAGCCAGTCCTCGTTCTGCGCCAGGCGCCGGCAACGTGCGCCGGTATTGCCAAAGGTACTCAGCGCGCCGCCAGGATACGCCGCCGCCAGCAATTCATCATAGTACTTGCCTTGTCTGGCCTGGCGCACCGCCTCGCTCCACGCCATCGTGCCCTCGGACGGCTGGTTACTGTGATAGCGCACGGTGACGCCATCGACGATCAGCTGGTCGGTCCAGCGCGCAATCGCCAGCGCCGCCGGCGTGGCGGGGCTGGGACTGACGCGCTGGGTCGCGCTGCTGTCAACGATCTGCTGGCAGCCCGCCACCGTCACCGCGTTCTGCTGCAGATACGTGCGCGCGGCGATCGCCAGCGCCTTGGCCGCTTCCGGCTCGCCGGCGTTCGCTTCGCGGTCGAGCACGCGCGCCACATATTCATTGACGCCGAAGCGGCCGCGCAATTGCGGACGGCCGCCCTTCTCCTGCAACAGCATCAATTCGCCCGTGCTGCGCAAGGCGAGGTTCTGGCCATTCTCGAATTGCACATGGTAGCGGCCATTCAGCGGGCCAGCTGCGGCCACGCCACGCTCGCCGCGCACGGCGCGGATCGGATAGCGCTTGAAGTAATCGACGACCACGCAGCCGCCATCGTCGGCCGCGCCCACTTTCGGCAAACTGGCGGCCAGCTTGGGCGCCCACTGTGCGAAGACATTGCTGCTGCCGCCCGCGCCGTCAAACCAGATCGGCGTGCCGTCGGCCAGCCAGCCGGCCGCGCCGCCGATACGCTCTTCTGCCTGACCCTTTTTCTGCTCGTGCCAGGAATACGTCTTTACGCGCAGCTGGCTGCCGAACCAGCGCGCCGTACCGGCGCCGCGTCCGTCGAGCACCACGCGCAGCAGCGCTGCCTCGGCATCCACGCGGCTGGCGGCCGGGATGCTGTCCAGCGCGCGCAGCAGGCTATCCAGGCGCACCGTGCGCGCCGGCGCCATCTGCGCGGGATCCGCCAGCCAGGCAAAGTCGCCTGCCGGCGCGCTCCCCAGACGGCCGCGCCAGTACTGGCGCCACGGCGTGGCCGTGATCATCAAGCGCTTGGGCGAGAAAAATGGGCCGCAGGACTGCGCCAGCGCCGCGTCGTGACCGATGCTCTGGCCCGCATCGCAGCAATACACCTCTTCCGGATCGCGGCCACCGCAGCGGTAATCCGGCATCGCTACCTTGTTATCCGTCGCATAGACATACACGAACAGCTTCCACAGGCTGGCCAGCGGTACTTGCCGCGCACCGTCAAACGGCGGCGAGAGGGGCTGCGTGGCGCCGCCCTGGCGCAGCTGCCGCACTTCCGTCTTGCCATCACGCCACCAGGCCACGTCCAGCGATGCAGACCACGCAGGTACGGCCAGCAGCAGGGTTGCCGTCAATGCAGGAAGTGCAACGCGCATCACTCGACCTTCAGCGCGCGCGTGGTCTTGCCGCCGCCTTCAAAGGCTTTCTGCTCCGGCTGATACATGCGGTAAAAGCGCGCAGGCGGCAGCACATAACTGCCCTTCTGCGCAAAGCGCAGCAAATGGCGCACGGTCACGTCGCCGGCCAAAGGCTCGATCGGCACGGCATAGCCGTCGCGGCGTTCGGTGTGGCGCGCGCGTTCCAGCGCGGCCGGCATGTCACCTGCCATGACCATGCCCCATGTCGTCGATTCGACCATGGCGCCAGGTGGCAGCGCCACTTCCAGCAAACCAAAGCGGTGCTTCGCTCCCGGTGCAGCCTTCAAGGTGATTTCATCGAGGTACAGCGCGTCCGTGCTCAGCGCCTCGCCCGGCTTGACCAGCTCCGTCGTGTAGCCGCCCTTGCCCGCCTTCATGCGCAGGATGCGGCGCTCGACGGCAACCGGCAAGGTTTGCGCTTCGACGGCGTGGCTGTCGTACTGCAGCACGGCCACCGTGCCTGCGGGCGCCGGTGCAGCGAGACGCAGTTTGTCGGGCTGGCCCTTGGCGTCGTTCCAGCGCCAGACCGGCTGGCCGCTGCGGCTGTCGCGTTTTTGCCAGGCGCCGTCCAGCGTGACGGCCGGCCCCTTGCCGAACGATGCGCCACCCAGCTTCTTTTGCACCCACATCAACGTCATCGCGCGGTCCAGGGTCGGCATCTCGGCGCGCACGCCAGCCAGCACCGCGTCGGCCTGCGATGGCGGTACTTCGCCGGCCAGCATCAGCAAGGCTTGCGCCACCGGCGCTTTCGATTCGCGCAAGACTTGCCAGGCGCTGGCCACTTGCAGTTGCAGCCCATGCGGCAAGGCGATGCCATTCTGGCCGGCCACCAGCGCCACCAGGCCCAGCGACATCGCTTGCGCTTCGCGGTCAAGGGCTCCGCCCAGCAGCAGGCTGCTACTGTCGCCCGCCTGGCGCGGCTTGCCGCCCAGGACGGCGATGGCGCTGTCGTCCACCAGGCCCGCCGCCAGCGTCTGCGTGGGCAAGCCCATCTCGCGCGCCATCCACAGCACCAGCGCGCGGTCGCCCATCGCATCCTTCAAGCCATGTTCGCTGTAGACGGCCAGCAGCTTGTTCCAGTGCTCGGGCGGCAGCTCGATGCGCAGCGCGCGCGCAGCGTACCAGTCGGCATAATAGGCGTAGGCCGTCATCAAGGCATTGCCGGCCGTGGCGTTGCCCCACCAGCCGAAGACGGCGTTCGGCCCCGCCATGGACACCAGGCGCAGGCGCTGCGCCGTCAGCAGCGTTTGCAGACGCTCACCCGCCGCGCCGGCGTCCGGCCCCAGGCTTTGCGTGGCCAGCGCCAGCGGAATCAAACGGCTCGCCGTCTGCTCCACGCAGCCATATGGATAGTCGATCAGGTCGTCGGCGATGCGCGCGAACTGGCTGGCTGCTCCTTGCGCGAACGAGATGCGGATATTGCGCGCGTCCGCCGGCAGCTTGAGTGGAATATCACCCGTGGCGCCATCGAGCGGCAGCACCAGGGTGCGCGGGCTGCTCCAGGCGGCGGGCAAGGTTTGCATGGCCGTGTCCAGCGCGTCGACCAGCTTGCCGTTCTGTTTCAGCTCCAGGCGCAGCGGCCCGGTAGCGCCAGCAGCGAGCGGAAACTCGACGTAGTTGACGCCCGGTTTGGCGGACAGCTTTTCCGTCTTCGGCTGCGCCCCGCCGGAAAGGACGACGTCCAGCGCCTGCTCCTTGCCAGTCTGGTTGAACACGGCCACCGAGGCACGCGGCGCATCGCCTGTGCGCATCCAGTCGGGCGCCGTCCACTTGGCATAGAAGTTCTTGTCTGACCGCAGATAGGCCGTGCGCTGGCCCACGCGCCCCTGCTCGTCCATCGCGCGGCCCGTAATCCTCCAGCGGGTCAGCGCGTCCGGCATGGTGAAACTCACGCGCGCATTGCCATTCGCGTCGGTCTTGAGCGATGGCGCCCAGTACGCCGTATCGATATTGTCGCGGCGCGGACGTTCGAGCACCTTGACGCCGCGCTCGTTGTAATTGTGGCGCGCGGGCGCGCCAGCGGTGCGGCCCTGCGCCATGTCGTAGCTGATGAAGGACAGGCTGGCCGTGGTGCGCACGTTGTTGCGGCGCGGATGGTAGAAGAAGTCGCCGATGTCCGGCGCGATTTCCGGCTGCAGCACATAAATCATTTCATCGACCACGCCCAGCGCCACCATCGTGCTCAGCGGCTTGCCGTCGAGGGTGGCCTTGACGTCCAGGGTCACCTTCTCGCCGGGCTGGTAGACCTCCTTGTCGCTCTTGAATTGCAGCGCGATGCGCGGCTCGATCACTTGCAGACCCGCATTCTCGAAGACGAAGTCGCCATTGCGCGTATACGCCACCGAGAACGTCATGTTCGGGCCATGCTCCTCCCTGACGGGAATGCGCACGCGCCACTGCCGCGGCGCCACGCGCTTCGCCTGGTACCAATCCGCGGCGCCGGCCATCAAGCCATGGTGCTCCACCTTGTCGCGCTCGATCGTCAACAGCGCCTGGTCGACCTTGTCCGAGAACGTGATCAGCGCCTCGGCGGTGTCGCCCGGACGATAGCGGGCGCGGTCCAGCACGATCTCGATGCTGCCCGGCGTCGCCTGCACGCCATCGCCGGCGACCCAGTGGCTGGCGGCGGCCAGCAGGTTGCCCCGTTCGTCGCGCAGCGCCAGCTGATACGAGCCCGAAGCGGGGAATGTCACGTCCCAGCCCTTGGCGTTTGGATCGAATGCGCCCTCGGTCTTGCCTTGTTTTTCCAGCTGCACCATCTCCCAGCGCACGGGCTTGGCCGCGCCCTGGCCGTCGGCCAGCAAGTCGAAATGCACGGACTGGTCCGGATCGGAAAACTGGCGCGCGGCCTTCAACTGGTAGCTGCTGCTCGAACGCTCGATCATCAGCTCGCGCGTCGCCTTGACGCGGTAGGCCGCGCCATCGGTCGCCAGCACGGTCAGGATGTAGCGCGAAGGGTCGGCGGCGGGCGGCAAGGTGAAGTCCACATTGCCGCTGCCGTCGCTCGTCACTTCCTCGGTCTTCAAGGCCACGGGGAACAGGCCGCTGTAACGCAACTCGCCCTCGACCATGGTGTTTTGCTGGCCGCGCAGCGACAGGGTCATCTTCGCGTTTTTCACCGGCTTGCCATCGGGGTAGCGCAGCGCGATGCTGCCCTTGACCGCCTCGCCCGTCTTGAATTCCGGCTTCGCTGGCTGGACGTTGATTTCAAAGTGCGGCTTGATGTATTCGGCCACGCGGAAGGCCGCGCCATATGCGCCATCCTTGTAATTGAAGCGCAGTTCATAGCCGCCGGCGGTGGCTTCCGTCGGCAGGCGGAAGCGCGTGTCGGCGCCCGTATCGCCGGACAGCTGCAGCGTTTGCGTCAGCAGCGGCGTGCCATTCGGATTGAGCACGGTCAAGCTTAGCGGCGCGCTGGCCGCCGCCTGCGAGTTGCGCGCCGACGTGAATTCGCGGCCCACAAACTTGACGTTGACCTCGTCGCCGGGCCGGTACAGGGGCCGGTCCGTCACCGCATAAATCTTGGTGTTATAGATTTCGCTGTCATAGTAAAAATTCTCGGACACGAACACGCCGCCGGCGCGGTCCTGCCCCAGCACATACGTGTGTTCGGGGCTGCCGCGCTCGAGCGATGCGACGCCGTCGGCGCCCGTGGTGGCCGACTGCAGCACGCCGGTGCCGTCCGTCCACGCCACGCTGGCGCCGGCCACGGCGGCGCTGTTGTCGCGCCGTGCCGTCCACACCAGCATCTGGCCGGACGATACCTTGGTGACGGCCACCGTATCCGACACGAACACCAGGGTGGTGGCGCGGTGTTCGCCGATGATCGCTTCGATCAGGTACAAGCCAGGCTGGCGTTTGCCCAGCGGAATCATCACGTTACCGGCACCGGCGACGATGAAATCGCTGCTCGATCCATCGAGCTTGACGCCTTTCGGCGGTGTGATGGCCTTGGCTTGCCAGATCGGATAGCGGAAGCTGTCGACCAGCTCCATGCCCTTGATCGGCTTGTATTGCGGATGGTTGGCGAACACAGTGCGCCGGCGGATCGCGTCATTCGTCGCCAATTGCGGCTGTTCCTTCGTTACCGCGAGGCGCGCCTCGCCGGAGAACAGCTTGCGCCAGGCCAGGCGCGACTGCTTCCACCAGCTATCCCACAGAAAGCTCAGGGTATTGGCCAGGCCTTCGCCCTGGTAATTGCCCTCGACCTGGATGCGGTGCAGATTGCGCTGCTTTTTCAGGAATTCCATCGGTTCGGGCACGCGGTAGACGACGATGTCGGCGCCCGAATACGCTTCCAGGTTCATGCGCCCCATGTCGCGCCCCGGCACTTCCAGGCGCACGCGCGCTTCATCAAGACTGCCGTAGCTGGCGTCCGACAGCAGAAAGAAGGGTTCGCCCTTGAAGGTGGCGTAGTTGCTCGGTTCGCGTTCCTGCGCCGAGGCGCCGCCAATGAGGACCAACGCCAGCAGGCTGGAAAATAACAGCTTCATGAGAAGCTTCATGACAGGAACGCCAGCCGGAACACACCGGCGAAATTCGGATTGTTGACCACAGGTTGCCACCGCGTGTCCTTCCAGCTCGTAAGTTCTTTGATATCGACGGTCCGCAGACCATTGTCGTCGGGGGTGACGGTGCCGGTGTGGTAGGCGATGCGCGCCCCCATCCAGACCATCAGGTGCTGTTCATCGCCCTGGTCGAAAAACAGCAGGTCGCCGGGCAGCGCCTGGCTGATTTCGCGGGCGATGAAACGGCTGTTGTGCTGCACCAGCGCCAGCGCCGTGACGAAGTGGCCGACCGTGCCATCCGTCTGCACCCAGCGGTTGCGCAAGGCCGCCTGGGCCCCGCTCAATCCCAGTTCGGGCGGCAGGCGCCGGTCGCTGGCGATGCCGTTCGCACGCAGCCATTTCGCGTCATGCACGGTGAGCGCCTCATTGACGGCAAAGCGCACGAGGCCTGCGCAATCGCGGTGCGTCCAGCGCGGCGACGGCCCCCGTTCGATCTGCACATTGACAATGCGCAACATCCAGGCCTGGAAGGCGCGGCTCTGGGCTTGCGACAGCTGCACTTGCGGATCGGCGGCCGCGCGCAGGGCCCACGCCCGGGGCGCAGCCACGGTGGCGGCGCAAGCCGCGAGCCAGCGCAAGGTGGCGCGGCGCGCGTACCACACCGTCATCGCGCAGTCTCCTGCCATTCCAGCGCTTCCCATGCGGTGCCGCTGGCTGGCTGCCGCTTGAGCACCATGCGCAGCGGCGGATATTTTTTCAAGGCGTTCAGGCGCGGCACCAGGTGTTCGTTGGCGGCCGCGCGCAGTACCGGTTCGTTATTCGCCGGCAGGGTATCGAAGGCTTCCAGCTGGATCAGCCGGGCCAGCGATGCCGGGGCGATCAGGCCGATGGTATGCGCGCCATCGGGCAGCAGGTCGCTGGCCGCCGGCGCCTGCTTGCGGCGCACGGCCAGCACCTGGTCCACCAGCTTGCCGTCGGCCGAGAAGACAACCATATTGCCGGCCACGGCCAGCGCCGGCGTGGACTGGCCCAGTGCCGTGGCGACGCTGCGCTCCCAGCGTACGAACCCACCTTTAGCATCCTTGCCGGTCGTCCTGCGCACGGGGTCCTTGCCGCCGATGGCCGCCTCGAACAGGCTGCCATATGCAGCGTCATCCCCGGCCTGCGCGCTGCGCGTGGCGACAAACACCGGCGTATGCAGGCGCGAAGTGCCGTACCAGCAGGCGGCGGCCGGCCCTTGCAAGTGCCAGGCCAGCGGCACCACCGGCTCGGAAGTCTTGCTCCCCAGGCGCTTGAGCACCGGTTGCAGTGCGGTCCAGTCCACCGGCACGCTGAAGCAGGCGCTGGGACTGTGCGGCAGCACGGGCCACAGGGCGCTGCTGTCATAGCCGCCGTTTTTCAGTTTGTCGGCATTGAGCAGCACCTTGGACTGCCAGGCGCCCTGTTGAAAATCGAAGCGCAGCGCTTCGAGCGCGCCAAAGAAGGGCTGGTAGCCGAACGACAGGAAATCCGCCTTGACGGCGATGCTGTGGCCCTCGGGCGCGGCGCCGTCGAGATGGAATTGCGCATGAAAGACGTTCTGTTTGGCAGCCTCCGGCGCCAGCAGGCTGGCCACGGTTTTCTCGGCCGTTCCATCGCCGCTCTTGCCGTCGCTGCCGCCATACAGCATGCCGGGATGGGACAGGATAACCAGGCGCTGGCCGTGCGCGGCAAACAGCAAGGTGCGCTGGTAGGCGTAATTGAGCGCATACACGGGCACCTGGCCGCCATCGACGCGCAAACTGCCGGCCACACGCATTTGCGTATCCTTCAAGGCGATCTTGCCCGCTTCCTCCAGCAGGCGCGTCAGCTGGTTGCGCGACACGGCAATGGCGAAATGCTTGAGCGAGCCGTCGGCGTCGCGCCACAGGGCCACTTCCGCGGGCTGGTCCAGCACCATGCGCAGCAGCTGGTCGCCCCAGCCCAGTTCATGTTCGTAGGCGATGCGGCGCAAGCTGCCCTTGAGCCCCAGCCGGTCTTCGCTCTGCTCGTAATAGAACAGGAAATCCTCGCGCAGCACGTCGCGCGCCAGCGGCACCGTCAGCAAGTCGCGCGGCAAGGTCGACAGGCTTTTCGTGCGGACCAGCGCGTCGGGCCTGGACAAGTCCAGCTTCAGGCCGTTGACCGGCCCCAGCATGCCCCAGCCGAAGACCCGGTAACCGACCAGCGCGGCAGCCACCACGGCCACGCCAGCCAGCGCCCCGAGCAGAACTTTCTTATTGAGTACTTTTTTCGCCAGCACCGTATATCCCTTTTACCCGCCGCAGCATTGACAAGTTAGTAATTATTGACAAATGGTAACATGGCATTTGTGGCCGCAGCGCACAGCTGACGCGACAGCGTAAAATAGCGGTTTCGCCGTTTCAATCGCCTCCCATGACCATCCTGCTCTCCACCCTGAACGCCCGCTACACCCACGCCTCGCTGGGATTGCGCTATTTGCTGGCCAATATGGGGCCGCTGCAAGCGCAGACGCGGCTGCAGGAATTCGTCATCGGCACGAAAACCACGGAACTGGTCGAGCGCATCCTCGTCAACAAGCCGCGCATCATCGGTTTTGGCGTGTATATATGGAACGTCGAGGAAACAACGAAGCTGGTGGCCATGCTCAAGCGCGTGGCGCCCGAGGTCATCATCGTGCTGGGCGGGCCGGAAGTGTCGCATGAGGCGGGCGAGCAAGAGATCGTCAAGCTGGCCGACTACCTGATCACGGGCTGGGGCGACGTCACCTTCCCCAAGCTGTGCGGCGAGATCCTCCACGGGCCGAAGCCGCTGATGAAGATCCACGCAGGCGTGCAAGCCCCGCTGGCGGAACTGCAACTGCCCTACTCCTTGTATACAGACGACGATATCCGCCACCGCACGATTTACGTGGAAGCGTCGCGCGGCTGCCCGTTCAAGTGCGAATTCTGCCTGTCGGCGCTGGACAAGACGGCCTGGCCCTTCGCACTGGAGAACTTCCTGGCCGAGATGGAGTCCCTGCATGCACGCGGCGCGCGCCTGTTCAAGTTCGTCGACCGCACCTTCAACCTGAACATCAAGACCAGCCTGAAGATCATGCAGTTCTTCCTGGACAAGATCGAGACGAATCCGGACGATCCGATCTACGCCCACTTCGAGCTGGTGCCCGACCACTTGCCCGACGCCTTGAAGGAAGGCATCAGCAAGTTCCCGCCCGGCGCGCTGCAGTTCGAGATCGGCATCCAGAGTTTCAATCCGGACGTGCAATCGCTGGTCAGCCGCAAGCAGGACAATCAAAAGGCGGCCGACAACATCCGCTGGCTGTGCGAAGAATCGAACGCCCATTTGCACGTGGACTTGATCGCCGGCTTGCCGGGCGAGGATGAAGCGAGCTTCGCGGCCGGCTTCAACAAGCTGGTGGCCTTGAAACCGCATGAAATCCAGTTCGGCATATTAAAACGGCTGCGCGGCACGCCCATCATCCGCCATACGGAAAACTATGGCATGGTGTTCGACCCGCACCCGCCGTACACCATCCTGGCGAACAAACAGCTCGATTTCATGAGCATGCAGCGCCTCGTGCGCTTCGCCCGCTACTGGGACCTGGTGGCCAACTCGGGCCGCTTCGCCAATACGGTGCAATGGATGCTGGGCGATGCGCCGTTTGAAAACTTCATGGACTTTTCGAACTGGCTGTACGCCCACACGGACGCCACGCACCGCATCGCCATGGAGCGCCTGGCCAAGCTGGTGGCGCAATGGCTGCAGACGCGCGGCATGAGCGCGCTTGAAGCCAATGCCCTCGTGGCTAGCGACTATGCGGGCGGCGCGCAGGCGGCCGCGCACGCCAAGCCAGCCGAAGTGAGTACTAGCAATGCCAAGGTGCGCCCGGACGTCGCCCTGCCGCAGCGGCAGGCGCGCCACCTGGCGTCCTGAGGGGCCGGCGATTGAACAGCGGTGGCGGTCTGCGCCATTCTCCCTTAAACTGGCACGATGCCGACTGTACAATCGCCGAAACTGACCCTCTCCCAGACCAGCTCCCAACAGGGAGCCCTTGTCACTGCCAGCGGCACCTGGCAGGTGCACGCGCTGGCGCATGACAATGCGATCAAGGCCATCGAGGCCCAGCTCAAGCCCTTGCAGGGCGATGCGAAGGCGCAATGGGACCTGTCCGCCATCGACAGCATGGACCATATCGGCGCCCAGCTGTTCTGGAATGCCTGGGGCAAGCGGCGTCCCGCGCAACTGACCCTGGCGCCGTCGCAGGAAGAGTTTTTCCGGCGCATCGAGGAAACGGGGCCGCTGGAAACGCCGCCCTCGCGCGCCAACCGCCTCACGCCCGTGATGAAGCTGGGCATGGCTATTTTGCTGTTTTTCCAACATTTGAAGGGTTTTATCGCCCTCGTAGGCCAGGTCACGCAGGATATCGGCCGCTTTGCGCGCCATCCCATGCGCGGGCCGTGGCGTGAAATTTCCGCCAATATCTTCCATGCGGGCTTCCAGGCGCTGGGCATCACGGCCCTCGTCGGCTTCCTGATCGGTGTCGTGCTGTCCTATCTGTCCGCGCAGCAACTGCGCGCCTTTGGCGGCGACATTTACCTGGTCAACCTGCTGGGCATGAGCGTCATCCGCGAACTGGGGCCATTGTTGGCCGCCATCCTCGTGGCGGGCCGCTCCGGTTCGTCCATCACGGCCCAGCTGGGCGTCATGCGCGTCACGGAAGAGCTCGACGCCATGCTGGTGATGGGCATTTCGCACGGTTTCCGCCTGATCATGCCGAAAGTGCTGGCCCTGGCCATTTCCATGCCTCTGCTCGTCATCTGGACGGATACGGCCGCGCTGATCGGCGGCATGGTGGCGGCCAAGGTGGAACTGAACCTGTCGGCGCGCTACTTCATCCAGAAGCTGCCGGATGCCGTGCCGCTGGCCAATTACATGATCGGCCTGGGCAAGGGCGTGATTTTCGGCATGCTGATCGCGCTGGTCTCGTGCCACTTCGGCCTGCGCATCAAGGCCAACACGGAAAGCCTGGGGCGCGGCACCACCACCGCCGTCGTCACGGCCATCACCGTGGTGATCCTGGCCGACGCCGTGTTCGCCATCGTCTTCAATGGAGTGGGCTACTGATGGCGGACAACGATATCGCTTGCGGCACGGGCAAGGAAGGCCAGTTCAACCTGCATGGCGACGCGCCCGTGGTGGAAATCACCAATCTGTGGACCAAGTTCGGCCGCACCGTCGTGCACCAGGACTTGAACCTGGAAATCGAACGGGGCGAGATCCTTTCCATCGTGGGCGGCTCCGGCACGGGCAAGACTGTGCTGCTGCGCCAGATGCTGGGCCTGGAACATCCGGCGCGCGGCTGCGTCAAAGTCTTTGGCGAAGATATCAACCAGGCAAGTTCCGACCAGTTGCAGCAGTTGCGCAACCACTGGGGCATGCTGTTCCAGCAAGGCGCCCTGTATTCGGCCCTGACCGTGTTCGACAACGTGGCCCAGCCGATGCGCGAATTGCGCGTGCTGCCCGAGGCGCTGGTGCACGACGCGGTACTATTGAAGATGAATATGGTGGGCCTGGGCCCGGAACATGCGCTGAAAATGCCGTCGGACTTGTCGGGCGGCATGATCAAGCGCGTGGCCCTGGCCCGCGCCTTGGCGCTGGAACCGAAGCTGCTGTTCCTCGACGAACCGACGGCCGGCCTGGATCCGGACCTGTCGGAAAGTTTCGTGTCCCTGATCCAGTCGCTGCACCGCGAACTGGGCTTGACGGTGGTGATGGTCACGCATGACCTCGACACTTTGTTCGCCCTGTCCACGCGCATCGCCGTGCTGGCGGAAAAACACGTGATCGCCATCGGCCCCACGCGCGAGGTGATCGAAGTCGACCACCCGTTCATCAAGCAATTTTTCCTCGGCGACCGCGGCAAGCGCGCGCTGGCCGTCCTCGACGAGAAACAGGCGGCCGGCAAGGCGGCGCAGCTGGGCGACGACGCCGGCACAGACAAGAAAGCGGAGAAGTAATGGAAAACAGATCACATGCCCTGATGACGGGATTTTTTACACTCACCCTGCTGGTGGCCGCCATCCTGTTCGGCGTCTGGTTCAACCGCGACCGCGTGGAACGGGTGCCGTACCTGCTCGCCACCACCCTGTCCGTGCCGGGCCTCAATCCGCAGGCGACCGTGCGCTACCGGGGCCTGGAAGTGGGCAAGGTGGACGCCATCGACTTCGACACGCAAAAAGCGGGGCAAATCCTCGTGCACATCAGCGTGGCGCCGGACACCCCCGTCACCAACACCACCTTTGCCACCCTGGGCTACCAGGGCGTAACGGGTATCGCCTACATCCAGCTCGACGACGAGCACGTGGGCTCGACACTGCTGGGCACCAGCAAGGACAAGCCCTCGCTGATTCCCCTGCGCGCGGGCTTGCTCGACCAGCTGGAAAAGCGCGGCAAGCGCATCCTCGACCAGGCCGAACAGATCACCAACAAGGTGAACAACCTGCTCAGCCCCGACAACCAGGCGGCCATGCTGGGCGCCTTCAACGAAGTGGGCAAGGCGGCCAAGGCCTTCGGCGCCATTCCCCAGCAGCTGGAACCGACCTTGACGCAATTGCCGCAGTTGACGGAACAAACGCGCCAAACCTTGACGGCCGTCAGTACGGCCAGCAAGAACGTGTCGGACTTGACGGCCACGTGGAAAAAGCTGGGCAACGATATCCAGGCGCCCGGCGGCGTGCTCGAGAAAGTCAATGGCACGGTCGACCGGGTCGGCAATTCCGTGGAAACGGTGGCCAATGGCGTATCGCTGGAAGTCTTGCCGCAGGTAATCGAGCTGAGCGGCGAGGCGCGTTCCTCGATGCGCGCCCTGAAAACCACCATGAGCACGCTCAATGAACAGCCGCAGAGCATCTTGTTCGGCGCCCCAGACATTCCGCCCGGCCCGGGCGAGCCCGGTTTTTCGGCGCCGGGCAAATAAGGAGATTGCACGATGAACTTCCCCCGCTTTTCCCCTGTCAGCGTGCTGACCCTGGCCACGGCATTGTTGCTCGGCGGCTGCGCCAGCCGCGGCCCCGTCCCCACTTTCTATGACTTTGGCCCGCCGGCGCCGCAGGCGGCGGCAGTACAACCGGCCGCGCCCGCCGTGCCCGTGCTGGTGATCGCCGACGCCAACGGCCCATCCTGGCTGGACAGCCAGCGCATGTATTACCGCTTGCTGTACGCCGACGCGCAGCAATCGCGGCCGTACGCCTACAACCGCTGGAACACGCCGCCGCTGCAATTGCTGAGCCAGCGCCTGAAGACGCGCGTGGCGCAAAGCGGCGTGAAAGTGCTGTCGACCACGGACGCGGCCGCCGGCATGCCCCTGCTGCGCATCGACGTCGATGATTTTTCGCAAAACTTCGATACGCAGACGCAGAGCAGCGGCCACGTGTCGCTGCGCGCCTCGCTGTTCCGCGGCCACCGCCTGATCGACCAGAAAACCTTCAGCCGCAGCGGCCCGGCAAGCAGCGCCGACGCGCAAGGGGGCGCGCAGGCGCTGGCGGCGGCCTCGGACGCCATCGCCGCCGACCTGCTGACCTGGCTGGGCACGCTGACCATCCCGAAAGAATGACGGCGCCAGCTTCTTCCGCCAGTCCGGCGGCACCACTGCCGCCCGTCCGCTCCTCGCCCGTGTCGCGCGCGACCCTGCTCGCCTACGTCTTCCTGATTGTGTACGCCAGCTGGTTTCCATTCACGGGTTGGCACAGCAATGGCTTGTCGCCGCTGACGTTCCTGGAAAACACGCGCATGCCCCGTTACTGGACGGGCTTCGACGTGGGCATCAACGTCGTCGGCTACATCCCGCTGGGCGCCTTGATCGTGTATTCGCTGTTTCCAAGGATCACAGGTTTCTTTGCCGTCATCGTCGCCAGCCTGTGCGGCGTGTTGATTTCCGGCAGCATGGAAGCCGTGCAAACCTATTTGCCCAGCCGCGTCTCGTCGAACCTGGACTTTTATACGAACTCGGCCGGCTGCTTCATCGGTTCCCTCATCGGCGCCTTGACGGCGCGCAAGCTGCTCGACCATAGCCATTTGTACCGCCTGCGCCAGCGCTGGTTTGCCCAGCACGCCAGCCAGGGCCTGGTGCTGGTGGCCCTGTGGCCGCTGGCGCAAATCTATCCGCAAGGCTATCTGTTCGGCCTGGGCCAGCTGCTGCCCATCCTGTCGGACTGGCTGTCGCGCCTGGCGGGCATGGAGATCGACCTGGCCACCTATCTGCGGCCCGACGTGATATTGACTGTCGAGCAATATTGGCTTTCAGAAACCATCATCACGGCCTGCGGCATGACGGGCGCCGTGCTCACCTTGCTGTGCCTGCTGCGCCGCGCCGCGCCCCGCGCCGTGCTGATGCTGATCCTCATCGCCGCCGCCCTGACCGTGCGCTCGATGGCCAGCGCGCTGCTGTTTTCGCCGGAAAACGCCTTCGTCTGGATCACGCCGGGCGCCCAGGGCGGTTTCCTGATCGGCCTGATCATGCTGGGCGGCCTGGCGTTCGCGCCCCACGTGGCGCAACGCCGCATCGCGGCCGCCACCTTGCTGCTGAGCCTGGTAATGGTGAATACGACGCCGATCAACCCGTATTTCATGTCGACCTTGCAAGGTTGGGTACAAGGCAAGTTCCTCAACTTCAATGGCGCGGCGCAATTCCTCGCCTTGCTGTGGCCGTTCATGGCCCTGTGGTTCCTGTGCCTGCCCTCGCACCGCCTGAACCGGCAGGAAGACGCGCAGCGCCAGCGTCGCGAAGACCACCCATAAGCGTTATCATGGCGCATTGATGAATCAGCAGGAGAATAGTATGAGCGACGCACCGTATTTTGAACGCCACGTTTTTTTCTGCATGAATAAACGTGAAGACGGCCGCAACAGCTGCGGCGACCATGGCGCGGAAGCGGCGCAAAAGCATTGCAAGCGCCGCATCAAGGAGCTCGACATGAATGGCGCGGGCAAGATCCGCATCAACCAGGCCGGCTGCATGGACCGCTGCGAGGAAGGCCCGCTGCTGGTGATCTACCCGGAAGCGACCTGGTACACCTATGTCGACACCAGCGATATCGATGAAATCATCGATACGCACCTGGTAGGCGGCAAAATTGTCGAACGCCTCAAGATTTAATGCCAATTTAAGAGATACCCACCAGTATGAGCATCATGAACAGAAACTCGGAAAAATTTACCCTCGCCGGCCATGCAGGCAGCATGGAAGGCTTGCTCGATTTCCCGGCAGACACCCCGCGCGGCATCGCCCTTGTTGCCCACCCGCATCCGCTATACGGCGGCACGATGGATAACAAGGTCACGCAAACCCTGGCGCGCGCGTTTGTCGCGCTCGGTTACGTGGTGGCGCGCATCAACTTCCGCGGCGTCGGCGCGTCCGAAGGCGTGCACGACCATGGCGTGGGCGAGACGGACGACATGCAATTGCTGTATGAACACATGCGCGGCCTGTATCCGGGCTTGCCCGTGGCCTTGTCCGGTTTCTCGTTCGGCACCTTCGTGCAATCGAAACTGCAGGAACGCCTGGCCGCCGCCGGCACGCCCGCCGAGCGCCTGGCGCTGATCGGCAGCGCGGCCGGCAAGTGGGCCATGGCGGACATTCCCGCCGACACCATCCTGATCCACGGCGAACTGGACGACACGATTCCCTTGTCCGCCGTCTTCGACTGGGCCCGTCCACAAGACATTCCCGTGATCGTGATCCCCGGCGCCGACCACTTTTTCCACCGCAAGCTCAATCACATCAAGAACCTCGTGATTGCCCTGTGGCATGGTGACAAACCCGCAATAGCAGCAGATGATCATTGAAGTGTGGGCTTACTAGCGCCTGCACGGCTATAATTGATCCGTTTTTTCCACGCGGCCATGCAGGTAGCAACAGCATGGCCCTCAGCCTTCATCTTTTTCTCGCAGACCAGCCCCATGAAAAAACTTTTAGCGGCACTGGCCTCCAGTGTATTTTTCTTTTCCGCCGCCTACGCCCAGAGCGTTCCAGCCCCGACCATCGCCGCCAAGTCCTGGCTGTTGCTTGACGCCACCAGCGGCCAGATCATTGCTTCGCAAGATCCGGACGCGCGCATCGAGCCGGCTTCGTTGACCAAGATCATGACGGCTTACCTGACGTTTGCCGCCATCCGCGAAAAGAAACTGGCGCTGGACCAAAAAGTGAATGTGTCCGTGCGTGCCTGGAAAGTCGATTCGAGCAGCTCGAAGATGTTCATCGACCCGGCCACGCCCGTGTCGATCGACGACTTGCTGCATGGCCTGATGATTCAATCGGGTAACGATGCCGCCGTGGCCCTGGCTGAAGCCGTGGCCGGCGATGAAGGCACCTTCGTCGTGCTGATGAACCGCGAAGCGCAACGCATGGGTCTGAAAAACACGCGTTTTGCCAATCCGCATGGCTTGCCTAGCCCAGATAACTATTCCACAGCACAAGACCTGTCCGTGCTGGCCAAGCGCGTGATCGCCGACTACCCGGAATTCTACAAAATCGATTCCGTGAAAAGCTTTACGTACAACAAGATCACCCAGCCTAACCGCAACCGCCTGCTGTGGCTGGACCCAACCGTGGACGGCATGAAGACGGGCCACACGGAAGCGGCCGGCTATTGCATGATCGCCTCGGCCCGCCGTCCAGGCGGCACGGGCGAGCGCCGCCTGATCTCCGTGGTGCTGGGCACCACGTCGGACCAGGCCCGCACGCAGGAAAGCCAGAAGCTGCTGAACTGGGGCTTCCAGAACTTCGATACGGTCAAGCTGTACTCGAAAGGCCAGGCCGTGGCCACGCCGGAAGTGTGGAAGGGTTCGAAAGGCACCGTGAAAATCGGTTTCGCCCGCGATGTGCTCGTCACCGTACCAAAAGGCACGGCTGCCAAGATGAAACCTGTGCTGGAACGCAAGGACCCGCTGGTCGCGCCACTGGCTGAAAACGCGCCTGTCGGCAAGCTGAAAATGATGGTCGACGACAAGGTCTTGCTGGAACTGCCGGTCGTTGCGCTGGAAACCATCAATCAAGCCACGATCTTCGGCCGCGCCTGGGATTCGATGCGCCTGTGGTTGAAATAAGCAGTCAGCGTTCCCCATAAAAAATGCCCGCAGATGCTGCGGGCATTTTTTTCGTCTTGCGTTACGTCAATTACTTCGTCGGCGCATCCTTCAAGTGCGGCTGGCGCGCCACGGGCGGGAAGGTGCCGTGGCGGCCTGCCGCAAATGTCGCTTCCGTCTGCGATGGCTCCACCGGCACGGACACCTTGCGCACCTTGGCCACCTGCGCCGCCGTCACGGGCGTGCCGCGGTTGCCCCAGCTGGTCTGGATGAAGGTCACCACCTGGGCAGTCTGCTCATCGTTGAAGATGTCGGCATACGGCGCCATCGTCAGCGCCGACGGCGCCGTGCGCGTGGCGGGCACGGCGCCGCCCGACAGCACGATATTGATGGCCGACGTGGGATCGTTCGTCTGCAGCACGGCATTGCCGGCCAGCGCAGGGAAAGCCTTGTCGTAGCCCTTGCCGTCGGAACGGTGGCAACCGGCGCAACGGTCCAGGTACAGCTGCGCGCCCGTGGAATTGACGATGCCGCTGAACAATTGCTTGCCCAGCTTGTCATCGGCCACGAAGGCGGGCGTGGCCGGATTCGATGGCGGCAACGATTTCAGGTATTTCGCCATGGCCGCCAGGTCGCCATCCGTCATGTGCTGCATGGAATGGGCCACCACGTCGTTCATGGCGCCGAACGAGGCCGTATGGCTGTTGCGGCCCGTTTTGAGGAATTCGGCGATCTCCGCCGCGCTCCAGCGCGCCAAACCGCCGCCGTGTTCATTGCGCAGCGAGGGCACGGACCAGCCGTCGATCACGCCGCCGCCCGCCAGGAAGGTGGTATTGCCCTCGTCCGTCAGCGATTTTTCCTGCATGCCCACGCCGCGCGCCGTATGGCAGGCGCCGCAGTGGCCCAGGCCCTGCACCAGGTAGGCGCCGCGCAGCAACTGCGCGTCGCCCGTGACCGGCGTTTTATACGGCTGCGGCGTGGGAGCGAAGGCCCAGCGCCAGATGGTCAAGGGGAAACGCATCGACAATGGCCACGGGATGTCGGCCGCCTTGTTCGGCGTCGGGTCCGCCTTCACGCCATGCATGAAGTAGGCGTACAGCGCCTGCATGTCCGCCTCGCTCAGGCGCGAGTACGACGGATACGGCATGGCCGGATACACGGTATAGCCGTGCTTGGTCACGCCCGTGCGCATCAGCTTGTCGAAATCGGCAAAGCTCCAGTCGCCGATGCCGGCCTTCTTGTCCGGCGTGATGTTGGTCGAATACACCTTGCCGATCGGCGTTTCCATGCCCAGGCCGCCCGCGAACGGACGGCCTTTCGTGCCGGCCGTATGACAGGCGATGCAATCGCCCGCGCGGGCCAGGTATTCGCCCTGGCGTATCAGCTGGGCGTTCGGAGTGGTGGCAGCGGCCGTGGTGGCGGACCAGGCAGTGCCGGAGGCGAGCGCCAGCAGCAGCGCGCCCACGGTATGGGTGAATGTGTTGTTCATCTTCTTGTTCTTTATCAAGCGACCAGGGGACGGGGATCTTTCAGGTATTGCTCGCGGATGGCCTTGGCCGACCAGTAGGTCAGCGCGCAAGCGAGGCCAGTCGGGTTGTAGCCGATGCCGACCGGGAACACGCTGGAGCCGACGGCAAACACGTTGTGCACGTCCCAGCTCTGCAGGTAGCGGTTGACGACGCTGGTCTTGCGGTCCGCGCCCATGGCCGTGCCGCCCGCCCAGTGGGTGGTCTGGTAGTTGCGCAAGTCGAGGTGGTCGCCCACGTTCTTGACGGAGACCTTGATAGCTTCCGGATTCATGGCCTCGGCCACCTTCATCATCTTGTCCGTGACGAAACGGCTCATCTTGATGTCGTTTTCCTTCCAGTCGAAGGTAAAGCGCAGCAATTGCTGGCCATACTTGTCCGTGTAGGTGGGGTCCAGGTCGACATAGCAGTCGCGATACGTCATGTTGGCGCCGTGGCAGTCGAAGGAGACCGTGTTCAGGTAGCTCTTTTTGACGGCCTTTTTCCAGGCCGAACCCCAGGCGGGCGTGCCGTCCGGCGTGGCGATGCCGGAAATCGGCTTGGAGCCGGCCGGGTTGCACCAGGCGGGAGAGCCGCCCACAAAGCCCAGCGGGCCATGGTCGAAGTTGTCGCCATTCCAGTCGTCGAGCGCGACGCCGGTGCCGCCGGCGCCGATGAAGGGGTTCGTGTTCGTGTCTTCCTTGAAGAAGGTCTGGATGGTGGACATCATCTGGTAGGCGATGTTGCGTCCCACCACGCCTTCATTGCTGACGGGGTCATACGGCTTGCCAATGCCCGACAGCAGGAACAGATGCGCATTGTTGTAGGCAAAGGCGCTGGCGATGACCAGGTCGGCCGGCTGCTCGACGGCCTTGCCATCCGCATTGATGTAGGTCACGCCCGTCGCGCGTTTTTTGCTGCCGTCGAGGTTGATGCGCACGACGTTGCAGTTGGCGCGCAATTCGAAGTTGGCCACCATGCGCAGGGCCGGCATGATGTTGACGTTGGGCGAAGCCTTGGAATAGTTGTAGCAGGCGTAGCCGGAGCAGAAACCGCAGAAGTTGCACGGTCCCATCTGGCAGCCGTACGGGTTCGTGTACGGGCCGGACGCGTTCGACGAAGCGTTGACGAACGGGTGGTAGCCGACGGCCTTGGCCGCGCGGCGGAACAGCTCGGCCGTGTATGGCACTTTTTGCGGCGCCAGCGCGTAATTGTCGGAGCGGTCGCCCTCGAACACATTGCCGTCGCCGACGACGATGCCGTTGACCTTATATGCCTGGCCCGAGGTGCCGAAGACTTTTTCCACAAAATCGAAGTGCGGCTCCAGCTCGGCGTAAGTCACGCCAAAGTCCTGGATCGTCATGCCTTCGGGGATGAATTTCTTGC
This sequence comes from Janthinobacterium sp. SUN137, assembly GCF_030587265.1. NCBI lineage: Bacteria > Pseudomonadati > Pseudomonadota > Betaproteobacteria > Burkholderiales > Oxalobacteraceae > Janthinobacterium > Janthinobacterium sp. SUN137. The sequence goes on along the minus strand of NZ_JAPWHZ010000007.1, from coordinate 215,875 downwards.
CGTAGCGGCGTTCGTAATGGCTGCGGATCTGCAGCTCTTCCGGCAAGACGCGCCAGTGCATGCCCGACCAGTGCAAGCCCGCGCCGCCCACGCCCGTGCCGGGCTTGAAGGCGCCGATCTGGCGGTAAGGCACGGCCACGCCCGTGATGCTGTGGCGGAAGGTGAACGTGCTTTTCGACATGTCCTGGAACAGCTTGCTGCGCTGGATGTAGGTCAGCTCGTCGAGGGTCTTCGGATAGGCGCCGTCGGGATAGGTGTCGCGGTACTCGCCGCGTTCCAGCGCGACCACGTTCAGGCCCGCTTCCGTCAATTCCTTGGCCATGATGGCGCCGGTCCAGCCGAAGCCGACAATCACGGCATCGACAGGCTTCATTTTTACATCTGGTTTGATATCACTCATGATGGTTTTTCTTTTTCTTTGATCTGCTACAAAAAGTCTTATGCGATAGAAACAGGGGGCAGCGGGTATTTCTTGCCATACTGTTCCACCCAATCCATGTAGTCGGCGCGCGCGCCGGGGAAACCGACCATCTTCCAGGCCAGCATGTCCTTGTTGCCGCCGTGCACGGGATCGCAAAAGTAACCTTCGCGCGTGTTTTGCAGCAATTGATTAAAGAAGACCTTGGCCGGCACTTCGCCGATGTCCAACGTTCCCTTTTGCAATTGCGTGATGACGGCGTCGCGCTCGGCCCCGTTCAGCTGCACGAAAGGCTTGCCCGACTGTTTATGGATGGCTGCGTTGACGCCGGCCAGGGCGCTCTTGTACAGCTCGCGCGGCGCCATGTGGAACTGGTAGCCGAACTGTTCGATCGACGGCACGAACGGCCCCTGCATGTACCACAGCGCGCCATACGCGTAGGGCGTGTTCATCTGCGCATCGATGAATTCATGCGCGCCCGATTCCAGCGCGCCCGGCCCTTCGCCGTCGGCGGGGATCAGGCGGTCGACCAGCGCCGTCAGGGTGGCCCATTCGGTGGCGTCGAAAAAGCGCGGTTTGTAGGCAGGCTGGTCCTTGGAGACGGCCATGGCCAGGCCGCCGCCGGCGCCGGCCAGCAAGGCCACGGCAGGCGCGGCGCCGACGGCCTTGCGCAGGAAGTTACGCCGATGGGGCGAAATCCCGATGATTTTCATAGGTTTTCCTCAGGCGGCACGAGCCGCCACAGTGATGGATGTGGGAGTCAGAAAGAAAATGCGGACACGCGCCGCGGAGAGTGCAGATTTCACGTAGAGATGACTGGAGTATCGCGGCGCGGCGTACCTGCCTGTCGGTTAATTGATCAGGATGATTGACAAGCAGTTGCTTTGCATTTACGGTGCGCATCGTACCATAATTAAAAGAAACATTCAGAGACAGGTTAGACGTGATCAAAAAAGAGGCAGTGGCGCGTGGCCGCCCGCGCAAGGCGGGCGTGGAAGATGCGGTATTGGAAGCGATCGTCATGCTGGTGCGCCTGCATGGGCTCGACGCGGTGACGATACAGATGGTGGCCGACGCTGCCGGCGTGGGGCGCCAGACGATCTACCGGCGCTGGCCGCGCCGCGAAGACATGCTGCTCGACGCGCTCGTCAAGCGCACGGCAGAAAAGCTGCAGCGCGCGTTCGACATGCCGGACGGCCAGGAAATCGAGGCGATCTGCGCGCGCATCTTCGACAACCTGAACGCCGACGGCCGCTTCACCTGCGATTTATTGGTGCTGATCCACAACGATGCGGCGGCGCAGCTGCGCTTTCGCGAGCAGATCGTCGCGCCGTGGATCAGCCTGGTGGTGCAGCGCCTGCTCAACATCGGCGTGCGCGCCGACCTCGACCTGCGCCTGTTCGCCTTCATGCTGCAATCGGCGCTCGTGTACCAGATGCAGCTGGGCGGCCAGCTCGATGCGGCCTTGCAGGAGCGGTGTTGCCGCTTTATCCGCAGCATGCTCTAGATTAGCTGGCTATAATCGTGGCGAGTCCCCTTACGCCACCATCAGAAAGCCAGCCCATGAGCCATGTATTTCCCGCCAGCCTGCAAGCGCCGCGCAGCCGTTTGAGCAGCAACGGTCCCGAACTGTCGCGCATCGTCGCCGGCATGTGGCGCATCGGCGAGTGGAATATGTCTGCGCAGCAACGCCTGGCCTTCATCGAGCAATGCCTGGCGCTGGGCGTATCGAGCTTCGACCATGCCGACATCTATGGCGATTACAGCGCCGAAGGCCTGTTCGGCGAAGCGCTGGCCCTGCAGCCGGGCTTGCGCGACAAGATGGAGCTGGTCAGCAAATGCGGCATCAAGCTGCTGTCGCCGCACCGTCCCGGCCATGCCATCCAGCATTACGACACGAGCGCGGCGCACATCACCAGTTCCGTGGAACACACCTTGCGCCAGTTGCAGACGGACCGCCTGGACTTGCTGCTGATCCACCGCCCCGACCCGCTGATGGATTTCGACGAGATCGCCGGCGCCTTCACGCAATTGAAAGCGGCGGGCAAGGTCTTGCACTTTGGCGTGTCGAATTTCAGCCGCCACCAGTTCGAATGCCTGCACCGGCGCTTCCCGCTGGTGACGAACCAGGTGGAATTTTCGCCGCTGCACGTGACGCCGCTGTTCGATGAAACCTTCGACGGCTTGCAGGACGTGGGCGTAGCGCCGATGATCTGGTCGCCGCTGGCGGGCGGACGGCTGTTCCAGGGCGGCGATGCGAATGTGGAGAACTTGCGCAATGTCATCAAGCAAATCGCGGATGAACTGCAGCGTCCGTTTGCCAGCGTGGTATTCGCCTGGATCATGCAACTGCCATGCCGCCCCCTGCCGCTGACGGGCACGGGCCGCATCGAAGCCGTCGGCGTGGCCGTGGAGGGCACGCAATTTGCGCTCAGCCGCAGCGACTGGTTCGCCATCCTGCGCGCCGCGCGCGGGCACGAGGTGGCTTAGTCTATCTCGTCCGGGTCGTTGAAGACTTGCGGCAACGCAATACCCCGCCAGCCCAGGTGCCACGCCAGGTTGAGCGCCAGGGTGGCGCCGATGTAGACGGCGAAGAACAGCGCGAAGAAGCTGGTCTTCAGCCACACCAGCAGGGCGACGGCGACGATCAACACCAGCAGCGCGGCCAGGCTTTTCTTTTGCTTGGAGCTGGGGAAGCGCAAGGTCGACACCATCAGGCTGCCCACGCCCACCAGCAATAGCATCAGCAGATAGCTGTGCAGCATGGAATCGATGGGCGCCGGCCAGGCCACCACGACGGCCGCCACGCACGCGGCCCCGGCCGTGATCGGCATGCCGACGAAATACAGGGGATCCGTCCGTCCCACGTTCACATTGAAGCGCGCCAGGCGCATGGCGCCGCACGCGACAAAGAAGAAGCTGGCCATGCCGCCAAAGCGCAGCAGCAGCGGATCGTGCACGCCCATCTGCACGAAGCCATAGCAGTACAGCAATACGGCCGGGGCGCAGCCGAAATTCATCACGTCGGCGATGGAATCGAGCTGCACGCCGAACTGCGAGCTGGTGTTCGTCAGGCGCGCCACGTAGCCGTCGAGCGCGTCGAACACGCCGGCCAGCACCAGCAGCGCGGCCGCCAGCCGGTAATCGGCGGGGTTGCCGACACCGGCGTTATCGACGGAGATGACGATGCTGGCAAAACCGCAGGCTATCGAAAGCAAAGTCACCATGCTGGGCAAGGCGTATTTGGCGCGCTGCAGGCGCGACTTGGGCAATGTGTTCAAATTTGTGGGCAATCAAAGTAGCGGAAATGAGGCAACGCAGCGGCAAACGCTGCACTATGCTCATTCTACCCTGCGCAGCTGCGGCACCGTCTGCGCACGAGCACGCGACATATCTTGTCATTGATGCTCTACGGCATATAAAAATGCCTTAGAATCGTTTCACAGGGCAGCACGCCGGCCCCCACCGCTGCCCGCCTACCTATACAGGAGTCAACTTGATTGTCTCGTCACTGCGTTGGAAGTACTGGATACCCGCCCTGCTGAGTGCAGCCCTGCTGAGCGCCTGCGGCGGCGGCGATAACGGCGGCAAGACGTCGCTGAACACCTCGACCCAGGCCGGGCAGCTGACACAGGAGCCGGGCGCTCCCGTCCTCAGCAACAATATCGCCACCGATGGTTTCAACTGGATCAATTACCGGCGCGGCCAGATCGGCCTGGCGCCGCTGGTGCGCAATAGCCAGATCGACAACGCGGCACTCGGCCACTCCAATTATCTGAACAGCAATAATGTGGTGGTGCACAATCAAGTCAAAGGCAAGCCCGGCTTTACCGGCGAAACACTGTATGACCGCCTGACCGCGTCCGGCTATGGCGTCACTTCCGTCTGGGGCGAAGTCATCGCGGGCGTGTCGACCAATTCCGGTTTCTACATGGCGGAAAACCTGATCACGGCCGTGTATCACCGCTTCCTCATCTTTGAACCGGTCTTCAAGGAAGGCGGCGCCGGCGCGGCCGTCAACAACAGCGGCTATGCGTATTTCACCACCGACCTGGCGGGCAACAGCCGCTACGGTCCCGGCTTGCCGGCCGGCCAGATCGTCAGCTACCCGTTCGACGGACAGACCAAGGTCGCCACCAGTTTCGCCAGCAATGAAGAGGAACCCGATCCCGTACCCAACCAGGACGTGGTCGGCTACCCCATCAGCGTCCATGCGAATTTCGACGCCACCCTCAGCGTGACGACATTCACCGTGCGCCAGCGTGGCGCCGGCGCGGACCTGGCGGTACGCCTGCTCAGCAAGGAAACCGATGCCGTCAATACATCGCGCTCGGTGGCCGCCATCATCCCGCTGGCCCCCCTGCTGGCGGCCACCACCTATGACGTGAGTTTCATCGGCAAAGTCAATGGCGCGAGCGTCACGCGCAGCTGGTCATTCACGACGCGTTAGTCTGGCAGCGTCTGCCAAGCGGACGCAGTAGCGAGGGCAACTGGATGTAAAATGATAGATATTGCGTGAATGCAATTGACAAGTTTTGGGGCCCTCTGCACACCAGGCATGATGAAACCACACGCCACTTGCGATGATGATGCCGCCCTCGCGGCATCCGACATGGTCCGGATTCTCGATGTCGAGAACGGACTGGGCCGCATCATGGGCGACCGCATCCTGTACCTGAAAATCCTGCGCCGCTTCCTGCATGACCACGGCACCACGCCGTGCCAGATCCGCGCCGAATTCGACACGGGCAACTATGCCTCCGCGCGCATGAAGGCGCATACCTTGAAGGGTGCCGCCGGCATGATCGGCGCGCACCACGTGCACGGCCTGGCGGAGACGCTGGAATCGGCACTGCGCGCGCAGGCGCCCGACCTGGCCCGCCAGATGCTGCAGCTGGAACTGGCCCAGGATCAATTGCTGGGCGCGGTCAGCAGCATGCTGGGCACGCCGGAGGCCACCCACACGGCGGCGCAGGACGTGGCGCCCGATCCGGCCGCGCCCGCCATCCAGCTGCTGCTGGCGCGCCTGGCCAGCCACCTGCGCGAAGGCGACGGTGCGGCCATCGACATCCTGGAAAACTCGGCCAGCCTGCTGGCGGCCAGCCTGGGCGTGCACGTCTACCAGGAAGTGGCGGCTGCCGCGCATGAGTTCGACTACGACGGCGCGCTGGCGGCGCTGCTGCGGCGCCGCTAATTACCGAACTCAAAGGTGGTATTGCGCCTCTTCCGCGTAAGCCATGCCACAGCTCTTGCCGCAAAAGCGGCGCACGGCGTCGAGCGGCTTGTCGCAGTACCAGCACGCGCCTTTCGGCGGCAAGGTGGCGATCAATTCCGGCATGGCGGGCAATCGTCGCGCCACGACCTCATCCCCGCATTCCACGACATCCGGCTGTTTGCTGTCCATGGCGCTTCCTTTCCTAGCGGCACTTCAAGGCCGCTCAGCAAGATTACGTCAGCGCAGTTTGAAGCCCATGACATTTCTCAACGGCGGCCACGCTTGCCCCATCGGCGCCTTGAAATTTCCAAACGACAACGTTGTCACTTCACACTACAATCGGTGTTCCGTTCACTTGCGCGCCTGCCATGAAACACATCCCCCTGCTGCTCTCCTGCTTGCTGCTCAGCGCCTGCGCCACGCAGGCGCCCACCGCCTACACCCTCAATTCGGGCGCCGAACGCACGCCGGAACAATTGGCGGTGGTGTTCGAACACGCCGACCTGACCTTGCGCATCGACCCGGCCAGCCGCAGCATCGCCGGCGACGCGCGCCTGACCTTCCTGGCGACGCAGCCGATCTCGCGCTTCGCGCTGGACCTGGACCGCAACCTGCCCGTCGATGCCATCGAGATCGACGGCAAGGCGCTGCGGCCGCAAGACTATGCCAACCCGGACGGGCGCCTGAGCATGACCTTGCCGGCCACCCTCGCGGCCGGCGCGCGCACCACCATCCGCGTCGTCTACCACGGCGTGCCGCACGTCGCCGTGAAGGCGCCGTGGGATGGCGGCATGGTGTGGTCGAGCACGGCCGATGGCGCGCCGTGGATCGCCAGCGCCGTGCAAGGCGAAGGCTGCGACCTGTTCTGGCCCTGCATCGACCACCCGATGGGCAAGGCCCAGCTGATCGACCAGCACATCCAGGTGCCGGCGCCGCTGGTGGCGGCCGGCAACGGCATCGCGCTTGGCATGGATGAGGCCGACGGCTGGCGCACCTGGCACTGGCGCGCCAAGCACCCGAGCACCTATGGCATCGCCCTCAACGTGGCGCCCTACCGCAGCCTGCAGGGCGAGTATGCTAGCCGCTACGGCAACCGCATCCCCCTGCAATTCTGGTATCTGCCGGAAAGCGAAGCCAAGGCGGGCGCCCTGTTCGCGGAATTGCCGCCCATGCTCAATTTTTTTGAAAGCGTCATCGGCCCCTACCCGTTTGGCGATGAAAAAGTCGGCATCGCCGAAACGCCGCACAAGGGCATGGAGCACCAGACCATCAATGCCTATGGCAACAAATTCGCCAAGACCAGCTATGGCTACGACGAACTGCTGCAGCATGAATTTGCGCATGAATGGTTCGGCAACCAGCTCACCAACAGCAACTGGGACGATATGTGGCTGCACGAAGGTTTCGGCACGTACATGCAACCGCTGTACATGCAATATCTGCGGGGGGAGCAGGAATATTTTGCTGCGTTGCAGCAAATGCGCGCCGGCATCGTCAACAAGGCGCCCATGGTCTCGGGCAAGCCGAAAAGCGAGGAAGAGGTCTACGACCTGAAAAAGGGCGGACCGGGCGGCGACATTTATGTGAAAGGGGCGCTGGTGCTGCACACCTTGCGCGGCCTGATCGGCGACGACGCCTTCTTCCGCGCCGTGCGCCTGCTCGTCTACGGCACGGAACAGCCGCAGCCGGGCCAGTTCCAGCCCCGCTATGGCAGCACGCAGGAATTCATGGCCATCGTCAACAAAGTCACGGGCAGCAATTACGACTGGTTCTTCCAGACCTATCTGTACCAGGCCGCGCTGCCGGAGCTGTCCGCCGTGCGGGACGGCGACACCCTGCGCCTGCTGTGGAAGACGCCTGCCGACCTCGCCTTCCTGATGCCGGTGGAAGTGCGTATCGGCAAGGAAATCCATACCGTTTCCATGGCGCTGGGCTTTGGCGAACTGCCCCTGCCGGCTGGCGCCACGTACACGCTCGACCCGCGCTCGCGCGTGCTGCGGCGGGCCGAGCATATCGAAGCCTTCCAGACATTCAGGGAAGAGCAAGCCAAGCGCAAGAAGAGCTGAGCCGCCGCAAGCCAGGGCGGCCGTTACTTCCGGAAACTGCGCACCGCGTCATTGGCATTGTCGGCAATGACTTTTTCCAGCTTCGGCTGCCCTGCATACTTGGCGGACAGCCGTTTCCACTGCCGCTGCGCCTGGCCGCAAAAAGCAGCCACGGCTTGCGTGATCTCGCGCTGGCGCGCCTTGTCATTGTCATCCCACTCGCCGGCAAAGTGCTCGCACATTTGCGCATGATCAATGAACTGCACCACGTCGCGCGGCAGCTTTTCCTCTGCCTGAACCAGCAAGGGCAGACAGCACAGTACGGCAGCGATCAACATTTTCATCGTGTGCCCTTACTTGCCGATGCAGAAACGGCTGAAGATCACGCCCAGCAGATCGTCAGGCGAAAACTCGCCCGTGATGCTCGACAGCTGCACCTGCGCCAGGCGCAGTTCTTCCGCAAACAGGTCCAGCGACTGGTCGTCCTGCGCCGCGTGTTCGGCGGCGATGTCCAGGTGCTTGCCGGCCGATTTGAGCGCGATCAAATGGCGTTCGCGCGCCAGGTACAGCGATTCTCCCGTCTGCTGCCAGCCGGCGATGCGCAGCAGCTCGGCACGCAGCAAGTCGATGCCGATGTGCTCGTGCGCGGACAGATACACGTGGGTGGCGTCGGGCAGGCTGTCGACGCTGGGCTTGTGGCCCGACAGGTCGATCTTGTTCCACACGCGCACCACCGGCACGCCCTCGGGGAAGGCGGCGACGATGGTTTCATCGGCCAAGGTGGGGCCATGATCTGCGTCAAGCAAGTGCAGGATCACATCGGCCTTGCCGATCTCGCCCCAGGTGCGTTCGATGCCGATGCGCTCGACGGCGTCGATGGTATCGCCCGCGCTGCGGATGCCGGCCGTGTCGATGATGTTGAGCGGAATGCCTTCGATCTGGATGGTTTCGCTGACCTTGTCGCGCGTGGTGCCGGCGATCGGCGTGACGATCGCCACGTCGGCGCCCGCCAGCGCGTTCAGCAACGATGATTTGCCCACGTTCGGCTGGCCCGCCAGCACGACATTGAGGCCTTCGCGCAGCAGCGCGCCCTGCGCCGCCTGCGCAAACACTTTATGCAACGCTGCGATGACGGCTTTCAATTGGCCGCGCGCATTCGATTTTTCCAGGAAGTCGATTTCCTCTTCCGGGAAGTCCAGGGTCGCCTCGACCAGCATGCGCAGTCCCGTCACCTGTTCGACCAGCGCGTGGATGGTGTTCGAAAACGCGCCCGACAGCGATTGCGAAGCGGACTTGGCGGCCGCTTCCGTGGAGGCGTCGATCAGGTCGGCCACGGCTTCGGCTTGCGCCAGATCAAGCTTGTCATTCAAAAACGCGCGACGCGTGAATTCGCCCGGTTCGGCCAGGCGCAAGCCGCTGTCACGGCCCGCTTCCAGTACGCGCGCCAGCAGCAGCTGCAGCACCACGGGGCCGCCGTGGCCCTGCAATTCCAGCACGTCTTCGCCCGTGTACGAATGCGGGCCCTTGAAATGGATGGCGATGCCCTGGTCGATGATGGCGCCGTCGCTTTCCGTGAATGGCAAATAGGTGGCGTGGCGCGGTTTCAGTTGCTGCGCGCCGAACAGGGCGGCCATCAAAGGGGCGAGATTTTTGCCGGAGGCGCGTACCACGCCGATGCCGCCGCGCCCGGGAGCGGTGGCGATGGCGGCGATAGGGGAAGAGTCGAGTTTCATGGGGATATTGTAGATTATTCGGGGAAGGCTGCAGGAGCCGCGATATTTTCAGCGACAAACCGGGTGCACATGAAGGGGGTCAGTGGAAAACCGCCAAAACCCACTTTTTTTGACATCGTACCCATTTGGTCGGATGTCAAAAAAAAGCCCGCGCGAGGCGGGCTTTCGATTCGCTGGCCGGACTTACTTGACGGCAGGCGCGTATTTCTTGGTGATCACCCATTGCTGGCCGATCGACAGGACGTTGTTGACGACCCAGTAGAGCACCAAGCCCGACGGGAAGAAGAAGAACATCACCGAGAATGCCAGTGGCATGAACAGCATCATCTTCGCTTGCATCGGATCGGCCGGGGCCGGGTTCAGCTTGGTCGTGATGAACATCGAGATCGCGTACAGCACGGGCAAGATGCACCATGGGTCATGCTGGGCCAGGTCGGTAATCCAGCCGATCCATGGCGCGCCGCGGATTTCCACGGACGCGTTCAAGACCCAGTACAGGGCGATAAAGACGGGCATCTGGATCAGGATCGGCAGGCAGCCGCCCAGCGGATTGATCTTTTCCGTCTTGTACAGCTCCATCGTGGCCTGGTTCATCTTTTGCGGATCGCCCTTGAAGCGTTCGCGGATCGCTTGCATCTTCGGCGTGACCAGTTTCATCTTCGCCATGCTGCGGTAGCCGGCGGCCGACAGCGGGAAGAACAGCAGCTTGATCAGGATCGTGAAGGCGATGATGGTCCAGCCCCAGTTGCCCAGCACGCTGTGGATCTGTTCCATGACCCAGAACATCGGCTTGGCGATGATGGTCAGCCAGCCATAATCCTTGACCAGTTCCAGGCCAGGCGAGACGTTTTCCAGCAGGTGCGCGATTTGCGGACCCGAGTACAGCTTGCTGTCCATGCTGGCCGAAGCGCCTGGCGCCAGGGTAGGCAGGGGCAGCACGTTGCCGATGGCGTACAGGTTGGGACCGACCTTCTTCGTGAAGATGTCGCGCTTGGCGTTCTCAGGCGGAACGAAAGCGGACACGAAGAAGTGTTGCGAAATCGCAAACCAGCCGCCATTCGCCGTCGCCGGGTGCAGGCCCTTCATGGCGTTGTCGTTGCCCTTCTTCTCGTCTTCCAAGGCCGCTTTTTCGATTTTCTCGAACGTCAGCTTCTGGTACTTGTCTTGCGGCGTGTACAGGGTCGGGCCCGTGAAGCTGCTGTTGAAGAAGGAGTCGCCGACCGGCTTGTTGCCGTCATGCGTCAGTTGCAGATACAACTGCGGCGTGACAGGGGCCGCGCCCACGTTGGACACGTCATGGCGCACGTCGATGACGTAATCGCCGCGCTTGAAGGTAAACGTCTTGGTCAGCTTGACGCCGCCTTCGACCGCTTCCATTACCAGTTGAATTTGCTTGCCATCGGCCAGGGTACGCACGCCAGGCTGCACGGTGAAACCGCTCGCATGGGTAGGGAAGGGACCGCCGACCAGGCCCGATTGCGCCAGGTAAGTGTGGTTCGCGCCTTCGTCGAACAGCACTTCGTTTTGCTTGCCGTCGTCCGGCTGGCATACCTTGAACAGGCCGAAGCAGCCGCCAAACCAGCCCGGATTACCCGCGCCCTTGAATTTCAGCAATTCCAGACGCTTGACCTGGCCACCCAGGGTGTCGATATCGACCTTGATGACGTCGGTGGTGATGGTAATCACTTCGCGCTTGAACGCGGCGGGATCGACAGCGTCACCCGGCAGGGCAGGCACGCCTGCCGCGGCTGGCAAGGCAGCCGTCTTGGCAGGGGTCGCAGGCGCCTTGGCGGTTTGTTCCGTGTTCGCGGAGAACATCGACGGCTTGCCGTTCGAGATCATCCATTCGTTCCAGAGAATTACCAGCGAGACGGAAAACACGATCCACAGGATGGTACGTTTATTGATATCCATTAGGGTATTTGTCAGGAGTGGTTGCAACCGCAAGCGGTCGTTGAAGATTGTTTGCAATCGGCCGGCGGCACCGGGTCGACGCCCCCTTCATTCCAGGGGTGGCAACGGCACAGGCGCTTGGCAGCCAGCAGGCTGCCCTTGGCAGTACCGTGCACGCGCAGCGCTTCCATCGCGTAATGCGAACAGCTCGGATAGAAACGGCAATTCTGTCCCAGCATGGGGCTGATCAGCAACTGATAAGCGCGCAGCAGGAACAGCAGCAGGGTTTTCATGGCGCGGATGGTGGTGGCGCAGCAACAGAACGGGCCTGGGCGGCGATTTGCGCCGCGAACAGGCGGCTCAATTCCTCGCGCAGCTCGGCTTTGAGCTGCGTCGTGGTGGCCGGACCATCCTTGCTGTTGACGGCGCGCGACAAACGCACCACGCAGTCGACCGGCGGCATCGCGCTGTTGCGAAACAGCTCACGCGTGACGCGCTTGATCGTGTTGCGGGTCGCCGCGCGCGGCGCGAAACGCTTGGCCACAACGACGCCCAGCCGCGCATGCGGCAATTGATTGTGTCGGGTGTACAGCACAAAATGCGCTGTTTTTTGCGAAGGGCGCAAACGAAAAACGGATGAAAATTCATCCGTTTTAACGATACGCCGAACGCGCGCGAAGTCGTGTGAACCTTCGCGTTGATTGCCGACTGGAGTACAGCTAGCCACGCGATCAGCTGTCAACGACAAGCCTAGACGGCCAGACGTTTGCGGCCCTTTGCGCGACGTGCGTTGAGCACATCACGGCCACCACGGGTAGCCATACGAGCGCGGAAGCCGTGCGTACGCTTGCGGCGAACGACGGAAGGTTGGTAAGTACGTTTCATGTTGGTCTCGCTAAAAACAAAAAAAATGCAAAATCGGGTCTGACGTCCCGTCAGTTTTTGGTGCCAATGACAATCGCGCACTTATGCCAAGGCACAAGCTGGCCAATCTCATCGCCCGCTTAATCCACGCTTAGTCCATATTGTCGTTCCAAATGAATAAACACGGAATACGGGCGGGGAACCCTGAATTATTCAGCATATGCCCCCCTCTTGTCAAGGATTGCCGTGATCGCCCGGAAATTTGCGCGCCGGCCCCCATCTGCCGGCAAGGCCCCGCCACAGGCCGCGCCAGCACTGCCTGTGACGGGATAACCGGGGGATAAGTCGCCTCTTATGCACACGGCGCCCCACCCCGCCACACAAAAATAACAGCCGTGCCTGTGGATAACTTTCGCAGTCGGGAGTAGAATAGCGCGTTACGTGTGGCGAGCCCTCGCGCGACGCCGGCCTTGCAACACGGTGAACGCAGGGCAGAATCGATACGCCCTCCCACACCTTTTCACATAGACATACATGGATAATTTCTGGCAGGCCTGTTCCGCGCAGTTGGAACTGGAGCTGACACCGCAACAATTCAGTGCGTGGATCAAACCGCTTATCCCTCTCGATTACGAAGAGGGCAAGCTGCGCATTGCTGCGCCCAATCGCTTCAAGCTCGATTGGGTCAAGACCCAGTTCGCCAGCCGCATCACTGCCCTGGCCATTCAGTACTTCGAAGCGCCGACGGAAGTGCAGTTCGTGCTCGACCCGCGCCTGGCCTTGCCGAAGAAACCCGTCACCGCCAGCACCCCGGCCAGCGATCCGAATGGCGGCGCGCCCAGCGCGCGCGCCGCGGAGCCGCAGCCGAGCGTGCCGGAACTGAGCATCGGCGCCGCGCCGCGCCGCGAGCAGAGCCGCATCAACACCGACCTGACCTTCGACAGCTTCGTGACGGGTAAGGCCAACCAGCTGGCGCGCGCCGCAGCCATCCAGGTGGCGAACAATCCGGGCGTGTCGTACAACCCGCTGTTCTTCTACGGCGGCGTCGGCCTGGGTAAGACCCACTTGATCCACGCCATCGGCAACCAGGTGATGGCCGACAATCCGGGCGCGAAGATCCGCTACATCCACGCAGAACAGTACGTTCGCGACGTAGTGACCGCTTACCAGCGCAAGGGTTTCGACGACTTCAAGCATTACTATCACTCGCTCGACATGCTGCTGATCGATGATATCCAGTTCTTTGGCGGCAAGAGCCGCACGCAGGAAGAGTTCTTCTATGCGTTCGAGGCATTAATTGCCGCAAAGAAACAGATCATCATCACCTCGGATACGTATCCGAAGGAAATCACGGGCATGGACGACCGCCTGATCTCGCGCTTCGACTCGGGCCTGACGGTGGCCATCGAACCGCCGGAACTGGAAATGCGCGTGGCGATTCTGCTGAAAAAAGCCAAACAGGAAGGCGTGACCTTCTCCGACGACGTGGCCTTCTTTGTCGCCAAGCACTTGCGTTCGAACGTACGCGAACTGGAAGGCGCGCTGCGCAAGATTCTCGCGTATTCGCGTTTCCATGGCAAAGATATCACCATCGATATCGTCAAGGAAGCGCTGAAGGACTTGCTGTCGGTGCAGAATCGCCAGATTTCCGTGGAAAACATCCAGAAAACGGTGGCCGACTTCTTCAATATCAAGGTTGCCGACATGTATTCGAAGCGCCGCCCCGCGAATATCGCCCGGCCGCGCCAGATCGCCATGTACCTGGCCAAGGAATTGACACAGAAGAGTCTGCCGGAAATCGGCGAGCTGTTCGGCGGCCGCGACCACACCACGGTGCTGCATGCCGTGCGCAAGATCGCGCTGGACCGCACCAAGAACCCGGAATGCAACCATGAATTGCATGTGCTGGAACAAACGTTAAAAGGCTAAGCGCCGCTTGGGCAAGGCTGGCTCAAAACGTGCTTTACCCTTATTATCTGGGAGAGCGCCGCAGCCGGCCTGCCGGGGCTCCCCTTGCAATGATTGTTAAATTACTACGTTAAACTTCATACCTATACATTGAGGATAAATATGCAATTGGTCAAAACCACCCGAGATACCCTTCTCCGGCCACTGCAGATCGTGAGCGGTATTGTCGAGCGTCGGCACACTATGCCGATTCTGGCCAATATCCTCATCCGCAAAGACGGTGAAAATGTCTCCTTCCTGTCGACCGACACCGAAGTGCAGATCACCACGCACGCGGAAATCGGTTCCGGCGCGGACGTCACCGGCACCACCGTGGCCGCGCGCAAGCTGCTGGACATCCTGCGCGCCCTGCCCGAATCGGGCGACGTCACGATGACCCTGCTGAACAAGCGCCTGACCGTGCAAACGGGCAAGTCGCGCTTCGCCCTGCAAACCTTGGCGGCGGAAGAGTTTCCAACCGTGCAACAAGCGGAAAGCTACAACGCGTCCGTCACCCTGCCCCAGAAAACCTTGAAGCACCTGTTCAACATGGTGCATTTCTCGATGGCGCAGCAAGACATCCGCTACTACCTGAACGGCTTGCTGCTGGTTCTGGATGGCAATAATGTCATCGCCGTGGCCACCGACGGCCACCGCCTGGCGTTTTGCCAGGTCGCTACCGAGCAGACGTTTGCGCGCCAGGAAGTGATTATTCCGCGCAAGACCATCATCGAACTGCAGCGCCTGCTGGAAGAGAACGATGAGCCGGTGCAACTGGACATCGCCGCCAACCAGGTGAAACTGACCTTTGCCGACATCGAGCTGATCTCGAAGCTGGTGGAAGGCAAGTTCCCCGACTACACGCGCGTGATTCCTAAAGGCTACAAAAACGACTTCACCATCGGCCGCGATGAACTGCTGCGCTCGCTGCAACGTGCCGCCATCATGACCAGCGACAAGTTCAAGGGCGTGCGCTGCATCATCACCCCGGGCAGCATGAAGATCAGCTCGACCAATGCGGACCAGGAAGAAGCCGTCGAAGAGCTGGAAATCGACTACGGCGGCGACTCCGTCGACATCGGCTTCAACGTGACGTATCTGCTGGACGTACTGAACAACCTGAAATGCGAATACGTCAACATCGCGCTGGGCGACTCGAACTCGTCCGCCCTGATCTCCATCCCTGACAATGCGGACTTCAAGTACGTTGTCATGCCGATGCGCATTTAAGCGTAACCCAATGCAAAACTGGGGTCTGATCCGACAGGGTCAGGCCCCGCAATCAGCAATCGTTATTTGAGAAAGCAGTCCATGTCCGAGAATCCACAAGACACCCCGATCCAGGCCAAAACGGAAGAATACGGCGCCGCCTCCATCCAGATCCTGGAAGGCCTGGAAGCCGTACGCAAACGCCCGGGCATGTACATTGGCGACACCTCGGACGGCACCGGCTTGCACCATCTGGTATTCGAAGTGCTGGACAACTCGATCGATGAATCGCTGGCCGGCCACTGCACGGAAATCCACGTCACCATCCACAGCGACAATTCCATCTCGATCACCGACAATGGCCGCGGCGTGCCGACCGGCCTGAAAATGGACGACAAGCACGATCCGAAGCGTTCGGCGGCGGAAATCGTCATGACCGAATTGCACGCGGGCGGCAAGTTCGACCAGAACTCGTACAAAGTATCGGGCGGTTTGCATGGCGTGGGTGTGTCCTGCGTCAATGGTCTGTCGAAATTGCTGAAACTGACCATCCGCCGCGATGGCAAAGTGCATCACATGGAATTCGTGCGCGGCGTGCCGCAAGACCGCCAGATCGTCATGGTCGGCGACATCGCCACCTCGCCGATCAAGGTCATCGGCGAAACGGACAAGCGCGGCACCGACGTGCATTTCTGGGCCGACGAAGAGATTTTCACGCACGTGGAATTCCACTACGAAATCCTGGCCAAGCGCATCCGTGAACTGTCCTTCCTGAACAATGGCGTCAACATCAAGTTGTCGGACCAGCGCACGGGCAAGGAAGAAGTCTTCGCCTTCGAAGGCGGCACGCGCGGCTTCGTCGAATACATCAACAAGGCCAAATCGGTCTTGCACCCGACCATTTTCCAGGCCACGGGCGAGCGCATGTCCGACCAGAACACGAATATCTCGGTCGACGTGTCGATGCAGTGGAACGATGCCTACAATGAACAGGTGCTGTGCTTCACAAATAACATCCCGCAACGCGACGGTGGCACCCACCTGACGGGCTTGCGCGCGGCGATGACGCGCGTGATCAACAAATACATCGATGAACACGAGTTCGCCAAGAAGGCGAAAGTGGAAATCAACGGCGACGACATGCGCGAAGGCTTGACCTGCGTCCTGTCCGTGAAAGTGCCGGAACCAAAATTCTCGTCGCAGACGAAAGACAAGCTGGTGTCGTCGGAAGTGCGCGGCCCCGTCGAAGAGATCGTCGCCAAGACGCTGGCTGATTACCTGCAAGAAAAACCGAACGACGCCAAGATCATTTGCGGCAAGATCGTCGAAGCGGCGCGCGCGCGCGAAGCGGCCCGCAAGGCCCGCGACTTGACGCGCCGCAAAGGCATCATGGACGGCCTGGGCCTGTCGGCCAAGCTGGCCGACTGCCAGGAAAAAGACCCCGCCCTGTGCGAACTGTACATCGTCGAGGGTGACTCGGCAGGTGGCTCGGCAAAACAGGGGCGCGACCGCAAGTTCCAGGCGATCCTGCCGCTGCGCGGTAAAGTCTTGAACGTGGAAAAAGCCCGTTTCGAAAAAATGCTGTCGTCCGAGCAGATCACCACCCTGATCGCCACGCTCGGCACTTCGATCGGACCGGACGAATTCAACGTCGAGAAACTGCGCTACCACCGCATCATCATCATGACCGATGCGGACGTCGACGGCGCCCACATCCGTACCCTGCTGCTGACCCTGTTCTACCGCCAGATGCCGCAGCTGGTCGAACGCGGCCACATCTACATCGCGCAACCGCCGCTGTACAAGGTGAAGGCGGGCCGCGACGAGCGCTATCTGAAAGATGACGCCGAGGAAGCGAGCTACATGATGACCGTGGCGCTGAACACGGCCGTGCTGGTGCCGCGCGAAGGCGCGGAAGGCATTTCCGGCGAAACGCTGACGGAACTGGTGCGCAAGTTCAACCTGTCGAACACCATCATGACGCGCCTGACGCGCGTCATCGACCGCGCCGCCCTGACGGCCATCATGACAGGCGTGCAGCTGGACCTGTCGACCCTGGACCTGGCGGAAACCTCCGCCCTGGCCCTGCAGACGGCCATCAACGACAGCGCCGTGCGCGTGCATGTGCGTTCCGACGACTTGTCGGAAAAACACAAGCTGCACATCGAGCGCATGTACCACGGTAACGTCAAAGTGACGGCCATCGACGCCGACTTCGTGCAAGGCCCGGACTACGCCGTGCTGAGCAGCGGCGCCGCCACCTTCGAAGGCTTGATCGGCGAAGGCGCGTTTGTGCGCCGCGGCGAAGGCGAGCGCATCAAGGAAATCGCCGTGGTCGACTTCCACCAGGCCATGCAATGGCTGCGCGACGAAGCCGAACGCACCGTCTCGAAACAGCGCTACAAAGGTCTGGGCGAAATGAACCCGGATCAACTGTGGGAAACGACGATGGACCCGACCGTGCGCCGCTTGTTGAAAGTACAGATCGAAGACGCCATTGCGGCGGATCAAATCTTCACGACCTTGATGGGCGACGACGTGGAACCACGCCGCGCCTTCATCGAAAACAACGCGCTGCGCGCAGGCAATATCGACGTGTAAGCCAGCTTCCCTGGTTTGCGTGACTGCCAAGGCGGCCCTCTTCAGGGCCGCTTTTTTATGCCTGCCAGAATCCTGCCGCCCTATTGACATAATTGCTTTAAGCAAGCAATAATCTGCCATAAGCAAGTAAATGGAGGTATCACATGCAGGCGGATCAACTCGGCGAACGCACGGAGATCGTGCGTCGTTTCAACCGTTTCTATACGCGCCAGATTGGCGTGCTGCATGAGCACTTGCTGAATAGCGCATTTTCTCTGACGGAAGTGCGCATCCTGTATGAATTGGCGCACCGGGAGCAACTGACCAGCGCGGATCTGTGCCGCGAGCTGGGCTTGAATGCGGGCTATCTGAGCCGGGTCATTGCCGGGTTCGAAAAGCAGGGGCTGATCGCCAAGACGCGCTCGCCCACGGATGCGCGCGCGGCCCGATTGCAGCTGACCGGGCAGGGACAGCGCACCCTCGCCCCCCTGATCGACGCCTCGCGGCGCGAAGTGGCCGCCATGCTGGAACGTCTGCCGCCAACGGCGCAGCAGGAGCTGGTCGCTGCCATGGAGCAAATCCAGGGTTTGCTGGGGGAGCCATCGCCCAGCTATCTCCTGCGCAATCCGCAGCCGGGCGACATGGGCTGGATCATCCACCGACAAGCCGTGCTGTATGCGCAGGAATATGGCTGGAACAATGAATACGAGGCGCTCGTTGCCGACATCCTCGCCAAGTTCGTGCGGGAATTCGACCCGGCCCGTGAGCGCTGCTGGATCGCCGAAAAGGACGGCAAGGTGATCGGTTCGGTCTTCATCGTGCGCCAGGACGACACGACGGCCAAGCTGCGCCTGCTGTATGTCGATCCCTGCGCGCGCGGCCTGGGCATCGGCAGCCGCCTGGTCGACGAGTGCCTGCGCTTCAGCCGCCAGGTCGGCTATACGAAAATGGTATTGTGGACCAACAGCATCCTCACCGATGCGCGCCGCATCTACGACAAGGCCGGCTTCCAGCTGGTCGAGGAGGAGGCTCATCACAGCTTTGGCAAGGACTTGATCGGCCAGGTGCTGGCGCGCGACCTGTGACGACCCGCGCTGCTGCCGCCACATGCCACTGTGGCGGCAGCAGGACAGTGTCAGCCGTTTTCCTCGCCACTCTCCCCACTGCCCCCAAGAAACCAGTACACTAGTTCCTGAGCGCAACTAATTTTGTACGCGCGCCATGCCACCTGCCGTTGCCGGGAGGCGTCCCTGCCGCAAGGCGTGTTGTCTGCCTGGACAAATGCAATGTTCACTTCGCGCAGCCTGTCTCCTGCCTTCTATTACCTGTTCTTTTCAGGAGAACGGGAGCAGCAGCAGCGCTTTTTCAAGGAACTGCATTTCATTTCGATAGCCATCCTGACGTTTGGCCTGGCTTGCTGGCTGGTCACGTTCAGCCTGACCTTGCCGCGCGCTTCGCTCGATCATGCGCAGGCGGCGCTGGGCTTGACGGGCATGCTGGTCGGGCTGCTGCTGACCATGTATGCGAAGTCCTTGCAAGCCATCATCGCCAGCGGCACCATCAGCGTGCTGTTCATCGCTTTCAGCTTTCGCGTGCTGATGCTGGGCACGGAAGATCCCGCTTTCTGGGTCTTGCCGCTGGGCGTGATGATCACGCTGACGACGGCGCCCATCTTCAGCGGCATCGCGTATTACCTGGGCGTATCGCTGTGCGTGTGGGCCATCCTGGGGCTGGGGCAATTTCCCGTGCATGCGGGCCAGGCCGACCAGCATTGGCCCGTGCTGGCCGTCACCATCAGCGTGATCATCGGCCTGGCGCTGAATATCTATTTTCTCGTCTTGCGCATCAACAACTACCGCGCCCAGCGCGAGCTGGCGACGATGGCCTACAAGGATGGCTTGACCGGGCTCAACAACCGACGCATGTTTACGCAAAGCGCCCGCACCTTGCAGCGCACGGCGCATACGCCCGCGTATTTCCTGATGATCGACATCGACGACTTCAAGCAAATCAACGACGTGTACGGGCATGACGTGGGCGACGAGGTGCTGAAAAAGATCGCCGAGGTGATCGGTGAACTGTCGGGCGAGCACCTGTGCGGCCGCCTGGGCGGCGAGGAGTTTGCCGTCATTTATCTGGGTGAAAAGAACGCCGCCTGCGCCTTTGCCGCGCAGCTGGTCGACAGCGTCGAGGCGGCTTTCGTGCCGGAACGCAAGGTCTCCGTCAGCATCGGCATGGCCGAACTGATCAAGGAAGCGGACTTGTCGCACAGCTACCGGCGCGCCGATGAATCCTTGTACCAGGCCAAGAAAAGCGGCAAGAACCGCTACGTGCTCAACGCCGCCTGAACGCCACCGTCCGGCGCCGCATCGAGCAGCGCCAGCAAGGTTTGCGGCGCAATCTTCCAGGGATCGCGCCGCTCGGGGTCCACCTCATACCAGCTATCTTGAGCTCCGATCTTGAGGATGGTCAAGGGGATATCCTTGCTCTCGAAGAAAGCCAGCATGCGGCGGATCAAACGGCTCACCTTGGCGTGCTCGTCCGTATACAAGGAGCCGGTATAGAAACAGCCCTTCTCTCCCATGCGCAACATCCTGGCCGTGCCGAGGCGCGAGCGGCCCAGATATTTGTGCAGGAACTCGGTCACTGCCTCATCGTCGACGGGAATACTGCAGGAAATAGTGATCTGGGCCATGACAACGGGGGACAGTGATTCAATAGCCAAGCTTAGCAGAAAGAGATTCATTCATGAAATGCTAAGATCGCGGCCCGCGCATGCCGGCAAGCCCTCCGGCATGGCGTCTCGACAAGGATAGTCATTGAATACCCCAGGAAAAATCACTGTTCGCATGCTGTCGCTGTGCGCCGCCCTGTGCCTGCCGCTTGCCAGCATGGCACAAGCCACTCCTGCCGAGGATGCCGCCTTCGTGGCCGCCACCGTGCCCGTGCCGTCGCCACCGTTGCGCCTGAGCGCGCATCCCGAAATCCGCGCCGACGTCTTGAAACTGCTCGGCTACGCGCGCGGCAGTTATACGCAAGGCAACACCCTGATCGCGCGTCAGGTGCTCGACAGCATGCAGTCGCTCGACGACATCACGCGCACCATGCTGCCCGACGGGCGCTCCGTGCTGGCCTCCATCGATGCCAGCACGCACGGTGCATGGCGCGCCGCCATGCTGTTCGACCCGCAACGCAAGCTGCTGGCCCTGGGCCTCGTCAACGGCCATTGCCGAGCAGCCATCGGCGACGCCGCTCCCGCCTGCCTGCCGTCCACGCACGCCGTGCTGACGGTGTTCCTGCCGCCGGGCGCAGAGGACGAGATGGCCGCGCCGCTGCTCGTGTGGGCGCGGCAACTGCCGGCCATGCTGGCAAAGGCCGCGCCAGAACGGCGGCAAAGCATTGCTGCGGTGGAATACATCACCACCCGCCCCGGCCAGCCCGGCTGGGAAGCGCGCGACGTGCCGCCCGGCTTTCCCGCCAGCTTGCTGCACCTGCTGCTGCCGAATGCGGAATTGAGCAGCAGTTCCAGCGGCGGCAAGCTCATCGCGCCGGCGGGCCTGGCCGGTTCGCCCATGCGCACACAAGCGGCCGAGGCTGGCGACGAGCCCATGCCCGACGCCAGTATCACCCTGCGCAGCTATGCCGATTTCCACTGGGTGCTCAACACCTACGCCACGCTGGCCAAGGGCGCGCAAGTGAAGGGCCATGACGACAAGGTCGTGTTCACGGGCAGCGATGCGAGCGGCCGCTATACGGTGACCCTGCGCGAACCCGACAAGGACGACGGCGTCTTCATCACCGTCGCCAGCTGGCGGGAAAAATAGGCCTGAGGGGAGTCCAGACAGGGAAAAGCATTGCCATTACGCACAAGAGCATGGCATTTTGGCATTTTGCGGTATGATTTCCGGCCGTGCGGCGCGGCCCGATCCCTGCCTTGCCCACCCTGCCCTTCAAGCCAGTCACGCTTGCGTCGCATCCTGCCCTAAGGAATTCATATGTTCGGTTTTAACTTGCGCGTTGCCAAGATGGTGTGGACGGCTTTCCTCATCGCCTTCCTGCTCTTTCTCACCTACAAGGTCTCGTCGACCCTGATCGTCGTGGTCTTTGCCATTTTCTTCAGCTACCTCGTGTATCCGCTGATCGGCCTGCTGGAACGCCATGGCCCGAAGCGCTTGCCGCGCACGGCTGCCATCGGCATCGTCTTCCTCGTGGTGATCTTGCTGGTGGCAATACTGGGCTCCATCTTCGGTGCCCGCATCGAGGAAGAAGCCAGCAAACTCAGCGCGCAATTGCCGACCCTGCTCAAGGGCAATAATTTTGCCGAGCGGATTCCTTTGCCGGAATTCATGGAACCGTTGCGCGCGCGCCTGCTGTCGTTCATGCAGACGCAGCTGAGCAGCGGTACGGGACAAGCCATGCCGCTGGCGAAGGAACTGGGCTTGACCGTCATGCATGCGGCCAGCAACCTGATCTATCTGGTGCTGGTGCCCGTGCTGAGCTTTTTGCTGATCAAGGAAGGGCCGGACATGCGCGACGGCTTGCTGTCCCTGCTGAACCGTCCCAACAAGAAGTTGTGGGGCGCCATCATCGACGACCTCGACATCTTGCTGTCGCGCTATGTGCGCGCCCTGCTGCTGCTGTCGATCGCCACGTTTGTATCCTACAGCATCGCCTTTTCCCTGATGGGCGTGCCGTACAGCCTGCTGCTGGCCGGCGCGGCCGCCTTGCTGGAATTCATCCCGTTTGCCGGCCCGCTGGCGGCCGCCGTCATCGCCGTGGTCGTGGCCGGTTTCAGCGGTTTCGAGCACGTGTTCTGGCTGATCGGCTTTATCGCCGCCTACCGCTTGTTCCAGGATTACGTGGTCAACCCATACTTGATGAGCGAAGGCGTGGAAGTGAGCCCGCTGATGGTGATCGTCGGCTTGCTGGCCGGCGACCAGCTGGGGGGCGTGGTGGGCATCTTCCTGTCCGTGCCCGTGATGGCGGCCATCAAGATCGTCTTCGTGCGCGCCCGGGCGGCGCTGCAAGCGCGCCATGATGCACTGGAGAAAGCGGAACAGGCGGCAGAGGAAGCGCGCGCCCAGGCCCTGGCCGAGGCGGCGCGCTTGCAGGAACAGGGCAGCAAAGTGGCCCTGGAGCAACAATAATCTAGAATCAACAACGCCTAAAAACCGTAGCGAGCGGCAGCAAGGCTCGGCGCCCCCGTTGTGCTAAGAAGCGCAACTGTGCTGGCACGGGGCCGCCGAGGCAGTGAGCATCGCAAGCCGCAAATTGCGACGCGCAGTAGGTTTTTAGGTGTTGTTAAAACTCTTCCCACTCGCCGCTGTTGTCTGCGGCAGGCTTGGCCGGACGCGGTTTGGCGGCAGCGGCCGGTGCGGCAGCGGCACCGGCCGGCGCCAGGCGCAGCGCCGGGCGTTTCAAGGCCGTGCTGGCGGCGGCCACGACAGGCTTGCGCAAGGCAGGCTTGGCCGCTGCCGGACCGCTATGGTTGGCGTCGAGCTTGAAAATGCTGACCATTTCGGCCAGCGCCGCCGCCTGCTCCTGCATCGATTCCGAGGCCGCCGCCGCTTCTTCCACCAGCGCCGCATTCTGTTGCGTCACGGTATCCATTTCCGCCACGGCTTGATTGATCTGGCCAATGCCCAGTTCCTGCTCGCGGCCGGCGGCGCTGATTTCGCCCATGATGTCCGTCACACGGCGGATGCTGGAGACGATTTCATCCATCGTCGTGCCCGTCTGGCTGACGAGCGCGCTGCCGGCGCCCACGTTCTGCACCGACGCTTCGATGAGCACTTTAATATCCTTGGCGGCGCTGGCCGAGCGGTGCGCCAGGTTGCGCACTTCCGTGGCGACGACGGCAAAGCCACGGCCTTGCTCGCCGGCACGGGCCGCTTCCACGGCCGCGTTCAAGGCCAGGATATTCGTCTGGAAGGCGATGCCATCGATCACGCCGATGATGTCGGCGATCTTTTTCGACGATTCGCTGATGGTGCCCATGGTATCGACCACTTGCGCCACCAGTGCGCCACCCTTGACGGCCACGTCCGATGCGGAGACGGCCAGCTGGTTCGCCTGGCGCGCATTGTCGGAATTCTGCTTGACGGTCGAAGTCAGCTCTTCCAGCGAGGATGCCGTTTCTTCCAGGCTCGACGCTTGCTGTTCCGTGCGGCTCGACAAATCCAGGTTGCCCGAAGCGATTTCATTGCTGGCCGTGGCGATGGCGCCGCTGCCGTCGCGCACGCCGCGCACGGTGCTCGACAGGCGTTCCTGCATTTTCTGCAAGCCCGTCAGCAAAGCGCCCATCTCGTCGTGGCGCGTGATGACGATGTCGTTGGCCAGGTTACCGTCGGAAATGGCGCCGAAATGGCGCAGGGCCTGGTCCAGCGGGCCAAAGATGGCGCGCAGCAGCAGGATGCTGGAAATGATGGTCAGCAAGGCGCCGACGATCATGCCGCCGATGGCCATGGTCACCTGCGTGTGGTAGCTGGACTGGCTTTCCGCATACATCGCGGCGGCCGAAGTGGCTTGGTATTGGGTCAATGTTTCGGCAGCCTGGTCCAGGGTACGATACAGCGGCGTCAGCCCCTTCATCATCATGCCGTCGGCTTGCTCGATGTTACCCTCACGCAAAGCCTTGCTCATGGCCAGCACGCCATTGTTCATGTAGTCGCTGCGCTTCTTGTCCATGTCGTCAGACAGGCGCTTTTCATCCGCGCTTTGCGGCAAGCCCAGGTACACCTTCCAGGCCTTGTTGGACGCTTCCAGGAATTGTTCCGCGCGGGCCAGGGTCTCCTTGGCATCCGGCGCATCCGGGTGCACCATCACGCGATCCATCGTGAAACGGGCGCGGCCCAGGGCAATTTGCGATTCCCCGATCGCTTGCGTCGATGCCAGCTGATTGCTGTAGACCTCGTTGAGGCTGTTGTTGGCCGATTTCAGGCTGATGATACTCATGACGCCCAGTACGGCGATCAGCAAGCCCAGCACACTCATGGTGGCGATCAGGCGCATTTTTATTGTTATGTTCGACAACATGCAGTTTCCTTGGTAAGGGCGCAACCATGCCTGCGCATGCCGGACGAGATAGCGGCAAACGCCAGATGGGCGGGTCACGTGAATTGTTCAGGACAGGTCGATACGGCGTGTGCGGCAGCAGGGGGGAAGGCGGCCCGCGCATATCGTCAGGAGTGCAATACAGGGCAACGAGGTTGAGGTTTCCCGTACTTTTAATTTCCTGACTGCAAGATACAGGGAAAGATTACCAGTAGCAACATCCAGCATGGATTTTCACGATTTGTAACAAGTGGATGATGTTTTTTGCGCAGAACTGGCATTCCGCTGTCGTGCGCGGTCGCGGCGGAATGCCATTTATGCTAGTCAGCAAGTTAATACATGGTTTCTTCGATCAGCTGGCCATCGTCGCGGAAATACTGGAAGCGGCCCGTTTTCCTGCCCATGTTGTAGGCGCCGATCTGCTTCGGTTTTCCGTTCTGGAAATTCTCGATGTTGACGCCATGCAACACGCCCTGCTGCCAGTTGCGGTGAAATTGCGGCAATTCGCCATCGGGATAAAACAGGGTTTCCGCGCCATCGCGCTCGCCGTCGACAAACGCCCCCTGGTAGCGCCGCTTGCCATCCGGATAAAAACTCTCCATCGGCCCTTCCAGCTTGCCCAGGCGGTAATGTTCGACCAGTTCCAGCTGGCCATCGGCCCCGTATTGTTCCAGCTTGCCTTCCGGTTTGCCATCGAGCATGGTCAGCACTTGCCAGCCGCCGTCCGGCGTCGCCTTCTTCCACGGCCCCTGCTTGACGTCGTCGACATAACGGCCGCCACCGCCAGGTTCGACCCACTGGCCCTGCTTCTTGCCGTTCACATAGTTGCCCTGCCATTGCACCACACCATCGATGCGGCGCTCGCTGGGGCCGTCCAGGCGATCTTTCACGAAATGGTCGTAACCGGTGAAGCTGTGCATGTCCGCTTCGCGCCATTCGGCTACGCCAGGACTCACTTCCCAACGGCCCGTGCGCTGGCCCTTGAGCATCTGTCCCGTCGTCGTTTCATCGCCGCTTTCATACGTCCATGGTCCTTCCGCTTTGTCGTCGACAAAGGCGCCAGACGAGCGGATGGTGTTCGGCTCTTCGTAGTGCCATACGCCGGTACGCTTGCCGTGCGCATACTGGCCGCGGGCAAACACGCTGCCCACGCAGCAATTCACGTCATATTCGATAAATACGCCATCCTGGCTGGCGGCAAAATGCTGCGGTTGCGTTTCCCAGGTGATCCACTTGGCGTGATAACTGGGCGCGCGCCCCCCTTGCCAGCCCTTGCCCAGCAGATAGGTGACCGTGAGGAAATGACCGTCTTTCTCCTGGAAAGTCTTTTTATAGGCAAACGCGGGCTTATCGGCCGGCTTGCCGGGCAATAACTCGCCATCGATATTGAAATAGCCGACCAGGGTGCCATGGCCATGCTCGATGGCGTCGAATTCGGCCACGCCCGTGGGCGCGTAATCGATGCTGTAGTCGATCAGCTGCAAACGGCCCAGCGCGGCGCGCACCCGCGCTTCATCCATGACCTTGGCGCCGCGCACGAGGGCGTCCAGGGTGGGCTGCAGGGCGGCGACCTTGAACATCTTGCCGCCGCTGGATTCGTAGCGGTAAGCATGCAAACCATACGCCGCGCCACTGCCAGCGCTGCGGCTAAGCACGAACGTCGTTTCGCCTTCGCTGTCGAGGTCGACCTGGAACACGGCCGCGATGCTGGCCTTGCCATACTTGTCCAGGTTCATGCGCTTGTCGCTGATGCCCTTGCACTGGCAATAGTAGCCGTTGACTTCGCCGTTTTCCCGCAGGAAAGCCAGCACCACGCCGCCATCGCGGCGCTCGACAACCTTGGCGGTGGCCATGGGGACGCCTTCATAGAAACGCGCCGCCTGCGCCGGCGCCGCATTTCCCAGCGCCAGCAGCGCCGCCATTGTGCTCATCCAAAATGTTTGCCGCATGTCAACTCCACTGCCGAAAAACCGCCATTATGCATGGCCATTCAGGCAAGACCGGACACGCGAGGACGCTGGCGCCACAGGGGCCGCTGCACCGTCTGCGCCAGCAGCACGCCCAGCAGCGAAATCCCGCCGCCGACCAGGTGGTACACATGCATGCTTTCGTGCAACCAGACGATGGCCAGCAAGGCCGTCAGCAAAGGCAGCAGGTTGACGTAAATGCTGCAGCGGTTCGGCCCCAGCAGTTTTACGCCTTCGATCCACAGGTAGGACAGCACGATGGACGAACCGATGCCCGCATAGCCGATCAGGGGCAAGGTGGTGGCGTCCAGCCTGGCGCTGCCGGGCGGCAACATCAGGAACAGCGGCAGCATGCACGCCAGCGCCGCCAAGGCCTGGCAATAAATGGCTTGCCAGGCGGGAATCGATAAACGCCAGCGGCGCAGCAGCACGCCGTACAAAGCGAAGATCAAGCAAGCCAGCAGCATCAGCGCATCGCCCGCATGCACGCCCTGCTGCAGCAAGGCCAGCACGTCGCCGCGCCCCACCAAGTACAGCAAGCCGCCAAACGACAGCACGCCGCCGGCCGCCATGCCCAGCGTCAGGCGTTCGCCCAGCAGCAGCACGCTGAGCAGGGCCGTCATCAGGGGCGCCAACGCCGTGACGATGGCCATATTCGTCGCCGTCGTCGATTCGGCGGCGCGGTAGGACAGGCTCTGGAACAGGGCCATCGACATCACGCCGCACAGGGCCAGCTGCCACCACTGGCGGCGCAGGGCGGCGCGGTTGCGCCACAGGGGACGGGCGATAAACGGCGTCATCACCAGCAAGACCAGCACCAGGCGGTAAAAAGTGATGGCCGTGGGGGCGATGCTGGACGCGGCCAGCTTCGAGACGACGACGTTGCCGGCCCACAGCAGCATGGCCAGGAACGGGTACAGATAGGCGCGCACGGGCATGTGTCACTCCAGGAATAGTTGCGGGGGAACCATCATGCCGCAGGCGCGCGGCGCCTTCTCGCGCTAAGATGTCCATACCTGTCGCAAAACTGACCCTCTTTCATGGATTGTTCCTCGCCCGCGTTTCAGGAATTGCTGCCCGTCACGGCGCGCGCCATGGCGCTGGCCGTCGACTATGCGCATGGCCACGTGATTTCCGTGCACCGCCACACGCATGCGCAATTGCTGTACGCCATCGAAGGCGTGATGACCATCGAAGCGCAGGGCGGACGCTGGGTGGTGCCGCCCACGCGCGGCGTGTGGCTGCAGCCCGGCATCGCGCACCAGGTGCGCATGAGCGGCGCCGTGAAAATGCGCACCGTCTTCATCGATTGCGCCAGCTCGCCATTGCTGCCGCGCCACAGTTGCGTGCTCGACATCAGCCCCCTGCTGCGGCAACTGATCGTGGCGGCCGTCGACATCGCGCCCGATTTCACGGAAGGCAGCCGCGACTGGCATCTGCTGCAATTGCTGTTGCACGAGCTCGACAGCCTGCCCGTACTGCCCCTGTACCTGCCGCTGCCCATCGATGCGCGCCTGCGCGGCATTTGCGCGCGGCTGATGGAGCAGCCGGGCGAGCAGCAGACGGTGGCGCATTGGGCGCAGGAATTGGCGATCACCGAGCGCAGCCTGCACCGCTTGTTCCAGAAACAGACGGGCATGCGCTTTGGCCAGTGGCGCCAGCAGGCGCGCTTGCTGCGGGCGCTGGAACAATTGGCGCACGGCAGCAAGGTCATCGACGTGGCCATGGACAATGGCTACACGAGCCAAAGTGCGTTCACCGCCATGTTCAGGAAGCATTTCGGCACCACGCCCACCGCGTTTTACCAGGCAAAAGTCATCGCTGCGTAAAAAAAATGCTGCTATGCATCAATAATCATGGGCGATAGCCGCCGCTCTTGTTATCATCGCAAGCCTTATCGCACCGCGCCCATCCTGGCAGCGGTGTTGACCTCAATCACACCACCATGACACAGAATTTCTTCCAGACTTTTATCCTGCTCTTGCTCGTCACCGACCCGTTCGGCAACGTTTCCCTGTTCGTCAATGCCCTCAAGCGTGTGCCGGTCGAGCGGCGCTGGAAAGTCGTGGTGCGCGAGTGCATGATCGCCTTCGGCATCTTGCTGCTGTTTATGTTCTTCGGCCGCCATTTCCTGAACGCCTTGCAATTGTCGGAAGTCGCGCTGCGCATCGGCGGCGGCGTGATCCTGTTCCTGATCGCCATGCGCATGGTGTTTCCACAGCCCAACGCCGGCAATAGCGACCACGAGATGGGCGGCGAACCGTTCATCGTGCCGCTGGCCATCCCCGCGCTGGCCGGCCCGTCGGCCCTGGCGACCGTCTTGCTGTTTTCCTCGCATGAAATGAACGACGTCATCGCCCACGTGGCGGGCTTGACAGCCGTGGCCGCCGTCTGGCTGGCCGTCTTCCTGTGCGCGGAACGCTTGCAGCGGGCGCTCGGTCCAAGGGTCATGACGGCATTCGAGCGCCTGATGGGCTTGATCCTGACGGCGATGGCCATTGAAATGTTGCTCGCTGGCATACGGGCGTTCCTGAAATCCGTTTAACATAGTCATTCATCCACTGAAGGAGTCCAGCATGAGCCGTTGCGCCCACCTTTGCCTGATGGCCGATTACAACCAGTGGATGAATGCCAAGGTCTACGCGGCGGCGGCCAGCCTGCCGCCCGAAGAGCTGCAACGCGAACGGGGCGCCTTCTTCGGCTCCCTGCTGGCCACCCTGAACCACGTGATGGTGGGCGACACCCTGTGGCTGCAGCGCTATGCGAAGCACCCGGCCGGCTTCCCCCTGCTCGACCCCATCCGTGCCATCACGCCGCCCGCGTCGCTCACGCACCCGCTGTTCGCGGCCGAGGATTTTGCCGCCATGCACGCGCACCGGCAATGGCTGGACCGGCTCATCGTCGACTGGGCCGCCTCCATCCGCGAAGAAGACCTGGACCACCTGCTCGATTACCGCAACAGCAAGGGGCCGAACCGGCGCGAATTTTTCAGCCTGCTCATGCATTTCTTCAATCACCAGACCCATCACCGGGGCCAGGCCAGCACCCTGCTGTCGCAGGCGGGCGTGGACATCGGCGACACGGATCTACTGTTTCGCATCCCCAACCATATTCAAGACTGACGATGGGCGGTAGCGCCACGCCTTGAGCAAGATCAAGCCCAGCGCCAGCGCACCGAACAGCCCGCCACACGCCAGCGCCCCCTGCATGCCGTAGCGGGCGATGGCCACGCCGCCCGCCAGCGCGCCCACCGTCACGCCCAGGTTGATGGCGGCGATATACACGCCGATGGCGAACGCGGGTGCCTCGCGCGCTTCGCTGCTGAGCCATACTTGCGTGACGATCAGCCCGCTCGTGTGCGCCGCGCCCCAGAACAGCAGCAAGACGGCCAGCGGCGCCCAGCCGAGACCAGCTCCCGCATGGCGGTACAGCAGCCAGTACGCCAGCCCCAGCAGCAGTGGCTGCAGCAAGACCGTACGCAGCACATGCGTGCCCAGCCGGCGCCCCGCGAACAGATTGCCCGCCACGCCGCCCACGCCAAACACCACCAGCGCCAGCCCCGTCTGGCGCGCCGACAAGCCCGCCACCTGCTGCAGGTAAGCGGCCGCATACGCATACACGGCAAACATGGCGGCAAACACCAGCACGGCGGCGGCAATCGCGAGCCACAAGGCGGGTTTGCGCAGCACGGCCAGCTGGCGGCCATACGCCATCGGCGCCTCGCGCGGCGTGTCCGGCAAGAACAGGCACAGCCCCAGCGCGGCCAGGGCGTTGACGAGGGCGCAGGCAAGAAACGATGCCTCGTAACCATATTGCGCAGCGATCCAGGTGGTGAGCGGAATCCCCAGCACCATGCCCATGCTGGTGCCCGTGAACGCATGCGCTCCGGCCCGCGCCGCATCGCGTGGCGGATACAGGGCGGCAGCCGCCACCATGGCCAGCGAGAAATACACGGGATGGAACAGGGCCGGCACGATGCGCAGCGCCAGCAGCAGTTCGAAGCGGGGCGCATAGGCCGAGGCCACGCTGGCCAGCGCGAACACGAGCAGGGAAACGATCAGCACGCGCTTGCGGCGCCAGCGCGTGGCCAGCAGCACGAGGAAGGGGCCGCCCACGGCGATCACCAGGGCAAACAGGCTCACCAGCGAGCCCGCCTGCGCGGCCGTCACGGCATAGCGCTGCATGATCATCGGCAAGATACCCACCACGCCAAACTCGATGCAATACACGCCGAACAAGCCCAGCGCGAGGAAGACGACGGGATGCGGGCGGGTCATTGCCCCTGCTCCACGCCATACACTGCCTGGCACAGCTCCGTCACGAACGGCCCCGCCATGCCCTCCAATGCCGTATTCGTGAACGCCACCACGGACAATTCTTGCGCGGGGTCAACAAACCACGAGTGGCCATACGTGCCGCCCATGCGCCAGCTGCCAGCCGACTCGGGCGTGGCGGCCAGTTGCGGGTCCGTCAGCACGGTAAAACCCAGGCCGAAGCCGCGGCCGGGCCAGAACGGCAAGTCGAAATCCCCCGTCTGGCTTTCGCCCATCTGGCGCGCCAGCGCCGGCGGCAACAGCGGCGCGCCGCCCAGCCGCAAGGTTTCCAGCAGGCACATGAAGTCGGGGGCGGAACCGACCATGCCGGCGCCGCCGGACGGGTAGGCGTGCGCATCGCGGGCACGGGCCGGCGACAAGGTAAAACCTGCCATGCCATCGAGAAACGGCAGATGGTCTTCCCCCACGTCCAGCAAACGGCGCGGCCGGGATTCTCCCGCTGCGCGGTCCGCATAGGCGACGGCCAGGCGCGCCGGGTCCGCAGTAAAAAAACCCGTGTCGCGCATGGCCAGCGGCGCCGTCACCAGGTATTCCACGGCGTGCGCCAGCGGCAAGTCCGTCACCGCTTCGATCACGGCGCCCAGCACGTCGGTGGCGATCGAATACCCCCAGCGCTCGCCCGGCGCATACGCGAGCGGCACGGTAGCCAGGCGGCGCAGGTTGTCCTCCAGGGAAATACGGGACGCATCCATGCCATCCGACACCCCCGCCTGCGCATACGCGCCGCCCGGCGGCTGGAAGAAGCCGTAATCGAGGCCAGCCGTGTGCGTGAGCAAGTGGCGCACGGTCATCGCCGCCACGGCGCCGTCCGGCTGGCGCGGCGCAAAATACGGCAGCCAGCGCGCCACCAGGTCGTCCAGGCCCAGGCGCTGCTGCCCCACCAGCGCCAGCGCGGCCGTCGAGACGATGGGTTTGCTGACGGACGCCAGGCGGAAGATGGCGTCCTCAACCATGGGCGTGCCCGCCTCGCGGTCCAGGTGGCCGGCCGCGCGGCGATACACGTCCTGGCCACGGTGGCGCACGAGCACCACGGCGCCCGCCAGGCGCTGCTGCTGCAAAACAAGGTCCAACAAGGCATCAATGCGGGCGGACATGGCCGCGGGAGAGAAGTTGTACATCATGGCTGAGCCTTTCAAATGATCAGGCTGCCAAGGTAAGCCAGGCGCGATCAAAGAAAAACAGGCTATAGTTTCTGTCTGTGCGGACGCTGACATCCGCAATCAACGGTAATGAAACGGAAACGACATGGATAACCTGGCGGGATTCACGGCCTTCGTGCAGGCGGCCGAAACGCGCAGTTTCGTGGCGGCGGGCCGGGTGCTGGGCATTTCCGCCTCGGCCGTAGGCAAGAGCATCGCGCGGCTGGAACAGCGCCTGGACGTGCGCCTGTTTCAGCGCAGCACGCGCAGCATCGCGCTGACGAGCGAAGGCACGGTGTTTCTCGAACGCTGCCGGCGTATCCTGGGCGAGGTCGAGGCGGCCGAGCTGGAGTTGTCGAACAGCAAAAGCGCGCCCCGAGGCCGGCTGCGCGTCAGCCTGCCGCAAGTGGGCAGCCTGCTCAATCCTGTGCTGGCGGCCTTTGCGCGCGCCTATCCGCTGGTGGAGCTCGACCTCGATTTCAGCGACCGCCGGGTCGATGTCATCGAGGAAGGCTACGACGCCGTCGTACGCGCGGGCGAAAGCGCCGACAGCCGGTTGATGAGCCGCCAGCTGGGCCAGTTCCAGCTGCAGCTGGTGGCCGCGCCCGCCTATCTGGCGCGCAACGGCACGCCGGGGCTGCCCGCCGACCTGGCGCAGCACACTTGTTTGCTGTACAAGTTTCCCAGCAGCGGCAAGGTCGAGGCCTGGCCTTTGGCCGAATGGCCCGCCTTGCACGCGGCCGGCTTGCCGGCGCTACTGAACTGCAACAATGTCGAGACCCTGCTGCACTTTGCCGAAAGCGGCCTGGGCATCGCCGCCCTGCCCGACTTTGCCGTGCGCGCGGCGCTCGCTAGCGGCCGCTTGCAGCCGGTGCTGGAGGCGCACCGCCGGCACGACGGGGCCTTTCGCATCCTGTGGCCCAGCAGCCGCCACCTGACGCCGAAACTGCGCGCCTTCATCGACTTCCTGGCCACGCACGTGTTTCCGGAAAGCTGAGTCCGCATCCGGCGCCGCGCTCGTTGTTTCCACACGACAACTTATTTAATTTGCTACCAATTTTTAAACTTTTCGGGGACTTGATACAAGTTTTTGTATTGCAGTGCGGAATTTTGAGGAACAATTACAGGCTGGTCGCCCTTACGTATAAACCCGTAGCCCTGGCCTGTCGACGTTTTCCTTCACTTCCGCAACACGAAAGCAATCATGTCACTCACACAATTCAAAATCGGCACCCGGCTCGGGATCGGGTTTGCTGTCGTCCTCGGCCTGCTGGTGGCCGTCTTGCTCGTCGGCCTGTATTCCATGGGGCAACTGAGCGCGCGCACGCACGACATCGTGGCCGACAAGAACGTCAAGATGGCGGCCGCCAATACCATGAGCGACAACGTGCGCAACATTACCTTGGCGATCACGAGCATTGTGGTGGCGCCGACGGAAGCGCTGGTGCAGGCGGAACTGGCGAAGATCGGCGAAGCGCGCAAGAAATACGGCGCCGCCAAGGAAACCCTGCAAAAGAAGATTTCGACGGACAAGGAAACGGCGCTGATGGCCGAACTGGACGCGGCCCTGAAATCGGGCGCGCCGCTGAACAACAAGGTCATCGAGCTGCGCAATGCAGGCCAGACGGAAGAAGCGATCGCCTTTTTGACGCAGCAGGCGGCACCGAGCTTGAAGATCGTGCTGGGAGCGCTCGACAGCCTGGTCGCGTATGAAGCGCAGCAGGCGGCGCAGGCAGCGACGGACGCCGAAACGCTGAGCACGAGCGCGCGCGCTTCCATGATAGCCCTGGGCAGCGTGGCCGTGCTGCTGGGCGCCTTCGTTGCCTGGATCATCACGCGCTCGATCACCCAGCCCATCAATGCGGCCGTCAGCGTGGCCGAAACCGTGGCCTCGGGCGACTTGTCGTCGCACATCGTCGTCAATTCCAGCGATGAAACGGGCCGCCTGCTGGGCGCCCTGAAAGCCATGAACACGAGCTTGCTGGGCGTGGTGGCGCAAGTGCGCCACGGCACGGAGGCGATTTCCACGGCGTCGAGCGAAATTGCCGCCGGCAACCTCGACCTGTCCTCGCGCACGGAAGAGCAAGCCAGTTCGCTGGAAGAAACGGCGTCGGCCATGGAAGAGCTGACCTCGACCGTGAAACAGAACGCGGACAATGCGCGCCAGGCGAACCAGCTGGCGAAAAGCGCATCGGAAGTGGCCGTGCGCGGCGGCAGCATCGTTTCGCAAGTAGTCGACACCATGGGCACCATCAATGCATCGTCGCGCAAGATCGTCGACATCATCGGCGTCATCGACGGCATCGCCTTCCAGACCAACATCCTGGCCTTGAACGCGGCCGTGGAAGCGGCGCGCGCGGGCGAACAGGGACGCGGCTTCGCCGTCGTGGCCACGGAAGTGCGCAACCTGGCCCACCGTTCGGCCTCGGCCGCCAAGGAAATCAAGGAATTGATCGCCGCGTCCGTCGCCAACGTGGACACGGGTTCGCGCCTCGTCAATGAAGCGGGCCAGACCATGGGCGACATCGTCGATAGCATCGTGCGCGTGACCGACATCATGGGAGAGATTACTTCCGCCACGCACGAGCAAACCATCGGCATCGAACAGATCAACATGGCCATTGCCCAGATGGATGAAGTGACGCAGCAAAACGC
Source organism: Janthinobacterium sp. SUN137 (assembly GCF_030587265.1). Taxonomy (NCBI): domain Bacteria; kingdom Pseudomonadati; phylum Pseudomonadota; class Betaproteobacteria; order Burkholderiales; family Oxalobacteraceae; genus Janthinobacterium; species Janthinobacterium sp. SUN137. Next base: position 180,823 of record NZ_JAPWHZ010000007.1, on the reverse strand, counting down.
GGCCCTCGTGGAAGAAGCGGCCGCCGCTTCGCAAAGCATGCAGGAACAGGCGGGCGAGCTGGCCCACGTCGTGGGTTTCTTTAAAACCGGCAACCATGTCGCCAGCGCACCCAAGTTGACGCCGGTACGCACCGCAGCGGCACCAGCGACGGCGAAAATCGCGCCTCCCGCAGCCCGGCCCGCGCCCGCGCGCAAGGCCGTGGCGGCCGCGCCGGCACGCCGCAGCAATGCCGGCGCCGAGAGCGAATGGGAAGAGTTTTAACCAATAGCAACATCCTCACCACGGGAAAGCCAGGCAGGAAGTTGCTGCCTGGCTTTTTTTCGTCCGCAATCGCCACTTTTTTTGCGGCAAAGCCCGCGCAATAGACAAAAGTGCAAAACGTGCACCGCGCATACGCTTTACAATCCTCGCTCGCTTTACAAAATATTGGTCATCATGAATCAGGCAGAACAGCAGCGCCTCCTGGCTATCCTGGAGTATTGGCACAAGATCGAATTCTTTATCCCGTTTGACCTGAATCAAATCACGGACGTTGAAGACCCGTCCACCGTGCGCCTCCTGCAGCGCGAACAGCTGGCGCAATTGCCGCCGCAGTTCGCCACGCAGTGGCAAGTGCCGTCCGACCGCGAGATCGACGGCTTCAGCCTGTTCCTCGGCGTGTTCGACAAGGCCGAAATCAACAAGGCTTGTCCGCCGGCCAACGGCCCGGAAAACATTGCCGAAACAGAAAAAACAGAACTGCTGGGACGCTCGTGCTTTGCCCGCCTGAACCTCAATGCGCTGGGCGAGCCGCAGTTCGATCCCGTGTCCGTGTCGACCTTGCCGTGGGCCCTGGGCCGCGCCCGCACGCCGGACTGGTCCGGCCTGAGCCTGGACGCCTTCAGCGACAGCCAGCTGGCGCTGCAAGACAGCCTGCGCAACTTCGCGGCAAGCCGCGCGCCGCAGCCAGTGACGGACGAGGCGGGCAATGTCTCGTCGCCCCTGTCCGGCATGGAAATCGCCGCGCTGGCCGACCTGCTGATGGACTGGGCCGGTTTCCGCCCGTCCGCCGGCCAGCCGCTGGCCGTGCTGGAATTGCGCACGCGCAAGAAACGCGTGGCCGCGACGGACGCCGATACGCTGGAGGCCAGCCAGAACCGCACGCTGGACTTCGGCGACGCGGTGGAACCCTCGATCGATATCCTCAACAGTTTTTACCTGGATGACCTGGAACAGATCATCCGCGCATTGCGTGGCAGCAAGCTGCCCGCGACGGTCGCCGCCTACCTGACGCCGCTGGCGCAGGATGAACGCATCGACCTGTACAGCCCGGCAGGACGCCAGGCGCTGGCCGCCATGCTCAATCCGGCCAACATGAACCGCGGACACTGGCTGGAAGACGCCAGCTACGCCATGAGCCTGATGCAGCAGTTCGCCATCCATGGCGCGCGCACGGGCTTGCACGAGCGGGGCATCTTTTCCGTCAACGGCCCGCCGGGCACAGGCAAGACGACCTTGTTGCGTGAATTGTTCGCTGACAACATCGTGCGCCGCGCCGCCGTACTGTCTTGCCTGGACCGCGCCGGCGACGCCTTCATCGGCAAGGTAGCCGTCGCCTTCGAAGGCGTGCGCGACCCCATCACGATTGCCCGCTTGCGCCCGGAACTGACGGGCTTTGAAATGGTCGTCGCTTCGTCAAACAATGCGGCCGTGGAAAACATTTCCGGCGATTTACCTAAACCCAAGCAGCTGGGCAAGGAATGGGCGCGCACGCGCTATTTCGAAAGCGTGGCGCGCCGGGTCGTGGCGGACGGCAATGGCGCCAACCGCGCCCTGGGCGAGGCGGAAGCGCCATGGGGTTTGATGTCTTGTGCGCTGGGCAACAGCGCGAACCGCCGCCGCTTCGTCAGCAATTTCTATGACGACGACTGGGACAAGAGCACGGCGCGCAAGACGCCGAACGCGCAGAATATCCGCCAATGGCTGGCCAGCTACCAGGGCGTGAGCTTCGCCCAGGCCGCGCGCGAATTTCGCGAAACGGAACACGTGGTGGAAAAGGCCCTGGCCGAGCACGCCCAATACGCGGCCCTGTGGCAAGCCGTGGGCACGTGCACGGAAGCCGATTTCATCGAGGCCAGCCAGCATGCGCTGATTGCCGCGGAACAAGAAATGGATGCGGCCAACGGCGCCCTGTCCGGCGCGCTGACGCAGCAGGACACCTTGCTCGCCAGCAAGAAGGATTTGCTGGAAGAGGAACGCCTGGTGGCGCTGACGCAGCCCGGCTTCTTTGCCCGCCTGTTCCGCACGGCCCCGGCGCGTGCCTACAAGGATGCCGTCGTGGCCAATGCCGAAGCGCAACGCCAGGCCGCGCGCGACGTGTCCGCCATCAAGCTGCTGCTGAAGGGCGAACTGGAGCCGCGGTGCGAGCGCGCCCGCAACAGCTTGCACATCGCCCTGCGCACGGCGCAATCGCGCCAGCGCGAATGGGATGACAGCACGGAACTGCTGCGCCGTGCGCGCATGCGCTTCCCCACCATCCTCGCGCCGGCCACCTTGGACGAGCTGGACGGCGATGCCCTGCAAATTGGCGGCCTGTGGCATGAACCGGCGCTGGCCCGCCTGCGCTCGCGCCTGTTCGCCAAGGCCCTGGCCCTGCATGAAGCGTGGCTGGCGGAAGTGGCGAAGAAGGGCGGACCCGGCTTTGGCGGCAACTTGCTGGCCGTCTCCAAATTGCTGAAAAACAAGCGCGCCTACGACCAGTCGCACATCGCCATGGTGTGGCACAGCCTGTTCATGGTGGTGCCCGTCGTATCGACCACGTTTGCCTCGTTCGCGCGCCAGTTCCAGGGCATGGGTCCCGAATCGCTGGGCTGGCTGTTCATCGATGAAGCGGGCCAGGCCGTGCCGCAAGCGGCGCTGGGCAGCCTGTGGCGCGCCAAGCGCGCCGTCGTCGTGGGCGACCCGCTGCAGATCGAACCCGTATTCACGGTGCCGGGCCGCCTCGTGCAAACCTTATCCGCCCTGTCGCCGCACACGCGCGATGGCAGCTATGCGCCAACGTCCGTGTCCGTGCAGACCCTGGCCGACAAGGCCAACCGCTATGGCGCCGTCGTCGGCGCCGGCAGCGCACAGCCGCTGTGGATAGGCAGCCCCCTGCGCGTGCACCGCCGCTGCGTGGAACCGATGTTTTCGCTGGCCAACAGCATCGCCTACGAAGACAAGATGGTCTACGGGCTGGCCGAGCGCACGCCGCCGGCCGGCGCACGGGGCCTCACGCGTGGCCCGAGCCGCTGGATCGACGCCGTCGGCCCCGTCAGCTACAAGCAGGTGGTACCCGTACAGCTCGATTTCGTGCTGGAAGTGCTGTTGAAGCTGTATCGCCGCGACGGCAAGCTGCCGGACATGTATGTGATCACGCCGTTCAAGGCCGTGCGCAACGAATTGCGTTCGCGCATCGTCGATATGGACTGGGACCGCCGCCTCGGCTATGGCAAGGCGCCGACGGCGCGCGAATTGCGCCAGTGGAGCAGCCAGATGGTGGGCACCGTGCACACCTTCCAGGGCAAGGAACAAAGCGTGGTGATGCTGGTCCTCGGCGCCGACGACAGCACGGCCGGCGCCGCGCAATGGGCTGCGGCCACGCCGAACCTGCTCAACGTGGCCCTGACGCGCGCGCAACACCATGTGTACATCGTCGGCCACCCACTGCTGTGGGGGCAGTTGCCGCACTTTGCGCCAGCCTGCGCGCAGTTGCCGCATACGGGCATGCATGAGTTTTTGGTGGAAATGGGGTAAAACACCTGAGCAAACCTGCTGCGCGTCGCGGTTTGCCGCCTCCGATGCTCACTGCCTCGGGGGCGCCGAACCTCTCTTGCGCTCGCTACGGTTTTATCAGGCGTTCTCAACGGGGAAAACAAGGGTAAACGTCGTGGCGGCCGCGTCGGACGCCACGCTCGCGCTGCCGCCATGCAGCTGCATGATGGCCGTGACGATGGCCAATCCTAAGCCTGTGGAAGCGGCCGAATCGCTGCGGGCCGGGTCGGCGCGGTAGAAGCGCTCGAACAGGTGCGGCAGGTGACGCGCGGGGATGGCGGGGCCGAGGTTGCTCACGCTCAATTCCACACCCTCGTTCGTCGCGTGCGAACGCAGCAGTATCGTGCTGCCAGGCGCCGCATGGCGGATGGCGTTCGACAGCAAATTGCCCAGCGCGCGGCGCAGCAGTTGCGGCTCGGCCGTCACCGCGCCGCTGCCGTGGCAAGCCAGCGCCAGCTCGCGCTCTTCGGCCAAGCCTTCAAAGAAATCAGCCAGCCTTAAAAACTCGTCCTGCACGGGCAGGACTTGCTTGACGAGCACCATTTCATCCTGCTGCGCCCGCGCCAGGAACAGCATGCTGTCGATCATGCGCGACAGCCGTTCCAGCTCTTCCACATTCGACGACACCAGCTGTTCATACTCGTGCGCACTGCGGGGGCGGGCCAGCATGACCTGGCTTTGCCCCAGCAGATTGGTGACGGGCGTACGGAATTCATGCGCCAGGTCAGCGGAAAACTGCGACAGCCGCGCATAGCCTTCCTGCAACCGCGCCAGCATGGCGTTCAGCGCCTGGATCAAGGGCAAGAGCTCCGTCGGCGCCCCGCGCGCATCGAGTTGCTGCTCCAGCTTGCCCGGCCGCACGAGGGCCGCATGCGCGGCGATATTGCGCAATGGCCGCAATCCCCGCAACAACATCACGCTGGCCAGCAAGGCCGCCACCAGCGCGCTGACGGCCACCGATACGACGATCTGCCAGCGGTAGGCGGCAAACATGGCCGTGCGGTCGCCATAGACCCGGGCGACGGAAATGTCGGCCATCTGCGCCGGCTCTCCGATGCGCGCGCTGGCGGCCACGACCCTGGCCGGATAACCGTCGCGGCTGATCCAGCTGACGATATCGCCGGCCGTCACGGGCACATCGACGGCCACCGGAACAGCATGCGCCACTGTCTCGCCGTGCGGGTTGACATCGATCAAACGCGTGCCATCGGCGCGCACGATGCGCACCAGGGAATTCTCTTGCCCGCTCATGGTGTCGCGGAAATACTGGGGCCGTTCGCGGATGATGTCCAGGGTGCCCGCATTGCCCAGCAATTGCTGGATTTGCCGCAGTTTTCCCAGCAATAAAATGTCGTCGCGGCGCTCGATTTCCGCCACAAATGAACGGTACAGATGCATGCCCAGCCCGGCCGACACGAGCGCCACGATCAGCACGAACACGAGCGTGACGCGCAGGGTCAGCGAGCGGCGCAGTTGCGAGAATTTCATGCGCCGGCGCCGTTGTCGGGTACGGTCGGCGCGCGCAATTCACAGACATAGCCCATGCCCCGCAAGGTGTGGATCAGCTTGGGTTCGAAGGGGTCGTCGAGCTTGCTGCGCAGGCGGCGGATGGCCGCGTCGATGACGTTGGTGTCGCTCTCGAAATTGATATCCCACACTTGCGAAGCGATGATGGAGCGCGACAGCACTTCGCCCTGGCGCCGCGCCAGCAGATGCAGCAAGCCGAATTCCTTGGCCGTCAGGGTGATGCGCTGGCCTTGCCGGCTGACCTTGCGTTTCATCACATCGATTTCCATGTCGCCGATGCGGATCACGTCGTCTTCGCGCGGCGGGCCCCGGCGCAACAGGGTGCGGATGCGCGCCACCAGCTCGGCAAAGGCAAACGGTTTCACCAGGTAATCGTCGGCGCCCAGTTCCAGCCCTTTCACGCGGTCCTGCACCTCGTCGCGCGCCGTGAGGAAAATCACGGGTACATCCGCGCCGCCCTCCTGCAGCCGCAGCGCGCGCAAGACTTGCCAGCCATCCATGATGGGCAGCATGACGTCGAGCACGATCAGATCGGGCGCCTCGCTGCCGGCCATGTGCAGGCCGTCGCGGCCGTTGCGCGCCAGGCTTACCGTGAAACCGGACTCGGCCAGGCCGCGCAGCAGATAGTCGCCCGTCTTCGGCTCGTCTTCAATGACCAGGATGCGCATGGCGGCTTTCTAATAGGAATATGAAACCATTTTACGCCGCACGCACGCCGCCGCGGATGATAAAAATGTCATGCGGCGATCATCTTCGCGTAGGGCAAGCCTGGCCATACTGGCGCCATCTTGTTTCCTGGACGCCACATGAAAACCCTGTTACTCGGCAGTACCCTGCTGTGCCTGCTGGCCAGTCCCGCCCACGCGCAATTGCGCAGCATCAATGACCTGCCGCTGGCGGCGGCCAACAAGCTGGCCAGCGCAGCCATGGCCGCGTGCCAGGCGCAGGGCCGGCACATCGTCGTCACCGTGCTGGACCATGGCGGCAATGTCGTCGCCGTGCAGCGCGCCGATGGCGTCGGGCCGCACAACACGGAGGCCAGCCGGCGCAAGGCGTACACGGCCTTGTCCACCAAAACCGATACCTATGCGCTGGCCGTGGCGGCCCGCAACAATCCGGACATGAGCAATTTGACCACCGTGCCGGAACTGTTGCTGCTGGGCGGCGGCTTGCCGTTGATGGCACAGGGGCAAGTGGTTGGCGCCGTCGGCGTCGCCGGTGGCGGTGGCGCCCTGCAAGACCGTGCCTGCGCCCAGGCGGCGCTCGCCGCCCTCCCTGAACTCGATTCCACCCCACCTTGAAAGCAACAACGATGACTTGTCTGAAAAAAATCACCGCTGCCCTGGCCTTCGCCAGCCTGTCCAGCACGGCCCTGGCCGCCGCCAATCCCTTGAGCGTGCACATCCTCGACCTGCAAAGCGGCCAGCCGACGGCGGACGTGACGGTGACCCTGGAGCAAAAGAAGGGAGATGACTGGAAGCAATTGAGCAGCGCCGTGACGAATGCGCAGGGGCGCATCGCGGCCATGTATCCGGCCGATACGCCCATGCAGGCGGGCGATTACCGCATCGTGTTCAAGACAGGCGAGCACTATGCGCGCCTGAAACAGGAAACTTTTTTCCCGGAAATCCCCGTGCAATTTCACGTGGAAAAGACCGACCAGCACTATCACATTCCCTTGCTGCTCAGTCCTTTCGGTTTTTCCACTTACCGGGGAAACTGACCGTCGGTCACGCCACCGTCTTCGCCGTCTGTCCGAACAGCACGCTTTTCGCGTCGCCGCTGACGGTCGGCTGCACATTGATTTCGGCCGCCCGCGCATACGCGCGCACGGTGGCGGGACGGGCGGCGATGGCCGCGAACCAGCGCGCCAGGTGCGGGAAATCTTCCAGCTTCTGGCGCTGGCGGGCGTGCGGCACGATCCACGGGTAGATCGCCATGTCGGCGATGGAATAGCTGTCGCCGGCCACGAATGCACGGTCCGCCAGGCGCTTGTTCAGCACGCCGTACAGCCGGTTCGTTTCATTCACGTAGCGCGTGATGGCGTACTCGATGGGTTCGGGCGCATATTGCACGAAATGGTGGTTTTGCCCGGCCATGGGCCCCAGGCCGCCCATTTGCCAGAACAGCCACTGCATGACTTCGGCGCGTCCGCGCAGGTCGTCCGGCAGGAATTGCCCGCTTTTCTCGGCCAGGTATTGCAAAATGGCGCCCGACTCGAACAGGGACAGCGGTGCGCCGCCATCTGCCGGCGCCTGGTCGACGATGGCGGGGATGCGGTTGTTCGGCGCGATGGCGAGAAACTCGGGCTGGAACTGTTCGCCCTTGCCGATATGCACGGGAATGAGCTTGTAGGGGATGCCCGCTTCTTCCAGGAACATCGTCACTTTGTGCCCGTTGGGCGTGGTCCAGTAATACAGGTCGATCATCGTGGTCTTTCCAGGTAGATAAGTAGGGCAGGCGGCCTCCGCATCACTATTGTCGCGCCGCAACTGATATGCATGGATATAATGCCACGTAAGCGAAAAACAAGACGGCGCCCAAGCGAGGCAAGCGCCCACTCGCGCCGTCACGCAGGCATCCCGACATTCCAGAGCACAAACAAAGAAAGCCGACCATGCGCAAACTCCTGATCGTCACGCTGTCCGTCCTGCTGTCAGGCTGTGTCCAGGACTTCGCCATCTATATGTTCGATGGGCAAGACCATTCCCTGACCGTGCGCCGCCAGCAACGTTATTTTTGGCAAGATACCGTGGAAGTGCAGCTGATGGCGACCAATTTGCCGCAATGCCAGCGCCTGCATACCCTGTCGACGGATGCGCCGGCCGACATCACCGTCGAGCTGTTTGCGGCCGGCGACGGCATCTGGAATATCCGCATGGGCAAGCAGCTGTGGCAGGCGGAAACGAATACCTGCAATGAGCTGACGGAAATGGAAAACGACCCGAAAGCCGACCTGGGCCAGCCGATCGGGCAATTCGTGGTCGTCGATGACAAGCTGGAATTCGAACCGGCGCCGCAAGCGGCGGCGCCAGCCCAGTAAGTCCTGAACGAAACCCCTAGCGCGCCGCCAGGCTGCGCAGCGGCTTTTTCGCCACGGCGCGTGGCGCGCCAGCCGAGCTTGCCGCCAGGCGCGGCGCCGTCCCCGATTCCTGCGCCGACAGCTTGAAGCGCGCCACCAGTTGCGCCAGCACGGCCGCCTGGTCTTGCATGCTCGACGCCGCTGCCGCCGCCTCTTCCACCAGTGCCGCATTTTGCTGCGTCACGCTATCCATCTCCGTGATCGCCTGGTTGACGTGGCCGATGCCCGTGCTTTGCTCGTGCGAGGCGGCCGTGATGTCGGCCATGATGTCGGTCACGCGCGAAACGGAAGCGACCACCTGATCCATGGTCGTGCCCGCCTGTGCGACGAGGGTGCTGCCGGCCGCGATGCTGTCGACGGAAGCGCCGATCAATTCCTTGATTTCCTTCGCCGCGCCGGCCGAGCGTTGCGCCAGGTTGCGCACTTCCGACGCCACGACGGCAAAGCCGCGTCCCTGTTCGCCCGCGCGCGCCGCTTCCACGGCCGCGTTCAAGGCCAAAATGTTGGTCTGGAAGGCGATGCCGTCGATGACACCGATGATGTCGACGATCTTGCGCGACGAAGCGTTGATGGTATCCATGGTGCCGATCACTTGCGCCACCACGGCGCCGCCCTGGCGGGCCACGGCGGAAGCGGACTGCGCCAATTCATTTGCCTGCACGGCGTTGCCCGCGTTCTGCGTCACGGTCGACGTCAATTCCTCCATCGAGGCGGCCGTTTCTTCCAGCGAACTGGCTTGCATTTCCGTGCGCGCCGACAAGTCCATATTGCCGCTGGCAATCTCGCTCGATGCCGTGGCAATCGTCTCGGCGCTGTGGCGGATTTCGCTGATCGCATCGACCAGGTTGGTCTGCATGGTTTTCATCGCGTACAGCACGCTGTGGCGGTCGTTGGCATGCGTGCGCACGACGCCGCTCAAATCGTTATTCGCGATCTTTTCCGCCACGTCGGCCGCATACTCGGGATCGCCGCCCAGCGCATGGCGCAGGCTGCGGTTGATCACCACGACGACGGCCGCCAGCAAGCCGCATACCAGTACCAGCACGCCCAGCGAGGTGAGCAGCGACTGGCGGAAGGCCGCATCGATATCATCCATGTACACGCCCACCACCAGGGTCCAGGCCCATGGCTTGTAGGCCACCACGCGGCTCATCTTCGGTTCGGGGGTTTTCTGGCCGGGACGGGGGAAATAGTAATGGACGAAGCCCTTGCCCGCATCGCTCTTGCCGACGGCAACGATGTCGCGGTACAGATAGGTGCCGTTGGCATCTTTAAAATCCGACATGTTCTTGCCGTTCGTTTGCGGCGCGGCGGGATTCATCACGACGACGGCATCGAGGTTGATAATGGACAAATAACCGGTCTCGCCGAAACGCATGCTCTTGATGACGGCCGTGGCCTGCTTCTGCGCTTCTTCCTTCGTCAGGGCGCCGCTGGCAGCCAGGTCGCCGAACATCTTGACGGCGCCCAGGCCCAGGTCGGCGGCATTGCTCAGGTCGGCACTGCGCTCTTCGATGCGGATCTTGCGCACTTCCAGGGCGTTATAGACAAAAATAACGGTGATGCACAACAGGCTGCAAATCAGGGGAATCCATAACTTTTGCTGGAACGTCAATTTCTTCATGCTGTGTCTCCAACTATCTATTTGCGGCAAAGGGGCGTGGCCCGCTTCCAGCTCGGCTGGCCAGGAATGCGGCGGCGACGGTGCTCTGGCGGCACCGTTCAGACTGCTTCAGCATACGCTCGAACGACCGATATTTACAATGCCAGGAAGCAATGAATTTTGCCCAGTGTTGTTAATGCGTTGCGACAATTGATGAGAATTGATGTTGCGTTGCAATAAAATTGGGGCCAGCGGCCGCCGTTCTTTTGCGCTACAGTCACTCCCATTCCCCACCGCGCAAGGAGTTCCATGTCCACCACCATGAGCTGGCAAGGCTTTGCCATCCTGTCGGCCGTGTTCGCGGCCCTGACGGCCATCCTGGGCAAGCTGGGCGTGGCCCACCTGAACAGCAACATGGCCACCTTGATACGCACGGGCGTCATCCTGCTGGTGACGGCGGCCATCATCTCGCTGCGCGCGGAGTGGCAGCGGCCCGCCGGCGGCAACTGGGTGGGCTGGACCTGCCTGATCGCCTCGGGCGTGGCCACAGGCTTGTCGTGGCTATGCTATTTCCGCGCGCTGCAGCTGGGGCCCGTGTCGCTGGTGGCGCCCGTCGACAAGCTCAGCGTGGCGCTGGTGATGCTGGCCGGCTGGCTGGTGCTGGGCGAACCGTTCACGCTGAAAGGGGCCCTCGGTGGCGGCTTGATCGTGCTCGGCTCGCTGATTTTGCTGCTGTGACGCATTCCACGGCACGCGGCGGCGCGCCTGTGTCAGAATGCACGCCGCATAGATCGAATCACGAAAGAACAGCATGACCAAGAATGAAGCCATGAAACGCATCAACGACCGCCTGGGCAAACCCACCCTGACGGACAAGAACACGCACTTTGCCAGCGTCGCCAGCTATGGCACGGACGAAGGTTGGTGGCTGAAGATCCCCTTCCTGACGTTCAAGCAGGAATTGCACTTCATCCTCAACAATGAAAAAACGAAAAGCTTCCAGCACCTGAAGATCGGCGCCAACCAGATCCTCAGCCCCGGCATGAAGTTCCGCAGCACAGGCGGCGCGGCCGACGCCTTCATGTCTGCCTCGGCGCCGAAACGCCTGGTCGACTTGCTCGACGGCGGCAGCAAGTACAACTTCACCAAGCATTTTATTAATGACTACCGCTACTGATGCGCAGCCGTGCTGCCGCCGCCCGGCGGCAGTTGCGGCGGCAGCCACACCCTGAGCAAATGCTGGGCGATGTCGAGCGCGTCGTCGCGGCTGGTGCCGAAATGCAGGGGATAGCCCCAGAACTTGCCAAATAAGACGGCAAAGGCCTTGCCGGCCAGGCGCTTGGCGGCGTTCGGTTCGATCAGCACCATGCCCTGGATATACGCGCGGATGGCGGCCTTGTTCTGCTTCATCCACAGCGATGCGCGCTTGCGCTCCGCCTGCGGGTGTTCATGCCCGTCCTCGTCAAAACCTTCCTCGCTGAGGATGACAAACGCCTGCCGGCGCGCCAGCAGCGCGTCGAACTGGGCAAACAGCACATCGGCCTGGGTATCTGCCGCGCCGTCGCGGCGCATCCAGACGAGGGGGAATGTGGAAAAATCGAGTTGCATGGGATGACTCCTTCAAGGGGGTTGCCGTTCCTCCTCACCTTCATCAGAACACTGGCGGCGGCGGTTGCCGTGGAAGCGGGGCTGCGGATGCCCATACGATAGCGTTGGCAGTGCTGCGCGTCATTGCATAAAATAGCCACAATATTATTCAATCCAGCCAAAGTCTTCCCATGCCCCATCCCCTCCTGCCCAACATGCTGACGGCCCGCCTGGGCCTGGACGACGACGCCTCCATCCTCGATTTCGATGTCGATGGTGTGCTGCGTCCCTTGCTGGCCGTGGGCCTGGCCAGCGTGCCCGAGGATGCGGAACAGGCGCCGCACCAGCACCGCAAGGGACAGTTGCTGTATGCCACGCGGGGTGTGATTCATTGCGAGGTGGAAAGCGGCGTGTGGATCGTGCCGCCCCAGTGCGCCGTGTGGATACCGGGCGGCCTGATGCACGCGGCGCAGGGCGTGGGCGAGGCGCAATGTTATTGCCTGTTTGTCGAGCCAAGCATGGCGCCGGCCTTGCCCGCCGTCTGCTGCACCGTGGCCGTCTCGCCATTGCTGCGCGAACTGATCGCCAAGGCGGCCGGTTTTCCCACCCTGGCCGCGCTGCAGGGCGCGCAGGAACGCCTGGTGCTCACCCTGCTCGATGAACTGGCGGCCGCTCCCGTGGAAGACTTGCATTTGCCGATGCCGCGCGATGCGCGGCTGCGCCGCCTGGCCGCCCTGCTGCTGGCCCAGCCTGCCGATAAACGCACGCTGGCCGAGTGGGCCAGCCGCATCGGCATGAGCGAGCGCAGCATGACCCGGCAATCCCTGGAGGAAATGGGCATGAGCGTGGGCCGCTGGCGCCGGCAATTGCACGTCATCCTGACCTTGCAACGGCTGGCGCAAGGGCACAGCGTGAAAGCGGTGGCGCTGGAACTCGGCTATGAAAATACCAGCGGTTTTGTCACCATGTTCCGCAAGGCGGTGGGCAAGCCGCCGGCCCGCTACCTGGCGGAACGGGAATCCAGGAAAATATAAAAACGCATAAAAAAAGGCGGCATATGCCGCCTTCGTCTTGCATCATCGTTTAAATCATCATACTTCGCGCGCCAGCGCCAGGAACTCCGTACGCAGCGCCAGGTTCGGCTGCATCTCGCCCAGCATGGCCGAGGTGATGGTTTCTTCGCCCGGCGTGCGGATGCCGCGGCTTTCCATGCACAGGTGGCGGCAGCGTACGACCACGCCCACCGATTTCGGTTCCAGCACTTCCATCAAGGCATTGGCGATCTGCATCGTCATGCGTTCCTGCACTTGCAGGCGCTTGGAGAAGCAATCGACGAGGCGCGTCAGTTTCGACAGGCCGACGATCTTGCCATTGGGCACGTAGCCGATGGTAGCCTTGCCGAAGAACGGCGCCAGATGGTGTTCGCAATGGCTGTAGACGGGGATGCCGCGCACGACGATCAGCTCGTTGTACTGTTCCGCGCCATCCTCAAAGGCTTTCAACAAATCGACCGGATCCTGGCCATAGCCGGAGGTCCAATGTTTCCAGGCTTTTGCCACGCGCGCCGGCGTTTCCAGCAAGCCAGGACGCTGCGGATCTTCACCAAAGCTGCTGATGAGCCGGCGCCAGTCGTTTTCGGAGAATTCTTGAGACATGCTAAACCACCCTAAAATTTGCAATTGCCGCCAGTATATAGAAAATGCGGCAAGCTGCCTGAGCAGCCCCCGCTTTACGGCACTGCCGGCGGGCGGTGCGCCTGCACCAGCAGCGCGGAAATCGACACGCTGGAACTCGCTTCCGGCCACGCATCGCCGGGGCCGAACCAGCGCGCCTCGACGATCTCGTTCTCGTCGAGGCGGATCTCGCCATCGAGGTAATCGGCCGTAAACGCGATCATCAGCGAATGGGGAAACGGCCAGGATTGGCTCATGAAGTACTGCAGGTTATGCACGCGCAAGCCTACCTCTTCCATCACTTCGCGGTGCACGGCTTCCTCGATCGATTCGCCCGCTTCCAGGAAACCGGCCAGGGGACTGAAACGCTGCGATGGCGAATGCTTGTGCATGGCCAGCAGCACTTGCTCGCCCTTGCGGATGAGTACCATCATGGCGGGCGAAATGCGCGGATACGCGAGCATGCCGCAGGCGGCGCAGGTGAAACAGCGTTCGCCGCGCGTGCGCTGCATGGGCGTGGCGCACACGCCGCAATGACGGTGCGTGCGCGCCCACTCGGCCAGCTGCGCGGCGCGGCTGGCCAGGCCCAGGAAAGCATCGTCGACGGCATGGAACAGCGAGCGCATGCCGTGCCAGGCCAGGGGGGCATCGGCGGGCAAGGCATCGTCATCCGTCCAGACGGTCTGGCAATAGCGGCCCTGCCACAAGCCCACGGGCTGGGCGCGGCTCAGGTCGATATCGAGCGCGGCCGCCTCGGCGGCAGTGGGCAGGGTCAGCTCGGGCGTGCGCAACAATAAACGCCCGCGGTGAAAGACGAAGGTGAGCGTGTCGGCTGCCGCCGGGGCCGGTTCGGGAGGATCGATCAGGGGGACGAAGGCATCGGGTGTCTGCAGCATGCTTGGCGGAAATTTGTAAAGGTTGCTCATCATACTCCCGCTGCCGGACGCCTGCGCGCGTAGCAGCGGCCATGCAGCAAAGCAAGCATTCATGGGCCATGACAGTGTTTTTTTTGCGGCACGCCCAATCCGTTGCGTAAACGAGACTGATAACGATTCTCATTTACGAATGAGTGCCCAATAATTACAATGTCTGCCTACCCGTCCATCGCCAGCCACTTGCCCGCTTGCCACAGCACAGCGTCGCGCAGCCAGCCAGGAACCACTACCCTGACCTTATCGAGAGAGCAAGATGGCAATCAAGAGCCGCAAACACGTCCAATCCCGTTTCAACCAGCACATCGGCGCCGCCCTGGCCGTGATGCTGCTGCCCGTTGCCGCCCAGGCCGCCGATCCGGCCGGTCAGAGCGCGCCTGCATCGCAGCAAACCCTGAACGAAGTCAAGGTCATTGGTTCCAAGGAAAATGATTTCAAGGCCGAAAAAGCCTCGTCGCCGAAATACACGGAGGAGCTGGTCAACACGCCGCAAACCATCGTCGTGATCAAGAAGGAATTGATCGAACAGCAAGGCGCGCTGACCCTGACGGATGCGCTGCGCAACACGCCGGGCGTGGGCACTTTCTTCCTCGGTGAAAACGGCAACACGAACACGGGCGACGCCGTCTACATGCGCGGTTTCGATTCGTCCGGCAGCATCTATGTCGATGGCGTGCGCGACGTGGGTTCCATTTCGCGCGACGTCTTCAACATCGAACAGATCGACGTCTTGAAGGGCCCGGCGGGCACCGACAGCGGCCGCGGCTCGCCGACCGGCTCGATCAATCTGGTCAGCAAGACGGCCACCATGGAAAACAAATTCAATTCGCTGCTGACGGCGGGCAGCGGCAAGCAGAAACGCGCCACGGCCGACTGGAACCGCATCCTCGACAGCGATACGGGCACGGCCTTGCGCCTGAACCTGATGACGCAGGACAGCGGCAATCCGGCACGCGATGAAGTCAAGAACAAGCGCTGGGCCTTCGCGCCCACCGTCACCTTCGGCATCGGTAAACCAACGCGCATCACGGCCAGCTACCTGCACGTGGATCAAAACAACGTGCCCGACGGCGGCGTGCCGACCATCGGCTTGCCGGGCTACTCGACACCGGACGTTCCAACGAAGGATCAACCGGTCATCCGCAGCTTCCTGAACAGCGCCGCCAGGGTCGATCCGAAGAATTTCTACGGTTCTACCTCGGACTACGACAAGATCAAGGCCGACATGGGCACCTTGCGCATCGACCATGATTTCTCGCCCAACGTGCAAATCCAGAACACCACGCGCTACGGCAAGACCCAGCAGGACTACCTGCTGACGGCCTTCATGGGCAGCATGGGCAACCTGAAGACACCGGTCACCACCGATCCGTCGACCTGGACCCTGGCGCGCTCGCTGCGCACCGTGAAGGACCAGGAAAACACGATCCTGACCAACCAGACCGTGGTCAGCGCGCAATTCGACACGGGCGTGCTGAAGCACTCCGTGGTGGCCGGCGCCGAGTTCACCAGCGAAAAACAGACCAACTACAGCTATGTGCCCGCCAGCCTGGGCACCTTGCCGGCAGCGAACCTGTACA
Source organism: Janthinobacterium sp. SUN137 (assembly GCF_030587265.1). Taxonomy (NCBI): domain Bacteria; kingdom Pseudomonadati; phylum Pseudomonadota; class Betaproteobacteria; order Burkholderiales; family Oxalobacteraceae; genus Janthinobacterium; species Janthinobacterium sp. SUN137. Next base: position 165,046 of record NZ_JAPWHZ010000007.1, on the reverse strand, counting down.
AGCCGAATCCGCGCGACACCGTCACCGGCCACAACCCTGTGCGCAGCGGCGCCTTCACCGAAGGCGAAGTCAACACGCAAAGCCTGTATATGTTCGATACCATCAAGTTCGGCGACAAGTGGCTCTTCAACGGCGGCGTGCGCTTCGACCATTTCAACACCACGTATGACGCCGTCGCCCTGCAAGGGGCCGTGACTGCGCCTGCGGTACAGCCATTGCCAGTGGGCACGCCAATTCCCACCCACCTGACCCTGAGCGACACCCTGGCCAACGGCAAGATCTCGGCCATGTACAAGCCGACGCCGGACAGCAGCGTGTACGCCTTGCTGGCCACGTCGAAAGCACCGCCAGGCACCAATTTTGCCCTGAGCACCGCCGCCAGCAGCGCGCAAAACCTGAACTATGACCCACAGGAAACCATCACCAAGGAAATCGGCACCAAGTGGGACTTCCTGAAGCAAAAACTGTCGCTGTCGGCCGCCGTCTACCAGACCACCGTCAAGAATGAAGTGGAGCAAGATCCCGTCATCTCGACCATTTATTACCAGACCGGCAAGAAACGCGTGCAAGGCCTGGAACTGGGCGTGGTGGGCGAAATCATGCCGAACTGGCTGGTCAGCGCCGGCTACACCCGCATGAATACCAAGGTCGAGTCGAACAAGGTCTTCACGGCCAGCGGCGACAAGAACCTCACCTACACGCCAAAACAGGCGTTCACCAGCTGGACTTCGTACACCCTGCCATTCGGCCTGAAGATCGGCGGCGGCGCGCGTTACGTGGGTGAAATGCTGCGCGGCACCGACGGCGCCGTCGGCACGCCGGCCCGCGTGGATGCCTATTGGGTCTTCGACGCCATGGCAACCTACACCGTCAACAAAAACCTCGACGTGCAGTTGAACGCCTACAACCTGGCCGACAAGACCTATGTGGCGGCCATCAACAAATCCGGCTTCCGCTACACCCCGGGCCAGCCACGTTCGTTCAGTCTGACGGCGAATATCAAGTTCTAACGTCAAGAGAACACGCATTGCGTCACATCAAGCCCCTCTTCGGAGGGGCTTTTTTATTGCCCTGCCAATCTTGTCTTTTTGACGCGCCGCCGCCCTGCCGCGACTAGCGTATGAAAAGTCATACAGCGATATCCCTCCGCGTCCAATATTTCGCGCAAGCACGCCAAGTTGCGACATCTAAACAACAAAAAAGCTTCCTTAAATCAACAACTTAAGAAGTTAGGTTCCAAATTCCCATTTCAGGCATATCCTTTGCTATGTACAGGTTTTGCTGCAAATAATCGCTGGCACGCAAGGGCTTGTTTTTGAGAAATATTGACTCCAAGCTTGAGTTGCTCGCTATCAATAATCCGCTCACAGCGGCGTTTCACCGGAGGAGTCAAAATGAAAAAGAAACGGCCATTAACCCTGTACATCCTGATTGCCATGATCCTCGGCATTGCCGTGGGCTATGGATGCAACACCGCTTTCCCTGATGCCAAGCTCAGCGCTCAAATCGCTGGCAATATTTCCATCGTCACCGACGTCTTCCTGCGCCTGATCAAGATGATCATTGCGCTGCTGGTGTTCTCCACCCTGACCGTCGGTATCGCCCACATGGGCGACGGCAAGACGGCGGGCCGCATCGGCCTGAAAGCCATGTGCTGGTTCGTGGTGGCCTCGCTGGTGTCGCTGGCGCTGGGCATGGTGCTATCGAACCTGATGCAGCTGGGAACCAACCTCGGTTTGCCATTGCCGGACATCCACGCGTCGACCAATCTGAAAACGGCCGCCTTCACCTTGAAAGATTTCTTCACGCACCTGGTGCCGAAGTCGCCGATCGAGGCCATGGCCAACAATGAAATCCTGCAAGTACTGGTATTCTCGATCTTCTTCGGCGGCGCACTGGCCGGCCTGGGCGAATCGGGCAAGACCCTGACGGCCGTCGTCGACCAGCTGGCGCAAGTCATGCTGCGCATCACCGGCACCATCATGAACCTGGCCCCGCTGGCCGTGTTCGCCGCGATGGCTTCCGTCATCACCACCCACGGCCTGGGCGTGCTGGTCACGTTTGCCAAGTTCATGGGCGGTTTCTACGTAGGCCTGCTGTGCCTGTGGGCCCTGCTGATCGGCGCCGGTTTCGTGGTCATCGGCCCGCGCATCTTCAAACTGGTCGGCCTGATCCGCGAACCGTTCCTGTTGGCATTCTCGACGGCCAGCTCGGAAGCGGCCTATCCAAAACTGCTGACGGCGCTCGACCAGTTCGGCGTGGACCGCAAGATTTCCAGTTTTGTGTTGCCAATGGGCTACTCCTTCAACCTCGACGGTTCGATGATGTACTGCACCTTTGCCGTGCTGTTCATTGCGCAAGCCTACGGCATCGACCTGTCGATCGGCACCCAGATCACCATGCTGCTGCTGCTGATGCTGACCTCGAAAGGCATGGCCGGCGTGCCGCGCGCCTCGCTGGTGGTGATTGCCGCTACCCTGAACCAGTTCAATATTCCGGAAGCGGGCTTGCTGCTGCTGATGGGCGTCGACCAATTCCTCGACATGGGCCGTTCGGCCACCAACGCGGTCGGCAATGCCGTCGCCACGGCCGTCGTCGCCAAGTGGGAAGGTGGCCTGGCCACCGAGGAAGAAGCCGCCGCAGCCAACGCGGCCAGCCTGAACACGGAAAGCCATTGGGGCGAAGCGGATCACGCTAGCAAAGCCTGATAGCGCCATGGCCCGCCACAAGCGGGCCATTTATTTGTTGTCGATGTTGAGTAACAAGCAGTCAGGTAGTGCGATCAGTAGTCATTCCAACTTATTAGAGAGATTTTCATGAAAAAAGTCCTGTTTACCCTGCTGACCCTCGGCGCAGCCTCCACCGGCGCCATGGCCCAATCGAGCGTGACCATCTACGGCGTGGCTGACGCCGGCCTGGTGTTCGACAAGGATGCGGCTGGAGACCGCCTGAACCGCGTTGCATCCGGCGTCGCTTCCGGCTCGCGCATCGGCTTCAAGGGCAAGGAAGACCTGGGCGGCGGCCTGGCCGCTACCTTCGTGCTGGAAAGCGGTTTCAATATCGACACCGGCACCTCGGGCCAGGGCGGCCTGCTGTTCGGCCGCCAGGCATATGTCGGCCTGACCGGCAGCGCCGGCGCCGTCACCTTGGGCCGCCAATATTCCCCGTACTACCTGGCCCTGCGCGACGTGGCCGATCCGTTCGTCATCGGCCTGGCCGGCACGGCATCGAACCTGATGGTGACGAATATCCGCGTCGACAACATGGTGCAATACACCACGCCGACCTATAGCCACCTGTCGGCCGACCTGGCGTATGGCTTTGGCGAAGTAGCTGGCGACAATGCGAAGAACCGCAGCATGGGCGGCGCCGTGCATTACATCGACGGTCCGCTGAACGTGACCCTGACGCACCACCGCAAGGAAAATGCGCTGGCGACCCAGCAAACGCGCAACACCCTGCTGGCCACGCGCTACGACTTTGGCGTGCTGCAAGGCAACTTCGGCTACGCCGACAACCGCGCCCTCGACAACAGCAAGAGCAACGACATCCTGCTCGGCTTCAGCGCCCCGTTCGGCGCCACCAAGCTGGTCGCGTCCTACATCCGCCACAACGACAAGAGCAACGCCAACCGTGACGCCCAGCAATGGGCCATCGGCGCCTTCTACGCCCTGTCCAAGCGCAGCGACCTGTACACCGGTTACGGCCACATCAGCAACAAGAACGGCGCCACCTTCGTCGTCGGCAATGCCACGGACAATGGCACCGGCAACAGCGGCTTTAACCTGGGCATGCGCCATACCTTCTAAGGACGTCGAGCTGTCCGTGACATAGAAGTGTGAGCCGCCGGATGCATATCCGGCGGCTTTTTCTTTTTACGCAATATTTAAATGCGATACTGTGGGTTCTTGCAAGTTGGCAGCTGATTTTATGAATAGCAGTACTACGAAACCCTCCCTTTCCTGGCGCAAGCGCCTGTCGCAACGGTCGGGCCGCGAAACGCTGGCCTGGGGCGTGGTGCTGGCCGCCTGTCTGGCCACCGTTTGGCTCGTGTATTTCTGGACCGAACGCATCGCCATCGGCAAGCTGCAGGCCAGCGGCGCGCAGCGCCTCGAGGTGTATGTCAGCAGCCTGGAAAATGCGCTGGAAAAATACGATTTCCTGCCCAAGACGCTGGAACTGAACCGCGACGTGATCCGCCTGCTGCAGCATCCGGAAGACCCGGTGCTGGTCGATACGGTCAACCATTACCTCGAGCAAATGAATGCTCAGGCGAAATCATCGACCATTTTCATCAGCAACCTCGACGGCAACACGCGGGCCGCCAGCAACTGGCAGCAGCCTGATAGTTTTATTGGCGACAATATCTCGTTCCGCCCCTACGCCCAGGACGCCCTGCGCGGCACGCCGGGCCGCTTCTATGGCGTGGGCACGACGCGGCTCGAGCCCGGTTATTTCTTTGCCCACGGCATCTACCAGAATGGCCACATGCTGGGCCTGGCAACGGTGAAGGTGAACCTGGAAAACCTGGAAAAACGCTGGGTGCAGGGCGCCGACAAGGTGATGCTGGCCGACGAGCACGGCGTGATCTTCCTCAGCTCCATGGCGGACTGGAAATACAAGACCTTGGCGCCGCTGTCGCCCGCCATCGTCGAAGAACTCAACCGCACGCGCCAGTATTATTCGAAGCAGCTGGCAGCCATCCCCTTCGTTTCCGACCGCCAGCTGGGCAATGGCGCCCGCGTGATCAGCGTGCGCGAGCAGGAACACGCCGACACGCCGCCGAAGATCAGCTCGAGCGTCATGACGCAGATCAAGCTCAAGTCCCCGCAAGGCTGGACGTTCATTTACCTGTCCGACCTGGCGCAAGCCAAGGCCAGCGCGCGCGCCGCGGCCGCCTTTTCCTGCGTGCTGCTGGGCTTTTTCATGCTGCTGTTCTTTTACCTGCGCCAGCGCCGCGCGGCCGTGGCGCAAAAATTGCGCGCCCGCGAAGACTTGCAGCATGCGTACGACAACCTGGAAGCCATGGTCGAGGAACGCACGTCGGAACTCAATGCCATGACGCAAAGCCTGAGCCAGGAAATCGACGTGCGCAGCAAGGCCGAGCAAAAACTCCACATCACGCAAAACGAACTGTTTCAAGCCGGCAAGATGGCCGTGCTGGGACAGATGTCCGCCAGCATCACGCATGAACTCAACCAGCCGCTGACGGCGCTGCGCACCATGTCCGACAATGCCGTCATCCTGCTGGAACGGGGACGGCTCGACGACGCGCGGCGCAACCTGGCGAAGATCTCGCAAATTGCGGCCAGGATGGGGACCATTACGGGTCAATTGAAGATTTTTGCGCGCAAGTCGACGACCAGCCTGACGTCCGTCTCGATCCCCACGGCGATCAGCAACGCCCTGTTCCTCGTCGAACGCCGGCTGCAGGTGGAAAATGTGCGTTTTACTTTGCAACTGCCGCCCGAAGACATCTTCGCCATGTGCGAAAGCAACCGCCTGGAACAGGTGCTGGTGAACCTGTACGCCAACGCGCTCGACGCCATGAATGGCAGCGACGTGCGCAGCCTGCGCGTGGCCGTCGAATGCACGCAGGAGCACGTGCTGATCCACGTGGCCGACACGGGACCTGGCCTGTCGACGGAAGTGTGCGAACATCTGTTCGAACCGTTCTTCACCACCAAGCCGCAAGGCCTGGGACTGGGACTGGGGCTGGCCATTTCCGAACAGATCACGCGCCAGTTCGGCGGCGTGCTGCGCGCCGAAAACGCCCCCGGCGGCGGCGCCATCTTCACCATCGAACTACAGATTGCAACGCAGGAGGAAAAACATGTTTGACGGCTTGAAGGTCTTGCTGGTCGAGGACGACCCCACCGTACGCGAAGGCAGCGAGCAGGCCCTGCAGCTGGCCGGCCTGGACGTGCTGGCGTTTCACTCGGCCGAGCTGGCCTATAAACTGCTGACGCCGGATTTCCCCGGCATCGTCGTCAGCGACGTGCGCCTGCCCGGCATGAGCGGCCTGGAATTGCTGCAGGCGGTCAAGACGCTGGACGCCAACCTGCCCGTGATCCTCGTCACGGGCCACGGCGACATCACGATGGCCGTGCACGCCATGCGCACGGGCGCCTACGATTTCATCGAAAAACCGTATTCATCCGAGCAATTGGTCGACGTCATCCTGCGCGCGCTGGAAACGCGGCGCCTGACCCTGGAAGTGCACAGCCTGCGCCGCCAGCTCGAGGACGGCGGCGGCATCGAAGCTCGCCTGCTGGGCAATTCCGTGGCGATGCGCGACATACGGCGCCTGATACTCGACGTAGCAGACGAACCGGCCGACGTGCTGATCTATGGCGACACGGGCACGGGCAAGGAAATGGTGGCGCGCTGCCTGCATGACTTCAGCCACCGCCGCAAGCACAACTTCGTCGCCGTCAACTGCGGCGCGATTCCCGAAAGCATTTTTGAAAGCGAAGTCTTCGGCCACGAACCGGGCGCGTTCACGGGCGCGGCCAAGCGGCAGGTGGGCAAAATCGAGCACGCGGATCAAGGTACTTTCTTCCTCGACGAAATCGAATCGCTGCCCCTGTCCCTGCAAGTCAAATTGCTGCGCGTGTTGCAGGAACGCTATATCGAGCGCCTGGGCTCGAACGTGCCCACGCCCGTCGACGTGCGCGTCATCGCGGCGGCCAAGCTGGACCTGGAAGACTTGTCGCAGCAACAGAAATTCCGCAGCGACCTGTACTACCGCCTGAATCTGATCGTGCTGCATCTGCCGCCGCTGCGCGAACGGCGCGAGGATATTCCCATCCTGTTCGAACACTTCGTGCTGGCCGCCGCCGCCCGCTACAACCGCGCCGCGCCCGTCGTCTCCAGCGCGCAGATGCGCAACCTGATGGCCCATTCCTGGCCCGGCAATGTGCGCGAGCTGCGCAATATCGCCGACCGCTTCGTGCTGGGCATCGCCGGCGGCGCCTCGAGCTTGCTGGCGGCCGGGCTGGCCAGTCCCCTGTCGCTGGCGGAACAGGTCAACGGCTTCGAACGCGCACTGATCGAACAGGAACTGCGCGCATATTCCGGCAACGTCAGTGAAGTGAGTGCGGTGCTCGGCTTGCCGAAGCAAACCTTGTACCACAAGATGCAGAAGTACAACCTGGTAGCCGAAGAGTTCCGCTGATCAGCCGACCCGGCCCGTGCGCAAGGGCGTGACCCAGTCGGGCCGCCCGTTCGCCAGCGCCAGCCGGGCCGCCTTTTCCCAGTCATATGCCACGGCGTGCAACTGCGCCGTCCAGGCGCCATCGGCACCCTGCTCGGCGATGGCATAGCGCGCATGCGGCGTGCCGTTTTCCATCACGTGCGGATAACCATGGTCGTCGTCGTAGGCTTGCAAGCCCACGCTGCCCGGATTGACGACCAGCCGGCCATCGGGCAAGCGCACCTGGCGCGGCATGTGCGTGTGGCCGCACAGGATCAAGGCCGCGTCCGTCGTCCCCGCGCGTTCGGCCACCTCGTCCGGCGTGGCGGCGCGGCTGCCTTGCGGCGTGACGCTGTCGAGAAAATACACGAGATCGCTTTGCGGCGTGCCATGCACGAGCAGCACATCCTTGCGCAAGCGCAAGGTGGCAGGCAGCGCATTGATCCACGCGAGTTGTTCAGGCAGCAGTTGCGCGCGCGCAAAAGCGTCCGACACGCCCATGCGGGCCGGGTCGCCGAACAATTGCCGCTCGTGGTTGCCGCGGATGGTGGGCAAGTCCAGCCCCATCAGGCGCGCCGCCGTGGCGCGCGGCTGCAGATGGCCCGAGACGATATCGCCCAGGTTGACGATCATGTCCACGCCACGCAGGGCGATGTCGGCCAGCACGGCCTCGAGCGCATCGAGGTTGCCGTGAATATCGGAAATGGCGGCAATTTTCATGCGGTGTCTCCTCCTCGTACACACCATTCTGCCCGCGTTCCCCCTTGCAGGCAATGCCGGCATGTGTACCGGCTCTTACACACGGTAGGACAAATCCGACGGAAATTTGCGTCGTGCGGCTACGTGATCCAAAAGTAACAATTGCTACCATTTCCTCATTGCATTACCGCATCACGCCAGCCGCCCCGACGTCGCGGCCCGTTCACTTTATCTTGAGGAGTAGCCCCATGTTTGCCACGCCCGTTCCCGCCCGCCTGACCCCGCCACGTTTGCGCCATCTTGCCTTGCGCAGCACCATGATGCTGGGCGTGCTGGGTGTCGCCACGGCCGCCGCCACGGCGCGGGCGGAACCGTCGCCCGCGCTGGATCGCGTCAGCATCTCGGTGGGGGCGTTTTCCGCCGATCCGCGCATCAATATCGGCGCCGACACGCAGTTTGGCCGCATCGATGCGCCCGAATCGAAGCAAAGCCACACGACCATCCCCCGCATCAAGGCGGACTTGCTGATCGGCGACCGCCATGGCCTGGCATTCGACTACTACCGCTACGACAAATCCTACACGCCAAGCCTGACAGGCGACACCATCATCAATGGCCAGCCCGTCACGGGCACGGCCACGGCGAATGCCGATTTAAAACTGGACCTGGCCAAGCTGGCCTATAAATGGTGGCTGGGCAGCGGCAACGACACCTTCGGCATCGGCCTGGGCGCCGCCTACTACCACGCCAGCCTGAACGGCACGGCCACCGGCATCGTCAATGGCGAAACGGCCACGGCGCGCGATTCCATCGGCGAGCACGCGTTCGCGCCGCTGCTGGAAGTGGGCTGGCGCCACGCATTCACACCGGACTTGCGCATGTATGCGGAAGCGTCGGGCATCAAGAAAAATGGCGGACGCATCAACGGCCACATCTACGGCGGCAATATCGGCGTGGAATGGTTTCCGTTCAAAAATATCGGTTTCGTGGCCGACTACGGCATTTCGAAAATCAAGCTGCACCGCGACAGCGAACGCGATGCCGACCTGAACGTGCGCCTGACGGGGCCGTCGGCGTATGTGAAAGTACGCTTCTAAACGCGCTCAAGCCGCCGGTTTCAGCAAGGTCAGCTGGAACTGCGGCAAGGCAGGGTCGTCATACGCCTCGACCCTGGCAAACGGCAGGCGCGCAAACGCGTGACGCCAGAACGCGCAGGCAGCGGCATCGTCGCGAAACGTCGCCACCAGCCACGTCTGCGCGCTGTCCAGCAGCACCCTGCGCAGCACTTCCAGCGCCACGCCCCGGCGCCGGTATTTCTTCAGGATAAAAAAGTCGCTGAATTCCTGCACCGGCAGCTCACCCGCCATGCCAGGCTCCGTGAGGAAAAAACCGGCCAGTTCGCCATCGACCTCGATCCAGCTGGCCGTGTGGCCGGCGGCATGCACATACGACGCCAGTCCTGCGTCGCACACGTCATAGCGACCATCGGCCAGCAGCGCCTCGCCGCTCCAGGCGGAATTGTCATAGCAGTACAGTTGAAACAGCTGCGCCAATGCGCCCTCTTCGCCCGGGGCAATGGCGCGCAACGCGATGACCTTGTTTATTGCATGCATGAAGAGCTTTCCCGCACGATGGCGTCCATCCAGTCCGCGATCTTATCACCGTCACTCACCCCCGCCCTCCCGCATTTCATGCCTGCATTTCCTCCCTTGGTCGCAAAATCATTAATTTTCTTCCAATTGGTTATATATTATTGTTTTTAAGTAACATCCGCCATCGCGGTTGACGAAAAACAAGGGTGATCCCCTTCCACAGACCGGCAGACACGCATCTGCCGGCTTTCATACCCAAGCTCTGGAGAGTGCTGCACATGCTATCGATCAAACAGCTGAACAAAACGTATGCGAATGGCGTCAAGGCCATCAACAATGTCAGCCTGGAGATTCCCAACGGAATGTTCGGCTTGCTGGGGCCTAACGGCGCGGGCAAGTCCTCGCTGATGCGCACCATTGCGACATTGCAAGATCCCGATAGCGGCAGCATCCATTTCGATGGCATCGATGTGCTGCAGGACAAGGCCGGCCTGCGCCGCCAGCTCGGCTATCTGCCGCAGGATTTCGGCGTGTATCCGAAGGTCAGCGCGGAAACCCTGCTCAACCACTTTGCCGTCCTGAAAGGCTTGACGGAGAAGGGGCCGCGCAAGGAAGCCGTGGAAGCCCTGTTGCAGCAAACCAATTTGTGGGAAGCGCGCAAGCGCAACCTGGGCACGTATTCAGGCGGCATGCGCCAGCGCTTCGGCATCGCCCAGGCGCTGCTGGGCGCGCCGCGCCTGGTGATCGTCGATGAGCCGACGGCCGGCCTGGACCCGGACGAACGCAACCGCTTCCTGAACTTGCTGGCGAAGATCGGCGAGCAGGTGGTGGTGATCCTGTCGACCCACATCGTCGACGACGTGACGGACCTGTGCCCGCGCATGGCCATGATCGTCAAGGGGCAAGTGCTGGTACAAGGCGAGCCGCAGGCGGCCATCGACACCCTGCTCGGCAAGGTGTGGCGCCGCAGCGTCGGCATGGACGAGCTGGCGCAGTACCAGCAGTCGCACAATGTGCTGTCGACGCGCCTGGTGGGCGGCAAGCCGCAAATCAATGTGTATGCCGACAGCCAGCCCGACAGCGGCTTCGTGCAGATCGCCCCGGACCTGGAAGACGTGTACTTCTTGCATGTGCGCAACGCCGCCCGCAACGGCGCCGCCGTTCCCGCTGCGGCACCATCCGCCGTCGCGGCGTAAGGAGCGCGCCATGTGGAAGGAATTTTTCAAGTTTGACCTCGGCTATCAGCTGAAACAGCCGCTGCTGTGGGTATTTGCCGTCATCCTGGCCTTGCTGGCCTTTGGCGCCAGCAGCAGCGATTCGATCCAGATCGGCGGCGCCATCGGCAACATCAACCGCAATGCGCCCACCGTGGTGGCGCAGCTGTTGACAATGTTCAGCCTGCTGTCGATGTTGCTCATCACCATCTTCATCGCCGGCGCCGTGCTGCGCGACAGCGAAGTGGGCATGGCCGACATGCTGTTCGCCACACCCATGCGTAAATGGGACTACCTGTTCGGCCGCTTCGCCGCCGGCTTTGTCGCCTGCCTGGTCATCTTCGCCTGCATCGCCTTCGGCACCATGCTCGGCCCCCTCATGCCCTGGGTCGATGCGCAGCGCGTGGGCGCGTTCCCGCTGCAGGCGTATGCGTGGAGCTTCGCCGTGATGGTGATCCCCAACCTGCTCTTCATCGGCGCCCTGCTGATGCTGCTGGCGGCCACCACGCGCTCGATGATGCTGGTCTACGTGGGCGTGCTGGGCTTTTTCGTGCTGTGGGGCACGGCTGGCGCCTTTACGCGCGACATCAACAACGAATGGATCGCCGTCCTGCTCGACCCGTTCGGCATGCGCGCCCTGGGCCGCATGACGCGCTACTTCACGTCCGCCGAAGCGAACGCGGGGCTGCCGCCGTTTGCCGGCTTCCTGCTGGCCAACCGCCTGCTGTGGCTGGGTATCACGGCGGTGCTGTTCGCCGCCACCGTGATCCTGTTCAAGCCGCAGCGCACGGGCACGGGAAAACGCCTGTTCGGCAAGCACAAGGCCGAAACGGGCGGCCCCGCCGTCACGGCGCCGCGGGACCTGCCGCGCAGCGTCCCCACCTTGACGGCGGCGACAGCCTGGCGCCAGTGGTGGCAAATCCTGCGCTTCGACGCCGTCGGCGTCTTCAAGAGCCTGCCCTTCCTCGTCATGCTGCTGTTCGGCATGATCAACCTGATCGCTGCCGCGAATGTCGGCAAGAATATGTATGGCACGGCCGTGTATCCGATGACACATTTGCTGTTACAGCAGATTAGCAACAGCTTCAGCTTCCTCCTGATCATCATCGTCACCTTCTATGCGGGCGAACTGATCTTCAAGGAACGGCAAGCGCGGATCGCCGACGTCAGCGACGCCATGCCCGTGCCCGACTGGGTTCCCCTGCTGGCCAAATGCACGGCCCTGATCGGCGTCATCGCCGGCTACCTGCTGGCGGGCGTCCTCACGGCCATCGGCTTCCAGCTCGTCAAGGGCGGCGCGCCCGTGGAACTGGGGCTGTACCTGAAAGGCACCCTGCTGGGCGCCCTCTTCTTCGTGCTGATGGGCTTGTGCGCGCTCACCCTGCAAGTGTTGTCGAATAACAAGTTCATCGGCTACCTGCTGGTGATCCTGCTGATGGTGGCGCAAGCCGTGCAGGGCATGCTGCACTTCGAACACAATCTGTACGCGTTTGGCGGCACGCCGGCCATCCCGTATTCGGACATGAATGGCTATGGCCACTTCTTGACGGGCTGGGCCTGGTTCGCGCTGTACTGGAGCCTGTTTACCGTGGCCCTCGTCATGCTGGCGCAGGCGTTCTGGGTGCGCGGCCTGCCGAACGGCTGGCGCGCGCGCCTGGGCCTGGCCCATCAGCGCCTGCAAGGCCGTGCAGGCGCCGCGCTGGCCATGGTGCTGCTGTGCTGGGCAGGCACGGGCGGCTGGATCTTCTACAACACGAACGTGCTGAACAAGTACGAGACGTCGAACATCGGCATGGACAAGCAGGCGCGCTACGAAAAACTGTACCAGCGCTACCAGCACTTGCCCCAGCCGAAGATCACGGATGTCCAGGCCAATGTGGATATTTATCCTGAGCAACGTAAAGTCTTGATCAAGGGCCATTATGTGCTGCAAAACAAGACGGCGCAGCCGCTCGATACCCTGCGCATCCAGCTCGACCCGCAACTGAAGACGACGTGGTTGAACTTGCCGGCGCACAAGGTCGTACTCGACGACAAGGAGCTCGGTTTCAGCATCCTCAAGCTGGCGCAAGCGCTGGCGCCCGGCGCCACCCTGCCGCTGGACTTCACGGTGGCCGTCACGCACCAGGGTTTCACCAACAGCGGCGCGCCGGACCAGGTCAACCTGAACGGCAGCTTCTTCAACAACCAAGCTTATTTCCCCCACTTCGGCTATGCGAAGGAAATGGAATTGCTTGACCGCAATGAACGCCGCAAGCGGGGCCTGGGCGAACCGCAGCGCATGGCCAAGCTGGAAGACACGTCCGCGTATGGCAACACGGTGCTGGGCGGCGATGCCGACTGGATCCATTTCGACACGACGGTGTCCACCAGCGGCGAGCAGATCGCCCTGGCGCCCGGCTATCTGCAAGGCAGCTGGGAAAAGGATGGCCGCCGCTATTACCGCTACAAGATGGACCAGCCGATGCTGCCGTTCTTTGCCTACCTGTCGGCGCGCTGGGAAGTCAAGAAAGGTGCGTGGCGCGGTTTGCCGATCGAAATTTATTTCGACAAGAAACACGGCTACAACACGGATCGCATGATCACGTCCGTGCAAAAGTCGCTCGACTATTACAGCACCGAGTTTACGCCCTACCAGCACAAGCAGGTGCGCATCCTGGAATTCCCCGGCTACCAGAGCTTCGCCCAGTCGTTTGCCAATACGATTCCGTATTCAGAAGGCATCGGCTTCATCGCCGACCTGCGCAACAAGGATGACATCGACTATGTGTTCTACGTCACGGCGCATGAAATGGCGCACCAGTGGTGGGGCCACCAGGTGATCGGCGCCAATGTGCAGGGTGCCAGCATGCTGATGGAATCGCTGGCGCAATATTCGGCCTTGATGGTGATGGAAAAGGAATACGGCCGCGACAAGATGCGCCGCTTCCTGCGCTATGAACTGGACCGCTACCTGAGCGGGCGCGGCGGCGAAGCCATCGAGGAATTGCCGCTGGCGCGTGTGGAAGGACAGCAATACATCCACTACAACAAGGGCAGCCTGGTGTTCTACCGCCTGCGCGATGAAATCGGCGAAGCCGCCCTGAACCGTGCCCTGAAACGCTATCTGCAGGACAAGGGTTACCAGCAGGCGCCGTTCACCACATCGTCGGAATTGCTGGCCTACATCCGCGCCGAAGCGCCGCAGGACAAGCAAGCCCTGATCACGGACCTGTTCGAGAAGATCGTGTTCTACGATAACCGCGTCACGCAAGCGACGGCCGTCAAGCGCCCGGATGGCCAGTGGGATGTCACCATGCAATTGCACCTGGCCAAGCTGGAGTCCGACGGCAAGGGCAAGGAAAGCCCGCGTGCCTACGATGAACCGGTGGAGATCGCCATCTTCGCGCGCGCGCCGGGCGCCGGGGAGAAGGATGAAAAAGTCTTGTTCACCGACAAGCGCATGTTGTCCGGCAGCGACCCCGTGGTCACCATCACGGTGAAGGAAAAACCATTTGAAGTGGGTGTCGATCCGTACAACAAGATGATCGACCGGGTCTCGCGCGATAACCGCAAGGAAGTCAGCGTGAATTAAGGCTGCAATGAAACCTTGATGCAACGCAAACAGGCCGCCCTATCCGTGATAGCGCGGCCTGTTTTTTTACGGCGGACTCAGTACTTTTTCAGGCCAGAAAAAAGATCTGGCGCAGCGCACAGCCCACCTGTACCACACAGAACATCATGGCAAGGAGCAATAGCCCCAGATGGATTTTTAAAAAGATATCCAGTCTTTCCCGGCAGGCCACGGGCGGCACGGCGGCCGTTTTAAAACGCAGCCCTTTTCCGGCCAGTAGCAATAACACTATGCTGACTGAAAAAGATTGCAGAAAAATACGTCCTGGATACAAAGTCCACGCCAGTCCGATCAGGATGGAAATCAATGCCAGCACATCGCACAAGAGAAATAGATATTTTCTTTTTTGAAAATTCGCCAGCGATGCAAGCAGCCATCCCTTTTCCTTGCCGAATATGCGCTCCAGAACCAGCCATTGCGAACCTGATGAATCGACAGCTATATGCATTACAAGATTTTTCTTCAATTAAGCCAGTGACATTATCTGCGCACCAATGGCCGTAATATACGCACAGCATATTGCGGCCACGCTACGCTCAGCGATATAAAAATAATCAAGCGGGCATGTTCAACCCGCCATTATCTGTCCGCTTATGCCGAACAATAGGAATTATAGGCATACATCACGCCGGCGCCAATCAAGATGCCGCCACCGAGCGCCTGGCGTAAGATGGACGGTATCGTCGGCGAGTGCGCCGGCACCACGTTCAAGGGGAATTGCTTATGCTGCATCGTCACCTGCCCATCCGCGCCAGCCTGCTGCTGGCGGCCCTCGTTTTCACGGCGCCCGCCTGGAGCGCCGATGCTGTCCACAAGGAAACAGTAGAACTGACGGCAGGCAAGGCTGCGCTCAGCGTGAAAGGCAAGATCAAGGGCTATGCCACGGCCGAATACACGCTGGCAGGCAAGGCGGGCCAGACTCTCGTCGTCAAGCTCAAGACCAATCAACCGTCGAATTATTTCAACCTCCGTCAAGCCGGACAACAGGACGCCCTGTTCATCGGCTCGAGCGGCGGCAATAGTTACGAGGCAACGCTGCCGGCCGATGGCGAGTACACGGTGCAAGTGTATTTGATGCGCAATGCGGCGCGCAGGAATGCCGTGGCCAGCTACAGCCTGGAGATGCGGCTGCGCAATTGAGTCTCCGCGGCCATGACAGCGCAAGAGGCGCGTTCGCCACCACATGCTCCCCATGTTACGGCAAGGGGCCAATGAGATGCGGGAGCGCTGCCCCTGTCTTATCTGGCCGGATGCGCTGCCTGGCGTCGGGCGGCCACGAGCGATTCCAGCACCAGGCCCGTCATCACTGCCAGGATCGGCATCATGGGCTCACGGTATCGGAAGATCACGTAAAACAGCATGTGAACGCCCGTGTAGCACGCAAGCGCCAGCCAGAGCAGGGCGACCTGCCGATTCCTTAATTTTCGCATCAGCACAGTCCCGATAGCACCGGCAATCAGGAGCAGGAACTGTATCGCCCACAGCAGACGCACAAGCTTTTCTGCCGGCGACTGGTTGCCTTTTCCCGCATGCAGGGGAGGCGTCCAGAAGTACGCCGCTTTTTTCGCTGCCAATGCCAGGAACGCTGCCGGGTGGGCCTTCGCCCAGGAAATGGCCTCCTGTTTCAAGGTCTCGGAAGCCTGGACTTCTCCCGTTTTCCGAAGGGCATCCCAGGTGGGGCCGCGTGGTGTTTCCGAGATGGAAATGAACATGCCTGTCGCGGCGGGATTGTTACCCAAATACAGATTGAAGCCGCCATTGGTGTTCAAGACAGGTGCGCCTATCACTTGCATGTTCCGGAACAGCCATGGGCTGGAAACCACCAGCGCCACGGACAGCGCGAGCATGGCCAGGCTTGCCCGCCGAACCGTCGATGCGGGAGACAGCAGCAGCGCCCATGCAAGGACTGCAAGCAGTGACAAGGCGGCATTGCCCGTCAATGCCAACAGACCGAAGAGTACTCCGCTCCCGGTCGCCACGCTCTTCGAGGGCTGGCGTGCCAATCTCAGCGCACACCACATGACACCCAGCATCAGGGGAATCATCAGGTTTTCCTTCGCCAGGTAGATTCCGTAGATGCCGCCTGGCAGATAGAGCGCCCAGGCAGCAGCGGCGATGAGACGCCCCGACCGGCCTGCGCCAGCCTCTCTGGCCACCAGGTAGCACAGCACGATTGCCGCCCCGCCCAGGCACATGTTCACCAGACGAACCGCCAGGAGATCGTCGCCAAAGAGAAAAAAGACAGGCGCGAGTATCATCAGGGGATAGCCCACGTTATACATCGCGCGGTTGCCCATGCTGTCGACGATGCCATTCCCGCCAAGCAAGTTGAGCGCCATGCTCCTGTAGGCAAGTTCATCGCCTTCCGGCACATGCTGGAAGCCCGCAATCGCCGCCGCCCTCAAGGCGAGGCCGACGCCTGCGATGATTGCCAGCCACAGCCAATCTCGCTGTTGTTGGGCATCATGCTTGTCCTTCATCAACTCCTCCCCACCAAAAATACTCCCGCACAAATCAGCGCCACGCCCATCACACGGGGCAGGCTGACCTGCTCGCCCAGCAGGCAAGCGATTGGCAGGGTGAGCACGAATCCCAGGCCTGCCAGCGGATAAGCCTTGCTCACTTCCCATTGCGACAGCACGCCTAGCCAGGCCACCGCCCCCAGGCCATACAAAAGGAATCCCCCCAGCACATACTTGTCCGTGAGGATATGCATGAGGGTCATGAAGGACTTGGGCTGCGCCATCATCGCCTGCACCCCGTCACCGGACATGCCGGTCTTCAATGAGAACTGCGCCATGACGGATAGCGCGATGCTCAGGATGGCAATGCAGAACGTGTTCATGGGTAAGTACCCAACACCAGAAAATGCGCGCCCAGCATGACGGCCACCATGGCGCAGACGGTCATGCGGCTGCCGTGGTCCTTGAGGGCGTAGATCACCGGGTCATCGTGCATTTCCCCCCGGGAAGTTTTCACCCACAGGCGCGCAAGCCAGTAAATCAATCCCAGGGCAACCAGCCACAGCATCTGCGGGGTGCCGTAGCGCCCCTGCGTTTCCGGCGCACTGATGAACAGCCCGAACACCACCACGGCGGAGAGTGCCGCCCCGCCCCCCAGGGGCCACAACACGGCCAGGTCGCTCACCCGGTAATCCCGTCCACGCGTGGCTGCCTTGCCATTTCCTTCCAGGGTGACCAGCTCCGCACAGCGCTTCACGAGGGCGAGGCTGAGGAACATGAAGACCGAGAAGGCCAGCAACCAGGAACTCGTGGCAGTGCCAATGGCAACGGAACCGGCCAGGATGCGCAAGGTATACAGCAAGGACAGCATGAGCACGTCGATCAGCACGTATTCCTTGAGCACCCAGCTATACGCGCTGGTCAGCCCCAGGTAAAGCAGGAGCATCAGGAGAAAGGCATTCGACACGGACCAGGCCAGAACGAGGGCCAGGAGCAAGGCCCCCGCGGCCACGACCAGGCCCTTCAGAATCGGCAGGCGGCCACTGGCAAAAGGGCGAAGCCGCTTGCGGGGGTGCGCCCTGTCGCTTTCCAGGTCCCACAAGTCGTTGACCATGTAGGTGGCGGAAGCCGCCAAGGAGAACGCCATGAAAGCCACGCCCATGGTGCTCATCTTGCCCAGGTCGAGGAAGGAAAATGCCGTCAGCAGGGGCACGAACAGCAGCAGATTCTTTAACCACTGGTGGACACGCAGGGCTTTGAGCCACACGCCAAGCCCGCCGCTCGCTCCCGGAAACTCGCGTTCGATCGGGACGTGCCGCCGCACGGCTTGGGCCGTATTCCAGGCGACATCCACCAGCACCGCCGCCTCGGCGGCTTGCCAAATGGGAATATCTGCCTTGCTGTCGCCGGCATACACAAAGCATGGCCCGACCTGCTCCCGGATGGCTTGCAGCTTGGCCTTGCCCTTGAGATTGCGACCGGCCTGCGTCGCCAGCACCTTGTCGAACAGGCCCAGGTGCCCGGCCACGTTGCGGGCGATCGAATGGTGGGCCGCCGTCGCCAGGACAATCATGCGGCCCTTGCGCTTTTCCTCGCGCAGGTAATCCAGCAGGGACGCGCGGTAAGGGAGGTGTTCGCCCGAGATGCCGGCATGCGCCGCAATGGCTTCCTTGAAGCCCGCCCGCCCTCGCATGAGCCAGAACGGCATACGGAGCACATTGAGCGGGGAGTGCTTCACCACCTGGATGACGGATTCCAGCAGGGTATCGGTTGGCGTCAGCGTGCCGTCAAGATCGACAACCAGGGGCGCTTTGGTCGAAATAGCCACCATTTTCTCCCGATTCTGGTGTGGCATGGCAGATGGAGTGCTGAAAGCAGTGATTAAATTATAGGGGGAGCCATGATGGCGATGACCAACATATATCAAGGAAGAGAGCGGTTATCTGCTTGAGCTGAACGCCCGTAACACCTGAAAGAGACCCGCAAAAAAAGAGACCCGCAACAACAAATAAAAACGCCTCGCAAATCCAGGATTTGCGAGGCGTTATGTGGCAACGAGCCGTAGTGCGTCTTAGAACGGAATATCGTCATCCATGTCCGAGAAGTTCGGCGCCGGCTTCGGTGCCGGGCGTGGCGCCGGTGCCGGGGCTGGGCGCGGAGCCGGTGCCTGGCGCGGGGCCGGGGCTTCGTAACCGCCGCCACCGCCGTAGCTGTCATCGCCACCGCCGGCGTCGCCGCCCATGCCGGAACGACCGCCCAGCATTTGCATCTGTTCCGCGATGATGTCGGTTGCGTACTTCTCGACGCCGTCCTTGTCCGTGTATTTACGGGTTTGCAGACGGCCTTCGACGTAGACGGACGAACCTTTTTTCAGGTATTGGCCGACGATTTCCGCCAGGCGGCCGAAGAACGAGATACGGTGCCACTCTGTCAATTCTTTTTGTTCGCCCGTGTTGCGGTCCTTCGATTTGTACGAAGTGGCCACGGCGATGTTGGCGATCGCGTCGCCGCTAGGCATGTAGCGGATTTCCGGGTCACGGCCCAGATTGCCGACGATGATGACTTTGTTGACTGATGCCATGAATAACTCCTGATGAACTGCAGCGGGAGCCGGTGTCCCGCGCGTTAGTTTAGTGTACTAAACGAGGATTATAAGCGACCACGCGGCGCAAAGCACCCGCTTTCTGGCGGACGCCCTCTCCCGTGCGGCAGCACGTTTTTTTCACGGCAGGTGAAAACAAGAAACTTGAATACTGGTATTATATACAGTGTTTAAACGTCTGCACGCATCTGTATCAAACTTTGTCAGGGCACGTTCGCCTGGCGGCGCAATCCGCCCATGGCTGCCTCAGGCATGCAGAGCAAAACCCGGCTATAGTAACAGGTTGACCCGTTGTGGCTCCTCATCTGCACCCAGGCACAATGCGCCGGCCGCACCACTCACTGAAAGCAAGGCAATCACATGGAACAGATCCGCATTCGCGGCGCTCGCACGCATAACCTCAAGAATATCAATCTCGATTTGCCGCGCAATAAGCTGATCGTGATTACCGGCTTGTCCGGCTCCGGCAAGTCTTCGCTGGCCTTCGACACCCTGTACGCGGAAGGCCAGCGCCGCTATGTCGAGTCGCTGTCGGCGTATGCGCGCCAGTTCCTGCAGCTGATGGAAAAACCGGACGTCGACCTGATCGAGGGATTATCTCCCGCCATCTCCATCGAACAGAAGGCAACTTCGCACAACCCGCGCTCGACGGTGGGCACCGTAACGGAAATCCACGACTATTTGCGCCTGCTGTATGCGCGCGTGGGTACGCCCTACTGTCCCGACCACCCGGAAAACGCGCTGGCCGCCCAGTCCGTGTCGCAAATGGTCGACGCCGTGCTGGCCATGCCGGAAGACACCAAGCTGATGATCCTGGCGCCCGTCGTCGCCAACCGCAAGGGCGAACACGTCGACCTGTTCGAGCAGATGCAGGCGCAGGGCTTCGTGCGTTTCCGCGTGCAAAGCGGCACGCACGCGGCCAAGATCTATGAAGTCGATGACCTCCCGAAATTAAAGAAAACGGAAAAACACACGATCGACGTCGTCATCGACCGCGTCAAGGTGAACCAGGAGATCAAGCAACGCCTGGCAGAAAGTTTCGAAACGGCCCTGCGCCTGGCCGACGGCCGCGCCATCGCCTACGAAATGGATACGGCCCAGGAACACGTGTACTCCAACAAGTTCGCCTGCAATGTGTGCGGCTATTCCCTGCAGGAACTGGAACCGCGGTTGTTCTCGTTCAACAACCCCATGGGCGCCTGCCCCGAATGCGACGGCCTGGGACACATTGAATTCTTTGACCCGAAACGCATCGTCGCGTTCCCGAACCTGTCGCTCGCCTCGGGCGCCGTCAAGGGCTGGGACCGCCGCAACCAGTTTTACTTCCAGATGCTGTCGAACCTGGCCGCGTATTACGAGTTCGACCTGGACATGCCGTTCGAACAGCTGGCACTGAATGCCCAGCAAGCCGTGTTGTACGGTTCCGGCAAGCAAGTGATTCCGTTTACCTATGTCAACGAACGGGGCCGCACCGTCATCAAGGAACACACGTTCGAAGGCGTAGTCAACAATCTGCAGCGCCGCTACCGCGAAACGGACTCGATGGCCGTCAAGGAAGAGCTGGCCAAGTTCATCAATGAAAAATGCTGCCCCTCATGCGATGGCGCGCGCCTGCGCGTGGAAGCGCGCTTCGTCAAGGTCGGCACGGGCAAGCAGCAGCGCGCCATCTATGAAGTGGCGGAAAAACCGCTGCGCGAGACGCTGGAATTCTTTGAAAAACTGAAACTGACGGGCGCCAAGAAAGAGATCGCCGACCGCGTGGTCAAGGAAATCATTTCTCGCCTGAAATTCCTCAACAATGTGGGCCTCGATTACCTGTCGCTGGACCGCAGCGCCGACACGCTGTCCGGCGGCGAAGCACAACGCATCCGCCTGGCGTCGCAGATCGGCTCCGGTTTGACGGGCGTCATGTATGTGCTCGATGAACCGTCGATCGGCTTGCATCAGCGCGATAATGACCGCTTGATCGAAACCTTGAAACACTTGCGCGACATCGGCAACAGCGTGCTGGTGGTCGAGCATGATGAAGACGCCATCCGCACGGCCGACTATATCGTCGACATGGGCATCGGCGCGGGCGTGCACGGCGGCGAAATCATCGCCGAAGGCACCTTGCCCGAGATTCTGAAGAACAAGAAATCGCTGACGGCGCAATACCTGAACGGCAAGCTGAAAATCGCCGTACCGGCCAAGCGCCACGCCAGCAATCCGGAAAAGCAGTTGCTCATTACTGGCGCGACGGGCAACAACCTGAAGAAAGTGTCGCTGAGCTTGCCGGTAGGCTTGATGACGTGCGTCACGGGCGTGTCCGGCTCGGGCAAGTCGTCGCTCGTCAACGATACCTTGTATCCTGCCCTGTCGCGCCATTTGTATGGTTCGCAGACGGAACCGGCGCCGCACGACTCGATCAGCGGCCTGGAACACTTCGACAAGGTCATTTCCGTCGACCAGGCGCCGATCGGCCGCACGCCGCGCTCGAATCCCGCCACGTACACGGGCTTGTTTACGCCAATCCGCGACCTGTTCTCCACCGTGCCGACGGCCAAGGAACGCGGTTACAGCGCGGGCCGTTTCTCGTTCAACGTGAAGGGCGGACGCTGCGAAGCGTGCCAGGGCGATGGCGTGATCAAGGTCGAGATGCATTTCTTGCCCGACGTCTACGTGCCATGCGACGTGTGCCACGGCAAGCGCTACAACCGCGAAACGCTGGAAGTGCAATACAAGGGCAAGAACATCACGGAAGTGCTGGCTATGACGGTGGAAGAGGCGCATGAATTCTTCAAACCGGTCCCCTTGATCGCACGCAAACTGCAAACCCTGCTCGACGTGGGCCTGGGCTACATCAAGCTGGGGCAAAGCGCCACCACCCTGTCCGGCGGCGAGGCGCAGCGCGTGAAACTGTCGCTGGAATTGTCCAAGCGCGACACGGGCCGCACCCTGTACATCCTCGATGAACCGACGACGGGCTTGCACTTCCACGACATCGATTTACTGTTAAAGGTCATCCACCGCCTGCGCGACCAGGGCAACACCCTCGTCATCATCGAGCACAACCTGGACGTCATCAAGACGGCCGACTGGATCGTCGACCTGGGTCCCGAAGGGGGCGCCGGCGGCGGCCAGATCATCGCCACGGGCACGCCGGAAGACGTGGCCCTGAATCCGGCCAGCGTGACGGGTAAATACCTGGGGCCGCTGCTCAAGCAATAAGCCGCACCTCCCGCTCGATCCCCCGGCCAATGATCTTGCCCGGGGGATTTTTCTATGGGAAACTATTTTCTCTGGTCACAGCACCGGCTTTCAGAGAAAACATGCCGCACTTCCCTTCACGTTTATCCAGCTGGGTTCGCCATTGCGTAACCACGTCATGGTTGCTGTCGTCCAGCGTGGCGGTGGCGTGTTCCTGCATGCAGGGGATATCCGGCGAGTTCCTCCATGCGGCACCGGCCGCATCCGGCAAGCCGGCCGTGGTCACGGTGCCTGCCAATGCACGCGGCATCCTGTTTCTTCCAAATCAATCTCCCGATTTCCTGCTCAGGGATCAGGATGGCCATATCCTTGTCGGCCCGCCAGTCCCCCTTTCCACCAAGCGGTTTCGTATTATCGAGCGCGGTACGGGGCGCAAGCTGACACCGGTGGCGGTACGATTGCGCGTAGAAAAACAGGTGGGAGTACAGCCCTATATTTACTATCTGGCCAGCCCGGAAATGCAGCAATGCGCCGAAGAGAAGAACGCGTCCATGCCGATATGCCGCAGAGTGAAAGCCATGGAACGGAACTGGGACAAACCGGAACCGGAGGGGCCGAGCGATGCCGTCAAGCGCTTCGCCATGCAGCAGGGCTTGCGTGAGGTCAGCGAGGAAATCGATGCCTCCTATGGCTTATACAGGATCGAGGCGCGCGAAGGCTTCAAGCCTGGCAAGCTGTACGACATCAGCTATCGCTCTACAGAGCGCAAGCTAACAGCGGTGCTGCGCATGGGCACCACGCCCTTGCGCATCAATGCCCCAGGCCAATTTTCCATTCGCACAGACGGCGCACCGCGGCGTGAGCGTTTGCAGATGGCGCAGGGTGGCACTTGCTCCAGGACCGCCAAGCTGGCCAGCCAGCCCTTGCAACTGGCTTGGCCACCAGCCTACGACGCGTATGAGTCGCTTGTGATGTACTTCATGCGGCACAAATTACATCAGGAAGACAGGCAGCAAACCGCGCCGCCAGGACGCTTTTTTTCATTCCAATACTGGCCGTCCCTGTGTACCGACATCGCCCATGGCAGCAGCTTTCATGGCAATGGCCGCGAACTGGCGGTCGGCGATTGCCAGGCGCCTGCCGCACGCGAGGTCAAGGCCTACGCAGGCGTGCTGGAAGTGGAAGACCGCTTGCATGAGACAGCGCCCCTGTCCGTCACATTTCCAAAGGCAAAGCCGGATGAGTGTCCAGCCATGATGGACGAGGTCTATCCGATTTATTTCGTGCCGGCCCAGACAGGCTAGACGCCTCAAACGCGCAATAAAAAACGGCGCGGATTGCTCATGCAATCCGCGCCGTTTCTCTTTTTGCTAGCACCCCAGTCATTGCCGGCGTGTCATTTATCTCACGCCAGTCTTTGCCGGCGTGTTTCTCCCCCACTACAACTCTTCACACCTGACAAGCTTGTCAGGCGCCGCTTGACGCTAACTTACGCACTCAGCCGCTTTTCCAGCGCCGCCTTGTGACCTGCCAATTCCTGCGGCAGATGATACGCGAGTTTTTCAAACAACTCCGTATGCAATTTCAATTCTTCCACCCACGCGGCCTTGTCGATCGAGGTGATGGTGTCAAACTGTTCTTGCGTGAATGGCAAGCCATCCCAGTTCAGGTCGCCATACTGCGGCGTCGTGCCGAACAGGTTTTCCACGCCGCCCGCCTTGCCTTCGATACGCTCCAGCATCCATTTGAGTACGCGCATGTTGTCGCCAAAGCCAGGCCAGACGAATTTGCCAGCCTCGTCCGTACGGAACCAGTTGACGCAATAGATCTTCGGCAGGGCAGCCGGGTTGACCTTGCCCACCTTGACGCCCATGTCCAGCCAGTGCTGGAAGTAATCGCTCATGTTATAGCCGATAAACGGCAACATGGCAAATGGATCGCGGCGCACGACGCCCATCTGGCCCACGGCGGCAGCCGTCGTTTCCGAACCCATGGTGGCGGCCATGTAGACGCCCTCGACCCAGTTGCGCGCTTCAGTGACGAGCGGCACGGTGGTGGAGCGGCGGCCGCCGAAGATGAAGGCCGAGATCGGCACGCCGGCCGGATCGTCCCAGGCAGCGTCGATCACTGGGTTTTGCGTTGCCGCAACCGTGAAGCGCGCGTTCGGGTGCGCCGCCTTGGTGCCGGACGCTGGCGTCCAGTCCTTGCCCTGCCAGTCGATCAGGTGGCTTGGTGCTTCTTTCGTCAAGCCTTCCCACCAGACGTCGCCGTCGTCCGTCAACGCCACGTTGGTGAAGATCGTGTTGTCGCGCATGGACGCCATGCAGTTGTAATTGGTTTTTTCGTTGGTGCCCGGCGCCACGCCAAAATAACCGGCTTCCGGGTTGATGGCGTACAAACGGCCGTCGGCACCCGGCTTGATCCAGGCGATATCGTCGCCGATGGTGGTCACTTTCCAGCCGTTAAAACTTGCCGGCGGGATCAGCATGGCGAAGTTGGTCTTGCCGCAAGCGGACGGGAACGCTGCCGCCACGTAGTGTTTCTTGCCTTCCGGCGATTCCACGCCGAGGATCAGCATGTGTTCGGCCAGCCAGCCCGGGTTGCTGTCCGATGCTTGCGCTTCCTGGTAACCCATGTTCGAGGCGATGCGCAGGGCGAAACATTTCTTGCCCAGCAAGGCGTTGCCGCCGTAACCCGAACCGAAGGACCAGATTTCGCGCGTTTCCGGGAAATGCACGATGTATTTGGTGCTGTTGCACGGCCATTTCACGTCGGCCTGGCCGGCAGCCAGCGGTGCGCCCACGCTGTGTACGCACGGCACGAACTCGCCATCCGTGCCCAGCACGTCATACACGGCACGGCCCATGCGGGTCATGATCTTCATGTTGACGGCGACATATGGCGAATCGGACAGTTCCACGCCGATGTGCGCGATCGGCGAACCCAGCGGGCCCATCGAGAAGGGCACGACGTACATGGTGCGGCCGCGCATGCAACCATCGAACAGGCCGTTCAAGGTGTGGCGCATTTCGCCAGGCTCGGTCCAGTTATTCGTCGGGCCGGCCGCTTCTTTTGTTGCCGAGCAGATATACGTGCGGTCTTCGACGCGGGCCACGTCGCTCGGATCGGAGCAGGCCAGGTAGGAATTCGGGCGCTTTTGCGCATTCAGTTTTTTCATGGTGCCGCTGGCAACCATTTCAGCGCACAGGCGCTCATACTCTTCTTGCGAACCATCGCACCAGTAAATACGCTCTGGCTTGGTCAGCGCAGCAATGTCGGCCACCCAGTTGATCAGTTTCTGTTGTTTAATATAAGCTGGGACGTTGAGTGCGGCGACGCCACCCATGACGGGCTGATTCATATTACCTCCAATACCAATAAAAGAAATTCTGGTCATTCCGGCAAGACAGGCAGCATCGTTGAGAGGTGGCTGCGGCTCACTGCGGGCGGTGTGCTCACGCGGGCAGGGCTCTGGTGTCGTTTACCTGGATCATGCACCCAGGCTGCAGGAACAGTTTGCGCTATAACTATAATCAGGAAGCTTCAAAAGTGCCGGCGATTGTACACCCGCGTAACGGCTATTCTCGCAAAAATGTAGGAGAATAGCTTGACTAATGTAGTAGGCTATTCAGCATTTCCCGTATCCTGTTATTTCCCTACCAAATCCTCACTCAAATCGGCCATCCACCATGAAAATTGCCATACTCGATGATTACCAGGATGCCGTGCGCGGCCTCGATTGTTTCCCGTTGCTCGATGGCCACGAGGTCAAGGTGTTCAGCAACACGGCGCGGGGCCTGGGCCAGCTGGCGATCCGCCTGGCGCCATACGACGCGCTGGTGCTGATCCGCGAACGCAGCAGTTTCAACCGCGCCTTGCTGTCGAAATTGCCGAACCTGAAACTGATTTCGCAAACGGGCAAAGTCAGCGGGCACATCGACGTGCCGGCCGCCACCGAGCTGGGCATCGCCATCGCGGAAGGCGTCGGCTCGCCCACGGCGCCGGCCGAACTGACGTGGGCGCTGATCATGGCGGCGCAGCGCAAGATCGTGCCGTACGCGCAACATTTACAGGAAGGGCTGTGGCAGACATCGTCGCTGGAGCCGGCGCGCAATACGCTTGGCACGGTATTGAAAGGGCGCACCCTGGCGATCTGGGGCTACGGCAAGATCGGGCAATTGATCGCCGGCTATGGCCGCGCCTTCGGCATGACCATCCTCGTGTGGGGCAGCGAAGCGAGCCGCGCGGCGGCCGTGGCGGCCGGCGATACGGCCGCCACGTCGCGGGAAGCGTTCTTTGAACAGGCCGACGTCTTGACCCTGCACCTGCGCCTGTCCGATGCGACGCGCGGCTTGGTAACAGCCGAGGACCTGGCGCGCATGAAGCCGACGTCCCTGTTCGTCAACACGAGCCGCGCCGAGCTGGTGATGGAGGGCGCGCTGGAAGCGGCGCTGCCGCAGGGTCGCCCGGGCGCCGCCGCGCTGGACGTATTTACGGACGAGCCGCTGCCGCCAGGCTCGCCATTGCTGCTGCTGCCGAACGTGCTGGCCACGCCACACCTGGGCTACGTCGAGCGTGACAGCTATGAACTGTATTTCCGCTACGCCTTGCAAAACATCGTTGATTTTGCGCAAGGTCAATGCACGCGCCTGCTCAATCCCGAGGCGCTGGCGCATGCGCGGCAAGCTCCTCAGGAACGCTGAAAGCCCTTCAACAAGTCCGGCTCGCCCGTGATGCGGATGGCTGGCGCGGGCAGCACGTGGCGGCCGCGCCACAGGCCGGCCCAGCCGGGCGGCCAGGCGATGTCCGGTCCGGCGTACGCCGCCACGCCGGCGCGCACGGCAACGACCGGCACGGGCGGCATGTCGGGCAAGGGTTCGCCTGGCGTGCGCTGCATGTCCAGGCTGTACATGTAATCGGGTAATAAAGCATCGCAGACGCGGCCAAACCAGTCGCTATGGTCATCGTCGCGTCCCAGCGCCTGCGCCAGGCCCTGCGGGTCGAAACGGGCCAGGGCATCGATCAGCTCGCCAGTGGTGGCGCCCGGCGTATCGCCCCAGCCCATCACCGGGTTGACGTTGTAATCGGCGCCCGAACCGTACCAGCCTTCGCGCCAGGGCCGCTGCATCCAGTCGCGCGGCCCCGTAAACAAATGCCAGCGCCAGTGCAGGCCGGACGGCTTGGGCCAGGAATACAGATACAGCTTCTGATAGCCGGCCTGGTGCAGCTCGCGCACCATGGCCATCAGGCGCGCATGCGGCATGCGGTCCGGCGGCGCGCGGCGAAACAGGATCGCTTCGCCATCGGCAAACTGCACGTCGTCGGTCGACAGGTTCAGGTCCAGGGTCCGCGCTTCGCTGCCGAAACGGGCGGCGATCCAGCCCGTCAGCAAATTGACGGACGTGATCACCCCGTAACCGCGGTGGCGGTGAAAAATGACGGTGCCGGGAGCGAGCGCTTTCATACGGAGTCGGGGTGGCAGGCAAACAAAGAAACCAGTGTACTCACAGATGGCCAAATTTTCCAGATGCGGCGCGATAGCGGGGCGGCAGGCACGCTGGCCCATCTGCGGCAGCATTCACGCAACGCTGCCAATCCACGCTATCATGCGCGTCATTCTCCACTGACATCGTGACCACATCATGACTTTGCGCATACTCGCCACTGGCGGCACTTTCGACAAACACTACAACGAATTGAACGGTACCCTGGGCTTTTCCGACAGTCATTTGCCGGCAGCGATTGCCCGCGCGCGCATGACGGCGCCCGTGGCGCTGGAGCAATTGCCCCTGCTCGATTCGCTCGACATGCAGGATGCGGACCGCCAGCGCGTGCTGGCCTCGTGCCGCGCGGCACAGGAAAAAGCCATCGTCATCATCCACGGCACCGACACCATGCGCGAAACGGCGCAGGTGCTGGGCGCGGCGAACCTGCAGCAAACGGTCATTTTGACGGGCGCCATGATTCCCTACGAAATCGACAACTCCGACGCCCTGTTCAACCTGGGCTTTGCCTGCGGCGTGGCGCAAACCTTGCCAGCCGGCGTGTACGTGGCCATGAATGGCCAGATCTTCGCCTGGGACAATGTGCAAAAGAACCGCGCCGCCGGCGTGTTCCAGCCCTTGTAGGGCGATGCCAGGACAGGGGTAAAAGCAGACCGGCCCGCGGCCTGACTGACCCTTTGTCACAATTCGACCAGCCCGTTTTCAACGGGCTTTTTTTATGTTTTTTCACCTTTCACAAATTCTGCAAAACCACAGAATCCGTCGAATTATTGCAGGTAAAACATAAAATTGCCAATACAATAATTTTATGTTGTAAAAAAACGCCATTGATCATTTTTAAAAACACCGATATTATTAAATATAAAACTGCAATTTAACAATTAAATTAAATATTCTTCTGTATCCATAATTTATTGCCAAATCCGACACGGTTGATATGCATTTTTTCTTGCTGAGACGACATAATGTTCGCCTCGACAAGTCAAAAGTGCATTTATAACAATATTGCGCTAAGTAGTCTTCCACCTCCCACCGACGTGGTTCCGCCTACCGTACACGAGCACCGCTGGTCATCTACCCGATGGCCAGAGCGGTGCTCGTGTACTGCTTGTCGTTATTAAAACTACTACGGAGTAATTGTTACAATGGCATTTAAAGAAAAAATTGGCGTACGCAGCGTACGCCTGGCCCTGACCGTACTGGCAGGTAGCGTCTTGTTCTCTGGCCAATCCATGGCGGACGAAGCAATTCAAAAAGTTGAAATTACCGGTTCGAGTATCAAGCGTATCGCTGTCGAAGGCGCCTTGCCTGTGCAGCGCCTGACGCAAGAAGCGATCGCCAAGACGGGCGCCACCACGGTTGCCGACCTGCTCCAGGCACTGCCCGCCATGCAGGGCTTTACCGTCGGCGCCGCCGCAGCAGGCACCAATTCGGGCGGCCGCACCAGCGCGTCGATCCATGACATCGGCGAAGATTACACCCTGGTCCTGCTGAACGGCCGCCGCATCGCGCCACAAGGCTCGGGCACTTCCGTCAACCTGAACGCCATTCCGATGAGCGCCATTGAACGCGTCGAAGTGCTGACCGACGGCGCTTCGGCCCTGTACGGCTCGGACGCCATCGCCGGCGTGATCAACTTCATTCTGAAGAAGAACCAGCAAGGCGGCTCCCTGGAAGCCACCTATGGCGGTCCGGAAGACAAGGGCGGCAACGCCTGGAACACCAGCGTGACCTATGGCGTCGGCGACATCGACGAAGACCGTTTTAACGTGCTGGTATCGTACCGCCATGACGAGCAATCGAACTTGCGCGCCACCGACCGCACGTTCGCCCGTTCGTCGCGTATTCCAGTGAGCTTTAACGGCAAACAATACGTCTACGACAAGACCGCCATAGGCACGGCACCGGCCAACGCCACCGTGTCCGTCAAAGGCAAAGACGATTACCTCTTCAATCCATACCTGGCGAAGAATGATAATTGTGGCGCCGTGACCAATGCCCCACTGGCAGCCAATAAGCTGGCTTGCGGCTACGATGGCGGTTCGACGGTTGAAATCGTGCCTGAATCGAAGCGCGACAGCCTGTTTACCCGCGCC
Source organism: Janthinobacterium sp. SUN137 (assembly GCF_030587265.1). Classification (NCBI taxonomy): domain Bacteria; kingdom Pseudomonadati; phylum Pseudomonadota; class Betaproteobacteria; order Burkholderiales; family Oxalobacteraceae; genus Janthinobacterium; species Janthinobacterium sp. SUN137. The sequence continues at coordinate 134,880 of NZ_JAPWHZ010000007.1, read as the reverse complement.
ACCTACAAACTCAACGATTCGCTGAATGCGTTTGCCGAAGTCGCCTACTCGCGTTATGACCTGACCGCGCGCATCTCGGCCAATCCGGTGGCAATCCCGATTGCGCTTAACGGTGCGCAGTACAACAAGTATGTCCTGCCTTACCTGACACCAGAGCAGGTCAAGGACATCACCTCCGTGTCAGCCAACTATCGCATGAGCGACTGGGGTACCCGCGACTCCAACACCATCACCGAGACCAAGCACTTCGTCGTCGGCGTCGAAGGCGAAATTGGTGCGTGGAACATCGATGCGGGCCTGACCTGGTCGCAAAATTCCATTGATGAACGCTACATCGGCGGCTATGCGAAAACGGCCGATATGAAGGCCCTGCTGAAAAATCCGGCGTTCAACCCGTTCGTGCCAGCCGGCACGCCATCGCCGGAAATGCAAGCGCTGATCAACAATTCGCAATTCAAAGGCTCGATCCGCACGGCATCGACCACCATGCGCGGCATCGATGCGCACGGTTCCCGTGAACTGTTCACCTTGCCAGGCGGCAAAGCCAACATCGGTATCGGCGCCGACTACCGCGAGTACAACTACGGCCAGACGCCAGATGCAGGTGCAAACACCAGCACCATCTACGGCTTCAACACCTCGCCACGCTATGACCTGAGCCGTTCAACCTACGGCGTCTTCGCCGAATTGCTGGCTCCGATCACCAAAACGGTAGAAGTGAGTCTGGCTGGCCGTTATGACTCCGTGTCGGCGATCGACAATGGCGTCATCAACAAGACCATCGGCAAGGATGCCAATGCCAATACCTACAAGGTCACGGCACGCTGGCAGCCGATACAGCAAGTACTGCTGCGCGGCTCCTACGGCACGGGCTTCAAGGCTCCGGACATGCTGAGCATTGGTCAGCCACTGGTCAACAACGGCTTTACCGGTGCTACCTGGAATTGCCCATTCCCAGGCGATGCGCTGTGCCGTGCGCCTAACAGCCAGTACAATAAAATGGCTGGTGGTAACGAAAACCTGAAACCGGAAAAATCGAAACAGTTCACCGTCGGTTTCCGTATCGAGCCTAGCTCGGCATTCTCCTTCGGCGCCGACCTGTGGGACGTGAAAATCACCGATGCGGTTTCGTCCGTGAGCGAAGCGCAAGCGTTCAACAACCCAGGCATGTACCGCGACCTGTTCGGCATCTACATCGAACCGACGACCGGCAAGCCGTACTATGCGTTCAAGTCGCTGTCGATGAACATTGGCCAGACGCATAACCGCGGTATCGACTGGGACATGACGGCACGCAAGAAGTTCGATATCGGTAACTTCACGGCTAACCTGAGCGGTACGCATATGCTCAAGGCCGACTACACCGTACCAGGCACCAAGGATCAGTGGACCAACAACATGAACTACTACGGTATTTCCGATGCCGTCACGTTCCGTAACCTGATGAAGCTCAACATGAGCCTGGAATCGGGCAAGCTGACCAACACGGTCATCGTGAGCTACCGCAATGGCTACACCGACGCTTCGGCCGAGGTGGTCAACCTGGCCACCAACGCAAAGGAAAATATCCGTCTGCACGTGCCTTCGTACACGACGGTTGACTTCCAGGGCCGCTATGCGTACAGCAAAGCAGTGACCTTGCGCGCAGGTATCAAAAACCTGTTCGATCGTGAACCGCCGCTGTCGCTGCGCAGCTCGCGTGGTCACCAGGTTGGCTACGATCCACGCTACGCAGATCCAATGATGCGTTCGTTCTACTTCACGGCCCAGTACAAGTTCTAAGTTGACCTTGTCAACCTAGGCTGAGCCGACCGAGGGCCTTGCAAACGCAAGGCCCTTTTTTTTCGTCCTTCGCCCGTCATGCCAGGCGAAGGACGAAAAAAAAGGAGCCGCAGCTCCTTTTTCGTACCGGCATGACTGCGCTTATGCAGTCGCTTCGCCGCCCAGGGCTTCGACCACGTCGGCCATCAGCTTGCTCAACTCGCCCGTCATCAGCATCACGTCGCCGTCGAAACGCTCTTCGTCGTTCTTCGTGCTCGATTCCGTTTCCTTGATCACGTCCAGCGGCTTGACGCTCTTGATGGCCAGCGATTCCGTCAACACGAACGAAATCTTGTCGTTCCACGTCATGGCCAGGCGCGTGCACTGCTTGCCGGCCGCGATGTGGCGGCGCACGTCGTCCGCTTCCAGGGTGTGGCGCACGTAGCGCACGGTGGCCTTGCTCTCGCCCGTGGCGCGCAATTCCGTATCCATGTCGACCGTGAAGCCGGCAGGCGCATCGTCCGCCTGCAGCCACTCCGTCATCACCGCCACGGGCGAGCGCTGCACGCGCAGGCTTTCCAGCGGCAGCTTGTCCACGGCCTTGAGCAGCAGCTTGATGACTTCATCGGCTTTCGCCGGGCTGGCGGCATCGACCACCAGCCAGCCATTGACGGGGTCGATCCACGTCCAGACGTTGCTGCGGATGCTGAAGGCGCGCGGCAGCAGTTCGTCGGCCACGCGTTCCTTCAATTCCTTCATGGCTTTCTTGCCTGGTGCAAAGCCTTGCGCTTCTTCCATCTCGGCGGCGCGGGCCTTGGCCACCTGGTTGATGACGGTGGCTGGCAACAGTTTCTTTTCCGTGCCCAGCAAGATCAGCATCTGCTTGTTGACCACGTGGACCAGGCCGCCATTCGGGCGTGGCGTATCCCAGCCCTGGCGCATCAGATCCATGCTGGTCGCCGGCGTAAATTTGTTCGAGGACAAGGCCTCTTCCAGTTGTTCTGGCGTATAGGCCCATGGTGCGGGCAGGCGGTAAATCTGAAGATTCTTGAACCACATAGTTTTTGTCTTCCGTTTGTTTCAGTAGTGCCAGGGGAACGCCATTCTACACTTTCGACACGGGAATGCCGTCAAAAGCGCGGACTGGCGCGGTGTTGTTGATGCGTGGGGAATGCCGCTACAGGGCGGGAAACAGCTCCGCCTGGGCTGGCGCCTGCCGCATCGCGATGGCCGGATCGGACAAGGTCGAGATGCGCACGCCCAGCAGGCGGATTTTCTTTTCAAATGGCACGCGCCGCAAGCAATCGCGGCTGGCCCGCAGGATGGCGGCGGCGTCCGCCGTGGCGCTGGGCAAGGTGATGTCGCGCGTGACGGTGCTGAAATCCTCGAAACGCAGCTTGATGCCCACCGTGCGCCCCGCCAGCGACTGCTTGTCCAGGTCGCCCGCCACGCGCGTGCACAGGCTTTCCAGCTTTTCCGACAGCGTGGCGCGGTCGCGCACCACCTGCAAGTCGCGCTCGAACGTCGTTTCGCGGCTGACGGACTTGGTTTCCCGGCTCGTCTGCACGGGCCGCTCGTCGATGCCCAGCGCTGCCTGGCGCAGCCAGCCCGTGTACAGGTCGCCAAACTGCGTGCGCAGCATGGCCAGGTCGGCTTGCGCCAGCTCGCCGACGGTGATGATGCCCAGGGCTTCCAGCTTGGCCGTCGCCTTCGGGCCAATGCCGTTGATCTTTTTCGCCGGCAAGGGCCACACGCGCGTGGCGATATCCTCGGGCGACAAAATGGTGAGTCCGTCGGGTTTTTCCAGGTCGGAACAGATTTTCGCCAGCAATTTGTTAGGCGCCAGGCCAATCGAGCACGACAGGCCCGTCGCCTCGAACACGGCCGCCTTCAGGCGCGCCGCCATGGCCGGCGCCTGCGCGCCGTGTTCCGTCAGGTCGACATAGATTTCATCGATGCCCACGTTCTGGATGATGGGGCACAACTGGGCCACGGCTTGCTTGAAGCGGGCCGAATACTCGCGGTAGGCCTCGAAGTCGGCCGGCAGCAGGATGCTGTCGGGCGCCAGTTTCGCCGCCTTCATGATGCCCATGGCGGAAAACACGCCAAACGCGCGCGCCGCATAGGTCGACGTGGTGACGACGCCGCGCCCCACGTAGTCGCGCATGCGCGCAAACTGCCGCGTGCCGTCAATCTGCAGCACGGGCTGCTGCAGGCGCCCGCCGCCGATGACGACGGCTTCGCCGCGCAATTCCGGATATTTCAGCAGTTCCACAGAAGCGAAGAAGGCGTCCATGTCCAGGTGGGCGATCCAGCGGCGCGCGGCGGGTGCTTCGGCAAGTGTGGGGGCAGATGAAATCAAAAAACACCTCGCGGCGGATCGGCTTGCCTTCATTGCGGCAAGATACTGTGCATGCATACAGTATTACCGGAAATGACCGCGGATGCAAGTTGAAACGCACAGGACCCGATGGCGACGATCAGCGGTTGCTTTTCTCAATAGCAAGATTACAATCCTGACACAACTATTCAAAGGAGTTGCCTTGTCTACAGCACATCATGCCTTGCGTCGCCGGTCCGTCTGGTCATCCATCCTGCCGGCCCTGCTACTGTCCACGCTGGCGCCATCCGCGCTGGCCGCCGACGCCACCACCACCATCGCCACGGCCGTCGCCCCCGTCGCCGCCAAGACGGCTTGGCAGGAAACGCGCCACGGCACGGTCGTCACGGACGACTACCGCTGGCTGCAAAAGAAAGCCGATCCTGCCGTGATCGACTACCTGAATGCGGAAAACGCCTACACGGCAGCCGTCACGGCGCCGATCCAGCCGCTGGCCGACAAGGTATATGCGGAAGTCAAGGGACGCATGCAGGAAGTGGACTTGTCCGTGCCTGCGCGCCAGGGCAATTTCTACTATTACACGCGCGTGGAAGCGGGCAAGCAATACCCGATTCACTGCCGCCGCCCCGTCGGCGCCAGTGGCGCCTATGATGCGCAGGCGGCCGAGGAAATCTTGCTGGATCAGAATCAATTGGCCGAAGGCCACAAATTCTTTGCCGTGCGCGCATTTAGCGTCAGCCCGAATGAACAGTTGCTGGCCTACACCACCGACACGACGGGTTTCCGCCAGTACGAGCTGCACGTCAAGGATTTGAAAACGGGCAAGTTGCTGGGCGACAGCATGCCGCGCGTGACATCGCTGGCCTGGGCGGCGGATAACGCCACCCTGATGCTGGCGCAGGAAGACGCCACCACCAAGCGCTCGGACCGCTTGTTCCGCCTGGCCCTGGGCGGTGCGCCGCAACAGGTCTACCACGAGCCGGTGGAGCAGTTTGCCATCCATGTGGACCGCACGCGCGACAAGCAATTCTTCGTGCTCACCTCGGGCAGCACGGACACGAGCGAAGTGCTGCTGCTGCCAACGAGCAAGCCGCAAGGCACGTTCCAATCCGTGCTGAAACGTGAAAAAGGCCACCGCTACGGCATCGAGCACCGCGACGGCCAGCTGTATATTCTGACCAACAAGGGGGCGAAGAATTTCCGTGTCGTCAGCGCGCCATTCTCTGCGCCGCAGCCGAAGAACTGGAAGCCGGTCGTGCCGCACAACAAGGATGCCGTGATCCAGTCCATCGACGTCTTCCAGGGCTACCTGGTGGTGATGGAAAAGGCACGCGCCCTGAACCGCGCCCGCATCTTTGATTTTGCGCAAAAGAACTGGAAGGCGGTGCAATTCGACGACCCCGTCTACCTGGCCACGGCGGCCGGCACGCCGGAGTTTTCCGCCACGCAATTTCGCATGTCCTACCAGTCGCCCGTCACGCCGCCCACCGTCATCGACGTCAGCATGCAGGACGGCAAGCGCACGGTGCTGAAGCAGCAGGAAATCGTCGGCGGCTTCGACAGCAGCCGCTACACCACGCAGCGCTTGTGGGTGAAGGCGCGCGATGGCGTGCAAGTGCCGCTGTGGGTCGTCTACAAGAAAGGCGTCAAGCTCGACGGTTCAGCGCCGCTGCTGCTGTACTCGTACGGCTCCTACGGCATTTCCACGGAAGCCACTTTTTCCATCAGCCGCATCAGCCTGCTGGAACGGGGCGTCATCTATGCGCAGGCACATATCCGCGGCGGCACCGACATGGGCGAAGCCTGGCATGAAGACGGCATGCTGATGAAGAAGAAAAACACCTTCAATGACTTCATCGACAGCGCCGACTACCTGGTGCGCGAAAAATGGACCAGCCCGAACCGCCTCATCATCCAGGGTGGCAGCGCGGGCGGCTTGCTGATGGGCGCCGTCGTCAACATGCGCCCCGACCTGTTCCACGCTGTGCACGCGGCCGTGCCGTTTGTCGACGTGATGAACACCATGATGGACGCCAGCCTGCCCCTGACCACGGGCGAGTACCTGGAATGGGGCGACCCGAACCAGAAGGCCGCGTACGACTACATGCTCAGCTACTCGCCGTACGACAACATTGCGCGCAAGAATTATCCCGCCATGCTGGTGACGACGGGCCTGAACGACAGCCAGGTCATGTACTGGGAACCGGCAAAATATGTGGCCAAGCTGCGCGCCTATAAAACGGACAGCAATCCCCTGCTGCTGAAAACGAATATGGGTGCCGGCCACGGCGGCGCGTCGGGCCGCTATAACGCCATCGCCGAAAACGCGTTCAATATGGCGTGGATGCTGTCGCAATGGGGCATTACAGAGTAAAGTGAAAAAAGCGCTTGCAGAAGGATTTTACCCGTCCTATAATAGCGCCTCTTCCAGACGTGGTGACAAACGTCGGGATGGTTTTCTGAGACAAGCAACGGGTGCTTAGCTCAGTTGGTAGAGCGGCGCCCTTACAAGGCGTAGGTCGGGAGTTCGAGCCTCTCAGCACCCACCAAATCAGAAAACTGTCCAGTGCTTCATGGATCAGCAATACAGATCATACGAGCTTGGAGTGGTAGTTCAGTTGGTTAGAATACCGGCCTGTCACGTCGGGGGTCGCGGGTTCGAGTCCCGTCCGCTCCGCCAATAAAAGAAAAGCCCTTTGGTTCCTGGAACCGAAGGGCTTTTCCCATTTCAGAAGCCAAAAACACGTCCATCCCCTCTCGCCTGAACATTTTTGCGCTTTTCAGCAAAAAAACTGCCATTCCCCCTCAAGAATAGTTGCACAAGCACGATAGCGCCCCCTATAATAGTGCCTCTTCCAGACGTGGTGACAAACGTCGGGATAGTTTTCTGGGTATGCGGGTGCTTAGCTCAGTTGGTAGAGCGGCGCCCTTACAAGGCGTAGGTCGGGAGTTCGAGCCTCTCAGCACCCACCACCAAACAGAAAATTATCCAGTGCTTCATGGATCAGCAACACAGATCATACGAGCTTGGAGTGGTAGTTCAGTTGGTTAGAATACCGGCCTGTCACGTCGGGGGTCGCGGGTTCGAGTCCCGTCCGCTCCGCCAATAAAAGAAAAGCCCTTTGGTTCCTGGAACCGAAGGGCTTTTCCCATTGTGGGAGCGCAAATGCACTAGAATCAGCGCTCTTGCCGACTCCGCCGCTCCTGCCTGATGCGCCTGCCCCGCAGCTTTTCCCCCTACCTCGCCCTGCGCTTGCGCCTGGCCCATCATGCTTTGCTGCAATTTGCCGCCAGCCTGGCCAGTTCCATGGAAATTCTCGTGTTCCTGGCCGGTCCCGTCCTGCTGGGCCTGCTCAGCGTCATCGCCCTGCCCGGATTTCTCGCCATGAATCTGCCCTGGCCAGCGGCCCTGGGCTTGCTGGCGGCGCAAGTGCTGCTCACGTGCCTGCCCGCCTGGCTGCTGCGCAAGCGATTGTTGCCTGCCGCCACCGCCGCGTGGCTGCGCCAGCTGCCCTTGCCGCGCCACCTGCGCTGGCAAGCCGACATCGCCGTGGCCGGCCTGCTGATGCTGCCGCTGGGCCTCGCCTATGCCGTCTCGGCTACCATCTGGCTGCTGCAGTCGCCGCCCTGGCTGCGCCCCGTTGCCGCGCCCGGCATGGCCGCCACCCTCGCCGTCTGGCTGCTGGCGTGGCTGCTGACGGCGCGCATCGTGGCGCAACGCCTGCGCGCGCCACGCCCCGCACACAGGGCGCGCCCGCCCACGATGACGGCCTATGTGCCGCAACGGCCCCGCTGGCGCACGATGTTTCTGTGGCGCCAGCTGTTCTGGCTGCCGTTCTGGCGCAATGAAAACGTGATCGGCCTGCAGCAAAGCGTGCTGCTGGCCACGGCTGGCGCCAGCATGCTGGCCTGGCTGCTGCGCGCACCGCTCGTGCCCGCTCCGCTGCTCGGTTTGCTGGCCAGCGCCAGCCTGGTCATCGTGACGGACCGGGGCGACAAGGCCGTGCGCGAGCAGATCGCCGTGCTGCGCCCTGCATTGGATGCCTGGCCCCTGGCCAGCACGACTTTGACGCGCCTGGCCTGCGCCGCCAGCCTGCTCCCCGCCTTTGCCGTGCTGCTGGGCGCTGGCGTCTTGCTGTATTGCATCGATCCAGCCGCCCTGCAGCGGCGCGTGACCGGCGTCTATGCCCTCACCGCCAGCGCGGCCCTGCTGGCCATCGTCGGCCTGCCCCGCCTGACGCCGCGCGGGCGCGTCGCCCTCGTCGTTTTCTCCATCCTTGCCTTGAGCGCCATCGGAAGCGAATTATGGAATTGAACCAGCCTACTCCCGTGCTGCACCTCGAGCACCTCGATTTTCACTTCCCCACGCACCGCGTCTTCCAGGGCTACAACCAGCAATTCGGCCCCGGCGTCACCTGGCTGCGCGGCGCGAACGGCGCCGGCAAGACGACCCTGCTGAAGCTGGCGGGCGGCGCCCTGCTGCCCGCGCGCGGCGCCATCCGCCTCGATGACGTCGACAGCGTCGCCATGCCGCTGGCCTACCGTGCCCAGACCTTCTATTGCGGCGGCGACACGCCCGCCCTGCCCTGGCTGCAAGTGCACGAGTTTCTCGACCTGCACCTGGCCCTGTACCCAGGCAGCGACCAGTCGCTGCTGAACGCGGAACTGCACGCCTTTGCCATGACATCAACCTTGCAGCAAAGCATCACCGCCCTCTCGCTGGGCCAGCATAAAAAGCTGCAACTGGCCCTGGCCCTGGCCTTGCCGGTGCGCCTGCTGCTGATCGACGAACCGTTCAACGGTCTCGACGCGGCCGCCATGGCCCACTTGCGCGCGCGCCTGGCCGAGCCATCCCGCCTGGCGCGCCAATGCATCGTGCTGACCAGCCATTTGGCGCCGGACGTGCCGCTGGCGGCGACGCTGGAAATATAGACAGGAAATACAGCTTTGCAGATCGACCAAGGACAGCTTACGATGCCGTGTTGCAAAAACCGGCGATCCCGGTGCAGCCATTACCCATAACACGGCGCGCTTATTCACCGCGCCTGGCTTATTCTTGGAGATTATTATGTTGAACACCCACCGCCGCGCCCTGGCGATTTTGTGCGCCGCCTTCGCCACCTCGGCCATCGCCGCGGGCCCCACGGGCACGGCTACCGACTATGGCAGCAGCGCCCCGCACGCCGCCGCCCAGCGCACCATCGAACTGCAAGCCGACGCCCGCCACATCAACGTCACGCACGGCGAAACCGTCACCATCGTGCGCGCCGGCCAGCGTTTTACATGGCACGTGCACACCTTCAACAACAAGACCGTCTTCGCCCTGGCCGACATCGCGCCGAAGGACATGCCCGTCGATGGCATCCAGGTGTATGTGGCCGGCAATCCGCTGTACGCGGGCAGCTAAGTTTCTTCTATACATAAAAAAACCGGAACCCCCTTGCGGCAGTTCCGGTTTTTTCTTGATACGGCTCAATAGTTACGCCGTCAGTGCTTCCTTGGCGGCAGACTCTTCGACCACTTCCTCGTCGTCCGAGCGGATCAGGTGGTCAAAGGCGGACAGGGCTGCCTTGGCGCCTTCGCCGGTGGCGATGATGATCTGCTTGTACGGCACCGTGGTGACGTCGCCGGCCGCAAACACGCCGGGGATCGAAGTCTGGCCGCGGGCATCGACTTCGATTTCGCCGTGGCGCGACAACGCTACCGTGCCTTTCAGCCATTCCGTGTTCGGCACCAGGCCGATTTGCACGAAGACGCCTTCCAGCTCGACCTTCTTCGATTCGCCGCTGACCCGGTCCGTGTAGCTCAGGCCATTGACGATCTTGCCGTCACCGTGGATCTCGGTGGTTTGCGCCGAGGTGATCACGGTCACGTTAGGCAGGCTGTGCAGCTTGCGTTGCAGCACCGCATCGGCGCGCAGTTCCGCGCCGAACTCGATCAGGGTCACGTGTTTCACGAGGCCGGCCAGGTCGATCGCCGCTTCCACGCCCGAGTTGCCGCCGCCGATCACGGCCACGCGCTTGCCCTTGAACAGCGGGCCATCGCAGTGCGGGCAGTAGGCGACACCGTGGTTGCGGTATTCCTTCTCGCCCGGCACGTTGATTTCGCGCCAGCGGGCGCCGGTGGCCAGGATGACGGTCTTGGCTTTCAGGATCGCGCCATTCGCCGTTTCGATCTGCACCAATTTGCCCGGCGTCAATTTCGCGGCGCGCTGGGTGTTCATGATGTCGACTTCGTATTCCTTGACGTGCTGTTCCAGCGCCATGGCGAACTTCGGACCATCCGTTTCCTTGACGGAAATAAAATTCTCGATGGCAAGGGTGTCGAGCACCTGGCCGCCGAAACGCTCGGCCAGCACGCCCGTCTTGATGCCTTTGCGGGCCGCGTAGATGGCCGCTGCCGCGCCGGCAGGGCCGCCGCCGACGATCAGCACGTCGAACACGTCTTTCTTGTTCAGTGCCTCGGCCTGGCGGGCGCCGGCGTTGGTGTCGAGCTTGGCGAGGATTTCCTCGACATTCGTGCGGCCCTGGCCGAAGTGTTCACCGTTCAGGAACATCATCGGCACGGCCATGATCTGGCGCGCTTCCACTTCTTGCGGGAACACGCCGCCATCGATGGTGGTGACCTTGATGCGCGGGTTGATCACGGCCATGGCATTCAATGCCTGCACCACTTCCGGGCAGTTATGGCAGGAGAGCGAAATAAACGTTTCAAATTCGTAATCGCCGTCGAGGTTGCGGATCTGCTCGATCACGGCATCGTCGAACTTGATGGTGTGGCCGCCCACTTGCAGCAGCGCCAGCACCAGCGAGGTAAATTCATGGCCCAGCGGCACGCCGGCGAAACGCACGCCGATATCGGTGCCTGGGCGGTTGATGCTGAACGACGGGGTCCGTACGCCAGCGTCAGTGCGCTCGACCAGCGTGATCTTGTCGCTCAACAGGACTATTTCCTGGAGCAATTCTTTCATCTCGCGGGCTTTTGCGCTGTCATCGAGAGAAGCGACCAACTCAAGCGGATACACCACTTTTTCCAGGTAGGATTTCAGTTGGGTTTTGAGGGTGGCGTCTAACATGATGTTTTCCTTTTCTACAAATATTTAGGCGAATGCCGGGCCGGACACCCGGTCCGGCATCGCGGTAACTACTTGTTTGCTGCTAGATGTTGCAAGGCTTCAAGACTTAGATCTTGCCAACCAGGTCCAGCGATGGGGTCAGGGTCGCTGCGCCTTCCGTCCATTTGGCTGGGCACACTTCGCCTGGGTGGTTCGCCACGTACTGAGCGGCTTTGACTTTGCGCAACAGTTCCGCTGCGTCACGGCCGATGCCGTTGTCATGCACTTCCAGCACTTTGATGAAGCCGTCAGGATTGATGACGAAGGTACCGCGCAGTGCCAGGCCTTCTTCTTCGATCATGACTTCGAAGTTGCGCGACAGGGCGCCGGTCGGGTCGCCGATCAGTGCGTATTGCACTTTCTTGATCGCGTCCGAGGTGTCGTGCCAGGCTTTGTGCGCGAAGTGGGTATCGGTCGAGATACCGTAGACATCGACGCCCAGCTTCTGGAATTCAGCGTGGTGATCGGCCAGATCTTCCAGTTCGGTTGGGCAAACGAAGGTGAAGTCGGCTGGGTAGAAGACGAATACCGACCACTTGCCTTTCAGCGACGCTTCCGTCAGGTCGACGAATTTGCCATTGTGGTAAGCGGTTGCCTTGAATGGTTTAACTTGGGTATTGATCAGCGACATAGTCATTTCCTCTCGTGTGGTGAATCAGTAAGACTCTAGTGTAAGGGGTTTTAACCCATATGCAAAATTGATTGTCACAATAGTTTCAATTAATTTTAGCTATCATGACGCCATGGGAACTCCATGATAGGCAGTTCCCACGGGATTGGATAGCGGTGACAGTGGATACCCCTGCCGCCGCCAGGTGTTCAATTCTTAATTCTTCAGCTCTTCCGGAACTTTTCCGCCGTTTTCCGCCAGCTTGATCATCACTTGGCGGTGCAGCCAGATATTCATGCTGGCCGAATCGTTGGTGTCGCCCGTGAAATGCAGCTCTTGTGCCAGTTCCTTGCGCGAAGCCAGGCTGCTGTCCAGTTGAAGCAGTTTCATCAGGTCAACGATGGACGTGCGCCAATTGAGTTTTTCCGCGTTCTTGCTGGCCAGGTCGACCAGCACCACTTCCACGTCCACCACCGGCACGGCAGCCGCTGGTGCAGCAGCCGGTGCGGCCGCCGCTGGCGCGTCGGTAGCGGCGGCTGGCGTGGCTGCCGGGGCAGCGTCGGACGAATGGTGGAAGATCTTGTTGTAGATATTGCTGAAAATGCCCATGAGGTCACCTCGAGTTGAGTGAATGGAAGAAATACTGCCTGCGCTCCCGGTGTAGGTACCGGTGACAGCAAAGCCGGGCGCAGGCGCCAGCCCGTCGAGTATAAGCCCGTTCAAGCCGGAAGCCCTGTCCCGCAGGCCTGGATGCCATCTGGTGGCAGGCGATGCCTGTTTCAAGGGTGCAAGGGCTGCTGCGCGCGCAGCAGCGCATCGAACGCTTCGATGGCCAGCGGCGGCGCAAACAGCTCGCCTTGCGCAAAATCGCAGCCGATCTCCAGCAGGCGCGCGCGCTGCTCATCGGTCTCCACCCCTTCGGCAATCACCCGCAAGCCCAGCTTGTGGGCCATGGTGACGATGGCTTCACACAGCACCAGCTCGCTGGCGCCGGGCGCCAGCTTGCGCACCAGCACGCCGTCGAGCTTCAGGTAATCGATGCCGCATTGCTGCAATTGCGTCAGCGAAGCATGGCCGCTGCCGAAGTCGTCCAGGGCAATCTGCAAGCCCGCTTCGCGCAAATGCTGCAAGCGTGGCGCCATGCTGGTGCCGCCAGGTAAAAGCACATCTTCACGCATGTCGAGCACGATGGCCGAGGCCGGCACACCGAGCGCCGCCAGCTGGCGCAGCCAGGTGCCGGGCGCCTCGACTTCGCGCTGCAATTCCAGCGACGACTGGTTCAGGCACAGTTGCAGCCCCGGCAAGCCGATGGCATGGCCCTGCGCACGCCAATGCAGCAGTTGCGCCGCCGCCGTGCACAGCACCCAGTCGCCGATCTCCACGATCAGGCCGCTGCTTTCGGCCAGTGCGAGGAAATCCGGCGGACACACGAGGCCCCGTTGCGGATGGTGCCAGCGCAGCAAGGCTTCCGCCTTCTCGATGCGTCCGCCATGCAGCGCGACGATGGGCTGGTAATACAGCTGCATCTGCTGTTCGCGCAGGGCCGTGCGCAAGTCCGCCCCCAGGCGCATGCGGTTGACGGCCGCCACCTGCATGGCGGGCGTAAAGTAGCTGTAGCGGTTGCGCCCCGCCCCTTTCGACACGTACATGGCCTGGTCCGCGTGCTTGAGCAATTCCTCGATGGTGCCCGCGTCGTCCGGATACAGGGTGATGCCGATCGAGGCCGAGACGAACGCCTGCTCCTGCCCCAGCAGGAATGGCGCCAGCAAGCCGTCGAGTATCTGCCGCGCGATGCGGTCGACTTGCTGCAGATCATCGAGGTCGGACAGGATCACCGTGAATTCGTCGCCGCCCAGGCGCGCCACCGTGTCCGTCTCGCGCACGCCCACGCGGATGCGCCGCGCCGCCTCGATCAGCAGGATATCGCCCTGGTGGTGGCCGAGGGTGTCGTTGACTTCCTTGAAATGGTCGAGGTCGATGAACAGGATGGCCACGCGGCTCGTATCGCGCCGCCCCTGGGCCAGCGCCTGGCGCAGGCGTTCGTGGAACATGCGCCGGTTCGGCAATTGCGTCAGGGTATCGAAGTTGGCTTGCTGCCAGATCAGCGCTTCCGTTTGCCGCTTGTCCGTCACGTCTTCCAGCATGCACAGGTGGTGCGGGCCGCCATGGCGCGCCGTGGCGATGGCCGTCACCGAGGCGTCGACCCACACCACGCCGCCATCGGGCCGGACGATCCGCTTGGCGTGGCGAAATCCCTGCAGACTGCGCGCCAGCAACTGCGCCACCTGCTCCTGCTCGCCGGGCACATCGTCGGGATGGCTGATTTCCATCCAGCTCGTTTGCTTCATGTGCTCCAGGCTGCGCCCGCTGATGGCCAGGTAGCGTGGATTGATGTCGAGAAACTGTCCGCTCACGGTATCGATCAGGGCGATGCCCATGGGCGCTTCCTCGAACATGGTGCGAAAGCGCAATTCCCCCTGGCGGATGGTTTCCTCCGTGCGGCGGCGCTCGCGTGCCAGGTTGTTGAAGTGAAAGGCCGCCGACACGGCCAGCAAGCTGCCCGCCAGGCCCAGCGACAGGTATAACCAGCCCAGGTCGGCGCCCGGCACGGGACGGTACAAAAAACCCTTGTAGGCGCGGCTGTCCGTGGCATTGCGCGGCAGCACGCCCATGCTGGCATACGTGTCGGCGATGTGCTGCCAGCGCTGGGGATTCATGTAGCCGAGCTCCACCAGCACGGGCTGCAGCAGCAATTCCATCTGCTGCGCCTCGTACAGCAGGTGCGCGCGGTCGTGGCGCTGACTGTATTTGACGTGGATCAGTTGCGCCATTTCCTCGCGGTGCGCCATCGCGTATTGCCAGCCGCGCAGGCTGGCCGCGCGGAACGCTTTCACGCGCTCGGGATGGCGGCGCAGTTCATGCTCGCTGGTAAACAGGTTGTCGCCGTAGAAATCGATGCCGGCCGTGCGCGGCGTGAACTGGTAATAGGGAAAGCCCGCCCGGTCCAGGTAGTCCGGTTCGTTGGTGGAATACGCGGCGATGGCGTCGACCTTGCCATCGATCAAATCTTCGATGCGGTAGCTGGGCGGCAAGTGGCGCATCTGCTGCGGCGCGACGCCCATTTTCGCCAGGAACAGCGACACTTCATCGGCGGCAAGGGCCGCATCGCCGGCCGCGCCGATCATCACGGGCGCCCCCACCAGCTTGCGCACGTCGGGCGCGCCGCCCTGCTGGCGCATCAGCAGCACGCTGGGCGAATGCTGGAACACGACGGCCAGCACCACCAGGGGCTTGCCGGCCAGGCGGCTGAGCAGCAAGGTGCTGTTGCCCACGCCATACTCGGCCTGGCCCGCCAGCACGGCCGCCTCGGCCAGCGGCCCGCCGCCCCCTTCGACCAGCCTGACTTCCAGCCCCGCCTCGCGGTAATAGCCTTGCTCGATGGCCGCGTAATAGCCGGCAAACTGGAACTGGTGCGTGAAATTGAGTTGCAGGGTAACGGGTTCCAGCGCCCGGGCTGGTGTGGGCAGGCACAGCAGCAGGAAGACAAAGCCGCGCCAGGCGCGCGCCAGCCTGCCGGCGAGCGGCAAGACAAGGCGGAAAGCGTCGCGGGCTTTCATCGGCATGGCGGAACACCACAGGAAGCTGCCGAGCTGGCAGGGGTAAGGCTATTGTAGCCGCCCCTTTTGCCAATGGATAACTATTTCAGTGAGGACAATAGCGTTGATGTTTTTGGCAAACAATGTCGCCATTGTTTGCGCTAGAACACGACGCCGGCCACCAAAATGATGTTGGCGTACGGACTGCACTCGCCCGTGCGCACGATGGCGCGCGCGCCCTTGCTCAATTGCTTGAACTCCTCATGCGTCACCTGGCGCGCATCGGGCAGGGACAAGGCCGTCACCTGCGCCGCCATGGCTGGATTGTGCTGCGGCAACTCGCTGGCGAGCAAATGGTATTCCACCTGCATTTCAGTCAATACCGTGTTGACGGTATCGATGAAGCCGGGGATGCCGCGCGTCAGGGCCAGGTCGATCAGGGGCACGCCCGGCTGCGACGGCAAGCCCGCGTCGCCGATGACGAGCATGTCGCCATGGCCGAGCGACGCGATCAGTTGCGACAGTGCGATATTGAGCAGCGGTGATTTTTTCATGGGCGTCGTGTCGTTAGAACAGCTCGTGCAAGTGAGGGATCGAGGTTTGCGCACCGGGCTTGGTGACGCTCCAGGCAGCCGCGCGCTGGCCTTGCTGGATCGCTTCCGCCTCGTCCATGCCGGACGCCAGGCCCGCCACAAAACCGCCGATGAAGGTGTCGCCGGCGGCCGTCGTGTCGACGGCTTGCACCACTTCGGCGGGGAAGGTGTAATCGCCGCCGTACAGGGCCGCATGCACGCCCTTGGAACCGAGGGTGATGATGACGTTGTCGCTGCCCAGCTTTTGCAGCGCGGCGGCCAGCGCCTTGGCATCCGCGCCATCCGGGCTGACGCCGGCCAGCATGGCCGCTTCGATTTCATTCGGTATCAGGTAGTCGACCAGTTCCAGCACGCCGTCCGGCAAGCTGGCCGCCGGGGCCGGGTTCAGCACCACGGTCTTGCCCAGCGAACGGGCCAGCTTGATCGCATGCACGACGGTGGCCATCGGCGTTTCCAGCTGCAGCACGACGATATCGGCCTGTTCGATCAAACCTTGCGCCGCATCAATGTGCGCGGGGCTCAACAGATCGTTGGCGCCGCCGGCGATGACGATGCTGTTCTGGCCATTGTCATCGACAAGAATCGAGGCGATGCCGGACGCGACGCCCGGCAAGGTGGTGATGTGGCTGTCGATGATGCCGTCGCCGACCAGCGCCGCGCGCAACGTCGCGCCGAACGCGTCGTCGCCCACGCAGCCGACCATGGCCACTTGCTGGGCGCCCGCCACTTTGCCGCTCAGGCGCGCGCAGGCCACGGCCTGGTTGGCGCCCTTGCCGCCAGGAATGGTGCGAAAGGCGCCGCCCGTCAGGGTTTCGCCGGGGAGGGGCATGCGCGGCACGCGCAAGACCAGGTCCATATTGATGCTGCCGATAACCACGATCATGATGTCATTCCCATCAGTTCAGTTGCAGGTGAAGAAGTAGGTGCGGAAGAAGATAGCGTGACGGCCGCGCTGGAGCCGCGCACGTGCAATTCCGGGGCGATGCTGCGCTGCTGGCGCGGCAAGGCGGGGTCGGCGATGCGCGCCAGCAGGCAGGCGGCCGTGATGCGGCCCAGTTCGCGCGTATTTTGCGCCACGCTGGTCAAGGCCGGATGCACGAAGCTGGCCAGGTCGATATCGTCGAAGCCGACGACGGCCAGTTCGCCCGGCACGGCAATACCGCGCTCGGCGGCGGCGCGCAAGGCGCCGAAGGCCATCAGGTCATTGCAGCAGAACAAGGCGTCGGGGTGCTGGTCTGGCGGCAGCGCCAGCAAGTCCAGCGCGGCCGCATAGCCGCCCGCGCTCGTAAAATCGCTGTGGCGGCACAGGGCGTCGGCCAGGACCACGCCGGCGTCCGCCATGGCGCTGCGCACGCCGGCGATGCGGTCGTTGGAAATGCTCACTTCGCGGGGACCGGCGATGCAGGCGAGGCGCCGGCGTCCCAGGCCCAGCAAATGGCGCGCGGCCAGCACGCCGCCGGCGCGGTTGTCGACGGCCACGGCATCGATGGACAGGTCGCTGGGCGCGCGGTCGAGCAGCACGGCCGGCACCTTCATCTTGCGCAGCAATTCGCCATCGCTGTCGGCCAGCGCGGACAGGATCAGGCCGTCGCAGCGCTTGGTCAGCAGCACGTTCAGGTAATCGCGCTGCTTGACGGGGTCGTCATCGGAATTGCACAAAATGACGCTGTAGCCGGCCGCGTAGCAGCTGTCCTCGATGCCGCGCGCCACTTCCGAAAAATACGGGTTCGTATTGTTGGGAATGATCAGGCCGATGGTGCCCGTGCTGCGGCTGCGCAAGGAACGCGCCAGCGCGCTGGGCACGTAATGCAATTGCTCCGCCGCCGCCAGCACGGCGCGGCGCGCCTCGTCGCTGACGGGGCGGGTATTGTTGAGGACGTGCGACACGGTGGTAAACGACACCCCCGCCGCCTGCGCCACTTGCTTGATGGTTGCCATGGGCGACGTCGCTTAGGCGCGTTCGCCGCGGCGGCGGTAGGTGTCGAGCACCACGGCGGCGACGATCACCAGGCCCGTGACGATGCGTTTCACGGGTTCCGACACGCCCACTTGCGCCAGGCCCGCTTCCAGCACGGAAATGATCAACACGCCGATAAAGGTGCTGATGACGGAACCGCGGCCGCCCATCAGGCTCGTGCCGCCGATCACCACGGCGGCGATCACTTGCAATTCCATGCCCACGCCGCCGTTCGGATCGGCCGCTTCCAGGCGCGACACCTGGAACAGTGCGCCCACGCCGGCCAGAAAGCCCATCAGGGCAAACACCAGCACTTTCGACGGTTTTGTATTGATGCCGGACAAACGTACGGCTTCCTCATTCGTGCCGATGCCGATCCAGTGGCGGCCCAGCACCGTGCGCGTGAGCACCAGGTGGCCGATGACGACGATGGCGATCGAGGCGATGAAGGCGGGCGACAGGCCGAACGCGATCGGCGAGCTGATGCCGTCAACGGCGCTGCCGATGTATTCCGTGCGCGAGTTCGTCACTTGATACGCCATGCCGCGCGCCATTTCCAGCACGCCCAGCGAGACGATGAACGAGGGAATGCGCCAGCCGACGGAAATGAGGCCCGTGGTGGCGCCGCACAGGGCGGCGACGAACATGCCCAGCAGGGCCGCGCTCCACACGGGCCAGCCCCAGTGCACGACGGCCAGCGACAGCACGGACGCGGCCAGCGCCATCACGGAACCGACGGACAAATCGATGCCGCCGATGATCAGCACAAACGTCATGCCGACGGCCATCACCACCAGGGTGGGGATGTTGTTGGACAGGGTGCTCAGGGTGGCGAGCGTGAAGAAGTTTTCGCTGGCAAACGAGAACAACACGCACATGGCCAGCAGGGCGCCGATCAGGCCCGCATAGTTTTTCAGGTCGGCCAGGCTGCGCTGCAGATACGATGGGGAAGAGGTAGTGGTCATGGGAATCTTTCCGGCGGATCAGGCCGCAGCTGGAGTGGAATTAGGGGTCAAATAGCCGGAGAAGGCGGCCGACAGCAGCGCGTCCTGGCTCCAGGCGCCGCGCTCGAAGGTGTCGACGATGCTGCCGGCGCTCATGACGGCGATGCGGTCGCAAATCAGCATCAGTTCGCGCAAGTCGCTCGACACGATGACGAGGCCCTTGCCCTGGCGCGCCTGTTCCGCCAGCACCTGATAAATATCAAACTTGGCGCCGATATCGATGCCGCGCGTAGGCTCGTCGAACAGCATGACGGGGCAGTCGCGGTACAGCCAGCGGGCGATCACCACCTTTTGCTGGTTGCCGCCGGACAATTCCGCCACCGTTTGCGCGCTGTTGCGCGAGCGGATGCCCAGGCGCTGGATATAGTCGTCGGCCACCGTCGCTTCGGCCGCGTCGTTGAGCCAGCCAGCGCCGCTGACGGTGTCGAGCGAGGCCAAGGTCGTGTTGACGGCGATGGACTGGCGCAGCAGCAAGCCTTGGCCCTTGCGGTCTTCCGTGATCATGGCGATGCCCGCTTGCACGGCGGCCTGCGGCGAGTGCAAGGCGGCGGGCGTTGCGCTGTCGCCGAGGAACACGTCACCGGCGTCGGCGCGGTCGGCGCCGAAAATCAGGCGCAGCAATTCCGTGCGGCCCGAGCCGATCAAGCCGGCGATGCCGAGGATTTCGCCGGCGCGCAAGTCGAACGAGGTGGGGTTGACCACCTTGCCGCGCGCCAGGCCCCGCACGCGCAGCAGCGGTGCGCCGATGGTTCGCCCGCTCAGGTCGACGGCGTCGTCGGCCGAGCGGCCCACCATCAGGCTGACCAGGTCGGCTGCGGAGTGGCCCGCGATATCGTCGTCGCACACGAGCTGGCCGTCGCGCAGCACAGCGATGCGGTCCGCCACGCGCTTGAGTTCTTCCAGGCGGTGCGAAATATAGATGATGCACACGCCTTCGGCCTTCAGGCGTTCGATTTGCAGGAACAGCAATTCCACTTCGCGGTGCGTCAGCATGGCCGTCGGTTCATCGAGCACCAGCAGGCGGCAGGCGCCAATTAAATTGCGCGCGATCTCGATCATTTGCTGGTGGCCGATGCCCAGCTCGCCGACCAAGGTCCACGGGTCGAGGCCGCCCAATCCCACTTTTTCCATCTGTTCGCGCGCGTCGCGCTCAAGGCGCGTACGGTCGATGAAGCCGAAACGCTGCGGCAAATTCTTCAGGTACAGGTTTTCCGCGATCGACAGGGTGGGAATCAGGTTGAGTTCCTGCATCACCATGCGGATGCCCAGCGCCTCGGCGGCGCCGCGCGAGGCGGGCTGGTAAGGCTTGCCGTCGAGCAGCATCGTGCCCGTGGTGGCTTGCTCCAGGCCGCAGATGATCTTCGACAAGGTGCTCTTGCCTGCGCCGTTCTCGCCCGTCAGCGCCAGCACCTGGCCAGGGGCGAAGCGCAGGCCCACGCCACCGAGGACGGGGCCGACATAGGACTTGCCGATGTTATCGAGCGTTAACAAGGGGATGGCGGCTGGCGCCGGTGGAATGTCGGTGGGCATGATAAAACTCCGCGGTAGTGGCGGCGGGGCCGGCGCCGCCTGCTCGGTGAGCAAGCGGGCGCCGGCCCCGGCGGGATCAAACGATCAGGACTTGGCGCCCTTGGCGACCAGTTCGACCTTGGTTTCGATGACGCCACCAAGCTCGGCCTGTTTCTTCTTCTGCGCCAGGGCTTTCAGCACGGTCTCGATGCCGAACACGGCTTGTTGCGAACCGAACTGGTCGGCGGTAGCCAGCACGCGGCCATCGGCCAGCATCGGCTTGATGGCGTTGATGTTGTCGTAGCCGACGACGAGCACTTTGCCCGTCTTGCCGGCCGCCTTGATGGCGGAAATGGCGCCGATGGCCATGTTGTCGTTACCGCACAGCAAAGCCTTGATATTCGGATTGGCGTTCAGCATGGCGGCCGCCACCGTGTTGGCGGGGGCGATTTCCCACTGGCCCGACTGCACGCTGACGACTTTCGCACCGGCTGCCGTCATGGCGTCCTGGAAACCCAGGGTGCGCTGCTGCGCGTTGTAGGTGGTGGACACGCCTTCGATGATGCCGACGGGGTCGCCCTTCTTGATTTGCTGCGCCAGGTAGTCGCCGACGACCTTGGCGCCCTTGCGGTTGTCCGGGCCGACGAACGGCACGGTGATGCCCTTCTCTTTCAGGGCGCCCGCGTCGAGCTTGTTGTCGATATTGACGACGATGATGCCCGCGTCGATGGCTTTCTTCAGCACTGGCACCAGCGCTTTCGAGTCGGCCGGCGCGATCACCAGCGCGTTGACGCGCGAGACGATCATTTGCTCGACCAGCTTGATCTGACTCGACGTATCCGTTTCATCCTTGATGCCGTTCGACAGCAGGTCGTACTTGGCAGCATTCGCCTTCTGATGCGCCTTGGCGCCATTTTCCATGGTCAGGAAAAATTCATTGGCGAGCGACTTCATCACCAGCGCCACCTTTGGTTTGGCAGGTGTCTGCGCCATCGCCGGCACGGCGGGCAAGGCACACACCAGGACAGCGGCGGCAATCATTTTCAGGCGAATACGGGATGTCATGAGCGTCTCCAGAGTTGTTGGTCAAGCACGTGTACTGCATGCTTTTTAGGAAATTCGTTGCGCGCAAACGTTTGCGCGAAGCGAATAGTGCCTCAATGCCCCATATCAGTGCAAGCAAAACTGTATGTGCGGTGCAGCAAAAAGGGAGCGTTCAGAGGGAAACAGGCAGGCTGATGCCATCAGCCTGCCAGAGGGAAATACGCGGAAGTCAGGACTTTGTTGCGGGACGGGCGCTGGCCCACTGCACGGCCAGCACGCTGGCCAGCACCAGCAGCAAGCCCAGCATCGACCAGCCCGTCATGGCCTGGCCCAGCAAGGCCCAGCCCAGCACGACGGCCATCAGGGGGCTGAGCAAGCCCAGCGAGGACACGGCCACGGGGGACAGGCGGGCGATGCCGCGGAACCACAAGGCATACGCCAGCAGGGCGCCGGCCAGGCACAGGTAGGCGTAGGCCAGCACTTGCTGCCAGGACAGTGCCGGCAAGGGCGCGTCGGCCAGCCAGGCAACGGGCGCCAGCATCAGGCCGCCGAGCAGCAATTGCCAGCCCGTCAGCGCCAGCACGGGCAAGTCCGGCTTCCAGCGCCGCGTCAGGTAAGTGCCGGCCGCCATGCAGGCCGTGCCGCCCAGCGCGGCGGCGATGCCGATGGGCTCCCACACCGTGCGTGGCGACAACAGCAAGACGCCCATGCCGGCCACGCCCAGCACGCTGGCGCCCAGGGCCAGGCGGGCGGGGCGGCGTCCTTCCACGCCCCAGGCGAGACCCATCACCAGCAGCGGCTGGATGGCCCCCACCACGGCCGCCAGGCCGCCCGGCAAGCGGTAGGCGGCCACGAACAGCAGCGCCTGGAACACGCCGATATTCAGCGCGGACAGGATCAGCACGCGGCCCCAGTCGCGCCGTGCGGGCAGGCGCCGCATCAGCAGCAGCAACAGCAGACCGGCCGGCAGCACGCGGATCAGGGCCGCCGTGAAGGGACGGTGCGGCGGCAGCAGTTCGGACGTGACGATATACGTGGAACCCCAGATCAGGGGCGCCAGCGCCGTGAGCAGAATATCGCCCCAGGCGGGACGGGCAAAGGAAGAGGTCATGAAACTATCTCGACATTAAGATAAAAGACCAGTGTGGGCGCGAACTATCTTGATGTCAAGATAAATACCTGCCTCCCCTGCCTGGCCGGCGGCGTAAAAAAACCCGGCATGGCCGGGCTTCTGGAATGCTGCAAGGCGGCAAGCTACGCCGCCGGCTTAGCCTCTTAATCGCGCATGCGGCGCAGCGTCGTCACCCGCATGCCGCCCATGCTGATCTGCGCCGTGCTGCCATCGTCGCTGACGATAATGTCCATGGCCGTTTCGCCCGCGCCTTCCGGTGCGATCGTCACGGTATTGCCGTTGGTGGTGAAGGTGGCCCTGGTCGAGGTCCCGTTATTGATCACGCTGTCGCGTGTAAATTCCAGGACATTGCCCATCGCTGCCTGCCATTTCCCCACGGCCGGGTGGCCGCCAAAGCTGAACACGCCTTTCAGCTTGTCCAGCATGCCCGCGCCCTGCGCCGCCCGCGCTTTGCCCATCACACCGGTCATGGCCGCCTGGCTCATCTGCGCTTGGTCGATGACTTGCCACTGCTTGTCGACCAGCGCCAGCGGCAGCCGCACTTCCAGGTCGCCGTCCGGCAAGCGCTGCAGGATCAATGCGCGGTCCGGCGACTTGGCGAACCACGCCGCCTCATCGGTCAACGCCAGGGTGGCCTTGGCCATCGCCACTTGCTGTTCGCCCAGGTCGCGCACCTGATCGTAGCCGCTGACCTTGGCCACTTTCACGCCCTTGGCCACGCACAGCTTGTCGCCGCGCAAGGCCGCCTTGCCCGGCGCGGCCAGCGCATAGACAAATTGCGATTGCGCAACCCAGCCGCCGCTGCTTTGCTCGACGGGTGCGCTGTACAGCCCGCTACGCACGAGGATATCCAGCCATTGCCGAGTAGAACTGTCGTACGACGCCACGCGGATCTCTTCCTTCTGATACGGCAAGTTGGCAAGGCACAGCAACTTGTCGCGCGCCGCCTCGTCGGCCGCCAGGTGGGCATCGATGGCGCGGCTGAAACTGCTGGACGAGGCTGCCTCTGGCGCCAGCAACCACGCCAGTGCGCCACCGGCCACGACGACCACCGCCAGCACGCCGCCGGCAAGGAGGAGGTGGCGCCGCTGCACACCGGTCGGCTTGACGGGCGCGACGGGCGACGGCGACGGCGCAGGTGCGGGCGACGGCGCGGCGTTCACGGCCTTGCCGCATTCATCGCAAAAACGCGCGCCGGGAACATGGGCGGTGCCGCATTGGGTGCAGAAGTGAGCCATGGCGTGCCTTTACTTGAGTTTATGCGCGCATTCGCCGCAAAACACATCATCGGATGCGACCGGTGCCTTGCAGCTTGGGCACTGCAGGCTGTCAACCGGCGCGGCGGCCGGTGCAGCGGCAGCGGCTGGCGCGGCGGGGGCGCTCGCCTGCTCGGCCAGGGCACGCGCGCGCTCGCGCGCTTCCTCGGCTTTTTTCTTGACCGTGGCCAGGCCGTCGTTCAGGCTCGCTTCCGAGGCGCTGAAGTCGACATTGCGCGTGGCGTCCAGGTAAATGATGCACACGCCCTTGGTAAAGATCAGGCCAGGCACTACGGCCGCGGCCGCCATCAGCAAGCCGCCGCCCAGGCCGGCTGCGACGATGTAGCCGGAACCGGAGCCGCCACGACCCAGGCCCGCAGCCAGCGCATACATATTCATCTCGCCCAGGCTGAGGATGCCAGCCGACATGCCCGTGGTGAGCGACACGCCGGTACCGAGCACGCCAAAGATCAGCAGGGCCACAAACGCGGTGATCAGGAACAGCAGCACTTCCAGCAAGATCACGGACACCAGCTTGGTGCGCACGATCTGGTTCAGGCGGGCAATGATCTGGAACACGCTGGCGCCCGACCAGGCGGCAGGGCCGGCCAGCGGCAGCATCACGTAGAACAGCGCAAACACCAGCACGCCCAGCACGATGGCCGACAGCGGGAAAACGACCGCGTACAGCACGGGGCCGAGCACGGGGATCTTGCAGACGAACAAGATGATGGCGATGGCGATCATGGCCGCCAGCACGATCAGAAATTCAAGGAAGACGACCGCGATCAGGCGGTGGCTCGTGTACAGCGAAACGAGCACGGCATCCACCAGGCTCATGCCCGGCTGGCCTTGCGCATCGCGCATCAGCAGGATGCCCACGGCATTGGAACCGTAGAACATCACGAGGAAGGCCATCAAGGCGCCCAGGAAGGCCAGCAACGCACTGCTCATGCCGCCGGCAAGCATCGTCAGCACGCCACCGACGAGCACGGCACCGATGAAGGTCAGGGCCAGCAAGGCAATCGCGCGGAAGTTCCTGATGGCGTCGGTCGCTTCGATCAGCGAGCCCACGGCGGAAGAAAAGGGAAGAGGTTTAGCTGCTTCTGTGGAAATGGTCATGTCTAGCCTGAAAGGGGGAAATCGGAAGGGGACGGCCTGCCTGGCCGCCCCGTGGTAGCACGGTGTTAGTAGGCCAGCGCCAGTTGCAGCTCGGATGCCGGCGCCTGGCGCTGGACGATCTGCAGCTTGACGTCCTGGCCACCGACGCGCTTGCTATTCAGATACAGGGCCGTGCGCACCGGGTAAATGCCCTGCGGCACGCCTTCCGGCATGGGAATCGAGAAGCCGCCCTTGTAGGCGCCGCTGCCGTTATTGCTGCTGACCACCTTGCGCACGGTTTTGATCAAGTCGCCATTTGGCTTGTACAGGCTCAATTCCTCTTCCACCAGCGGGTTCGGATCGCGCGTGC
Source organism: Janthinobacterium sp. SUN137 (assembly GCF_030587265.1). Taxonomy (NCBI): domain Bacteria; kingdom Pseudomonadati; phylum Pseudomonadota; class Betaproteobacteria; order Burkholderiales; family Oxalobacteraceae; genus Janthinobacterium; species Janthinobacterium sp. SUN137. The sequence goes on along the minus strand of NZ_JAPWHZ010000007.1, from coordinate 109,492 downwards.
CGGCCGCCACTTCGATATACGAATTGGTCTGCGCCTTCTGGCCCGGACGCACGGAGGACGGCGTAAAGCCCGTCTCGTATTTCACCAGGGTCGACTGCTCGGGCAGCTTGCCCTTGTTGGCCACCTTGTAGTCGGTCTGCACCTGCTGCGCCGTCTTGACTTGCTGGCTTTGATAATTCAAGGCCACGCAGGCGAGCGCGCCCAGGCTGGCGCCCAGGGCCGCGCCGCGCACGGTGTTGTTGCCGCCGCCCAGCAAGCCGCCCACGACGGCGCCGATGCCGGCCAGCATGGCCGTATTGCATTCGCCGCTGGCCGCGTCCGTGCCGGCGGTAGTGGTATTGCCGGTGGCGCCAGGGCCGCCCGGCGCGGCGCAACCGGCCAGCATCGAGGACACGACCAGCATCGCCACCAGGGGCTTGGCCATTTGTTTCAGGTTTTTCACGTTATTCTCCGGAAAGATCAAAATAGGGGGAAGGCAAGCAGCGCGGCTTACTCGATCTGGATTTGCGACAGCGCCTTGTCCTGCGCTTCTTTCGCCTTGCGCTTGATGTCGAGCGCGTAGCGGTTGCCCGTGTCCATGCGCAACACGGCATTCGCGTTGGCAATGGCACAGTCGTATTTGCGCTGGCTCATGCAGTGGCTCGCTTCCGACAGGCTGTCCGTGATCACGCTTTCGAGACCGGAAGGCTTGCTGACAGGCGCGGCCGGCGGCGTCACCTTGACGGGCTTGGCGGGCTTTTCCGCGACAGGTGCCGGCGCTGGCGCTGGCGCTGGCGCTGGCGCTGGCGCTGGCGCTGGCGCTGGCGCTGGCGCTGGCGCCGGAGCAGGAACTGGAGCGGGGGCTGCCGCTGGCTCAGGCTCAGGCTCGGCTGCAGGTGTCGCGGCATGGTCTGCCGTTGCGGCGCCATCGAACGCTGGGTCGCTGATGGCCAGCGGCTGCTCGGCGGCAGCCGTCGTTTCTTCGGCGGGAAGCGTCGGCGTGGGGATTGGCGCGGGTTCGGCAGGCTTGGCTGACAGGTAATAGTATCCGCCTGCCGCACCCACTACCACCACCGCCGCGACGGCTGCGACGATCAGCTTGATGCGGCTGCCACCGGCCGGGCTGCTGTCGGATGCCGCTGCGGGCACGCTGGCGGGTGCGGGAGCAGGTTCCGCTGCGGGGCCAGGATCGGCACGGCGCTTTTCCAGCACTGGCGCTGGCGGCGCGACAGGCTCTGGCACGGGTGCCGGGGAAGGCTCAGGTTCTGGCACGGGTATGGATGCAATGACGGGCTCAGTGACGGGCTCGACAAGCGGCTCGATCACGGGGGCGATCGCAGCCTCGATGACTGGCTCGATGACCTCTTCTGGCAGCGGCGGCGGCTCCGCTGCGGCAACGGGCGCCACGGCAAAGCTGAATGCGCACTTGGGGCAGAACTTGGCATCCGGCTTGCAATCATGGCCGCACTGGCCGCAGGATTTGCCCGGCGCGGGGGCGGCAGGAGCAACGGCAAACGTCGTGCCGCAGGAAGAGCAGAATTTTGCGCCTGGCTTATTCTCGGCCTGGCAGGAAAGGCATTTCAATTGGCATCTCTTTTCATCTAAACGCTGGAAGGCGCGTACGCTGGCGCTTGCCAGAATGGCAGCATTGTTGCCGTACGGCTAAATATTCAACGAGTATATTTTCAAACACCAAGTTGCCACAAGGGAAAATTGCCTTTTGCTCTATTCATTTTTTAAATATTGGTAAAAATTCTGCTGCCCCCACATTTTTGCGCCCCATCCTGGTGCGCAGATAACAAAAAACCCGGCAACGCTGTCTGCGTTGCCGGGTTTTCAGGCGATGCCCGGGGTGCCGAGGACGGCTTACTTGCGTCCGCCCCGTGCCGGCGCGGCATGGCCGCCCTTGGCTGGCGGCTTGCTGCCACGGCCCATCGGCACGGCGGCCGGCTTGGCCTTCGTCTTGATGGTCGACAAGATCGATGGACGCACCTTCGACTCGACGGCGGTCGCCTTCGGCGCCGCGGCCGTACCGCCCAGGGCGATACGGTTCTTGCCCGGCGTGACCTTGAACTTGTCCGGCGTGCCGGCGCCATGCGTCTGGCGGCTGCGTTCGCCGGCGGCCAGGCCGCCCGACTCGGACGAGGTCCAGGCAGGAATCAAATGCTTGTCGCCATTGCCGATCAAGTCGCCACGGCCCATGTTGACCAGCGCTTCGCGCAGGATCGGCCAGTTGGCCGGGTCCTGGTAACGCAGGAACGCTTTATGGGTGCGGCGGATCTTGCCGCTGCGCGCCGTTTCCACCACTTCCGAGTCTGCCGTCACCTTGCGCAAAGGATTCTTGCGCGTGTGATACATGGTCGTCGCCATGGCCATCGGCGTGGGCATGAAGGTTTGCACCTGGTCCAGCTTGAAATTGTTTTTCTTCAGCCACAGGGCCAGGTTCAGCATGTCCACGTCCGTCGTGCCCGGATGGGCGGCGATGAAGTAGGGAATCAAATACTGCTTCTTGCCTGCTTCCAAAGAGAAACGGTCGAACATTTCCTTGAACTCGTCATACGCGCCGATGCCGGGCTTCATCATCTTCGACAAGGTGCCCTCTTCCGTATGCTCGGGCGCGATTTTCAACAGGCCACCCACGTGGTGCGTGACCAGTTCCTTCACGTACTCGGGCGAACGCACGGCCAGGTCGTAGCGCAGGCCCGAGCTGATCAAGACTTTCTTGATGCCGGGAATGGCGCGCGCCTTGCGGTACAGAGAAATGAGCTTGCTGTGGTCCGTGCCCAGGTTCACGCAGATGGACGGGTACACGCAGGACAGGCGGCGGCACGAGACTTCGATCTCTTTCTCTTTGCACGCCAGGCGGTACATATTCGCCGTCGGACCACCCATATCGGAAATGGTGCCCGTAAAGCCTTTGGTTTTATCGCGGATATGCTCGATTTCGCGCAGGATCGACGGTTCCGAACGGCTCTGGATGATGCGGCCTTCATGTTCCGTGATCGAGCAGAAAGTACAGCCGCCGAAGCAGCCGCGCATGATGTTGACGGAAAAGCGGATCATTTCCCAAGCCGGGATATGCGCCTTGCCATAGCTCGGATGCGGGGCGCGCGCATAATTCATGTCGTACACGCCATCCATCTCGTCCATGGCCAGCGGCAGCGGCGGCGGGTTGAGCCACACGTCGCGTTCGCCGTGCGCCTGCACCATGGCGCGCGCATTGCCGGGATTCGATTCCAGATGGAACACGCGCGAAGCGTGCGCATACATGACGGGGTCATCCTTGACGACGTCGTAGGCGGGCAGGCGCACCACCGTCTTGTCGTGCTTTTCCTTGGCCATGGCCAGGCGCTCTTCGCGGCTCATGATGCGGATCGGCTTGATGACTTCGGCCGATTTCGACGCATTCTCGGTCGCGCAGGCGGTCTTGTCTTCCTGCACCATCTCGTATGGGCTGTAGTGCGGGTCGATCTTGCCCGGCACGTCGACGCGGGTGGAATTGTGCACGCCCCAGTCGTCGCCAGGCAGCCAGCCGGACGGCACCATGAAGGCCGTGCCGCGCAAGTCGCGGATATCCTTGATCGATTCACCGGCAGCCAGGCGGTGGGTCAGGTCGACCAGCGCCCGCTCGGCATTGCCGAAGATCAACAAATCAGCCTTGGAATCGGGCAAGACGGAACGGCGGACCTTGTCCGACCAGTAATCGTAATGGGCGATGCGGCGCAGCGACGCTTCGATGCTGCCGATGACGATGGGCACGTCGGGATACGCTTCGCGCGCGCGCTGGGCGTACACCGTGACGGCGCGGTCCGGACGCTTGTTCGGTTCCGCGTTCGCCGTGTAGGCGTCGTCGGAGCGGATCTTGCGGTCGGCCGTGTACTGGTTGACCATGGAATCCATGTTGCCGGCGGTAATGCCGTAGTACAGGCGCGGCTTGCCGAGGATGCGGAACGCGTCGGCCGACAGCCAGTCCGGCTGGCTGATGATGCCGACGCGGTAACCCTGCGCTTCGAGCAGGCGGCCGACCAGGGCCATGCCGAAACTCGGATGGTCGATGTAGGCGTCGCCCGTGACGAGGATGACGTCGCACTGGTCCCAGCCCAGCGCGTCCATCTCGGCACGCGACATCGGCAGGAAAGGCGCCACGGCAGCGCGGGCAGACCGCTTGGGAACGGTCGCAAATAAATTGGTAGGGGAGCTCATAGGGTACGGATTGTACCGGAATTGGCCATTTCCAACCTGACGGCCTGCTTTTTACTGTTGGATTTCAGTACAAAAAACGTTTAATTTTCAATTACTTGGGAGAAAGAGGCCCTTGGGGTCAGACCCGGCGGGTCTGACCCCAGATGTTGCTTTAGGGTTAAATTAAATACCCATATTGGCTAGAATCTCACCAAGTTCTCGCAGCGCCGGCTCCAGTTTCGGATGCTTGACGGCAAACTTGGCCGACAATTCCTGGCTGCGCTCGGCCAGTCCATAGGTGGTCGACTCTTCTTCCTGTTCCTGCGCGGCGCGCTTTTCCATCAGCAACTTGATGTCGACATCGAGTTTTTGCAGCAAACCATGCAGTTCTTCATCGACGGGGCCGCTGGTTTCCAGCGTCGAATGCAGTTGTTGCAGCGATTCCTTGAGTTTGCTATCCATGTTTTTTCCTGTCAGTCAGTAAATTGCGTGTCCAGGAACAACTGTTCCACCTTGCTCCTGGCCCACGGGGTCTTGCGCAAAAACTTCAGGCTCGACTTGATGCTGGGATCGCTGATGAAGCAATTGATATCGATGTGCTTGGCCAGGCCGTCCCAACCGTAGTGGGCGTGCAGGCGCGTCACGATACCTTCCAGGGTAATGCCATTCAAATCTTGCTGACTCATATACTCTTTCGACTGCCTTCTTGTTTACATCTTACTCAATTCTACGCCGCCGGCACGGAAAGCTTGCGTGCGCCAGGTCAACGCAACGCAAGCTTCTGATGGGGACGTCTTACTTGGCGTTCAAGCCACGGCGTTCCAGCAATGGTTCCACGGTGGCATCGCGGCCGCGGAAGTCGCGGAACAGCTGCAGCGCATCGACGCTGCCGCCGCGCGACAGCAATTTGCTGCGGAACCAGTCGCCATTCTTGCGCGTCAGACCGCCGTTTTCCTTGAACCAGTTGACCGATTCCGCGTCCAGCTTTTCCGACCACAGGTAGGCGTAATACGCCGCCGAGTAGCCGCCGGAGAAGCTGTGCGAGAAGTAGCTGGTGCGGTAGCGCGGCGGCACAGGCGCGTAATCGACGCCCGCATCCTTCAGCGAGGCCGCTTCAAAGGCCAGCACGTCGGTCGGGACCTGGCTAGGCGCCAGCTGGTGCCAGCGCTGGTCCAGCAGGGCCGCCGACAGGTATTCCGTCGTCATGAAACCCTGGTTGAATTTCTTCGCCGCCGTCACCTTGTCGAGCAATTCCTGCGGCATGGCCGCGCCGCTCTGGTAGTGCTTGGCATAGTTTTGCAGCACTTCCGGCCAGACGGCCCACATTTCATTGACTTGCGATGGATACTCGACGAAGTCGCTCGGCACGCTGGTGCCGGCAAAGCGCGGGTATTTCACGTTCGAAAACATGCCGTGCAGCGCATGGCCGAATTCGTGGAACATGGTCGTCACTTCATCGAACGTCAACAAGGTCGGCTGGCCGGCGGGCGGCTTTGGAATGTTCAGCTGGTTGGCCACGACGGGATGCGTGCCCATCAGCATCGACTGCGACACGTATTCATTCATCCACGCGCCGCCATGCTTGTTGCCGCGCGCATAGAAGTCGGCGATGAACAGGGCCAGCGGCTTGCCGTTGGCGTCGAGCACGTCGTAGACGCGCACGTCCGGGTTGTACACCGGCAAGTCCTTGCGTTCTTTGAAGCTGATGCCATACAACTTGTTCGCGGCAAAGAAGACGCCGTTGTTCAGCACGCTGTTCAATTCCAGGTACGGTTTCAACTCGTTTTCATCGAAATTGAAACGCTGCTTGCGCAGCTTGTCCGTGTAGATGGCCCAGTCGGCTGCTGCCACCTGGAAACCGCCCTTCTCGGCATCGACGATTTGCTGCAGGTCGGCCGCTTCGCGGCGCGCATTGGCAACGGCCGGTTTCGCCAGTTCCGACAGCAGGGTGTTGACGGCCGTGGTCGTCTTGGCCGTCTGGTCTTCCAGCGAGTACGCGGCGTAATTGGCGTAGCCGAGCAAGGTGGCCCGTTCGGCACGCAGCTTGGCCAGCTTCAGCACGATGGCGCGATTGTCGAACTCGCCACCCTGGCTGCCGCGGTTCAGCGACGCATCCATCAGGCGCTGGCGCGTCTTGCGATCCGTCAATACCGCCAGCGGCGGCTGGCCGCTGGTGTTCACGAGGGCGATGACGAACTTGCCCGTCAAGCCGCGCTCCTTGGCTGCCGTGGCGGCCGTATCGATATCGCTGTCCGTCATGCCAGCCAGCTCAAGACGCGTGTCGACGACGATGCTCTTGGCATTCGTTTCCTTCAGCACGTTTTGCGCGAAAGCCGTTTCCAGGCCCGCCTGTTCGGCGTTATAGGCTTTCAGTTTTTCCTTGTCCGCATCGGACAGCTTGGCGCCGGCACGCACGAAATCCGTGTGATAGCGTTCCAAGAGGCGCAGGGATTCGGCATCCAGGCCCAGCTTGTCGCGCTTGGCGTACAGGGTGTCGATGCGGTTAAACAGTTTCGGATTCAGGGTGATGGCGTCGCCATGCGCGGCCAGCTTCGGCGACACATCCACTTCCACCGCTTCGAGCACGCTGTTCGTGTTGGTCGAGGTCATGTTGCTGAAGATGCTTTGCACGCGGTGCAGCAACTGCCCCGTGCGCTCCAGGGCCACGATGGTGTTCTCGAACGTGGGCGCCTGGCGGTTGCTGGCGATCGCGTTGACTTCGGCCAGCTGGCGTTTCATGCCTTCGGCAAACGCCGGCGCGTAGTGTTCATCCTTGATCAGGCCGAACTGCGGCATCTGGAATGGCAGCGGGCTCGCTTTGAGCAGAGGGTTCTGGGCGCTGACGGCGGCGGCAGGCGCGGTTTTTGCAGTGGCGGCAGCCATGGCGGATGGGGCGGCGTGGGCCAGCATGACGCTGGCGGCGATGACGAGCAGTTGTGGACGGATCATGACATCTTTCAGGAAGCGCGGGAAGAACCGCGATCGCGTCGCGGGCCAGTGGCAGATCATAGCAGTCTGTCACACAGGCGTCATCCAACATGGGCGATCCTGTGGTGCATCACGCCAACTGCGCGGTTTACCACGGTTTACGAGTAGAATCGCCAAATAAAAATGGCCGCCCGTTGCAGGGCGGCCATCGATATTCAGCACCGGCCAGGCCGGTGACGGGGGATTACTTGGCGTTCAAGCCACGGCGTTCCAGCAGCGGCTCGATCTTCGCATCGCGGCCGCGGAAGTTGCGGTAGATGTCGAGCGCATCGGCGCTGCCGCCGCGCGACAGCAGTTTATTGCGGAACCAGTCGCCGTTCTTGCGCGTCAAGCCGCCGTTTTCCTTGAACCACTCGACCGTGTCGGCGTCCAGCTTTTCCGACCACAGGTAGGCGTAGTAGCCGGCCGAATAACCGCCCGCAAATGCGTGCGAGAAGTAGGTGGTGCGATAGCGCGGCGGCGCCGGGGCGAAATCGACGCCCGCGTCGCTCAAGGCGGTTTTTTCAAACGCCAGCACGTCGGTAGGGATCTGTGCCGGGGTCAGCTGGTGCCAGCGCTGGTCCAGCAGGGCCGACGCCAGGTATTCCGTGGTTTTATAGCCCTGGTTGAAATTGTCGGCCGCCGTCACCTTCGCCAGCAGCTCGGCCGGGATGGCCGCGCCCGTCTGATAGTGCTTGGCGTAGTTTTGCAGCACTTCCGGCCACAGCGCCCACATTTCATTGACTTGCGACGGGTATTCGACGAAGTCGCGCGGCACGCTGGTGCCGGCAAAGCGCGGGTATTTCACGTTCGAGAACATGCCGTGCAGCGCATGGCCGAATTCGTGGAACATGGTGTTGACTTCGTCAAACGTCATCAGGGTCGGCTGGCCCGCTTCCGGCTTCGGAATGTTGAGGTTATTCGCAATCACCGGCTTGCGGTTCAGCAAGGTCGACTGGCCCACGTAGGCATTCGCCCAGGCGCCGCCGCGTTTGTTGCTGCGCGCGTAAGGGTCCAAGGTAAAGATGGCCAGCTGCGTGCCGTCTTCATTGAAGACGTCGTACACCAGCATGTCGGTGTTGTAGACGGGCAAGTCGGTGCGCTGCTTGAAGGTCAAGCCGTACAATTTACCTGCGGCAAAGAACACGCCCTTGGTCAGCACGCTGTGCATTTCAAAGTACGGTTTGAGTTGATTTTCATCAAAGTTGTAGCGTTCGGCGCGCACTTTGTCGCTATAGAAGGCCCAGTCGGCGGCGCCTACCTTGAAGCCGCCTTTGCCCGCATCGATGACCTTCTGGATATCGTCCGCTTCACGGCGCGCATTGACGACGGCCGGCTTCGCCAACTCGCCCAGCAGGGCGTTCACGGCGGTCGTGTCGTGCGCCGTCTGGTCTTCCAGCGAGTAGGCCGCGTAGTTCGGGTAGCCCATCAGCGCGGCACGTTCGGCGCGCAGTTTCGCCAGTTCCAGCACTTCCTGGGTGTTGTCGAACTCGCCGCCACGGCTGCCGCGCGCTTGCGAAGCGGCCATGATGCGTTCGCGCACGGCGCGATTGGTCAGCAGCGACAGCGGCGCCTGGCCCGTCGTGTTGACGAGGGCGATCACGTATTTACCGTCCAGGCCGCGCTTCTTGGCCAGGCCGGCGGCCACTTCGATGGCGGCCGGCGACAGGCCGTCCAGCTCTTCGCGCGTATCGACGACGACGGCCGACGCGTTCAATTCCTTCAGCACGTTCTGTGCGAACTTGGTCGACAGGGCAGCCAGCTGGCCGTTGTAGGCGCGCAGCTTTTCCTTGTCCGCCGCCGACAGCTTGGCGCCCGCGCGCACGAAGTCCGTGTGATAGCGTTCCAGCAAGCGTTTCGATTCCGCATCCAGGCCCAGCTTGCCGCGCTTGGCGTACAGGGTGTCGATGCGCTTGAACAATTTGTCGTTGAGCATGATCGCGTCGCTGTGGGCCGCCATTTTCGGCGCCAGTTCGCGTTCCAGGCCCTGGATCGTGTCATTCGTGTTCGAACCGGACATCACGGAAAACACGGTGCGCACGCGGCTCAGCAACTGGCCCGAGCGTTCCATGGCCACGATGGTGTTGTCGAAGGTGGCTGCTTTCGGGTTATTTGCGATGGCATTGATTTCCGCCAGGTTAGCGGCCATGCCTGCCGTAAAGGCGGGCGCGTAGTCAGCGTCCTGCACCTTGTCGAACGGCGGATAGTTGAAAGGCAGGCTGCTGGCCTGCGCAAACGGGTTCGAAACGGGCAGCGCCGCGGCCGCGGTAGCGGCGGTGCTTGGCGCGGTGGTGGCGGTAGCGGCAAAAGCGGCTGGCGCCAGCATCAGGCTGGCGGCGATGACGAGCATTGTTGGACGGGTCATGTCTACTTTCAAGGAACGCAAGAGAGCCGCGATTGTGTCGCGGGCCAGCCTGAAATAATAACAGCCTGAAACACTTGCGTCACCAGCAACTACCGATGGTAACGCGCCCGCCAGTAATGAACGGTTTTCATGTGCCCCGCATCACGATGCCGATTTAGTAATGCGGCGGACGTTCGTTGACCAGCCCGCCATTTGCCTGCTGCGCCCCGTCGCGCACGTGCTCGCCCAGCTTGTGCAGCATGGCTTCCAGCTGGTCGATGCGTTTGCCCTGCTGGTACACCATCTGGTTCAGCGACTCGACCAAGTCTTCCTGCTGCGCCAGCTTGATTTCGATATCGACGAAACGTACTTCCATCTGTTCTGCATTGTCCATGGTGCTTCTGCTCATTTCTGACTGAAAGCGGCATTCTACCGCCGCAGCGGCGTGCGCCAGAACAAACAAACGGCATTCTTCCCGGTGCGGCGCCGATTCTTGCCTATTCTCTCCTTATAGCTTGATCAAGCCGCTTGACGAATGAGAATAAACGATTACAATGGTTGAACCAACACCAACACCAACCGAGCCACTGCTGATCGACACGCGCAAGACGGCAGAATATCGGCGCTGGGAAGATTCCCTGCACGATGTGGCGGCCGCCGCCATCGATGCGCGCATCAAGCATTTGCAGCACGGTAAAAAGGGCGACTGGCGGCCAGTGGGTGAAGGCGTGTGCGAACTGCGTTTTTTACAGACGGGACCGGGCTGGCGCGTGTATTTTCATGAAACGAACCGGGGCACCCTGATCTTGCTGCTGTTGGGCGGCAATAAATCCAGCCAGCAGCGCGACATCAGGCAGGCGCAAGCCATCCTGCGGGAGCTGAAAGCCCGGCAGGCAGCCCTCAAGAAAGCAGCGGCAAGCCCCTCGACAGGAGTACGAAAGAAATGAACCACGACATCGACCACGACACCTTCGACCTCGACGACCTGGAAGCATTGGGACTGAGCAAATTCGACCCGACGCAACACCTGACCAGCAAGGCCGCCGTGGCCGCCTACATGAGCGAAATCGTCGCCACCGGCAATGCCGAACTGTTCCAGTCGGCCATGAACGACGTGGTGCGCGCCTACGGCATGGGCAAGGTGGCGGCCCGTGCCGACATCACGCGTGAAGGCGCGTATAAAGCCTTGCGCGAAGGCAGCAAGCCGCGCTTCGAAACCATCTTGAAAATGCTCGATGCGCTGGGCATGCAGCTGGCCATCGTGCCGAAAACCACGCCGGACGGCACCGTGGAAGCCTGAGCGCCACTCAAGCCTTGGGCGCGGCAAGCAAGGCCTTCATGCGCGCCAGCCGTTCTTTCGGCGAAATCACTTCCGCTTCCGTGGGCACGGCGTCGCCCACGTCGAGTTGCATTTCCTTGATGAAACGCGACGGGTCGCAATGGACTTGCTCGCCGGCCCGCTTGCGCTTCTTGCACCAGGTGACGTGCAAGGTGCGCTGGGCGCGCGTGATGCCCACGTACATCAGCCTCCGCTCTTCCTGGATGCGCGCGGCGATGGTTTCGGCCGGCGCATCCGCGTCGCCCTTGTGCGGCAAGATCCCCTCTTCCACGCCGACCAGGAATACGTGCGGAAACTCAAGACCTTTCGACGCGTGCAGGGTGGACATGCGCACGGCGTCCTGCTCCTCGTCCTTGCCTTCCAGCATGGTCATCAGGGCCACCATCTGCGTCAATTCCAGCACGTTCTTTTCTTCGCCGTCGCGGTCCTTGCCGCCCCGGCCCCGTTCCTTGAGCCAATTGACGAATTCCAGCACGTTCTGCCACTTGCTTTGCGCTTGGCGTTCCTCGAAGGCATCGTACAGATACGATTCGTAGTGGATTTCCTTCATCATGTCGTCCAGCACTTCGGCCGCGTTGTCGCCGCTGCCGGCCGCGCCGGGACGGCTGGCGCGCGATTCCAGGTCGTTGATGAAGTTGCAGAAGTCGCGCAGCGGCCCCAGCTGGCGGTCCGTCAGCTTGGCTTCGATGCCGCCTTTAAAGACGGCCTGGAACAGCGAGCACTGCCACTGGCCCGAAAACGCCCCCAGCACCTCCAGCGTCGACTGGCCCACGCCCCGGCGCGGCGTCGTCACGGCGCGAATAAACGCCGGATCGTCGTCTTCGTTCGCCAGCAGGCGCAGGTAGCTGATGATGTCCTTGATCTCCGCCTTGTCGAAGAAACTCTGGCCGCCCGAGATCGTGTACGGAATGCGTTCCTTGCGCAGGCACTGCTCGATGATGCGCGCCTGGTGGTTGCCGCGGTACAAAATGGCGTAATCCGAAAATTTGTTCTTGCGCTCGAAATGGTCGGCCGAGATCATGATGGCGACCTGCTCCGCTTCCTGCTCGTCCGTCTGCATGCCCAGCACCTTGATCGGCTCGCCCAGGCCGTGTTCCGACCACAGCGACTTTTCAAACAGTTTGGGATTGTTGCCGATGACGGCATTGGCCGCATTGAGCACGCGCATGGTGGAGCGGTAATTTTGCTCCAGCTTGATCACGCGCAAATCGGGGAAATCCGTCTCCAAGGTCTTCAGGTTTTCCACGGTGGCGCCGCGCCACGCATAGATCGCCTGGTCGTCGTCGCCCACGGCCGTAAACATCGGCTTCTTGCCGATGCCCGTCACCATCAGTTTCACCAGTTCGTACTGGCAAGTGTTCGTATCCTGGTACTCGTCGACCAGCAGATAGCGCAAACGGCGCTGCCACTTGTCGCGCACGGGGCCGTTGTTGCGGAACAGTTCCACCGGCAGGCGGATCAGATCGTCGAAATCGACGGCCTGGTAGGCGGAGAGCGTTGCCACGTAGCTGCGGTAGATGCGCGCCGCGTTCGCCTCGTCCTCATCCTTGGCTTGCGCCAGGGCCATATCCGGATCGATCAGGCCATTTTTCCACAAGGACATGGCGTTCTGGATGCCACGGATCACCTGTTTATCGGTGGTAATGGCGAGGTCTTGCACGAGGGAAAAACAGTCGTCGCTGTCCATGATGGAAAAGCGGTCCTTCAGCCCCACGCCATTGGCTTCCTGGCGCAGGATTTTCACGCCCAGCGAGTGGAAAGTCGACACCGTCAACTGCTTGGCCTGGCGCGGCTGTTTCAACAGCTTGGCGATGCGTTCCTGCATTTCCAACGCCGCCTTGTTGGTGAAGGTCAAGGCGGCGATGGTGCGCGGGTCATAGCCCCGGTCTTCGATCAGATGGGCGATCTTTTGCGTGATCACGCGCGTCTTGCCCGAGCCGGCGCCCGCCAGCACCAGGCAGGGGCCGTCGAGGTAGGTTACCGCTTCGCTTTGGGGCGCATTCAGACCGAACTGTGGTGCTTTGGACATCAGGGTATTTCCGCAGGGAACAGCAGCCCATTGTAACAGCGTCGCGCCCGCCTTTTGCACGCTGGCGCATGCCCGAAAAACAGGCAACGGCATTGATATATCGCCATATGCCGCCATCTGAGCCGCTGCAATGCGTGCGGCGATGCCACGCCTGGAGTACCATTCCGCCTATATCGCCCCTGCGCGCCCACTTACCGAATGGCAGTCCCATGAAATTTGAACACCTGATTGAAATCAACGATCCCTTGAACCCGCTGATCGACACCTTGACCCTGGAACAGGTCTGGCGCGGCCTCGTCTTGCGCGCCGAATCGCCGAAGCTGTTCGTGCCCCACCTGGACGAATGCCAGATCAGCGAGCGCAGCGACGCCGGTTTCGCGCGCAGCCTGCGCTATGGCGAACTGGTCATCAACGACAAGGTGGTGCTGGTGCCGCAACTGCAGGTGCGCTACGAAGTGCCGGCGCAACAGGATATCAGTGCCTCCTCGCTGGTGATGACCATCGAGATGCCCGACGAAGCGAGCCTGTGGGTGCGCTTCCAGTACGACGACGGCCACGACGCGGCCACCGATGCGGCCAACGCCCTGTACGACGACTTCCGCCGCTCCGCCTACAAGGAGTCCGACATCGACACCGTGCGCATCATGCGCGAACTGGCGCTCGAAGGGCGGCTCGATGCGGGTTTGCTGAATTAAGCTATTCATGTAGAGAGTGTCTGGAAAACGCTCAGGGCTAGGCGCATTGCCGAAGGCAGTACGAAAGTACGACTAGGCAATGCAACAACGCCATGGGCGTCTTTCCAGGCGCTCTACGTTCTGGCGCTGCGGCCCCATAGCTGGTCGGGCCGGAACTGCAAGCCCGCCTGCTCCGCGCTGAGCACTTCGCGGATGGCGTGCAAATCCACGCGCGTATCGCGCCGCAGCGGCACGTCCAGGCGTGCGCCGCGGGGGCCGATCAGCGATTGCACGTGGGGCGTGGTGGCATTCAAGCCCTTGCGCGTGACGACGCCGATTTCTCCATTCAACAGTTTCACGAAGGTGCCGACGGGATAGATGCCCAGCTCGCGCACCAGCAGCGAGGCCAGCGGCGCATCCAGGGTGGCCTTGTCGGCCATCAACATTTCGCGCAGGGCCACGTTCGGCAGCAAGGGCTGGCGGTAGCTGCGCTTCGAGACGCGCGCGCAATAGCGGTCGGCCAGCATGATCAGGCGGGCGCCGATGCCGATCGCCTCGCCTTGCGTGCCCAGCGGATAGCCGCTGCCATCGATATTTTCATGGTGCTGCAACACGGCTTGCAGCCAGACGGCGTCCGTCACGCCCGTCGCGCGCAGCAAGTCGACACCGGCTTGCGGATGGGCGCGCAAATAGGCGCGTTCCTGCGCATCCAGCGGCCCCGCCTTGTGCTGAAAATCCGCATGGCGTTCCAGCATGCCCACATTCATGCTCAGCGCGGCCAGCACCACGCTGCGGATCACGCCCTCATCGAGTTTCAGGGCGCGCGCCAGCAAGGCCGTGATGACGGCCGTGTCGACGCTGTGGCGCACGGCAAAGTCCCCCGCGCCCTGGTTGTGCAAGATGCAGGCCAGCGCCACGTCGGCGTCCAGCACGACAGCCTCTTCCACCAGCTGCGCCAGCGCGGCCAGCGGCAGGTGGCTGCCCGCTTGCCCAGTGGCAATGGCCGGCAAGACGAGGGCCAGGCCCGCCGTGACGAGGTTCAGCATGCGCAAGGCCGACGGCGCTTCCGTGGCCGTGCGCGGCACGTCGGCACTGGCATCGGCGATGACGCCGCGCGCCAGCAGCAATGCGATCTGGTTTTCGCTGCTGATGACATGGCCCAGCCTGGCCAGCAAGCCGCCCGTTTCGCCGTGCACGTCCCAGGGCAGGGCCACGCCCAGTGCGAGTTCTCCTGCGTAAATGCGCCGAATTTTCACATCGTCTCCATCATCGCCTGCACCCGCCTGTTTTTACCATCCTGGCATCAGCGGTATGTACCGATTGAAATGTTTTTTGCTTTTAATCAATATTTCAATGTGGCAGCGATGATCGCGCAATCATGTGAGCTTGTCTACAAAATTATGTAAATCACAAAGTTGCATTCAAGGGCCGGGGGTGCAGTCGGCGCAGCCGGGCGCGTGTTCCAGGTCTTTTTCCAGGTGCTGCGCCAGTTCGCGCAAGGCCGTGCGCACGCCTTCCTCGATGACGGGGTGGTAAAACGGCATGTCGAGCATGGCCGGCACGGTCAGCTGCGCCTGGCACGCCCAGGCCAGCAAATGGCCCAGGTGTTCCGCCCGTGGGCCGATCAGCTCGGCGCCGAGAAAGCGCTTGCTGCCGAATTCCGCATACACGCGCAGCAAGCCCTGGTTTTGCAGCATCACGCGGCTGCGGCCTTGGTTGCCGAACGACACGGCGCCGACGGCGAAACGGCCCGCGTGGCTCACGCACAATTGCTGGTATGTCGCGCCCAGGGTGGCGATCTGCGGTTCCGTGAAGGCGATCGTCAACGGCGTGCGGCGCAAGCCCGGTTTGACGTCCGGAAAGCGCGCCGCGTTGTCGCCCGCGATGCGGCCCTCGTCGGCCGCCTCGGGCAGCAGCGGCAGTGCATTGTCGGCATCGCCGGCGATGAAGATGGCGCTCTTGCCGCACTGCATGGTGTGCGCATCATGCAGGGGGACACCATGACGGTCGAGCTCGATCTGCGCCGTTTCCAGGCCGATCTTGTCCACGTTCGGGCGGCGGCCGACGGCGGCCAGCAGATACTCGAACTGCTCGGTTTTTTCCACGCCCGCGGCATCACGGCTGGTGAGCAGGATGCCCTTGCCATCGGGCGTTTTTGCCACGTGCGCGACGCCGGTCATGAAGCGGATATCGAGTTCGCGCGCCAGCACGGCGTCCGCCTCGCGCAGCACCAGCGGGTCCGTCAGCTGCGCGACTTTATTGCCGCGCGCAAACAGGGTCACGCGCACGCCGAGACGCGCCAGCGCCTGGCCCAGTTCCAGGCCGATCACGCCGCTGCCGACCACGGCCACGGAAGCGGGCAAGTCCGTCCACTCGAACACGGCGTCGCTGGTGATGACTCTGTCTCCCGCCGCCTGCCACTCGGGCGGCACGATGGCCGTGGAACCGGTGGCGATCACCACGCTGGCCGCTTCCACCAAGGTGTGTTCATCCACCTGCAATGTGCCGGGGGAAATAAAACGCGCATGGCCGCGCAGTTTTTCTTCGTCGGCAATGGCGTTGACGCCGTCGAGCACGAAGCCGACAAAACGGTCGCGCTCGCTGCGCACCCTGGCCATCACTTGCCGGCCATCGATGCGCGCGGGGCCTGCATGCACGCCGAAAGCCGGCGCGGCAGCCACCGCATGGGCCGCCTCGGCCGCCGCGATCAAGAGTTTGCTGGGCATGCAGCCCACCCTGGCGCACGTCGTGCCGTACGGCCCGCTTTCGATCATCAGCACGCGCTTGCCCTGCATGCGCGCCGCCCTGTGCGCCGTCATGCCGGCCGTGCCGCTGCCGATCACGGCCACATCCACTCGTATCGTCTTCATGCCGCTGTCCATCCGTTTGAGGTTGCTCACAGCGTTCGATACTACCCGTTTGCTGAAAATAAGGTTTTACTTTGCAGCAATATATGCATTAGTATAACTAATCATTTTCAAAATTTATAAGCTGAGCTAATGGGATCACTCGATTATCGCGCGCTCGCCGTGCTGGACGCCGTCGCCAGCCATGGCAGTTTCGACAAGGCCGCCCTGGCGCTGGGCATCACCCAGTCGGCCGTCTCGCAGCGCATCAAGGCGCTGGAAGACGCCAGCGGGCGCCTCTTGATCATCCGTGGCCAGCCAGCCGTGCCGACAGGCCTGGGCCAGCGCCTGATCGTGCATCACCGCAACGTCAAGCTGATGGAAGCCTCGCTCGACATCGACCTGGGCAACAGCGTCAGCATGCCGGAAATCGCCATCGCCATCGATGCCGACAGCCTGGCCACGTGGTTCCCCGACACCTTGTCCGCCCTGCTGGCGCCGCCGCGCTGCCAGCTCGACGTGCGCCTGGCCGACAGCGACAGCGCCTTGCAGATGGTGCGCGACGGCTCCGTGTTCGGCTGCGTGGCGGCCGAGTCGGGCACAGCGATCGATGCGGCGGCCGCCACCAGCGTCACGCCGCTGGGCACCTTGCGCTATGTCTGCGTGGCCACGCCCGTGTTTGCGGGCCACTGGTTCGGCGACGGTTTTATTGCCGAAGCGGTGCAACTGGCGCCGGCCGTCGTGGGCCAGCACGGCTTGCTGGCGCGTTTCCTCGCGGAACAATTGAACATGCGTGAACCGTTTCCGCACCACACCTTGCCGGTGGAAACGGCGCGCCGCGGCTGCGTCCAGGATGGCCTGGCCTATGGCTTGATGCCGCAGCGCCTGGCCGCGCAAGCGCTGGCGACGGACCGTCTCGTCGATCTGATGCCGGGCCGTACCCTCGACGTACCGCTGAGCTGGCACGCCTGGACCCTGGACACGCCGTTTACCAAGCTGCTGTCCGAGCAGATCGTCAAGTCCGCGCGCGACTATCTGAACTAATTCAGTGAATTAATTTAAATATCCAGCGGGTCCACTTCCAGCGACCATTTCACGCGCGTCTTCATGGCGCGCAACTCCATCAGCCATTCCTTTAAAAACGCCTGCAGGGCGGGACGCGAGGGCGATTCCAGCAGCAGCTGCGCGCGGTCCACGTTGTAGACGCGCGTCATGCTCATGGGAATCGGGTCGTTGATGGTCACCTGCGGGTGCCCCATGCATTCCTTGGCCGCCTGCAGGAACTCGATGGCCGTGGCCAGCTCGGGTGCTTCCGCGCGCAGCAGGGCCTGGAACAGGTACGGCGGCAGCGCCGCCTGCGCCCGCTCTTCCAGCAAGGTGGTGGCGAAGTGATCGTAATCGTGGTTGACGACGGCGTCGTACAGCGGATGGCGCGCATAGCGCGTCTGGATCAGCACTTCGGACACGCTGCCCCCTTCCGTCTGCGCAGCGCGCCCTGCCCGGCCCGCCACCTGCATCAACTGGGCGAACAGCCGTTCGCTGGCCCGGTAATCCTGGGAAAACAGGGCCGTGTCCGGATTCAGAATGCCGACCAGGGTCAGCTTTTTGAAATCGTGGCCCTTGGCCACCATCTGCGTACCGATCAGGATATCCACTTCGCCCCGGTGCACGGTGTCGAACGCTTCCTGGGCACTGCCTTTCTTGCGCGTGGAATCGGCATCGATGCGCAAGATCCGCGCCTCTGGAAACAATTGCTGCAAGCCCTCTTCCACGCGCTGCGTGCCGCGTCCCAGCGGCTGCAGGTCGACGTTGCCGCACGTGGGGCAATGGCGGGGAATGCGCAGTTCCAGACTGCAATGGTGGCAGCGCAGCCGGTGCTCGGGCTTGTGCAGCACCATGAACGAGGTGCAGCGCGTGCAATTGCTGATCCAGCCGCACGATTCGCAGCAGATCACGGGCGAATAGCCGCGCCGGTTCAAGAACAGCAGCGACTGTTCTCCGCGCTCCATGCGCAGTTTCAAGGCGGCTACCAAATGCGAAGTCAGGCCATCTTTCGGCCGGTCGCGTTCCATGTCGAGAATCTTGACGCGCGGCAACACCGCATTCTTGACGGCCCGTTCGCGCAACTCCAGCTTGCGGTAGCGCCCCGTCTGTGCATGGTGCCAGCTTTCCAGCGACGGCGTCGCCGAACCGAGCACGATGGGAATCTGCAATTGCCAGGCGCGCCACACGGCCAGGTCGCGCGCGGAATAGCGCAAGCCTTCCTGTTGCTTGTAGGAAGGATCGTGCTCTTCATCGATGACGATCAGTTTGAGTTTCGGCAACGACGCCAGGATGGCCAATCGCGTGCCGAGCACGATGCGCGCCTGCCCCTGATGGGCGGCAAGCCAGTGCAGCATGCGCTCGCCTTCGGACAGGCTGCTGTGCAGGGTCGCCAGCATGACGCCGGGAAAGCGCGCGCGGATGTTGCCTTCCAGCTGGGGCGTCAGGTTGATTTCCGGCACCAGGATCAGGATTTGCGCATCGTTCTCGCGCGCCAGCACCTGGGCGCAGGCCTGCAGATACACTTCCGTCTTGCCGCTGCCCGTCACGCCGTACAGCAGGGTCGGCTTGAAACCCCGGGCGCCGCCGATGGCGTCGGCCGCTTCTTGCTGGGCAGGATTCAGGGCCGGCATGTTCAGCGGCGTGCCGTCGTGCGCGTCGGCCAGCTTGCCCAGCTTCTTGATGGCGCGGTCGAGCGCCACGGTGGTGAGCACACGCAAATTCTTCGGTAAACCCGGCAGCGCCACTTCACCGAGCGGACGCTGGTAGTAATCGGCCGCAAAGGCGGCCAGCGCCAGCCATTGTTCCGACAGGGGCGCCAGCTGGCTGCGCACGGCCAGCACGTCCTTCAGTTTCGCGGCGGGCACGTCGGTGCTGTCGGACACGCCGACGATCAGCCCCATCACTTCGCGCCGGCCGAACGGCACCAGCGCCAGTTGCCCCACTTGCGGCAGAGGCACGGCTGCGTCCGCATCCGCCGCCGCGTTCCAGCGGTAGTCGAACAGGGCGTTCAAGGGCGTGTCGAGCGCGATGTTCAGGATGCACGACGTCAAAATGCACTGCGACATGGGGGTAGGGCCTATCTCAATAAAAAAGCGCGCCGCAGAATCGATGGCGCGCGGGATGTCCGGCATCAAGCCAGCGGGCCATGATACTTGTTTCGCCCCTCAAACGCCTAACGGCAGGCAGGATGGCGTGGCATCGTGCCTGAAGAAAATTCTGTGGATAACTTTGTGGACAAAGCAAAATTAACTTTCAGAAAAATGTGGACAGAAAATTTCGATCGCCGTCAAGAGCGGCACGCAAGAAAAATTAAGTATTTAAAATCAATGACTTAAAAATTGACGCCCGGGAGGCTGGAAAACCGCAGGGCATTTCCGCCGCTGTGCATAACTGAACCATTTGTAATTTATTTATACAGAAATCAGCCTGCTTTTGTGGCGGCCGATCCGGAAAATCGGCGGCGGCATGCTGCAAAGTTGACAATTGCCGGGCAAGCGTTCGTTTTTCCCTGGCGGGCGACGAAACATTGTTCAATTATTATGCAGTGCAACATGCACTTCAGGTGAAACCTGAACATCGGCGCTAAGTATCGGATAACAAAATACTTTTCAATTTTATCCACAGAATCTGTTGATAACTTTGTGGACAATGAAGGAATAAGGCAGGCGAACGAAAGAATAACCTTATCAATAGCAACAAAGTCCGCCGAACAAGGCTTTTTTTATATCTTAATAATCAAGCACTTGCAGAGCATCCCCGGGCATGGCTTTTCGACTGCCTCTTATTTCCGCAGCAAAAAAAAATGTGCATAAGTCGGTATTTCTTGCGAAGGCGCAGCAAAGAAAAAGGCAGGCTTCCGCTGGAAAGCCTGCCTTTCTGCCCCTGTGCCAGGGGAAAACGGCTACTTACTGGCCGCTGCGCATGGCGCGGCTCATGCTGTGCACGGCTTCCACCATGGCTGCCACCGATTCCGGCGGCGTGAACTGGGAAATGCCGTGGCCCAGGTTGAACACGTGGCCCGTGCCTTCCGACGGCGCGCCGAAGGCGTTGAGCACTTTCGCCACTTCGGCGCGGATCTGCTCGGGGCTGGCGAACAGGATGGCCGGGTCCAGATTGCCTTGCAAGCCCACTTTATGGCCCACCAGCTGGCGCGCGCGCGTCAGGTTGACGGTCCAGTCCAGGCCCACGGCGTCGGCGCCGATGTCGGCGATCTGCTCGATCCACTGGCCGCCGCCCTTGGTAAACACGATGGCAGGGATTTTCACGCCATCCTTGTCGCGTTTCAATTGCGCCACCACTTGCTGCATGTAGGCCAGCGAGAATTCCTGGTAGGCGCCATCGGCCAGCGCACCGCCCCAGGAATCGAAAATCATCACGGCTTGCGCGCCGGCATCAATTTGCGCATTCAGGTACTGCGCCACGGAAGTGGCGTTGATGGCCAGGATGTGGTGCATCAGGTCCGGGCGGTTGTACAGCATCTTCTTGATGGTGTGGAACTCTTTCGAGCCGCCGCCTTCCACCATGTAGCACGCCAGGGTCCACGGGCTGCCGGAAAAACCGATCAGCGGCACGCGGCCGTTGAGTTCCGTGCGGATCTGCGTGACGGCCTTGAAGACGTAGTCGAGCGATTCCAGGTCCGGCACTTGCAATGCCTTCACATCCTGTTCCGTGCGCAGCGGGCGCTCGAACTTCGGGCCTTCGCCATCGGCGAAATACAGGCCCAGGCCCATGGCGTCAGGCACCGTCAGGATGTCGGAAAACAGGATAGCCGCGTCGAGCGGGAAACGCTCCAGGGGCTGCAGGGTCACTTCCGTGGCGTAATCGGGATTCTTTGCCAGGCCCAGGAAGGAACCGGCCCGCTCGCGCGTGGCGCGGTATTCGGGCAAATAGCGGCCCGCCTGGCGCATCAGCCAGACTGGGGTGTGCTCGGTCGGCTGGCGCAGCAGGGCGCGCAGGAAAGTATCGTTCTGGAGCGGAGCAAATTGTGGCATGGAAGGCAATCAATAGCTTGGAGAAGCGGTATTATCGCATCCAATCGCCGCCATTTCATTGATTCCGGTGCCGCTTTGCAGCATTTGCCACGCACAGCGATGACTTTCGTTGTGCCAGCCCTTCCATTATGATGATGCACGCCGCCGCGCGACTTGACCCTGCCTGGCGGCCCTTGATCCCCTCACTATACGGAGCCCGCATGACCTCGACCGCATCCAGCACCCCTTATGGCATCTGGCCATCGCCGATCAGCGCGGCCATCGTCGCCGCCGGCGCCTCGCCGCTGACGCAGCTGGCCCTGGGCGGTGCGGATGGCGGCGACGTGTTCTGGCTGGCCGGGCGCGCCAGCGAGGCGGGCCGCAACACCCTGCTGCGCCAGCGCGGCGCGCGCGTCGATGAATTGACGCCGGCGCCCTTCAATGTGCGCACCCGCGTGCATGAATATGGCGGCGGCGCGTATGCCGTGGCGGGCGATACCGTCTACTTTTCGCATTTCGCCGACAATTGCCTGTACCGCGTGAGCGGCGACGCCGCGCCCGCAGCGTTCACCACGGGCGGCAACACGCGCCATGCGGATTTCGTCGTCGATGCGGCCCGTTCCCGCCTGATCGCCGTGCGCGAGCAGCATCCGCAGGAAGGTCATGCCCTGCCGGAAAACTGCCTGGCCGCCGTCGGCTTCGACGGGCGCGAAACGGTACTGGCGCGCGGCCACGATTTCTATGCGGCGCCGCGTTTGTCGCCGGACGGCAGCCAGCTGGCCTGGATCAGCTGGGACCACCCGCGCCTGCCGTGGCAAGGCACGGAACTGTGGCTGGCCGACGTGCACCCGGACGGCAGCCTGGGCTCGCCGCGCCTGATCGCCGGCGGCGCGCGCGAGTCGATTTGCCAACCGGAATGGTCGCCGAACGGCTTGCTGCACTTCGTGTCCGACAGCAGCGGCTGGTGGAATCTGTACCGCCTGCACGGCGCCGACATCGAGGCGCTGTGTCCGATGGAAGCGGAATTTGCCACGCCGCACTGGACCTTCGGCGGCAGCATGTATGGTTTCCTGTCCGACGACGAGATCATCTGCACGTATATCCAGGCTGGCATCAGCTACCTGGCGCAATTGAACGTGGCGGCGGCCAAGCTGGAGCCGATACCGCACCCGTACCAGGAAATCCGCGAGCTGCGCGTGGGCCCCGGCTTCGTCGCGCTGCTGGGCGGCAGCCCCACCATCGCGCTGGAACTGGCGCGCATCGATTTGGCCAACCATGAACTGGAAGTGCTGGCGCAGTCGATCGCTGCCCTGCCTGCGCTCGGCTACCTGTCCGTGCCGCGCAGCTTGAGCTATCCGAGCAACAATGGCCGCACGGCGCACGCCTTCTTTTATGCGCCCACGAATGGCGACGTGCAGGCGCCGGCAGGAACGTTGCCACCCGTCATCGTCATCAGCCACGGCGGCCCCACCAGCATGGCCAGCAATACCTTGAAACTGGCGACGCAGTACTGGACCAGCCGCGGCATCGGCGTGCTCGACGTCAACTATGGCGGCAGCAGCGGCTTCGGCCGCGAATACCGCGACGCGCTGCGCGGGCAGTGGGGCATCGTCGACGTGGAAGACTGCATCGCCGGCGCGCGCTACCTGGCCGCCAACGGCCTGGCCGACCCGGAACGCCTGATCATCCGCGGCGGCAGCGCCGGCGGCCTGACGACCCTGTGCGCCCTGACCTTCCACGACGTCTTCAAGGCAGGCGCCAGTTACTACGGCGTATCCGACCTGAAGGGCCTGGACAACGATTCGCACAAGTTCGAATCGCGCTACACCGACTACCTGATCGCTTCGCAACCGCAAGCCGAGGCGCTGTACCGCGAGCGCTCGCCCATCCACCACACGGATAAACTGTCGCGCCCGATGATCTTCTTCCAGGGCCTCGACGACAAGGTGGTGCCGCCGCAGCAGTCGCAGCTGATGGTCGACGCCCTGCAGGCGCGCGGCGTGCCCGTCGCGTATGTCCCGCTCGAAGGCGAGGGCCACGGCTTCCGCAAGGCGGAAAACATCGTGCGCACCCTGGACGCGGAACTGTATTTCTACCAGCGCGTGTTCGGCCTGCCCGTGGCGGCTGGCGAGCCTCCCGTGCATATCGCCAATTTGCCCGCATGACCGAGCAAAATGTCGACCAGCATCTGCTGGACGAGTTCGCCGCACTGGAGCAGCATGAGCAGATGATCCTGGCCCTGCTGGCGATCACGGGCGAACCGGTGGGCAAGCATGCCGTGTACGAACACTTGCAGCGCGCCAATGTCGTCGAGCCGGACGGCACGCCGTTTTCCCTGCTGGTGGTGACGAACATGCTGCTGCGGCTGACGCGTCTGGCGCTGGCGTCGGAAATCGTGGGACGGGGCTTTGCCTGCGAAGCGAGGCTGCGCTGGCCCGCCATGCGCGCCGCCATCGAACACCTGGTGTTTCGCGACCTGTGCCAGGCCATCGAGCTGATCAATCCCGTGCGCCGCAACTGGGATGGCTATGTGGAGCTGCGCAGCTACCGCCAAGGCGTGGCGCGCCTGCGCATCGCCCTGCTGCGCAATGACGAGGTACGCCACGTGGCCGCCATCCTGGCCGCCTGCATGGCGTGCTATGAAGCGCAGCAGCTGCATCCGCTGATCGAAATCTTCGGCCGGCCGTTCGAGCCGGAAATGTTGTCTTTCGTCATGCCGCAACTGCAGGATGACATCCTCGCCGTGCTGCTGGGCAATGCGCCGCGCGAGCCGGGCACGGCGCACGCCATCCGCGCGTACGCGCGCGCCCACCACGCGCGCCAGACGGCGGCCGGCGACCATATCGGCGCCGCCCTGCCGCTGGCCTTGGCCGAAGACGCCCTGCTGTGCGGCGAACTCGACGCGGCTGCGCGCTACCTGGCAGGCCAGCAGGGCCCGCAGGTGCTGTTTCTCGACAGCAGCATCGCCCTGTTGCGCGGCGAACATGCGCACGCCGTGGCGGGCTTCGAGACGGCCTTGAAGGGCTTGCGCAAGGAAACAGGCAAGCGCAAGCTGTGCTTCACGGGCATCGGCGGCCACTTGTACGTGCTGGCCTTGCTGCGCAGCAACGACGCCAAGCAGCTGAAAAGCGCGGAAACTTACCTCGATATCGCCCTGCATGCGCAACCGAACCACGACAGCATCGTCTACCAGCAACTCCATACCCTGCGCCTGGTGCGCGCCGGCGTGCAGCTGGCGGAAAGCATCCCCACGCGCAACTGGGAAACGGCACTGCAGGCGCAACTGTTCCAAGCCTTGTTGTACTACTGGCTGGCGCTGCCGCAGTTGAGCGAACGCAAGGATCAGCTGCGCCTGTTGGTGCAGCAAGCGGACGCGGCCGGCTACGATTTGATCGCGGCGCAGGCGGCCGGCTTGCTGGGCTTGATGGGCGAGCCGCAGCAGGAGCGCTATGCGACGGCCAAGCGGGCGCAACATGGCTTGACGGACATGGCGCCGTGGTTCGAGCGCCAGGAAGCGTGGCAGCGCCAGCTGAGCGCGCTGATCAACCTGCAGCAGAACGCGCCCGCCGAAGCGCTGGGCGGCGTCTCGCGCCTCGTGTGGCTGGTGGCGTTCGACCCGCGCTTCGGCCTGACGGCCGTGGAAGTGCGCGAGCAGAAGCGCGACGCGCGGGGCGGCTGGAGCAAGGGTCGCGCCATGGGCTTGAAACGCCTGGCCGAAGAAGCGGGCGACATCGATTTCCTCACGCCGCAAGACGCGCGCGCGGCGGGCAGCATCGCGCCTTTTAAACAATATTATTCATCGGCACCCCGCTATGAAGTCGAGCTGGACAAGGCCGCCGTCTTGCTGGTGGGCCACCCGCTCGTGTTCTGGCTCGACCACCCCGACACGCGCGTGGAGCTGATCGCTGGCGCGCCCGAGCTCCTGATCAAGTCACACGAGGGGCAACTGTGGCTGGGCATGCAGCCGCCATTGCCCGACAACGGCAGCAATGTCGTGGTACAGCGCGAGACGCCGACGCGTTTGCGCGTGGTGCACATCCTCGACGAGCACCGGCGCATCGGCGCCATCGTGGGCCTGGGCCTGTCCGTGCCCCTGCATGCGGAAAAACAGGTGATGCAGGCCATCGGCGCCATCTCGTCCATGGTTACCGTGCAATCGGACATCGGCGGCGGCGCGGGCGATGCGGAAGCTATCACGGCCGACCACCGCCTGCACGTGCATTTGCTGCCCTACCAGCAGGGCCTCAAGATGCAGATCCTCGTGCGGCCACTGCTCGACAACGGCGCCTATTACGCACCCGGCAGCGGCGCCGAAAGCGTGTTTGCCGATGTGGCGGGCCGGGCCGTGCAGGCGCGGCGCGACTTGAACGCGGAACGCGAAGCGCAGCGCCAGCTCATCGGTCGCTGCCTGGTGCTGGAAGAGGCGGAAGAAGAGCATGGCGAGTGGCTGCTGGGCCAGCCTGCCCTGGGCTTGCAACTGCTGGTGGAATTGCAGGCGCTGGACTCGGACGGCATGGTGCTGGCCTGGCCCGAAGGCGAAACCATGCGCGTGTCGAAACGCATCGACAGCGGCCAGATGCGCCTGAACATCAAGAGCGAAAAAGACTGGTTTGCCGCCAGCGGCGAAGTGCAGATCGATGAAGACAAGGTGATGGATTTGCGCGCCCTGCTCGATTTGATGCAGAACAATAAAAGCCGCTTCGTGGCCCTGGGCGACAACCAGTTCCTGGCTCTGAGCGACGAATTGCACCGCCGCCTGTCCGAGCTGGCCGCGTATGGCGAAGCGCATGCCGACGGCGTGCACATCCACCCGCTGGCCGCGTTTGCGCTGGAAGAGCTGGCCAACGATGCGGGCGGCGTGAAGGCCGACAAACTGTGGCGCGAACACTTGCTGCGCCTGCGCGCCCTCGACGACTATCAGCCGCAGCTGCCCAGCACCTTGCAGGCGGACTTGCGCGACTACCAGCTGGCCGGTTTTAACTGGCTGGCGCGCTTGGCGCACTGGGGCGTGGGCGCCTGCCTGGCCGACGACATGGGACTCGGCAAGACCTTGCAGGCGCTGGCCCTGATCCTGGCGCGCGCGCCGCACGGCCCCACTCTCGTCGTCGCCCCCACATCCGTGTGCATGAACTGGATCAGCGAGGCGCAACGCTTCGCCCCCACCTTGAACATCAAACTGTTCGGCAGCGGCGACCGCGCCGGCATGCTGGAAACACTGCAGCCGTTCGACGTGGTGGTGGCCAGCTATGGCTTGCTGCAGCAGGAAGCCACTATGTTTGCCGGCGTGCGCTGGCATACGATCGTGCTCGACGAAGCGCAAGCCATCAAGAATGGCGCCACCAAGCGCTCGCAAGCCGTGATGGCCTTGCAAGGCGATTTCCGCATGGTGGCCAGCGGCACGCCGCTGGAAAACCACCTGGGTGAATTGTGGAACCTGTTCCGCTTCATCAACCCCGGTTTGCTGGGCACCCTCGACCAGTTTAATTTGCGCTTCGCCGGTCCCATTGAGAAAGATCAAGACAAGCGCGCGGCGGCCGGCGCGCGCCTGCGGCTGCGCCGCCTGATCGCGCCATTCATCCTGCGCCGCACGAAGACGCAAGTGCTGTCGGAATTGCCGTCGCGCACGGAAATCGTGCTGGAAGTGGAATTGTCGCCGCAGGAAACGGCGCTGTACGAATCCTTGCGCCGCGAAGCGCTGGAAAAGCTGGCCATGGTGGAAGGGCCGGCGTCGAAAAAAGCCATCCAGATCCTGGCCGAGATCATGAAGCTGCGCCGCGCCTGCTGCAACCCGCAACTGGTGGCGCCCGAGCTGGGCCTGGCCAGCAGCAAGCTGGCGGCGTTCGCCCAGTTGTTGTCGGGCTTGCTGGAAAACCGCCACAAGGTGCTCGTCTTCAGCCAGTTCGTCGACCATTTGACCCTGATCCGCCAGCACCTGGAGCAGCATGGCGTCAGTTACCAGTATCTCGATGGCAGCACGCCCATGCAGGAGCGCAAGCGCCGCGTCGACGCCTTCCAGGCGGGCGAGGGCGACGTTTTCCTCATCAGCCTGAAGGCGGGCGGCATGGGCATCAATCTGACGGCGGCCGACTACGTGATCCACATGGACCCGTGGTGGAACCCGGCCGTGGAAGACCAGGCTTCCGACCGGGCCCACCGCATGGGGCAATTGCGCCCCGTCACCATTTACCGGCTGGTGGCGAAGCACACGATCGAGGAAGGCATCGTCGAATTGCATCAGCACAAGCGCGACCTGGCCGACAGCCTGCTGGAAGGCAGCGACGCGGCCGCGCGCATGTCGGCCAATGACATGCTGGGCATGCTGCAGGAAGGGTTGAAGCAATGAGATTGAAAAAATGAGCGGCGCCACCGCGTTCCATGCGATGATCGTTTTTCCCTGTTTTGATGCCACGCCATGACCGACTATATCGCCACCAGCGCCGGCCAGCGCGCCACCTTTTTGTGCGGCAAATCCTGGACCGCCTACGTCAGCACCTTCCTCATCGCCGTGCTGCTGTTTTTTGCCGCCCTGCCGCTGGCCTTCAAGTACAACGCGCGCGCCGCCTTCGTCGTGCTGATCGGCTCGGCCATGATCGTCGGCTACCGCCTGCTGACCATCCGCAGCTATCAGCTGTACATTGATGAGGCGGGCGTGTGGCTGGCGTCCGGCATCTTGCCGTGGAAAAAGAAACTGACGGGCGTCAAATGGCGCGACATGGATGAAGCCGTCTATGAAACGAACTTCTGGAGCTGGCTGTTCCAGTCCTATACGGTACGAGTCAGCCAGCGCTACACGCAGGAAACGGAAATCCACGCCACCGGCATGGCGCGCGGCAAGGATGCCGTGGCGGCCATCAATGCGCGCCACCAGGAATTGCTGCACGGCAGCGCCATCGTGGTCTAGCGCCGCGCGCTCCCGGCGCAAAAAACTGCGCAGCGGCGGCAATTAATGCTAATCTTTGGGCCGCCCAGGCAAGCAAGGCCAACCTTTCAATAGTTGTTTGTTACTTATATTATCAGTTTATTATTTTCTGATCAGGACAAACAGCAAAATATTCAAGAGATAAACTATGCTGATAAAAAATAAAGTTGCGCTCGCCGCATTGATGATGGCCTTTACCCTGACACCGGCCAGCGCCGCCAAGAAGCCGCAGAAGCAAGGCAAGGCCAGCACCAGCAGCAGCAAGAAAAAAACCGTCGGCAAGAAAGCAGCCGTCGTCAGCGCCGCCACGGCAGCCACGGTAGCGGCCGTCGCCAGCGAGAACAGCAGCGACCGTTCCATGAATAACCTCAGCGGCCAGTTCCTTACGGCCCTGTGGCGCCTGGATCCGGAAAGCGCGATTTCGGTTGGCAAATATGACGGCGCCGCCAACTTGAGCATCCCCGACGCGGCCAGCCGCCAGAAGCAGCTGGCCTTCATCGACGAATGGCTGGGCAAGTTCGGCAAGCTGAATGCGAGCAAGATGTCCGACAAGCAACGCACCGACCTGGCCTTGCTGACGAATAAACTGCAATCGGACCGCTGGTATCTGACCACCTTCCGCGAATTCGAATGGAATCCCGCCCAGTACAACGTGGCCGGCTCCATCGACTTCATCCTGAACACGGAATACGCGGCGCAGCCGCAGCGTCTGCGTACCTTGCTCAAGCGCATCGCCACCGTGCCGCAATACTACGCGGCCGCGCGCGCCAGTATCAATCAACCCACGCGCGAACACACGCAGCTGGCCATCGCCCAGAGCGCCGGCGTGCTCAGCGTGCTTGACGACCTGAACAAGACGGCACAGGCGTCCATCCTGACGCCGGTGGAAAAACAGCTGTACACGGCCCGCATCGCCGCGGCCCGCACGGCCGTGCAAGGCTACGCCGCGTGGCTGACGGAACAGGATGCCGCGCTGGCGCAGAACGGCAACGCGCGCTCCTTCCGCATCGGCAAGGAGTTGTATGAGCAGAAATTCGCCTACGATATCCAGGCCAGCGTGAGCGCCGAACAGATGTACCAGAAAGCCCTGGCCGCGCGCGAAAAGCTGCTCGAGCACATGGATAGCCTGTCCGACGAGCTGTGGGTGAAAACCATGGGCGCCACGGCCAAGCCGGCGGACCGCACGGCAAAGATCGGCATGGTGATCGACAAGCTGTCCAGCAACCACGTGGCGCCTGCCGATTTCGTGCCGGAAATCCGCCGCCAGATCCCGGAATTGCAGGAATGGGTGACCAGCCACAACCTGCTGACGATGGACCCGAAAAAGCCCCTGGTCGTGCGCGAAACGCCCGCCTACCAGCGCGGCGTGGCCGGCGCCAGCATCGAAGCGCCCGGCCCGTATCGCCCGCAAGACCGCACCTATTACAACGTGACGCCGCTCGACGGCGAAACGCCGGAACAGGCGGAAAGCAGCTTGCGCGAATACAACCACTGGATCTTGCAGATCCTGAATATCCACGAAGCCATCCCCGGCCACTACACGCAGCTCGTGTACGCCAACAAGTCGCCGTCGCTGGTCAAGTCCATCTTTGGCAATGGCGCCATGATCGAAGGCTGGGCCGTGTATGGCGAACGCATGATGCTCGAGTCCGGCTATGGCAATAACGCGCCGGAAATGTGGTTGATGTATTCGAAGTGGAACTTGCGCAGCGTCACCAATACCATTCTCGACTACAGCGTGCACGTGCAGGGCATGACGGAAGCGCAGGCGCTCGACCTGCTGACGCGCCAAGCCTTCCAGACCCAGCGTGAAGCCAAGGAAAAATGGCGCCGCGTGCAGCTGAGCTCGGTGCAACTGACCAGCTATTTCAGCGGCTACAGCGAAATCATGGACTTGCGCGAACAGCGCAAGCAAGCGCTGGGCAGCAAATTCGTGCTGAAGGATTTCCATGAGCAATTCCTCAGCTACGGCAGCGCGCCCGTGAAAGTCATCAAGGAATTGATGAATTAACTGGCGCTCGCCGTCAGCTTGCAAAGGGCGCCGCGGCGCCCTTTTTGCATGCGTTTGCGCCGCCGCAAACCACTGGCGCGCCGGTCCATTAAGCTCATGGGAAGGCAGGCGCCACCGCACTCCTCACTGGCAATTGCCGATTTTCCTGCTAGGCTGGATACAGGAGCGTCCATGCATATGCCCATCCAGTTCGACACCCTCGATTACGCCAAACGCCTCGCCTCGGCCGGCGTGCCCACCCAGCAGGCGGAAGCGCATGCGACGGCACTGGGTGAAGTACTGGGCTCGGCCGTGGTCGTGCATGGCGAACTGGCGGCGCTGGAGCGCAATCTGCTGGGGGAAATCAAGCTGGTGGCGCAAAAGGTCGATACCAGAGTGGATGCGCTGGAACTGAAATTCGATACCAGAATAGATGCACTGGAGCAAAAATTCGACGCCCGCCTGGAACGCATGGACTTGCGCCATGGCGCCGACATGAAACACGTATACTGGATGATGAGCACCCTGATCCTGCTCAACCTGGGCATCCTCAGCAAACTGATGCTGCAGTAAGCACCCACTAACTTTCTTGGCGATAAAAAAGCCGCGGCTCCCGAAGAAGGCCAGCGGCTCGTATCGGCACGCGTTGCGGGCCGTCTAGGACGCCTCTTCCGGCGCCTGGGTGGCCCTGACGAAGATGGGCGCCACCAGCAGGCCCAGCTCGAACAGCAGGCACATCGGGATGGCCAGCGAGAACTGGCTGACCACGTCCGGCGGCGTGACGATGGCGGCAATCACGAAGGCGCCGACGATGATGTAGGGACGCACTTCCTTGAGTTTCGCGATAGTAACCAAGCCCATGCGCACGAGGATCACCACCACCACGGGCACTTCGAAGGTGGCGCCAAAGGCCAGGCACATCGACATGACGAAATCGAGGTAGTTTTCGATATCGGGCGTGACGGCGATCGACGAGGGCGAAAAATCGCTGATGAAGTGGAAGACGCGGCCAAACACAAAGAAATAGCAGAAGGCCACGCCGGCCATGAACAGCAGGGACGATGAGATGACCAGCGGCGCGATCAGGCGCTTTTCATGCGTGTACAGGCCGGGGGCGATGAAAGCCCACATCTGATACAGCACCCAGGGCAAGGCGACGATGAAGGCGATCACCAGGGTCACTTTCATCGGCACCAGGAACGGCGAAATAACGCCGGTGGCGATCATTTTCGAGCCGGCCGGCAGCGAGGCGATCATCGGCGCCGCAATAAAATCGTAGATATGCGAAGGCCCGGGCCAGTAAAACAGCACGGCGCAGACGACGGCGATACCGATCGAGGCCTTGACCAGGCGGTTGCGCAGCTCGACCAGATGCGAGATAAAGGTTTCTTCCACCGGAGATTTGCTACTCATGAGTAAAAGGAGGAGGAACTGGCGCGCGGACGAAAGCGCGCCACGCGGGCAGCTGCCGACTGCACGTGCAGCTTGCCGCCATGGCGCTGCTTGTACCAGCCAGGAATGGCGGAATTGCGCACCAGCTTCTTGCGGCGGAATTCGCGCGCCTTGCGGGCCAGGTCATCGTTGGTGGCGCGCAGCATGGCTTCATGGGCATCGTGCTGCCCCTCATACGCACTGGCATCGCCGCGCCAGGCGTTTTCCACCTCGGCCAGGTTGCCGGAGATCGAGTTTTCCACGCCATGCATGGATTTCTCCACGCTTTGCTTGACGGAATGGGCCGCATCCTGCACTTCCTTCTGCAGGTTTTTCAGCTCTTCCATTTCAATTTCGCGCGAGACTTCGGATTTCACCTGGTTCAGATAGCGTTGCGCGCGGCCATACAGGGTACCGGCCATGCGTGCCACTCTCGGCAACTTTTCAGGGCCGATGACTATCAACGCAACCACGCCGATGATGGCGATTTTAGAGAGACCGAGATCGATCATAAGCGGACAAGTGCTGTTACCGGACGAGGCAAGCGCCCCGCCACGCTATCAGAACTTGCTTTTCTCTTTCGTTTCGACGTCGATGGTGCTTTTGTCGGCCACTTGCGATGGCGCAGCAGGAGGGGTATTGGCTGCCGGGGCGTCATCTTCGCCCTTGACGCCATCCTTGAAGCCTTTGACGGCCTTGCCGATATCACCGCCGATATTGCCCAGTTTCTTGGTGCCGAAGACCAGCATCACAATGACCAGAACGATCACCCAGTGCCAAATACTCAATGAACCCATCACATTCTCCTTGCGGGACGGTGCCCGAATAGCGTCGACCAATGCCGGTAGTATACACGCGAACCCGGCGCGCAGCGAAATCAGTGTTGACCGCGCCAGGGGCGGGGACCGCCGTACACATGCATGTGCAGGTGATACACCTCTTGCCCGCCGTTCGGACCGCTGTTGATCATGGTCTTGAAGCCCCCGGCAGGCGTGCCATCGGCGTCATACGTGACGGCGCAGCCGAACTCGGCAGCAAGCTTCGGCGCCAGACGCAGCAGCTTGCCCAGCATCTCCGTATGGCTATCGTCACAATCGGACAGGCTGGCCACGTGGCGCTTCGGGATCAACAGCAGATGCACGGGGGCGGCCGGGTTGATGTCCTTGAAGGCCAGCAAGTCCTCGTCTTCATACACGATGGTCGAAGGAATTTTCTTTGCAGCAATCTTGCAAAAAATACAGTTATCCACGCACGCTCCAGTAGGTCAGTGTTTGTCTGTTTCGCCGGCGTCGCGCAGCTCATCCTTGCGTGCCGCCTTTTCTTCCAGGCCGGACAACCCTTCGCGGCGCGCCAGCTCGTCGAGCACCTGCTGCGGCGTCAGATCGAACTGCGCCAGCATCACCAGACTGTGAAACCACAGGTCGGCGCATTCGTACAAGACCTTCGACGGGTCGTTGTCGCGGCGCGCATCCTTGGCGGCCATCACCGTTTCCGTCGCTTCTTCGCCGATTTTTTTCAGGATGGCGTCATCGCCCTTGGCAAACAGGCGCGCGACATAGGAGGTGGCGGGGTCGCCGCCGTTGGCCAGCTTGCGCGATTCGATCACGGCGGCCAGGCGTTTTAACGTTTCACTCATTTGCTCTTGCTTTCCGCGTAAATCGTCTCAGGGTCTTTCAGGACGGGGTCGGTGACTTGCCATTCGCCCGTTTTTTCGTCGCCTTCGAATTTCTGGAAGAAGCACGAATGGCGGCCCGTATGGCAAGCGATGCCGCCGGCTTGCTCGATTTTCAGCAAGACCACGTCTTCATCGCAATCGAGGCGGATTTCCAGCACCTTTTGCGTGTGGCCGGACTCTTCGCCCTTGTGCCACAGTTTCTTGCGCGAACGGCTCCAGTACACGGCTTCGCCCAGCTCCACCGTGCGCGCCAGCGCGTCGCGGTTCATCCAGGCGAACATCAGCACGTCATTGCTGCCCGCTTCCTGCGCGATCACGGGCACCAGGCCGTGCTCGTCCCATTTGACCTTTTTCAGCCACTTGGCATTGCTTGCTACGATGGTTCCGTTTTGCATGTTCTGTATCCTGGGTACTATTTTATTTACGCCAGGCGCATGGGAATGCCCTGCTGCGCCATGAACTGCTTGGCTTCCTGCACCGTGTGCTGGCCATAGTGGAAGATGCTGGCGGCCAACACGGCGTCCGCGCGGCCCACCTTGATGCCATCGACCAGGTCTTGCAAGCCGCCCACGCCGCCCGAAGCGATGACGGGGATGCTGACGGCGTCGGACACGCCGCGCGTCAGGCCCAGATCGAAGCCCACCTTGGTGCCGTCGCGGTCCATGCTGGTGAGCAAGATTTCGCCGGCGCCCAGGCTTTCCATTTTACGCGCCCAGTCAAAGGCGTCCAGGCCCGTGGCGGTGCGTCCGCCATGGGTAAACACTTCCCACTTGCCGGGCGACACCTGCTTGGCGTCGATGGCGACGACGATGCATTGCGAGCCGTGCTTTTGCGACGCCTCGTACACGAGCTGGGGATTCGTCACGGCCGAGGTGTTGATGCTGACCTTGTCGGCGCCCGCGTTGAGCAGCCGGCGCACGTCTTCCACCACGCGCACGCCGCCGCCCACGGTCAGCGGAATGAACACTTGCGACGCCACGGCTTCGATGATGTCGAAGATCAGGCCGCGGTTATCGCTCGAGGCGGTAATGTCGAGGAAAGTGATTTCATCGGCGCCCTGCTCGTCATAGCGGCGGGCAATTTCCACCGGGTCGCCGGCGTCGCGCAATTCCGTGAAATTGACGCCTTTGACAACGCGGCCATTGGTCACGTCCAGGCAGGGGATGATACGTTTTGCAAGCATGATGGTATCCAGATTGTCGCCAGGCCAGGGCGTGCACGCGCACACCCCGGCCGGGCTGGCTTAAACGGCGGCGTCGGTCAGTTCGTCGGCGCGTTCCTGCGCCTGCGCCAGGTCGATCGTGCCTTCATAGATGGAACGGCCGCAGATCACGCCTTCGATGCCTTCGGCCTGGACCGCGCACAGCGCTTCCACGTCGCCGATATTGTGCAGGCCGCCTGAAGCGATGACGGGGATCTTGACGGCTTGCGCCAGCTTGACGGTGGCCTCGATATTGATGCCGCCCATCATGCCGTCGCGGCCGATGTCCGTGTAGATGATCGATTCGACGCCGTAGGCTTCGAATTTTTTCGCCAGGTCGATCACTTCGTGGCCCGACATCTTGCTCCAGCCATCCGTTGCCACTTTGCCATCTTTGGCATCGAGGCCGACGATGATGTGGCCCGGGAAGGCGCCGCAGGCGTCGTGCAGGAAGCCGGGGCTTTTCACGGCCGCCGTGCCGATGATGATGTAGGTGATGCCGGCGTCGAGGTAGCGCTCGATGGTGTCGAGGTCGCGGATGCCGCCGCCCAGCTGCACGGGGATTTCCTCGATGTCATTTTCCACGGCGAAATCTTGCACGGCCTTCAGGATGGCTTTCACGGCGCCTTCGTTCTTCGGCTTGCCGGCAAAGGCGCCGTTCAGGTCGACCAGGTGCAGCCGGCGCGCGCCTTGCATCAGCCAATGGCGGGCCATCTCGGCCGGGTCTTCGGAAAATACGGTGGCAAGTTCCATATCGCCTTGTTTCAGGCGTACGCAGTGACCGTCTTTCAGGTCGATGGCGGGAATGAGCAGCATGGTCAGTGTGATTTAGAGTGAGTGAGAGGCGGAAAAAAAGCCGGATAGCTAACGTTAAGGTTGCCAGTGAACGAAGTTCTTGTACAGCTGCAAGCCAGCGGCAGCGCTTTTTTCAGGGTGAAACTGTGTCGCGAAAATATTATCACGGGCGACGGCACAAGCAAACGGCGCGCCATAGACAGTCTCGCCCACCGTGTGCGCCGCTTCTTGAGGTTGAGCAAAATAGCTGTGCACAAAGTAAAAATAGGCGTTGTCGGCGATACCATCCCACATGACATGGGACGCCGTTTGCCGCACTTGGTTCCAGCCCATTTGCGGCACCTTGAAGCGCGAGCCGTCTTCCTGCACCTGGCCGTCGAGCTGGAAGCGCACGACTTTGCCTGGCAGCAAGCCCAAACCGGCCGCATCGCCCTCTTCGCTGCCGTCGAACAACATTTGCTCGCCGATGCACACGCCCAGCACGGGCTTGCTGTCGGCGGCGCGCAGCAGCGCTTCGAGCACGCCCGATTCGCGCAGGCTGCGCATGCAGTCGGGCATGGCGCCCTGGCCCGGCAAGACGATGCGGTCGGCGCTGTCGATGTCTTGCGCCAATCCGGAAATGCGCACGTCGGCTTCCGGCGCCACGGCGCGCAGGGCCTGCGCTACCGAGCGCAGGTTGCCCATGCCGTAATCCACCACCACAATTTTATTCATGTTTGATCCCGGAATCTACAATATAGCGAGAGCGGCGTTTACAGGCTGCCCTTGGTCGATGGAATGATGCCGGCCGCGCGCTCGTCGAGCTCGGCAGCCATGCGCAGCGCGCGGCCAAAGGCCTTGAACACGGTTTCGCATTGATGGTGGGCATTCGTACCGCGCAAGTTGTCGATATGCAATGTCACGCCCGCATGGTTGACGAAGCCGCGGAAAAATTCCAGGGTCAGGTCGACATCGAAGCCGGCGATCATGGCGCGCGTAAACGGGATGTGGTATTCGATGCCCGGGCGGCCCGAAAAATCGAGCACCACGCGCGACAGCGCCTCGTCCAGCGGCACATACGCATGGCCGTAGCGGCGGATGCCCTTCTTGTCGCCGATGGCCTTGGCCACGGCCATGCCCAGGGTGATGCCCACGTCTTCCACCGTATGGTGGTTATCGATATGCACGTCGCCCGTCGCTTCGATATCCAGGTCGATCAAGCCGTGACGGGCGATCTGGTCCAGCATATGGTCGAGGAAGGGCACGCCGGTATTGAGCTTTTGCTGGCCCGTGCCATCGAGGTTGAGGGCGACGCGAACTTGCGTCTCATTGGTGTTGCGCGTGATTTCTGCGGTGCGGTTCATGGGAGGCTCTGGCGATAGGCTAAACGAGGGATGCCTTGAAGGCATCGTAAAAAAGGGAATTCTCTTCCGGGGTGCTGACGCTGATGCGCAGGCAATTGGCCAGCGCAGCATGCATTTTACTCATATTTTTAATTAAAACCCTGCGGGCAAGCAGTTTTGCGCAAACATCGTCGGAATCAGCCACACGAATCAGAAGAAAATTTGCCTTCGAGGGAAACACGGTCACGCCCGGCAGCTCCGCCAGGCGCAGCGCCAGCGTATCGCGCGCGCTGTTGAGCAGATCCGCCTGGGCATTCAACACGTCGAGGTGTTCGAGCGCGAATTCGGCCGCCGCCTGCGTCAGCACATTCACGTTATACGGCGGGCGCACTTTTTCAAATTGCGCCAGCAGGGCCGGCGCGGCCGACATGTAGCCGAGGCGGATGCCGGCCAGGCCCAGTTTCGACACGGTGCGCATCACCACCAGATTCTCGAACTCGGGCAGGCGGCCCATGAAGCTGTGCTGCGCGAACGGTTCATAGGCTTCGTCGACGACGGCGATGCCCGTGTCGCCCAGGGCGGCCAGGATGCGTTCGATGTCGGCGCTGGCAAACAGGTTGCCCGTCGGGTTGTTCGGATAGGCGAGGAATACCAGCGCCGGGCGGTGCTGTTCGATGGCCGCCAGCATGGCCGGCATATCCAGGCTGAAGTCGGCCTGCAGGGGCACGCCGACGAAATCCATACCGGCGAACTGCGCCGAGCGCGCATACATGACGAAGGCCGGCACGGGCGCCAGCAGCACGGCGCGCTTGCCCGGCTCCTGATGCGCGCACGCCATGGCCAGGATGGAAATGAGCTCATCGGAGCCATTGCCCAGCATGACGTCGAAGCCGGCGGGCACGCCCAGCTTGGCGCAGATGGCCGCCTGCAGGCTGGCGTACGACGGCGGATAGCGGTTCAGCGCCACGCCGGCCAGGCGCGCGCCCAGCTCTTCGCGCAGCTGCGGCGGCAGCGGATACGGGTTTTCCATCGCATCGAGTTTGATGTAACCGCTGGCATCGGCTACCTGATAGCTTTTGACGGCCCGCACATCGGACCGCACGGTGTTGCTGATTAACTGATCGAGGAAAGACATGCTGCAAACACTCCTGATGGAATTAAATGGAGACTAAATGACGACGTCTTCCGGCACGGCGGCGCTGCGCGCCTTGCGGGCCGGCGCTTTTTTCGCGGCGGGCGGTTTTTTCACGGCAGCCGGTTTTTTACTGGCCGCCTTGGCGGCCTTGGGTACGGCGGCGGCGCGGCGCTTGGCCGGCGCCTTCTTCTTTTCCGCCTGCGGCGCGGCCGGTTCGGCCAGCTCCTGCGCCAGCGCCGCCAATCGCTGTTCGATGATGGCGCAGTAATCGGGATTCAGCTCAAAGCCGACGAAATCGCGCCCGCAGCGCTTCGCCGCCAGGGCCGTGGTGCCGCTGCCCATGAACAGGTCGAGCACCACGCCGCCGGGCGGGCACGAAGCCTTGAGCATGCGCTCGATGATTTCGAGCGGCTTTTGCGTCGGGTGGTCGGCCCGTTCCGGGTGTTCCTTGTGCAGGCGCGACACGCTCCACAAGTCTTTCGGGTTGTAGCCCACTTCCAGCCATTTGGCGCCGATGAAGATCGAGCGCGAACGGGCTTTCTTGGTGGCCGCGTCGTAGGCGATGCGCACCGCGTCAAGGTCGAAGTAGTAATCCTTGCGCTTGACGAAGAAGCCGATGGTGTCGTGCACCGATGAAAAGCTGCGCACGCTGCCGCCCATGGACGGCACGCGGCGGTCCCAGATGATTTCATTCATCATCGCCATGCGCTGTTTCAGCATGACGAAGATCTCCGGCGAATAGCGCCAGGTGAGGAAGATATACAGGCTGCCGTTGGCTTTCAGCTTGGGCAGCGCCGCGTCGATCCACTGTTCCGTCCAGCGCAGGTAGTCGGCCACCGACTGCTGGTCCGACGCATTGCCGTAATCCTTGCCCAGGTTGTACGGCGGATCCGTCAGGATCAGGTCCACCGAGCCATCGGGAATGCGCGCCAGCCCCGCCAGCGCATCTTCGCAATAGACCCGGTTGACCCAGTCCGGCTGCTCCGCCATATTCGTCATGGCTGCGGCTTCAGACGCAATTCGGCGCTGCGCGCGTGCGCCTGCAAGCCTTCGCCATACGCCAGGGTGGCGGCGACGCGGCCCAGGGTTTGCGCGCCCGCTTCACTGACGTGGATGATGGACGAGCGCTTCTGGAAGTCGTACACGCCCAGCGGCGACGAAAAGCGCGCCGTGCGCGAGGTCGGCAGCACGTGATTGGGGCCGCAGCAATAGTCGCCCAGCGATTCGGACGAAAAGCGGCCCAGGAACATGGCGCCCGCGTGGCGGATCTGCTCGGCCCACTGCTGCGGGTTTTCCGCCGAGATTTCCAGGTGTTCCGCGGCGATGGCATTGGCGATCTCGCACGCTTCTGCCATGCTGCGCACCTTGATCAGCGCGCCGCGGTCGGCCAGCGACGTGCTGATGGTGGCCTGGCGCGGCATCGTCGGCAGCAGCTTGGCGATGCTCTCCTCGACTTGCGCGATGTAGTCCGCGTCGGGGCACAGCAGGATCGCTTGCGCCAGCTCGT
The DNA here is from genome assembly GCF_030587265.1 of Janthinobacterium sp. SUN137. Taxonomy (NCBI): domain Bacteria; kingdom Pseudomonadati; phylum Pseudomonadota; class Betaproteobacteria; order Burkholderiales; family Oxalobacteraceae; genus Janthinobacterium; species Janthinobacterium sp. SUN137. Next base: position 70,142 of record NZ_JAPWHZ010000007.1, on the reverse strand, counting down.
CGTGCTCGGCCTGCGAAAACAGGTCCATCGCGACCCAGTCGGGGTCCGTCGTGCCGTCGCACAGCACGAGGATTTCCGACGGTCCGGCGATCATGTCGATGCCGACGATGCCGAACACGCGGCGCTTGGCGGCAGCCACGTAGGCGTTGCCGGGACCGACGATCTTGTCCACGGCGGCAATCGTCTGCGTGCCGTAGGCCAGCGCGCCGACGGCTTGTGCGCCGCCGATGGTGATCACGCGCGTCACGCCGGCAATCGCGGCGGCGGCCAGCACCATCTGGTTTTTCACGCCATCGGGCGTCGGCACGACCATGATGATTTCGCCCACGCCCGCCACGTGCGCGGGAATGGCGTTCATCAGCACGGACGACGGGTAGGCGGCCTTGCCGCCCGGGACGTAGATGCCGACCCGGTCCAGCGGCGTGATCTTCTGGCCCAGCACCGTGCCATCGGGCTCGGTGTAGGTAAAGCCACGCAATTCCTCGCGCTGGCGTTCGTGGAAGGCGCGGATGCGCTGCGCGGCGATCTGCAGCGCCTCGCGCTGGGCCGACGGCAAGCCGTTCAAGGCTGCCTGCAATTCGGCTTGCGAAATATCAAACGCCGCCATTTCCGCCGCGCCGCCATGCGGGATGCGGTCGAAACGGTTGGTGTATTCCAGTACGGCGGCATCGCCGCGCGTTTTCACATCGGCCAGGATTTTTGCGACCGACGTTTCAATCGCTGCATCGGTGCCCGCCTCGAACGCCAGCAGCGTATCGAGCGATTGTTGGAAACCATCCTGGCTTGAATCGAGCTTGCGTATCTGTATCGGCATAATCGGCTTTCTGCTACTGAAGGTATCTAGGCTTGCGAAGCGCGTTCAAACGCCTCGATGATCGGCTGCAAGCGCTCGCGCTTGAGCTTGAGCGCAGCCTGGTTGACCACCAGGCGCGACGAAATTTCCATGATGTGCTCGACCTCGACGAGGTTGTTCGCGCGCAAAGTACTGCCCGTGCTGACCAGGTCGACGATGGCGTCCGACAGGCCCACCAAGGGCGCCAGCTCCATCGAGCCATACAGCTTGATCAGGTCGACGTGCACGCCCTTGGCGGCGAAATGCTCGCGCGCCGTGTGCACGAACTTGGTGGCCACGCGCAATCGCGCGCCCTGGTGCACGGCCTTTTCGTAGTCGAAGCCGGCCTGCACCGCCACCGACATGCGGCAAGAGGCGATATTCAGGTCGATCGGCTGGTACAGGCCTTCGCCGCCGTGTTCCAGCAAGACGTCTTTGCCCGCCACGCCGAAATCGGCCGCGCCGTACTGCACGTAGGTCGGCACGTCGCTGGCGCGCACGATGATGACGCGCACGTTCGGATCGTTGGTGGCCAAAATCAGCTTGCGCGAGGTCTCCGGGTTTTCCAGCACCTTGATGCCGGCCGCTTCCAGCAGCGGCATGGTGTCCTCAAAAATGCGGCCTTTCGAGAGCGCCAGTATCAGCTGCGAATTGTCGCCCGTGTTCGATCCGTTCATGCTCGTTCCTTGTTATTTAATGCGTACGATGTTCGCGCCGACGGCCGACAATTTCACTTCCATGCGGTCGTAGCCGCGGTCGAGGTGATAGATGCGATCGATCAGGGTTTCGCCATCGGCGGCCAGGGCCGCGATCACCAGCGACGCCGAGGCGCGCAGGTCGGTCGCCATCACGGGCGCGCCGCGCAGCTGCTTGACGCCGGCGATGATGGCCGTGTTGCCCTCGATGGTGATGTCGGCGCCCAGGCGGTTCATTTCCTGCACGTGCATGAAGCGGTTCTCGAAGATCGTCTCGGTGACGCGGCTGGCGCCATTCGCGATGGTGTTGACGGCCATGAACTGCGCCTGCATGTCGGTCGGGAAGCCCGGGTATTCCGTGGTGCGGAAGCTGACGGGGTTCGGACGGGCCGACATCTCGGCGCGGATCCAGTCGGTGCCGAAGGTCATCGTCAGGCCCATGGCGCGCAGCTTGTCGAGCGCCGCGTCGAGGATATCGGTGCGCACGTTGCGCAGGGTGATATCGCCGCCGGTGGCCGCCACGGCGCACAGGAAGGTACCCGTTTCGATACGGTCGGCGATCACCGCGTGCGAAGCGCCGTGCAGGGCATCGACGCCCTGGATCACCAGGCGGCTGGTGCCGATGCCGTCGATCTTCGCGCCCATGGCCACCAGCAGGTGGGCCAGGTCGGTCACTTCCGGTTCGCAGGCGGCGTTTTCCAGGATGGTCTCGCCTTCGGCCAGGGTCGCTGCCATCAGCAGGTTCTCGGTGCCGGTGACGGTGATCATGTCGGTGACGATGCGCGCGCCTTTCAGCTTGGCGCACTTGGCGTAGATGTAGCCCGCTTCGATGCGGATCTCGGCGCCCAGCGCTTCGAGGCCCTTGATGTGCTGGTCGACGGGGCGCGAACCGATGGCGCAGCCGCCCGGCAGCGAGACCTTGGCTTCGCCGAAGCGCGCCAGCAGGGGGCCCAGCACGAGGATCGAGGCGCGCATGGTTTTCACCAGTTCATACGGCGCTTCCAGCGTGTCGATGGCGCTGCCGTTGAGAACGACGCGGTCGCCGTCCTGCTGCACTTTCAGGCCCGTCTGGCCCAGCAGCTTCAACATGGTGGCCACGTCGTGCAGGTGCGGCACGTTCGTCAGGTCCAGGTCGCCCGCGGTCAGCAGGCCGGCGCACAGGATGGGCAGGGCGGCGTTTTTCGCGCCGGAGATGGCGATGTCGCCGTTCAGGCGGTTGCCGCCGTTGATGAGGAGCTTGTCCATGTGCTTATCCTTGGAATTCTTCAGGTGTCAGGGTTTTCATCGACAGCGCGTGGATTTCTTCGCGCATGCGGTCGCCCAGCGCCGCGTAGACGATCTGGTGGCGGGCGATCAGGCGCTTGCCGGCAAACGCGGGCGAAACGATCACGGCCTGGAAGTGCTGGCCATCGCCCTCCACTTCGAGGTGCGTGCATTCGAGGCCGGCCGACAGATAGCCGTGGATCAGTTCTGGAGTGGTGGTCACGATAAGTCCTTGATATTGAATAATGTAGTGATGTGATGTGCCGCAATCAACGGCGCAATGAGTGTCGTAATCAATGTCGCAAACGATAGCCGCTCTTCAGCAGGCGGATCGACGCCAGCGCCAGGATCACGAGGAAGCCGGCGACGATGGACACGCTGAGCCACGGGCTGACGTCGGACACGCCGAAGAAGCCGTAGCGGAAACCGTCGATCATGTAAAAGAAGGGGTTCAGATGCGATACCGTCTGCCAGAACGGCGGTAGCGAGTGGATCGAATAGAACACGCCCGACAAGAAGGTGGCCGGCATGATCAGGAAGTTCTGGAAGGCGGCCAGCTGGTCGAATTTCTCGGCCCAGATGCCGGCGATCAAGCCCATGGTGCCCAGCATGGCGGCGCCCAAAAAGGCGAAGACGACGATCCACAGCGGCGCGACGAACGACAGGTCGGCGAACCAGCAAGTGATGGCAAACACGCCAAAGCCCACGGCCAGGCCGCGCGCGACGGAAGCGAGTACATACGCCGAGAAGATTTCCCAGTGCGACAAAGGCGTGAGCAGCACGAACACGAGGTTGCCCGTGATCTTGGATTGGATCAGCGAGGACGAGGAATTGGCGAACGCGTTTTGCAGCACGCTCATCATCACCAGGCCGGGAATCAGGAAGGCCGTGTAGCTGACGCCGGGGCTCGGCTCCACGCGGCCGTCGAGCACATGGCCGAACACCAGCAGGTACAGCATCGACGTGAGCACGGGCGCGGCCACGGTTTGCGTCGCCACTTTCCAGAAGCGCAGCGTCTCTTTGTAGACGAGGGTGCGAAATCCTGTCGAAATCATACGGTACCTTTATCCATGATCTGCAAGAAGATATCTTCCAGGTCGGCTTGTTGCAATTGCATTTCATCGATCTCGGCGCCCGCTTCGCGCAGGCGGGCGAGGATTTTTTCGACTTCGCTGTATTCGTTGACGCGCAGGCTGAACTTGTTCGGCGCCTGTTGTTCTTCCGGGTGCAGCACCAGGTGCTGCAAGTCGGCCGGCAGGCTGCCATTCTTGAGGTGCAGCTGCAGCTGCGAGCCGGCGATGCGGCGGATCAGGGCCGACATGGTGTCGAGCGCCACCACCTTGCCGGTTTTCAGCATGGCCACGCGCTGGCACATGGCTTGCGCCTCTTCCAGGTAGTGCGTGGTCAGCACGACCGTGTGGCCGCCTTCGCGGTTCAGGCGCGAGATGAACTTCCACAGCGTCTGGCGCAATTCCACGTCGACGCCGGCCGTCGGCTCATCGAGCACGATGACGGGCGGCTTGTGCACCAGCGCCTGGGCCACGAGCACGCGGCGCTTCATGCCGCCGGACAGGGCGCGCATATTCGTGTCGGCCTTGCCGGTCAGGTCGAGGTTTTCCATGACCTCGTCGATCCACTTGTCGTTGTTCGGCAAGCCGAAATAGCCGGACTGCAGGCGCAGGGTTTCGCGCACCGTGAAAAACGGGTCGAATACCAGCTCCTGCGGCACCACACCCAGGTTGCGGCGCGCATTGCGGAAGTCCGTGACGACATCGTGGCCATGGATCTTGACGGTGCCCGCGTCGGGGCGTATCAGGCCGGCGATGATGGAAATGAGGGTGGTCTTGCCGGCGCCGTTCGGGCCGAGCAGGCCGAAAAACTCGCCTTCTTCGATGGCCAGCGACACGCCGCCCAGCGCCTTGAGCGATTTATAGCTCTTTTCTACATTCGTTATTTGAATTGCGGTCATGTGCTTGTTTCAAGTGTAATGCGTCTGGTGTGATGCGCCAGTTGCCGGTGCAATGCAGGCCGGCTGGCCGGTGCAGGGCGCCCCTTCCGCAGAGGGTGGCGCAACAGTCAATTATAGTTGGAAACTTCGTGGAACACTTGGAGATCAATCCGACGGCGCTGCTGGCCTGCCGGCTTGAAAGCTACTGCTGATGCGGGGAGTGGGACAGGATCAATGATGATGCAGGTCGGACGGGCTGCGTTCGGCGTGGCCGCCGGCGCTGGCGCAGTCGTCGGTCGTCAACGTGCTCGAAACGAGCGAGCAGACGCCATACAGCTTGGTGAGGTTTTTCAGGTTGTCCGGCAGGTTTTTCAGCTCCAGCACGCCGCCGGCATCCTGCGCGGCGCGCTGCCACGTCAGCATGACGGAGACGGCTGCCGAATCGACGGCCTTGACGTTGCGCAAGTCAAACTTCGTCTGACCCGAGCGGATGGCGTCCAGACCCTGCTCCAATGCCGAAGTGGCATTGTGCACGGTCAGGGAAGTCAGGGACTGCAAGGTGTCGAGAGAGTCGGGCATGGCGTCGGGCTGCGCTGGTCTGGAGCTGGGTCAGGAGCTATATGATAGCCGATTATTTGGCTTTGGCAGCGGGACGGCTGGCCAGGGCCTTGTTTTTTGCCTGCAAGGTCTTGATCAGGCCATCGATGCCGCCCTTGCTGATCTCGCTGGCGAAGCTGCTTTTGTACGTTTCCACCAGCCACGCGCCCAGCACGTTGATGTCATAGATCTTCCAGCCGGTAGCGGTTTTCGCCACGCGGTAGTTCAGGGGCACGGGTTCGCCGCGCGCCACGTTCACCTGCGAACGCACTTCCACTTCCGTGTCGGCCGGGTCGGCGCGCAGCGGCTTGAATTCCACGGTTTCGTTCTTGATCTGCGACAAGGCGCCCGAATACGTGTAGATCAGCAGGGTACGGAATTCGCTGGACAGCTGTTTTTGCTGGTCCGGCGTGGCGTCGCGCCAGAAGCGGCCGGCGGCCAGGGCCGTCATGCGCTGGAAATCCACGTACGGCAGGATCTTGCTTTCCACCAATTCGGTGACGCGCTTGATATCGCCAGCCTGGATGGCCTTGTCGTTCTTGGCCGTCTCGATCACGTCCTGGCTGATGCGTTTGACCAAGACGTCCGGCGCTTCCACGGCGGGAGCGGCCTGGGCGGCGGTGGCAAAGGCGATGGTGGCCATCGCCAGCAGTTGTTTCATCAATTTCATGGTTCTACCTTTCATGGTGTTGCTATGCACCGGCTGGCGTCGATCGCAGCCGTGGTGTTTCTTTACCGCAGTTTACTCCTGAGGCCTAGCCTGGGAAGCCACGGTATTGCTACCAGATGTTACGAGGTCCGCCGGCGCCACATCGGCCGCGGCCGTCGCAGGCGGCGTTTCCGCTGGGACAGGCTGCGGTTGCGCCTCATAGGCCGGCTCGTAATCGCTGGTGTCGTTTTTTGGCACTTTGCGGTCGCGGCGGTCCGTATCGCCATCGAAAACCTTGCTTTCGCGCGCCTGCAGGAAGCCATCGCGGATGAATTCATAACGGTCCAGCGCGGCCGCTTCCATCAGGTTGGTCGCGTCGAGCAGCGCGGCGCGCTTGTCGACCACGCGCGTCACCGTGCCGATATTGCGCACCGAGACAGGATCCTTGTAGCGCCATGGGTCGCCCGTGATATCGAGCGGCAGGGCCACCGTGTCGCGCACGGTCGATGGGCCCAGCAGCGGCAGCATCACGTATGGACCAGGCTGAACGCCATACCAGCCCAGGGTCTGGCCAAAGTCTTCGTTATGCTTCGGAATGCCCGCCTGCGACGCGATGTCGATCAGGCCGAAGATGCCGAAGGTCGAGTTCATGCTGACGCGCACGACGTCTTGCAAGCCCGCCTCACCCTTGCCTTGCAGCAAGTTGTTCACGGCGCTCCACACATCGGACAAGTTGCCGAAGAAATTGCCCACGCCCGTTTGCACGAACGATGGCGTGACGGTCTTGTAAGCCGTGGCGACCGGTTTCAGGGCCACCTGGTCGACGGTATCGTTGAACTTGAACATGGCGCGGTTGTAACCCTCGAGCGGGTCGCGCGGATTGGTGCCGGTGGCGCAAGCGCTCACGCTGGCGGCGATGGCCAGGGCCAGGCCGATACGCGCCAGGCTGCCTTGGGATTGTTTGGTCGACTCGCTCATTTGCTGTCCTTTCCTTCCGCTGCCTTGCTGTAGATGAACTGATTGATCAGGTCTTCCAGCACTGTGGCCGATTGAGTACGGGCGATCTTGTCGCCCTCCGCCAGGTTCGCCAGATCGCCGCCTGCTTCCAGGCCGATATATTGCTCACCCAGCAAACCGGCCGTCAAAATCTTGGCCGAGCTGTCTTTCGGAAATTTGTAGCCATCTTCGATGTCGAGTTTCACCAGCGCCTGATACGTCTTGTCGTCAAAGCGGATTTCCGCCACGCGCCCCACCACCACGCCAGCGCCCTTGACGGGCGCCTGCGGCTTGAGGCCGCCAATATTGTCGAACTTGGCACTAATGGTATATGTCTTGCTGAAAGACAGCGAGCTCATATTGCCGGCCTTGAGCGCCAGAAACATCAATGCCGCCACACCCAGCAAGACGAACAAGCCGACCCAGACATCCAAAGATTTACGTTGCATAAACAATCCTAAATAATTTTTACTTGCTGCCGCCTGCGCAACATCTTGCCCAGGCCCGCTGTTTTGTCGCTGATTGGCAATTACTTGCTAAACATCAACGCCGTCATCATGAAATCGAGCCACCACACCATCAACGATGAAATGACCACCGTGCGCGTGGTGGCGCCGGACACGTCTTCCGGCGTCGGCTGTGCCTGGTACCCCTGGAACAGCGCGATGAAGGTCACCGCAATACCGAACACCAGGCTCTTGATGGTGCCATTGCCCACTTCTTTCCATACATCCACGCCGCCCTGCATCTGCGACCAGAACGAGCCTTCATCGACGCCGATCAGCACCACGCCGACCAGGTAGCTGCCGATGATGCCGACGGCCGTGAAGATGGCGCCCAGGATAGGCATGGCGATCACGCCGGCCCAGAAACGGGGCGCCAGCACGCGCTGGATCGGGTTCACGGCCATCATTTCCATGGCCGACAATTGCTCGCCCGCCTTCATCAGGCCGATTTCCGCCGTCAGCGAGGTGCCGGCGCGGCCGGCAAACAGCAGCGCCGTGACGACCGGGCCCAGTTCGCGCGTCAGCGACAGCGCCACCAGCAAGCCCAGCGACTGCTCGGCGCCATACGTGGTCAGGGTGTAATAGCCTTGCAAACCCAGCACCATGCCGACAAACAGGCCGGAGACGGCGGTAATCACCAGCGAGCGGTTACCGATAAAAAATAGTTGCTCGATCACCAAGCGCGGACGGCGCCACAGGCCGCCCGACGAGGCGATGATGATGAAAAACGAACGCACGGCAAAGCCGAGGTCTTGTACCGAATTGCGCAACCATGCTCCGATCGCCGCCAGGAAACGCGCGATCATCGGCCGCCCCCCGCCTGCAAGCCCAGGTCGTCGGCCAGCGACTTGCCCGGGTAATGGAACGGTACGGGGCCATCGGCCTCGGCATTGACGAACTGCTTGACGTACGGATGCGTCGACACTGCCATCTCGGCCGGCGTGCCGTGCGCCACAATCTTGCCCGATGACAGAAAATAAACATAATCAGCGATGGCGAAACACTCCTTCACATCGTGCGATACCAGGATAGACGTGGAACCCAGCGCATCGTTCAGATTGCGGATCAAATTCGCCGTCACGCCCATGGAAATCGGGTCCAGGCCGGCGAACGGCTCGTCATACATGATCAGTTCGGGGTCGAGCGCGATGGCGCGCGCCAGCGCGACGCGGCGGCCCATGCCGCCCGAGATCTCGGCCGGCTTCAATTGCGCCGCATTGCGCAAGCCGACGGCGTGCAGCTTCATCAGCACCAGGGTGCGGATCAGCTCTTCATTCAAATCCGTGTGTTCGCGCAGGGGGAACGCCACGTTCTCGAACGCCGTCAAGTCTGTAAACAGGGCGCCGTGCTGGAACAGCATGCCCATCTTGCGGCGCAGCTGATACAGCTCGTCGGTTCCCAGCGTATGCACGATCTGGCCGTCGACATTCACGGAGCCGGAACTGGGGCGCAGCTGCCCGCCGATCAGGCGCAATACGGTCGTCTTGCCACTGCCGGAGCCACCCATGACGGCCACAACTTTTCCACGTGGGAAATCCATTTGAAGGCCCGATAAAATCGAACGTTCTCCATAGGCAAAGTGTAAATCACGGATCTCAACAAGATTTGGCACGACGAAGCTCACTATTTTAATGGCGTATTGTAGTGCAGAAACGCCAACCTCTGCTGAGACACCCCTCGGGACAGCCCCGTAAAGGGGAAGAATACAACACTAATGAATCGAAAGTCAGATATTGTAGTGGAAATTTGGCCCGCACATCGCGTCCCTGTCCGGCGATGTTCACAGCTGTTGACTTGACAAGTAAAAATAACAAGGGCCACGCCGCATTCCGCGCCGTGGCCCTGGCAAAAAACGAACAATTGCTCGTTAATTAGCGCGGCAGCAGGGAAGCCCCCATCAGGAACTCATCGACGGCGCGCGCGCACTGGCGCCCTTCGCGGATGGCCCACACCACCAGCGACTGGCCACGGCGCATGTCGCCGGCGGCAAACACCTTGGCCACCGAGGTCTGGTAGCAGCCGGCGCCGTCTGTTGTCGCCTTGACATTGCCGCGCGCATCCGTGTCGACGCCGAACGCTTCCAGCACCTGTTGTACTGGGGAAACAAAACCCATGGCCAGGAAGACCAGGTCCGCCTTCATCTCGAATTCCGAGTTCGGCACTTCGCTCATCTTGCCGTCTTTCCATTCGACACGGCAGGCGATCAGCTTTTCCACCTTGCCGCCCTTGCCTTCGAAACGCTTGGTGGCCACGGCCCAGTCGCGCTCGCAGCCTTCCTCGTGCGAGGACGAGGTGCGCAGCTTGGTCGGCCAGTACGGCCAGACCAGCGGCTTGTTTTCCTGTTCCGGCGGCTGCGGCATCAGTTCGAACTGGGCCACCGAGGCGGCACCATGGCGGTTCGACGTGCCGACGCAGTCGGAACCCGTGTCGCCACCGCCGATCACCACCACGTGCTTGCCCGTCGCCTTGATCTGGTCCTTGAGCTTGTCGCCCGCGTTGACCTTGTTTTGCAGCGGCAGGAAATCCATGGCGAAATGCACGCCTTTCAGTTCGCGGCCCGGCACGGGCAAGTCGCGCGGCTGCTCGGCGCCGCCGGCCATGATGACGGCGTCGAATTCTTTTTCCAGGTCTTCCGGGAAAATGGTTTCCTTGGCCCAGTTATTCACGTGGGCCGGGAAATCCTTGCCCACCAGTACGCTGGTGCGGAAGACCACGCCTTCGGCTTCCATCTGTTTCACGCGCAAGTCGATGTGCGACTTTTCCATCTTGAAGTCGGGGATGCCATAACGCAACAAACCACCGACCCGGTCGCTCTTCTCGAACACGGTGACGGCGTGGCCGGCGCGCGCCAGCTGCTGCGCCGCCGCCAGGCCCGCAGGGCCGGAACCGACGATGGCCACTTTCTTGCCGGTACTAAAACCGGCAGGCTGCGGCGTGACCCAGCCGTGCTCCCAGCCCATGTCAATGATCTTGTGCTCGATGGACTTGATGCCGACCGGATCTTCGTGGATGCCCAGGGTACAGGCCGATTCGCACGGCGCCGGGCAGATGCGGCCAGTAAATTCCGGGAAGTTGTTGGTCGAATGCAAGATATCGAGCGCTTCGCGATAGGCGCCGCGGTACACCAGGTCATTCCAGTCGGGAATGATGTTGTTCACGGGACAACCCGTGGTGCAGAAGGGAATGCCGCAATCCATGCAGCGCGCGCCTTGCACGGTCGCTTGCGCGTCGGACAGGTGCAGCACGAATTCCTTGTAGTTCTTCAGACGCGCGGCAGGCTCCAGATAGTGTTCGTCCTGGCGCTTGAATTCCATGAAGCCGGTAATTTTACCCACGATGTTTCCTTTGTATTTGCTGGCTGGGAGCGGCCGGGCCGCTCCCTGTCATTGCTCTATGCGATTGATCTTGGCTGGCTCAGGCGGCGACGGCTTGTACTTCCATGGCGGCATCGGCAGCCATTTCAATCAACGCACGCTTGTATTCGTTCGGGAAGACTTTCACGAACTTGCCGCGCGCCGCGGCCCAGTCGTCCAGCAAGACGCGGGCGCGGGTGCTGCCCGTGTGCTTGAAGTGACGCTCGATCAGGCGCTTGAGGATGACTTCATCCGCTTCCGGCACGCCATCGCGGTGCTGCGTATGCCAGGCGTCGCGGTCCAGATGCTGTTCCGCCGCGGACACGACCTTGTCCAGGCTGACCATGGCCGTGTTGCACTTGCTGGCAAAGTCGCCCGCCGGGTCATACACGTAGGCAATTCCGCCCGACATGCCGGCCGCGAAGTTGCGTCCCGTGTTGCCCAGGACCACCACCGTGCCGCCCGTCATGTATTCGCAGCCATGGTCGCCCAGGCCCTCGACCACCGTGGTGGCGCCCGAGTTGCGCACGGCAAAGCGTTCGCCCGCCACGCCATTGAAGAAGGCTTCGCCGGCAATGGCGCCGTACAGCACCGTGTTGCCGATGATGATGTTGTCCACCGCCCAGCCGCGGAATTCCGTATTCGGCCGCACGATGATGCGCCCGCCAGATAAACCTTTACCCACGTAATCGTTGCCCTCGCCCACCAGGTCGATGGTGATGCCGTGCGCCAGGAAGGCGCAGGCCGACTGGCCCGCCGTGCCTTGCAGCTGGATGTGGATGGTGTCGTCCGGCAAGCCGGCATGGCCGTATTTCTTCGCCACTTCGCCGGACAGCATGGTGCCCACCGTGCGGTTCAGGTTGCGCACGGGCGAGATGAAGGAGACGCGCTCGCCCTTTTCCAGCGCCGCGCGCGCTTGCGCGATCAGCTTGTGGTCCAGCGCTTTTTCCAGCGCATGGTCCTGGAATTCCACGTGGCGACAGGCCTGGCCATCCGGGGTTTCCGGCTTGTAGAAGATGGCCGAGAAGTCCAGCCCCTGCGCCTTCCAGTGCGAAATCGCCTTCGATTTATCCAGCAGATCGACGCGGCCGATCAGCTCGTCATACGTGCGGATGCCCAGCTGCGCCATCAATTGACGGGCTTCCTCGGCAACGAAGAAGAAGTAATTGACGACGTACTCGGGCTTGCCCGAGAACTTGGCGCGCAGCACCGGATCTTGCGTGGCCACGCCCACCGGGCACGTATTCAAGTGGCATTTGCGCATCATGATGCAGCCTTCGACCACCAGCGGCGCCGTGGCGAAACCGATCTCGTCGGCCCCCAGCAGGGCGGCGATGACCACGTCGCGGCCCGTCTTCATCTGGCCGTCGGCTTGCACGCGGATGCGGCTGCGCAAGCCGTTCAAGACCAGCGTTTGTTGCGTTTCAGCCAGACCCAGCTCCCACGGCGTGCCCGCATGCTTCACGGACGACAATGGGGAAGCGCCCGTGCCGCCGTCGTGGCCGGCGACGACCACGTGGTCGGCTTTCGCCTTGGTCACGCCGGCAGCCACCGTGCCGATGCCCACTTCCGACACCAGTTTCACGGAGATCGAGGCGCGCGGGTTGGCGTTCTTCAAGTCATGGATCAGCTGCGCCAGATCTTCGATCGAATAGATGTCGTGGTGCGGCGGCGGCGAAATCAAGCCCACGCCCGGCACGGAAAAGCGCAGGCTGGCAATGTATTCCGACACCTTATGGCCTGGCAACTGGCCGCCTTCGCCCGGTTTCGCGCCCTGGGCCATCTTGATCTGGATCTGGTCGGCCGAGTTCAGGTAGGCAGCCGTGACGCCGAAGCGTCCCGACGCCACCTGCTTGATGCGCGAACGCATGGAATCGCCTTCCTGCAGCGGAATATCGACGACGATCTGCTCGGCGCCCACGACGGACGCCATGGTGTCGCCCTGGCGGATCGGGATGCCCTTCAATTCCTGTGTGTAGCGGTTCGGATCTTCGCCGCCTTCGCCCGTGTTCGACTTGCCGCCGATGCGGTTCATGGCCACGGCCAGGGTCGCGTGCGCTTCTGTGCTGATGGAACCGAGCGACATGGCGCCCGTGGCGAAGCGCTTGACGATTTCCTTGGCCGGTTCCACTTCGTCGAGCGGGATCGCCTTGGTCGGGTCGAGCTTGAATTCGAACAGGCCGCGCAGGGTCAGGTGGCGACGGCTCTGGTCGTTGATGATTTGCGCATACTCTTTATAGCTGGAGAAATTGTTGCTGCGCGTGGAATGCTGCAATTTCGCAATCGCATCCGGCGTCCACATGTGGTCTTCGCCGCGCACGCGGAATGCGTATTCGCCGCCCGCGTCGAGCTTGTCCACCAGCACGGGATCGTTGCCGAAGGCCAGCGCATGCAGGCGCAGCGCTTCTTCCGCCACTTCAAACACGCCGATGCCTTCCACGTTCGAGGCCGTGCCCTTGAAGTATTTGTCCACCAGCGACTTGTTCAAGCCGATGGCTTCGAAAATTTGCGCGCCGCAGTACGACATATACGTGGAAATGCCCATCTTCGACATGACTTTCATCAAGCCTTTGCCCACTGCCTTGGTGTAGTTGTAGATGGCTTTGTCGCCCGACAAATCGCCCGGCAAGCCGTGCGCCATCTCGACCAGGGTTTCCATGGCCAGATACGGGTGAACGGCTTCCGCGCCATAGCCAGCGAGCAAGGCGAAGTGGTGGGTTTCGCGGGCCGAGCCCGTTTCCACGACGAGACCGGTGGACGCGCGCAAGCCCTTGCTCACCAGGTGCTGGTGCACGGTGGAGGTGGCCAGCAGCGCGGGGATCGCCACCTGGTCGGCGCAAATGGCGCGGTCCGAGACGATCAGGATGTTGTGGCCGGATTTCACGGCGTCGACGGCTTCCGCGCACAGCGAGGCCAGGCACGCTTCCACGCCTTCCTTGCCCCAGGCCAGCGGGTAGCAGATGTCCAGTTCGTACGACTTGAACTTGCCGCCCGTGTGGGCGCTGATGTTGCGCAAGCGGGCCATGTCGTCAAAGCCCAGCACGGGCTGCGCCACTTCCAGGCGCATCGGCGGATTGACGTTGTTGGTATCGAGCAAGTTCGGTTTCGGGCCGATGAAGGACACGAGCGACATCACCATCGCTTCGCGGATCGGGTCGATCGGCGGATTCGTCACTTGCGCGAACAGTTGCTTGAAGTAGTTATACAGCGGCTTCAATTTGTTCGACATGACGGCCAGCGGCGAGTCATTGCCCATCGAGCCCGTCGCCTCTTCGCCGGCCACGGCCATAGGCGCCATGAGGAATTTCAAGTCTTCCTGCGTGTAGCCGAACGCCTGCTGGCGATCCAGCAACGATGGCTGCTCTTTTTCGCCCTGGGCGCGGTCCTGTTTCGCCTGCCCTTCGGCCAGCTTGATCTCGTCGAGCTTGATGCGCACCGAGTTGATCCACGCTTTATATGGCTTGGCGTTGGCGTAGGTGTTTTTCAGTTCCTGGTCGTCGATGATGCGGCCCGCTTCCAGGTCGATCAAGAACATCTTGCCAGGCTGCAAGCGCCATTTCTGGATGATCTTCGACTCGGGAATCGGCAGCACGCCCGATTCCGACGCCATCACCACCAGGTCGTCGTCCGTGACGATGTAGCGGGCCGGACGCAAGCCGTTGCGGTCCAGGGTGCCGCCGATGTGGCGGCCGTCCGTGAACGCCATGGCGGCAGGGCCGTCCCACGGTTCCATCATGGCCGCGTGGTATTCATAGAAGGCGCGGCGGTTGTCATCCATCGTCGTGTGGTTTTCCCACGCTTCCGGAATCATCATCATCATCGCCTGGGCGATCGGATAGCCGGCCATCAGCAGCAGTTCCAGCGCATTGTCGAAGCAGGCCGTGTCGGACTGGCCTTCATAGATCAGCGGGAACAGCTTTTGCAGGTCGTCACCCAGCACGGCCGACTTCATCACGCCTTCGCGCGCGCGCATCCAGTTGAAGTTGCCTTTCACCGTGTTGATCTCGCCGTTATGGGCGATCAGGCGGTACGGGTGGGCCAGCGGCCATTCGGGGAAGGTATTCGTCGAGAAACGCTGGTGCACCAGGGCCAGGGCCGAGATGCAGCGCGCATCCTGCAAGTCCTTGTAATACACGCCCACCTGGTCGGCCAGCAGCAAGCCTTTATACACGATGGTACGGGCCGACATCGACGGCACGAAGAATTCCTTGCCGTGCAGCAGTTTCAAGGCCTGGATGGCGTGGCCCGACGATTTGCGGATCACATACAGTTTGCGCTCGAGCGCGTCGGTGACCATGATGTCCGGGCCGCGGCCGATGAAGATCTGGCGAATCACCGGTTCCTTGGCGCGCACGGTGGGCGACATCGGCATGTCCGTATCGATGGGCACGTTGCGCCAGCCCAGCACGACCTGGCCCTCGATGCGCACGGCGCGTTCGATTTCCTGTTCGCACGCGATGCGCGATGCGTGTTCCTTCGGCAGGAAGACCATGCCCACGCCGTATTCGCCAGGCGGCGGCAATTCCACGCCCTGCTTGGCCATTTCTTCGCGGTAATACTGGTCGGGAATCTGGATCAGGATGCCGGCGCCATCGCCCATCAGCGCATCGGCGCCCACGGCGCCCCGGTGATCGAGGTTTTTCAGAATCAGCAAACCCTGTTCGACGATCGAATGGGTCTTGTTGCCCTTGATATGGGCGACGAAACCGACGCCGCAGGCATCGTGTTCATTGGCTGGGTCGTACAGGCCTTGCGCTTTCATGGGCTTCTCCGCTGCATATGACTATCGAAAAACTAGAGTAGTGCAACGCAACAAAAAACTCAACTACAACAATTAGGGTCGGAGTTGAATTAAATTCGATTCTGTCGCTCTAAAAATTTAATAGGGACATAGTCGTAGGGATTTCAATAAAAGCGCGGAAAGGAACCATTTTTTGTTTTAAATGCGAATGCTTTTTAATTGGCGGCCGCGTCGGCCACGATTTTGCGGGGACGGCCCCGCTTGGCAGGCAGCACTTGCCGCTGCATTTTCTGCTCCAGCGCCTGCTTGAAAGCGTCGGAACCCAGCGGCCAGCCCTTCAATACAGCCTGTTCCACCACTTTCACCTGGCTGCTGCCCAGGCCTTGCTCGAACAGGCGCAGATACGCCGCCTCGCGGTCGAACGGCGTGTTGCCCAGCGCCCAGTACAGCGCATGGTCGGTGATGACGGGATCGGGACGCACGCCCGCATGGTGGGCATAGCTGGACCAGCTGTAATCGAGCGCCTGGCCCGCCAAGCCCGTTTGCACGGGCACGCATTCCAGGTAGCGGCAGCACGTGAGGAAGAAATTGTCGGGATCGATGACGGAAGTTTTGTAGCGTCCCTGCCACAAGGCGCCTTCGCGGCCGTATTTCTGGTTGAAATACGGCACGTAATAGCGTCCCAGCCACTGCATCAGCTGTCCCAGGCCCGTCGCATCGGCCGGCGTAGCCAGTAAATGTAGCTGATCAGGCAATAAAACATAGGCGTGGATGGCCACCTTGAAAATTTTCGCCCCCGTTTTCAGCCAGGACAGGAATTGCGCGTAGTCCGCCGCGTCCTGGAACACGGGCTGGCGGTTGCTGCCGCGCTGAATCACATAATGGGGCAGTGCTGGAATGATGAGGCGGGGCAAACGGGCCATGGCAGAATCGGTAAAAAGAAGGCTAAGGCCTTGATTTTACACACTTGCGAGCGCAAGGCACGACTCTGACCCTGTTTTATTTGAAATGCGGAAAAAAGCGGTTGACTCTGTCCCTTTTATTGCGCCGGCCACTTGCGGGCGGCGCAACAAGGTCATCAGGACAGGTTGAAACTGGCTGACAGGCTGTAGCCTTCGCCATACGCGCTGCGCAGCGGCAAGTCCTGGCCCAGGCCCGTCTTGGCTTTCTTGCGCAAACGATACACGAGCATGTCGACCCGGCGGCCCGCATCGGGATCTTCGCCGCCCATGCCGGCCACGATGACGTCGCGCGGCACGGGGCGGGTATTGATGGTGAGCAAGTGCAGGAAGTTGAATTCCTTTTCCGTCAAGGCGATGACGGCGCCCATCAACTCAAGTTGGCGAGCGCTTACTTTCAACGTCCACTTGCCAGGCTCGGGTACGGGATCTTGCGGCCCCACGCGGCGGTCGAGCGCTTCGATGTGCGCCGCCAGTTCGGGGAATTTGATCGGCTTGGTCAGATAGTGGTCGGCGCCCAGGCGCAAGCCCAGGATGCGGCTGTCGAAGGCGACGCGCCCCGTCAGCACCAGCACGCCGATTTGCGGATACAGCTGACGCATGCGGGGGATGACGTTGAAGCCGTCTTCATCGGGTAAACCCAGGTCCAGTACGACCACGCCGACATTGCCATGGCTCAACGCCGTCCACATACCGCCAGCGGAGCTGGTGATATGGACTTCGTGTTCGAGCTCAACGAGGAACTCCGCCATGTCTTCGGCGTAGTCGAGATTGTCTTCGACGATCAGTATTTTCGTCATTGCTACGCCATTCTTCCGTTAGTGAGCACACCGAGGGCAAACCATGCCATGCACTTCTACACCATGATGGACGGCACAATAGGTTTACGTCAAGGAATTATCACGGTTGCCTTCAGCGGAAGCAAGGCTTTTCCTTGTCTAGACAGGAAGCGGCAGCCAAATGCGGAAAAGTGCCCCGCCTTCGGGCAGATTATGCCCCTGCAAACTCCCGCCATGCACGTCCACCACGGCGCGCGCCATGTACAGGCCCAGGCCCGCGCCCGGATGCGTGGCATTAATTCCACGGAAACCTTTTGCGAACAATTGCGCCAGTTCGTCTTCCCGCAAGCCGGGCCCCGCATCGCGCACGCACAGCGCCACGCCGCCCTCGGGCACCAGCCTGGCCGACAAGGTGATGGCGCTGCCCGGCGGGCTGAACTTGACGGCGTTGTCCAACAGGATTTTCAGGCACAGGGCCATGCCGGGCACGTCGCAGCGCAGCCTGGCCGGCAAGTCTTCGTCGAGTTCCAGCTGCACGCGGTGGCTGACAGGCACGGTGGCGGCCGCCTGCTGCAGCAAGGCCAGCGGCGCGATGCCGTCGGCGGCCCGCTCGCGGCCGATGGCCGCCATGCGTTCGGGCGACAAATAGTCGTCGATCATGCCCAACAAACGGTCGACGGCCGTCTGGATTTTCACGTAGCGCTTGCGCGTGGCCTCGTCCGCCTCGGTGGACGTCGAGACGAGACGCTGGATGGCGCCGTCGATGGTGGCCAGCGGCGTGCGGAATTCATGCGACAGCATCGAGGCGAAGCGCTTCTGCTCCTTTTCCCGCTCGGCTTCCTGCGCCTGCGCGGCGCTGACGTCGCGCAAGGTACCCGCCAGGGTCACGCCCCGCCCTGCCGCCGCGGGCACGATGGTGGAATGGATTTCCAGGGCCAGTTGGTGACCGTCGGCGTGCGGCAAGTCCACTTCGCGCAACAGGGTCAAACGGCTGGCGTCGCCGTCGCGCCAGCGCTGCAGCCGGGCCGGCACGTCCGCCGCCAGCTGCGCCGCATGCGCGCGCAAGGCAGGTAAGTCGTGGCCCGTCAGGCGCTGCGCGGCGGGGCTGATATAGATCAATTCGAGGGTAGCGGCGTCGAGCAGGAAGGCCGCGTCGCGGCCGTGTTCGGCCAGCAGGCGGAATTGCGCTTCGCCCGCCCGCGCACGCAGCAAGGCGCGACGCAACTGGACGAAGCGCAGCGCCATGAGGATGACGCCGGCAAGCAGCAGAAGGAGAAAGGGCAGCATGCGTTATACCTGGCAAGAAAGAATCGCCAAGTATAAGCGTGCGGCAACGTTAATCCTCCAGCGGGGCGAAAATCTGCTGCAAGTCTTCCTGTGTGAGGGCCATCTTTTGCGATTCGCCTTCGGCCAGGATCGATTGCGCCAGCTCCGATTTCTTTTGCTGCAGCAGCTGGATTTTTTCTTCCAGCGTGCCCTTGGCGATCAATTTGTAGACGAATACGGGCTTGTCCTGGCCGATGCGCCAGGCGCGGTCCGTGGCCTGGTTTTCCGCCGCCGGATTCCACCACGGGTCGTAGTGGATGACCGTGTCGGCCGCCGTCAGGTTCAGGCCCACGCCGCCCGCCTTCAGGCTGATCAGGAAGATCGGTACGGCGCCCTGCTGGAAGGCCGCCACTTGCGCGCCCCGGTCCTTCGTTTCACCCGTCAGCAAGGCGTAGGGGATGTCGCGCGATTCCAGTTCTTCCTCGATCAATTCCAGCATGCTGGTAAATTGCGAGAAGACGAGAATCTTGCGCCCTTCGTCGAGCAAGTCTTCCACCATCTGCATCAAGTCGAGCAGCTTGGCCGAACCGGCCGACTGCTTCTTCGCTGGCAAGGATTTCACGAGGCGGGGGTCGCAGCACACTTGCCGCAGTTTCAGCAGCGCTTCGAGGATGACGATCTGGCTGCGCGCCACGCCCTTCTTGTCGATTTCTTCGCGTACTTTTTGATCCATCGCAAGACGCACGGTTTCATACAGGTCCCGCTGCGGCCCCGTCAATTCCACCTTGCGCACCATTTCCGTTTTCGGCGGCAATTCCTTGGCCACATTGTCCTTCGTGCGGCGCAGCAGGAAAGGCTTGATGCGGCGATTCAAGAGCATGCGGCGCAGCGGATCATCCTGGCGCTCGATCGGATGGCGGAACTGGGTGTTGAACGTCTTTTCGTCGCCCAGCAAACCCGGCAGCAAGAAGTGGAATTGCGACCACAGCTCGCCCAGGTGATTTTCCAGCGGCGTGCCGGACAGGCACAGGCGGTGGCGCGCGCGCAGCAGGCCCGCGCTTTGCGCCGCCTTGCTGCGCGTATTCTTGATGTAGTGCGATTCGTCGAGGATGACGAGATGGAAATCGTGCTCGCGCAAGGTTTCCTCATCGCGCGGCAACAGGGCGTAGGTAGTCAGCACCAGGTCGCATTGGTCGATCTGGTCGAACTGCTGGGCGCGGTCCTTGCCTTGCAGCAGCAATACCTTCAGGCCGGGCGCAAATTTTGCCGCCTCGTCCTGCCAGTTGCCCATCAAACTCGTCGGTGCAATCACCAGCGCCGGATGCGTCAAACGGCCCGCCTCCTTTTCCACCAGGATATGCGCCAGGGTTTGCACGGTTTTACCTAAGCCCATGTCATCGGCCAGGATGCCGGCCAGGTCGTGGTCGCGCAGGAATTGCATCCACGCCAGGCCATCGGCCTGGTAATCGCGCAGGGTCGCCTGCAGGCCGGCTGGTGCCGCCACTTTTTGCACGGCGCCGAACTGGCTCAGCTTGCGGCCCATGGCGCGCAGCTGCTCGCCGCCCGTCCACTGCATGTCCAGGCCGCGCGCCAGCTCTTCCAGGCGCGCCGCGTCCAGGGTCGACATGCGCACCGCATGTTTGATCTTGTCGCTGAAATACAGTTCCCCCAGCGTGTTCAGGATGGGGCGCACCCTGCCCCACGGCAGGGCCACACGGGTGCCGTCCGACAAGGTCGCCAGCATCTGGTCATCGTCCGCATGCGCCTCGATGACTTTCGGGTTGAAATCGTTGGGCGCATTGCGGATCAGTTGCACCAGCACGGGCAGCAGCGGCACGCGCTCATGGTTGACGACAATGCCCAGTTCCAGCTCGAACCAGGCGTTGCCGCTGTCCGGGTCCTGGTCGTCGATTTCCGCGTACCAGTCGCCCACGTCGCTCACGTCGTAGCGGTACTTGGCCGTCTTTTCCACGATCCAGCCCTGCGCCAGCAAGGCGTCAATGCCGGACTCGGCAAAACGCAGCCATTCCGCCTGGGAAGGCAGTTGCAAGGCGCCCTTCAAGCCGCTCAAGGGGGCGGAGCCCGGCTTCTTGAATTGCAGCTCGGCCAACGTCGCCAGCGCGCGCGCTTCATCGACCGTGTTTCTCTGGATAATTTCCGTCACATCGCCCACTTGCCGCACCACGCGCTGCGACGGGTCGAACGAGACTCTTTCGCCATCGTAGTCATAGGACAGCACGGCGAAGTCGCTCCAGCGCTGCGCGCCGCCATCGGCCAGCATGGCGCTATCGAGCAGCAAGACCGGTTGCGCCGGCACATCCTTGCGCAAGCGCTGCGGCAACGGTTGCGGCAGCGGCATCAAATGCTGCAAGCCCTGCGCCAGCAGCAATTGCGACACGCGCACCTTGTCGTTCGCGTTCAGGGGCGGCGCCTGCGCCACCAGCGCCTGCAAGTCGGCCAGGGAAATGTCGGAGCCGCCCTGGTTCAGTTCCAGCACGCCGCACGACAGGTTGTCGATGTACCACGGCGGATCCGTGGGCAGCATGTAGTCGATCTGGTCGGCGCCATGGTGCTTCGCGCCTTCCGGCGGGTCCACTTGCCAGCCCAGGCGCATGGTCTTGCCTTCGTCGCGCCAGAACAGGCGCGCGGGACGCACGGGACCTTCCTTCAACGGGTACACGAGGCCATTGCCGACATCGGCCCAGGAATTAGCCCACAACAATTTATCCTGCTCGGCCAGCATTTTCAGCAGGGCCGCACCCACCTTGCCCTTCGGCTCCGTGGCGCTGCCCGTCTGCGAATTCTGCCCGCTGCGCATGGCCACGAAGAAACGCACGAGGTCTTCGTCGGCTGGCGTCAAAAACGTGGGGGGCGCCGACAGCAGGGAAAAGATTTCGCTGATGGGAGAAGCCGCCGCCACGTCGCCATTCGGCCGCAGCCGCGCCTTGTACAGGCACAGGGCCACGTGGCGGCCACCGCTGGTGGGCGCCAGCACGTAGATCAATCGATGCTGGTTGAGTTTGGGGTCCGGTTCGGCAATGCTCAGCACGGCTTTCGGATGGGCGGCTGCCTCCACCCGCTGCAGCCAGGTGGCGACGGCATACGGCAAAGGCGCTCCCGGCGCGCTGGCCGGGGCAACTGGGGTTTCACTGGTTTCGTCGCGGGTAAAATCCATGGGGCGCATTTTTGTGTAAAGGTCGTATCCAAATCGGCAACAGGCAATATTATCCGCCATACAGCCGTTGCTGGCTTGATTCACACACGCTCTTTGAGCAGTTTTAATGCGCGATGCCTAAAAAATAAGTATTTAATACGACACTTGGGACCCGCAGACGGCAAAAAAGGCCCGTCACGGGCCTTTTTTGCCGCCGTTGACCCGCTTATCAGGCCGGCACAGTTTCTTCTTCTGCCACGTTGACGGCTTCGACGAGCGGAGCGGTGCTCGTATCGGCCGGCGTAAAGTTGCGCAAAAACAAGAAGAACTGACCCATCATCTGCGTCCACAGTTGCAGATTGATATTCAGGTACTCGCGGCTGACGCCGCCGGCGACCAGCACATCCATTTCCAGCACGACGAAATCGCCATGCTGGGCCACGCGGGCAAAACGCTTGCTGCGGTGCCATTCGGCCAGCAAGCCGGCCGGCAAGTCGCCGCCCTGCACGCGCAGCGGGCAGCTCAGGGTCAGATCCGCATACTGGCCAGGCGATGCTTCATTGCCCCACAGCACTTGAAAGCCGATGCCATGGCTGGCGCTGTGCAGGCGCACGACACCGTCGTGTTCGATGCTGGTGACGGCGCAACCGGCTGCCTTGATGGCCTCGGCCGTTTGTTCCGCATTCAGGGTGGTCAGCAAGCTATTCGTGTTTTCCATCGTCATTCCATTCATTTCGAAAAGTAAAATTATTGGGGGGCCGGTGCGGGGGCGGCCGGCGTTGCTGCCGCTTCGGTTTGACGCGCATCAAAGCGGCCCTGGTACAGCTGGTCGCCGTACTGCTGGGCAATCTGTTCGAGTTTCACCCTGCTTTGCGCGGCGAACGGCTGGCGCGCCTTCATGACGTCCAGCACGTCGAGCCCTTCATACGCTTGCAGGATTTCCTGTCCGGCCGCATACAGCTGGGCATTCTTGCTTTCGCAGCGCGCCAGGGCGCCGCGCTGGGACGCCACTTCGCCGTCGAGGCGCACACGCTCCGCTTCCAGCTGCTTGCCCGTGGCGGCCAGCTGTTCGCTGGCCTGGCGGTACTGCGCCAGGCTGGCGCTTGCCTCTTGCGCGGCGGCGGCGCTGCGCTGTTGCTGCTCGCCCAGTTTTTCCCGTTGCGCGCGCTCCTGCGCCAGTTGCGACTGGCTGCGCGCCAGTTCCTTTTTCAAGCCATCGCTGGCAGGCGCGGCGACGGGCGCCGCCTTGGCGGCAGGTACGCCCTTGGCTTTCAGCAATTCCAGCTCGCCGCGCGTCTGCTGCAGTTGCGCCGTGACATTGCGCAACTCGGCGCGCAGGCGCTCTTCCATGCTCTGGCCCTTCTGTCCCTGCGCCTGGGCCGTGCCGGCGGCCAGCAAGCTCAGCAACAGTAAAGGCACGCGCACTTTGTTGGATATCAACATCATGGCTCCTTAAAAACGCGCGTTCAATTCGATTTGCAGGGTGTCGATCGACAGTGCCGAACCGAACACTTCGCGACTCGACGTCCAGCGGCCGTTCAGCCAGGTATTCTTATCGAGCGCATACGCGCCGCCCAGGTAGTAACCGCGCGCATTCGTGCCGCCCAGGTGGAAGGTGGAATCGTTGTAAGCGTCAGGCAAGGCATCCGGTTCGATGCGCTTGTAGCCCAGCAAAACGTTCCAGTCGCCGCGCGCCGCCGGGCTGGCCTTGCCCAGGGTCGCCTGCAGCATGTAGGCATTGCCGCCGCTCCGGAAATCGGCTTGCGACACGCCGCCCGTGCCGCCGAAATTGTTCATGATGCCGCCCTTGGCGCGCGCCCACATTTCGTTCTTGTCGTAGGCCATGTTGCGCACATAATCGCCTTCGATGCGCAAGTCCGTGCCGCCGGCCACCTTGCTATCCCAGCGCGCATTCAGGTTGGCCAGGCGGAATTTCGACGCCAGGCCCACGAATTGCGGCTGCGGCGTGTTCGCCGGGTCCAGCGGATTCAGGGCGATATTGCGCAACAGCATCAAACTGTTGCCCTTTTGCATGCTCGACGGACGCGACCAGTCCGTGTTGCAGCCATCGGCGCCCGCATACAGCGCACACGGCTGCGAATACTCGCCGCTGATGTTGCGGAAATTGTAGTAGGCCAGCGCGCCACGCAATTGGTGGTCGCTATTGATCTTCCACGACGCGCCCACTTGCGCGCCCAGCAGCCATTTGTTTTCACTGGACATTTTTGCCTGGCTGCGGCTAGGCGCATTGTCGGACGAATATTCGAGCGGAATCAGGCCCAGGGTACCGAACACGGTGACGTCCTTGCTGTCGCCCACCGGTTGCTGCACCTTGGCGGCGATGCCGTCGAAATTGAGTTCGCTGGAAAACAATTCATCACTGGAAACAAACGGATTGTCGAAGCGGCCCGCCGTCAGTTTCAGCCAGGAAGCGGGCTGGTAGGACAGCCAGGCCTGGTCCAGCCAGATGTTTTTCTTGCCCAGGCCGCCGCCCAGGGTTTGCGTGGTGGATACCGGGCTGTCGTCATTGCCGCTGGCCAGGCGGATGCCTGCCTGCGTGCTGTCGGAAATGTCGGCCAGGATGCCCAGGCGGGCGCGCGCGCGCAGCAAGTGCTTGCGGTCTTCGCGCGTGTTCAGCAACGCCGGCAAGGCCAGGTTGGTGTTCGAATTGACGTCGTAGCCGCTGCCGCTGTTGAGCGAGCGCCAGTCGATCTCGATATTGCTGTTGGCCATGTCGTAATAGCGCGATTCGTAGCGCGCGCGCACGTCGCCTTCGACGCGGATGCGCTTGGTCCAGGCCGGCGTCTCATTCGGCGCCGCCCAGCCGCCCGCCTTCGCCTCGGCCAACACTTGTCCCTTGATTTCGTCGCGGATCTGCTCGCGCACGGTTTGCGAAATATACGGCACGCGCACGTCGCCCGGCTGCACCTGCGCCAGGGCCGCCGGCGCTGCCGCCGGACGGGCTTGCGCGGCGGCCAGCGCTTCGCTTTGCGCCTGCGCCAGCAGCGCTTCGCCGGCATCCTTGTTGAGGGCGCCGCTCTGGATCAGGCCGCGGATCAGTTTGACCATGGTGCTGTCGGCCGGTGCTTGCGCTTGCACGGCGCCTGCTGCCACGCTCAGGGCCAGGGCAGCGAGCGCCAGCGGAAGGCGGCGCAGGCGCTGTGGGGAAGAAAATAAGGAATTCATTGTTTCTCTCGAAAAAAATTAATATGAATTGGGGGCGCTATGGCCGGCGGCCCTTGATCGACACACGTGCCGGGAAACGCAGGGACGCCGGCGGCCGCTCGTCGGCGCGGAAGTCGCGCACCATGGCCAGCACTTGCTCGTCCGTCTGCGCATTGCCCGTGCCTTGCACCAGCTGCACTTTCGTCGTCCTGCCTTCCGTATCGAGCCACAGGTCGACGCGGATGTCGGCAAACGCCAGCTGGCGCGTGCGCGGATCGCGGGCAAAGGCCAGCTGCAGCGCGTTGGCCACATAGCGGCCATACGATCCAGCGCCGAGGCCACCGCCACCGCCGCCGCCCGTCATGCCGCCGCCGCGCCCGGCCTGGATGCCGAAGGCATCGCTGCCGGCCTGCGCCGCGCCGTCGATGGTGACAGGGTCGCCCTTGTCCGGCGACGGGCTTTCCGGCGCGTCATCCATGGGCTTGTCGGCCGGCGTCGGTTCCGGCTCCGACACTTCCGGCACCACCTTGTCGGGCGTCGGTTCCGGCAGTTTTTCCGGTTCCGGCGGCGGTGGCGGCGGAGGGGGCAGCATCAGCATCGGCGGGGCCGCCACTTCGCGCTTGGTCGCGGCCGTGTCCGACAGCAAATACCAGACCAGCGCGGCCAGCGCACCGGCCAGCAGCGCGCCGCCGGCCACGCCGCCCCAGCGGCGCCACCACTGCGCCGCGCCCGACGGTTCCAAGGCGGCCATCTTCATCATGTCGTCACGCTTCACCTTGCGCTCCTCATGCCGGCTTGCCGGTCACCAGGCCCACCTGGTTCAGGTCTATGCGGCGCAGCAAGTCCAGCACTTCGACCACTTTCGCGTATTGCACGGCGGCATCACCGCGCACGATCACGGGGAAGTCGGGCGTCAGGGCCTTTTCCGTGCGCAAGCGCTCTTCCAGCTCGGGCAAGGTGACGGGATAGGCGTCGAGGAAGACCTGGCCCGCGTTGTCGATGGTGATGGCCTTGGTCTTCGGTTTTTCCAGCGCCATGGCCGAACTGGCCTTGGGCAGGTCGACCTTGATGCCGGGAATGCTGGCATTGCTGGTCAGGATGAAGATCACCAGCACCACCAGCAGCACGTCGACGAAGGGCGTGATGTTGATGCCGCCGCTACGCTTGCGGGGGGTAAACTTGGCGGAGGTGGCCATGGTTATGCGCCCCTCACGCCTGTTGCAGCACGGGACGCATCTGGCGTCCGTCGCCCTGCTCTTCAGCCAGACGCGTGGCGAATTCGTCGACGAAGACAGCCATATCGGCGACGATGGCATCCGAACGCGACGACAGCCAGTTGTAGCCGAACAGGGCGGGAATCGCCACGCCCAGGCCTGCAGCCGTACACAGCAGCGCCGCCGCCATGCCTGGCGCCACCGAGTTGATGTCCACGGCGCCGGCCATGGCCGCCACGACGAACACCAGCATGATGCCGATCACGGTGCCGAACAGACCGACGTACGGCGCGCCTTCGATGGTGGTCGAGAGCCAGATCATGCGTTTCGACATGCGCTCGCTTTCACGCACCATCACGCCATCCATGGCGGCGCGGATGGCGCCGATCGTCGCGTTGGACACGGCGTTCAAGTCGTAGCCGCGGTCGTGGCGGCGGCGCATCTCGTCGATGGCCACGTCATACAGGCGCCACAGCGAGGAATCCGTCTTCACGGAAGTGCTCAGCTTGCCGTTGCGCGCCAGGTGGTCCAGCGGCGCGCCGGCCGCTTCGTGGAACGACTGCATGAATTGCGCATTGGCGCGCGAGATGGCGCCATAGCTACGGCCCTTGCCGATCATGATGATCCACGACAAGACCATCATCAGGCCCAGCACGCCGACGACGATCCACGCGTCGAGCGGCATGGCGGCGATGATGAAGCCGAAATGGCTCTTGCCGGCCTGCTGTTCGTCGGCGCCAAACACGGCCAGGCGCGATTCGGAACCTTGCGAGACGGCGTCGGCCAGCAGCAGGGCGTCGGGACGGGCCGTGCGCGACAGGCGCAGCTCGTCGATGGCGCCCGTGAAGTTGTTCAGGGTGGCGGCGCCGGAAGCGACCGGCGCCGCATCGGCGCCCACCGACGCGGCGCTGGTGAAGGCTGGCAGCGCGGTGGCAAGCGACACGGCCGGACGGCCGCCCACGTACAGGGCCACGTTGGCTTTATCGGCTTTCACAGCCAGGTGCGACCATTGCGCGGCCTGGATCGGTTGGCCGGGCTTGCTGCGCTGGCCATTCACCTGCACGAAAGGCACGCCCTGGTCGACGCCGATCAGCAATTCGTTGGCGCCGTCGCGGCGCGCATACAGTACTTGCTGCGGGCCCAGGTTATCGGGACGCACCCAGGCGGAAAAGGTGAAGGGCGCGCCGGCGGCCAGCGCCAGCGAAGGCGAGGCAGGCAGCATCAGCGGTGCCGTACCCAGGCGGGCGCCGGCGCCGATGACGGAACCGTCCAGCGCCGGCACGGCTGTCTGGGCATGGTTGCCGTAGGCGGTGCTGTCGCGCGAAGGCACGCCAGGCTCGGTGAAGTGGTACACGAGGCTGTAATCGGGGTCGAAGGTGCGCTGGCCGTTGCCGGAAGCGGGCGCCTTCGGATTGCCGTAGTACATCCACAGCTGCTGCGGCGTGCCGGCCGTCAGGGCCGGTACGTCGACCCAGATCAGGGCGATGCCCAAGAGCGGGTTGAACTGCTCGATCTGGTGGTTCAGCACCGTCTTGTCGTCGCCCGCCACGAAGCGCAGGTCGGCGCCGTTGTCGCTGACGCCTTCGAAGTTGAAGTTACCAGAATGCAAGCGCAGCAGCACGGGAATGCGGCCGGGATCGCCGCCCACGGCGCCCGCCTTCGGGCCGGCGTCGACGGTGACGGGTTTGCGGTAAGCCCAGTCGGGCTGCCACCAGGCATGCGCCAGGCCGGGAACGAGCGTGCCCAGGATCGTGAGCAAGAAAAGAAAACGTTGCATGACAGTGATTCTCCGAAGAAAAGTCTAAAAAAGTGCAGTGCTGGTGAGCTGGCCCGTCAGTAGCTGGCCGACAGGTTGAAATTGATGCGGCGCACGTGTTTGTGCGTGCGCGGGCCATCGCGCAGCGGGTAAGCGAAATCGATGCGGCCATTCAGGTAGCGCAGGAACTGGAAGCTGCTGCCCACGCCCACGGAGGCCAGGCCGAACAGGTCTTTCTGCTCGATCATCGGATCGCGCAGACGCAGGCGCGCGCCATCGGCAAAGGCAAACAGGCGCCAGTTTTCCAGGTGGCTGAAATACGTCAGCTGGGGCGTGCGCCATTCGACGGTGCCGGAAACGCCATAGTCGCCCGTCGCTTCGGCCGACAGGTAGCCGCGCACGGAATTGGCGCCGCCGGCGGCCATCTGCTCGCCCGACACGAGCGCCGCGTCAGCCAGCTGGCCCGACATGCGCCCGTGCAGCTGCGCGCCGCTGCCCAGGGTGTAAGTGGCGTTGGCGTCGCCCTTCAGCACGAGGAAGCTGGGAGACGCCTTGTAGCGCTTGTTGTCGTAGGCGGCGCTGTCGCTGCCGTAGCCGAACGCGGCGCGCGTGCCGGCCACCAGCGACAGGCCCAGGCCGTAAGTCGCCGCATCCGTCTGCGCAAAGCCGTTATACGACACGCTCAGGGGCACGTACTTGAGCGGAATATTGCTGCCCGTGCCATTGAGTTTCAAGGCTTCCTGGTTATCCTTGAAATCGATGCCGGCAGAAAAGCTGTGCCACCAGATGCCGCTGTTGGGCACCGTGTAGTTGACTTTCATGCCCAGCGCGTGGCCCTTGCCCAGCACGCTGGTGCCGCCCGTGCTGGCCACGTTGCTGTTCGACTGGTAGCCGGTCGCTTCCACGCTCCAGCCCTGCGTGCCGATCGGCGCCACGTACGAGGCGGACCACACCTTGGTCTGGTTCAGGTCGCCCGGCGTGCCGAAAAAGCTGATGGTGGCGCTATGTCCCATCTGCCACAGATTGTCGTGACCGACCGACATGCTGCTGCGCAACTTCTTGGTATCGGCGCTGTAATCGTTGTTCAAGCCGATGCTGGCGCGCCACGGACTGCTGTCCTCGACCTTCAAGTCCACGTCCATGGTGCCGGGCAGGCTGCCCTGCTTGACCAGCGGCATCACCTGGCGCTTGGGACCGCGGTTCAGGGCCGTCAGCTCCACTTGCGCCTGCGTAAAGTCGGGCACCTTGCCTTCCGTCAAGGCCGGCACTTGCTGGCGCACGTCGAGCGGCGAGTTGTATTGCGCGCCGACGACGCGCAAGCGTCCCACCTTCGTTTCGCTCACCTGCAGCACCACCACGCCCTGCTCCACCTGCTGCTCCGGCAAGTCCACGTAGACGGACTGGTAGCCGCGGGCTTGATATGCCGCAACGAGGGCGTCGCGCGCCCCTTCCACGTCCTTCAGGGTGCGGCCCGGCCCCAGGAAGGGCGTCACCGCCTCTTCGATGGCACGCGCATCGAGCACGGTATTGCCGCGCACCAGGTATTCCTCGATCGTCACCTGCCGTTCCGGCGCGGCCACAGGAGCGGCCGCCGGGACCGCGTCCTGCGCGCGCGCCATGCCGGGCAGCGCCAGCATGGCCAGGCACAGCATCGTCAAGGCGGTTGCAGGCGCCGCTGGCGGCACGCCCCTGCCCTTGGTTGTCATTTCACGCATCTTCCATTCACCTTAAAATCAAACGGTTGCCCTGTGTTGCGGCGCTGGGCCGGCGTATTTTTGTTGCTAATGCTGATCTACTGATGCCTAGACAGCCGCCGCGCGCGGCGACTGCCGAATGTCATCAAATGTTCATAAAACTCCGCTCAAGGCTGCAAACCGCGCCGCTCGTTCGGCGTGAGCGCCTGCAGCTGCGGCGCCGTCAACGGCCCCGCCCCCAGCACCTGCACCACACCGGCCGGCTGGTAGCTGGACGCCTGCGGTTCGCCGCCCGTGTGCTTGCCAACACCGGCTTCGTCCGCCTGCTCGTTGCCAAAGCCCAACACCTTCACCGTGAACAGCGACGGCTGCGCCTGGCGCGTGGCCGCCCGTTCGCGCTGCAGCACGTCCTGCGCCGCCGTCACGGCTTGCGTGGCGGCCGCGCTGGCATTGCTGAGCGCCCCCACGTTCACCGAGGCGATCACGGGCATGCCCGTGGACTTGCCCTGCACCTGGATGTTTTCCGCGTTGACCACCTGCAAGGCCGCCAGGTTGACGTTGCCCGAGACGCGGATGCCCGCCTCGCCCGCGTCGATGGTGCCCAGCGGGGCGATCAGGTCGATGTCGCCGGGCGGCACCTCCGGGATCGGGTTCAGGGTGGCGATGCCGGCGCCCGTCGTCGGCGTGCTCGGCGACAGGCTGACGAGGCCGATGCTGTCGTAGGTGCGGCGCTGCGGCGTGTAGACGACGGTGGACTTGGTGCCGCGGCCCGCATTGATGTCGCCCGTGGCCGACCAGGCCAGGATGTTGCCGCCGAATGTGGTGAAGATGCGGCTCTGGCCCAGCAGGATGCTGTCTTTCGCATACATCTGGATCTCGCCCGCCCCCTGCGTCAGCACGCCCGAGCCTTCGCCCGGCGCATAGCCGCCGTCGACGCCGATCAGCGCGCGCCCGCCCGGCACCGCGATGCCGATATCGCCGCCGAAATCCGTGTGGATGCCGGCATCGTTGACGATCACGTGCGGCACGTTGACGGTCGGACGCCCCGCCTCGGCCCACTCCTGCGGACTCAGGTAGCGCACGCCCGCGACGGGCCGCTTGGTATAGATGCCTGCGTAGTCGTTGACCGTGTACAGAGCGCTGCTGAACATCGTCAGGTCGCCCTTGTACTCGATCTTCTTGCCCGCCTTGTCCTGCGTCGGAAAGAGGGTGGCGATGGCTTCGCGGCCGCGCAGGTAGCTGCCGCGGCGCACGCCGTCCGGATCGTTGTACTCGCGCCCGGCCGCCTTCAGTTCGGCA
Organism: Janthinobacterium sp. SUN137; assembly: GCF_030587265.1. Lineage (NCBI taxonomy): Bacteria > Pseudomonadati > Pseudomonadota > Betaproteobacteria > Burkholderiales > Oxalobacteraceae > Janthinobacterium > Janthinobacterium sp. SUN137. The sequence continues at coordinate 39,276 of NZ_JAPWHZ010000007.1, read as the reverse complement.
AAGTAGACATTGCTCAGGTACACCTGCTGCTGTTCCTTCGGCAAAGCGGCAAAGAAGCTGCGCGCATCGGTGGCCGGGTCGTAGCGGATACCCAGGCCGCTGTCGCCGCCAAAGCGCGTCGTCAGCCAGTTCACTAGGTGCAGCTGGCTGACCTGCGCGTATTCGCGCGCCAGGTCGCGCCGCACGCCGCCCGTTTGCTGGCCGGCCTTTTCCAGTTCCGCCTGTTTCGTGCCGAGGAAGGCGGCAGCGCCCGCCTCGTCGCCTTTGTAGCCGAACTGGCCGCGCAGCCAGTCGGCCAGGGTCAGCTTGCCGCCGTAGACGTACACGGCGCTGCCGGCCTGGTCGGCCAGCGGACGGCCCGGGTCGGCCAGCTTGGCCGGGTCCAGGTAGCGCGCCGCGAAGGCCGCGTAGTCGGGGCCATTGCGGCCCACGCCGGCGGCCACGCTGATGCCGGCGCCATTGCCCCGTTCGGCGGCGCCGACATTCACGATGGAACCGAGGCTGCGCAGCTCGCCCTTGTCGGCCATATACAGGTCGCGTCCGGCGCTCACATTGAGCTGGCCCGGTCCCGCCACATAGAAGGTGCTGTAGCGGATATCGCGCCCGGCGCTGACGACGGAAACGTCATCGGCATGGCGGTGCACGAACAGGTTGCCGCGCGCCGTCGAGCTGCCGGTGACGACCGGCTTGTCCGGATAGTCCGGCCGGCCGACAAAGCCCTGGCTGGTCCATCCGGCCGCGCCGTCCGGCACGCCCTCGACGCTGCCGAGCGGCGTGCCCGAGTTGACGATATCGCGTCCGGCGCGCACGGCCACGGCGCCGCCGCCCTCGTACCACAGGCCCAGGGCGCCGCTGACGCCCTTCAGGTTGCCCCGGTACACGATGCCGCCCGTGCGCAGGCCGACGATGTCGCCGCTGCTGGCATAGAAATGCGCGGGCAGCTGGCCTGCCGGCACATAGTCGGACACCGTCGGCGGCGTCATGCTGAACAGCGGATACAGTTGTTGCCCGGCATCGCTGGCACCGTTCGGGGTCGAGCCGAACCATTTCAGCGCACCGGGCGCCAGCGCATCGGCGCTGACGTTATGCAGCGGCAGCAGGCCGTACCAGACTTTATCCAGGGCGCCGACGAAGCCCGGATTGAACGGATTCGGCAGCATGCGCGGGTCGGCGCCCGATGGCGTGATCGGATAACCGGCCGCATGGATGGAATCGGCGGCCAGCATTTCCAGCTGGCCCGTGCCCGTCCTGACAAATTGCGGCGCCACCGGCGACGGCGCCAGGATCACGCCGTTTTGCGGCATGTCCACCTTGCCGCCATCACCACCCAGCCTGCCCAGGCTGGCATTGCCGTAGTACAAGCTGCCGCTGGCGGCCACGGCGCGCAGCACGGACGGCATGACGAAGCGCCCGTCCGTCGGCGCGTGGTTGTCGCCGATCGTCGAATTGATCCAGGACGAGGTGGGCGTCAAGTTGCCGCCCGCGCTGAACAGGTCGATGGCCGTGGCCGGCGTCCACAGCGAGAACCAGCTCCAGCCTTCGCCGGTGCGCGCCACGCCCTGGTAGTTGAACGGCGAACCGTTGCCCAGCTGCTTCACGCGGCCCGCATCGGCCGTGCCGCCCAGCACCAGGTCGCCGCGCGCATCGATGCGCACGCCGCTGTCACCCGGCACCAGGATAGGCCCGCCGCTGGCGATGGACGTGCCCGCCGTGTAGGTTTCGTACGGCCGCGATTCCGTCGGATCGGCGCGGTCGAAACGCAGTTCGACGCCGCCCACGGCGCCCGCCTCCATGCGCAGCGCGCCACGCAGGTTGGTGAAGGTACTGTTGAGCGTGGGATACTGGCGCTCGAAGCGCGTATCGACATTCGCGAAGTCGCCGTTGCGGTCGAAACTGCGCACCGCGGCGACCGGATTGAGGCCGCCGCCGATGCGGATGTCGAGGTCGCCCCCGCCCGTCAGCAGCAGCTTGCCGTCCGGCGTCACCCTGCCCGTGCTGCCCACGGCCACGTTCAGGCCCTGGCTGCGCGGCGCGAATTCGCCGGCCGGGTCGGCACGCGAGGTCAGCATGCCGGCGTCGCCGCCCGCCTGCAGCAGCACATTGCCGCCGCCCAGGGTGCCGATGCCCGTAAAGCCCGACACGACCGGCAAGCCGGCAAACAGGTCGGGACCTTCCGGGCGCGCGACGTAGGTGCCGAAATTGACCCACCACGCCGTCGGCACGCCCGCGCCCGTGCTGCCGCTGCCCTGGCGCCACAGCCAGCTGCCGATATCGCTGGTGTCCTGCTGCGCGTTGAGGAAGCCGATGGCATCTTCGCGGCGTTGCGTGGAGGTGCCCAGGGTATCGCCCTTGACGTCGCCCTGGGCGCGCAGCAGCAGATTGCCGCCGTGCTCGGGATACCAGGCGCGGTACAGGCTCTCGCTGCCGCCATCGACGAAGCGCGTCAGCTTGTCGCCCAGGGCGCCGAGCAGCTGGCCCTTGGCGTTCAGGCCGCGCGGCAAGTTGAACAGATCCTTGCCATCGACCAGCGGCGAGGCCGACTGCGTGCCCGCCGTGTAAACGCCATACAGCGAACGCATGTCGAAGTCGCCCGCGGCCAGCAAGTCGAGGTCGCCCGTGCCCGTGCGCAGCACACTGAACAGGGGCTGGCGCGCCGGTTCCACATTGGTCACATATTCGGGCGGCGTGCCGTCCGCCACCTTGATCACATAATGGGCATAGTACTCCAGCATGAACTCTTCGCTGCCAAACCACGTCTCGATATCAACCTCGCCTTCCGGCATGCCCTCGCTGATGGCTTGTTCACTGAAGATATATTTGCCCGGCAAACCCGTACCCGGCTTGACCGACGTCTTTTCCCCCATGCCGTAATGCGTATCGGCCAGCATCAGATGGGCGTCCTTCGCATGCGGCCGCAGCGCGCGCGTATCGGCCGCGGCCGTATCGGCGCCGCCCACCAGGCGCAGCGACCACGCTTGCGAACCCTGGGCCAGCATGGGCGCCAGCGCCAGGTTGCGGCCCTGGCTGCCGCTGCCATCCTCGCTGCGCAGCGCCACCATGGTCGCGTCGCCAGGCAGCTTGACCAGCGTGCCGGCTGGCAGCACGCTGCCCTTGTCCAGCGCCAGCGCGGAGGCCAGCACCACGCCATTGATGGCATTGACGCTATCGCCCGTGTCGCGCGGTTGGCCTTCCGGGAAGGGCAAGGCCACATTCGCCGGCCACACCATGGCCGCCACCTTGGCCGCGCCAGGCAGGCGCAGGCCGGCATCGAGCTGCATGCCGCTCGATAAGGTCAGCGCCTTGGGCAAGACGGTGCCGGCCGCGTACAGCACGCTGCCGTCGGCATTGCGCACGGCACCGCCCAGCACGCTGCCTGCTGGCAAGTTCAACTCCGCCGTCAAGGTGGCGCGCGCCGCCAGCAAGGTGCCGCTGCGCAACTCCATGGCTTTCATCGGCACGGCAAAATTGACGCTCGTGCCCGATTTGAAATACGTGTCCTCGGCCAGGGTCACCAGGCCCGCTTGCGGCACGACGACCTCGCCGCCCCACGGCAGCCGGCCCTTCACCAGCTGCCAGCCCTTGTTATCCACCGTGACGGGCAGCTTGCTGGTATCGAAACCATCCGTGATGCTGCCAAAGACGCTGAGCTTGCCACCGGCGCGCAGCACCAGCGCACCGGCCTCGCCCGAGCCGTACACGCCGCTCAGGCGCGCCAGCGGATTGACGCCGTCGTAGCGGTGGCCGGACAGGTCGATGTCGCCATCGATATGCAGGTCGCCGCCCGGCGTGGCGCTGACGATCTCGACGCCGAGACGCAGGTGGAAGGCGTTCGCATCGCCGCGCAGGCCGCGCAATTTGTTGTTCATCAAGTTGCCGTTCGCCAGCGCATTGACCATGAAGGCCTGGCTGTCCCCGTGCTTCTCGTCCAGGTAAGCCTGGTTGATGCTCTGGTAGCTGCGGCCGTCCGCATCCTTGCCGGCGCCGGCCGGGGCATCCTTGTATTGCCAGAAGGCGTTGACGTTGACGGTGCGCACGCCGGCGATGTTCAGCGCGCCGGCCGCGTCGATGTCGATATCGTTGCCCGTGGCGCCACCGAGGCGGCGCGCATTCAGGTCGATGCTGCCGTAGTTGCCGCCGCCTTTGCCAGCCTCGCCGCTACGCAGGTCGAAGCGCGCGCCGTTTTCCAGGGTCAGGCGGCCGCCAGGCGACGCCAGTTCGATCACGGCGCGGTTCGGCGCCTCGATCACCTGGCCATAGCTGTCCGTGCGCAGCACCGTGCCGTGCGCGTCGAGCACGGCACCGGACTGGATGGTGACGCCGTCGCGGCCGGCCAGGCGGATGCTGCCCACCTGCTCCCCGCTGGCGTCGATGCGGCCGTTCACCGTCAGGCTGCCGCCGTCGACGGAGACGCTCACTTCGCGCGCCTTGAGCTCGTCACCGATGGCCAAATTACCCTGCTTGAGCTGGAAGCTGCGGCTGCCGAATACCTTGCCCGTGTTCAAACGCTGGTTCAGGCCGGCGAAGTCGCCGATCCGCTGGGCGCGGATGTCCGCACCGCCGGCCGCGTAGCCTACCTGGGTGCCGCCCGCGTCATAGCTGCCGCTGGCGCCGCCCAGCAAGGTGCCGCGCAAATCGACGCTGCCGGCAGCGTCACCGGTGGCTGTCGCGCTGAGCTTGCCGGCGCGATTGTTCACGGCCGACACGTCGATCACGGAGGCGGCCGCCTGGCGCACGTCGCCTTCGCGGCTGTCGAGGATCACGTCGCCGCCCCAGCTGTACTTGCTGGTGTCGTAGAAATCGATCTTGCGACCCGCCAGGTCCAGCTTGGCCTTGTCGCCCAGCAGCACATCGCGCTCGGCCGACAGGGTCAATTTTCCGCTTGGTAAGACCACCGACGTATCCACGCTGACATTGTTGCCGCTCAGCGCCACTTCGGCGCCCAGCGCGCCGGCCAGCGCCGCATTCGTCGGCGAGGCGGCGGCCGCGCCTGCCGGTGCGCTCACCTTCAGGTCGCCGCCCGCCGTAATGCGGTTGACGGAGCCGGCCGCGCCCGTCAGCAGCGGCGTGTTGATCAGCAAATCGCCGCCGCTGTAGCGGTAGCCATTGGTGGCCGTATCCCACGCGCTTTGCGACTGGTAGACGGACAGGCTGCCCTTGTTGTTGGCCGTCAGCTGTTCGCTGGCGTTCAGCGCCACCTGGCCGAAGCCCAGCACCAGGCGATCCAGCTTGTGGATGGTGTCGGGACGGCTGTCCGGCGTGAAGCCGAACTCGATGCGCTTGGCATCGACCTGCAGGCGGCCGCTGCCCGTACCGGGGCCATTCGCAACCACGGCGCCGGGCGCGTTCGTCGCGCCCTGCCACACGAGGGTGTCCGTGTGGATGCGCGCCAGCGCGTCCGCGCCGCCATAGCCGTAGATGGCGGGCGTATTGAGCACCAGGCGCGACAGCGACGACTTGCCCGTGGCCGCATCGATGGTCGACAGCTGCGACGAATCATAGAAGTTGAAGGAGTTGCGCGCTGTCAAGCCCAGGCTTTCCAGCGCCGGTGCACCCGTGCTGGTGTCGCCGCGCAGCAGGCGGTCGAGCACGCCCTGGTTCAGCGCCAGGCCGTCCGGCAGGGCGCCGCGGGCGCTGGCGTCCGCCAGGGACGCCTCTCTGCCGACATTGATCGCCCCCATCGCCAGCACCAGGTTGCGCGTGCCGTAGCGCACGTTGTCGCGCAGGGTAAACGCGCGCTCCGTCACGGCGGCGATGGTGCCCTCGGAATACAGCGAGGTGCCGCCGCCACAGGCGCCGTCCGCCTTCCTGCAGGCGCCGATGTCGATGATGCCGGGGCCATACGATTCGGACGATGGCGCCGCGGCCGGCAGCATGTCCAGCCAGCCGTTCGAAACGGCCAGCACGCTGCCCATGGGCAGGTACACATAGCCGTCGCGCGAGTCCCAGGCCGCCTTGCCGCGGCCCAGCGTATTGATGCCGGAACCCTGCTCGAGGATGATGCCGTCGTCTTTTCTCGCCGTCACCAGGAACACTTCGGCCGCCTTCAGCACGGCGCCGTCGCGCAGCACGATGCCGCCCGCCGATTCGTTGATGGCGGCGATATTGGCGCGCTGGTTGCTGCCCGTGCCAAATTCGCTGTAGGTCACGCGCGGCAAGCCGCCGATGCCCACGCGCTGGGCGCCGAAGGCATTGATCTGCGACGCGTGCACGGAGACGCCATTGAAATCGGCCAGCGGCGCCGTGCCGTCGGCCAGCACTTCGTAGCGGGTCGATGCATGGTTGCCCGTGCCCAGCAGCAGGGAGCCGCCGAAGCCGCCCTCGGCCGGCGCGTACAGGGTGCTGCCATCCATCATCAATGGCGTATGGTTGTTCTCGACGCTGTGCAGGGATGGAGCGATCAGTTGCAGCCGCACGCCCTTGGCGTCGCGTTCGAGCATGGCGCGCGGCACGCCGTCGCGCGTGGCCTGCGCCACGGCAAAGGCGGCATAGCCCGTTTCATTGTATTGCGAATAGCTGCGCAGCACGTCGGCCGGCGTCAGGATGGCTTGCTGCGCCACCACGTCGCGGAACGCCGTGCCCGCCACGCCCGTCTGCGCCGCGGTGGCAAACGAGCCATTGCGCATGGCGATCGTGCCGCCTGTCTCGACGGCGCCGGCCAGGCCATTCAATTCCACGCGGAATGCACCGGGCAGCAGGGCGAAAGTCGATGGCAGCAAGGTGTAGGTGCCGGCCGCCAGGCCGGGCACGCCCGCGCCGATGGTGATCTGGCGTCCCACGGCGGGCTTGCCCGCGCCTTGCTCGGCCGTCAAAGGCGCCACGTCCGGCTGTACGCCGGGAATGATGGCGTACACGGGGTTGGTATTCAGGCCGGGCAGGGTGAAGCCGCCGTTCGGCTTCATCTGCACCAGCGGATTGAGGCGCGCGTCGGTGGAGCCGCCGCGTCCGGCCAGGAAGGCCGCGCCCGTCAAGGTGCCGCCGCCCGACAGGTCGAGCACGGCGCCGGCTTGCACGTCGACGGCGGCGCCCGTCAAGGCGATCTCGGGACCGTTGCCCACGCCCTTGAACACGACGTCGTTGCCGTCATACAGGTAGCTGAGGCCATCGAGCGTGCCGCCGTACGGCATCGTCAAGCCTTTCGCGCTGACGGACGTCAGGCTGCCCGGCAACAGGTTGACATGGCCCGTGTAGGCTTCATAGCCTTCGGCGCCCAGATTGATCTGGCCCAGCGGCGCGCGCAGCACGCCATGCTGGTTGATGGTGGGGGCAACCAGGCTCAGGCTGCCAAACACGGAGAACGGCTGGTTCGGCGTGGCGCTGCCGGCGCTGCGCCCGATATCGAGCGTGCGCAGCGGATCGAGCGTGACGCGGATAATGCCGTATTCGTCGATGGCGCTCTTCTGGCCCACCGTGACCATGCCGCTGTCGCCCGTGGCCGGGTAGATTTGCGCGGCCACCAGGGTGGCATTGCCCGGCTGGTACAGGGCGGCGCTGTTCGACAGGCGCATGTCGCCGCGGCTGTTGAGGGTCAGCTGCTCGAAGGCATCGCGTTCGACCACCAGGTCTGCGCCGCTGCTCTGCGCGATGGTGCCGCGCGTACCCATGTTGACCTCGCCCGCGATATCGAGCATGCCCGCATCGATCTGCAGCAGGGAATCCTCGGCCACCAGCGGCACGCCCAGCATGCCCCGTCCCCTGCCCAGGTTTTTCGAGCCTTTCACGGCATTGGGCACGATGTAATCGTCCTTCTGGGCACGCACGGCCGTGCCCAGGCGCACATACGGTGCCGCCAAGCGCACCTGGCTGGCAAGGCTGGTCGCCTTGTCCTGGCCATCGGGCAAAGGCTGCTGCGCCAGCCCCAGCGAGGTGGCGCTGAGGCGCAGGCTCTGGCCCAGCGACAGGTTGACGTCGCCGTCAAAACTGAGCATGCCATTCACATGCAGGGCAAGGTTGTCGAAGCCGCCCGCCTGCACGCGGTCGACGCCCAGGCGCGCGCTGCCATAGCGCAGCGCCGCATCCTGCTGGCCGGCGCGCAAGTCGACGGGCAAGGCACTTTCGCCCTGCGCCTGCGCCAGCAGCATTTCGCGCGGCACGCGCACCGCGTTGTCCACGTTGCCGCCTTGCAAGTTGTAGCGGTCGACCTTGCCATAATTGGGCGTGTCCAGCGCCAGCGCCAGGGTGCCGCCGGCCGCACCGACGCCACCGGCCGCGGCGCGCAGGGTGCCGTCGGCAAAGATGCCGTTGTACGAACTGAGCGAAATCAAGCCGCCATTGCCAGCCACGTTGACGGCGCCCTGGCTCGGCAAGTCCAGCGCGGCTTGCGCGCCGCTGGCGTCGAGCAGGGCGCCAGGACGCACGACGACAAAGGCATCGGCCGCGTCGACGCTGGCGGCGTCAGCCTTGTAGCGGGCGCCGATTTCGATGCTGCCGCCCTGGTCCGCACGGCCATAGCGACCGCCGCGCATGTCGGTGGCGACCGTGGCGCGGCCAGCGACATCGAGCACGGCCTTGTCGCCGATCCAGATCGACGTCGCTTGTCCCTTGCCGTTCGGCAGGTCCACATCATTGCCCGTGCCAAACGTGCCTGGCAGGATGGCGATCTTGCCGCCCCAGGCGTCGAGCCGCCCATCGACGGTGATCTGGTCATTGCCCGTCAGGCTGATCTGGCGGCCCGGATCAACCTTGATGACGGCGCCCTGGGCCACCGCCAGGGCGCCCTTCACGTGCGGACTGCCGGCCGTCAGCGACAGGTTGGCGCCGGCGCGCTGCGTCAGGCGGGCCTTGCGCGCATCTTCCTGGTACAGCTCCGGCGTCCACAGTTCCAGCGCGGCGCCAGGATCGGTGCCGCCCGCCACCGTATGGCCCGTGGCGGGATTGAAATGCAGCACGGGCATGGTGACGTCAATATGTGCATCCTTGACCACCACGACGCCATCGCGGCCCGTGATGGCGTAGTCGGCAAAACCGCTCCGGAACAGGCTCGCGTCCAGCGCCAGCAGCGGCTTGACGGCCGCGTCGCGCCCCAGCACCATGCCGGCCGGCAGCACCAGACCAGGCGGTGCGCGCAATTCTTCGGTGGCGATGCTGCCCGCCGCGTACTTCGTCGTCACCGGTACGATAGGCAAGCCCTGCGGAAAGGCCGCCGCCGACACCACGAAGCCGGCATTCAGGCCATTGATGACCGTCAGCACGCTGCCGGCTGGCACGATGGAACCCTCCCATACATACGTCGCGTTGTTGATGACGACGTGCGCGCCAGGCGGCAACAGCAGGTCGGCCCCCAGCACCAGCGGTTTTTGCACCGACACATCCACCACCACGGGTTTGCTCAAGGCCTGGCCCGGCTTGATCACGCTGGTGGTCAAGGTGAAAGCCAGGGGAATCGTCTCGCCCTTGGCGATCAGCAATTCATCGGCCAGGCGCAGGGCCAACGGCGAACTGCTGCCGCCTGGCAACACATCGCCTTCGAGCAGCTGGCCGCCGATGCTGACGGCCGCGCCGCTGTCGATCACCAGGCGTCCGCCGCCTTTCACGCCATAGCCGCGCAATTCGCCATCGAGCTTGAGCATGGCGCCCGTCGGCGCCTTCTCCGTCGGCAGATCGACCGCCAGGGTGATGTCGCCGCCGCGCCCGCCCTGCAGGCTGCCATTGCCCATCAGGGCCGCGCCGGACGAGACGTCGATGACGCTGCCGCCCGTCAGGTCGATGCCGCCCGAGCTTTTCAGGCTGACCTTGCCGCCATTGATATACGGCAAACCGGCGCCGGCGCCGGGATCGAGTTCCAGGTTGCTCCACAGGCCGCGCGCATCGAGGCGCACGCCGGGCGCCACGCGCACGCCGGCCGTGCCCGTGGGACGGTTGTCCGGCACGAGCTTGCCATCGGCCCATACCGCGCCCGCATTCGCCAGGTAGCGCGAGACGATGTCGCCGGCGGCGATGCTGCCGCCGCGCGCGCTCACGTTCGCTTTCAGCGCCACGTCGGTGGCGTGCAGGGCGATGTCGCCGCCATCGGCCACGCGCACGTCGGCATTGACGTCGAGCTTGTCGTAGGCATAGATATTCAGCACGCCCAATTCCAGCCCGTTGAGCCAGTCGGCGTCGAGCTGCAAGGTCTGGCTGCGCGCGGCCGGCAAGGCGGCGTCCAGCAGCTGGCCATCGGCGATGCCGGCCACCTTGCCGATTTGCACCTTGTCCAGCACGGCTTGCGGGCTGTCGCGCATCTGGCCCGTCTTGGTATCGAAGACGGGTGTCATTTTGCCGACGATCAGTTGGCCGGCGCGCGCCGCCGCCGTCTGCGCCTGCTTGTAGCCATCCACGCCGTCATCGCGCTTGCGCTGCTGGCGCTCGCCCTGGAACACGGACGTGTCGATATCGCCTTCCAGCACGGCCGCGCCCGTGGAAACGATCAGGCGGCCCGCATCGCGGCCCACCGTATAGCCGTTTTCCAGGCGTTCGCGCGGACCGATCAGGGCATTCGCATAGGTTTCCGTCGTATTCGCGCCCCAGCGCGCATGCGTGCTTTCATAGCCGCGGTACAAACCCGTGTACAGATTATCGCCCGGCGCCGTGCTGAGCTTGTACATCGCGCCATCGGCGCCCTTCAGCCACGTCTGCTTGACCATGCCCGTCTGCACGTCCAGCGAGCCGCCGGCGATATTGATGCGCGAGCCGGCCTGCGTCACCACTTCGCCGCCGCCAAAGCCGACGGTGCCGCCCTGGGCCGCCCATTCACCGATGCCGTGGCCGCTGGTGTTCAGGTAGCCGCTCACTTCCAGCAAGCCGCCGGCCGTGTACCAGCGGTCCGTGGCATAGCCATTCGTACCGGCCGGCACCAGCACCAGGTCGCGGCGGTCGACCCACACATCGCTGTTGTTCAGGTATTTGGCGTCGCGGCTGCCGGGAGCGTCGCGCTGCTCGTTGCCCTGCACGTTGATCAGCACATTGTTGCTGCTCATGTCGACCTTCACGCCGACGGCGCCGGAGACGTCGATGGCGGCGTCGCGCGCCACGTGGCTGCGGCGGGCCGCGTCGACCAGCACCTGGCCGCCCGTGGCAAGGGTCAGCGAATCGCCTTCGAACTCCACGTTGCCGGCCGAAACGATGCGCACCAGCGACTGGTCGCGCCGGTCCAGCGGCGTGTCCGTTCCCTTGCCCGTGTCTTTCAGCAGGGTGTCGCGCTGCACATCGAGCGCCGTGGCGCCGTTATCGTCGATAAAAATGGCGCTGACGCTGCCGCGTCCCATGGTGACCTTGGCGTCGTCGCCCACCGCCGCCAGGTGGATGGCGCCGCGTCCGTTGACGGAGGTGCTCGACAGCAGCACGCCGTCCTGGCGCAGCGTGTTGCCACTCAGCGTGATGTCGCCGCCGGCCGACTGGATCAAGCCGCTGTTGACGACGGCGCCGGCGTCGCTGCCGGCCGCGCGCAGCATCCCGACTTCATTGCCGCGCGTGCTCGAATACTGGTTCTTGTCCGTGCCCTGGCCCGGGCGCACGACGATGGCGTCGCCGGCGGCCAGCGTGGTCTGGCCGTTCGGCGTGGTGATGGCGCCCGCGTTGTGGACGCCTCGGCCAGCCAGCAGCACATAGCCGCCGCCTTCCGTCACCGTCTGCGGCTTGCGCGTGTCGATGCGCGCGCCGGCGGCGACGAGGACATCGGCCTCGGCCTTGCCATGTTTGAAGGTATTCTGGTCCAGCAACAAGTCATTCGCAAAGGTCGGCACGGCGCCCGTGCCCTGCGCCTTGCCGTACAGGCCGCTCTTGAACTGGCTGTCGCTCATGCCCATGGCGGCGGCCGCCAGATTGCGCGTATCGACCTGGCTGCTGCCCGTAAACACGATGCCGTTGCGGTTGACGATCATCACCGTGCCATCGGCCTTGATCTGGCCCTGGATCTGGCTGGGGCGCGCCAGCGGATCATTGACCCGGTTCAATACGGACCAGTTCGATTTCTGGTCGAACTGCAAGGTGGTGTTCTTGCCGACGTTAAAACTTTCCCAGTTCAGTATCGCCTTGTCGTCCGTCTGCACGACCTTCACGACGGTCTTGCCGTCGGCCTGGCTCTGCACCGGTCCCTGGGCATTGAGCCAGCCGGCCGTCAGGCTGTTGCTGTCGATCTGCAAGCCGCCCTTGACCAGGCCATCGGGAGCGCCGCCCGCCGCCAGCGCCGCCTGGCGCGCGGCCGCCTGCACCGCCTGCTCGGCGGCGATGCCGCGCGCGGCCAGCAACAGGTTATTCAGCGATTGCTGCAGCTTGCCTTCGGCCTTCTGCTGCTGCAGCAAAGGATTGTTCAGCGACGTGGCTGGCTGGCCATTCGGCAAGCGTCCCGTGCTGGCGGCCGTACCCTGCTGCGCGCCCTTGCCGGCAAACCAGGCGCCGCTGAACGGCTGCTGCGCCTGCGCGCCGCCTGCCTGCAGCAGCACGGCGATGGCCAGCGCCAGCGGTTTCAGGCGCACGGGGCGCCCGGTCCGGTTGCCCGCCATGGCGGAGGAGGATGCGTGTTTCGTGACCGACTTGCTTCGCTGCATGGCGACATTCCCTTTTCATGTTCCGTTGCTGACCGATATCGCGAGGCGGCGCGCGGCACGCACGGGGCGGGCGGCAGGCACTGATTCGCGGCTTCCAGCAGCATTGACAGGGAACAAGGTCCGGGACTGCAAAAGGTCATGAAAATGTCATAATTGGCGGCATGCCATCGGCGTGCATCGCTAGCCAAACAGCACGATGCCGCCCGGCAGCCGCGTCACGCGCGCGCCATACGCGTCCTGGATCAGGGCGATCACGTCGTCGAGACGGTCGAGCGAAAAGCTCGCTTGCACGCGCGTGAGTTTCAAGGCGTCGCCATTGAGGATCAGCTTGCCGGGACGGTAGCGGTTCACCTCATCCACCACCTCGGCCAGGGTGCTTTGCTTGAATACCAGCAAGCGCTGGCGCCACGCGCTGACGTCGCCCCTGGCCACCGCGCGGGCGATGCCGAAATGCTCGGGCCGGTAGCGCAGCTGCTGGCCGGCCGCCAGTTCCGCATCGTTGCCGGCCTGCGCCACGCGCAGGCGGCCCGCCAGGCACGTCACGCACACTTCCTGGCCAAACAGGCGGATATTGAAACGGGCGCTGCCGGCCGACACGGTGCCGTCGCCCGCCTGCACGCGCACCCGCGCCGCGCCGCGCAAGCCGGCCTGGAATTCCGCCTCGCCCGCCAGCAGCACCAGCGCCGCGGCGCCATCCTGCACGGGCGCCGCGTCGAGGCGCGTCTGCGTATTCATCTGCACCAGCACGCCGCCATCGAGCGCCACTTCGCGCTGTTCGCCCGTACCCGTGGCGTAGTCGGCGGCAAGACCCGCGACGGCCGGCCACAGGTCCATGGGCGGGCGCAGCACCAGCAAGCCCAGCGAGGCGGCGACGGCGCCGCCGAGCCAGGCGCGCCGCGCCGTGTTGACGGGTGCCTGCGCCCGCTTGACGACGCGCGCGGCCGGCGCCATGGCGCCCCACACGGCGCGCGCCTCGGCAAACGCGTTGGCATGCTTGCGGCTGCGCGCGCACCAATGGCGAAACACTTGCGCATCGCGCTCGCTGACCTGGCCCGAGGCCAGGCGCACGACCCACGCCTGCGCTTCCTTCTGGATGACACTCATGTCGTCTTCCGCTTGTTCAGTCATGATGTTTAGACGTTTTTCCCGCGCCGGGACCGAAGCGCTGAATGAAATCGCGTCCCATGCGCTCGCAGCAATGTTCCAGGCCGGCGCGCAATTCCTTCTCTACCGTGCGGGCGGAAATGCCGAAGCGCTCGGCGATATCGCGGTGCGGCAACTGGTCGACGCGGGCGGCGATGACGATGGCGCGCCGGCGTTTCGGCAACTCCTGCAAGGCCCGCTCCAGTTCTTCCAGTTCGGCGCGCGCGCTGAAGGTGCGGGCCGGGTCGGCCAGCTCGTCGGCCATCTCGTACAGGTCGTCGATATCGGGCAAGCTGAGCAGACGCGCATTGTCGCGACGTTGATCTTCCGCAATGTTGATGGCGATACGCATCAAATAGGCGGACGGGTAGCTGATGGCCTCGGGCGCATTCATCCGTTCGACCCGCAGATACGTTTCATGCAGCGCGTCGTTGGCCAGGTCTTCCGAGCCCAGGCGGCGCTGCAAGTGGCGGCGAAACTGTCCGTAGCGTTCCAGGAACAGCTTGCGCAAGGTGGTTTTGAGCAATTCCGGCATGGTCAGGGCGCCCCGGCCAGCAGGTAGGGCGCGCAATCGGCATCCGGATCGGGCCGCGGCGTCAATAAAATCGTCAGCGGCTGCGGCAAGCCCGCCGGTGGCGCGCCATCCATCAGCAGGCTGCGCAAACGCTGCAGCACGGCGCGGTCGCGCTGTTCCACGCCGCTCGGTTCCAGCACGTGTACGGCGCGCACCTTGCCCCGCTCGTCAAGCCACAGCTGGAAAGCCAGGCGGTAGCGACCGAAGGCGTCCGGATGCAAGCGGCACAGGGCGCGCGTGAGCGAGCGCTGCAGGATGGCCGCATAGCCTTGCAACGGTAGCGCGGCAGGAGCGGCCTCGGCCGGCACGGGCGCCGGCGCCACGGGGGCGTCGGCCAGCGCCAGCAAGGTAAACGCGTTGCTGCCGCTGAAGCGCGCGCCCAGCTGCGTGCCTGCCAGCAAGCGCTGCAGCGCTTCGGCCGGCGTATAGTCGCCGCGCACGGGCGCTGCCACGCGACCGGCCGCCAGCTGGCTGCTGACGAGCACGGAATACCCGGTCACTTCGCCGAACGCCACCAGAGCCGCATCGAGCGGCTGGGCGGGCAAGTCGAAGCGCAGGGTCGCGTGCGCGCTGGCGTCAGCACCGTCCGCACCCGCAGCCGGCCGCACGAATGTCATCAATGTCATGAATGTCATCAGCAAGCAGGCGGACAGGGCATTGCCCGTTGCGGCGCGGCGGTGGCTTAGTGTCATTTTCCAGGGGAATCAACGAAAAATCCTGCTCATGAAGTGTCTTGACTGCAATGTTGCCTGCAGAATGGCAAGATGGTAGCTTCATAAAATGACAACTGCATGACATGGCATCGGCCCGCATGCCGGCCTGTGTCATCGCCGCGACATATGATCTTGCTATGCTGAACGCCTGATCCACCACTGCGGGAGCCGCCATGGCACGCCTGTTATCACTATTGCTGCTGGCCTGCGCCACCCTGTCCGCACAGGCGGACGAGCACACCGTCGTCGTGAAGGCGGCCGCGCCGGAGAAGGGCTGCGTGGAAGTGGAAGTCAATGGCAAGCGCGCGCAATCGATGTCTTGCTTGAATGAAAAATTATTGCCAGATAGCAACACCGTGAACCGGCAGCCGCCCGCCCTGTCCGGCGCGGAAGCGATCGTGCAGCGCCCGTCGAACCAGCTGGGCCTGTACAACCGCGCCGCCCTCGAACACCGCATGGGCAATGCCTTTGGCAAATCCGTCACGCCGCAGCGCCCGCCGCCGGCGACGCCCGCCAGCCCGCTGCTGCCGGCCCGCTAACGCTGTTGTCAACGCACAGTCCATTTGCGCTGTCAAGATTGCGCAATCGCGCCGATTGCGTATCATTCCAGGCTTGATCGCTCTGGAAACAACCATGCTGCCCACTATCGAACAACGTCTTGCCCTTGAACTTGCCGCCAAACCGGTGCAGGTTGCCGCCGCCATCGAACTGCTCGACGAAGGCGCCACCGTGCCCTTCATCGCCCGTTACCGCAAGGAAGCGACCGGCGGCCTCGACGATATCCAGCTGCGTCTGCTCGAAGAGCGCTTGCGCTACCTGCGCGAGCTGGAAGAGCGGCGCGCCGCCATCGTGGCCTCGATCACGGAACAGAACAAGATGACGCCCGAGCTGCTGGACGCCGTCATGCACGCGGAAGACAAGACGCGCCTGGAAGACTTGTATCTGCCATACAAGCAAAAGCGCCGCACGAAGGCGCAGATCGCCATCGAAGCGGGCTTGATGCCGCTGGCCGACGGCTTGCTGGACAATCCGGAACTGACGCCGGAAATGGAAGCGGGCAAGTTCCTGCGCGAAGCGTTCACGAGTGCCGATGGCAACAACCCGGGCGTGGCGGACACCAAGGCGGCCCTCGACGGCGCGCGCCAGATCCTGATGGAGCGTTTCGCCGAAGATGCAACGCTGCTGCAAACCTTGCGCGAATACGTGCAGGAACACGGCATCGTCGAATCGAAAGTGGTGGAAGGCAAGCAGGACGAAGGCGAAAAATTCGCCGATTATTTCGATTACTCGGAAACCATTTCCACAGTGCCGTCTCACCGCGCGCTGGCGCTGCTGCGCGGCCGCCGCGAGGGCATCCTCGACGTCACCCTGCGCCTGGATACGGAAGCGGAAAAACCGAAATGGGATGCGCCGCACAACCCGTGCGAAGGCCGCATCGCCGCCCGCTTCGGCATCAAGAGCCTCGGCCGTCCAGCCGACAAATGGTTGCTTGACACGGCGCGCTGGACCTGGCGCGTGAAAAGCTTCATGCACCTGGAAACGGAACTGATGGGCGCGCTGCGCGAACGCTCGGAACTCGACGCCATCAATGTCTTCGCCACCAACCTGAAAGCGCTGCTGCTGGCCGCGCCGGCCGGCCAGCGCGCCACCATGGGCCTGGACCCGGGCTTGCGCACGGGCGTCAAGGTCGCCGTGGTCGATGCCACGGGCAAAGTGGTCGACACGGCCGTGATCTACCCGCACCAGCCGAAAAACGACTGGGACGGCTCCCTGCACACCCTGGGCCGCCTGGCCGCCAAGCACAATGTGTCCCTGATTTCCATCGGCAACGGCACCGCCTCGCGCGAGACGGACAAGCTGGCGCAGGATTTGATCAAGCAGCATCCGGAAGCGAAGATGACGAAGATCGTCGTCTCGGAAGCGGGCGCGTCGGTGTATTCGGCGTCCGAGTTCGCCTCGAAAGAGTTGCCGGACATGGATGTGTCCCTGCGCGGCGCCGTGTCGATTGCGCGCCGCCTGCAAGACCCGCTGGCCGAACTGGTGAAAATCGACCCGAAATCGATCGGCGTGGGCCAGTACCAGCATGACGTGAGTCAAAGCCAGCTGGCCCGTTCGCTCGATGCCGTGGTGGAAGATTGCGTGAACGCCGTGGGCGTGGACGTGAACACGGCGTCGGCGCCGCTGCTGGCGCGCGTCTCCGGCCTCTCGGCCAGCGTGGCGCAAAGCATCGTCACCTACCGCGACATGAAGGGCGCGTTCACCTCGCGTGCGGCCTTGAAAGCCGTGCCGCGCCTGGGCGACAAGACGTACGAACAGGCAGCGGGCTTCCTGCGCGTGATGGGCGGCGAAAATCCGCTGGACGCCTCGGCCGTCCATCCGGAATCGTACCCGCTGGTGGAAAAAATCCTGGCCGATATCAAGAAGGATATCAAGGCCGTCATCGGCGAAACGGCCCTGCTGAAAACACTCAGCCCAGCCAAGTATGCGGATGAAACCTTCGGCGTGCCGACCATTTCCGACATCTTGAAGGAACTGGAAAAGCCGGGCCGCGATCCGCGTCCGGAATTTACGACGGCCACCTTCAAGGAAGGCGTGGAAGAAATCCGCGACTTGCGCCCGGACATGATTCTCGAAGGCGTGGTCACCAACGTGGCCGCCTTTGGCGCCTTCGTCGACATCGGCGTGCACCAGGATGGCCTCGTGCACATCTCGGCCCTGTCGAACACGTTTGTGAAAGACCCGCACACGGTGGTCAAGGCGGGACAAGTCGTGCGCGTGAAAGTGCTGGAAGTCGATGAAAAGCGCAAGCGCATCGCGCTGACCATGCGCCTGACGGATAGCGCGCCGCAGGCGGGCAGCAAGCCGGAGCAACGTGGCGACCGCAACGACCGCCGCAGCATGGCGCAGCACCAGTCGCAGTCGCGCAACGCGCCGGAACCGGCCGGCAGCATGGCCGCCGCGTTCGCCAAGCTGCGCGGTTAAGTTCGTGGCCGCCAGGCAGGGTATCACCATCCTGGCGGCGGACGCGGCCGGCCCGGATGCGCAGCTGCTGCTCGACGAATTGTCGGACGCATTGCTGCGCATCAATGGCGACAGCGGCCGTTCTTCCTTCGATGCCGAGGCGGCCACGCCGCGCGGCGGCTTTTATCTTGCCCGCAACGCCGCCGGTGACCTGCTGGGCTGCGCGGCCCTGCGCCCGCTGGGCGGGCCGGACAGCGCCACGGCAGAACTCAAGCGCATGTATGCGCGCCCCGGCCAAGGTGGCGTGGGCGCGGCCCTGCTGGCCCATGTGGAGGCGCAGGCGCGCTGCTTCGGCTATGCGCGGCTGCACCTGTCCACCCGCGTGGCGAATACCCGCGCGGTGGCGTTTTATGCCAAACACGGCTATGCACCCGTCGTTGCCTGGGGCAAATACGTGGGCGCGGCACAATCGGTGTGCTTGGGCAAACAGTTATAAGCGTCAACGTGGCTGACTTGCCCGATTTATGACTTGAGCGCATACCCGTGCCGGCGTTTTCTTATAAAATGACGGCATCTATTTATTTACCCATCAGAGGCAGCTATGAGCGACGTACAAACCTGGATCAAAGAAACCGTGACGAACACGCCAGTCGTGCTGTTCATGAAGGGCACGGCCCAGTTCCCGCAGTGCGGCTTTTCCGGCCGCGCCATCCAGATCCTGAAAGCATGCGGCGTGGAAAACATCGCTACCGTCAACGTGCTGGATGACCCTGAAGTGCGCCAAGGCATCAAGGATTACTCGAACTGGCCAACCATTCCGCAACTGTATGTCAATGGCGAGTTCATCGGTGGTTCCGATATCATGAATGAAATGTTTGAATCGGGCGAACTGAAGTCCCTGCTCGATGCCTGATAGTCAACAGCAGCGGCCGCGCCGTATCGTCGTGGCCATCACGGGCGCCACGGGCGCCGTGTATGGTTTGCGGCTGCTGCAATTGCTCGGCGCCATCCCCGGCGTCGAGACGCATCTGGTCTTGTCGGATGCAGCCGTATTGACCCTGCACCAGGAAACGGGCGTGGGGCGCAAGGACATCGAAGCGCAGGCGCACGTGGTGCACAAGCTGCGCGACATCGGCGCAAGCATCGCCAGCGGCTCGTTTCAATCGGATGGCATGGTCGTCGCACCGTGCTCGATGAAGACCCTGGCGGCCGTGGCCCATGGCCTGTCGGATAATTTGATCACGCGGGCAGCCGATGTGGTACTCAAGGAGCGCCGCCGCCTGATTTTGATGGTGCGCGAAACGCCGTTCAACCTGGCGCACCTGCGCAATATGACGGCCGTGACGGAAATGGGCGGCATCATCTTCCCCCCACTACCCAGCTTTTATCACCACCCGCAAAGCATTGCGGAGATGGTCGACCATACGGTCGCGCGCGTCATCGACCTGCTCGGCATCGAGCACGCCCTGGCGCCGCGCTGGAATGGTTTGAAAACCCCCAGCGACGGCACGCCTGGCTAGCCCTCTCCGCTTGCTACCGCCAATTCAACGCTTCTCAAACTGAACGGCACTGGCCTGCTTCAAATCCCTGGCTTCTTCAACCATCCTGCGGTGGGCGATCCGTTTGCGCATCACTTCCGCATGTTGCGCGGCAGTCATGGGGGGCACGGTCATCAAGTCCTTCAGCTGCGCGGTATTGCTGTAGTTACTTTTCATAAGACGGCTCAAATGCTCGGCTCCGTAGTGGATGAACTGGCTGCTTCTGATGTGATTATGCGCTGGTATTGGCCGCTGCGCCGCTGCGCGCGGGATTATTGTCAAATAATTCCGCTGCAGCGCAACATGCGAGGTCTTATTGTGCGACAAAATCATGTCTCCAGTATGACGTTGCGCAAATAAAAGGACAGGAAGAGCGCCGCCAGCGAAAGGCGGACGGCGCCGGCCGGGGATGGCCTGAATGCTTACTTTTGGTAGTTGACTCTGACCAGCATGCGAATAAATTCTCGCGCGATTTGACGATGATGTTCATCTAATCTTTGCAAATCGGCAATTAATTTCACATCGGCGGACTCAAACCGCGACAAAGCGCTGCCCGCTTCGCCATTCGGCGTGGCGCTTTCCGGGCCGCCAAAACGCAACCATTCCGCCGGAACGCCCAACCATTGGGCAATCATGCGCAATTTCTCTTGCGTCGGAATTGCTTCACCTACTAACCATTTCCTAGCTGCATGCACGGTAATCGGGCGCCCGTCGAAACGGATATTGAATTCCCGGGCCAGTCTGGTCGGGCTGTCTGGAGAATAATGGGCGTTTTTGAGAGCCAACTGAAGTCGCTGGCTGAAGCTTTCGCGTTCGTTAGAAGAATTCATAGGTGTACTATTTCATGTTGTAACATGAAAGTCAGTTTCTTGAATGACCATACAGAATGTTACATTTGAAAAGAGTATCAATTAACAATTAACACTCCGGCCGGGCTTTCCGGGTAGAAAAGTGGGCCGAATTTTCTCTTGTGATTCTGCGTGGCTTCGGGTCAAATTCGCGGCTGGCCTTGATTTTCGCACTGCAGCACGATTCAAAGCCTCGGTTTGGCATTACAACGTACGGTATCGGATAATGCCCTCCTCTACCGATGTACGCAATGCCCATGTCATACAATTTCTTGTAGACAAAGTTTTCAGAAGGGCCATTTTGTTTCCAACATGGAAACGATTCGAACAACGTGCTCAGAGTGAAACGTTGTTTTTTGATCGTGCCGGTTGGAAAGAATCTGCGCCCGAAAAATTTTACTGCCATCGCAGCGAAAAGAATGTCGCTGTTATGCCAGGAAAGCTCTTTTTGGTGTCATCTTGGCCACCAACTCTCGATCTTAAGCGCGTTTGCGCCAGAAGAATCAATTTATTTTCAGTAACTGTTGCCTTATTCGCCAAATTCCCCTATCTACGTCCTCTTTTTTCTTTGTTGCAGCACGGGCAGGGCACGCTACAATAGTATTGACGTTGACGTAAACGGCACTTTGCCACCCATTACCCCGCAGCACCCATCCAGCGACCGACCACCCATGCAACCGACACCGCCCGCAGCAATGACGACCTATACCATTACCGAACTGGCGCGGGAATTCGACATCACGGCGCGCGCCATCCGTTTCTATGAAGACCAGGGCTTGCTCAGTCCGAAACGCGAAGGCGCGGGCGGGCGCAGCCGCGTCTACACGCCGCGCGACCGCACCCGATTGAAACTGACCCTGCGCGGCAAGCGCCTGGGCCTGGCGCTGTCGGAGATCAAGAGCCTGGTCGACATGTACGAGTCGCCGAAGGACACGCGCGCGCAGATGGACCGCTTCCTGGGCGTGCTGGCGCAGCACCGGCAAACCCTGGAACAGCAGCGCATCGATATCGAAATGGCACTGGCGGAAATCAGCGCGCATGAAGACGCTTGCGCGCACATGCTGGCGGACTTGAACCTGGATCAGGCGCAAACCAGCTAGGCAGCGATGCGGCGGCGCAGGCCGCACGCGCATCGCTTTACGTTTACGTAAACGTCACAACTGAGTATCATAGCTTCACTGACCCGGCATCCATGACCGCCACACTTATAACGACGAGGACGACATGCTCCATCTCCCAGGCTTGACCTTTGACCACGGCGAAGACATCGCCTCCCTGCGCGAAGCGATCCAACAATTTGCCGCCGCCGAAATCGCGCCGCGCGCGGCCGAGATAGACCGCACCGACCAGTTCCCCATGGACCTGTGGCGCAAGATGGGCGACATGGGCTTGCTCGGCATTACCGTCAGCGAAGAATACGGCGGCGCCGGCATGGGTTACCTGGCGCACATCATCGCCATGGAAGAGATTTCGCGCGCCTCGGCCTCCGTCGGCCTGTCCTACGGCGCCCATTCGAACCTGTGCGTGAACCAGATCAAGCGCAACGGCACGGCTGAACAAAAGGCCAAGTACCTGCCGAAGCTGATCACGGGCGAACACATCGGCGCGCTGGCCATGTCGGAACCGAACGCGGGCTCGGACGTCGTCAGCATGAAGCTGCGCGCCGACTTCAAGGGCGACCGCTGGGTCTTGAACGGCACCAAGATGTGGATCACCAACGGCCCCGACGCGGACGTGCTGGTCGTGTACGCGAAAAACGACCTGGAAGCGGGTCCGCGCGGCATGACGGCTTTCCTGATCGAAAAGAATTTCAAGGGCTTTTCCATCGCGCAAAAGCTCGACAAGCTGGGCATGCGCGGTTCGCACACGGGCGAACTGGTGTTCCAGGATTGCGAAGTGCCGGCCGAAAACGTGCTGGGCGGCCTGGGCAAGGGCGTCAACGTGCTGATGTCGGGCCTCGACTTCGAACGCACCGTGCTGTCCGGCGGCCCGCTGGGCATCATGCAGGCGTGTATGGACCTGGTCGTGCCTTACGTACATGACCGCAAGCAATTCGGCCAACCCATCGGCGAATTCCAATTGATGCAGGGCAAACTGGCCGATATGTATTCGACCATGATGGCGTGCAAGGCCTACGTGTATGCCGTGGGCCAGGCGTGCGACCGCGCCACCACGCCGGAAGCCGTGCGCCAGTTGCGCAAGGATGCGGCCGGCGCCATTCTGTATAGTGCGGAAAAGGCGACGTGGATGGCGGGCGAAGCGATCCAGGCCCTGGGCGGCAATGGCTACATCAACGAATTCCCTGCCGGCCGCCTGTGGCGCGATGCCAAGCTGTACGAAATCGGCGCCGGGACCAGCGAAATCCGCCGCATGCTGATAGGCCGCGAACTGTTTGCGGAAACCAAGTAAGCACGGGCGCGCGGTAATCGACTGGGTGAAGAGCTATTTATGCGAGCACAGCTATGACGCACATTGCCTTCCCCAAATTGCTCTCTTCCCAGATTGCATTCGATATCGCGCGCACCATCCGCGACGGCTTCGACAAGCATTACCGCCTGTTCCGCGAAACCAGCCAGCAAGCCAAGCAGTATTTCGAGCAAGGCGCCTGGGCCGCGGCACAGACGGCGGCCCGCGAACGCATCGACTTTTATGACAAGCGCGTGCAGGAATGCGTGCAGATGCTCGAAGATGAGTACGAAGAGTCGGAGTTGAGCGATGAAGTGTGGCGCGAACTCAAGCTGCACTACATCGGCATGCTGACGGAACACAAGCAGCCGGAACTGGCGGAAACCTTCTTCAATTCCGTCTGCTGCAACATCCTGCACCGCACGTATTTCAATAACGACTATATTTTCGTGCGTCCCGTCGTGTCCACGGAATACATCGAAACGCAAGACCCGGTCCCCACCTACCGCGTGTATTACCCGGGCAAGGACGGCTTGCGCCACACCCTGACGCGCATGCTGACGCACTTCCAGCTGGATTGCGCATTTGCCAACCTGGAGCGTGACGTGGCCCAGGTGGAAGCGCGGCTGCAGCAACTGTTCGGCGGCGACAGGATCGAACCGAACCACCAGATCCAGGTCTTGACCAGTTTGTTCTACCGCAACAAGGGCGCCTATCTGGTCGGCAAGGGCATCAACGGCAACCGCGAATATCCGTTTGTCGTGCCCATCCTGCACAACCGTCACGGCAAGCTGGTGCTCGACACGGTGCTGTTCGAGCAGCAGCAGATCGCCGTGCTATTTTCATTTACGCGCGCGTATTTCCTGGTCGATATGGAAGTGCCGTCGGCGTACGTGCAATTTCTCCGAAGTTTGCTCCCGCGCAAGCCGCGCAGTGAAATTTATACGATACTGGGCTTGCAAAAACAGGGCAAGACGCTGTTTTACCGCGACTATCTGCAGCATCTGAAGCACTCGTCGGACCACTTCGAAAGCGCGCCCGGCATCCGCGGCCTGGTGATGCTCGTGTTTGCCCTGCCGTCGTTTCCGTATGTCTTCAAGGTGATCAAGGATTTTTTCCCGCCGCCCAAGGAAACCACGCGCGCGCAAGTCCAGCAAAAGTACTTGCTGGTGAAACACCACGACCGGGTGGGCCGCATGGCCGACACGCTCGAGTATTCCAACGTGGCCTTTCCCCGCGCCCGTTTTGCCGAGGAATTGCT
Source organism: Janthinobacterium sp. SUN137 (assembly GCF_030587265.1). NCBI lineage: Bacteria > Pseudomonadati > Pseudomonadota > Betaproteobacteria > Burkholderiales > Oxalobacteraceae > Janthinobacterium > Janthinobacterium sp. SUN137. The sequence goes on along the minus strand of NZ_JAPWHZ010000007.1, from coordinate 15,311 downwards.
GGCCGAGCTGAAACAGTTCGCCCCCTCGCTGATCGAAGAAGACCACGAGCAGATCATCATCCGCCACCTGTACATCGAGCGGCGCATGGTGCCGCTGAACATGTGGCTGAGCAATGCCGAGAAGGAAGGCCGCGACGACCTGGTCGAACACGCCATCGTCGAGTACGGCAACGCCATCAAGGAATTGGTGGCGGCGAATATCTTTCCGGGCGACATGCTGTATAAAAATTTTGGCGTCACGCGTCATCAACGTGTCGTTTTTTACGATTACGATGAAATCGAGTACATCACCGATTGCCAGTTCCGCGTCATTCCCCAGGCGCGCACGGAGGAAGAAGAAATGTCGGCCGAACCTTGGTATCCCATCGGCAAGCACGATGTGTTTCCCGAACAATTCGGCACCTTCCTGCTGGGCAATCCCCGCATCCGCACCTATTTCATGCAGCACCATGCCGACCTGCTGACGGCGCAATATTGGCAGGCGCGCAAACAGCGCATCGAAGACGGCCATATCGAGGACGTCTTCCCTTATCCGCAGCACCTGCGTTTTTGTATGCAGTCATCATCCCCACCCCTAACCGGAGATCCAACATGAATGATCCAGTCGTAATCGTCGGTGCCGCGCGCACCCCCATGGGCGCCTTCCAGGGCGACTTTGCCAACGTCACCGCCAGCGACCTGGGTGCCGTGGCCATCCGCGCCGCCGTGGAACGGGCTGGCGTGGCGCCGGATGCCGTGGAACACGTATTTTTCGGCAATTGCCTGATGGCTGGCCAAGGCCAGGCGCCAGCGCGCCAAGCCTTGCGCAAGGCTGGCTTGCCCGATTCCACGGGCGCCGTGACCCTGTCGAAAATGTGCGGCTCGGCCATGCAGACGACCATGTTCGCGCATGACACCTTGCTCGCCGGCAGCGCCGACGTGGTGGTGGCGGGCGGCATGGAATCGATGACCAACGCCCCTTACCTGGTGCCGAAGGCGCGCGGCGGCTACCGCATCGGCCACGGCATGATCTATGACCACATGATGATGGATGGCCTGGAAGACGCCTACAGCCGCGATGAAAAGGGCAATGCCCGCTCGATGGGCACGTTTGCCGAAGAGTGCGCCAGCCAATACCACTTCACGCGCGAAGCGCAGGATGCCTTCGCCATCGAATCCGTGAAACGCGCGCAAGCGGCCACCAAGGATGGCAGTTTCGAATGGGAAATCGTGCCCGTGACCGTCTCCGGCCGCGGCGGCGACACCGTCGTCAGCATCGATGAAGGCCCGCAAAAAGCCCGCCTGGAAAAAATCCCCACCTTGAAGGCGGCGTTCAAGAAGGATGGCACCATCACGGCCGCCTCGTCTTCGTCGATCAACGATGGCGCGGCAGCCCTCGTGTTGATGCGCGAATCGACGGCGAAAAAGCTGGGTTGCACCGTCATCGCGAAAATCCACGGCCACGCCACGCATGCGCAAGCGCCGAACGAATTCACCACGGCTCCCATCGGCGCGGTGAAAAAACTGTACGCCAAAACGGGCTGGAGCAGCAGCAATGTGGACTTGTTCGAGATCAATGAAGCGTTCGCCGCCGTGCCGATGGCCGCCATGCACGACCTCGACATTCCACACAGCAAGATCAACATCCACGGCGGCGCGTGCGCGCTGGGCCACCCGATCGGCGCCTCGGGCGCGCGCATCATCGTCACCCTGCTGGGCGCCCTGAAAAAAACCGGCGGCAAGCGCGGCGTGGCGGCCCTGTGCATCGGCGGCGGCGAAGCGACGGCGATGGCGATCGAACTGGTATAAGCTCTTCCTGAGCACGGGCGCGCACCGCAGTTCACGGTGCGCGCCCTTTCATTTTATTTTCAGGGAGAAAACATATGCCTACCGCATTGATCATCGGCGCCTCGCGCGGCATCGGCCACGAGCTCGTCCGTCAATACCGTCACGATGGCTGGCGTGTCATCGCCACGGCGCGCACACCGGACGCTTGCGCCGCCCTCGCGCAACTGGGCGCGGAAGCGCACCAGCTGGACGTGACGGACGTGGAAGGCTGTGCCGGCCTGGGCTGGAAACTCGACGATGAAAAGCTCGACGTGGCCATCCTCAACGCAGGCGTGTACGGCCCCCGCCACGACGGTTTCCCCGCGCAAGCCGATTTCGACCTCGTCATGCACACGAACGTGCTGGCGGCCATGCGGCTGCTGCCGATCCTGGCGCCGCTGGTGGCCAACGCGAAAGGCAAGCTGGCCGTGCTGTCCTCGCACATGGGTTCCCTGAGCGAACGGGGCAATCCCACCGGCTCGCTGTACCGCGCCAGCAAGGCGGCCCTGAATTCCGTGCTGATCGACACTGCCCTCGTGCATGGCCCGCAAGGCGTCAGCTGCGTGGCTTTCCACCCGGGCTGGGTGCGCACGGACATGGGCGGCGCCGGCGCCGATATTTCCCCCGAGGAAAGCGCTGCCGGCATCCGCGCCACCCTGGCCAGCCTGCCGGCCACGGACAAGGCCGTGTTCCGCAACTACGATGGCAAGCCTATCGGCTGGTAACTCCCTGAATTCACGATAAAAACAAACGAGACGACGTCCCATGATACTCAATGAAGAACAGACCATGATCCAGGAAGCGCTGCGCAGTTTTTCGCGCGAGCGCCTGGCGCCCAACGCGGCCCGCTGGGACAAGGAACATCATTTCCCGAAAGAAGAATTGCAGGAATTGGCCGCGCTGGGCGCCTTTGGCGTGGCCGTGCCGGAAGCGCTCGGTGGCGCCGGCCTCGACTACGTGTCCCTGGCCCTGGTGCTGGAAGAAATCGCCGCCGGCGATGGCGGCACCTCGACCATCATTTCCGTCAACAATTGCCCCGTGTGCAGCATCGCCATGATGTACGCCAACGATGCGCAAAAGGAACAGTGGCTGCGTCCGCTGGCGCAAGGCACCATGCTGGGTGCGTTTTGCCTGACGGAACCACACACGGGCAGCGACGCGTCCGCCCTGCGCACGACGGCCACGCGCGACGGCAATGACTACGTGATCAACGGCACCAAGCAGTTCATTACCAGCGGCAAGTATGCGGACGTGGCCATCGTCATGGCCGTCACCGACAAGGCGGCCGGCAAGCGCGGCATCAGCGCCTTCTGGGTACCGACGAACACGCCCGGTTACATCGTGGCGGGACTGGAACAGAAGATGGGCCAGCATTCGTCGGACACGGCGCAAATCCTGTTCGAGAATTGCCGCATCCCGGCGGAAAATATGATCGGCGAAGAGGGACAAGGCTACAAGATCGCCCTGTCCGGCCTGGAAGGGGGCCGCATCGGCATCGCCTCGCAAGCCGTCGGCATGGCGCGCGCCGCGTACGAAGCGGCGTTAAGTTATGCGCGCGAGCGCGAGAGTTTCGGCAAGCCCATCTATGAACACCAGGCCGTGCAATTCCGCCTGGCCGACATGGCGACGCAGATCGAAGCGGCGCGGCAACTCATACGCCACGCGGCGGCCATGAAGGATGCGGGATTGCCGTGTTTAAAAGAAGCGGCCATGGCCAAGCTGTTCGCGTCGGAAATGGCGGAAAAAGTCTGCTCGGACGCCATCCAGGTGCACGGCGGCTACGGCTATGTATCCGACTTCCCCGTCGAGCGCATCTACCGCGACGTGCGCGTGTGCCAGATTTATGAGGGCACCAGCGATATCCAGAAGATACTCATCGCCAGAGCTTTATAAGCAAGGAAAGAAGGCGCGTGAAGCGGTAAAAGTCTCGGCGCCTTGAGCAACCGTAGCGAGCAAGCTCGATATCGGCTTGAGTAACGCAGCCGTACTGAAGTACGGCGAGTAACGCCGAGTCGAGAGCGGGCTGCGCAGTAGGTTGCCCAAGGCGCCAGCCACAGACGAAAAAAAGCCCGCTAAAACGCGGGCTTGTTCCAATGTATTACCAATGCTTTAATCGTGTCATGGACGCCAGTGCTATCTGCAAAGTGCCTCCTGATTTTCGGACTCCCATGCTATCTGCATGGTGACTCCAAGTGTAAATCGACCAACGTATCCGGAATTACAAAAATCCACTCTTTCGCACTGTCACGCCATCGACATTACACCTGTCGGTCGCCGCGCTGAGCCTGGATAGTGAGACTATTCGCAAACGAATCTCAATCACTGAACGGAGTATAGCACAGCTTTTTGTGCAGTGCAATAATCTTTTTAAATCAAGTCCTTAGTGCCAGCGGCTTGTCTTCTTCGCCGCCGCGGGCCACCCTTTCGTACTCGGAAATCACTTGCGCGCCCAACAGCAGCAAGGTGGCGCCGATTTCCAGGCTGAACATGACGACGATGGCCGTCGTCATCGAGCCATACACGATATTGACCTGCGACAAGGTGGAAAAGTACCAGACCAGCACATGGCGCGCGATTTCCCACAGCAGGGCCGCCGTCACGCCGCCGATCAGCGCATGCGTGATCGACAGCCGTCCGACGGGCATGACCAGGTAGATCGAACTGAGCACGAGGATTTCCCCCGCCAGCCCCAGCAAATACAGCAACACGCCGGACACGCCTTCCAGACCCCAGTCGTGGCGCAAGAAGCGCACGCTTTCCTCGCTCATCACCTGCAAGCTGCCCGCCACCAGAGTGATCAGCAAGATACCCACGCCCAGGCACAGGATATAGCAGTACGGCAGCACGGCGGAAATGAGGAAATGGCGGCGGCGGATGGCCACGCGGTGAATGAAAATCACGCTCATGGCGTTTTCCAGCACGGTAAACGCCAGCGAACTGAAAAACAGCATGGTCAGCAGCAATAGCCAGCCGATCACGCCCCGATTGTTGAGGAAATGCGCCACTTCCGCCACGATGGCCTTCGATTGTCCGGGCACCAGCCATTCCAGGTAATGGCCGATTGTCTGCAGCAATTCGTCCTGCGCGATCACGTGCGACAGGGCCACCACCACCAGCATCAGCAAAGGCACGATGGACAGCAGCGAGTAATACGCGACGGCGCCCGCCAGCAGCAAGCCCTGGTTGGCGCGAAAGCCCTTCAGCACCTGCAGCACGAAAGCCAGCGGGTGGCTCAAAATGTAGGCGCTGGCGCGGCGGTTGATCATGAGCAAACCGTTCAAGGATGTCGGCATGGCCCGATGCCTTGCCGCACATGCCCCTAGCATACTGACTATCCCCGTACTGTGCCGTGCGCGAACGAACAGACTAGCTCACGGCGGCTTCCAGCAAGGTCAAGGTTTGCCGGTCCGCATCCAGGGTGGCGAGGATGCCCATCGGTATCGTGAACTGGTGGCGGATGTGGCCAAACGAATAGCCGCTGACGGCCGGCACCTTCAATGGCAGCAAATGCTGGTCCAGGGTGGCATCGAGGGTCAGCGCCGTATCGCCCTCGGCCGCCTCGCAATGCTCGAAGATGCCCAGCATCAATGCCGCCGCCGTGTTGAAGCCCACGGACAGGTCGAGCTGGCACAGCATGCGGTCGATGCGGTACGGTACTTCATTGATTTCTTCGAGGAAAAGGATGTGTTCACGGAAATCGGCCGCATACGGCGTGCCGGCCAGCGCGCTGACCATGCACAGGTTGCCGCCCGTCAAGCGTCCCGTCGCCTGGCCGCCGTGCACGGTGCGGATGGCGAAGTTCGGCTGCGTCTGCGCGCGGCGGTGGTTGTCCAGCGCCATCGGGATCGTGTAACTGTCTTGCGGCGTCATCAGCACATTGCGCAGCTGCGTCACCGTGTAATCGGACAACGTGGATGACGCCACGGGGCCGTGGAACGTCACCAGGCCCGTCTGGCGGCCGATGGCCAGGTGCAGCGCCGTGATGTCGGAATAGCCGATCAGCACTTTCGGGTTGCGCTGGATCAAGCCATAGTCGAGCAGCGCCAGCAGCGAAATGCAACCGGAGCCGCCGCGGATGGCCCACACGGCCTTGACGTCCGGGTCGCGGAACGCGGCGTGCAAGTCGTCCAGGCGCTGCTGCACCGTGCCCGCATAGTTGCCGTGCACGGCGCGGATGTTGGCACCCAGGCTGGCGCGCAGTCCCAGCGATTCGATATTGCGCTGGGCCTTGGCGATGGACTCCTCATCCGTAAAACCGCCCGGTGCGATGATGGCGACCAGGTCGCCGTCGCGCAGGCGCGCCGGTTTGATCAATGCGTGTTGCTGTTGCATGCGTTTTCCCTTCCCTTGCGCGGCCGCCACCCATGCCGGTGTGCCTGCCGCCCCGAGGGTGGCGGCCAGCAAGCCGCCGAAGTGGCGCCGGCTGAGATTGGTCTGACTGGACATGCGGCCCTTTCCTGGAATAAAAAACGGCGACGCCAGGCGCCGCCGCACGAGGTTAGCATGCCGGCGGGATCGCCGCCGGCATGGTTGCCTTACATGAACTTGTACTTCAGCTGGAACGACAGCGAACGGCCGCGCGGGTCGGCCACGCGCGGGTCCCAGCCGGCGCCCACCACTTCATCCACGTTGTGCGCGGTGAACGGTGGATCGCGGTCGAACAAGTTCTGGATGCCCACGGTGATGGTGGTATTTTTGAAGCCCGTGTACGTGCCCGACAAGTTATACGTCGTGTAGCTGGACACGTCCGGCTTGAAGCCCGGTGGCGGCGCGCCCTTGCCGCCATTCGGCACCTGGTCCTTGTAGCCCGACGAAAAACTCTGGATCAGCAAACCGCTCCAGTCGCCGCGCGATACGCCGAAGCTGGCATTGTGTTTCCAGCGCAGGTACAGGTCGCGCGTATAAAACTTGCCGACCAGTTCCTGGTATTCCTGGCCTTGATATTCCGCAAACTTGAAACTGTCCATATACGTGCCATCCAGGGTCGCCGTCCATTTCGCGTCCCGGATCTTGCCTTCGCCGCGCAAGCCCACGTCCAGCCCGCGCACGCGGCTGCCTGCCGCGTTGATCCAGCCCGCCTGCACGTACTCGATGGTGCCGTCCGGATTGCGGTGGATGTACTGGTTCAGCGCCTGGTAGTTGGTCAGCACGATTTGCGGCGTACGGTTCAGGATGCGGTCCTTGGTGTTGATGGCCCAGTAGTCGAACGAAGCGGAATAGCCCTTCACCGGTTCGATGACGATACCGACGCTGCCCTGCTTCGACGTTTCCGGTTTCAGGTTGGTATTGCCGCCCGTCTTGTAGTCAAGGCGGTCGATGGCGCAGTATTCGGGCACGCCCGGATGCTTGGCGCAGCCTTCCTGGTCGATCACGCCGTTCGGCAATTCCTGGCTCAGCGAACCGGAGTACAGCTGCTGGAAGCTTGGCGCGAGGAAACCTTTGCTGGCCGAACCACGGAACAGCAGGAAGTCCATCGGCTGGTAGCGGAAGGCCACTTTCGGATTCGTCGTCGCGCCCACCAGGCTGTAATCATCGCGGCGGATGGCCAGCTGCATTTCCAGGTCCTTCGTGACCGGCACCAGCAATTCGGCATACACGGCCTTGACGGTACGGCTGGCATCTTTCAATGCGGCATTGCCTGGCGCCAGCAGGATCTGGATGGCGTCGACATCTTGCCCGAAGCTGTAGCCTTCGCGGCGCAAGTCAAAACCGGCTGCCATGGCCAGCGCACCGGCCGGCAGCTGGAACAGCTCGCCCGAAACGGAACCATCGATCTGCGTCAGGGTTGTCTTGCCATGCTGGAAGTCGCCACGGAACTTGGTCGATTCGATCAATTGCTTGGCCGCTTCCGTCTGGCTCTGGCCGGCGCCCACCCACGGATTGATGATGCCCGTCGCCAATGCCGCGTACAGCTTGTCCGTATAGGAATAGCCATCCGTCAGCTTGGTCTTGGTGCTGCTTTCGGCGCGCGAAATGCCGGCCTTGTAATCCCACTTGCCAAAGTTACCCTCAAAGCCCACCAGCACGCGGGCATTGTCGGTCGTGTTTTCCTGCGTGCGGTTCCCCACGTCATTGGCGCGCCATTTGTAGGAAATCGGCTTGGTCTTGTCGAACGACGGGATGTAGGCCGACAGGTCCTGGTAATACGCGCCGCCGACCGGATACAGATTCTTGTTGGCGACGGTCGCCTGCACCTGCATCGGCGTCAAAATGGCCGTGGCCTTGGTGCGCGAACCGAGCACTTCGACAAACATGCGGTGGTCTGGCGCCAGCTGGAACGTACCGCGCGACAACAGATTGGCCCGTTCGACGGGGAATTGCAGCACATAGTCGGCGCCATAGTCGTAGGCGCAGGAATATTTGGTGCGCAGCGGCGAGGTCACGTCTTTCCACAGCTCCGTCTGGTACTGCGACATGCCGGCGATGCTGTCGCACTTGCCCTGGAAGCTCAACGGATTGGCTTGCAGGTATTTATTCGCGTCGCCGGGCAGCTGGAACGAGGCGCCCAGCGCCGTGCCGGCACCCGCCATCTGGTTGGCGAACGGCGTGCCCGTGGTATCGGGCGACAGGCCACGGCCCGGCTGGTAGCCGTTGACGAAGGAACGGTCGCTGCCGTTCAGGCGCTGCGCCTTGTCGACGGTCAGGCTGGCCATGATGTTGTAGCGATCGCTTTCCAGCGAGCCCGTACCTGCCAGCAGCGAAGCGCGGCGCGTGGCGCCGCCGCCTGCCTGCGTATCGTTGGTGGAAACGGACGCTTCCACGCCGCTGTAATTGGTTTTCAGAATGAAATTGATCACGCCGCCGATGGCGTCCGTGCCGTAGATGGCCGAGGCGCCATCCTTGAGGATTTCCACACGCGAAATTGCACCCAGCGGAATGGAGTTCAGGTCGACCGACTTGCCGCTGGCGCCATGCGTGGCGATGCGGCGGCCGTTCAACAGCACCAGGGTGCTCGATGGTCCCAGGCCGCGCAGCGAGGCGAACGAGGCGCCGCCGCTGACACGGTCGGCATCGGCGCCAAACACGTTATTGCCCGAAGTCATGTTATCGGCGCCCGTGCCATTCGCCGACAGGGTGCGCACCAGTTGCTCGGTCGTCGTGATGCCCTGCTTTTCGATCTGATCAAAGGTGATGACTTGCACCGGCAGCGCGCCTTCCTTGGCGACGCGCTTGATGCTGCTGCCCGTGACTTCGACCCGTTGCATTGCTGGCGCCGCCGCTTCCTGTGCCATCACCGGTCCCACCACCCCCATCAATGCCACCAATTGCGCTAGCTTCTTCAATTTCACGGGTCTCTCCTTTATTTGGGCAATCGAAACTTGAGTTCTCAAGTCAGGCTGTTTTTTTTCACGTCGCAACTGTCTGTCTCGCAGTACATTTTTTTATGACATTTGCGCATGACTTTATTTGTTTTCATTTTCAGAGTAGCGCGATGCATCCGGGCCCAGCCAATGAAAAATGCTTTCCTAACCATAACTTTTTGGAATGAATGCCCTTTTCAGCGACATGGTCACTTGCCTGCGGGGCTAGCCCTGGTTTTATCCACGTCCAGATAGCGCCAGGACGTGAATTCTACGGGGTGGCGCCTGTAGTTTTTTAGCCACGGTTGTTGCAGGTCGGCAGAGATGGGATGCGTCAGCAACACCCACGGCGTATAAGCGTGGATCAGCTGAAACAGGTCGAAGTACAGACTGCGTCGGCGCGGCGTATCGGATAGCAGGCGCGCCTCCTCATAGCGTTTATTGTAATCGGGCAAGTTGAAGCGGGCATAGTTGGCGCGGCCAACGTTGCCGCCGTACAACAATTGCATAAAGTTATCGCCATCGGGGAAGTCGGCGATCCAGTTGGTCTCGAACATCTGCACCTTGCCCAAGCGCGAGGCCTTGATGATTTCCGTCTTCTTGTCGCTCTTAAACTCCACGCGCACGCCGATGGCGTTCAGGTTGCGGCGCCACAATTCGTCGCGCAAGCGTCCCACCGTACTCGGTTCCGTATGCATGGTGAGCAGCAAGGGCGTGCCGTCCGGCTGCGTGCGGAAACCGTCGGCGCCCGCCTTGTAGCCGAAGCGGTCCAGCAAGGCGCGCGCCAGCGCGGGATCGTAGCCGACGGGGCTGCGGTACTGCTTGTCGTAGCCGAGCACATTCGGCGGCAGCGGCGACTGGGCCGACAAGGCCAGTCCTTTTTTCAGCAGCGCGATGTCTTCGCGGCCGTTGTAGCTGAGGGCGATGGCGCGCCGCAGGGCCAGCTTGTCCTTGCTCATGCCGCCCAGCACGGGGTCGTCCATGTTCATCCACATGTAATATGTTTGCAGCACGGGAAAGCGCGTCAGCTGCAAGCCCTTGGCGGCCAATGCCGGTTTCAGCGCGCCGTTTTCCAGCACCATGTCCGTCATCGATTCCGGCACTTGCTCCAGGTAATCGAATTCGCCCTTCAAAAAACCCAGCATGCGCGATTGATATTCCTCAACGATGCGCACCTCGATGCGCTCGACCAGCGGCAAGCGCTGACCTTCCAGCGCGGTGGCGATGGCGCGCGCATCGACCGGCAAGGCGGCCAGCGCCTTGGCCTCCGTATGGAACACGGTGGCACGGAAAGTCGGGTTGGCCTGCAGCACGATCTTGTCGCTGCGCTTCCACTCCTTCACGAGGAACGGCCCCGTGCCCACGGGGTGGTTGCCGATCTGTCCTGCCGCCGGGTACGCTTCGGCCACTTCGCGCGCCACCACGGCTGTCGCCGGCATGGCCAGGTAAAACAGGAAGTTCGGATCGACACTGTTCAGGCGGATGCGCAAGGTGTATTTGTCCATCGCCTGCAAGCCGGCGATCGGCGTGTCGTAGCTGAATTTGGTTTTCAGGGCGGCATCGCCCACCAGCTTGTCTTCCAGCAAGAACAGCCACGGCGACTTCAGGCTGGGGTCATACAGGCGCGTCAGGCTGTAGACATAATCCTGCGCCGTCACTTCGCGCGGCTGGCCCTTGAAAGCGGGATCGGGTGTGAAGAAGATGCCGGGCTGCAAGTGAAAGGTGTATGTGCGCCCGCCATCTTCCACCGTCGGCATGGCGCGCGCCGTATTGCCCTGCAGCTGCACGGGGCGCGCCAGGTAGTCATAGCGCAGCAGCGGATCAAAAATGTTTTCCATCAAGTTCAGGCTGGCCAGGTCCGAGGCCACGGCCGGGTCCAGGCCCGTCTCGCTGGTGCTCAAAAACAAGTGCAGGGTCTTGTTCGCGCGGGCCGTGCTGGGGGACGCAGCATCGGCGGCGTGGGCCGGTACGTTCAACAGCGTCAACAGGGCCAGGCCGGCGGCGCAGGCGGTTTTGCGTAAAAACATCATCAGTGATCCAGTGCAGACAAGGTAACGAACAGCGATTAGCGACAGGTATCCCCCACACTACGCGGGCAAGCTACGGGGCGCCAATGAAAACAGGCTGCCAGCTTATAACTTTTTGGCATGCGATTGCTGCATTCTTTCATCAACTCGTATCGGGCTGCCCCTATACTTTGTTTGCAGACATTTTTTACTCCCGACACACAGAACTGATCGCATATGGCACTTAATTACATCTGGTCCGGCTTTTTCCTCGTTGGCTTCCTGGCCGCAGTGCTGCAGTGGCTGTTTCTCGGCGATACCGATATCTTCAAGCGCATCATCGATGGCACCTTCGAGACGGCGCGCATGGGCGTGATGGATATCGCCCTGCCGCTGGCCGGCGTGATGACCTTGTGGCTCGGCATCATGAACATCGGCGAAAAAGCGGGCATCGTCGGCTGGCTGGCGAAAGTGATCGCCCCCTTCTTTTCGCGCATCTTCCCGGAAATTCCGAAAGACCATCCGGCCACGGGCCACATGGTGATGAATTTCTCGGCCAACCTGCTGGGCCTGGACAACGCGGCCACGCCGTTCGGTTTAAAAGCCATGGAAAGCCTGCAAACCTTGAACCCGAACAAGGAAGAGGCGACGAATGCGCAAATCATGTTTTTGGTGCTGCACACCTCGGGCCTGACCCTGATTCCGCTGGCCATCATGGCGCAGCGCTCCATCCTCGGCGCGGCCGACCCGTCCGACATCTTTATCCCCTGCATGATCGCCACCTATGTGGCCACCATGGTCGGCATCATCACGGTCTCCATCAAGCAACGCATCAACTTGCTCAACCGGGTCGTGCTGGGCTGGATGGGCGGCATGACGAGCGCCATCGTCGCCATGATCTGGTATTTCACGCAATATCTGACGAAACAGGAAATCGAGCTGGTCTCGAAGGTGGTCAGCAACCTGGTATTGATCAGCGTCATCGCCATCTTCATCATCGGCGCCCTGCGCAAGAAGGTGAATGTGTATGACGCGTTCATCGAAGGGGCAAAAGGCGGCATCCAGACGTCGATCACCGTGATTCCCTATCTGGTCGGCATGCTGGTGGCCATCAGCGTGATCCGCAACGCGGGCGTGTTCAATTTCCTGATGAGCGGCATGAACTGGTTCTTCGCCAACCTGGGCATCAATACGGACTTCGTGCCCGCCTTGCCGACGGCCATGATGAAGCCGCTCAGCGGTTCCGGCTCGAAAGCCATGATGATCGATGCCATGAATACCTATGGCGTCGACTCGTTTGTCGGCCGCCTGGCCTGCGTCTTCCAGGGCTCGGCCGACACCACCTTCTATATCGTGGCCCTGTATTTCGGTTCCGTCGGCATCCGCAAGACGCGCTATGCCATCACGGCCGGCCTGATCGCCGATCTGGCTGGCGTGATCACGGCCGTCTTCGTTGCCTACGTCTTTTTCCACTAAGGAGCACCATGTTACGTCCTGTTCTGATGGCTGCGCTGTTGGCGGGTCTGGGCCTGTCGAGCGCCCACGCGCAATTGCCCGAATCCGTCAGCCTGCTGCTGCGCAGTGCGAATATCCCGGAAGACGCCATGGGCGCCATCGTCTTGCGCGGCAACACCACCGTGCTGTCGCATGGCGCCGAACGCAGCATGCAGCCCGCGTCCACCATGAAGCTGGTGACGACGGCCGTGGGCCTGGAGCAGCTCGGTCCCATCTTCCGCGGCCGCACGGAGCTGCGCACCAGTGCCGACGTCATCAATGGCGTGCTGAAGGGCGACTTGATCCTGCGCGGCGGCGCCGATACGGATTTCAATGCGGACGTGCTGGCGCACATGCTGCAAACCCTGCGCAACCAGGGCATCGTCAAAATCAAGGGCGATCTGATTCTCGACCGCCAGTTGTTCCAGCCGGCCCGGCCCGACATCGGCGCCGCGCCCTTCGACGAGTCGGCCGAGTTCCGCTACAACGTCATCCCCGATGCCTTATTGCTGAACACCAATCTGATCGATATCAACATCAGTGCGACGGAGCGGCAATTGAGCTTCCAGATGCAGCCGCCGCTGGAGAATGTCAGCATCACGAGCGACATGAAACTGGTCAAGGGCAGTTGCGCCAAATGGGAAGATGGCTGGCGCCCGCCCGAATACCGGCGCGATGCGAGCGGCAAGCTGCAGGTGATACTGCATGGCACCTTCCCGCAGAATTGCAGCAAGGCCACCAGCATCAATGTGCTCGATCGCAACGATTATGCGGACAGCTTGTTCCGTGCCACCTGGAAACGCCTCGGGGGCACGATCACGGGCACGGTGCGCGAAGCACCAGGCACAGGCTTGCCGCCGACGGCCGAACCTGTCGGCACGCGCATGCTGGCCGACCACGTGGCGCGCGCCTTGCCGGAGGTCTTGCGCGATATCAACAAGACCTCCGATAACACCCTCGCCCGCACCCTGTTCCTGAGTCTGGGCAGTTTGCAAAGCGATGGCTGGCTGGGCAGCCGCCCCGTCGCCATGGCGGCGCCGGAAGATACGGCCAGCCGGGCGCGGCAAGTCATCCAGGAATGGTTCCAGCGGCACCATATCGATACCCAGGGCATGCTGGTCGACAACGGTTCCGGCTTGTCGCGCACGGGACGCATTGCGCCAGCGCAAATGGCCGGCGTCTTGCAGGCGATGCAGCAAAGCCCGTGGGCACCCGAGTTCCAGTCCAGCCTGCCCATCGTGGCGCTGGACGGCACCATGCGCAAGCGCCTGTTGAACAGCCCGGCCGCCGCGCGGGCCCGCATCAAGACGGGAACGTTAAAAAATGTCGTGGCCATCGCCGGCTATGTGCCCGACGCCAACAACCAGCAATGCGTGGTGGTCGCCATGATCAATAGCGACCTGGTGGGTAACGGCAATGGCCGCGCGGCCGTCGATGCGCTGATCGAGTGGGTCGCCAGGAGCGGCGCTACGCCGGCAGTGGCCGGACAATAAGGCCGCCAGGTGAACTAGTCCCGCGACGTGCCCGGTGCACTGGCAAAAGCCAGGCGCAGCACATACGCGGCGACGGCGCCGATCAGCAAGACGGTCACCAGCGAACCTTCCACGCCGAAGGCGCCGCCGGTCAGCACGGCATTGCCAGCCAGTTCGCCGCGCAGCAGACCATCCGTGGCCGCATGGCCCGATACGGTCGAGGAGAATACCTGGCCGACGCAATAATTCCAGCCGATATGCGTGCCGATACACACCCACAGCCGGCGCGTCGTCATATACAGCGCCGCCTGCAGCACGCCATACGCGACAAGTGCGATGATCGCCAGCGGCGAAAAGCCGGCATTGGGCAAATGGGCCAGGGCAAATACCAGGGATGAGATCACGATGGCAGCCTTGTTGCCCAGCGCACGTGCCGTCACGCCGAACAGGATGCCGCGAAACATCATCTCCTCGGCCATGCCGACCAGCACCAGTTCGGCCAGAGGGAGCAGCAACAAGACGCTCAGGGCGTTGACGCCGCTAAACTGATACACGCCCAGCGCAGCCAGCACACCGAAGGTCAGGGCGACCAGTCCGGCGCCGAGCAGCAATCCGCGTCCCAGTTCCCCCGCCATGCCCGGTATCGCCAGTTCTGCCGGCTGGCGCTTTTCGATGCGCCTCACATAGAAGCGGTAGCCAAACCACACCAGTACCGCCGCCAGCAACTGCGGCCACAGGATGCGGTAAGGCTTGTCCACCAGCTGGGAAGCGAGGCCCATCACCAGCGGTACAGCGGCAAAGGTGAGAACCATCCCAAGCACGATCTGCACCAGGGGATAGGCCATCAGGCGCGCCAGGGGGGATTTCTTCGTTGCCATGCTCAGGGTGCTGTCCATCATCGCTTTCCTCGTGGGTTGTCAGGGAGTGGCTGCTGCTTTCTTGTTTCATGTAGCGATAGTAACAGCATTTATATAAGCACTTATGTAAATATCGAAGGATGTTGTATTTTGTGCACTCTTGGTGAATGAGCGAAAGCGGGAGGGGGAACAGCAAGGAATCAGCAGACGAAAAAAAACCCGACCATTGCTGGTCGGGTTTTTTTCTTACTGCGAATAACAAGCCTGACGATAACCTACTTTCACACTGGTTGCAGCACTATCATCGGCGCAAAGTTGTTTCACGGTCCTGTTCGGGATGGGAAGGGGTGGGACCAACTTGCTATGGTCATCAGG
>NZ_JAPWHZ010000006.1:0-266838 GCF_030587265.1 Janthinobacterium sp. SUN137 | reverse complement strand
ATGCCTGATGACCATAGCAAGTTGGTCCCACCCCTTCCCATCCCGAACAGGACCGTGAAACAACTTTGCGCCGATGATAGTGCTGCAACCAGTGTGAAAGTAGGTTATCGTCAGGCTTGTTATATAAAAAAACCCCGCTAGATGCGGGGTTTTTTTTCGTCTGCAGCGTTCATCGGATCAGATGCCCCAGGTGATGCTTTCACCTTCCGCCTTGGCCGAGCGCAGCATTTCCATCAAAGGATAGGCGCGCTGCGAAAAATGCACTTTTTGTGCGCGCGCATGGGCGCCTGTTTCGCCGTCTTCCAGCGTTTCCGGCGTATGCGCATCGTGTTCGATGTCATTTTCCGGATGCAGTTTGCTTTCCGCGACTTCTTTTTCCAGCAGGGCCAGGGCATCGCCCGCTTCCGCTGGCGTGATGACGCCGCGCGTGGGGTTCTTGTGCAGGATGTCGAGGATGCGCTGGGCATGTTCCTGGTACATCAGCACTTCTGGGGAGGATTTGGATTTGAATGAGATCAACATAAGCGCTTTCTGAAACTTGTTGTTAGTGTCGAAACAATATCACGACTTGAAATGTCGCACAGGCCGTCCGATTGCCCGGATTGCACATTTGCAAGCCGGATAGGCCCATCTGTTGGACAACGTACGTATTTACAAGAGCGTGTTTACCGTGAAAACATCCGTTTTAAGCGATCGTTAAGTCTCAATCCAGTTTCACCGAGTCCATGAACGTGTCGATGGTGTCACGCGACAGCTTGCTTTCTTCACCGAGTATGATGATCTGGAAGATGTGTTTGTCCTGCGCCACAAAACGGCCGACCAGCAGGACGGGCTTGCCCTGCTGCATCCCCGTCGCTTCGACGCTCAGCGCGCTGCGTTGATGGCTACCGGCCGCCGTGTTGCTGGCCGTCGATGCGGATTTCTCGCTGCGCACGACACCATTGATATTTTTCAACAGGGCTGTCTGCATGGCGGGCAGGGCCGTTTGTGCCTGTTCCGCACTGTCGAGCACGGCGCTGCCGATGGCGAAGGTATTGCCATCGACCTCGCTCGCCGTCATGGTCAAGCTGACTTTCTTGCCGTCGAGATCGATTTCGCGCGTCAGCACGGCCGGTTTGCCCGGAAACAGGGCCGTGAACTGGGCGTCGGGGCTGCGATAGTCGCGCCAGTCGAATTTCGGACTGCAGGCAGACAGGACGCTGGCGGCCGCGAGCGTAGCCAGAAAGAGGGCAAGTGATGTTTTTTTCATCAACAGATGGTAGCAGCGCTGCCAATCACGCGCAATCGCGCACGTGCGGGGTTCACAGCTTGCCTTATATCTCGCGCAGTACGCGCCGGTACTGGATCGCTTCGGCAACATGCGGTTGCGTGATGGCGGGGCTGCCCGCCAGGTCCGCGATGCTGCGCGACACGCGCAGCACCCGGTGGTAGGTGCGCGCCGACCAGTGCAGGCGTGTCATGGCGCCATGCAACAACTGTTCGCCATGTGGTTCCAGGCGACAATGTTGTTCGATTTCTGTGTTGCTCAGCTGCTGGTTCGCTTTTCCCTGACGTGCCAACTGCAAGGCATAGGCTGCCGCTACCCGCGCGGCGATCGCTTGCGTACTTTCGCCGGCACCTGCACGTCGCCCCAGCGCCGTCGGCGGCATGGCGGCCACTTCAATCTGCAGGTCGATACGGTCGAGCAGGGGGCCCGACAGACGATTGTGATAGCGCAATACGGTGTCTGGCGTACAGCGGCAACGACCGGAAGCGTGGCCCAGATAGCCGCACGGGCAGGGATTCATGGCGGCGATCAATTGAAAACGGGCAGGAAACTCGGCCTGGCGTGCCGCGCGTGAAATGCTGATCACGCCCGATTCCATGGGCTGGCGCAGCACGTCGAGCACCCGGCGGTGGAATTCGGCAATTTCATCAAGAAACAGCACGCCGCAGTGGGCCAGCGAGATTTCACCTGGCCGCGGCACGTTGCCGCCGCCCACCAGGGCTACGCCGGACGCCGTCTGGTGCGGGGCGCGGTAGGGCCGCCGTTTCCAATGCTCCACCTTGAAGTGGCTGCCCAGCGAATGCACGGCCGCCGATTCCAGCGCCTCGTCATCGCTCATGGGCGGCAGCACGCCGGGGAAGCGGCTGGCCAGCATGGTCTTGCCTGCGCCCGGTGGTCCCACCATCAGGACGTTGTGACCGCCCGCTGCCGCCACTTCCAGTGCGCGTCGCGCCTGCAGCTGCCCTTGCACGTCGGCAAAGTCGGGATAGGGAAAAGCGTGCGCTGCCAGCACGGGCTGGTGGCGTTGCAGGGCAGTCTGGCTGGCGTGCCTGGCAAAATGCGCGCAGACCTCGAGCAGGCTGTGGGCGGGATAGATGCAGGCATCGCTGACGAGAGCCGCCTCGTCCGCGTTCGCCTGCGGCAGGATGAAGGCGCGTGGCGTGCCCGACTGGCTGCGCTGCATGGCAAAGGTCATGGCCAGGGCGCCGCGGATGGGGCGTAACTGGCCAGACAGCGACAGTTCGCCCGCGAATTCATAGTGGTGTAATTGGTCGTCCGGCAACTGGCCGGAGGCGGCCAGGATGCCCAGTGCGATGGGCAAGTCGAAGCGGCCCGATTCCTTGGGCAAGTCTGCCGGCGCCAGATTGGCCGTGATGCGCCGTGCCGGCATCTCGAAGCCGCAGTTTTGCAACGCGGCACGCACGCGGTCGCGCGACTCCTTCACTTCCGTATCCGGCAGGCCGACAATCGTAAACGAAGGCAAGCCATTGGCAAGGTGGACTTCGACACTTACCTCGGGCGCCTCCATGCCGGCCAGGGCGCGGCTTTTCAGGACGGCCAGGCTCATCAGACTCCCCTGTAGCGCGGACGCGGGCAGGATCAGTCTAGCGCTTGAAAAGGTGTGAGGCTTGAGGTATGCCAGCAAGGTCGCCGATTACGGCGCCCTGCGTGCAGCGGCGGCTCAGGCTTTTGGATCGTTCAGGCGCGTTTCCAGTTCGATCAGGCGCAATTCCAGTGCATCCAGTTTTGCGCGCGTCTTGGCCAGTACTTGCGCCTGGATATCGAATTCCTCGCGCGTGACGAGATCGAGGCGGGCGAAGCCCTGGGTCATCATCGATTTCACATTTTTCTCGATATCCTTGGCCGGTGAGTTTTCGATGGCTTGATGGATCTTGCCTTGCAAGTCGTTAAAGAAGGTATTCATGTCCATGGTCAGTCCTTTTATGGTGCGGCCTGTGCATCGCACCATTGCGGTGCACAGCGGCGTTAATCTGGTGCGAAACTGGGCGCTTCATTGTGCTTCAGCAGTCCGTTGCCGCATTCCTGGCCGTGTGCAGGGTATGTATGGACGGAAATGCACCTGTCAAGGTGGCAAGAGAGCTGGCACGTATTCTGCTAAAGAAGGTATGAACGCTTTGTGATCTCCAGCCAAGATTTTAAACCTCAACCGCTTTAAAAGTTCAATAAAAGGGAATCGCCATGAAGAATCTGTCCAAGAACATGACTTTAGCTGCAGCGTTGACGCTGGCCATGACCGCATTGTGCGGTAGCGCCATGGCCCAGGATGCAGTGGCGGCGCCTGCTGCGGCCGAAGCGGTACCTGATAACGTGGTGAGCTACAACGTGGCGCTGACCAGCGACTACCGTTACCGCGGCATCTCGCAAAGCCGCTTGAACCCGGCCATCAGCGGCGGTGCCGACTATACCCATAACCCGACGGGCCTGTATGTGGGCACCTGGCTGTCGAGCATCAAATGGATCAAGGACGGCGGCGGCGATACCAATCTGGAATGGGATATCTACGGCGGCAAGCGCGGCGAGATCAGCAAGGATTTTACCTATGACGTGGGCGGCCTGTACTACTTCTACCCATCGAATGGACTGAGCACCAATGCCAACACCTTCGAGCTGTACGGCCAGCTGGGTTATGGCCCCGCGTACATCAAGTACTCGCATTCGACCACCAATCTGTTCGGCGTGGCCGACAGCAAGAACAGCGGCTACCTCGACGTGGGCGCCAACGTCGAGGTGCACGACGGTTACATCTTGAATCTGCACGCCGGGCGCCAGAAGGTCGAGCACAACGATTCCCTCAGCTACAGCGATTACAAGATCGGCGTGACCAAGGACTTCGGCATGGCGACCGTTGCACTGGCGGTCGTCAAGGCCAATATCGTATCGCTGGCACCGAATGGCAAGAATCTGGCGAAATCCGGTCTCGTGCTGACCGTATCGAAAACCTTTTAAGCGAGACAGCCATGAAAATGATTACTGCAATCATTAAACCGTTCAAACTGGACGAAGTACGCGAAGCTTTGTCGGCTATCAATGTGCAAGGCATTACCGTCACGGAAGTCAAGGGTTTCGGCCGCCAGAAAGGTCACACGGAACTCTACCGTGGCGCCGAGTATGTCGTTGATTTCTTGCCAAAAACCAAGATTGAAGCGGCCGTCGATGACGCCATTGTCGACCAGGCCATCGAAGCGATCGAAGGCGCCGCGCGTACCGGTAAAATCGGTGATGGCAAGATTTTCGTCTACAACCTGGAACAGGTCATCCGCATCCGTACCGGTGAAACCGGCAACGAAGCGCTCTAAGGGGAATATTGATGCATAAAAATATAACAAAATTGCTAGCCGGGATAGCCTGTCTGTGTGCGTTTGGTGTCGCCACGCCGAGCTTTGCCGATGCGCCCGCCAAGACGGAGGCGGCCACGACCGCGGCCATCGCCGCCCCGGCCGTGACGCCCGTGCCTGACGCAGCAGCACCGGCTGCCGCCGCTCCGGCCCCGGCCGCTGCCGCGCCAGCCGCCGCGCCCGTTGCCAACAAGGGCGACACCAGTTTCATGATGATCAGCACCTTGCTGGTGATCTTGATGACGATCCCCGGCCTGGCCCTGTTCTACGGCGGCCTCGTGCGCTCGAAAAACATGCTGTCGGTGCTGATGCAAGTGTTCATGGTGTTCGCGTTGGTCATTGTGCTGTGGTGCATCTACGGTTACTCGATCGCCTTCACGGAAAAAACCGCCTTCTTCGGTGGCTTCGACCGCCTGTTCCTGAACGGCATCTGGGATCCGGCCAAGGGCACGTTTGCCGCCGCCGCCACTTTCAGCAAGGGCGTCGTCATTCCCGAGTTCGTCTTCGTCGCTTTCCAGGGCACGTTTGCCGCCATCACCTGCGCGCTGATCGTCGGCGCCTTTGCCGAGCGCGCCAAGTTTGCCGCCGTGCTGGCCTTCGTCGTGCTGTGGTTCACGTTTGCCTACCTGCCAGCGGCCCACATGGTGTGGTTCTGGACCGGTCCTGACCTGATCACCAACGCCGCCACCTCGGCCAGCGAAGCCCTGAAGGCTGGCTGGATCTGGCAAAAAGGCGCGCTGGACTTCGCCGGCGGCACCGTGGTGCACATCAACGCCGCTGTCGCCGGCCTGGTGGGCGCCATCATGATCGGCAAGCGCGTCGGCTACGGCCGCGAATCGATGGCACCGCACTCGCTGACGATGACCATGATCGGCGCGTCGCTGCTGTGGGTGGGCTGGTTCGGTTTCAATGCCGGTTCCTCGCTGGAAGCAGGCGACGTGGCGGCTTTGGCCTTCGTCAATACCTTGCTGGCAACGGCTGCCGCCACCCTGTCGTGGGTGTTTGGCGAATGGATTTCCAAGGGCAAGCCTTCCATGCTCGGTGGCGCGTCCGGCGCCGTGGCCGGCCTGGTGGCGATCACCCCGGCGGCCGGTTTTGTCGGCCCGATGGGCGGCCTGGTCATCGGCTTGCTGGCCGGCGTCGTCTGCCTGTGGGGCGTGAATGGCCTGAAACGCCTGATCGGCGCCGACGATTCGCTCGACGTGTTCGGCGTGCATGGCGTGGGCGGTATCCTGGGCGCCTTGCTGACGGGCGTGTTTGCTGCACCACAACTGGGCGGCCAGGGCATCTTCGACTATGTCACCAACAAGATGTCGGCGGATCCGTACTCGATCGGCCATCAGGTGTGGGTGCAGGCGCAAGCGGTCGGCACCACTATCCTCTGGTCGGCCCTGGTTTCCCTCGTTGCCTATAAACTGGTCGACATCGTCATCGGCCTGCGCGTACCGGAAGAGGAAGAGCGCGAAGGCCTCGATATCACCAGCCACGGCGAGCAAGCATATCATGGCTAAATAGCAATTATCTGGTATGCCAGCGCCCCGGCGCGGCATGTCCTGCTGGAAAAGGCGCCTCATTGAGGTGCCTTTTTTTCGTTATGGGAATGGAAAAGGTCTTTAAAACAAGGCTTTTGCCCCGATTTGGGGTACTTACACGGTAATATAGTCGGCAGTTCTGTGTGCTTTTTTGAATACTGCACATAATTTAAGGATGTAACTATGGTTCCCCATCTCGTCACGGCCCTGACCGGACCGCTGCTCGACCTCGAAAAAAAGATTCTGGCCGCGACGCCGGCCATTGAGCGCTGGTTTCGCATGGAGTGGCAAGAGCACACGCCGCCCTTCTATTGCTCGGTAGACTTGCGTAACGCGGGCTACAAGCTGGCGCCCGTCGATACCAATCTGTTCCCCGGCGGTTTCCACAATCTGGCGACGGAAATGCTGCCCTTGTCCGTGCAGGCGGCCATGGCCGCCATCGACAAGTATTGCCCGGATGCCCGCAACCTGCTGATCGTGCCGGAATTGCACAACACCACGCCGCAATACCTGCAAAACGTGGCGCGATTGATGCAGATCTTCCGCCAGACGGGGCTGCATGTGCGCTTCGGTTCCTGGTCGCCCGACATCACCCAGCCGACACCGTTGGCGTTGCCAGATGGCAACATGCTCGTCATCGAGCCCCTCGTGCGCCTGAACAATGGCCGCCGCCTGGGCTTGAAGGATTTCGACCCGTGCACGATTCTGCTGAATAACGACTTGTCGGACGGCATTCCCGATATCTTGCAAAATATTCATGAGCAAAGCCTGCTGCCGCCCTTGCATGCGGGCTGGGCCTTGCGCCGCAAGAGCAACCACTACACGGCCTACGATGAAGTGGTGAAGAAATTCGGCAAGATGATCGATGTCGACCCGTGGATGCTCAATCCCTTCCACGCCAAGTGCAGCGATGTGAACTTCCAGGAAGGCGAGGGCGAAGATGCGCTGGCCGCCAGCGTCGACGTGCTGCTGGCCAAGATCCGCAAGAAATACAAGGAATACGGCATCAAGGAAAAGCCGTTTGTCATCGTCAAGCCCGATGCGGGCACGTATGGCACGGGCATCATGACGGTGCGCGACGCCAGCGAAGTGCGCGACCTGTCGCGCAAGCAGCGCGACAAGATGTCCATCGTCAAGGACGGCAAGGTTGTCACCGACGTCATCATCCAGGAAGGCGTGCCGACCTTTGAAAGCATCAAGGATGCCGTGGCCGAGCCGGTCGTCTACATGATCGACCGCTACGTGGTGGGCGGCTTCTACCGCGTGCACGCGGAAAAGGGCGTGGACCAGAACCTGAACGCGCCCGGCTCGCAGTACGTGCCGCTGGCATTTGCCCAGCAGCATGCCGTGCCGGACTTGAAGGCCAAGCCGGGCACGGCCGCGCCGAACCGCTTCTATGTGTATGGCGTGGTGGCGCGCCTGGCCTTGCTGGCCGCGTCGCTGGAAATGGAGCGCACGGACCCGAATCCCGAGGTGTATTGATCCATCCCTGCGGCTTGCCGGGCGCGGTGACTACCGCGCCCGGCGATCTCGGCTAGAATCAAGCATTCCTTATCCAGGCTCCCCGATTGGACGCACCATGAAAATTGCATTCCTTGCCGACCCGCTGGCAGGCTTCAAGACTTACAAAGATTCCACTTTCGCCATGATGCGCGAGGCGGCCAAACGCGGCCACGCCGTGTACGCCTTCGAACAGAAGGACATCGCGCTGGAAGAGGGCATCGTCACGGCGCGGGTACAGCATATCGAGCTGACTGGCGACGAGCACGACTGGTACAAGGTCGTCTCCACCGAAGAAGTGCGCCTGTCGACCCTGGACGCCGTCATCGAGCGCAAGGACCCGCCGTTCGACATGGAGTACGTGTATGGCACGTATCTGCTGGAACTGGCGGAAAAGCAGGGCGCGCACGTTTTCAACAAACCGTCCGCCATCCGCGACAACAATGAAAAGCTGGCCATCGCCCAGTTTTCCGAATTCACTTCGCCGACCCTGGTGACGTCGAACGAGGCGCGCCTGCGCGCTTTCCACGCCAAGCACCAGGACGTCATCTTCAAGCCGCTCGACGGCATGGGCGGCACGGGTATTTTTCGCGTCAAGGCCGACGGCCTGAACCTGGGCGCCATCATCGAGACCCTGAGCGAGAACGGCGCACAGACCATCATGGCGCAGCGGTTTATTCCCGACATCGTCAAGGGCGACAAGCGCATCCTCGTCATCGGCGGCAAGCCGGTGCCGTTTTCGCTGGCGCGCATCCCGCAGGCGGGCGAAGTCCGCGGCAACCTGGCCGCCGGCGGCACGGGCGTGGCGCAGCCATTGACGGCGCGCGACCTGGAAATCGCGGAAAAGCTGGGCCCGATCCTGGCCGCGCGTGGTCTGATGCTGGTAGGATTGGACGTGATCGGCGACTATCTGACGGAAGTCAATGTCACCAGCCCGACTTGCTTCCAGGAAATCATGCAGCAGACGGGCTTTGACGTGGCGGCCATGTTTGTCGACGCCGTCGAGCATGGCGTTGCGCAAGCGCAGCAGCGCTAGAAGGTGAAATGACTATGGTAGGGATTTTGCTCATGACACATGCACCGCTGGGACAGGCTTTCATCGCCGCCTGCGCGCATGTGTTTCGGGGGCCAACGGAACGGTTTGAAGCCATCGACGTCGTCGCCGACCAGGACCTGGCGGAAGTGCAAAAGCTGGCGTCGGACGCCATCTGCCGTCTCGACGACGGCTCCGGCGTGCTGGTGATTACCGACGTGAAGGGCGGCACGCCGTCGAACTGCTGCAACAAGCTGGCCGATGCGGGGCGGGTGGAAGTCATCGCCGGCATCAGCCTGCCGATGCTGCTGCGCGCCATCACGTATCGCCGCGACACGCTCGACGTGGTGGTGGAGATGGCGCTGGCCGGTGCGCAAAGCGGCGCCGTGCGCGTCGATAACCGTATCCGCGTGGGAGAATAAGGAAGTGCATGGCCGCCGCCCTGAAGGCGGCGGTTCTTATAGGCCAAGATTGTCATCAGCGTAGTGCATTCAGGGATAGAGACCATACAAAAATGATTCAAAGAGAACTCGAAATCATCAACAAGCTGGGATTGCACGCACGCGCCTCCGCCAAATTTACCCAGCTCGCCGCCAAGTTCAAGAGCGACGTCTGGCTGACCCGCAACGCGCGCCGCATCAACGCCAAGTCCATCATGGGCGTGATGATGCTGGCCGCCGGCAAGGGCGCAAAAGTGACCCTGGAAGCCGAGGGCGATGATGAGCAGGCATGTGTCGATGCGCTCACCGTCCTGATTAATGACAGGTTTGGCGAAGGCGAGTAATGCCCGCCGAACGCAGCCGCAGCCGCATTCCGACAGGTCACCCCATGGCATCTTTCACGCTCCACGGCATCCCGGTCTCCCGCGGCATCGCCATTGGCCGCGCGCATCTGCTGGCGCCGGCCGCCCTTGACGTCAAACACTACCTGGTCGCCCAGGAACAGATCGAAGCGGAAGTCCAGCGTTTGCAAAACGCCATCGCCGCCGTCCACAAGGAGCTGCAAACCCTGTGGAACGAGCTGCCGAAGGACGCCCCCACGGAACTGGGCGCGTTCATCGACGTGCATGCGCTGATCCTGTCGGACCCGATGATCGCCGAAGCGCCGCTCGACATCATCCGTTCGCGCCACTACAACGCCGAATGGGCGCTGTTGACGCAAATTGATGAATTGTCGGCGCAGTTCGACGAAATCGAAGACCCGTATTTGCGCGAACGCAAGGCCGACATCCAGCAAGTGGCCGAACGCGTGCTGAAGGTCTTGCTGGGCACGGAACAGCTGCTGCCGAAAGCGGCCGCCGACGATGAATTGCTGGCGCAGATGATCGTCGTCGCCCACGATATCTCGCCGGCCGACATGCTGCAGTTCCGCGACCGCTCCTTTATCGGCTTCATCACCGACGTGGGCGGCCAGAACTCGCACACGGCCATCGTCGCGCGCAGCCTGGATATCCCGGCCGCCGTCGGCATGTCGCAGGCGTCGATGCTGATCGAGCAGGACGACTGGCTGATCATCGATGGCGACGCGGGCGTGGTGATCGCCAACCCCAGTCCCCTGGTGCTGGAGCAGTACCGCGAGCGCCAGGTGGCCATGCAGCGCGCGCGCAAGAAGCTGGGCAAGCTGAAAAAGACGCCGGCCGTCACCAGGTGCGGCACGCCGATTACCCTGCTGGCGAATATCGAACTGCCCGAGGATTGCCCGTTCGCGCTGGAATCGGGCGCCAGCGGCGTGGGCCTGTTCCGCTCCGAATTCCTGTTCATGGGCCGTGCGCACAAGATTCCCACCGAGGACGAGCAGTTCGAGGCTTACCGCAACACGGTGCAATCGATGAAGGGGCGCGTGGTGACCATCCGCACGCTCGACATCGGCGCCGACAAGCCGCTCGACCAGTCCGACCATACGGCCTTGAATCCCGCCCTGGGCTTGCGCGCCATCCGTTACTGCCTGGCCGAGCCGCAGCTGTTCCTGACGCAGCTGCGCGCCATTTTGCGCGCTTCCGCCTTCGGCAAGGTGCGCATCCTGATTCCCATGCTGGCGCATGCGTTCGAGATCGACCAGTCGCTGGCCATGATCGCGCAAGCGAAGGCCAGCCTGCGCGAGGACGGCGTCAAGTTCGACGACGAGGTCGAAGTGGGCGCCATGATCGAGATTCCCGCCGCCGCGCTGGCCCTGCCCATGTTCGTCAAGCGCATGGATTTCCTGTCGATCGGCACGAATGATTTGATCCAGTACACCCTGGCCATCGACCGCGTCGACTATGAAGTGGCGCATTTGTACAATCCGCTGCACCCGGCCGTGCTGCAACTGATCTCCATGACGATCGCCGCCGGCCACAAGGCGGGCATCGATGTGGCAGTCTGCGGCGAGATGGCGGGCGACGTGAAGCTCACGCGCTTGCTGCTGGGCATGGGCTTGCGCGAGTTCTCCATGCATCCGGCGCAGCTGTTGGCGGTCAAGCAAGAGATACTCAACAGCGATCTTGGCCTGATTGCGCCACAAATGCGCAAAATTATGCGTTCCATGGAACCAAATGTGATCGCGGAAGCTGTCCAGCAACTGCAGCTCATGTAAACTGTCACCTTATCAGCATCAGGACACCTCGCGCGCGGCAAGAGGTGTTCTGATGCTAAAGTTGCAGCACCTATCATCGCGGTGCTGCATCGACCATGGCCCGTGGGGCCGCCCCCCTTTTATAAACCGACACACATGTCATCCATTGGAATTGTTTCGCCGCAAACCATGTATTTTGCGCAACCCTTGCAGCTGCAAAGCGGAGCATCGCTGCAAGACTATATGTTGATGTATGAAACCTACGGCACCCTGAACGCCGACAAATCGAACGCGGTACTGGTCTGCCACGCCCTGAACGCCTCGCACCACGTGGCCGGCGTGTATGCGGACGAGCCGAAAAGCACGGGCTGGTGGGACAATATGGTGGGACCGGGCAAGCCGCTCGACACCAACAAATTCTTCGTCATCGGAGTCAACAACCTGGGTTCCTGCTTCGGTTCGACGGGCCCCATGCACACCAATCCCGCCAC
This sequence comes from Janthinobacterium sp. SUN137, assembly GCF_030587265.1. Classification (NCBI taxonomy): domain Bacteria; kingdom Pseudomonadati; phylum Pseudomonadota; class Betaproteobacteria; order Burkholderiales; family Oxalobacteraceae; genus Janthinobacterium; species Janthinobacterium sp. SUN137. Next base: position 255,109 of record NZ_JAPWHZ010000006.1, on the reverse strand, counting down.
CGGCAAGCCGTACGGGGCCTCCTTCCCCGTCGTCACGGTGGAAGACTGGGTCAGCGCGCAGGCGCGCCTGGCCGATGAACTGGGCATCGCGCAGTTTGCCGCCGTGATGGGCGGCTCGCTGGGCGGCATGCAGGCGCTGGCGTGGAGCATCATGTTCCCCGAGCGCCTGCGCCACTGCGTGGTGATCGCCTCGACGGCCAAGCTGTCGGCGCAAAACATCGCCTTCAACGATGTGGCGCGTCAGGCCATCCTGTCCGACCCCGATTACCATGGCGGCGACTTCTATGCCCACGGCGTGGTGCCGAAGAACGGCTTGCGCGTGGCGCGCATGGTGGGCCATATCACCTATCTGTCGAATGACGACATGGCCGAAAAATTCGGCCGCAAGCTGCGCGATGCGGCGCAGACGGGCGATTACAAGTTCGGCTTCGGCATCGACTTCGAGATCGAATCGTATTTGCGCTACCAGGGCGACAAATTCTCCGAATACTTCGACGCCAACACGTATCTGTTGATCACCAAGGCGCTCGATTATTTCGACCCGGCGCGCGCGCACGGCGGCGACCTGGCCAAGGCCCTGTCGGGCACCAAGGCCAAGTTCTTCCTCGCCTCGTTTTCCACCGACTGGCGCTTCTCGCCCGAGCGCAGCCGGGAAATCGTCGAAGCGCTCGTCTGCAACCGCCGCCAGGTCACGTACGCGGAAATCGACGCGCCGCACGGCCACGACGCCTTCCTGCTGGAAGATGCGCGCTACATGAACATGGTGCGCGCCTATTATGGCCAGGTATGGAACGACATCGGGGCGGGCTTGCCCGCTCCTGCACAGCACACCGCCGTCCGCCAGGGCGCCAAGGAGACCGCATGACTTTTGACGAATTGAGCGCGCTGCGCCCCGACCTGGCCTTCATCGCCCACTGGGTGCCGGACAACGCGCATGTGCTGGACGTGGGCTGCGGCGACGGCGTGATGCTGCAGTACCTGCAAAGCGACAAGGAGTGCAGCGGTTACGGCATCGAGATCGCCGACGACAAGGTATTGGCCAGTACTTTGCGCGGCGTCAATGTGATCCAGCAGGACATGGAAAAAGGCCTGGCCGTCTTTGGCGACAACAGCTTCGATACGGTGCTGTGCCTGTCGTCCCTGCAGATGATGAAACAGGTCGAGCCGCTGCTGCGCGATATCGTGCGCGTGGGCGCCGAAGCCATCGTCTCGTTCCCCAACTTCGCCTACTGGCCGCACCGCGTGGCATTGCTGAAAGGGCGCATGCCCGTGTCGAAATCGCTGCCCTACCAGTGGTATGACACGCCCAACGTGCGCTGCGCAACCATCAACGACTTCCGCGAACTGGCCGAGGAATGCGGCCTGGAAGTGATCGAATGCGTGGCCCTGGCCGAAGGTAAGATGGTTTCCGTGCTGCCGAACCTGCGCGGCGACCTGGCCGTCTTCCGCCTGCGTAAAAAAGCGGTGCATTGATGAGCACAAGCCCGGCGCCAGGCTGGCGTTCCTATGCCAATGGCCGCATGCTGGCCGTGCTGGTGCTGGGCTTCAGTTCCGGCCTGCCCCTGTTCATCCTGCTGTATCTGCTGCAGGCATGGCTGGCCAAGTCGGGATTGAACGTCAAGGCGCTGGGGCTGTTCGCCCTGGTGCAGTTCCCGTATATCTGGAAATTCCTGTGGGCGCCCCTGATGGACCGCTACCGCATCCTGGGCCTGGGACGCCGGCGCGGCTGGATGGCCCTGACGCAGGTGGCGCTGTTCTTTTCCATCGGCGGCATGGGCATGCTCGATCCGCTCACGCAGATCGGCCTGATCGCGGCCGCTGCCGGCGGCGTGGCCTTTCTGTCTGCCAGCCAGGATATCGTCATCGACGCCTACCGGCGCGAAATCCTCAGCGATAACGAGCAGGGCCTGGGCGCCGCCGTCATCGTCAACGCGTACAAGGTGGCGGGCATGGTGCCGGGCGCGCTGTCGCTGATCCTGGCCGACCGCATGCCGTGGCAGCCCGTGTTCTGGATCACGGCCGCCTTCATGATGCCTGGCCTCGTGTGCACCCTGCTGATCAGGGAGCCGACCGTGTATGGCTCGCCGCCGAAGACCATGCGCGAAGCGATCATCTTGCCATTCCAGGAATTCATCGCGCGCGATGGTTGGCGTAACGCAATGTGGATTCTCGCTTTCGTATTACTCTATAAAATCGGCGACAGCATGGCCACGGCGCTGGCGACGAAGTTTTACCTGGACCTGGGTTTTTCCATGACGCAGATCGGCCTGGCCGCCAATACCACGGGATTCTGGGCCAGCCTGGCCGGCGGCGTGGTGGGCGGCGTGTGGATGCTCAAGCTGGGCATCAACCGGGGCCTGTGGGTGTTTGGCGCGCTGCAGGCGATCGCGATTCTGGGATTCGCCTGGCTGGCGCAGGTGGGGCCGAACACCATGCTATTGAGCGCCGTGATCGGTTTTGAAGCTTTCGCCAGCCTGGGCCTGGGCGCGGCCGCCTTTGTCGCGTTCCTGTCGCGCACCACGGACCCGCGCTACACGGCCACGCAATATGCGCTGTTTTCCAGCCTGAGCGCCGTGCCGCGCACCCTGATCAATGCCTCGGTGGGCTTCCTGGTCGCCGAGCTGGGCTGGTTCTCGTTTTTCATCGTGTGCTTCTTCCTGGCCTTCCCGGCCATGATGATGCTGCCTAAAATCGCTCCATGGAGGTCTGCCAATGGCACCAATATCCCTTAAACGTTACACCGTCCTGGCCAGCCTGTGCGCGGTCACGGCGCTGGCGCCCCTGTCCGTCTACGCCCAGCAGGCGACGGTACAGGATGGCATCAAGGTGCGTCCCTTGTCGACGTCGCGCATCTTTGCCGGCGGCACCGATTTCAATGCGGAATCGAAGCAGCAATATACGCAGCTGGTCAACGAAGCGAAGGAAAAAAATGCGCTGGTGCCGGACAGCGATCCGCAAGTGAAACGCCTGCGCGCCATCGCCCAGCGCATCATTCCGTTCGCCACGCGCTGGAACGATGCGGCGGCCAACTGGAACTGGCAGATCAACCTGCTCAACTCGGACGAGGTCAACGCCTTTTGCATGCCGGGCGGGCAAATCGCTTTTTACAGCGGGATCATCACCAAACTGAACCTGACCGACGATGAAGTGGCCGTCGTCATGGGCCATGAAATTTCGCACGCCTTGCGCGAACACTCGCAAGCGCAGGCTGGCAAGGGCAACCTGGCCGCCGTCGGCTCGAAGCTGGTGGGCGCCGGCCTGTCAGCCTGGCTCGGCGTCGACCCGAATCTGACCAGCACCGCCACGAACATGGCGGCCAAGGGCGTGATGCTGAAGTTTTCGCGCGACGATGAGCGCGAAGCGGACCTGATCGGCATGGACCTGGCCGCGCGCGCCGGTTTCGATCCGCGCGCCGGTGTGGTGCTGTGGCAGAAGATGGCTGCCGTGAGCGCGGGCGCGCCGCCGGAATTCCTCTCGACTCACCCGTCGGGCAAGGACCGCATCTCGCAGATGAACAGCCACATGGCGCAAGTGCTGCCCCTGTACGCGCGCAGCAAGGGCGTCAGCGTGGACGCCTTGCCGCCGTACCGCAGCAACGCCATCGCGCAGCGCTAGGATGTCTGTACGCAGTCCCGGCAACAAGCCGGCAGCGGCGCCGTTGCCCATGCGCGACGGCGTGGCGCCCAGCTACCTGTGGCTGCCGGAAGGGCAGTGGCCCGACATGCTGGCGTTTCTGCTCGAGCGCTATCCGCAGATCAGCGCCGCGCAATGGCGGGACCGCATGGCGCGCGGCGAAGTGGTCAACGGCGACGGTGCGGTGCTGGGCCCTGGCAGCGCCTACAAGCGCGGCATGCGCATTTTTTACTACCGCGAGCTGGAGCGGGAAACGCCTATCCCCTTCCAGGAAGAGATCCTGTTCCAGGATGAACACCTGGTGGTGGTCGACAAGCCGCACTTCCTGCCCATGACGCCGGCCGGACGCTTCGTGCAGGAGACCCTGCTGACGCGCCTGAAGAAAACCCTGGACTGCGCCGACCTGACGCCGATCCACCGTCTCGACCGCGAGACGGCTGGCGTGGTGATTTTTTCGCGCCAGGTGGCCAGTCGCGGCGCCTATCAATCGCTGTTCCAGCGCCGCGAAGTGCGCAAGACGTACGAGGCGCTGGCGCCACGCCTCGATGGCCGCGATTTTCCATTTACCTACCGCAGCCGCATGGTCGAGGGCGAGCAGTTTTTCCTCATGCGCGAGGAGGCGGGCGAGCCGAACTCGGAAACCGTCATCGACGTGATCGAGGAGCGCGGCGATGTGAGCCTGTACCGGCTGCAGCCGCACACGGGGCGCAAGCATCAGCTGCGCGTGCACCTTGCCTCGCTGGGCATCCCCATCGTCAATGACGCGTTTTATCCGGTGGCCCTGCCGTGCAAGGAAGACGATATGTCGCAGCCCTTGCAGTTGCTGGCGCGTGCGATCGATTTCACGGACCCGTTGAGCGGCGCGCCGCGCCATTTTGAAAGCCGGCGCAGCCTGTAGCGGCGCTTACGCCTTGAGCGTGTAGTCGATGATCAGCGGCGCGTGGTCGGAGAAGCGCTCGTCCTTGTAGACGCTGACCGTATGCGCCTGGGCCGCGATGCCGGGCGTGGCGACGTGGTAGTCGATGCGCCAGCCCACGTTCTTCGCGTAGGCTTGTCCGCGGTTGCTCCACCACGTGTACTGGTCTTCGCGCTTGTCCAGGCCGCGGTGTACGTCGACAAAGCCCACTTCGTCGAAGACGCGCGTCAGCCAGGCGCGCTCTTCCGGCAGGAAGCCGGAATTTTTCTTGTTGCCCTTCCAGTTCTTCAGGTCGATTTCGTGGTGGGCGATGTTCCAGTCGCCGCAGATGACGACTTCGCGTCCCAGCGCCTTCAATTCCAGCAGGTGCGGCAGGAACAGTTCCATGAAGCGGAACTTGGCTTCCTGGCGCTCCGGGCCGGACGAACCGGACGGGCAGTACACGGAAATGACGGAAAGGTTGCCAAAATCACAGCGCACGTAGCGGCCTTCGGCGTCGAATTCAGGGCTGCCGAAGCCGATATGCACGGCGTCTGGTTCGACCTTGCTGTACACGCCCGTGCCCGAATAGCCTTTTTTCTCGGCATAGTGGAAATGGCCATGATAGCCGTGCGGGTTGAGGAATTCCGGCGTCATGTCGGGCAGTTGCGCCTTCAATTCCTGCACGCAGATGAAATCGGCCGTTTGCGTGCCCATCCAGTTGAAAAAGCCTTTTTTGGCGGCGGAACGGATGCCGTTCAGGTTGGCGGAGATAATTTTTGGCATAGGTCTAGAGTGAAAGGGCGCTGGACGGGGCCGGCGGGCGCGGCATGGCGATTGTCTCGCCGGTGCGCGCGGATTAAAATACAGGCACTTTTAAAAAATGAGGCTAATGTGAATAATTTACGCCAGCAGTTTATCGCGTTTTCAGTATCCAAGGGAGTCTTGCGGTTTGGCGAGTTCACCACCAAGGCCGGACGCCAGTCGCCGTACTTCTTCAATGCGGGCCTGTTCCATGACGGCGCCACCTTGGCCGAGCTGGCGCAGTTCTACGCGCAGACCCTGCTCGATTCGGGCGTGGAATTCGACATGCTGTTCGGTCCCGCCTACAAGGGCATCACCCTGGCCTCGGCCACCGCCGTGGCGCTGGCTGGCAAGGGCCGCAACACTTCGTTCGCCTTCAACCGCAAGGAAGCCAAGGACCATGGCGAAGGCGGCACCATCGTCGGCGCCAAATTGCATGGCAAAGTCGTCATCATTGACGATGTGATCTCGGCCGGCACCTCGGTGCGCGAATCGGTGGACATGATCCGCGCCGCCGGCGCCGAGCCATGCGCCGTGCTGATCGCCCTGGACCGCATGGAGCGTTCGGGCCCCGATGGCCAGCTGTCGCCAAGTTCGGCGGTGCAGGAAGTGTCGAAACAGTACGGCATTCCAGTCATCTCGATCGGCAACCTGGACGACTTGTTCGGCTACCTGAATGGCGCGGGCGCCGATCCGGAACTGCTGAAACATAAAGAGGCTGTTTCGGCATACCGCACCAAGTATGGGATTTAAGTAGTCTTCTCCAGTAGCGCCCGCAGCCGCGGGTCGCTGCAGGCGGCGCTGGCCTGCGGATGGCATTGCAATAGCCGCCGCAGCAGCGCGCCGCCGATGCCGCGCCGGCGGAACGGCGGTTTCACGAACAGCATGTTCACCGTCACCTCATTCGCGCACTTGCTGATGTCGAGCATGGCCACCTGCTGGCCGTCGATCCATGCGCACAGCGCGCTGTCTCCTTGCCAGTCTATCTGCATCACGCCAGCCATGGTTTGAGCGCCGCATGCAAACCCAGGGCGAACAGGCCGATAAAAAAGCATCGCTTGAATACTGGTTGCGCGATGCGCCCGCGCAGCCATTGACCGGCCAGCATGCCGGCCAGCGCCGGCAGCAGCGCATACGCCGACGCGCCGGCCGCACCGAGACTGAAGTCGCCGTGCAAAGCCAGGCTGGCCGCCAGCGCCACGGTCGACGCCGTAAACGCCAGACCCAGCGCCTGCACCAGCGCATCGCGCGCCAATCCCAATCCCTGCAGATACGGCACGGCGGGGATGACGAAGACACCCGTGGCGGCCGTCACCAGTCCCGTCACCGCGCCTGCCACGGGCCCCAGCCACGCTTCGTGCCGCGCCGGCACGCGCAGCTGCAGTGAGAACAGGCCCGCCAGCGCATACAGCATCAGCGCCACGCCCAGCGCGACGATGGCCCAGACCCCGCTGTCGGCCGGCAGCAAGGCGCCGCCCGCCAGCGTGCCCGCCATGACGGCGGTCAGCATGGGCCACAAGCGCCGCAGCAGCGCCCGCAGGCCGGGGCCGGCCGCCAGTTGCCAGACATTCGTCACCATCGAGGGCACGATCAGCAGGGCTGCCGCCTGCACGGGCGGCATGATGAGGCTGAGCGTGCCCATGGCCACCGTCGGCAGCCCCAGGCCGACTACGCCCTTGACGAAGCCAGCGACGAGGAAGCTGGCGCCAACGGCCAGCAGAAATGACGTCTCCATCTTTTTTATCCCACAGTGATTTTGCGTGGATTCTGCGCGCGCTTGCGGATTTCGCCAAGGTGGATTATTTTGAGTCAGCCTTAGTAAAAGACGAAGGCTGATAAGATGGCGAAAAGGAGAGCCGCCATGCGCTTTGATCTGGTCGATTTGCAGCTGTTTGTCAACGTGGTGGAGGCGGGTAGCCTGACGGCGGGCGCCGCGCGCAGTCACCTGGCGCTGGCCTCAAGCAGTGCGCGCGTGCGCGGCATGGAAGAGATGCTGGGCATGCCCTTGCTGCTGCGCAGGCGGCGCGGCGTGGAGCCGACCCCCGTGGGCCAGACCTTGCTGCATCACGCGCGCCTCGTTTTACTGCAAATGGAGAAAATGCGCGGCGAGCTCGGTGAGTTTGCGCGCGGCTTGAAAGGGCAGTTGCGGCTGCTGTGCAATACGGCGGCGCTCAGCGAATTTTTGCCCGAGGCGCTCGGCGCTTTTCTCGACCGCCATCCGAACCTGACCATCGACCTGGAAGAACGCCTCAGTTACGATATCGTCAAGGCCGTTTCGGAAGGGCTGGCCGACATGGGCATCGTGTCCGACTCGGTCGACATGCGCGGCTTGCAGACGTTTTTGTTTCGCCCCGACCGCCTGGTGGTCATCGCGGCGGCCGATGGCGTGCACCACCGCGCGCTGGGCCAGGATGGTGTCGTCGCGTTTTCCACGCTGCTGGATCACGATTTCATCGGCCTGGCCGACGACAGCGCGATGCAGCAGTACCTGGGCATGCATGCGGCGCGCCTGGGGCGTCCATTGAAGGTGCGCGTGCGCCTGCGCAGCTTCGATGCCGTGTGCCGCATGGTGGCCAGCGGCGTGGGCATCAGCGTGGTGCCGCTGGCGGCTGCCAGCCGCTGCCAGCAGACGATGGCGCTACGCTGCCTGGAATTATCCGATCCCTGGTCGGTACGCAATCTGACGATTTGCGTGCGCCAGTTCAGTGAATTACCCCTGTATGCGCGCCAGTTGATCGATCACCTGAAGGCGTGACAGGGCATGACAGGAGCAGCGATGCGTTTTTCAGAAGACAAGATGGCCAGCCTGCGGTGCAGCGACCAGGTCGAGCGGCCCATCCACATCTGGCAGCCGCCAGGGCCACAACAGCCACGTGCCGTGATCCTGGCGATCCACGGCGGCATGGCGCATGCGGGCGACTACGTTACACCGGCGCTGACCTTCCGCCAGCACGGCATCGCCACCGTCAGCTTCGACATGGTGGGCCACGATGGCCAGCGCAAGGTCGATATCCCATCGTTCGAGGCTTTCCTCGACGACGAAGAGCTGTTCCTCGCCTGGGTCAAGCAGGCGTATCCAGGCGTGCCGGTTTTCGTCATGGGCCACTCCATGGGCGGTTTGATCGCCACGCATCTGGGGCTGCGGCGCTTTGCGGGCGACCCGGCCATCAAGGGTTTTGTCATCTCATCGCCGTATTACGTGAATGCGATTCCCGTGCCAAAGGTGCTGCAAATGCTGTCGGGCTGGCTGGCGCAGCGCTTCCCCACGATGAAGGTACCGCTGGGGAATCTGACCATGCTGCTCACGCACGACCAGACCATCACCGCGCGCCATTTCCAGGATGAGCGCGACGGCATCCGCGCCAGTGCCGCCTCGGTACGTTTCGCCCATGCCTTGACGTCGGCGCAAAAGGAATTGGCGAGCGGCTTGTCGGGCTGGCGTTTCCCCCTGTTCGCCGTGGTGGCCGGTGACGACAAGCTGGCCGACAGCCGCGCCACGGAAAGCATGCTGCGCAGCGTGCCCGATGGCTTGCTCGACTATCACTACTATCCGGCCAATTACCACGAGAATTTCAATGAGCTGAACCGCGAGGTGATCTTCGCCGCCATCCTGGCGTGGATGGAAAAACAACTGGCACCCGCGCCGCGTGAGGCGCAGGTATCGTTATAATCAGGTCAATGGATTTTACCGCCGCATGCCGGCCCGGTCCCCGCGGCGCAGGGGAATACTGAAGGAACGAACGATGCGCTTGCTGATTGCCCTGATATTCCCGTGGCTGACCTTTTTCACGATCGGCCGTCCGATCGCCGGCATCATTTGCCTGATCCTGCAAATCACCTTGATCGGCTGGCTGCCAGCGACGATCTGGGCCGTATATGCGCTGAGCCAGTTCAAGACGGACCAGAAGATCGCCGAGGCCATGCGCCGGCGTTGATGGTTTCCTAAGTCCTGCCTAAGCTGCGCTTCCTATCTTGATTCAACCGACACGAGGAGAGTGAGATGGCATCAAACAGACGCGGTACCCTGGGCTTGGCGGCGGCAATGCTGGCCGCCGGGCTGTTGCTGGGAAGTGCGGCGCAGGCGCAAACGGATAACGCACTGCCGCCCGTGCAGAAGAGCGGGGCGGTGGAGTACCTGAGCGGCGGCATCGGCCTCGACGAGTCGACGGCCATCAAGAGCGCCAGCCGGCATTGGCCCCTGAGCCTGGTGTTTTCCGTGCAGGCGGCAGGCAAGGCGGAATTTGCCTCCGACGTGAAGCTGCAGATCAGCGATGCCAAGGGGCTGTCGGTGCTGGAAACGACGGCCAGCGGACCGTTCCTGCTGGCGAAACTGCCGCCGGGCAGCTACCGCTTGCGCGCCACCCTGGCCGGCAAGACCTTGGAACGCAAGGTGCAGGTCAAGGCGGGCAGCTCGGCGCGCGTGGAGCTGGTCTGGCCGGCGGGAACGAACCAGGGCCGGCCTTGATGTCGGGCGACGGCAAGGCGGCGCCCGAGCGGGGCGTGCCGGCGCGCGGTTTGTCTGCCCATATCCTGCCCACGTCGGCGACGATGGTTGGCGTATGCATGACGGTGCTGTCGATCGGGCACCTGGCGCCGCGCGGCGAGGTGCGCGTGGCCATCGACAAGCTGCTGGCCGTCGATGCCATCGTCTTTCTCGTCAGCGCCGTGCTTTCGTTCATGTCGCTGCGCCCCGGCCAGTCGCGCTTGCGCTACGAATGGTGGGGCGAACTGCTGTTCATTTGCGGCCTGGCCCTGCTGGCGCTGGGGGCCGTGGTGCTGGCCTTCGTCATCAACTGACCTTGAGTACGCGCCCTTCGGTGGCGCTTTGCAGCGCCAGTTCGATCAGGCGTATCGTCGTCGCCGCATCTTCGGCTGCCACGGGCGCCGGTGCGCCGTGGCGGATGGCGTCGGCCATGCCCTGGTAAAAGTCCTGGTAGCGGCCCGCTTGCATCTCGAGGTGTTCGGCATGGCCGTCCGGCTGCGTGCCCAGGTGCAGGGCGCCGCGCACGGGATCCACGCCCCAGCCGGGTTGGCCCGGCCTGCCGCCTGCCTTCAGGGCGTCTTCCTGCGGGTCGAGGCCAAACTTCACGAAACTGCCTTTGTCGCCATGCACGGCGAAGCGCGCCGTCGGCGCCTTCACCAGGCAACCCGCTTGCAGCACCACGCGCAGCCGGTCGTAGTACAGCACAAGGTGCATATAATCTGCAGCCTGTGCGCCGTCGCGCTGCAGGGCGATATCGGCGTACAGCTTTTCCGGCTGGCCGAACAGCTGCATGGCCTGGTCCAGCATGTGCGGACCCAGGTCGTACAGCAGGCCGCCGCCCGGCGCGCCGGACTCGCGCCAGCGCTGGCGGATCTCGGGACGGAAACGGTCGAAATGCGATTCGACGCTGGCGATGCGCCCCAGGGCACCCTGCGCCAGCAGCGTTTTGAGGGTCAGGAAGTCGCCATCCCAGCGCCGGTTGTGATACACGCTGAGCACCAGCTTGCGCTCTTTGGCCAGTGCGATCAGACTCTGTGCTTCAAAGCTGGAAATGGTAAAGGGCTTGTCGACCACCACGTGCTTGCCCGCCTGCAGGGCCGCTTGCGCCAGGCTGAAATGCGCCTCATTGGGCGCGGCGATGACGACCAGCTCGATGGACGGATCGGCAAACAGTTGCGCGGGATCGGCATACACGGTCGCGTGCGGCCAATCCTTGTGCACGAGCTCCGGTTTGCTGGAAGCGACGGCGGCCAGTTCCAGGGCCTCGATGGTGGACAGCACGGGCGCGTGGAAGGTGGAGCCGGCAAAGCCGTAGCCGACCAGGCCGGTTTTGATCTTGTTCATGGCGTATTCACAGGTGCGTGGAAGAATCCATGATCATACCCGCAAGCGGGCGGCGGCATCGCTGCAACAATGTCGCTGCGATGCCGCCGCTACTGCATTAGTTCAGGCTCCAGACATATTGCACCTTGACGCTGGCGCTGACTGGCTTGCCGCCAGCGAGGGCCGGCTTGAACGTGCACTTGGCGATGCCGCTGCGCGCCGCCTCGTCGAGGGCCGGATGGCCGCTGCTTTTGACCACGCTCGACCCGTGGACCTTGCCGGTGGCATCGACATCGAAGGACATGTTGACCGTGCCCTCTTCCTTCGCCTGCAGCGATGCGGCCGGGTAGGTCGGTTTGCCGCAGACGCCAAAGTCGATGACGGGGCGGCGCTCCAGCACGGGTGCGCTGTCGGCGGCGACGGCCTGGCCGTAGATGCCGAGGCAGGCGCCGGCCAGTGCCAGCAGCGGTATGGCCGCTTTCCAGTTCAGGGTTTGTGGTGCAGGGCGCAGCAGTCGTGTGATACGTGACATAAGATCTCCTCCGTTGGCCGCCTGGGCCAGGTGGTGGGTTGAGAACTGGAGACGTTCCAGTTCCGAGAGTGCAAGAGCCAGACGCCGCGGTTCGCCCAGTTGTCTTGCTGCGAAATCATCTGCAATGTGTTCGCGTTCGAGGCGCACGCCGCGTGAAATCCACCAGACAGCAGGGTGGAAGAACAGCAGCGCCTCGATGGCGTTTTGCAGCAGGTTGAGCAGATAATCGAGGCGCCGGATGTGCGCCAGTTCATGCGCCAGCAGCGCGTCGAGCAGGTGCGGCGGCATGCCGGTGATCAGCGCCGCCGGCACCAGCACCATGGGGCGCCAGATGCCGGCCGTGAGGGGGCTGGCAATGTCGTCGAGCACGCGCAGGCGCACGGGCCGCGTCACGCCGGCATCTTGCGCCATGCCGGACAAGCGCGTTTGCCAGAGGGTGTGCGTGGCCTCGTCTTTGCGGGCGCTGCGTGCTATCCACAGCATGCCCAGTGCCATGCGCAGGGCCAGCATGGCGGCGCACAGCGCCCACACGCCGACGATGGCGCGCAGCAGCAGGTCCAGGTCGGGTAAGCTGTCGGGCGCCAGCAGGGCGGCCGGCAGCAAGGTGCTGGAAAACAGGACGCCCGTGGCATCGCCGCCGGCCAGGCGCAGATACAAGCCCGCCGCCGGCCAGGCCAGGCAGGCCAGCAGGGCGCCGCAGCCGACGGCATAGCGCGCCTCGGGACGCGCATTGCGCAGGACGGCCCGCGCCAGCGCCGTGGCGCAGCCGATCAGCAAGCCTTGCCACAGGAAGTGCAGCAGGGTCCAGCCCAGGGCCGGCACGAAGGCGCTCATGATTGATCGTCCTTGAGCATTTTTTCGATCTCTGCGCGTTCGGCGCGCGACACGCCCGTGCGCAGGGCCGCCAGCACCAGCGCCTTGGCCGAACCGGCAAAGGCTTTCTGCATCAATTCCTTGAGCAGGTTCGTCTGCAGGCTGTCCTGCGCCTGCGCCGGCGCATACACGTGCGAACGCTGGCTTTCGTCGCGGATCAGCAAGCCCTTGCCATGCATGATCTGCATCAGGCGCAGCACGGTGCCGTAGGTGATGGCCGGCTTGGCCAGCGCCATCGCCTCGTGCACCTGCTTGGCCGTGGCGGCGCCCAGCGGCCACAGTGCCTGCAGCAGATCGAGTTCGGCTGCCGTCGGTTTCGGGATGTCGTGCGTCTTGCCCATGCTGTTTTCCTCTTGCCTGAAATTCAATAAGGCTAGAATAATCGTTGTAGACAAAAATGTATACTTTAATTTTCAATGCCGCATAAACGCTTGTCAGGCATGCTGGAAAATATAGACAAGCTTGTTTAGAAATGAGCCGGGCAGGCAAAAAAAAGACGCCGCAGCGTCTTTTTTTTGGGGGCGTACGGAGGAGAATTATCCCGCCAGCTTGGCCTTCAGCAATTCCGTCAGCTGGGCTGGATTGGCCTTGCCTTTCGACGCTTTCATGGCCTGGCCGATCAGCGCGTTGATGGCCGCTTCCTTGCCGGCGCGGTACTGTTCCACCGACTTGGCGTTCGCCGCCAGCACTTCATCGACGATGGTTTCCAGGGCGCCCGAGTCCGAGATCTGCTTCAGGCCCTTGGCGTCGATGATGGTATCGACCAGGTTCTCGTCGTCTGACTTCGCTTCCCACATGCCGGCGAAGACTTCCTTTGCCGCCTTGTTCGAGATTGTGCCGTCTGCGATGCGCTTGAGCATGGCGGCCAGCTGCGCGGCGGAGACGGGGGCGTCGTCCAGGTCCACGCCTTCGCGGTTCAGGGTCGACGACACGTCGCCCATCAGCCAGTTGGCGGCGGCCTTGGCGTTTTCCTTGCCAGCCTTGTCGACCACGGCGACGAAGTAGGTGGCCATGGCTTTCGACTGCGTCAGCACCAGCGCGTCGTATTCCGGCAGCGCGTATTCGCTGATGAAGCGGGCGCGCATGGCGGCCGGCAGTTCCGGCATCGAGGCCTTGACCGTGTCGATCCACGCTTGCGAGATGACCAGCGGCGGCAGGTCAGGGTCCGGGAAGTAGCGGTAATCCTGCGCGTCTTCCTTGCTGCGCATTTCGCGCGTTTCCTTGCGGTCCGGATCGTACAGACGCGTCGCCTGCACGACCTTGCCGCCTTCTTCGATCAGTTCGATCTGGCGGCGCACTTCCACGTGCACGGCTTCCTCGATGAAGCGGAAGGAGTTCAGGTTCTTGATTTCGCAGCGCGTGCCGAATTCCTTCTGGCCGACGGGGCGTACGGAAACGTTGACGTCGCAGCGGAACGAGCCTTCCTGCATGTTGCCGTCGCAAACTCCCAGCCACATGACCAGCGAGTGCAGCGCCTTGGCATAGGCCACGGCTTCGGCGGCGCTGCGGATTTCCGGTTCCGAGACGATTTCCAGCAACGGCGTGCCGGCGCGGTTCAAGTCGATGCCACTCATGCCCGCGTAGTCTTCGTGCAGCGATTTACCCGCGTCTTCTTCCAGGTGGGCGCGCGTCAGGTTGACCGTCTTGGTGACGAATTCGCCATCCTTTTCATAGCCGAAGGTCAGGGCGCCACCGATGACGACGGGGTCTTCGAATTGGCTGATCTGGTAACCCTTGGGCGAATCGGGATAAAAATAGTTTTTGCGCGCGAAGACCGAGTGCGGCGCGACGGTGGCGCCGACGGCCAGGCCGAAGCGGATGGCGCGGTCGACGGCTTGCTTGTTCATGACCGGCAGCACGCCTGGCAGCGCCAGGTCGACGGGACTGGCTTGCGTGTTGGCTTCGGCGCCGTACTTGATCGGCGAACCGCTGAAAATTTTGGATTCGGTCGTGAGCTGAACGTGGTTCTCAAGACCGATGACGACTTCCCATTGCATAGTGTTCTCGCTTATTTTTTGGTGGCGCCGCCTGGGCGGCGCGAATTATTTCTTAAATGCCTGCCGGGCTGCGCGTATGCCAGTCCGTCACTTGCTGGAACTGGTGGGCGATATTGAGCAGCTTGGCTTCGCCAAAGTAATTGCCGATGATTTGCAGGCCGACGGGGCGCTTGGCGTTCTTTTCGCCCTCGCCGAAACCGCACGGGATTGACATGCCGGGCAGGCCGGCCAGGCTGGTCGACAGGGTGTAGATGTCGGCCAGGTAGTTCGCCACCGGGTCGTCCGTCTTGTCGCCCAGGTCCCAGGCGACGGTTGGCGCGACGGGGCCCATGATGACGTCGCAGACGGCGTTCGGGCCATTGAGCACGGCGTCGAAATCCTGCGCGATCAGGCGGCGGATCTTTTGCGCCTTCAGGTAGTAGGCGTCGTAGTAGCCGTGGCACAGCACATAGGTGCCGACCATGATGCGGCGTTGTACTTCGGGTCCGAAGCCCTGTGCGCGCGACTTCTTGTACATGTCCTGCAAGTCCTTGTACTCGGTAGCGCGGTGGCCGTAGCGCACGCCGTCGTAGCGCGACAGGTTCGACGACGCCTCGGCCGGCGCGATCATGTAATAGGCGGGAATCGACAGGGCGGTGTTCGGCAGGGAGATGTCGACCAGGGTGGCGCCCAGCTTTTCATACTGCGCCAGCGCGCCGCGCACGGCCGCTTCCACGTCCTTGGCCAGGCCTTCGCCGAAGTACTCGCACGGCACGCCGATGCGCAAGCCCGTCAGCGGCTGGCCCAGTTCACGCGAAAAATCTTCCGCCACGCCGCCCTGTTCCGGCGACAGGCTGGTCGAGTCGCGTTCGTCGAAGCCGGCCATGGCGCTCAAGAGCAGGGCGCAGTCTTCGGCCGAACGGGCCATCGGGCCGCCCTGGTCCAGCGACGAGGCAAAGGCGATCATGCCGAAGCGCGAGACGCGGCCATACGTCGGCTTGATGCCGGTGATGCCGCAAAAGGCGGCAGGCTGCCGGATCGAGCCGCCCGTGTCGGTGCCGGTGGCGGCCGGCGTCAGGCCAGCCGCCACGGCGGCGGCCGAGCCGCCGGACGAGCCGCCCGGTACGGCCGCCTTGTCCCACGGGTTTTGCACGGCGCCGAAGGCCGAGTTCTCGTTGCCGGAGCCCATGGCGAACTCATCGCAATTGACCTTGCCCAGGGTGACCATGCCGGCGGCCTGGAATTTCTCCACCACGGTGGCGTCAAACGGGCTGGCGTAGTCGGCCAGCATTTTCGAGCCGGCCGTCGTGCGCCAGCCTTTCGTGACGAACAAATCCTTGTGCGCGATCGGCACGCCCGTCAAGGGCGTGGCCGTGCCGGCGGCGATGCGCGCGTCGGCCTCGGCAGCTTGCGCCAGGGTCAGGGCACGGTCGACGTGCAGGAAGGCGTTCGAGGTGTCCGCTTCGATGCGGTCGAGGAAATGCGTCGCCAGTGCAACGGCGGAAATTTCCTTGTTCTGCAAAAGCGTGGACAGCTGTTTGATGGATTTTGTATGCATGGCGTTTCTATTTTGATATTCGGCAAAAAGGCGGGAACAGCGCTACGGCGTGTTTACTCGATGACCTTGGGCACGAGGTACAGGCCATCCTGTACCTTCGGCGCCACGGCCTGGTAGGCATCGCGGCGGTTCTGTTCCGTGGCGATATCGTCGCGCAGGCGCAGGGCGATATTGTCCATGTGGGCGGCCAGCGGGTGGCTCAGGGGCGCCACGCCATCGGTATTGACGGCTTGCATTTGTTCCGCGAGTGCAAAAATCTTGTTCAATTGGGCCAAAGACGTGACGGCCTGGTCGTCGGCCATTTCAAGTTGGGCCAGGTGGGCGATGCGTTTTACGTCGGAGAGTGTCAGGGACATGGCGAATGGCGCGGAGTGCCGCGCATTAGTATTAAGTTGGCGTTTTGATAAAACGCGGGTATTTACTGCTATTTTGCTCACAAAAATCGAGGAATGCCGCGTAACTCGCGGCTGCAAGAGTCGCACTTTTCCATGGTTTTTGAGCAAATCGCATTCAAATTATAAGGTAGAATGGCGGGTTAATGCGTTGCCGGCGCTGATGGACTGCTGCCGCAGCATAGAAAAGATTGCGCAAGCGCCAAGCGAAACCCGGAAAAATCGCCTTTTGGATTTTCAGGGTGCCTGAAAGCGCCCGCTTTGAAACTCCCCATAAACAGCTTTTGCGCAGCTCGATGCGCTACAGGACACTCATGTTTGGTTTTTTACGCAGGTATATCTCCACCGATCTGGCCATTGACTTGGGCACGGCCAACACCCTTATTTATGTACGCGGCCTCGGTATCGTCCTGGACGAGCCATCCGTCGTCGCCATCCGCCAGGAAGGCGGTCCGAATGGCAAGAAGACCATTCAGGCAGTCGGCAAGGAAGCCAAGCAGATGCTGGGCAAGGTGCCGGGCAATATCGAAGCGATTCGTCCGATGAAAGATGGCGTGATCGCCGACTTCACCGTTACCGAACAGATGCTCAAGCAATTCATCCGCATGGTGCACGACTCGAAATTCTTCCGTCCATCGCCGCGCATCATCATTTGCGTGCCGTGCGGTTCGACCCAGGTCGAGCGCCGCGCCATCCGCGAATCGGCCCTGGGTGCCGGCGCCTCGCAGGTGTACCTGATCGAAGAACCGATGGCAGCGGCCATCGGCGCGGGCTTGCCCGTGTCCGAAGCAACGGGCTCGATGGTGGTCGACATCGGCGGCGGCACCACCGAAGTGGGCATCATCTCGCTGGGCGGCATGGTCTACAAGGGTTCCGTGCGCGTCGGCGGCGACAAGTTCGATGAAGCCATCGTCAACTACATCCGCCGCAACTACGGCATGCTGATCGGCGAACAGACGGCTGAAGCCATCAAGAAGGCCATCGGTTCGGCCTTCCCTGGCTCGGAAGTGAAGGAAATGGAAGTCAAGGGCCGCAACCTGTCCGAAGGCATCCCGCGTTCGTTCACCATCTCCAGCAACGAGATCCTCGAAGCGCTGACCGACCCGCTGAACAACATCGTCTCGGCCGTGAAGAACGCGCTGGAACAGACGCCGCCGGAACTGGGCGCCGACATCGCCGAAAAAGGCATGATGCTGACGGGCGGCGGCGCACTGCTGCGCGACCTGGACCGCCTGCTGATGGAGGAAACCGGCCTGCCGGTGCTGGTGGCCGAGGACCCGCTCACCTGCGTGGTGCGCGGTTCCGGGATGGCACTGGAACGTATGGACAAGCTCGGCTCGATCTTCTCCTACGAATAATCTGACAGAAGGGCCGGAAACCATTTTCCGGCCTTTTTTTGGTTTTGGCGCCGGCGTCTGACCGGGGCCTGCACGTTGGCGCACTGCGCCTGGCCTGATTATTGGAAGTCATGGAATACAGTCCTCCGCCACTTTTCAAACAAGGCGCCTCCGCCCGCGTCAAGATGATGGTGTTCGCCGGCATTTCAATCGCCCTGCTGCTGGTCGATTCGCGCATGCACGCGCTGACGGCCGTGCGCCAGGCCGTCGGCACCGTGCTGTATCCGGTGCAGATGGCGGCCCTGGTGCCGCGCGATGTGGCGCTTGGCGTCGGCAATTACTTTTCTTCGCTGTCCGCCCTGGAAAAACAGGTGCGCGACCTGAAACACGAGCAAATCGCCTCGGCGCAGATCCTGCAGCAGGCGCAGCTCAATATCGTTGAAAACAACCACTTGCGCAAATTGATGGAAGCGCGCGAGCGCGTTCCCGTCAAGACCATGATGGCGGAAGTCCTGTATGACACGCGCGATTCGGCCACGCGCAAGATCGTGCTCGATCGCGGTATCCAGCATGGCGTGGAACTGGGCCGCCCCGTGATCGACAACCTCGGCGTGGTGGGGCAAGTCACGCGCGTGTTCCCGTTCACCTCCGAAGTGACCCTGCTGACCGATGAAGAGCAAGCCATTCCCGTGCAACTGCTGCGCAACGGCGTGCGCAGCGTGGCCATCGGCCGTGGCAAGTCCGGCACCATGGAGCTGCGCTTCACGGCCCCCAGCGCCGACATCCAGATCGGCGACATCGTCATTACCTCGGGCCTCGACGGCCTGTACCCGGCCGGCCTGGCCGTGGCGCGCGTGACCCTGGTCGAGCGCAATGCGCATGGCCCGTTCGGCCGCGTCGTGTGCCAGCCGCTGGCCGGCATCGAGCGCAACACCCAGCTGCTCATCTTGATGACGTCGCCGGACATTCCACCGCGTCCGCCCGCCGAAGAAGTCAAGACGGGCCGCAAGATCGCCGGCAAGATGGCGCCGATCAAGGACCCTGCCAAGGAGCCTGCGGCTGCCGCTGCGACACCACCTGCCGCCAATACGGCCGCAGTGCCGGCCGCGAAACCGCCTGCGAGTCCTGCGCCGAAACCGGCGGCGCCTGCCGCAACACCTGTACCAACACCTGCCGCCGTGCCACCGAAGGAAGCGACACGATGAACCGCCCGCATTACATCCTGCTGCCGGTCAGCCCCCTGTTCATCGGTTTTTCCCTGCTGTGCGCTTTTTTGCTGAACCTGCTGCCGTGGGGGCAGTTCGTCGGCGTGCCCGATTTCGTCGCCCTGGTGCTGGTCTTCTGGGGCATCCACCAGCCGCGCAAGGTCGGTATCGGCGTGGCGTTCTTCATGGGCCTGATGATGGACGTGCACGATTCGACCCTGCTGGGCGAGAATGCGCTGGCCTACACCTTGCTGTCGTATTTCGCCATCATGATGCACCGCCGCGTGCTGTGGTTCCCCATCCTGACGCAGGCGCTGCACGTGCTGCCGCTGCTGCTGCTGACGCAGGCGCTGCAATTGCTGACGCGGCTGATCGTCTCGGGCCGTTTCCCCGGCTGGCTCAATTTCATCGAGAGCTTCGTCGCCGTGGCCCTGTGGCCCTTCGTCACGTGGATCCTGCTGGCGCCGCAGCGCCGCGCCGTGGACCGTGACCACAACCGGCCGATTTGACGGGCGCCTGCAATGACTGAACTGAAAAACACCGAGCGCGAACTGCATTTTTTCCGCATGCGCCTGACCATCCTGGGCGGGCTCGTCTTCGTCTGCTTTTCGCTGCTGCTGGCGCGTTTCATCTGGCTGCAGGTGATCAAGCACGAGGATTACGCCACCAAGGCCGAGGACAACCGCATCGCCGTGGTGCCCATCGTGCCCACGCGCGGCCTGATCCTCGACCGCAACGGCGTGGTATTGGCGCGCAATTACTCGGCCTATACGCTGGAAATCACGCCATCGAAATTGAGCGCCAGTCTCGATTCCGTGATCGACGAGCTGTCGACCCTGGTGCAGATCGACATCAAGGACCGCCGCCGCTTCAAGAAGCTGCTGGAAGAGTCGAAGAATTTCGTCAGTGTGCCGCTGCGCACGCGCCTGACGGACGAGGAAGTGGCGCGCTTCACGGCGCAGCGCTTCCGCTTCCCTGGCGTCGAGGTGCAGGCGCGCCTGTTCCGCCAGTATCCGATGGGCGAAATCGCCTCGCACGTGGTGGGTTTTATCGGCCGCATCAACCGCAATGAAGCGAAGGCGCTGGAAGAGGGCGAGGACGCGGCCAACTACAACGGCACCGACCATATCGGCAAGGAAGGCCTGGAAAAAAGCTACGAGAAGCAGCTGCATGGCACCACCGGCTACGAAGAGGTGGAAGTGTCGGCCGGCGGGCGCGCCATGCGCACCCTGTCGCGCACGGCGGCCACCCCGGGCAACAACCTGATCCTGTCGATCGACATCGAACTGCAAAAAGTGGTCGAGGAAGCGTTCGGCGAATGGCGTGGCGCGGCCGTGGCCATCGACCCGGCCACGGGCGACATTCTCGCCTACGTCTCCAAGCCAGGTTATGACCCCAACCTGTTCGTCGACGGCATCGACCAGCAAAGCTGGAATGAGCTCAATACTTCGCTGGACCGGCCGATGGTCAACCGTCCCCTGTCCGGCACCTACGCGCCTGGCTCGACCTTCAAGCCCTTCATGGCGCTGGCCGCGCTGGAATTGGGCAAGCGTACGCCGAGCCAGTCGATTTCCGATCCCGGTTTCTTCATTCTCGGCGGGCATACCTTCCGCGACGATAAGGTGGGCGGCCACGGCACGGTGGACATGCACAAGTCCATCGTCGTCTCGTGCAACACCTATTACTATCAGCTGGGGCGCGACATGGGCATCGACGCCATCCACGACTTCATGAAGCCGTTCGGTTTCGGCCAGTTGACGGGCATCGACCTGAATAACGAAAAGACGGGCGTGCTGCCGTCGACGGAATGGAAGCGCAACCGCTTCAAGACGCCGCAGCAGAAAAAATGGGTGGGCGGCGACACGATTTCGGTGAGTAACGGCTCTGGCTACAATTCGTATACGCCGCTGCAGATCGCCCACGCGACGGCCAACCTGGCCAATAACGGCGTGGTGATGAAACCGCATCTGGTGAAGATCATCGAAGACGCCGCCACGCGCGCGCGCACCCTGACGGTGCCGAAGGAAAGCTACCGCATCGCGCTCAAGCAGGAAAACATCGACATCATCAAGCGCGCCATGGTGGGCGTGACTAGCGAGCAGGGCGGCACGGCCGCGCGCATCTTCACCGGCGTGCAGTACACGGTGGGCGGCAAGACGGGTACGGCGCAGGTGGTGGGCATCAAGAAAAACGAGAAGTACAACGCCAAGCTGCTGGCCGAACGCCTGCGCGACAACGCCTTGTTTACGGCCTTCGCGCCGGCCGACAAGCCGCGCATCGCGATTGCCATCGTGGTGGAAAACGCGGGCTTCGGCGCCGGCGTGGCCGCGCCAATCGCGCGCAAGGCACTCGACTACTACTTGCTGGGCAAGCGCCCGAGCGACAAGGAAAAGGACACCACCAAGGTGCCCAAGGAAGATGTCGACGAAGTGCGCACCCTGGAAGAAATCACTGACGAGCAGGCTGCCCCGGCGGCACCTGCCAGGCAATAAGGAAGCACATGCCCATTAACGAGAGGCGCTCGCTGTGGCGGCGCGCCAAACCCTATCTGGCGGTGTTCGATCCGCCGCTGATGATCATCATCCTGATGCTGCTCAGCACCAGCCTGCTGACCCTGTATTCGGCCAGCATCGGCATCCCCGGCAAGATCGAAGACCATTTGCGCAATATCCTGCTGTGCTTTTTCGTCATGTGGGTGGCGGCCAACGTCACGCCGCAGATGATGATGCGCATCGCCGTACCCGCCTATACGGTGTCGGTGATCTTGCTGGTGGCCGTGGCGCTGTTCGGCACCATCAAGCTCGGTGCGCGGCGCTGGCTGCATATCGGCGTGATCGACATCCAGCCGTCCGAATTCCTGAAGATCGCCACGCCGCTGATGCTGGCCTGGTTCTTCCAGCATAATGCGGGCGCCCTGCGCTGGAAATCGTTCGTGATGGCGGCCGTGCTGTTGCTGGCGCCCGTCTATCTGATCGCGCGCCAGCCCGACCTGGGCACCGCGCTGCTGGTGGTGGCGGCCGGCTTTACCGTCATCTTCCTGGCCGGCTTGTCGTGGAAGGTGCTGGCCGGCTTGCTGATCACCTTCGTTTCCTGCCTGCCGATCGCCTGGTCGCACCTGCATGATTACCAGCGCGACCGCGTGATGATGCTGATCGACCCGACCAAGGACCCGCTGGGCAAGGGTTTCCATATTATCCAGTCCATCATCGCCATCGGTTCCGGCGGCATGACGGGCAAGGGCTGGACGCACGGCACGCAAGCCCACCTGGAGTTTGTTCCGGAACGCACGACCGATTTTATTTTTGCCGTATATTCCGAGGAATTCGGCCTGGTCGGTAACTTGATCCTGATGCTGATGTATTTGCTGCTGGTGGGACGGGGGCTGATGATCGCCGCCAACGCCCCCAGTTTTTTCACTCGCCTGCTGGCAGGAGCGATCACTATGATTTTCTTTACTTACGCCTTCGTCAACATGGGCATGGTCAGCGGCATCGTGCCGGTGGTCGGCGTCCCCTTGCCATTCCTCAGCTATGGCGGCACCGCGCTGCTGACCCTGGGCGTGGCCACCGGTATCCTGATGAGCATTCAGCGCCACCGCAAGCTGGTGCAGACCTGATGCGCGCGCCTTTCGATACCTTCGCCATGCGCGGGCCGAATGTTGCCACACTGCTGACGGTCTTGCTGACCCTGGCCGCCTGCGGCACGACGCCGCAAAAGCCCGCATCGAATAACGTGCCGCTGCCATCCGGCGGCAAGGTCAAGTCCCCTGTGCGCCAGGATCCCACCTTGCCTGCGCTGCCGGCGGCCGGCTCCGGGCGTGGCGGCTACTACAAGGACGATGGCCCAGGCGATAATCCGCCGGCCAACCTGCGCGACGTGCCCGATGCGGAAGTGCGTAACGAGCCGTATTCCACGCGCTCGAACCGCCCGTATGTCGTCTTCGGCAAGACCTACACGCCGATCACCGATAACGAACCGTTCAAGCAGAAAGGCATGGGTACCTGGTATGGCAAGAAATTCCATGGCCAGCGCACCTCGTCCGGTGAAATCTACGATATGTACAAGATGACGGCGGCCCATCCGACCTTGCCGATTCCATCGTATGCGCGCGTGACGAGCATCGACAGCGGCGAGCAGGTGATCGTGCGCATCAACGACCGTGGGCCGTTCCACGCCACGCGCGTGATCGACGTGTCCTACACGGCGGCGCTGAAACTGGGCTTCCTCGGCAAGGGCAGCCACCAGGTGGTCGTCGAACGGCTGCTGCCAGCCGATATCGACGCCATCCTTGCGGCCCGTGCGGCGCCCAAGCCGGTGCCGTCCGTGGTGGCCATCTCCATCGACACGCCGGTAGAAACGGGCACCGTGGTGCAGCCGGAAGTGTCGACGCAGATGCTGCCCGTCGATGCGACGGTGGCCATGCCGGCACCGGCGGCGCTGGCCAGCGGCTTCTATTTGCAGCTGGGCGCCTACTCGCGTGCCGACAACGCGGAATCGGGACGTTCGCGCCTGGCGCCATACGCGGCAGCCCTCGGTAGCCTGGGCGTGGTGCAGGCCGGTAACCTGTTCCGCCTGTACGGCGGACCGTTCTCCAGCCGCGCCGAAGCGGCCCGCGCGGCGGCGAATTTGCCGGAATCGACAGGCATCAAGCCTATCGTCATCCAACGCTAGGCGCGCCTGATGGTGCAAAGCACCTGATAAAACCGTAGCGAGCGGCAGCGATTTTTGGCTAAGAAGCGCAGCTGTGCTGGAGCACAGCGAGCATCGCAGGCCGCAAAGCGCGACGCGCAGTAGGTTTAGTCAGGTGCTTATTTGCAGTTGCGCAGTTCCTGGTCAGGGAACTGCGTTTTGATCTTTTCGAGACGCGCGCGCGTGGCGGCGTCGAGGTCGCGGAACTGGTAAGCCATCTGCTTGCTGGCGCTGTAGCGCGGTGCGACGCGGGCGCTGTGCACGCCCTGTTTATTGAGCGATGCCAGCTGGCTTTGCGCGCTGGTTTCCGACTTGAACACACCCAGTGAAATGCCCCAGCGCAGCGGGCTGCTTTCATTCATGATGAAGTAATTCGTCACGCCCAGCTGCTTCAATTCGCCCGCCTTGCGGTCGGCGCCTTCCTTGCTGCCCTGCGGCGGGATGTACACCATGTAGCTGGAAATCTCCTGGCCGGCCACGTTGCGGCGCGACTGGCGGTCGCCCAGGTCCAGCGACGCCACTTGCGCTTCGAAGCGGCGTCCGTCAGCCAGCAGGAAATTGCCCACTTCCGTGCACGCATATGATGGCGGTGGCGGTGGCGCCGGTGCGGCCGCCGCCGGCGTCACTGCCTCTTCCGCGGCAGGCGGCGCGGCGGGCGCCATGGCCTGCTCCTGCGTCAGCAAGGTGAGCTTGGTCGCCTGCAGCTGGTTTTTCAGGCGCGCCGGTTCGCGCGTCTCCGTACGAAAACTGCCCAGATAACCCTGGCCGATGGCCAGCACCAGCAGGTTGACGCCGGCCAGCAGCCAGAAGACGAATTTCAGCATTGGTGGTTTCCTTGTGTTCCTGCAGCCCCGGCGCGCGCGGCCGCCTGCAGGCCGAGCATGACGATATTGTCGACCAGGTGTAGCGGTACCGCCAGCGCGAGCGCCGGTGCGATACGCGATGCGGCGCCGCCCGACAGCAGGCAGGCGCCGGCGCCGTGCATGCGCACGGCCCGTTCGATGGCGCCCGCCTGGGCCGCCAGGCAGCCGGAGAGGATGGCGTCATCCGTGTTGTCGGCAAAGCCGGCCGGCAGCAGGGCGTCGCTGGCGATCTGCGGCAGCTGCGCCGTGTTGCGCGCCAGCGAGCTGGCCATCAGTCCCAGTCCCGGCAAGATCATCCCGCCGAGGAAAATGCCATCGGCCGTGATGGCGTCGATGGTGGTGGCGGTGCCGCAATTGGCGACGATGACGGCCTGGCCAGGCGCCAGCGCGTGCGCGCCGATGGCGGCGGCAAAACGGTCGCAGCCCAGTTGCGACGGCATGCGGTAGCCATTTTTCAGTCCCGCCAGCTGCGGCAGCGAGACAAAGTCGCGGGCAACGACCGGCAGCATGGCGCGCAGGTGCGTGCCGATGACGGCGCCTGCCACGTTCGACAGCAGTGCTTCGCCGATGGCGAGTGACGCCCACTGCGCGGCCAGGGTGTCGATCTGCGCATGCGTGACGGCGCCGCTGGCCAGCCAGCCGCCGGTGGCGCTGTCGGCGGCCACGAGCGCCCATTTGATGCGCGTATTGCCGGCGTCGATCAGCAGCAGCATGCGCTTACTCCCCCGTCAGGCGCAGGGACACGTCGCCGGACATGATGTGCTGCAAGCCATCTTCGCCGCGCAGCAGCAGCCGGCCCAGTTCATCCACGCCGGCCGCCACGCCTTGCTGCAGCAGTTGGCCATTGTCGAGGATTTTTACGTGCTGGCCTTGCCAGGCATGCAGTGCGTTCCAGCGTTCCGTGAAGGGCGCAAAGCCCGTGTCGTCGAATTCGGCCAGCACGCCGGCCAGGCGGCTGAGCAGGGCTGCCACCAGTGTATTGCGCTCCATCTGCGCCAGCCAGGGCACGGCCGAGACGCTGCGGCCGATCTGCCGTTCCAGCGCGTCGGGCATCAGCAGATTGATGCCGCAGCCGATGACGGCGCACACGCCACCGTCTGGCGTCTGCTGCGTCTCGACGAGGATGCCGGCCAGTTTATGCCCATCCTTGAGCAGGTCGTTTGGCCACTTCAATTGCACGGGCACGCCCAGCGCCGTCATGGTTTCGGCCAGCGCCACGCCGACGGCCAGCGGCAGGCCGACCAGCCGGTGCAGCGGTCCCTTGAAGCGCCAGGCCAGCGAGAACATCAGGCTGGCGTCCGGTTGCGACACCCAGGGCCGCCCTGCGCGTCCCCGTCCGGCCGTCTGCTGGCCGGCGATGCGCAGGGTGGGGCCGGCCAGGGTGGCGCAGCGCGCCAGCAGGTCGGCGTTGGTCGATCCCGTTTCGTCGACCACTTCGATGGCCACGTGGGAGGCGCCTGTGGCGCAATGGGCGGCGATGGCCGCGCTGTTCAGGTCTGAGTGCTTCGTCATGGTGGTCAGTTCAGTTGCGCGCCTTGTGCGGCGCATTCGCGAAGGCCCGGTCGTAGACGGCATTGGGCAGCGCGCGTAGCAGCTTGGCGACGACGCCCATCTGCCACGGGATCACGCGGTAGCTGTCGCCATCGGCGATGGCGCGCGCGGCACGCACGGCGAATTTTTCGGCCGGCATCAGGAAAGGCATGCGGTAGGCGTTATGGCGCGTCATCGGCGTGTCGATGTAGCCGGGCGTGATGGTGACGACCTTGATGCCCGCCGGTTTCAATTCCAGGCGCAGCGATTCGCAGTAGCTGATGACGGCCGCCTTCGAGGCGCTGTAGGCTTCGGCGCCGGGCAGGCCGCGGATGCCGGCCACGCTGCCGATGCCCACCAGGCGTCCGCTGCCCTGGCTTTTCATGGCGGCGATGAAGGGGGCGAAGGTGGCGACGGTGGCCGTGACGTTGATGGCGATCAAACGGGCGAAGGCGTCGAGGTCTTCCGCATGTTCGCTCAAGGTGCCGTACGACACGCCGGCGCTGGCGATGACGACGTCGATGCCGCCGGCATGGGCGATGAAGTCGCCGGCCGCGCTTTTCAGGGCGGCGTGGTCGCACACATCGACGGCGTAGGCGCGGTGGCGTTCAGGGTGGGGCAGGGAGGCGATCAGTTGCTGCAGGGTGTCGCCGCGGCGGGCCAGCAAGCCCAGATGGGCGCCCTGGCGCGCGTACTGCAGCGCCAGGGCGGCGCCCAGTCCGCTCGACGCGCCCGTGATGAAAACGCGATGCATCAGGCGGTGCCCGGGCGCGCCAGGGAAGTGGCCATGCTTATTTCTTTTCCGCTTTGGCTTTCGCGACCAGCACGTCCATCACGCTGAGCGCCTGGGCGTTCAGCTGCTCTTCGTTCTTGGCCGACTTGCTGCCCTGGTCGGCCTGCGAAGGGGAGGTGATGTAGCGGCCATCGATGGCGATCATGGGCCAGAACGTCACGTTATAACCCTGCATCATGGCGTCCGCGCGGCGCACGCGGGCCGAGACACCCATCGAACGGTAGGTGTCGGTGAACTTCTGGCGGTCCACGCCCTGCTTGGCGACGAAGTCGAAGACGGCGTCGTCGGTGTTCAGGCGGTTGCGTTCAACGTGCATGGCGTGGAAGACGCCGGTGTGCAGCTTGTCGACCAGGCCCATGGCTTGCAGGGTGAAGAACAAGCGCTGCTGCGGCGCCACGCTGTCATCGCGCGACACGTGCACGCGCTTGAAGACGATGTTGTCGCCCTGTTTCTTGACCCAGGCCGCCAGCTGCGGTTCGAGCACGTTGCAATGGGGGCAGTAATAGGCGAAGAATTCCGTCACTTCGATTTTCTTGCCCGATTCCGTCGCCTGCGGCGCGGGCAGGGTTTCGTACTCGACGCCGTTCTTCGGCTCGGCCGGCGAGGCCGACGCCCCCATGGCGGCGGTGCACAGGGCGGCGGCGATCAGGAGGTTCTTCAGAAAACGCATGCTGGTTCCTTATTTTTGGTTGCGGACGACGGCGACATCGATGCCGTTTTCAGACAGTTTGGTGCGTGCGCGGTTCATCGCTTCGAGCTGGTTGAACGGCCCGACCCGTACGCGGTGCAGCACGCCGGCATCGGTGCTGCGGTCGCTGATGGCCGCTTCGAAGCCGAGCAGCGCCAGTTTGCCGCGCGTGCTTTCGGCGTCCGACATGTCATGGAAGGCGCCGGCCTGCAGATAATAAATCCATTTGTCGCTGGCTGCGTCGGCCTTGGCTTGCGGCACGGGCGCCGCTGGTGCTGCCGCCGGCGTTTTCGGCGCCGGCTTGTCCTTCAAGGTACCGATCAATTCCTGCAGCGCGTCCGGCGGCGGCGCCTTCGGCTGCTGCGCGGTGGCGGGCGCGGGTGCCTGTGCGGCAGGCTGCGTCGGCGTGACGATCTCGCGCGGCTCCTTGGAGAAGTCGCGCGCCGCTTCCTTGGCCGCTTCCTTGTTGCCGTACATCGGCTTGTTCGGGTCGGCGATCTGGCCAGCCGTCGGCTCGGCCGATTTGCCGGCCTTGCCCGACTTGTCGGTGAAGGGCGAGGCGCCCTTGGTGATCACCAGGGCGACCACCACGGCGATGCCCAGGCCGATGACCAGGCCGATGATGATGCCGACCAGGGTATTGCCCTGCTGGCGCCGGGACGAAGAGAAGCGGGAAGCGTGATTCATTGACGGTTTGACCTTCGCGATTACATTTTGTTTGGCGCGGACACGCCGATCAGTGCCAGGCCGTTGCGCAGTACCTGGCGCGCGGCGATGACGAGGGCCAGGCGGGCCAACTTTACGGCTTCGTCCTCGACCAGCACTTTTTCGGCGAAGTAGAAGCTGTGCAGGTTGGCGGCCAGGTCGCGCAGGTAGAAGGCGACTTGGTGCGGTCCCAGTTCGGCTTGCGCGCGCGCCAGCATTTCAGGGTAGGCGGCCAGGGTCGCCAGCAGGGTCGCTTCGGTCGGCGCCGTCAGCGGGGAAAGGTCGACGCTGGCGACCGTGCTTGCATCGCCGCCCCAGTTTTCCAGGATGCGGCAAATGCGCGCATGCGCGTATTGCACGTAATAGACGGGGTTTTCGTCGGTGGTTTTCAGCGCCACGTCGACGTCGAAGACGAATTCCGTGTCGGCCTTGCGCGAGATCAGGAAGAAGCGCACGGCGTCGCGGCCCTTGGCGATGTCGCCGCCGCCCGACCATTCGATCAGGTCGCGCACGGTCACGTAGGAGCCGGCGCGCTTCGAAATCTTGACTTCTTCGCCATCCTTCATGACGGTGACCATCTTGTGCAGCACGTAGTCGGGGTAGCCTTGCGGGATGCCCATGTCGACCGCCTGCAGGCCGGCGCGCACGCGCGCGATGGTGCCGTGGTGGTCGCTGCCCTGGATATTGATGGCTTGCACGAAGCCGCGCTGCCATTTCACCAGGTGATACGCGACGTCCGGCACGAAATACGTGTAGGTGCCGTCCGTCTTGCGCATGACGCGGTCCTTGTCGTCGCCGAAGTCGGTGGTGCGCAGCCACAGCGCGCCATCCTGCTCATACGTGTGGCCCGCCTTGATCAGGGTTTCCACCGCGCTGTTGACCTTGCCGTCCGCATACAGCGACGATTCCAGGTAGTAATTGTCGAACTTCACGCCAAACGCCTGCAAGTCGATGTCTTGCTCGTTGCGCAGGTAGGTGACGGCGAACGGGCGGATCGAATCGATGTCTTCCACGTTACCGTTGGCCGTCGCTGGCTGGCCATCGCTGGCCGAGACCGTCTTGCCTGCCTTGAAGTCGTTGGCGATATCGGCGATGTAGTCGCCGTTGTAGGCGGACTCTGGCCATTCGGCGTCGCCCGGCTTGAAGCCGCGCGCGCGCGCCTGCACGGAATTGGCCAGGGTCTGGATCTGCACGCCCGCGTCGTTGTAGTAGAACTCGCGCGTCACTTTGTAGCCTTGCGCGTCGAACAGCGAGGACAGGGCGTCGCCCAGGGCTGCCTGGCGGCCGTGGCCCACGTGCAGCGGACCGGTCGGGTTGGCCGAGACGAATTCCAGGATGACTTGCTTGCCGGCGCCTGCCGTGCAGCGGCCATAGCTGTCGGCCTCGCTCAAGATGGTTTTCACCACGGCTTGCTTGGCGGCGGCGGAGACGCGCACGTTGATGAAGCCGGGACCGGCGATTTCCACTGCCTCGACCAGGCCCTTGCCGGCCGGATTGGCCAGCACGGCCGTCACGATGGTTTGCGCCAGTTCGCGGGGATTCTGTTTCAGCTGCTTGGCCAGTTGCATGGCGATATTGCAGGCGACGTCGCCATGCGATGCATCGCGTGGTCGCTCGAGCACTACGCTAGGCGCAAGCGAGGTGCCGGCCAGGACGGGAGCGAGGGCGGCCTGGAACAGGGCGATGATTTCTTGTTTCTGTTGGGCGAGCATGAGCAGGATGGCGGTGGAACCGCGTTAAGAATGAATAGAATGAATCAAAAAGCAAAACGGACGGCCAGTACCCAAGCCGCCCAGACTGCGTTAATTATACTGGTTTGCTGCCGGGAACAATACGCCAGCCGGCAGTGTGCCCGTGCCGGCGCTTTTCACGATATTATCAGGACAGCATGCCTATGTTGGTGCATGAAAACATCAGCATGGCGCATTCTGCTTGTATATATGCAGTTTTTTGCCGCAATTTACATGTATCGCTGCAATCGCTTGGGCCAGAGGGCGCCACAAACGCTACAATCGACCCTTTATTGATGACGCGCGGCCACGACTTTGCCACCATGCAGCCCGCCGCGCGCAGCCACACCGGATAACTATGAACAAGCGCCCCACGCTGAAATTGAAAACCAAGCCGGCGCCAGGCCAGGCTCCTGCCGCACCGAAATTGCGTCCCAGCTACCATCCCGACCTGAAACCGGTCTTGCAGCCAGGCTTCCAACCCGATTTGCGCGCCGACTCGCTGGCGTTTTGCCTGCTGGGCGCAGCCAATGCCGTGGCGCAAGTGCGCACGGGCACGGCCCTGCCGCAGGCGCTGGCCAAGGTGTTTACGCAATCGAACGCCAGCCCGCAGGCGCGCGGCGCCATCCAGGATATCTCCTACCGTACCATGCGCCAGCTGGGCCGCAGCGAAACCCTGGTCGGCCTGATGACGTCGAAGGCGCCCGAGCCGCCGATGCTGGCCGCCCTGCTGTGCTGCGCGCTGTCGCTGATGTCGGCCGAGCCGGGCGAGCAGCCGTACGAAGAATTTACCGTTGTCGACCAGGCTGTCACAGTGGCCACTTCGCACCCTGACCTGGCGCATGCCAAGGGCATGGTGAATGCCGTCTTGCGCCGTTTCTTGCGCGAGCGCAAATCCTTGCTGGAAGCGGCCCTGCAGCAACCGTTGGCACAATGGAATTATCCGCAGTGGTGGATCGACTCGCTGCGCCTGGCTTACCCGCGCGATTGGCAAGCCATTCTGACGGCTGGCAATGCCGTGCCGCCCTTGACCTTGCGCGTGAACCGCCGCAAGAGCACGGTCGAAGCGTATCTGGCCGTGCTGGCGGAGGCGGGCATCGCCGCGCGCCAGGTGGGACCGTTCGCCGTGCGCCTGGACAAACCGATCGGCGTGGCGCTGATCCCCGGCTTCGAGCAGGGCGTCGTTTCCGTGCAAGATGCTGGCGCGCAATTGGCCGCGCCGCTGCTGGACTTGCAAGATGGCATGCGCGTGCTGGACGCCTGCGCCGCGCCGGGCGGCAAGACGTGCCACATCCTGGAACTGGCCGACGTGCAAGTGACGGCCATCGATGCGGACGCCAAGCGCCTGCCGCGCATCGCGGAAAACCTCGAGCGCCTGGGCCTGGATGCCACTCTGAAGGCGCAGGATGCGCAATCGAGCGCGTGGTGGGACGGCCAGCAGTACGACCGCATCCTGGCCGACGTGCCGTGCACGGCCTCGGGCATCGTGCGCCGCCATCCCGACATTCGCTGGTTGCGCCGCAAGGGTGATGCGTTCCAACTTGCAACACTTTCCTCCAAAATTCTGGACAACCTGTGGCAGATGCTGCGCCCCGATGGTAAATTGCTGTTCGTGACATGTTCATTGTGGCCGCAAGAATCCGAGGCACAGGCGGCGGCATTTGCGGTACGCAATAATGCGATCCGATTGACAGCGCCTGGCCAGCTGTTGCCGACTGGCAGCGCGGAGCAGGACCACGACGGTTTGTTCTATGCGCTATTCCAAAAAAATGCGGCTTGAGCGATTCGTCGAACCTTATCTTACGGACACTACCGGCACACTTGTGACAACACGACTCTTCCGACTCCTGGCCCTGCTGCTGATGCTGGCATGTACCATGCCACGCGCGCATGCCGCCGACATGGTCGAGATCACCCGTGCCTATATCGAGTCGGGCGAAGAGGGCTACAAGCTGGCCGCCACGTATTCCTTCGAGCTCAATCACGACCTCGATGATGCAGTACAGCATGGCGTGCCGCTGTATTTCACGACAGAAATCGAACTGACCCGGCCCCGCTGGTACTGGTTCGATGAAAAAGCCATCGTGGCGCGCCAGACCAGCAAGCTGTCCTATAACGTGCTGACGCGCCAGTATCATGTGTCGGGCGGCGGCTTGCAGCAAAGCTTTCCCACGCTCGACGATGCGCTGTTCCTGATCCGCCGTCCCAGCCGCTGGCTGGTGGCGCGGCGCGGCGAGCTGAAAGTGGGGCAGACGTACAACGTCACCTTGCGCATGGGCATGGACCGCGACTACCTGCCCAAGCCGATACAGGTCAATGCCTTCAATAACAGCGACTGGCGCCTGGCTTCGAATAAAAAAACCTTCTTGTATACGGCGGAGTAGTGAGTCAAGCATTGCGCTATTTGCTGGTGGTGGGCGGCGGCATTGTCAGTATCCTGCTGTTCCTGCTGGCGTCGGCTTCCGACAATTCCGGCTTTTTCGACCGCTATTACACCTGGCTGCTGGGCCTGAACGCGGCCGTCGCCGTGTCCCTGCTGGCGCTGGTGGGCATTTCCCTGGCGCGCCTGTACGCGCGCTACAAGAGCGGCAAGTTCGGCTCCAAGCTGATGACGCGCCTGGTGATGCTGTTCGCCGCCGTCGGCATCCTGCCGGGCCTGGTGATTTTCCTTGTCTCAGTGCAATTCGTCTCCCACTCCATCGAATCCTGGTTCAACGTCAAGATCGAAGCGGCGCTGGAATCGGGGATTGAGCTGGGCCGTGCCGGCCTCGATGCGGCCCTGGTCGAGCTCGACCACCGGGGCCACAAGGCCGTCGAAGAACTGGGCGCCGACCCGGTGGCCGGTCCGGCCGTGCTGACGAGCCTGCTGCGCGAAGAGGGCATGCAAAACGTCATGCTCGTCAGCGGCGACGGCGTGCTGCTGGCCAGCGCCGGGCCGCACAGCGCGGCCGACTTGCCGACGCCGCCCATGCTGGTGCAGGCGGCCTTGCCGGCCGGCTATGCCTCCGCCGAGGGCGGACTGGAGTTGCACGACGATGGCACGGAGTCGGGCGGTGGCGGTTTCCGCTCGGGCCTGCCGGCGTCGCTGGAAACGGCGGCCAGCCTGCGCCTGCGCGTGCTGGTGGCCGTGCCGGGGCCTTCCGTCTCGCCCCGCTATTTGCAACTGCTGCAATCGGTACCGCCCAAGCTGGCGACGAATGGCGAAGTGCTGCGCGCCGCCTACAGCGAATACAAGGAACGTTTCGTCGCGCGCGTGGGACTGCGCAAGATGTACATGGAAATCCTCACCCTGACCCTGCTGCTGGCTATTTTCGGCGCCATCGGCAGCGCTTTCCTGATCGCCGGCAACCTGGCCCAGCCCCTGCTGCTGCTGGCTGAAGGCACGCGCGCCGTGGCTGAGGGCGACCTGTCGCCGCGCCCCATCGTCGCCACCAAGGATGAACTGGGCACCCTGACGCAGTCGTTCAACATCATGACGCGCCAGTTGCTCGATGCGCGCACGGCCGTGGAAAGCAACCGCGCCGCCTTGCAAAACGCCAAGGCCCACCTGGAATCGGTGCTGGCGAACATGTCGGCCGGCGTGATGGTGCTCGACGGCGACTTTAAACTGGTGACCTGCAATGAGTCGGTCGAGCGCATCCTGCAGCATTCGGGCATGAGCATGGTGGGCCAGCCGCTGGCGAATATTGCTGGAATGGAAGAGTTTGGCGGCGCCATCATCAGCGCCTTCACGGCGCAAAGCGCGCAATCGGCATCGGGCCGCAACCAGCAGCGCCTGCACTGGCAGCGCCAGATCGAGATTCCGCGCCGCCTGGGCAGCAGTGCCGACGAGCATGACATTACCTTGCTGGCGCGCGGTTCGCGCCTGCCGCTGGAGTCCGGCAGCGGCTACATCGTCGTCTTCGACGATATTTCCGACGTAATTTCCGCGCAGCGCTCGATCGCCTGGGGCGAGGTGGCGCGCCGCCTGGCGCATGAAATCAAGAATCCGCTCACGCCCATCCAGCTTTCGGCCGAGCGCCTGCAGATGAAGCTCGAAGGCAAGCTGGAGCAGCCTGATGCCGACCTGCTCAGCCGCGCCACCACCACCATCGTCAAGCAGGTCGATGCGATGAAGCGCATGGTCGACGACTTCCGCGACTATGCGCGCACGCCGCCGGCCGTGCTCACGCCGCTGCGCTTGAACGAGCTGATCGAAGAGATACTGAACCTGTACCTGCGCGGCGACGATGGCGACATCATCCACCCGCTGCTGGCGCCGAATTTGCCGATGGTGATGGGCGATCCGACCCAGTTGCGCCAGGTGATACACAACTTGCTGCAGAACGCGCAGGACGCCATGGCCGACCTGCCGCCGGACTCGCCGCATCCGCGGATTGACGTAAGGACGGAAGCAATTCATTATCGCAGTGCGGACGGCGGCGTGAATATCGCCGTGCGGCTGGCCATCAGCGACAATGGCCCTGGTTTCGCGCCAAAAATCCTGGCGCGGGCCTTCGAACCCTATGTGACCTCGAAGGCGCGCGGCACGGGATTGGGCTTGGCGATGGTCAAGAAAATTATCGATGAACACGGCGGACGCATCGATATCGAGAACCGGGTCGACGGCAATGGCGCTTCGGTGGTCATTTTGCTGTTAAAGTTAGCTCCCGACACTCCTGCCCAGGAATTCCTGGCGTGAGGGTCTGGTTTAGTATTTAAAACACTAATAAAATCATAGTTGTCCGCCGTGTGCATCTTGTGCGCGACGGCCGGCGAAATGAGGAAGGCAAGACACGAATGGCAAACATACTCGTAGTGGATGATGAAATGGGTATCCGTGAGTTGCTCTCGGAAATTTTGGGCGACGAAGGACATGCTATCCAGCTGGCCGAAAATGCGCAGCAGGCGCGCGAAGCGCGTGCCGCCGGTGCGCCGGATCTGGTATTGCTGGATATCTGGATGCCCGACACCGATGGCGTCACCCTGCTCAAGGAATGGCAGCGCGACGGCTTGCTGACCATGCCGGTGATCATGATGTCGGGCCACGCCACCATCGATACGGCGGTCGAGGCGACGCGCATCGGCGCCATGAACTTCCTGGAGAAACCGATTGCCCTGCAAAAACTGCTGAAGGCAGTCCAGCAAGGCTTGACGCGGGCACAGGAAACCGTGCGCGCGCCGAGCGTGGCGCCGCGCCCCGTGGCGCCCGTGGTGGCCGAGGAAAGCAGCCATCCCGTACCGAGCTTTGGCGGCAGCGCGCCGCAACAGCTGATGGTGCGCCCAGGCATCGCCGTACCGGCGGTGGCCGAAGGCCATGGCTACAACCTGTCGTTCGACTTGCCGCTGCGCGAGGCACGCGACGCGTTCGAGCGCATGTATTTCGAACATCACCTGGGACGCGAAGGCGGCAGCATGACCCGCGTGGCGGAAAAAACGGGCCTCGAGCGCACCCATTTATATCGCAAGCTGAAACAGCTGGGCGTCGAACCGGGCAAGCTGGCCAAGAAAAGCCTGTGACGGCAACCGTGCGGCGTCCGACGCCGCTGACTCTGGTCAGCGGTGGACGCGCCGCCGGGCGCGAAGCGGCCATCGCGCAAGCCTTGCCGCCTGACCAGCCGGCCGCCGTGATCCTCGAAGGATTGGCTGACGGCAACGCCATCCTGGCCGACCTGGCCGGGCAAGTTTCTCCTTCTCTATTATTTCCATTGCAACTGTTGCGCATCGCGCCAGGTTGCCTGTGCTGCAGCGGCAATCTCGTATTGCGTGTAACATTGAATCGTCTGCTGCGCCATCCACCCGCACACTTGTTCATCAGCCTGGCCGACGCCACGCACATCGAACAATTGCGCACCTGGCTCACCGCCAGTCCCTACGATGCCCTGCTGGCGCTGCAAGCAGACATGGTGGTTTCCTGACGATTTCTTGATCGCCTTACCGCAGTCGTAGTTTGCATCTCGTTACAACTCTGTAGCCCGCAGGGTGGCATGGCCGCTTGAAATGGCGCCGTGTGAACCCCACCTCTGTTCTGACACCGCAGGAGCTTCTCCTGCTTGAGCGAAGGATGCAAAATGAACCTGATCTATAACAGCGAACAATACAGCGTTGTGGAATTCGGCGTCGACGGCGACCTCGAAGCCCTGCGCTTTGGCGGCTATGAAATCGTCGATAAGGGGGGCAAGCGGGAAACGTTTATCGCGGGCATCCTTGCGCAACACTTCCGCCGCGACGTCACGGAGCTGATCGCCAGCGAACCCAGCATGGAAGAGATCGATGAATTTTTGGGCAGCTATGATTCCCTCATGAGCCAGCCCGTGCTGTTGCACTGACCGGATGGCTATCGCCACCATACCAATCCGTCTGACGGCATGGTATGGTGGTTGTGTTATTCAGCTGCAAACAGACCATGTGCCAACTTCTCGGAATGAATTGCAATGTCCCCACGGACATTGTCTTTAGTTTTACCGGCTTCGCCATGCGCGGCGGCCATACCGATACCCACCATGACGGCTGGGGTATCGCCTTTTTCGAAGGCGCCGGCGTGCGCCATTTCGTCGACCACCAGGCGGCCATCGCCTCGCCCGTGGCCGAACTGATCAAACGCTACCCGATCAAGTCGCGCAATGTCATCGCGCATATCCGCAAGGCGACGCAAGGCCAGGTGGCGCTGGAAAATTGCCACCCGTTCGTGCGCGAACTGTGGGGCCGCTACTGGGTCTTTGCCCACAATGGCGATTTGAAGGACTTCAACCCCGTGCTGACGGGCAGTTACCGCCCCGTCGGCTGCACGGACAGCGAACGGGCTTTCTGCTACCTGCTGCAGGAACTGCACGCGCGCTTTGGTGATACCCCGCCGGCATTGCCGCAACTGCATGCGGCCCTGGCGGAGTTGCTGCCCAGCATCGCGGCCCACGGCACTTTCAACATGATGCTGTCGAGCGGCGAGGCGCTGTTTGCCCACTGTTCCACCAGCTTGCACTATCTGGTGCGACAACATCCGTTTCCAACTGCTAAACTCTCCGATGAAGACCTGAGCGTGGACTTTTCCCAGGTGACGACACCCCAGGACCGCGTGGCCGTGATTGTTACCCAGCCGCTGACGACAAATGAGCAATGGACGGCGTTTGCGCCGGGCGAATTGAAATTATTTGTCGACGGGATGGTGCAAGACACGCCAGTCGCCTAATTTGTTGACGACAATAAACTGGATTGCTGCCAAAATACCCACAGCGCGGGCGGAATTCAGCTAAAGTATTGTCAATAGTGAACCTTGATGCGGGCGCGGCGCGGCCGGTGTCACTCGACGTGATTGATGAAGAGTTAATGATCGATATTTCCAGCAACGACATCACCCCGAAACCCTTGCGCGTGCGCGAGTTCTATCTGGGGCGACAACCTATCCTTGACCGCAATCAAGCCCTGTTTGGCTATGAGTTGCTATTCCGCAACGCTCCGGTCGGTCCCGCCAACATTACCAGCGATCTGTCCGCCACGGCCTCCGTCATCGCCCACGCTTCCCAGCTGGGCATGGAAAAGGTCATCGGCGACGCGCTCGGTTTCGTCAACGTCGATGCCGACGTGATCATGAGCGACATCTTCGTGTTCCTGCCGCGTGAAAAAGTGGTGCTGGAAATCGTCGAATCGATGCCCGTCACGCCGGAAGTGCGCGCGCGTATCAGCGAGCTGGTGGGCCATGGCTTCACTTTCGCGCTGGAAAACGTCGTCTCCGATACGGCGCAAGTGCAGGAACTGCTACCGCTGGTGCAGTACGTCAAGATGGACATGAGCACCGTCGACCCGAAAGTGCTGGCAGCCCTGGCGCCCCGTTTCAAGCAGGAAAACAAGAAACTGGTGGCGGAAAAGGTCGAGACGCGCGAAGAATTCAAGTCGGGCCTGGACCTGGGCTTCGATTACTTCCAGGGTTATTACTTTGCCAAGCCTGCCATCATGACGGGCAAGAAACTGTCGCCGTCGCAACTGGCCGTCATGGAACTGATGACCCTGGTGACGTCGGACGCCGACAATATGGACATCGAGCGGGCCATCAAGCGCGACGTGTCGCTGGCCCTGAACTTGCTGCGCCTGGTCAATACACCGGCCGTGGGCGCGCGCCAGCGCATCGATTCGCTGAGCCAGGCCGTGACCGTGCTGGGCCGCCGCCAATTGCAGCGCTGGCTGCAAATCATGCTGTACGCGGAACCAAGCAAGCGCGGCCATAGCATGACGCCGCTGCTGATGCTGGCCACCACGCGCGGCCGTTTGCTGGAATTGCTCGCGCATAAACTGCGCCCGAACCACGCCCATTCGGCCGATATCGCCTTTACGGTCGGCATCATGTCGCTGATGGATACCCTGTTCGGCGTGCCGATGTCGGAAATCCTCGGCCAGATCGAAGTGATCGACGAAGTGGCCGAAGCGCTGCTGTCGCGCGAAGGCTTCTACGGCGACCTGCTACGCCTGGCCGAGTGCATCGAGCGCATCGAAGACATGGAAGGCGAGATCGTGCCAACCTTGCGCGACCTGGCCATGTCGCCGGACGATCTGGTGGAGCTGGAAATGGCCGCCTACGAATGGAGCGATAACGTTGTCAGATACGCCCTGTAATTGGCATAGCTAGCCATATCAAGAACCCCGCCCGGCAGTGCCCGGCGGGGTTTTTTTACGCCGGTAGCTGCACTACGCCGCGGCGCCGGGCCAGTGCTTG
The DNA here is from genome assembly GCF_030587265.1 of Janthinobacterium sp. SUN137. Classification (NCBI taxonomy): domain Bacteria; kingdom Pseudomonadati; phylum Pseudomonadota; class Betaproteobacteria; order Burkholderiales; family Oxalobacteraceae; genus Janthinobacterium; species Janthinobacterium sp. SUN137. Next base: position 216,417 of record NZ_JAPWHZ010000006.1, on the reverse strand, counting down.
TGCAGTTCGGGGTCGGTGCGCAGCTCCCACAGGGCCAGCACGACGACGGCGATACCGACGACGAGCTCGTTCCACAGGACGACGCGCTGTTCGGCCAGCCGCAGTATCCACGGCGAGGCGGCGACCCAGACGCCCACCAGCAGGTTGACGACGACGGCCCAGAAATACGTCTTGTACAGGTCGAAGGCGGCCAGGATGGCGATCACGAGGCCCGAGACAAAGGCGTTGATCATCTGCGGCGAGCCTTCGGGGTAGGAAAACGCCCAGGGCGAGACGACGAGCCACAGGCCCAGCAACAGGATCACCTGATCCTGCCAGCGTTTCAGTTTGAAATTGGTTGCCATATATCCTCCTTGCCGGTTGGGAACGGGCCGGAGCGGGCATGCAGCATGCCGGCCGGCATACTGCGTTAGTGCGCTTCGGCGCGCGATAAGTTCCGCGCGCCTTGTGCTTATATTATGGCATTACGACAGGTTCGGCGCCAGCCAGCGTTCCACGTCCTCGATGCTGACGCCACGGCGCTTGGCCATGTCTTCCACCTGGTCCATGCCGATCTTGCCGACGACGAAGTATTTCGACTCCGGGTGGGCAAAATAGAAGCCGGACACGGCCGCACCGGGGAACATGGCATACGATTCCGTCAACTGCATGCCGATTTCCTCGGCTTGCATGACCTCGAACATCTCTTTCTTGACGGTATGTTCGGGGCAGGCCGGGTAGCCTGGCGCGGGGCGGATACCGACATATTTCTCGGCGATCATGTCGTCGTTGCCCAGGTGTTCGTCCGGCACGTAGCCCCACAAATCCTTGCGCACGCGCTCGTGCAGGTATTCGGCGAACGCTTCGGCCAGGCGGTCCGCCAGGGATTTGAGCATGATGGACGAGTAATCGTCGTGCGCATCCTCGAAGCGTTTTTCGTATTTCTCGATGCCCAGGCCCGAGGTGACGGCGAACATGCCGATGTAATCCTTCACGCCCGATGCCTTCGGCGCGATGAAGTCGGCCAGGCACTGGTTCGGACGCTGCACGCCGTCGACCACGGGTTTGACGCCCTGCTGACGCATGCCGTAATACGTGAACGCCACGCTACTGCGCGTATCGTCGGTGTACACCTCGATATCGTCGTCATTGACGCTGTTGGCCGGCAGCAAGGACACCACGCCGTTGGCCGTCAGCCAGCGTCCGTCGATGAGTTTTTTCAGCAAGGCCTGGCCTTCCGCGTAGACCTTGGTGGCCGCGTCGCCCACCACTTCATCCGTCAGGATGGCGGGGAAGGGGCCGGCCAGGTCCCAGGTCTGGAAGAACGGGCCCCAGTCGATGTAGTTGGCCAGGGTGGCCAGGTCGACATTTTTAAACACGCGCCGGCCGATGAACTTCGGTTTCACGGGCGTGCAGGCGCCGTCGAACGGGACGAGCATCTTGTTGGCGCGCGCCTGCGCCAGCGGCAAAATCGGCAGCGCCTTCTTGTTGGCGTGCTGCTCGCGGATGCGCGCGTAATCGAGTTCGATGTCTTCCACGTATTTGTCGCGCTGTTCCGGCGTCAGCAAGGATTGCGCCACGGACACGGAACGCGAGGCGTCCGGCACGTAGATCACGGGGCCTTCGTAGTTGTGGGCGATTTTCACGGCCGTGTGGGCGCGGCTGGTGGTGGCGCCGCCGATCAAGAGGGGAATCTTCAGCATGCGGAAGTGTTCGTCGCGCTGCATTTCCTTGGCGACATACGCCATTTCTTCCAGCGACGGCGTAATCAGGCCAGACAGGCCGATGATGTCGGCGTTTTCCACCTTGGCGCGGGCGAGGATTTCCGAGCACGGCACCATCACGCCCATGTTGACCACTTCGAAGTTATTGCATTGCAGAACGACGGTGACGATGTTCTTGCCGATGTCATGCACGTCGCCTTTCACGGTCGCCATGATGATCTTGCCTTTCGGCTTGGCGACGATGCCCGTGCGCTTTTCTTCCAGCAGCTTTTCTTCCTCGATAAATGGAATCAGATGGGCCACGGCCTGTTTCATCACGCGCGCCGATTTCACCACTTGCGGCAGGAACATCTTGCCTTGGCCAAACAGGTCGCCGACCACGTCCATGCCGGCCATCAGCGGACCCTCGATCACGTGGATGGGGCGTCCGCCATTGTGCAGCAGCTCCTGGCGCGCTTCTTCCGTGTCTTCCACGATGAATTGCGTGATGCCGTGCACCAGCGCGTGCGACAGGCGTTCCTGCACCGTGCCTTCGCGCCAGGCCAGGGTTTGCGCCTCGGCCTTGCCGCCCGCCTTCAGGGTGCCGGCAAATTCGATCATGCGCTCGGTCGAGTCTTCGCGGCGGTTCAGCACCACGTCTTCCACGCGCTCGCGCAATTCCGGGTCCAGGTTGTCGTACACGCCCACCATGCCGGCGTTGACGATGCCCATGGTCATGCCGGCCTTGATGGCGTGGTACAGGAATACGGTATGGATGGCTTCGCGGGCTGGATCGTTGCCGCGGAAACTGAATGACACGTTCGACACGCCGCCCGAGATCTTCGCGTACGGCAGGTTTTCCTTGATCCAGCGCGTGGCGTTGATGAAGTCGACGGCGTAATTATTGTGCTCTTCGATGCCGGTGGCGACGGCAAAGATGTTCGGATCGAAAATAATGTCTTCCGGCGGGAAGTCCAGCGCATCGATCAATAAATGGTATGCGCGCGCGCAAATTTCGATCTTGCGCTCGAAGGTGTCGGCCTGGCCCTTCTCATCGAAGGCCATGACGATGACGGCCGCGCCGTAGCGGCGGCACAGCTTTGCCTGGCGCAGGAATTCCTCTTCGCCTTCCTTCATGGAAATCGAGTTGACGATGGCCTTGCCCTGCACGCATTTCAGGCCCGCTTCGATGACCGACCATTTCGACGAGTCGACCATGATGGGCACGCGCGAAATGTCGGGTTCCGAGGCGATCAGGTTCAGGAAACGCGTCATGGCCGCCAGCGAATCGAGCATCGCTTCATCCATGTTGATATCGATCACTTGCGCGCCGTTTTCCACTTGCTGGCGGGCCACGGAGAGCGCCTCGTCATATTGCTCGTTGAGAATCATGCGCGCGAACGCCTTCGAGCCCGTGACGTTGGTGCGCTCGCCCACGTTGACGAACAGTGACTCGTCATTGACGACGAACGGTTCCAGGCCCGCCAGGCGCAGGTCGTGCGATGGGGCCGGCACGGTGCGCGGGGTGTTTTTCGACAGCAACTCGCCAATGGCGGCGATGTGCTCGGGCGTGGTGCCGCAGCAGCCGCCCGCCATGTTCAGGAAGCCCGCGTCGGCAAATTCGCGCAGCAGGGCGGACGTGTCGGCTGGCAACTCGTCGAAACCCGTGTCGCTCATGGGGTTGGGCAAGCCCGCGTTCGGGTAGATGCACACGAAGGTGTCGGCGATCTTGGCCAGCTCTTCCGCGTACGGGCGCATCAGGGCGGCGCCCAGCGCGCAGTTCAGGCCGATGGTCAGCGGTTTCGCGTGGCGCACGGAATTCCAGAAGGCGGGCACGGTCTGGCCCGACAAGATGCGTCCCGACGCGTCCGTGACGGTGCCCGAAATCATCAGCGGCAGGCGCACCACATCCGGGTTTTGCTCGTAGAACAGGTCGATGGCGAACAGGGCCGCCTTGCAGTTCAAGGTATCGAAGATGGTTTCCACCAGCAATACGTCGGCGCCGCCTTCCACCAGACCCTGCGTCTGCTGCAGGTAGGCGGCCACCAGTTGGTCGAAGGTGACGTTGCGCGCGGCCGGGTCGTTCACGTCGGGCGAGATCGACGCCGTCTTCGGCGTGGGCCCCAGGGCGCCGGCGACGAAGCGCGGCTTGTCCGGCGTGGAATATTTATCGCAGGCGGCGCGCGCCAGCTTGGCCGCCTGGACGTTCATTTCATAGGCCAGGTGGGCCATGTGGTAATCGTCTTGCGCGATCGTCGTGGCGCCGAAGGTATTCGTTTCGATCAGGTCGGCGCCGGCCGCCAGGTAACGCTCGTGGATTTCCTGGATGATGTGCGGCTGCGTCAGGGTCAGCAACTCATTATTGCCCTTGACGAACAGTTCGCGCGCGCCACTGTCGGCCGGCGCGGCGAAATCGATGAAGCGGCCGGCGGGGCCGCCGCGATACGCTTCTTCGTCGAGCTTGTATTGCTGGATGATCGTGCCCATGGCGCCGTCGAGAATCATGATCCGCTGCGCCAGAATGGCGCGCAAGGTGGCTTCGGTCGGGGACATGGCGGGGATCACGGTATCGTTCATTTCATGCTTTCAATAGGCAAACGGGCGGCGGCGCGGCGACAAGACGTTACGAGGCGGATGCGGGTCAGCAGGATCAGCTGACGGAGAGTTGCCGGCCGGGTAGGGCAGGCAGAAGGTGGCAATCGCCTGATTTCACCGGGTCTAAAATTATACGGCATCAGACTGCTTTGGTTTTAAGCAAAAGCGGCCGTTCGCCCCACGGCAGGCCTTCTTGCAACACATCGCCTGCCGCCACGCCTGCTTCTGAAAATTACATTCCTGAAAATCTTACTCAAAACGTTAATTCTTTCAGCAAAGTTGGCAGAACGATATGGCGTCTAGGCTGTGGAAAAATTTCCACATTATTTGCGCCGCATCAGCATATTTTTAATGAGTCGAATGGCAATAGCTGCAAAGGAAAGTAATTTTGATTTTAGCCAACACAGAGTGAGGGAAATAATGCCCAGAATAAAGTTTGCTAAGGAGATATTTTAATTATTATCAAAACCAATTGAATCAAAAGCATTAATAGTTGTCTTTGGGAATCGAACTAAACCATAATATTGGTTCTTCGAAATTAAATTCTCACCAAAAGTCACCAATATGTCACATTTATCTCGTGTCCTTCCCGGCATCGCGCTGCATCAACATGGTTGCCAGCCATGAAAAACCATCTGCTTGTCGCATTGTTTGTCATGCTGGGCCTGTCCGCCTGCGGCGGTGGCGGCGGTGGGGGCGGCGACACGGTGGTGGCGACCACGTCGGGTACGCCCGTGCTGCTGCCTGCCGTGACGGCCGTTTCGGCGGCGAATGTCGCCGTCGGTGGCAGCCTGGTGCTTACGGGCACGAATCTGAGCCGCGTGACGGCTTTCCAGGTGGGCGGCGTGACCGTCGCCACCAGCGCCGCCAGCGACACCAGCATCACCCTGACCATGCCGGGCGTGCCCGTATCGGGCGCCTTGAGCCTCGTCAGCGCCAGCGGCACGGCGGCCACCAGCTATAACGTCAATGTGTACCTGCCCTTGAGCGTGGGCAGCGTCGCACCGGCGACGGGCGGCGTCGGTTCCAGCGTGACGATCACGGGCGGCGGCATGGGCGCCGTGACGGCGGTGCAGTTTGGCAATGGTGCGGCGGCAACGCCGCAAAGCCAGACGGCCGGCAGCGTGACGGTGCTGGTGCCTGCGGGCGCGGCGACAGGCGCGCTGACGGTGCGCGGTCCCTACAACGATGTGCTCAGCGGCGACACGTACACGGTGCTGGCCAGCGTGACGGTGACGTCGATCACCTCGGCCGTCAACAACGGACGCTTGTCCGTGACGGTGCAGGGCAGCAATCTCGACCAGGTCACTTCGGCGTCGGTGGGCAATACGCCGGCCGTCATCGTCAGTGCCAGTGCCAGTCAGCTGGTATTGTCTGCACCAGACTCGGCAACGGGCAACGTGATGCTGGCGGCTGCGTCGCGCATCGCCGTGAATGCGGGCACGGTGTCGGCCTTTACCCTGGGCAGCATTGATTTCGCGCAAGTACTGAATTTGAATGCCAGCAATACGGCCTTGCGCTTGACGCGCGGCAAGTCGGCCGCCGTGCGCGTGTCCGTGCTGGCCGGGCAGGCGGGCCAGTCCAGCCCGGCGGTCACCTTGAATGCGACCGCCGCCAATGGCAGCAACCTGGGCAGCATCGCGATGACGGGGCCGGCGCTCTTGCCGACGACGAAGACCGATGACAGTTTCAACGGCAATTTCAGTGCCGTCCTGCCTGCAGGCTGGATCTTGCCCGGCGTGCGCGTGCGCGTGACGGCCGTCGGCAATGACGGCGTGCAAGTGAGCCAGGAAGCGGCACCCGTGGTGGCCAGCCTGGCCAAGATCCGTCTGGTGCTCGTGCCCTTGAGCACCGATGATGGCGTGGCGCAACTGCCTGACGCCGAGGTGATCCGCGCCGCGCTGCTGCGCGTGTATCCGTATGCGACGGAAAATATCAGCATCACGACGCGCGCCGCGCTGAGCCTGCCAGGCAGCAGCACGGCCGACAGCTGGTGGAGCGATGCCCTGGGCAAGCTGGAAAACCGGCGCGCGATGGAAGACAGCGGTGCCTACTATTATGGTTTCGTGCCGAGGATGTCCGTCACCAACGCAGCCGGCCTGGCCTACATCAACGAGCGCAGCAGCGGCAACGACTTCACGTCGGCCATCGGCCTCGATGCCCAGTTCAAGAGCGTTGCATCGGTCGATCCCTTCGGCAATCAATGGCCTCTATGGCTGACTACGCTCGTGCATGAGCTGGGCCACAACCACTCGCTGCAGCACGTCGCCTGCGGCGGTCCGGCTGGCGCTGCTGTCGACTACCCATATGCGAATGGCAATCTGGGTCCGCAACCGTTGTACAACAGCAACTATGCAGGCAGCATCGGCCAGCTGAGCAAGGCAGTCTATGGCAACACGCCGATGAAGGACGTGATGAGCTATTGCAGCGGCGCCTGGTTCTCCGACTACAGCTATGCGCGGGTGCAGCAATTCCTGGAAAAACGCAGCACGCAGATTACGGGCAGCAATGTGCTGGCCGCCAGCATGGCCGTGGCCCAGAACGGCTACTTGACCATTTCCGGCCGCATCACGCCTGGCGGCGTGGCCCTGCGCCCGGCCGTTGCCTCGTCGGCGCGCATCGGCGCCGCTGCCAGCGGCAGCGGCCATGCTTATACCTTGCGCGTGTTGACGGCGTCCGGACAGACTATCGACTTGCCCTTCGATGGCGTCTCCGTGGCCGACCATGGCGGCAACGCCATGAGCCACTTCCGCGTCAGCTTCGCCAACCCGGGCGAAATCAGCGATGTGCAAGTGTTGGCAAATGGCAAGGCTTTGGCCAAGCTGGAACGCCCGGCGCGCCGCAGCAAGGCTGCCGCCAACGATGCCACGTTTGATGCGGCGCAAAGCGGTGGCCAGCTGGCGCTGGTCTGGAATGCCGAGGCGGAACCGTATGCCGCCGTCATGCATGTGGCTGCCGATGGCCGCAAGACGGTGGTCGCCAGTGACTTGACGGGTGGCAAAGCCAATGTCGACGTGAGCGCCGTGCCGGCCGGCGGCCGTTTCGAGGTCAGCCTGTCGTCGTCTGTGGGCGCACGCCTGATGATGGTGCAGCGCCGCTAAGCTAGCGGGGCTGATGCAAAAAAGGCTTGCCGCGGCAAGCCTTTTTTTTGTGGCCATCGGCATGATGGCGCGGTGCAATCCGGTGAAGTCAGGCGAAGCGCTTGCCTTCGAGAGGGAAACCCTTGATGAACTCGGCCGCGGGCAGGCGCTTGCCGCCCGGTTTTTGCAGTTCCGTCAGGCGCAGCGAGCCATTGCCGCAGGCCACGACGATGCCGTGCTGGGCGTCGGCCGCCAGCACCTGGCCCGGCGCTTCCTTGCTGTCCGCTTCGAGCACGTCGGCGGCCCAGATCTTGATGGTGGTGCCATCGACCTGGCCGCAGGCGCCGGGAAACGGATTGAAGGCGCGGATTTTCAGGCCCAGTTCCAGCGCCGGCAGGCTGAAATCGAGCGCCGCTTCTTCCTTGGCGATTTTTGCCGCATAGGTGACGCCTGCTTCAGGCTGGGGCACGGCTTCCAGCGCTTGCAGCTGCATCTTGCGCAGGGTCTCGACGATCATCTTGCCGCCCAGGGTAGCCAGCTTGTCGTGCAGGCTGGCGGTGGAATCGCCCGCCTCGATGGGCGTGCGCTCGATGGCCAGCATGGGGCCCGTATCGAGGCCTTCTTCCATCTGCATGATGGTCACGCCCGTTTCATCGTCGCCGGCTTCGATGGCGCGGTGGATGGGCGCGGCGCCGCGCCAGCGCGGCAGCAAGGAACCGTGGATATTGATGCAGGGTTTGATGTCGAGGGTGCTGCGCGGCAAGATCAAGCCGTAAGCCGCCACCACCATCACATCGTAGTCGGTGGTCAGCAGGCGCTCGTGCGCCGCTTTCGCTTCGGCGGCGCGCTGCGGATCCTTGCTGTCCATGCGCAGCGACAAGGGCTGCAGCACCTCGATGCCGTGCTGCTGTGCATATTGCTTGACGGCCGAGGCGTGCAATTGCATGCCGCGTCCGGCAGGGCGGTCGGGCTGGGTCAGCACCAGCGGAATCTCGAATCCCGCTTCGTGCAAGTCTTTCAGGGCCGTGGCGGCAAATTCAGGCGTGCCTGCGAAGATCACTTTCATATGGTTCCTTGACGTGAGGTGCGCAGGCCCGCGCCCGAGGGCGCCAGGCTGGCGTGGTGTTACGGTCAGTCTTTGCGGTCAGTCTATCAGCACAGCTGCAAAAGCGGCTTAGAAACGGCGATTCTGTGCGCGCAGGCTCGCTTCGCGTTCGAGACCGCGGATTTCCTTGATCATCTTGGTCTTGATGCGGTTGCGCTTGAGCGGCGACAGGTATTCGACGAATACCTTGCCCAGCAAGTGATCCATCTCATGCTGGATGCAGACGGCCAGCAAGCCGTCGGCTTCCAGTTCGAACTGCTTGCCGTGGCGGTCCAGGGCGCGCACCTTGATGCGGGCCGGGCGCTCGACGCCGTCGTAGACGCCAGGCACGGACAAGCAGCCTTCGTCGTAGACCTGCTTTTCCTCGCTGGCCCAGGTGATTTCCGGGTTGATGAACACTTGCAGCTGGTTTTTTTCTTCGGTGATGTCGATCACCATCATCTGGATATGCTCGTCCACTTGCGACGCGGCCAAGCCGACGCCCGGGGCGTCGTACATGGTTTCAGCCATGTCGTCGATCAGGGTTTGCAGGCGCGCGTCAAATTCGGTGACGGGCTTGGCGATCGTGTGCAGGCGAGGATCGGGGTAACGCAGGATATTTAATATGGACATACGGATTCGACTGGTTAAGGTGGGCGCCGGTGCGCCGGATTATTCATGCCTGGGCCATGCGAACGATGGCAGGGCTATTTTCTGTTGGGTACGCCATGCTTGGGCGCGTATGGCACAACGGCGCGGCAGATGCGTTTGCCAGTGCGCTAATCGTTTCCTGCAAAGGGAAATTTTATCACAGACGCCCATGCTCCTGTGGATGGGGGGCCGTTTTGCACGCGCATTGCACGCATCCTTGCGCGCGTCGGTATCGCGTGCGTGCCATCGCGCTAGCATGGGAGGGCACAGTACACAGCGAGGTGGTCATGCATGCACTTGCAACGACGGCAGACACGGCCACGGAATTGGCGGGCTGGCTGCGCCTGCAGCATCTGCCCGGCGTGGGGCCGGTGGCGGCGCGCGCCTTGCTGGCCCGCTTCGGCTTGCCGCCGGAGATCTTCGCCACACCTTTCGAGACCTTGCGTGAAGCGGTGCCGGCCAGCGTGGCGCGCGCCATCGTGCAGCCGCCCAAGCCCGTGGCCAACAGCCAGCTGGAACTCACCCTGCAGTGGCTGCAGCGGCCCGGCAACGCCGTGCTGACTTTGGCCGATGCCGCGTATCCGCCCCTGCTGCTGGAAATCGCCGATCCGCCGCTGTTGTTATATGTACGGGGGCGGGCGGAACTGCTGTCGCGTCCCGGCGTGGCCATCATCGGCAGCCGCAATGCCAGCGCGCAAGGCATGCAGAATGCGGCCGCTTTCGCGCAAGCGCTGAGCATGGCGGGTCTGACCATCATTTCCGGGCTGGCGCTGGGCATCGATACGCACGCGCACGAGGGCGGCTTGCGCGGCGCGGGCGCTACCGTCGCCGTGATCGGCACGGGCGCCGATCTGGTGTATCCGCGACGTAACCTTGATCTAGCGCAAAGAATTGCCGAACAGGGTTGCATCGTCAGCGAGTACGCGCTGGGCTTGCCCGCCATGCCAGCTAACTTTCCGCGCCGCAACCGCCTGATCAGCGGCCTGGCGCGCGGCGTGCTGGTGATCGAGGCGGCCGCGCAATCGGGTTCATTGATCACGGCGCGTCTGGCCGGCGAGCAGGGGCGCGATGTGTATGCCTTGCCCGGTTCCATCCATGCGACCCTGGCCAAGGGCTGCCATGCATTGATCAAGCAGGGCGCCAAGCTGGTCGAGTCGGCTGATGACGTGCTGCAAGAGTTGCAATGGCTGGGCGGCGTGCCCCAAGTGCCGCCAGCGGTGGAAGACGAAGCGCCGCTGCTGGCCGCGCTGGGCCACGATCCCCTCGATGCGGATACCCTGGCCGCGCGCAGCGGCCTGGCCATGGGCGTGCTGATGGGCGAATTGCTGGCGCTGGAGCTGGCGGGCCGGGTGGAACGCTTGCCGGGAGGACTGTTTCAACGCTGTAAATGACAGCTTGTCACTTGTGTGGCGGCCTTGCCGCACGGGGGCGCTTTGTCGGCGCACACCCTTGTGTCGCAGCGAACTTAGCTGATAGAGTAGAGCCATGTTCGATATCCTGGTGTACCTCTACGAGACTTACTATCGCCCCGATGCCTGCCCCGAGCCGGCAGTCCTGGCGCGCAAACTGTCGGCCGTCGGTTTCGACGACGTGGAGATTTCCGAAGCGCTCGTGTGGCTGACGGACTTGAACGCCATGGCCGGCGTCGAACAAACCCTGACGGCCAGCTCCACGGGCACGCGCTTCTATGTGCAGCAGGAAAGCGACGTGCTGGGCACGGCCGCCGTCGGCTTCATCCAGTTCCTGGAAAGCGCCAAGGTGCTGTCGCCGCTGCAGCGCGAAATCGTCATCGAACGGGCGCTGGCGCTCGACGAGGCACCCGTTTCGCTGGGCAAGCTGAAAGTCATCGTGCTGATGCTGCTGTGGAGCCAGGGCAAGGAACCGGACGCCCTGATGTTCGACGATCTGTTTGTCGACGACGAAGACCTCCCGCCGCGCTTATTGCACTAATATATAGGCGTCGCTGGCGGCCGCTGTCGCTGCCTGCCGACCCTGGCGCCGCTGCCGCGCCATCCCCATTACCATGTGCTGCACCAGCGCGCCCGCCAGCCTGTTGTGTTTGCGCTTGCGCATTCTTGCTTGCAGATAACTTGCCGAATTCTTCAATAGGCGCTTATCATTGGCCGCTTGACAAGACCACAAGTCACAAGGCCTTGCGCAGACAAAAGCGTCGGCGCCTGGCAATGCACTGTATGATGCGCATGCTGAAACTATCCTAGAGCATTTTTCGAGACTAAAAAATATGACAAAAACCCTCATCATCGCCGAGAAGCCTTCTGTCGCGAACGATATCGCGAAGACGCTTGGCGGCTTTACTAAGCACGATGAGTACTTTGAATCGGATGAATACGTCCTGTCGTCGGCGGTCGGCCACTTGCTGGAGATCGCCGTGCCGGAAGAATTCGACGTGAAGCGCGGCAAATGGAGTTTCGCGCACTTGCCGATGATTCCACCGTATTTCGCGCTGAACCCGATCGCCAAGACGGAAGCGCGCCTCAAAGTATTAAACAAGCTGATCAAACGCAAAGACGTCACTACCCTCATCAACGCATGCGATGCGGGGCGCGAAGGCGAGCTGATTTTCCGCCTGATCGCGCAAAACGCGAAAGCCAAGCAACCGGTCAAGCGCCTGTGGCTGCAGTCGATGACGCCGGGCGCCATCCGCGACGGTTTCTCGCACCTGCGCAGCGACGAAGAAATGCTGCCGCTGGCCGATGCGGCCCGCTGCCGTTCGGAAGCCGATTGGTTGATCGGTATCAATGGCACGCGCGCCATGACGGCGTTTAATTCGAAAGAAGGCGGTTTTTATCTGACCACCGTGGGCCGCGTGCAAACGCCGACCCTGTCCATCGTGGTCGAACGCGAAGACAAGATCAAAAAATTCGTGCCGCGCGACTTCTGGGAAGTGCGCGCCGAATTCGTTTGCGCGGCCGGCATCTATGAAGGCCGCTGGCTGGACACGAAGTTCAAGAAGGACGAGAACGACCCCGAGAAGCGCGCCGAGCGCCTGTGGAGCAAGACGGCTGCCGACTCGATCGCCACCGCCTGCCGCGGCCGCCAAGGCAATGTCACGGAAGAATCGAAACCGACCACCTCGATGGCGCCGGGCCTGTTCGACCTGACCAGCCTGCAGCGCGAAGCGAACTCGCGTTTCGGCTTCTCGGCCAAGAATACGCTGGGCTTGGCCCAGGCGCTGTATGAAAAGCACAAGGTCTTGACGTATCCGCGTACCGATTCGCGCCACCTGCCGGAAGACTACATGCCGACCGTGCTGCAGGCGCTGGAAACGGTCAAGGACAACAGCAACTACCACCAGTTCGCCAAGCAGATCATCGACAAGGGTTGGGTCAAGCCGAACAAGCGCATCTTCGACAACACCAAGATCTCGGATCACTTCGCGATCATCCCGACGACGATCGCGCCGAAGAACCTGTCCGAGCCGGAACAGAAGCTGTATGACCTCGTCACGCGCCGCTTCATGGCCGTGTTCTTCCCGCCTGCGGAATTCCAGGTCACCACGCGCTACACGGAAGTGTCCGGCCATCAGTTCAAGACTGAAGGCAAGGTCATGACCAATCCGGGCTGGCTGGCCATCTACGGCAAGGAAGCGTCGACGGACGCCGACAAGGAAAGCAATGGCAACGGCAACCTGGTGCCAGTGGCCAAGGGCGAGAAAGTGCAGACGGAAAGCGTCAACGCCAACGGCCTGGTGACGAAGCCGCCTGCGCGCTTCACGGAGGCGACCTTGCTGTCGGCCATGGAAGGCGCCGGCAAGCTGATCGACGATGACGAGTTGCGCGATGCGATGGCCGGCAAGGGTCTCGGCACCCCGGCGACGCGCGCGGCCACCATCGAGGGCTTGCTGACGGAACGTTACCTGATCCGCGAAGGCCGCGAATTGATTCCGACGGCCAAGGCATCGCAGCTGATGACTCTGCTCAAAGGCCTGGGCGTCAATGAATTGACGGCGCCGGAGCTGACGGGCGAGTGGGAATACAAGCTGTCGCAGATGGAAAAAGGCAAGATTTCGCGCGAAGAATTCATGCGCGAAATCGCGCAGATGACGCAGATCATCGTCAAGCGCGCCAAGGAATACGATAATGACACCATTCCCGGCGACTATGCGACGCTGGAAACGCCATGCCCGAATTGCAGCGGCGTGGTGAAGGAAAACTACCGTCGTTTCGCCTGCACCAAGTGCGAATTCTCGATGAGCAAGACACCGGGTTCGCGCCAGTTCGAAATTGCCGAAGTGGAACAATTGCTGAAGGACCGCACCATTGGCCCGCTGCAAGGCTTCCGCTCGAAGATGGGCCGTCCGTTCGCCGCCATCCTGCGCATCGTGCGCGATGAAGAGATCAAGAATTTCAAGCTGGAATTCGATTTCGGCCAGAACGACGAGAGCGAAGATGGCGAAGGCGTCGATTTCACGGGCCAGACGCCCGTGGGACCGTGCCCCAAGTGCAACGCCGGCGTGTACGAAATGGGCCTGGCCTATGTGTGCGAACACAGCGTGGCCAAGCCGAAGACGTGCGACTTCCGCAGCGGCCGTATCATCTTGCAGCAGGAAATCTTGCCGGAACAAATGGCAAAACTGCTCAACGATGGCAAGACGGACTTGTTGCCAGGCTTTGTTTCGCAGCGTACCCGCCGTCCGTTCAAGGCATTCCTCGTGCGCGGCAAGGATGGCAAGGTGAGCTTCGAGTTTGAAGAGCGCAAGGCCAAGCCGGGCGCCAAGACGAAGGCGGCAGCGGCCGAAGCCGAGGGCGAAGAAGGCGCGGCGCCAGCGAAGAAAACGGCCGTCAAGAAAGCGGCAGCCGTCAAAAAGGCGCCAGCCAAGAAAGCGACGGCCGTGAAAAAGCCGGCCGCCAAGAAGGCGCCGGCGAAGAAGGCGGCAGCGGCGGAGTAATCCGGCGCCCGCCGGTCAGGCAAACAAAAGCCAGGGATTTCCCTGGCTTTTTTTACGTCCCGAGGCTGGCTAAGAGCCTGTCCCAGTAGATGAATACATCCCCCGCTGGCGCGCCTCAGAAGCGGGGACTGCGTTGATCGTCGTCGCGTGGCTCGCCACGCGTCCTCCTCACGCCTTGTCCGCGCTCCTGATGTGCTGCCAGCAGAAGACGCTCCCTACTGGGATAGGCTCTTAGTCCAGGTAGTCCGAATACTCGCGCTGCGCGTAGTTCTGCAAGTTGGCCCACGGCTGCGCCTTGCTGACGGTGGGCTGCAGCTTGACGTCGACGCGGCGATAGAAGGTATTCGCGCGGTCGCCGCTCTCGATGATCAGCGGAATCTGTTTTTGCTCATCCCACAGGATGCGCTGGAACACGCCATTCTTTTCCACTTCGCGCCAGCGCGCGCCCGTCACGTTCGACGCCTGTTTCGACAGCGGCATAGCGGCCACCAGTTTCGGGTCCAGCAGATAAAAACTGTTTTCCCAGGAACCGTCGAAATTGACGTTTTCGTACTCGGCCTTGGGGATGGCGACGACGATCTTGTCATGCGCATCGATGTATTCCACGCGCACGGTGTTCTTTTCCAGCGTCACATGGCGCGGTATCAGCACGGGATTGAAGTGCTTGTGCTCATGCTGCGTGGCCGCGGTCGACGTTTTCAATGCCACTTTCTTGTTTTCACCGTGGCTGTGGCCCGCATGCGCATCGGTCGACGGCGCCAGAACGCGCTCGACCCACACGTGGCCGGGGCGGCGCAGCATCTTTTCTTCGTAGCGGCTTTCGCGCGTCACGCCTTCGGGCGTCAGGACGCGGCTGTAATAGGTGATGCCCAGGTCCAGGTCGGCAGGAGCGGCAGGCGTGGCAGGAGCGGCTTGCGCGCTGGCGGCAAAGCCGGCGGCGAGGAGGACGGCGATCAGGGACGATTTCATGGTGTTGCCTTTACGTGCAGAGGGGCGGAGGGCATACGCCATCCGCCCCGGTGGGGTTACCGTGTTGATGTGGATCAGAAGCCGAAGGCCGCCTTCAGCAGGTCAAACACCTTGGTGTTGTCCAGGGTGCCCTTGAAGGCCTTCGCGCCGGCGCCCGTGGCGAGCAGCTTGACGTCGCCGCCGCCGTGGGTTTCGCTGGCCAGGCGCACGCCTGTTTCTTGCAGGTAGTTGTCTTTCAGGGCCGTGGCGCTGTCGACGTTGCTGCGCAGGGCAGGGCGGTTCGGGCCGTTGCCGAACACCAGGGTGGTGTAGGTATTGCCATCGGCATCCTTGCTCGGCTGGTTATCCTTGTAGCCGCGGTTGATGTCGAGGATGTGGTTGCCGCGCTTGCCGTAGCCGTTGAAGGCCAGGGTGTGGTCATGGTCGGCCGTGACGACGATCAGGGTGTTGGCCAGCGTCGGATCGGTTTCCTTGATCTTGGCGATGGCCGCCTTGATGGCGTCGTCGAAGGCGATGGTGTCCGTCAGCGCGCGCTTGGCGTTGATGCCGTGCAAGGCGTGGTCGATGCGGCCGCCTTCGACCATCAGGAAGTAGCCGTTCGCGTTTTTCGACAGCAAGTCGATGGCTTTCAGCGTCATTTCCGACAGGCTAGGCTGGGTCGCGCCTTCGCCCAGCGGCGGCGTGGCGGTGCGGTCCAGTTCATATTCCAGGTGGCTGCGGGTGCTGTACAGGCCGATGAATTTCTTGCCGCTCTGCGCCGCGGCCATTTCCGCCTTGTTGGCGGCCACGGTGTAGCCCTTGGCGGCAAATTCCGTCAACAGGTTGCGGCCATCGGCGCGGCCATACTTGTTGCTGGCCGACCAAGGCGTAAAGTGGTTGCGGCCGCCACCCATCAGCACGTCGACGCCGTCGCCCAGGGCCGCGTTGTAGCCCGCGCCGCCCGGCACCGTTTGCGCGGCGATCGCGTATTGCGCATTGCGGTTGCAGATGTGCGAGAAAGTCGTCGCCGGCGTGGCGTGCGTCAGTTCCGTGGTGGTGATGGCGCCCACGGCCTTGCCCTTGGCTTTCGCCAATTCCAGGATGGTCGGCGCGCTCTTGCCGCCGGCCGGGCAGTTATCCACGCCCAGGTTGCCGTTGACGTCGCGGCTCGGTTCCTTGGCGATGGTGTCCTGCGCCATCGAGATGACTTCATTGTTCATCTTGACGCCGGTCATGTAGGCGGCCATCGATGGCGCGCTGTCCGTCGTTTGCGCATCGTTCGAGAACGTCTTGATGCGCGCCGTGCGCTCCAGCGTGTCCATCGTCAGGTTACCGTCTTCCTGGTACTGGTAGATGCGCGCTGCCGTCACGACGGACGGGCCCATGCCGTCGCCGAGGAAGAAGATGACGTTCTTGGCGTCGGCGGCGTAGGCGCTGGCGACGCTGGCGGCCACGAGCGTGGTCAGCAAGGAGAGTTTCAGGGCCGATTTCAGTGCGGCGGGTGTCGATGCAAGTTTCATGTGCTTGTCCAATTCTTGTCTCTTGGGGATTACAGACCGCCGGCGGTCTTGACCAGGCCGAATACTTTGGTGTTTTCGATGGTGCCAAGGAAGGTTTCCGAACCCTTGCCGATGGCGCCCAGGAAGACGTCGGTGCCGCCGTGGGTTTCATTGCCGACGGCCGTGCGGATCACTGCTTCCTGGTGGTAATTATTGGCGCTGGTGACGGTTTCATCGAGGCTGGCCATGGCGGCGCGGCTCGATTGCGTGCGGTTTTCGCCATTGCCGAAGCCGATGATCGAATACGGTGCGCCATCCAGGTCTTTCTCGACCGCGCCGGTCACGTAGTTCTTCACTACGCCCAGCACGCCAGGGTTGCCGGCAGCCGTCTTGCCCGTGCGCTTGGCATAGCCGTTCAGCACCAGCGTGTGGTCATGGTCGGCCGTGACGACGATCAGGGTATTGGCCAGGGTCGGATCGGTCAGCTTGGCTTTTTCGATGGCGGCCTTGATGGCGTTGTCGAACGCGACGGTGTCTTGCAGCGCTTTCTTGGCGGTCGTTTCGTGCAGCGCATGGTCGATGCGGCCGCCTTCGACCATCAGGAAGTAACCCTTCTTGTTCTTCGCCAGCACGTCCATGGCCTTGGTGGTCATTTCCGCCAGGCTAGGTTCCTTCGCTGCGTCGCGGTCCAGGTCGTAGCTCATGTGGCTGGACGTGAATACGCCGAACAAACGGTCCGTTTTGGCCGCATCGACGGCCTTGAAGTCGGTGGCGTTGTTGGCGACCGTGTAGCTTTTGGCTTTCAATTCGGCGATCAGGTCGCGGCCGTCGGAACGCTTGCCGCCATCCTTGAATTGCGTGAAGAATTGCGCGCCGCCACCGAGGACCACTTCCAGGCCGGTGGTGCCCAGGGCGCTGTTGTAGCCCGTGCCGCCTGGCACCAGGGCCGCGGCGATATCGTTTTCCAGGTCGCGGTGGCAGATGTGCGAGTAGGTTGCGGCCGGCGTGGCGTGCGTCACGCGCGCCGTGCTGACGACGCCGGCGGCGAAGCCCTTGGCCTTGGCCAGTTCCAGCAAGGTGGTGGCGGGCGTGCCGTTGCCGGTGCCGCATTTGTTGACCAGCTTGTTGTTATTCGCATCCGTGCCCGGATCGATGGCGACCGTGTTGGCCGACATGGAAATGACTTCATTGTTCATCTTGACGCCGGTCATGTAGGCGGCCATCGATGGCGCGCTGTCCGTCACTTGCGCGTCGTTCGAGTACGTTTTCACGAAGGCCGTTTCCGGCAGGGTGTCCATGGTCAGCGCACCCTCTTCACCCACGGAATAGATGCGCGCGGCCGTCATGGTGGTCAGGCCCATGCCATCGCCAAGGAAGAAGATGACGTTTTTCGGCGGCGCTTCAGCCACTGCCTCTTCTTTTTTTGCGTCGCTGCCGCAGGCGGCCAGCATCAGGGTGATGGCGACGCTGCAGCCAGCGACGGAAATTTTTCTGCGTGTCATGTGGTTCATCCGGCTAGGTTTGAAAGAGCTAGCAAGATAACAATCCAATGTGACACCCTCATGACGCTGTGACACATTTTGCGACGGCACTACGCCGCCGCAGTGGCGTGACTTTGGCGCGCGCCGTCGTTGGAAAAATACGCCGTAGCGTGTTCGTCATCGGGTGATTGCATCGATATAAGCAACAAACTATTGCGCTTTACCTAGTTTTTCTACCGCTTTGAGCAACGTAAGATGCAGTCATCCCAATCATCTTGTGAAGGCGCATCATGTTCTCCAAATCCATCAGCAGCGTTCTTGTCTCCACCCTGTTTGCCGCCGGCGCCGCCTCGGCCGCCGCCAGCGCACCCCTGACCCTGGAAGTCTTCAACCCGGGCGAAGCGGCCATCTTTCCCGTCGCTTCCGTGCTGGTCGCGGGCAAGCATGACGCCGTGCTGATCGATGCGCAATTTTCGCGCGCCGAAGCGCAAAAACTGGTGGAAAAGATCCGCGCCAGCGGCAAGAAACTGACGACCGTGTACATCAGCCACAGCGATCCCGATTTTTACTTTGGCCTCGACGTGATCAAGGCTGCGTTCCCGCAGGCGAAAATCGTTGCCACGCCAGAAACCGTCGCGGAAATCCGCCGCAAGGCTGACGCCAAGGTCGCCTACTGGGGCCCGATCCTGAAAGACAATGCGCCGCACGGCATCGTCATCCCCGACGCGCTGAAGGGCAAGCGCATCAGCCTGGAAGGCCAGTCGCTGGACATCGCCGGCCCGACGCCAGCGCGCACCTATGTGTGGATTCCATCGATCAAGGCCGTCGTCGGTGGCGTGGTGCTGTTTGGCAACTTGCACGTGTGGACGGCCGATACGCAAAGCCTGCAATCGCGCCAGGACTGGCTCAAGACCCTGGACGGCATCGCCGCCCTGAAACCCGTCACTGTCGTGCCGGGCCACTTCAAGGTCGGTTCGCCCCTGACGCCGGACAGCATCGGTTTTACGCGTGACTACCTGGTGACGTTCGAAGCGGAAACGGCCAAGGCCGCCAATTCGGCCGCCCTGATCGAGGCGATGAAACAGCATTATCCGAGCCTGGGCCTCGATGGCGCGCTGGAGACCAGCGCGAAGGTCGCCAAAGGCGAAATGAAATGGTAAAAACCTACTGCGCGACGCGATTTCCGGCCTGCGATGCTCACTGCCTCGGCGGCCCCGTGCCTAGCACAGTTGCGCTTCTCAGCCAGAACTAGCGCCGCTCGCTACGGTTTTTTAAGTCATCTGTTTTAGTTTTATAAAGGATAGGGTCATGCCCACACTGCACTACATTTTCGATCCCCTGTGCGGCTGGTGCTACGGCGCCGCGCCGCTGGTCGAGGCGGCACGCGCCGTGCCCGGACTGACGCTGGCCTTTCACGCCGGCGGCATGATGACGGGCAGCAATCGCCGCCAGATCACGCCCGCCTGGCGCGGCTATGTGCTGCCGCATGACCGGCGCATCGAGCAATTGTCTGGCCAGCCCTTCGGCGACGCCTATATCAACGGCTTGCTGAACGACACCACGGCCATGATGGATTCCGAACCGCCGATCACGGCCATCCTGGCGGCCGAATCGCTGGCCGGCAAGGGCCTGGACATGCTGCAGCGCGTGCAGCGCGCCCATTACGTGGACGGCTTGCGCATCGCCGACCTGCCCGTGCTGGTGGCGCTGGCGCAAGAACTGGGCATGGACGGCGCCGCCTTCGAGGCCGCATATGCGCAACAGGCGGGCGCCGCCACGCAGCGGCATATCGACGCCAGCCGCGCCTTGCTGGCGCAGGTGGGCGGCCAGGGCTTTCCTACCTTCGTGCTCGACGATGGCAGCGGCAAGCTGTCCGTAATCGATATCGGCGGCTTCCTGGGCCAGCCGGCGAAACTGCAGGCGCAACTGGGTGGCGTGTGCGATGCACAAGGTTGTGCATTGTAAATATCTATCGATTCGATAAAATCAATTATCTTTTCCTTTGTTGTTGACCTCGTTACACTAGTTCTATTAGTCAACAACGAAGGAAAAGCAGCCATGAGCCAACAGCCGCCATTCAGTACCGCCTCGGGCATCCCCGTCGCCGACAACCAGAATTCCCTCAGCGCCGGCCCCCGTGGCCCCTTGCTGCTGCAAGACTTCCACCTGATCGAAAAACTCCAGCATTTCAACCGCGAGCGCATTCCCGAGCGCGTGGTGCACGCGAAAGGTTCGGGCGCCTACGGCACCTTTACCGTCACGCACGATATTTCGCGCCATACCAAGGCCAAGCTGTTCAGTGAAGTGGGCAAGCAGACGGCCACCTTCGCGCGCTTTTCCACCGTTGGTGGCGAACGCGGCAGCGCCGACACGGAACGCGACCCGCGCGGCTTCGCCGTGCGTTTCTATACGGAAGAGGGCAACTGGGACCTCGTCGGCAACAACACGCCCATGTTCTTCATCAAGGACCCGATCAAGTTCCCCGATTTTGTCCACACGCAAAAGCGCGATCCGCAAAGCAACTTGAAATCGGCGGAAATGATGTTCGATTTCTGGAGCCATGCGCCGGAAAGCTTGCACCAGGTCACCATGCTGTTCTCGGACCGGGGCACGCCGGACGGCTACCGCCACATGGATGGCTTCGGCAGCCACACGTATAGCCTGATCAATGCCGACGGCCAGCGCGTGTATGTGAAATGGCACTTCAAGACGCGCCAGGGCATCAAGAACCTGCCTGCCGCGGAAGCGGGCCGCCTGGCCGGTGCTGACCCCGACTACGCCCAGCGCGACCTGTTCGGCGCCATCGAACGCGGCGATTTTCCCCAGTGGGAAGTCAAGCTGCAGGTGGCGACGCAGGAGCAACTCGATGCATGGGAGCAGCGCACGGGCTGGAACCCGTTCGATTTGACGAAAGTGTGGCCGCATGCGGACTTCCCGCTGCTGCCCGTGGGTATTTTCGAGTTGAACCGTAACCCGGACAATTACCACGCGGAAGTCGAGCAAGCGGCCTTTTCGCCGGCCAACGCCGTGCCCGGCATGGGTTACTCGCCGGACAAGATGCTGCAAGGCCGATTGTTCGCCTACCACGACGCCCAGCTGTACCGGGTCGGCACGAACCACCAGCACTTGCCCGTGAATGCGGCCCGCTGCCCCTTCCACAACCAGCAGCGCGACGGCGGCATGGCGATCAACAATGGCGGCGCGGCGCGCAACTATGCGAACGTGGCGGCGGCAGGCACGCAGCCGCAAGGGCTGGGCCACGGCGAGCCGGCGTTGGACCTGGCCGGCGGCGCGGCGCGCTACGATGGCCGCGGCGTGGAAGATGACTTTACGCAAGCCGGCAATCTGTTCCGCTTGATGTCGGTGCAGGCGAAGCAAAACCTGTTCGACAACCTGGCCGGTCCCTTGAGCCAGGTGCGGCCGGAAACCTTGCAGCGTCAGCTGGGCCACTTCGACCGTGCCGATGCCGCGTATGGCGCCGGCGTGCGGGCCGCCTTGCAGGCGCGCGGCGTGGTGCTGTAATTATGTGTTGCAGGCGGAACAAGCTTGTTCCGCCTGTTGTTGATACAGCACAAATTAGAGGGAGATACCAAATATTGCCGTATGGACATATTTGCCGCCCATGCGTAGACTTGTCGGTCTGATGATCGCGCCGCCTTCCTGGCAGCGTCCTGACTAGAAAGTCTTGTAATATGAATATGGCGAAGCTGTCGGTGCATGGGGACGACCCCACGCTTAAATCCATCCTCGAAGTCTTGCCCACGGATCCCGAACGGCAATGGCGCAAGGGCGAGGCGAAGGGCGCGGGCCGCGTGCATCTCGATTCCGGCTTCGAGGTGCTGATCGCGCAGGCATCCAAATCGCAAGTGTTACCCTCGCGCATACGCAGTTACCTGGCCGAATGCCGCTCGCGCGGCGTCAGCTTCACCATGCCGCGTATCGTTGCTGAACTGCAACTGGAGCTGAATGGCGACGACACGGTCGACTCTCCGCTGGATCTGACCCTGGCCGACATGCAGCACCTGACGGAAATGGGTATCAGCCTGAGCCTGGTGACGCGTTGCGCCGAGGCTTGAGGAGCGCCTGAGAATAAAAAAAATGGCCACCTTTCCAGGGTGGCCATTTTTTGTCATGGTTCGGCGATGTCGACGGTGACCATATTGTCATCGGGCTTGCGGTCGATCAGCTTGTTGTCGGGATCGATGCCCGCCTTGCCGGGACGGCTGCCGACGATGACGGTATAGCTCGCTTCGCGCGCCGTCATGCGCAGGCGTTCGCGCAGCAGCGGATGGCCGTTCGCGTCGTCGACGCCGATTTCGATCCAGTCGTGCAGGGGCGCGTCGTGTTCCTCTCCCTGTTCGCCGGCCGTCAACTTGCTCGCCTGCACTTTCACGGTGACGGCGTACTTGCCGTCGCTGCGTTTCGTGGCCGTGGCCGACAGGGCGCGGTTGTCGAACAACACGATTTTCTCGAACAGGTCGTCGATCAGGTAAGCCTGCTCGGGCGGCGTGACCTGGCGCAAGCCCTGGATCAGGGCCGTCACGCTGGCATACGGCGGGCCTTTCTGGCCATGCGTCTTCAGCAACTCGCGCAGCACGCCGTTGACCTTGTCTTCGCCGATGATGTCTTGCAGCAAGTACATGGCCAGGCTGCCCTTGTTGTAGTGGATGTAGGGCTGGTTTTCATTCTCGGCCAGCGGCAATTCCTTCTTGCGCTCTTCGCTGCGTCCCATCAGGTATTGATTCAGGTCATAGCGCAGGAAGCGGCGCATCTTGGCCGGCCCCGCGGTTTTCTTCATCACCATCAGGGCCGAATATTCGGCCAGGGTTTCGCTGAGCACGGTAGCGCCCCGTGTATTGCCGCCCACCAATTGATGCGCCCACCACTGGTGCGCCACTTCATGCGCCGTCACGTAGAACGGATAATCGATATCCTTGGGATTCTTGTCATCGACCCTGGCGATGAAGCCCAGCCCTTCCGAGTACGGTATCGTGTTCGGGAACGATTGCGCAAACGTGGCGTAGCGGGGGAACTCGACGATGCGCAGGACCTTGTGCTGGTAGGGGCCGAAGTTCTTCGTGTAGTACTCGAGCGCTTCCTTGCTGCCGCGCACGAAGCGATCGAGGTTGTATTCATGGCCAGGGTGGTAATACACGTCGATGGCCACGTCTTGCCAGCGCTCGTGCTTGACGGCGTAGCGGGCCGACTGGAACGCGTAAAAATTCAGGATCGGCTGTTCCATCGTGTAATGGAAGTAATGGCGGCCCTTGGCGATCCAGTCGTTGTCCAGCATGCCCGGCGCGATGGCCGTCTGGCCGTCGACGGTACTGACGGTGGCGTCGAAGTTGATGCGGTCGGCGTCGTTGCTGATGTAATTGTCGGCGAGCCCCCGTGCATCGTCGCGCGGCAAGGCCCGTTCGCGCGCCGGCAAGCCGTGTTTCTTGCGGTCGCGCGGATCCGTCAATTCCTGCTGCGGCTGGTAGCCGATGTGGGGCAGCACGGCATTCGTGAAGAAGGTGCCGTTGGCCACCACGGGCGTGTCCTGGCCCAGGCCGAAGATGCCGCGCGGCGCAAAGCGGACGTCGAAATCGAGGCCCAGGGTGGCGCCCGGCGCCAGCGGCGCGGCCAGGCGGTAGCTGTAAAAGCCCAGCTTGCCGTCATCGAGGCCGGGATGCACGCGCGCGTCAAAACGCAGGCGCATGGTGGAGCTCGGATCTTGCTGCACAAAAATATGGCTGATCGGCAGGCTGGTCTTGTTTTGCAGCACATAGCGGCCCGTGACGGCCAGGGTGCGCTGCGCCGGGTAGATGGCCACGTCGAGTTTCACGTCGGTGATTCTCGGCTGCGGCGTGGCGGCAAACTTGCGGTACTGGCGCTCGACTGTGGCGCGGTCCGCATCGCGCGCGAATTCGGACTTGTAATCGTTGGCCACGTGGTAGACGTAGAACAGCACCGCGCCGGCGCCGACGAAGATCAGGGCGCCGCCGGCAAAGCTGGCCAGCACGCCCTGCGTCAGGCCGTGGCGCGCCAGGCGCAGGCGGATGCGCCAGCTGTCCTGCGCGCCGCGGGGCCAGAACAGCAGCGACAGCACCGTCAGCATGACGGCCGCGCCGCTCCAGTACAGCAAGTACCAGCGTTCGCGCAACAGATAGTGGCCGGCGCCGTTCATGGCCGAATACACGAAGTCCGGCGTGTTGCCGTACAGCAGCAGCGGGTCGCCCAGGCCCAGCGAGGAAAAGCTGATGCTGGCGATGTGGTACAGGATCATGGCGAAATACGCCAAATACTTGTGATTGATCAACACCTGCAAAAAGATGGCCAGCACGGCGATCAGCGCGTAGGACGGCAGGTGCGACAGGAACAGCGATTCCAGGTACAGGCCGGGGTCGAGGCGGTAATAACCCTTGAAGACCTGGATCGACATGCCGCACAGCATGATTACCAGGCTCAGCAAGGCCTGCAGGCCGATCAGCGCAAACAGCTTCGACAGCAGGGGCAGCCAGTTCGGCACGGGCAGGGCGTCGAGCATCAAGTGCGTGCCCGCCTCGCGTTCGCGCCACACCAGCTCGCCCGCATAGAAGGTGGTAATGATCAGCATGAACAGGGCGAACGAGGCGCTGACCATGTCCAGCACCCTTTCCGTCACGGGATACGTATTCGTGCCATAGATGGAGCCCATGTCGAGCGCGCCGCCATACATGGTCAGCACGCCGGCCAGCACGATGACGACAAAATAGATGTTCTTGATGGTTTCGCGCAAGTTCAGCCAGCTCATCTTGAGGAGCAGGGCGGCCAGGTTGCGCTGCGCGAAGTCCGGTGTTTCCTGCGTGGACAGCGAAGCGTTCGACAGGCGCAGCGGGACGTCGCCCTCGCTGCGGCGCTTGCCGGCGCCCGCGTCCGTCGTGGCGTGGAACTGGAAGCGCCAGTAGCCGAGCAGCAATGCCACGAGGGCGAAGCCGGACCAGATGGCGCGGTTCAGCAAATACACGCCTTCCAGGGTCACCAGGCGCGTGTTGCGCTCCGCGTTCGGCCAGTATTCCGTCAGGCGTATCAGCGCCGTGGTGCCGAAGGGGTCGATCAGGGCGGCCAGGGTCTTGTAGTCGAGGTCGCGCGCCAGGGACGGGGCCACCAGGTAGCCGATCAGCATGACTACCGAGCTGATGTAGACGGGCAGCATGCGCCGCGTCAGGGCCGCGATGACGAAGAAAATGGCGCCAAAGATGAACAGGTTCGGCAGCAGGGTAAACACATACGGCATCAGGTAGGCCAGCGCCCGTTGCGGCCCCAGTCGTTCCGGGTCGATGCCGGGCAGCCAGGCGCCCAGCCAGGCACCGATGACGATGCTCGAAAACACGACGGCCAGCACCAGCCAGGCGCCAAGGAAGCGGCCGAACACGTACTGGTATTTCCGGATCGGCGCGCTGAAGAAGAAATGCTGCATGCCGTATTCGAAATCCTGCTGCACCGAGCGGCCCATCATGGCGGCCACCACGACGGCGCCGAAACAGCCCAGCAGGCTGCACGTGAATGCCAGCGAGCGGGGCGCGTTGATCAGGAACTTGCCGCCGAAACTGATGCTCGCTTCCTTGAAGACGCCGCCGGCGGCAGCCATCCACAGCATGGCCAGCGCCAGGAACATGGCGAAATACACCCAGGTGGACAGCAGCTTGAGCCGCTGTCGCGCTTCAAAGCGGGCGATGGCAAACATGGCGCGCCCCTCAGTCGCACTGCGGGGCGACGCGGTGGCGCCCGGCAATGGTGGCGAAATACAGGTCTTCCAGGTCGCCGATGGCTTCCTCGAAGCCGTCGCCCGGGTCGTCGTCGCTGTAGACGTGGATCAAGGTACGGCCCGACAGCAAGCGCGTGGAAATGACGGCGTGGCGCTGCTGGAAGCTGGCCAGCTCTTTCTTCTCGACGAAGCGCGCCCAGATCTTGCAGCTGACTTCGTCGATCAGTTCCTGGGTCTTGCCGCACAGCAGCAAATGGCCCTTGTTGATGATGGCCATGTTGGCGCACAGGTCGGCCACGTCGGACACGATGTGGGTCGACAGGATCACCGTCTTGTCTTCGCCGATGTCGGACAGCAAGTTATGGAAGCGGACTCTTTCCTGCGGGTCGAGGCCGGCCGTCGGCTCGTCGACGATGATCAGTTTCGGGTCGCCCAGCAGGGCTTGCGCGATGCCGAAGCGCTGGCGCATGCCGCCGGAAAAGCTGCCCAGGCGCTGGTGGCGCACGTCGAACAGGTTGGTTTGCTGCAACAGGCCATCGACGACCTCGCGCCGGCGCGCCCGCTGCGACAGGCCTTTCAAGGTGGCGAAGTGGTCGAGCAGCTCATAGGCCGTCACTTTCGGGTACAGGCCGAAGTCCTGCGGCAGGTAGCCGAGCATGCGGCGGATCTCGTCCTTGTCGTCGAGCACGTCGTAGTCGCCGAAGAAAATGGAGCCGGAATCGCATTCCTGCAAGGTGGCCAGGGTGCGCATCAGGGTCGACTTGCCGGCGCCATTCGGGCCCAGCAAGCCAAACATCCCGGGCGGTATCGTCAGCGACACGTTATCCAGCGCCACCACGCCATTCGCGTAGGTCTTCGACAATTTGCGAATCTGCAATTCCATACAACTCCTAACTCATGCGTTGCAGCCCGATGGTGCAGGGCTTCTGTATGCTGGCATTGTATTGAATTTAAGACGTACTGGGCAGTTGCATGCGATACACGGCATTTTCGCGTGACCAGAGTGCAATTGGGCGGGGTGGACGGCGCGCCCGTGTGGGGCTTCCGTGGGGGCCTGTTTCGCCCCGCTGGCGCGCCGCGTGACTATCAATTACGGAATAGCACCGATTCGCGGTTAAACCACCAGCGGCACAGCATCAGCAGGGCGCCCGCGATCACCGTGGTCGAGGCGAGGATCACGCCGAACATGCGGTAATCCATGGTGCCCTTGACCAATTCCTTCATGGCCAGCGACACGTTGGTCAGCGGCACCATGGCCCACATCCAGTTCAGTTCGACGCCGGGCAGCATGGCCGCTACCGTGGGCAGGATGACGAACAGCATCAATGGCGTGATCATGCCGGCCGCTTCCTTGTAGCTTTTCGCGTAGATCGAGATCGACAGCAGCAGCGAGGCAAAGATGGCGGCCGTGGGCACCAGCATCAGGGTCACCATGGCCAGGTCGGGCAAGCCGATGCTGCGCACCATCACGGCCATGTTGCCTTCGAGCGAACTGCCGAAGATGGCCAGCAGGGCGCCCATGCTGCCCACCATCAGCACGGCCGAGGTCATGCCCACCGTAAACAGCACGAGGAACTTGGCCAGCACGATGGCGCTGCGCGGCACGGGTGCCAGCAGCAGGGTTTCCAGGGTGCCCCGCTCCTTTTCGCCGGCGCCCAGGTCGATGGCCGGATACATGGCCGCCGTCAGGCACACCATCAGCAGCAGATAGGGCAGCATGCCGCCGACGATGGCGCCCATCTGCTCGCGCTCGTTGGCCGTCGACTGTTTGTCGAGCACGATGGGGTGCAGGGCAAAGGCCAGCTGGGCCGGGCTCAGGTTCAGGGCCGACAGCGCGCTTTCGCGCAGGCTGGCGTTGTACGCCTCGACGATCTCGCGCACCCGCTGCTGGGTCACGTCGACCGTGCTGGCGCTGTTGTAGTGCAGCACTACCTTCGTTTGCTGCTGTTGCTGCAGCGATGCTTCAAAATGCGGCGGAATGACGACGGCGAACTTGATGGTGTCGTCGCCGATGGCGCGGCGGATGTCGCCCTCGCTGGCCAGCGGCACTTCGCGCAGGTTGTGCTGCTGGGCAAAACGCCCGCTCAAGCCCGGCGAATGGTCCTTGCCGAACAGGGCGTAGCGCATTTCCGCCGTCTTCGCGTTCTTGAACATATTGCTTGAAACATAAGCGAAGCCGCCAAAGATCAGCGGCATGGCAAAGATGGGGATGAGGATGGTGAAGATCAGCGTCTTGCGGTCGCGCGTGAGTTCCAGCAACTCTTTCACATAAATGGTCCACATGGCTCAGGCTCCCTGGTTGATGACGCTGACAAAGGCGTCGTACAGATCGGCACTGCCGCCCAGGTGGCGCAGTTCGCTGACCGTGCCATTGAAGGCGGTGGTGCCGCGGTTGATGATGCAGACGCGGTCGCACAGCTTTTCCACCTCGTGCAGGTGGTGCGTGGAAAAGATCAGCGGCACGCGCAGCGCCTTGTAGCTGGCGATGAAGTCGAGCAAGATCTTGGCCGACATCACGTCCAGGCCCGTCGTCGGTTCGTCGAGGATCACCACCTGCGGTTCGTGCACGACGGTGCGGGCGATCGCGCACTTCTGTTTCATGCCCGTCGACAATTGATCGGCCCGCTTACCGCCGTATTCCTCCATTTGCAGCAGGGAAAACAGTTCGTCGCAACGGCGTTTCAGCTTGTCGGCCGGCATGCCATGCAGGCGGCCGAAATATTCCACGTTCTCGCGCGCCGTCAGGCGGCCATACAAGCCTGTCGAGCCGGACAGGAAGCCGATGCTCTGGCGCGCCACCAGCGGCTGGCGCAGCACGTCGACGCCGTTGACGAGGGCGCTGCCCGCGTCCGCCTGCAAGGCCGTCGACAGCAGGCGCAGGGTGGTGGTCTTGCCGGCGCCATTCGGGCCCAGCAGGCCCAGCACTTCGCCGGGGGCGCAGCTGAAACTGACGTCGCGCACGGCGTGAAACCAGCCCTCGTGTTCGCGCGGATCGCTGACGTGCACGGCCTTGCCCTTGTGGGGCGGCATGCGGAAACGTTTTGCCAGGTGCTTGACCTCAATCATGTGCTTCATCCATTTAACGGTGAAGAATGAGAGTAGCATGCAAAAAATGTAACTTGCAAGGTGGAAATATCGTTTGGTCTATTGAAAAAAACAGCATCTTCATGCAAGCTGGCCCGGTGGGCGCCGGCGGACGGCGCGGGAGAGCGCAATGCAAACGATCGATCAGGCGATGCAGGACAAGGTACTGGCCGTGGCGCGCGCCGGCATGACCAGTGCCGAAGCCATCGGTTTCTTCCGCGTCAGCCTGGGGCTGTACTACCTGGCGGGCCTGATGACGGAGGAAACCCTCGATTTCAAGCAGATCGACGCGAAGTACAACCGTTTTATCTACCACTCGATCGGTGGCGGGCACAGCATCGCCAGCGTGCTGCAATTCATGAGCGGCGAGAAAGTCTTGCGCGTGCTGCAAGCGGAGCGTTTTCGCGCCGCGTTTGCCGAACATTGCCCGGACATCCCCGTCGACAGCATTTCCTTCCTGATTTCACTGAACCTGGGCGTGGCGAAAAGCCTGTCCGGCCTGGACGCCGTCGGCCCCGTGGTGGACTGGATCGAGCGGGAAAAAGCGCGCACAAGTCAATAAAGCCCCGTTCACCCTGCGCGCGGCGTGGGTACGGCTGGCCCTGATCGTCCTATAATCCATGTTTTCCCTTACATGAATAGCCACGATGACCGCGAACCGCCACTTTGACCCCCTGGATCGTTTGATTGTTGGCGCCGACAAGGCCTTGCGCGTCATGGCGGGCGTGGCTTCGGCCTCGCGCCCCACGCCGGCCGCGCATGCGCCCGATGCGGAACTGAGCCCGGCCGAACAGCGTCACAGCGCCGGCTTGATGCGCGTCAACCATGTGGGCGAAGTGTGCGCGCAAGCCCTGTACAACTCGCAGGCGCGCTATGCGCACAGCCCGGCCATCCGCGCCCAGTTCGACGAAGCGGGACGCGAAGAGGAAGACCATCTGGCCTGGACGGCGCAGCGCCTGACGGAGCTGGGCTCGCGTCTGAGCCTGCTCAATCCCCTGTGGTATGCGGGTTCGTTTGCGCTGGGCACCATCGCCGCGCGCATGGGCGACGGCCGCAGCCTGGGTTTCGTGGTGGAAACGGAACGCCAGGTGGAAGCGCACCTGGCCAGCCACTTGCAGGAATTGCCGCCGCAGGACGCCAAGTCGCGCGCCATTGTGAAACAGATGGCCATCGACGAAGTGGAACACGGCGCCGCTGCCCAGCGACTGGGCGCCATCGACACTCCGGCGCCCGTGAAGGCGTTGATGGGCATCATGGGGAAAGTGATGACGAAAACCGCGTATTACATTTAAAACAAAGGCGCTCCGAAGAGCGCCTTTTTTATCCATATCTGAGCCGTGAAACGCCTGACAAAACCGTAGGGAGCGGAAGGGAGAGGTGGTCGAGAAGCGCAACCGTGCTGGAGCACGGTGAGCATCGCAGGCCGCCTATGCCGACGCGCAGTAGGTTTGGTCAGGCGCTTTCTTCGATGATCTCGAAGGAATGTGTAATCTCCGCCGTCTTGGCCAGCATGATCGACGCCGAGCAATATTTATCATGCGACAAGGCCACGGCCCGTTCGACTGCCGTGGGTTTCAGGGCCTTGCCGCGCACGGTGAAGTGGAAGTGGATCTTGGTAAATACTTTCGGATCGGTGTCGGCGCGGTCGGCCTTCAGGGTCACTTCGCAGCCGCTCACGGCTTCGCGGCCCCGTTTCAGGATCAGCACCACGTCATAGGCGGTGCAGCCGCCCGTGCCCAGCAAGACCATTTCCATGGGGCGTGGCGCCAGGTTGTGGCCGCCGCCATCGGGCGCGCCATCCATGGTCACCAGGTGGCCGGAACCCGTTTCTGCCCGAAAACTCATGCCCGACGGGCCATTCCAGCTGACTTTGCATTCCATCGTACTCTCCGAAAATTGTAAGCGTTTTGTATTGTAATAGAGGAATGCCCATCCATGTGCCGCCCGCCGGGCCGCAGCCGGCCTCGATTGCAGCTTGACGCGGCAAGGCAAAGCCGCTTATACTTGTCGGCTTTCCGTTCGCTCAGGAAAAGTAAATAAGGCAGAGTCCGCATAGCAGCATCGGCGGAACCACCATTTGAGCGTGTAATCTATTAGGAAGTCAACATGAAAACATTTTCCGCTAAAGGACATGAAGTCCAGCGCGATTGGTTCGTGGTTGACGCGACGGACAAAGTCCTCGGACGTGTTGCCAGCGAAGTGGCACTCCGACTGCGCGGCAAACACAAACCAGAATTTACTCCTCACGTCGATACCGGCGACTTCATCGTCGTCATCAACGCAGGCAAACTGCGTGTGACCGGTACCAAAGCTACTGAGAAAATTTACTACCGTCACTCTGGCTATCCAGGCGGCATCTACGAAACCAACTTCCAGAAAATGCAACAGCGTTTTCCAGGTCGCGCGCTTGAGAAAGCGGTCAAAGGCATGCTGCCTAAAGGCCCACTCGGCTACGCAATGATCAAGAAGCTGAAAGTGTACGCGGAAGGTTCCCATCCGCACGCTGCTCAGCAACCTAAAGCACTTGTTCTCTAAGGAACTGACATGATCGGTAATTACAATTATGGAACCGGCCGTCGCAAAAGTGCAGTGGCTCGGGTTTTTATCAAAGTTGGCACAGGCTTGATCGTTGTTAACGGCAAACCAGCAAACGAATACTTTTCGCGCGAAACGGGTCTGATGGTCATCCGTCAACCACTGGAACTGACCGGCAATGTCGAGCGTTTCGACATCAAAGTCAACGTCCATGGCGGCGGTGAGTCGGGCCAGGCTGGTGCAGTTCGTCACGGCATCACCCGCGCTCTGATCGACTACGATGCAGCGTTGAAACCGGAACTGGCGAAAGCCGGCTTCGTGACCCGCGATGCACGTGAAGTCGAGCGTAAAAAAGTTGGTCTGCGCAAAGCACGTCGCGCAAAGCAATTCTCGAAGCGTTAATTTCTACGCTACAGCACCTTCCGGGGTGCTGGTCGAAAAGCCGCTGGACTTCGGTCCCGCGGCTTTTTTGCATTTCAGCGTGACTCGGCGTTGCGCTGTAAAATACGCGGAAATCCCGTGGGGACTGTCTCCCCTCCATCTCTATGCACTCTATACACAAGGAAAGAACATGATCAAAGTTGGCATCGTCGGCGGCACTGGATACACGGGCGTGGAATTGCTGCGCTTGCTCGCTACCCATCCAGATGTCGAGTTGACGGCGATTACTTCGCGCAAGGAAGATGGCTTGCCCGTTGCTGACATGTATCCTTCCCTGCGTGGCCACGTGAAACTGGCGTTTTCCTCGCCCGACAAAGCCAATCTGGAGCAGTGCGACGTGGTCTTCTTTGCCACCCCGCACGGTGTTGCGATGGCGCAAGCTCCAGCCCTGCTGGCCGCCGGCGTGAGAGTCATCGACCTGGCCGCCGACTTCCGCCTGAAAGACCAGGCCAAGTTCGAGCAGTGGTACAAGATTCCCCACACGGCACCGGAGCTGATCGAACAGGCCGTGTACGGCTTGCCGGAACTGAACCGCGAAGACATCAAGCAAGCGAAGCTGATCGCCAACCCCGGTTGCTACCCGACCACCATGCAGCTGGGCTTTTACCCGCTGCTCAAGGCGGGCCTGGTCAACGCGGGCGGCTTGATCGCCGACTGCAAGTCGGGCGTGTCCGGCGCCGGCCGCAAGGCGGAAATCGGCATCCTGTTCTCGGAGGCAAGCGACAGCTTCAAGGCCTACGGCGTGGCCGGCCACCGCCACCTGCCGGAAACGACGGCGCAATTGCAGCGTTTCACGGACGAGAAAGTGGCGCTGACCTTCACGCCGCACCTGGTACCGATGATCCGCGGCATGCATTCCACCCTGTACGCGCAGTTGAACAAGGATGTCAGCAATGAAGAATTGCAATCATTGTTCGAAGAGCAATACAAGGATGAGCCTTTCGTCGACGTGATGCCGTTCGGCTCGCACCCGGAAACCCGCTCCACGCGCGGCTCGAACATGCTGCGCCTGGCCTTGCACCGTCCTGAAGGCGGCAATACCGTCGTCGTCCTGGTGGTGCAGGACAACCTGGTCAAGGGTGCAGCGGGCCAGGCCGTGCAATGCATGAACTTGATGTTTGGCCTGAAAGAAACGGCCGGTTTGCAACATATCGCCGTGATGCCTTAAATATAGGCACAGGCGTTTGCGCAGGTCTGGCGCCTTTTTGCCGGACCTGTGATAAATTGGACTGCCACGTACCCCGACAGGATGACGTTCATGTTCGAGCGCAACGCGAAAAACCCCATCGATACCCTGATCGGCGCTTCCACGCGGATCGAGGGCGACTTGCTGTTTTGCGGCGGTCTGCGCATCGACGGCCATGTGCGCGGCAACGTCACGGGCGAGCCGGGCGACCCCACCTATGTGGTGCTGGGCGAGGCGGGCCGCATCGATGGCGAGGTGCGCTGCTCCAGCCTGGTCGTCAGCGGCGAGATCAACGGCCCCGTGTATGTGTCCGAAATGCTTGAAATCCAGCCAAAAGCCCGCATTGTAGGAGAGGTCTATTACAAGGTGCTGGAAATGCACAGCGGCGCGCAAGTCCAGGGCAAGCTCAGCCGCCACGACAGCGCCGACCCCGTGCTGCACCTGGCCGTGTCGGAAATGTGAGCAGGAACAACACCCGCCAGCCGCGCCAGCGGCGGCGGCAGCGTGACTTGCGCCAACAGTCTATAATGAGGCTATGTTTTCTGAGGAGTCTGAAATGAATGCAGTCGCTGAAATGCAAGATGTGATCCCTTCGCCTATCATCTTTACCGATAGCGCCGCCGAAAAAGTCGCGCAGCTGATCGAGGAGGAAGGCAATCCCGACCTGAAATTGCGCGTGTTCGTGCAGGGTGGCGGCTGTTCCGGCTTCCAGTACGGCTTCACCTTCGACGAAATCGTCAACGAAGATGACACCACCATGGTCAAGAACGGCGTCCAGCTGTTGATCGATTCCATGAGCTACCAGTACCTGGTCGGCGCGGAAATCGATTACAAGGATGACCTGGAAGGCGCGCAGTTCGTGATTAAAAACCCTACCGCGACGTCCACCTGCGGTTGCGGTTCGTCTTTCTCGGTATAAGCACACCCGAGAAAACGCCCATGGCGGCGTTGCATTGCCTCGCCGTACTATTTGTACTGTCTTCGGCAATGCGCCTTGCCCTGAACGTTTTTCAGGCGCGCCGGTTTACAGGCGCAGCGTAAAAATAGCGGATCATCGATCCGCTATTTGTGTTTCTGAAACACTTGTTCTTGATCAATGCGGTATCAACGCGGGTATAGCGCGCCCAGTACCCGCAAGCCCTGCGCACCCGTTACCGCCGGCAAGTTGCCAGGCTTGCGCTGCGTAAAGCGCCAGGCCAGCCACGCAAAGG
This sequence comes from Janthinobacterium sp. SUN137, assembly GCF_030587265.1. NCBI lineage: Bacteria > Pseudomonadati > Pseudomonadota > Betaproteobacteria > Burkholderiales > Oxalobacteraceae > Janthinobacterium > Janthinobacterium sp. SUN137. Next base: position 182,302 of record NZ_JAPWHZ010000006.1, on the reverse strand, counting down.
CCAGCGCCTCGACCTGGCTGGGCGCCACGCCCAATGCTTGTGTGGACTCCACCGCCATGCCCGGCAATTCGGCGGCCAGCGCCGCCATCAGGCTGGCGTTCTGCGCCCCGCCGCCGCACACATACACGGTTTCCGCCTGCGCCCCGTCGCGCAGGATCGCGCGCGCCAGGCTGGCGGCCGTCAGCTGGGTCAGCGTCGCCTGCACGTCGGCGGGCAGGGCGGCCGGGTAATTGGCCAGCTTGGCGCTCAGCCAGTCGGCATGGAACAGGTCGCGGCCCGTGCTTTTCGGCGCTGGCAAGTCAAAATAGGGCTCATCGAGCAAATCCGCCAGCAGGGCAGCGATGACCTGGCCCGTGGCGGCCCAGGCGCCGTTGGCGTCGTAGGGCTGGCCCAGGTGCTGCAAGACCCAGCCATCCATCAGCGCATTGCCGGGGCCCGTGTCGTAGCCCGTCACCGTGCCATCCGCATGCAGCACGCTGATATTGCTGATGCCGCCGATATTGGCCAGCACGCGCGTGTGGCCCGGCAGATTGAAGATGGCCTGGTGAAAGGCCGGCACCAGCGGTGCGCCCTGGCCGCCGGCCGCCACGTCGCGGCTGCGCAAGTCCGCGATGACGTCGATGCCCGTCAATTCGGCCAGCAGGGCCGGATTGTTCAACTGGCGCGTAAAACCCAGCTCCGGGCGGTGGCGGATGGTCTGGCCATGCGCGCCGATGGCGGCGATGGCGTCCGCGACGATGCCCGCGTTGCTTAAAAGCATGGCGACGCAATTGGCGTAATGGCGCACGAGTTGATTGGCCGCCAGTGCTTCGCGTTCGATTTCATTCTGGCCGGCACTTTGCAAGGCCATCAGGTCGGCGCGCAGGCTGGCGGGGAAGGGAATGTACGCATCGCCCAGGCTGCGCGTGCCCTCGTCGGAAAAGTCGACCAGCGCGCCGTCGACGCCATCGAGGCTGGTACCCGACATTAGACCGATATACAGCATGGGGTTTTCCTTGAATACGTAAGTGGTGAGGTGCATTGTGCCGCATTTGTGGCGCACGCAAAAGCGCGCAGGGAAAACAAAAGCACGCGGGAAAAAACAAAGGCACCGGCCATCTGCATGGGCGGTGCCTTTATTGTTGCCCGAAGGCAGTCTTGCTTAACGCGACGCCAGGGCCGTGTCGTTCGGACGCAGCAGGGTGAAGCGGTGCATCATGTCAGCCGACACCATGCGGAAGCGGCTCAGCTCGGCGGCCGTCAATGGCGCCTGGGCTTGCACATTCAGCTTGCTTGGGTCTTGCGCCACGCCGCCAACGCGGAATTCATAGTGCAAATGGGCGCCCGTGGACCAGCCGGTGGTGCCGACGTAGCCGATCACATCGCCCTGGCTCACTTTTTGACCTTTTTTCAGGCCCGAAGCGAAGCGGCTCATGTGCGCATAGGCGGTCGTGTAGTTGGCCCAATGTTTCAGGACAACAACATTGCCGTAGCCGTTTTGGCTGCCGACGGAATCGACCACACCGTCGCCCGAAGCGCGGATAGGCGTGCCCGTTGCTGCAGCGAAATCGATGCCCTTGTGCGCTTTCCAGTTGCCGGAAATCGGGTGCACGCGCATGGAGAAGCCGGACGAGATGCGGGAGAATTCGAGGGGGGATTTCAGGAAGGCTTTTTTGAGGGACTTGCCGTCGAAACTGTAGTAACCGCCGCCTTGCTTGCTGGCTGGGTCTTCGAACCAAACGGACTGGTAAGTCGTGCCGCGGTTGGTGAATTCACCGGCCAGGATGCGGCCCGCTCGGACAAATTCGCCATCTTGCCAGAATGTTTCATAGACAACATTGAACGAGTCGCCGCGTTTCAGGTCGGAGCGGAAGTCGATATTGGTGGAGAACATTTCCACGATTTGCGCGGAAATCGAGTCTGGCAGGCGGGTGCCGTCCAGGCTGGAGTCGGTGGCGGCGAACAGGGTGGAGGTAATCTTGCGCGCGTGCATTTCAACGCGGCGTTCCAGCTGGGCTGCCACTTCCGTGGCCACGAACTTGTCGCCCTTGCGGGTGATCAGGATGTTCTTGACCGATTTGTCCGTGCCGTCGACGAGGGTGGCGCGCATCCAGTTGAGGTCACCGTTTTCGGACGTTTGCGCTTGTACGCGCTTGCCCGATTTCAGCAACATCACGCCGCGCGCGATCTTGTCGGTTTTGATGAAATTGGCGGCCACCGGATCATCCACGCCGAGACGGGTCAGCAGGGTGGCGAGGGTATCGCCGGCGCGGACTTTTTCTTCGTGGGTGAAATTCTGGTCTACCTGTTCCATCGCGGAAATTTGCGAGGCGAGATCAGGCATTTCCAGGTTCTGGGCGATGGACGTCACCGGCAAATCGGATGCGTCGGGCGCCATGGGCGACACAGCGACCGCGCCGAAGGCGGCCACGGCGAGCAGCACTGCGGAGGCACCGATAATGCGTGCCTTGCGTGTCGTCGTCAGCTGTGTGTACAAGCGTGAGCCTGTGATTTTATGTATAGGGTTCATGCAATCAGTTAAAATTTGCCCTTGAACGATTCGTGAACTAGTGCTCTTTGTTATTGTTATTTTGGTTCGTTTTCATACGGCAAGATTGATGGGATCGAGCATTATAGCAAACTCCGCAAACCTACTACCATTTTGAGATCTACAGTCAAATTTTATGGAAATCAACACCACCGCATCGCCTACAAAGGCTAACGCCGCTCAGACCGCGCTTCCGCTGTCGGACAGAGTACAAGAAGCCCTCGCGATTACCAAGCGTGGCGTCGACGAACTCTTGATCGAAAGCGAATTTGCGCAAAAATTAGCACGCTCCGAGAAAACCGGTGTTCCACTGCGCATCAAACTGGGCCTGGACCCGACCGCGCCCGACTTGCATCTGGGCCATACTGTCGTCCTGAACAAGATGCGCCAGCTGCAAAACCTCGGCCATCAAGTCATTTTCCTCATCGGCGACTTCACGTCCATGATCGGCGACCCTTCGGGCCGCAACGTCACGCGTCCGCCCCTGACCAAGGAACAGATCGAGATTAACGCGATGACGTATTTCGCGCAAGCATCTTTAGTGTTGGACGCCAGCAAGACCGAAATCCGCTATAACTCCGAGTGGTGCGATCCGCTGGGCGCGCGCGGTATCATCCAGCTCGCTTCCCACTACACGGTGGCGCGCATGATCGAGCGCGACGACTTCACCAAGCGCTTCCAGGGCGGCATTCCTATTTCCGTACACGAATTCCTGTACCCGCTGATGCAGGGCTACGACTCGGTGGCCCTGAAATCGGACCTGGAACTGGGCGGCACGGACCAGAAGTTCAACCTGCTGGTGGGCCGCGAACTGCAAAAGCAGTACGGACAGGAGCAGCAGTGTATTTTGACCATGCCTCTGCTGGAAGGTTTGGACGGCGTGGAAAAAATGTCCAAGTCGAAGAATAACTACATCGGCATCACGGAACCGGGCAATACCATGTTCGCCAAGCTGATGAGCATTTCCGACGTCATGATGTGGCGCTACTACGAGCTGCTGTCGTGGCGCTCGATCGCCGAACTGGCGCAGCTGAAGCGCGAAGTCGAGGAAGGCCGCAATCCGCGCGATGCCAAGGTTGCGCTGGCGCAAGAGATCGTCGCCCGCTTCCACTCGCAGCAGGCGGCGGAAGATGCGCTGGCCGACTTCGTCAACCGCTCGAAGGGCGGCATTCCCGACGATATCCCGGAAGTGACCTTGGCCGGCGCGCCGTTGGGCATTTCGCAACTGCTGAAACAGGCGGGCCTGTGCCCATCGGCGTCGGAAGCCATGCGCAAGATCGACCAGGGCGGCGTGCGCATCGACGGCACCGTCATCAGCGACAAGGGCTTGCAAGTGGAAGCCGGTCAGTTCGTGTTGCAAGTTGGCAAGCGCAGCTTTGCGCGCGTCACCTTGACGGCATGATCGCGCTGCTGCAGCGCGTGACGCAGGCAAAGGTCGACGTGGCCGGCTCCACCATCGGCGCCATCGACGCCGGCCTGATGGTGCTCGTGTGCGCGGAGCGGGGCGATACGGAAAAGGAAGCGGACGCCCTGCTGGCCAAGTTGCTCGGCTATCGCGTGTTTGCCGACGACGCGGGCAAGATGAACCGCAGCGTGACGGACGTGGCCGGCGGCTTGCTGCTGGTGCCGCAGTTCACCTTGGCGGCCGACACCAAGTCCGGCACGCGCCCGTCGTTTACGCCGGCGGCTGCGCCGCAGGACGGCTTGCGCCTGTTCACGTATTTCGTGGACCAGGCGCGCAGCCGCCATGCGACCGTGCAAACGGGACAGTTTGGCGCCGACATGCAGGTGTCGCTGACGAATGACGGCCCGGTGACCTTCTGGCTGCAAGTGAACGCCAAACAATAACTAAAAGAGGAGCAAGCGATGAAATTGTGGAGCGAGACGTTTCGTGATGGCGGCCTGATGCCGGCCGATCATGCCTTTGCCGAGATCGATCCGGCCAGCCGCGTGCGCCTCGCCGGCAACCGCAATCCCCATCTGGCCTGGGACGAGGTGCCGAACGGCACCGAGTCGCTGGCCCTGTTCTGCATCGACCCCGATGCGCCGCAAGACGCCAGCCTGGTCAATGTTGAAGGCCAGGCCCTGCCGCTGACGGCGCCGCGCGGCGACTTTTATCACTGGAGCTTGCTCGACTTGCCGCCTGCCATGCGGGTTATTGCCGCCGGAGAATTTTCCAGCGGCATCACGCCGCGCGGCAAGGCTGCCGGGACTGCTACTGGGCTGCGCCAGGGCTTGAACGACTACACGGGCTGGTTTGCCGCCGACCCGGACATGGCCGGCGACTATTACGGCTACGATGGCCCGTGCCCGCCGTGGAATGACGAGCGCATCCACCACTACATTTTCCGCCTGTATGCCCTCGACGTGCCGCAGCTGACCTTGCCCGAGCGTTTTACTGGGCAGCAAGCCCACGCCGCCCTGTACGGCCACATCCTCGACGAAGCCCAGCTCGTCGTCGCCTATTCGCTCAACCCCGAGCTGGCACTTACCCTGAAGAAATAACGCATGAGCACCACGATTTTACTGATACGCCATGGCGAAACGGCTTGGAATGCGGGCCGCCGCCTGCAAGGCCATATCGACATCGCCCTGAACGAGGCGGGCCTGGCGCAAGCGGGGGCGCTGGGGCAGGCGCTGGCGGACGAACCGCTGGCCGCCATCATCGCCAGCGACTTGCAACGCGCGCAGCAGACGGCGCAAGCCGTGGCCGACGTGAAAGATTTACCCGTGCAAACGGATCCCTTGCTGCGCGAGCGCTGCTACGGCGCCTTCGAAGGCTTGCTGTATGCTGATATTGCCGCGCGCTATCCGCACGAGTATGCACAGTGGCAATCGCGGCAGATCGACGCCGTGATGCCGTCGGGCGAGCGCCAGGCCGAAAGCTTCCGCCAGTTCTATGCGCGCGCAAATGGCGCCATCGCCCGCTGGGCCGGGCAATATGACGGCCAGACGATCGCCATCGTGGCCCATGGCGGCGTGCTCGAGTGCGCCTACCGCGAGGCGGTCGGCATGACGCTCGACAGTCCGCGCGACTTCCAGGTCAAAAATGCCAGCGTCAACCGTTTCTCTTACGCGGACGGCAAGCTGCATTTGGTGCACTGGGGAAATATCGAACATCTGAGCGCGCCCGCGATGGACGAACTGGGCTAAGCGGTCCCTCCTCACTCTGACGCACTGAGCAAAAAATAGTGCTTATTAATTAGGCAGGGAATCGGTTAAAATAGCAGGTTCCTCCGTCCATTCCAGGTTCTTCAGTGCAAATCGGCCCTCACATTCTGCGCAACAACGTTTTCGTCGCTCCCATGGCGGGCGTGACGGATCGGCCTTTCCGCCAGTTGTGCAAGCAGTTGGGCGCCGGTTACGCCGTGTCGGAGATGGCGGCGTCGAATCCGCGCCTGTGGGCGACGGAAAAAAGCTCGCGCCGCACGGACCATGCAGGCGAAATGGAGCCGAAGGCCGTGCAGATCGCCGGCGCCGATCCGCAAGACCTGGCCGACTGCGCCAAGTTCAACGTGGACCGGGGCGCGCAGATCATCGACATCAACATGGGTTGCCCCGTCAAAAAGGTGTGCAACAGCTGGTGCGGTTCGGCCTTGCTGCAAGACGAAAGCCTGGTCGAAAAGATCTTGCACGCCGTCGTCAACGCCGTCGACGTCCCCGTCACCTTGAAATTTCGCACGGGCTGGAACCGCGAAAACAAGAATGCCCTGAAAATCGCCCGCATCGCCGAGCAAGCCGGCATCCAGATGCTGACCTTGCACGGCCGCACGCGCGCCGATGGCTACAAGGGCGATGCCGAATATGAAACTATTGCCGCCGTGAAAGCATCGGTGGGCATTCCCGTGGTGGCCAACGGCGACATTACCAGTCCTGAGAAGGCCCGCTTTGTGCTGGATCAAACTGGCGCCGATGCCGTCATGATCGGCCGCGCGGCGCAGGGCCGGCCGTGGATTTGCCGCGAGATCGACCACTTTTTGCGCACCGGCACCTTGTTGCCGGCGCCTTACGTGGATGAAGTCCGCACCCTGATGGATGAGCATTTGCGCGCCCATTACGCGTTTTATGGGGAATTTCTCGGCGTGCGCACGGCGCGCAAGCACATCGGCTGGTATGTCAAGGATCTGGAAGGCGGCGAAGCGTTCCGACAGCAAATGAACTTGCTGGAGTCGACGGAAGCGCAGTTGCTGGCCGTCGATCAATTTTTTGAGTCGCAATGGAAATTTGGCGAACGGTTACAATACCGCCTCTCCGAATCCAGTGAAAGTGGCCTGATCGATGTGATCGAACCTGCGGCCACGGCAGCATGAGCAGATAGCAACAAGCAGCATAAATTAGTGACCAGCAGTACAAGGGCGAGCGCCTATATACAGAGCGTCATGCAATATTAATTACAACACCGAGGCAAGAGGGCAGCACGCGGACCGCATGAGCGACGCGGCACCGGATAGCCAGGTGTTCAGCCGGTTGAAGCATACAAATGAGCAAAGAAAGCATTCAGGAAGTCGTACAGAAAAGTCTAGAAGATTACTTCAATGACCTGGGCGAACAGCAAGCATCGAATATCTATGACATGGTCGTGCTGACCGTGGAAAAGCCCATCCTGGAAGTCGTGATGACACGCGCCGATGGCAACCAGTCGCACGCCGCGCAGATGCTGGGCATCAACCGCAATACCCTGCGCAAGAAATTGCAGGAGCACGGTTTGCTGTAATGCCGGCATGCAAGTGACGCCAAGATTTGAATCCGCCGCCGCCTCAGCCAGACGACTGAGCGGCGCCATTCGCCAAGAACACTTAACCACCTAGCCACAGCCATGATCAAACAAGCTCTCCTCTCCGTTTCCGACAAGACCGGCGTTCTCGAATTCGCCCGCGCCCTGTCCGCCCTTGGCGTCAACCTCCTGTCCACAGGCGGTACCGCAAAATTGCTGGCAGACAACGGTGTTCCCGTCACGGAAGTTGCCGATTACACGGGTTTCCCGGAGATGCTCGATGGCCGTGTGAAGACCCTGCACCCGAAAGTGCACGGCGGTATCCTGGCGCGCCGCGATTTCCCTGAGCACATGTCGAAACTGGTCGAGCACGATATGCCGACCATCGACATGGTGGTGGTCAACCTGTACCCGTTCCAGGGCACGGTCGCCAAGGCCGATTGCACCTTGGAAGACGCGATCGAGAACATCGATATCGGCGGCCCGACCATGCTGCGTTCGGCGGCCAAGAACCACAAGGACGTGGTCGTCATCTGCGACCCGAGCGACTACGACGCCGTGCTGGCGGAAATGCGCTCGGCCGACGGCAAGGCCGGCGACGTGAGCTACGACACCAAATTCATGCTGGCGAAAAAAGTCTTTGCGCACACGGCGCAATACGATGGCGCCATCACCAACTACCTGACCAGCCTGGGCCCGACGAAAGTGCACGCCGAGCGCGGCGCCTACCCGCAAATCCTCAACGTTGCATTTGAGAAAGTGCAAGACATGCGCTACGGTGAAAACCCGCACCAGAGCGCCGCCTTCTACCGCGACCTGGTCGCCACCGATGGCGCGCTGGCCAACTACCGCCAGCTGCAAGGCAAGGAATTGTCGTACAACAACATCGCCGATGCGGATGCGGCCTGGGAATGCGTGAAGAGCATGGGCGGCTTCGAGCAAAGCGCCGCTTGCGTCATCGTCAAGCATGCGAACCCATGCGGCGTAGCGCTGGGCAAGAATGCGGCGGAAGCGTATGCGCGCGCCCTGCAGACGGACCCGACCTCGGCATTCGGCGGCATCATCGCCTTCAACACGGAACTCGACGGCGCCACCGCCGGCGAAATCGCCAAGCTGTTCGTCGAAGTGCTGATCGCCCCATCGTTCTCCGCCGAAGCGAAACAGATTCTGTCGAGCAAGCAAAACGTGCGCATGCTGGAAATTCCGCTGGGCGGCGGCGTGCACGCCATGGACTTCAAGCGCGTCGGTGGCGGCTTGCTGGTGCAATCGCCGGACGCGAAAAACGTCGGTATCGGCGACTTGCGCGTGGTCAGCAAGCTGCAGCCAACGCCGCAGCAATTGGCCGACCTGATGTTCGCCTGGAAAGTGGCGAAATTCGTCAAGTCGAACGCCATTGTCTTCTGCGGCAATAACATGACCCTGGGCGTGGGCGCAGGCCAGATGAGCCGTATCGACTCGGCCCGCATCGCGTCCATCAAGGCGCAAAACGCCGGCCTGAGCCTGACCGGTTCCGTGGTGGCGTCGGACGCCTTCTTCCCGTTCCGCGACGGCCTCGACGTTGTCGTCGACGCGGGCGCGACCTGCGTCATCCACCCGGGCGGCTCCATGCGCGACCAGGAAGTGATCGATGCGGCGGACGAGCGCGGCGTTGTCATGTTGTATACCGGAACCCGTCACTTCCGTCATTGATCTGGAACAGGCCGGGATTCAATACCCCGGCTGGCAGTAACTCAGCGGCAGGCACCGGTTATTCACCGGTGCCTGCCGTATTCATTATAGAATCTGGCGATGATTATTCTTGGCATCGATCCTGGCCTGCGCACGACCGGCTTTGGGGTCATTGAAAAACACGGCAACAAGCTGCGCTATATCGCTTCGGGTACCGTCAAGACGGGTTCCGAAGGGGAATTGCCGCCGCGCCTGAAGGTCATCTTGCAGGGCGTGGGCGAAATCGTCGGCACCTACCAGCCCGATTGCGCGGCCATCGAAAAAGTGTTTGTCAACGTCAATCCCCAATCGACCCTGCTGCTGGGCCAGGCGCGTGGCGCGGCCATCTGCGCGCTGGTCAACGCCGACCTGTCGGTGGCCGAATACACGGCGCTGCAAGTGAAACAGGCCGTCACGGGCCACGGCAAGGCGGCCAAGGAACAGGTGCAGGAAATGGTGTCGCGCCTGCTGTCCTTGCCCGGCTTGCCCGGCACGGATGCGGCCGATGCCCTGGGCGTGGCCATTTGCCATGCCAACAGCATCGATGCGCTGGCCATGCTTGGCGCGCTGGCGCCCCAGCTGCAGGGGCTGCGCATGAAGCGCGGCCGTTTAGTGGGATAGCTGCATGGCCCTCATATATATACACAACATTAGGAACACGCGATGATAGGCCGTCTCTCCGGTATTTTGCTTGAAAAGAATCCGCCACAATTGCTGGTCGATTGCCAGGGCGTCGGCTATGAAGTCGACGTGCCGATGAGCACTTTTTACAACTTGCCCCACGTGGGCGAAAAAGTCGTGCTGTTCACGCACCAGGCCATCCGCGAAGATGCGCATTTGCTGTTTGGCTTTGGCAATGCGGCCGAGCGTGCCGTATTCCGCCAGTTGATCAAGATCACGGGCGTGGGCGCGCGCATGGCCCTGTCGATTTTGTCCGGCATGACGATTGCCGACCTGGCCCAAGCCATTACCCTGCAGGATTCCGGCCGCCTCGTGAAAGTGCCGGGCATCGGCAAGAAGACGGCCGAACGTTTATTACTGGAATTGAAGGGCAAGATCGGTGCGGATCTCGGTCCGCTAGGCGCGCACGCGGCGCCGGACGCCCAATCGGACATTTTGAATGCACTGGTGGCGCTCGGCTATTCGGACAAGGAAGCGCTGGCGGCCGTGAAGAACGTGCCGGCAGGCAGCGGCGTGTCCGATGGCATCAAACTGGCGCTGAAAGCGCTGTCGAAAGGCTGATAGGGCATGAGCATCCAGACCGACAGCTTCACGGAACAGCGCATCATCGATGCGGCGCCCATTTCGCACAACGAAGAGGCGATCGAACGGGCCTTGCGCCCGAAGCAACTCGATGAATATGTGGGGCAGGAAAAGATCCGCGACCAGCTGGAAATTTTTATCACGGCCGCACGCCAGCGCAAGGAAGCGCTCGACCACACTTTGTTGTTCGGCCCGCCTGGCTTGGGCAAGACGACCCTGGCGCACATCATCGCGCGCGAAATGGGCGTCAACCTGCGCCAGACCTCCGGCCCCGTGCTGGAGCGTCCGGGCGACCTGGCGGCGATCCTGACGAACCTGGAAGCGAACGACGTCCTGTTCATCGATGAAATCCACCGCCTGTCGCCCGTCGTGGAAGAGATTTTGTATCCGGCACTTGAGGATTATCAAATCGATATCATGATCGGCGAAGGCCCGGCCGCCCGTTCCGTGAAACTCGATCTGCAGCCGTTTACATTAGTGGGCGCCACCACGCGCGCCGGCATGCTGACCAATCCGCTGCGCGACCGCTTCGGCATCGTCGCCCGGCTGGAGTTCTACAACACGGGCGAATTGACGAAGATCGTCACGCGCAGCGCCGCCTTGTTGAAGGCGCCCATCGATCCGGAAGGCGCGCATGAAATCGCCCAGCGCGCCCGCGGCACGCCCCGCATCGCCAACCGCCTGCTGCGCCGCGTGCGCGATTTCGCGGAAGTCAAAAGCAATGGCGAGATCACCAAGGTGGTGGCCGACCGCGCGCTGGCCATGCTCGACGTCGATTCCGCCGGTTTCGACGTGATGGACCGCAAGCTGCTCGAAGCCGTGCTGTTCAAGTTCGGCGGCGGCCCCGTCGGCATCGGCAACCTGGCGGCAGCCATCGGCGAAGCGGCCGATACCATCGAAGACGTGCTGGAACCGTACCTGATACAGCAAGGTTTCCTGCAGCGCACGCCCCGTGGCCGTGTCGCCACGCCGGCCGCGTACCTGCACTTCGGCGTCAGCGCGCCGCGCATGGGTCCTGGCGGCGAAGCGTGGGAATTGTGATGGCGGAAGGAAGCCAGCAGACCGCGCCGGGGATGCAGATCTGGATCGACGCCGATGCCTGTCCCGTCGTCATCAAGGAAATTTTGTACAGAGTCGCCGACCGCCTGGAGTTGCCGCTCACCCTGGTGGCCAACCAGGGCTTGCGCGTGCCGCCTTCGCGTTTCATCCGCACCGTGCAAGTGCCGTCCGGCGCCGACGTGGCGGACCAGGAAATCGTGCGGCTGTTGAATCCCGGCGACCTCGTCATCACGGGCGACATCCCGCTGGCCGCCGACGTGCTGACGAAGGGCGGCTTTGCGCTGAACCCCCGTGGCGAGTTTTACACGAAGGACAATATCGCCCAGCAACTGACGATGCGCGCCTTCATGGAAGAATTGCGCAGCGGCGGCGTCGACACGGGCGGCCCGGCCGCCTTCAGCCAGTCGGACCGGCAACAGTTCGCCAACAGCCTGGACCGGCATCTGAGCAAGCATCACCGCAAGCCGGCGTAAAGCGGCAGGCGAAAAAAAACCGGCGCAAGCCGGTTTTTTTAAAGCCAGTTTGATCTAGCGCACAACTTTTCTCGTACCCACCACTTCCACCGTCACGCGGCGGTTCTTGGCGCGCCCGGCGGCGCTCGTGTTGTCGGCCACGGGCTGCGTTTCTCCCTTGCCTTCCGTGTAGACGCGGTTCGTTTCCACGCCTTGCGCCACCAGGTAAGCCTTGACGGCTTCGGCGCGGCGCTGCGACAGTTTCTGGTTGTAGGCATCCGGACCGACGGCATCCGTATGGCCCACCGTGACGATGACTTCCAGGTCCATGCCGTTCAACTGGCCCAGCAACTGGTCCAGCGCCGCCTTGCCTTGCGGCTTGAGCGTCGATTGATCGAAATCAAACAGCGCTTCCGCGGCAAATGATACTTTTTCCGAGACGGGTGCCGGCTTTACCTCGGCCACGGGGGCCGGCATGGTTTCGCTGATGGGCGGCAATGCCACTTGCGGCGCCGGCTGGTAGGCGGGCGTGGCGCTGGCCGGGCGGCCCAGTTTATACACGAGGCTGACGGAATACAGGTCCGCATCGCCGCGGTTGCCGACGGCGTCGTTCAAGCGATAGCGCTCGACTTCGCCGCGCAGGGCCAGCGCTTCGCTGAACTTGTATTCGAGACCCAGGCCCAGCTTGGCATTGAGCTTGCGCTCGCTGGCATGCGTGTTGGCTGAACCCAGCAGGCGGTTGCCGCTGAATTCCGTATTCGTCTTGGTGTAGTGCATGCCGACCCGGCCCACCAAGGACAGCCGTTGCGACAGCGGCAGCTGGCCCAGCAAGTCCAGGTTCACGCCGCGAAAGGCCGCTTGTCCGTTCAGCACGCCGTTGCCGCTGGTGGTCGAGCGGAAGTCGAACTTGCCCAGGTCAAAGTAGCCTGCTTCCACGGCGACATACTGGTTCAGTTGCCGACCGACAAACAATTTATAGCCCGTGTCGCGCTGGTCCTTGTTGAACGCGGTGACGGTTTCGCCATTTGCGGCCAGGCTGGCGCGCAGGCGCGGTTCGTCGATGGTGGCGCGCGACTGGCCCACGCCCGCGCCGAGGTACCAGGCGCTGTTGGCCCAGTCCGGGTTGATGAAAGTGTTGTCCTGCGCCTGCGCCGCTTGCGCTGCCAGCAAGGCGCCGGCCATTACGCTCAGGGCGCCCAGTGTGTGTGCGATAGTCATGGTCATGTCCCGGTTATTTGGTGATCTGATTGTTGCGCAGGGTAACGGCGGCAGCCGTCAGCACGCGGCCATTGAGCAGGGTCGTGTTGTCGCCCACCGTGATGGCGGCCGACTGGCCCAGGATATTGCCTTTGAAGACGCTGTTAGCGGCCAGGGTGGTGGGGCCGACGGGCAGCCAGCTGACGTTGTCGGCCGTGGCGCCATTGTTCAGGGCGACCACCGAGTTGACGGTCGAATTCAAGGTCAGCGCCGTGCGGAAGATGTACACGCCGGGACCGTTCAGGGTCAAGGTACCCGTAATGCTGATGGCGCCCGCGTAGCAATACACGCCGGGGCCGAAGGTCTGGCCGCCCAGGTCGATGCCGCCGGCAAAGCTGACGTCGCAAGTGCGGCTGTTGCCGTCCGTGATCGCCGCTTGCAAATCCGTCATGGCGCCGGCCAGGATGGCGCCCGACTTGTAGTTGGTAAAACCGGCCGCCTGGGTCGGATCGACCGTTTGCGAAGGCGCGCCGACGTCGCCCGTGATCAGGGTGGTGCCGCCCGAATTGTTCGTGATCGAAGTGCCGGCCAGCACGCCGAATGGCGCCGCGCGGCCCAGGATGATCGGGTTCAGGACGGGCGGGATGGCGACGGCGGAGACGGTCAGCAGCGCGCTGCCCGACTGGCCGCCGGCCGTGGCCGTGATATTGCTGGTGCCGACGGCGATGCCCGTGGCGACGCCCGTGTTCAATACCGTGGCATTGGCGACGGTGCCCGAGGTCCAGGCGGCGCTATTGGTGATGATGGCGTTCGAGCTGTCCGAATACGTTGCCGTGGCAATGAATTGTTGCTGGGTGCCGACCGCGATGCTGGCGGTGGCCGGCGTGACGGCGATGCTGACGATGGTGGCGGCAGGCACGGTGACGGTGGTGCTGGCCGTCTTGCCGTTGAAGCTGGCATTCATGACGCTGCTACCAAAGGCAACGCCGGTGACGAGGCCATTGCTGGCGACACTGGCGAAAGCGGGCGTGGCGGCAACAAAGCTGCTGCCGGCCGTGACGTCGGCGGTGCTGCCATCCGAATACGTGGCGAGGACGGCCAGCTGGCGCGTCGCGGCGACGGGGATGATGGGGTTTTGCGGCGTGACGGCGATAGCCAGCAAGGTCGCTGGCGTGACGGTCAGTACGGTGCTGGCCGTGAGCGTGCCCGTGGTGGCTGTGATCTGCGTCGTGCCGGCAACTTTGCCCAGGGCCAGGCCGCCAGTGGCGATGCTGGCCGTGGCGGGACTGGCCGAGGCAAAGGCCGAGACGGCCGTGACGTCGCGCGTGGCGCCGTCGCTGAAGCTGCCGCTCACCATAAATTGCTGCGTTGCCGCGATGGCGATCGATGGCGCGAGCGGCGTGATGGCGATGGCCGTCAAGGTGGCCGGCGAGACGGTTAGCTGGGCCGCCGCGCTCTTGCCGCCGAACGCGGCGCTGATGCTGCTGCTGCCGGCAGCCACGCCAGCGGCAACGCCGCTGCTGGCATTGACGGTGGCATTGGCCGGCGTGGCCGACGTCCAGGCTGCCTTGGCGCTGACGTCTTGCGCGGAGCCGTCGCTGTACGTGGCGATGGCCGTGAATTGCTGGCCCGCGCCGATGGCGACGGTGGCCGTGGCGGGCGTGACGGCCAGGCTGGACAGGGTGGCGCCCGGCAAGCCGAGGATGGGATCGCGCCCCTGGTCACCGCCGCCGCAACCGGCGAGGGCGGTCATGGCCAACAAACCTGCCGAGACGAGCAGCGGGGTCAGATATCGCTTGAAGAGATTCATATAGTTCCTTTGTGCATGGCAGTCATTGCCGGGCATCCGCGGATGGGGTCATCCGGCAGAGCCATGCCGCCTTTCGCTACAGGGCGATGGCGTCACAGGCATGCACTATTTCATTTAGGAAACTTCAAGTATGTTCGGTGGCGCGCATAGCTTGCCCGCACGTGGAAATACGCCAGAATGGGAGGAATTTGGCCTGGAAAACAACAGGTTTGCCGCAGGGGGGCGCAAAAAAGCCGACGCAGGGCCGGCTTCATCAGGACAGGGCGTGCGTTGATTACTCTTCGCGCACCCACGTTTGCGAGCGGCCAAACATCGGCACGCCGACATAGCCGCGCACTTGCAGCTTGGTGCCGCCTTCGATCAGCTCGGCCTTGCTCTTGTAGACCTTGCCGCTGGCCGGGTCCGTGATTTCGCCGCCCGTCCATTCCTTGCCGTCATATTTCAGGCCGGACAGGATCACCAGGCCGATGATGGGCTGGTCCTTGTTGGCGCCCGTGCACTTGTCGCACTTGGGATTTTGCTCTTCGTTCGGGCCGCGGAACAGCTTTTCGATCTTGCCTTGCAAGACGCCGTTGCTTTCCGTGATGACGACGAGGGATTTCGGCTTGCCGCTGGCATCGTCGATGGTTTTCCACGTGCCGACGGGGGTGTAGTTGCCGTCGCGCGCGGCGGCGCTGCCGGCGATGGCCAGGGCGGCCATCATGATGCTTGCTGTGACGCTTGCTTTGAAAATTTTATGCATTGCTAGTCTCCAATGGTTTTTTTGATCGGGTCACGAACAGTGTATATACCAAGGCAAGACCAGCCATCCTGCGCGGCGTCACGGATGACGCCGCGCAATCTTTCCAAACTTGCCTTATGCGCTGGCTAGTTTAGCAAACTGTTCGCGCAGTTTTTCAATTGTCGCCGAAAAACTGAGCAAACGCTCGTTTTCTTGCGCAACGATGGCGGCAGGGGCGCGCGCGACGAAACTTTCATTGCCCAACTTGCTGTTGACCTTGGCAATTTCCGCTTCGATGCGGGCGATTTCCTTGCCCAGGCGCTCGCGTTCGGCGGCCACGTCGATTTCCACTTTCAGCATCAGCTTGGTGGTGCCGACGATGGCGACGGCCGCTGGCGAGTCCGGCAGCGCATCGACGATCTGCACTTCGGCCAGCTTGCCCAGCGACTGGATGTACGGTGCGTACGACGCCAGCGCTTCTTTCTCGCTGGCATTGCCTGCCTCGACGATCAGCGGCACGCGCACGGATGGCGAGATCTGCATTTCGCCGCGCAGGTTGCGCGTCGCGTCCGTCAAGGCTTTCAGCTGCTGCATCCACGCTTCGGCCGACTCGTCGATCTTGTCGGTGTTGGCGATCGGATACGGCTGCATCATGATCGAATCGCCCTCCGGCTTGAGCGTCTTGCCGGCCAGTGGCGCCACTGTCTGCCACAGGGCTTCCGTGACGAAGGGGATGATCGGATGGGCCAGGCGCAGCACCACTTCCAGCACGCGCAGCAGGGTGTGGCGGGTGGCGCGTTGCTGGCCTTCCGTACCTTGCTGTACTTGCACCTTGGCGACTTCCAGGTACCAGTCGCAATACTCGTCCCACACGAATTTGTAGATCGATGCGGCGATATTGTCGAAACGGAAGTCTTCGAAGCCCTTGGCCACGTCCAGTTCCGCTTTTTGCAGCAGGGAAATAATCCACTTGTCCGCTTGCGACAGATCAACATCATTTGCCGTGCAATCCTTGCCTTCCGTGTTCATCATGACGAAACGGGTGGCGTTCCACATCTTGTTGCAGAAGTTGCGGTAGCCTTCGCAGCGGCCCAGGTCGAAATTGATGTTGCGGCCCAGCGAGGCATAGCTGGCCATGGTGAAGCGCACGGCGTCCGTGCCGTAGGCCGAAATGCCTTCCGGGAATTCCTTGCGCGTGGCCTTGGTGATCTTTTCCGCGTCGCGCGGGTTCATCAGGCCCGTGGTGCGCTTGACGATCAAGCCTTCCAGGTCGATGCCGTCGATCAAGTCGATCGGGTCCAGGGTGTTGCCCTTCGACTTGGACATCTTTTGCCCTGTCGAATCGCGCACGAGGCCGTGCACGTAGACGGTTTCAAACGGCACCTTGCCCGTGAAGTGCGCCGTCATCATGACCATGCGCGCGACCCAGAAGAAGATGATGTCGAAACCCGTCACCAGCACGGATGACGGCAGGAAGGCCTTCATGTCCGGTGTTTCTTCAGGCCAACCCATGGTCGAGAACGGCACCAGCGCCGACGAGAACCACGTGTCGAGCACGTCGTCGTCGCGCTTCAAGGGGCCCGTGCTGCCGGCGGCCTGCGCCTTGGCTTCCGCTTCGGCTTGCGTTTTCGCAACAAAGATATTGCCGGCGTCGTCGTACCACGCCGGGATTTGATGGCCCCACCACAGTTGGCGCGAGATGCACCAGTCCTGGATGTTGTTGAGCCACTGGTTGTAGGTGGTGCTCCAGTTTTCCGGCACGAACTTGATTTCGCCGTTGGCGACCTTGTCCAGCGCCGTTTCCGCGATCGACTTGCCGGGGAAGAAAGTGCCTTCCGGGGCCGGCTTGCTCATGGCGACAAACCACTGGTCCGTCAGCATCGGCTCGATGACGACGCCCGTGCGGTCGCCGCGCGGCACCATCAGCTTGTGGGGCTTGACTTGCTCGAGCAAGCCTTGCGCGTCCAGGTCGGCGACGATCTGCTTGCGCGCGGCGAAGCGGTCCATGCCGCGGTAGGCCTCGGGCGCATCGTCCGTGATCTTCGCGTCCAGGGTCAGGATGACGATTTGCGCCAGCTTGTGGCGTTGGCCCACGGCGTAATCGTTCATGTCGTGCGCAGGCGTAATCTTGACGCAGCCCGTGCCGAATTCCTTGTCGACGTATTCGTCGGCGATGATGGGGATTTCGCGGTCCGTCAGCGGCAGTTTCAGCATCTTGCCCACCAGCGCCGTGTAGCGCTCGTCCGTCGGATCGACGGCCACGGCCACGTCGCCCAGCATGGTTTCAGGACGGGTGGTGGCCACCGTCAGGAAGCCGCTGCCGTCGGCCAGCGGGTACTTGATGTACCACATGGAGCCGTCTTCTTCCTCGGACACCACTTCCAGGTCCGAGACAGCCGTGCCCAGCACGGGGTCCCAGTTGACGAGGCGCTTGCCGCGGTAGATCAAGCCTTGCTCGAACAGGCGCACGAAGACGTCGGTGACGACTTTCGAGCGCGGTTCATCCATCGTGAAGTATTCGCGCTGCCAGTCGGCCGAGGCGCCCAGGCGGCGCATCTGGCCGGTGATGATGGAACCGGATTTTTCTTTCCATTCCCACACTTTTTCCACGAATTTCTCGCGGCCCAGGTCATGGCGCGAAATCTTTTGCGCGTCCAGCTGGCGTTGCACGACGATTTGCGTGGCGATGCCCGCGTGGTCGGTGCCGGGAATCCAGGCCGTGTTGTGGCCCAGCATGCGGTGGTAGCGGGTCAGGCCATCCATGATGGTCTGGTTGAACGCATGGCCCATGTGCAGGGTGCCGGTGACGTTCGGCGGCGGCAACTGGATGCTGAAGGAAGGTTTTCCGGCATCGAGGGTGGCGGTGAAGTAACCGCGCTGTTCCCACTCGGTGCGCCAGAATTGTTCAATGTCGGCGGGCTCGAAAGACTTGGCTAATTCCATGATTTGGCGTGTGATTGGCAAAAGGAACCATTATAAGGGGTGCATAAAGCATGCGCAGCAAATAGCGGCCCTGGATGCGCCGAAAAGCCGCGCACGATTGAGCAATATTGCTTCATTGTATTTTTTCTAAGCTATCATATTTGCAACATTACTTGAAAGCCCAGACTATCATGAAAAAAATGTGGCAATTGGCCGTGCTCGGCGTCGGATTGGCTGCCGGCGGCGCATGCGCCGGCGTTCCGGAGGGGATGGCGGCTTTCCAGGCCGGGCGCTGCAGCGAGGCCGTGAGGCAATTGAGCGGACCGGCGCAAGGTGGCGATGTCGAGGCGCAAAAAGCCCTCGCCGATATCTATCAGGGCGAGCAAGGATGCCGGGACGTGGCGCGCAGCGAGGCCGAAGCCGAGCGCTGGTATCTGCTGGCGGCCAAGGGGGGCGACCGCGCCGCGCAGAAGGCGCTGGTTTTCATGTATGCATACGCGCCCGGCCGCATGCGCAATCCCGCGCGCGCGCGGCCCTGGCTGGGCGTCATGGCCGCGCAGGGTGACGGCAAGCCGCTGCAGGAACTGGCGCAAATGCATGAACGGGGTGAAGGCGGGCCGGTCGACCGGGTGCTGTCGTACGCGCTCAACCTGCTGGCGCAGCAAGACAAGGAGTGGAGCGGCGCGGCCGCGATGGAGAAGTCCCTGCCGGCGCAGCGTGACAGGATGTCGCCGGACCAGGTCGATGAAGCCGTGCGCCTGGCTGCCGGCTGGAAGCGGGGCGCGCCCTTACCGGCGACGTCGCTGACGGGACAGCGTTCGCCGCAGGACTGGTACCGCCGCGCCGCGGAGGGCGGCGACATGGAAGCCGCCTACCAGTTGGGCTTGCTGTGCTGGAAAGGCACGGGCGGCCTGGATGAGCCGCAGGCCGCCCGCTGGCTGCGCAAGGCCGCCGAAAGCGGCAGTGCCAAGGCCCAGTTGCAGCTGGCTGTTCTGTATGGAGAGGAGGCGGGCGTGCCGCAGGACTATGTGCTCGCTTCCATGCTGAGCCAGTTGGCGGCGGCGGGCGGCGCGGCGGAGGCCGGCGACGTCGTGGCCCGCTGGGCAAAGAAATTGAATGCGGCGCAACACGCCGAGGCGGATCAGCTGGCGCGGGCATGGAAGGTGGGCATGCCATTGCCGCAGGTCTCCGTGCACGGCATGGAACGCCTGATCAATTATGTGCACGAGGCACGCAACAAGCTGCCGCCGACGCCAGAGGTGACGGCGCTGTTCAAGGCTGCCAGAGAGGGCGATGAAGCGGCCTTCGGCAAGCTGCTTGCCGGTGTCGCCGAGCCGGGCAACTATGCGATCGACAGGCTTCCCTTGCTGAACTATTTGATCTTGCCCCCATCCGGCATGTTCAAAGCCGAAGCGGCATGGCTGAAGGCGCAAACGTGGCGGGACGACGATCAGGAGCGACTGGCGCAGGCGTCGGAGCCGGCCCGCCGCCAGGCGCTGCGTGAGCGGCACGCCGCGCTGTTGCCCACCAAGCTGCGCATGATGACGCTGCTGTTGCAACGCGGCGTGCCGCTCGGCGAAGGCGATACGCTGTACCACGCCGCGCCCCTGCATCTGGCTGCCCTGTATGGCAATGCCGCGATGGTGCGCCTGTTGCTGGCCCATGGCGCCGATGCGCGGCAATACGGCGGCGAAAACCAAACGATGGCGCCGCTGGAATACGCCTTGCAGCAGGAGGATGCGGGCATCTTGCCGGAATTGATCGATGCGAATGAACGGACGGCCAGCATGATCGCCTTGCTCGACGCAGGCGCGGGCCGGCCATATTTGCTGGTAGATCAGTATCTGGCAGAGAAAAAAGCCAAGAAAGGCGGGGCTGCGCAGCCAGCCGAACGGCCGCTGGCCGATTCGTTGACATGGGGGCGCTTGCTGCGCCTGACGCGCGGCACTGAAGTGCTCGACAAAATGCTGGCCACCGGCACCACGCCGAATATTGATGAGCAGGAAAAGTCGCTGTACGCCTTTGCCGCCGAAGCGGGCAACGCCGGCGTGCTCGATTGGCTCAAGCAGCGCGTGCCCCGGCATGACGCGAAGGGCAAGGACCGCTGGCTCGACGCCGCGATGCGCGCCATGTACAACCATCAACCGGCGTCCGAAGACGTGCTGCGCCAACTGGTGGTGCCCGGCATGCCATGGCAGCAAGTCGGCCCCGCCGCCGAAGAGTCTTACAAGGGACAGGGGGCGGCGCTCGATTCGCGGCGCCTGGAAAAGGAGACGCTGCTGTGGCATGCCGTGCGCAGCCAGCGGCCAGACTGGGTCACTCGCCTGGCCGCGATGGGCGCGCCCGTCGTCAGCGACGGCTATCTTCCGCCCTTGCTGGCGGCCGTCGAAAATGGCGACGCGGCGATGGTCAAGCTGCTGCTGGGCCTGGGCGCCGATCCGCAGGCCGGGGGGATTTCCGTGTTGAAGGTGGCGCAGCAACGGGCGTCAACGTCGGAAAACAAAGCCGTGCTGGCCGCGCTGCGGGCGGCTGCCGCGGCGCGCTAGCATCCGGCAGCCGCACCGCTGCACAGGGCAAGGACAAGGCCGCCAGCCTGCCGCCGCAATAGCCGTTAGCCTGGCCGGCATGCGCCGCCTTGGGCGGCGACATCGCTGTGTTTTGGCGGCCTGGCGAGTCGTTTTACTGCAACAGAACGGGGATCAAGGCGCTGCCGATGCTATAATGCCGGCCTCGGCGCCTCCTGCCTCATCCTTGCGGACGGCGCCTGCAGACGCGGTTGTATCAACGTTTCATATCCAACACGCGCCCGCGTCTCAAGGCCAGCGCATCCGCGATGCCAGCCACCTTCAGCGCGTCCCCTTCGGGCCGGGCGCCTGAGCCACGCGCACCGCCAGCGGTGCACCATTCACGGCGGAATACCGCGCGCCATCGTCTTTATCGGCCGCGCCGCCACAGCTTAGCCAGGAATGTTGTTATCTGGCCCGTCGTCTTTCGATACGGCATGTAACTACGGCGCGCCTTGACGCCTGTGGCCGCGCCATGGCCGCGCGCTTTCCTGGTTTTGCCTTTACAAGGAAACCAGCATGAAAAAACTCTCGATCAGTGTCGGCCTCGTTTCGACCATCGCCACCCTGGGCGTCTTGCCTGCCGCCCACGCCCAGTCGTCTGCCGGCCCGTCGTCAGTCATCCCGTCGTCAGTCACCATCTATGGCTTGATGGATGCGGGCCTGGTGCAGGAAGGCGGCGTCAGCAAGCTCACCAGCGGCGTATCGGCCGGCTCGCGCCTGGGCTTGCGCGGCACTGAATCCCTGGGCAATGGCTTGCACGCCGTGTTCACCCTGGAAGCAGGCGTCCTGAGCGACTCGGGCCGCTCCGACCAGGCGGGGCAATTGTTCGGCCGCCAGGCATTTGTCGGCATCGACAGCCCGCTGGGCATGCTGACCGTGGGCCGCCAGTACAACCTGCAAAGCCAGGCGCTGACCGACGTGGCCGACCCGTTCGAGGGCGGCCTGGCCGGCGCGGCGACCAACCTGGCCGGCTATTCGGCCACGCGCATCGACAATACCGTGCGCTACACCTCGCCGGAATGGCGCGGCGTGACGGGCACCGTCATGTATGGTGTCGGCGAGCACACGGGGATTGCGGCAGATCAACGTTCGCTGGGCCTGGCATTGGGTTATGTCAACGGTCCCCTGACCTTGCGCCTGGCGCGCCAGAGCCGTGCCGGCGAGCCGGGCAAGGCCGACGTGAATAACACCATTCTGGCCGGTAATTACAACTTTGGCGTGGCCACGGCGTTTGCCGGCTATGGCCGCAACACGGGCGATGGCAGTAGCATGTTCTTTGCGGAAAATCCGTACGGCGCAGCGCAGGCGCCGGCCCAGTCCACCGACAGCCGCGACGCCATCGTCGGCGTCTCCGTGCCGCTGGGCGCGACGACACTGCTGGCCTCGTATGTGCGCAAGGATGACCGCGATGCGGCCAACCGCGACGCGCAGCAGCTGGCCATTGGCGCCACGTACGCCTTGTCCAAGCGCAGCAAGGTGTATGTTGCCTACGCGCATATCCGCAACCGCAACGACGCTGCCTACATGGTGGGCAATGCAACGGAAGTGGGCAGCGGCAACCGCGCCTTCAACATCGGTCTGCGCCACGCTTTTTAAGCGGGCAGCATGTTGCCTTCGAGCAGCAATGTTTCGAAAGCGGCGGCGGCCAGGGGGCGGCTGAACAAATAGCCCTGCATCTGGTCGCAGCCGTGCTGGCGCAGGAAGTCCAGCTGCTGCGCCGTCTCCACGCCTTCGGCGATCACTTTCAGGCGCAGGCTGTGCGCCAGCGAAATGATGGCGCGCACGATGGCCGCGTCGTCCATGCTGTGCGTGATGTCGCTGACGAAGGTTTTGTCGATTTTCAATACGTCGATGGGGAAGTGGCGCAGGTAGGCCAGGCTGGAGTAGCCGGTGCCGAAGTCATCGATGGACAGTTGCACGCCCAGTCCCTTCAGCTTGGCCATGATGACCGTGGCTTGATCCACGTCATGCATGACCATGCTTTCCGTCAATTCCAGTTCCAGGTGGGCCGCGGCGAGTCCCGTGTCCGCCAGCGCTTGCGCCACCGCGTGCAGCAGGTTCTTTTGCTTGAATTGCCTCGCCGACAGGTTGACGGCCAGGCGCAGCGGGCCATGGCCGGCCAGCTGCCAGGCGCGCGCCTGGGCGCATGCCGTGCGCAGCACCCAGTCGCCGATGGGCGTGATCAAGCCCATTTCCTCGGCCAGGCCGATGAAGCTGGCCGGCGGAATCCGTCCCAGCTGCGGGTGGGTCCAGCGCAGCAGCGCTTCCATGCCCACCACCGTGCCGCTGGCCAGGTCCAGCTGGGGCTGGTATTCGAGGTGGAATTGCCCCCGCTCCAGGGCGTGGCGCAACTCGCTCTCCAGTCCCAGCCGTTCCAGGGTGCCCGTATTCATGCTCGCGGCATAGAATTGCCAGTGGCCCCGTCCCTGTTCCTTCGCGCGGTACATGGCGATGTCGGCGTGCTTGATCAGCGTGTCGGCATCGTCGCCATCGTCGGGATACACGGCCACGCCCATGCAGCAGCTGAGGAAAAATTCATATTCGCCCAGTTGCAGCGGTTGCGTCACGGCGTCCTGGATGCGCTGCAGGATGGCCACGCCCGGTTCGCCATTGCCATGCTGGGGCAACAACAGCACGAATTCGTCGCCGCCCAGGCGCGCCACGGTGTCGACTTCGCGCGTCGCGTCGCGCAGGCGCTCGGCCACGCTTTTCAGCACCAGGTCGCCCGCATCGTGGCCCAGGGTATCGTTGACGAATTTAAAGCGGTCCAGGTCGATGAAAACCACCCACAGGGGCAGGCCGCTGCGCCGCGTCACGGCCATCGCCTGCTCCAGCCTTTCGCGCAGCAGGGCCCGGTTGGCCAGGCCCGTCAGGATATCGTGCCTGGCCTGAAATTCCAGTTCCTGTTCGAAACGCATGACGGTGCTGATGTCGTATTGCGCTACGACAAAGTGGCTGACGGGGCCATCGCCATCGTCGCGCACGGGAGCGACGAACAGCTCGCTCCAGTAGCAGCTGCCATCCTTGCGGAAATTGCGCACGATGGCCTTGCCTTCGCGCTGTTCGCGCAGGGCCGCCGTAATGGCGTGCATGTCTTGCCGCCCTTGCTCGGGACCTTGCAAGTCTTCCAGGCGCTGGCCGATGACTTCGCCGGCCGCATAGCCGGTGATGCGTTCGAAGGCGGGGTTGACGTATTCGATCAGGTAGCCGGGCGCGTCGGCGCTGCACAGGATGATGGCATTGGCCGACACTTCGATGATGCGTTCGCGCAGCCGCAGCGACTTTTCATTGTGCATGCGCGCGGCGATGTCTTCGGACAGGCGCAAATTGGCAAACTGCAGCGCCGCCGTGCGTTCGCCCGTGATGCGGGCAATCACGGAATTGCGCGACACCAGCTGATACACATACGCGGCCGCCAGCAGGCTCGACAGCAGACCGCCCAGCAGCACGTACAGCGAGCCGCGGTGGTTGGCGTCCAGGCCCATGCCTTTGGCCGGCAGCAGGGCGGCGCCCAAGGTGTGCGCGCTGGCGTGGTACTGCAGCAGCAGCCGGGTGCTTTCCGACTCGATCTGCCGCGCCGAGGCGTAGCACAGGGCCGTCAGGCACAGTCCGAACGCCAGTGTGAGCAGGGCCGAGGTGGAAACGGAAATGGAGATGCGCTTGAAGAATGATTGCATGGTGACGTCCCGTGGCAGCGCCGGTGCCGATCCATGATCAGGCAGGCCGGGCAGTGACTGACTGTAGGGCGGGCGGCGAAATACCGTCCGTTCGCTACCGAACGGACGGCCATGCCGGCAAGAAATATAGTCGGGGCACCGTGCCAGCGCTGTGTTACGCTGCACCACATGGCGGCCCTCGTTCGGACGCCTTTCATCGATCCCCTAGCTGACGACTGGAAACCAGGAAACCTGCCCATGTCGAGTCCGCATGCCCAGCTGCACAACCCGAATCAAAACCATTTGCTCGCCGCCATGCTCGACGCCGATTTCGCGCGCCTGGCCCCGTACCTGGAGCAAGTGTCGATGCTGCTCGGCGACGTGATCTACGATTCGGGCGACAAGCTGCAGCATGTGTATTTCCCCACCACGGCCATCGTTTCCATTCATTACCTGCTGGAAAATGGCGGTTCGTCGGAAATTGCCGGTGTCGGCAATGAAGGCGTCGTGGGCGTGTCGCTATTTATGGGCGGCAACTCGACACCGAGCCGCGCCGTCGTGCAGACGGGCGGCGTCGGCTACCGGCTGAAGGCGCATTTGCTGATGGAAGAGTTCGACCGCGCAGGGCCCGTCATGCGCTTGCTGCTGCGCTATACGCAGGCGCTGATCACGCAAATGTCGCAGACGGCCGTGTGCAACCGCCACCATACGGTGGAGCAGCAGCTGTGCCGCTGGCTGCTGCTGACCATGGACCGCTTGCCGAACCGGGAGCTGACGATGACGCAGGAGTTGATCGCCAACATGCTGGGCGTGCGCCGCGAAGGCGTGACGGAAGCGGCCGGGCGCCTGCAGCAGCGCGGCTTCATCAGCTACCGGCGCGGCCATATTTCCGTGCTGGACCGCGCCGGCCTCGAAGGCCATGTGTGCGAATGCTATGGCGTGGTCAAAAAGGAATTTGCGCGCCTGTTGTCGGACGTGCGCCAGCGCCAGGCTTCCTGAAGACCGCACTGCCTCGTATTCTTATCGTTGTCATAGCCCGGGCTACCTCATGCAATCTGTCGAAAACATTTCCCCGCGCGCACCGTCGCGCTGGCCCATGGCGCTGGCGTTTTCCTTCAGCGCCGTCGCGCTGCTGGCCGTCGGCGTGCTGGCCTGGCGCGCGCCGTTCGAGACGGCCTGCGTCATCGACGCGCTGGTCTTCTTGCTGCTGATGCTGCTCGTGGCGCTGTACCGGCGCACGGTGGCGGCCAGCCTGCCGCGCCAGCTGCTCAAGGCGGGCGCCTTGCAGGATGCGATCTTCAACAGTGCCAATTTCTCGTGCATCGCCACCGATGCGCAGGGCGTGATCCAGATTTTCAATGTGGGCGCCGAACGCATGCTCGGTTATGCGGCGAGCGACGTGGTCGACAAGCTGACGCCGGCCGGTATTTCCGATGCGCAAGAAATTGTCGCGCGCGCGGCCGCCCTCAGCGCCGAACTCGACACCGTCATCACGCCGGGCGTGGAAGCGCTCGTCTTCAAGGCCACGCGCGGCATCGAAGACATCTATGAACTGACCTACATCCGCAACGATGGCAGCCGCTTCCCCGCCATCGTTTCCGTGACGGCCTTGCGCGATGCGCAGAGCAAGGTCATCGGCTACTTGCTGATCGGCACCGACAATACGGCACGCAAGCAGGTCGAGGCGGAACAGGCGTTGCTGGATCAGCGCCTGCGCGAACAGCAGGCGTACACGCGCTCGCTGGTCGAAACCAACAATGCCGAACTGAAGAAGGCGCGCCTGGTGGCGGAAAAGGCCAACCGCGCCAAGTCCGAATTCCTGTCGAGCATGAGCCACGAATTGCGCACGCCGCTGAATGCCGTGCTGGGCTTTGCGCAGCTGATGGCGTCCGACGTGCCGCCGCCCACCGTGCCGCAGCAGCGCTCGATCGAACAGATCCTCAAGGGTGGCTGGTATCTCTTGCGTTTGATCAATGAAATCCTCGACCTGGCCATGATCGAATCGGGCAAGGTGACGTTGTCGCAGGAAGCGATGTCGCTGCTCGACGTGCTGCAGGATTGCCAGGCGATGATCGCGCCGCAGGCGGAAAAACGGGGCATCAGCCTGCATTTCCCCCGCTGCGGCGAAGCCTACTTCGTGCATGCGGACCGCACGCGCGTGAAACAGGTGATGATCAACCTGTTGTCGAACGCCATCAAATACAACCAGGGCGGCGGTTCCGTCACCGTCGACTGCAGCCAGCGCGGCGCCAAGGTGCGCGTCAGCGTGCGCGACAGCGGCGCCGGCCTCGATGCGGGGCAGGTGGCGCAGCTGTTCCAGCCCTTCAACCGCCTGGGACAGGAAAACAGCACGGAAGAGGGCACGGGCATCGGCCTCGTCGTCACCAAGCAGCTGATTGAATTGATGGGCGGCACCATCGGCGTCGACAGCACCGTCGGCGTGGGCACCACCTTCTGGTTCGAGCTGGCCGCCAGCAATGCGCCGGCACTGATGCTGGGCGACGGCGACGCGCTGCCGCAGGCGCAGGAAGCGCAGGAAAGCCAGCGCACCTTGCTGTACGTGGAAGACAATCCCGCCAACCTGGCGCTGGTGGAGCAATTGATCGCCCGCCGCAGCGACTTGAAGCTGCTCACGGCCATCGATGCGCACCTGGGCATCGACCTGGCGCGCACGTATCAGCCGGATGTGATCTTGATGGATATCAACCTGCCCGGCATCAGCGGCTATGGCGCCCTGCATATCCTGCACGACGATCCGCTCACGAAACATATTCCCGTGATGGCCCTGTCGGCCAACGCCGTGCCGCGCGACATCGAGAAGGGCCTGGAAGCGGGTTTCTTCCGCTACCTGACCAAGCCGATCAAGGTCGTCGAATTCATGGATGCGCTCGACGTGGCCCTGCACCATGCGGCCGCGCACGGCCTGGCCGACGACACTCATGCAGTACGCTAATTCAGCATTTATTTTTAGGAATACCGCCATGCTTCAAGCCACCGAGATCCTGAACGCCAGCATCCTCATCGTCGATGACCAGGAGGCCAACGTCATGCTGCTGGAACAGGTGCTGCGCAATGCCGGCTATACGCGCATCACCTCCACCATGGACCCGCAAGCCGTGCGCGCGCTGCACCAGCAGCACCGCTACGACCTGATCCTGCTCGACTTGCAGATGCCGGAAATGGATGGTTTTGAAGTCATGGAAGGCTTGCGCGACCTGGAGGCGGGCAGCTATCTGCCCGTGCTGGTGATCACGGCCCAGCCGGGCCACAAGCTGCGCGCGCTGCAGGCGGGCGCCAAGGATTTCGTCAGCAAACCCTTCGACCTGGTGGAAGTCAAGACGCGCATCCACAACATGCTGGAAGTGCGGCTGCTGTACCAGAAGCTGGCCGAATACAACAAGTCGCTGGAACAGATGGTGGAAGTGCGCACGGCGGAGTTGCGCGAAAGCGAAGCGCGCTTCCAGCGCTTCACGGAACTGTCGTCCGACTGGTACTGGGAACAGGATGCGCAGGGCAACTTGACGCGCTTTTCCGGCCCCGTGGCTGAAATGCTGGGCATCGGCAGCGAGGAAGAGCCGCAGCGCTGGAACGCGGCCGAGCGTGCCTTGCTCGACGCCAAGATTGCTGCGCGGGAACCGTTTCTCGACTTTATCTACAGCCGCGCCAACCTCGACGGCAGCACGCAGTATCTGCAGGTGAGCGGCGAACCGATGTTCGACACGGGCAGCCGCTTCATCGGCTACCGCGGCATCGGCCTCGATGTCACGGAGCGCCATCGCAGTGCCTGATTTATACTGGGCGCCATCGATACAGACCAGGAAAAATCATGACCGACAAATCTCCCTCCTACTGGTTCCCCGCCAAGACCTATGGCTGGGGCTGGGGCTTGCCCATCACCTGGCAAGGCTGGCTGGTGTTCCTGGCCGCGCTGGCGCTGTTCGCCTGCGGCGCCTTCCTGTTCCCTCCGCAAACCATGCTGGTCGGCTACATCGTCTATGAAGTGGCCATCGTTGCCGTGCTCATTTTCATCTGCCAGCTGAAGGGCGAACCGACCAGCTGGCGCTGGGGCAAGAAGAAATAAGCGCGATGGCGTCTGTTGCAATGCAGCAGATGCGCAAAGACGACACCTGCAAGAAATCATCTGGCCACGCGGCGTGAACCGCGTATAATTGGCTCGCTGCCGCAAGGCGGCAAACGCTAGGGGTCCTGCCTTTCGCTGTGGAAACACGGTGCAAGCGCGGGTGAGAAATACCCTCCGAACCTGATCTGGATAATGCCAGCGAAGGGAAGCTTTAGGATGACTGCACCCCGCTTTTCCGCGTGCGCAATTCCGAACCTCCTTAGCTGGCTCCAGGCTTAAAAATAGTCTAGCCAAGGAGCCAAAATGAACGCCAACCCGAAATTCCTCTCCGCCACCGCCACGGTCGACGAAGCCGCCATCGCGCCGCTGCCCAATTCGCGCAAGATTTACGTGCAAGGCAGCCGTCCCGACATCCGCGTGCCCATGCGCGAGATCAGCCAGTCCGACACGGAAGCGTCGTTCGGCGGCGAAAAGAATCCGCCGATCTACGTCTACGACACATCCGGCCCGTACACGGACCCGGACGTGAATATCGACATCCGCTCCGGCCTCGATACGCCGCGCCTGCCATGGATCATGGAGCGTGCCGACACGGAAGAATTGCCCGGCCCTACCTCCGACTACGGCATCGCCCGCCTGGCGGACCCGAAGCTGGCCGAGCTGCGTTTCAATTTGCACCGCAAGCCGCGCCGCGCCATCGCCGGCAAGAACGTGACGCAAATGCATTACGCGCGCCAAGGCATCATCACGCCGGAAATGGAATTCGTTGCCATCCGCGAAAACATGCGCCGCCAGGAGTATTTGCGCGAGCTCAAGGCTTCCGGCCCCATGGGCGAGCGCCTGGCCGACCTGATGGGCCGCCAGCACCCGGGCCAGTCCTTCGGCGCCAGCATCCCGGTCGAAATCACGCCGGAATTCGTGCGCGAGGAAATCGCCCGCGGCCGCGCCATCATCCCCGCCAATATCAATCACCCGGAAGTCGAACCGATGATTATCGGCCGCAATTTCCTGGTGAAAATCAATGCGAATATCGGCAATTCCGCCGTGACGTCTTCCATCGGCGAGGAAGTGGAAAAGATGACCTGGGCCATCCGCTGGGGCGGCGACAATGTGATGGACCTGTCCACAGGTAAACATATCCACGAGACGCGCGAATGGATCGTGCGCAACAGCCCCGTGCCCATCGGCACAGTGCCCATCTACCAGGCGCTGGAAAAGGTCAATGGCAAGGCGGAAGATCTGACTTGGGAAATTTTCCGCGACACCCTGATCGAGCAGGCCGAGCAGGGCGTCGATTATTTCACCATCCACGCGGGCGTGCTGCTGCGCTATGTGCCGATGACAGCCAAGCGCCTGACGGGCATCGTTTCGCGCGGCGGCTCCATCATGGCGAAATGGTGTCTGGCGCACCACCAGGAATCGTTCCTCTACACGCATTTCGAAGAGATCTGCGAAATCATGAAGGCGTATGACGTGTCGTTCTCGCTGGGCGACGGCTTGCGCCCCGGCTCCATCTACGACGCCAACGACGAAGCGCAACTGGGCGAATTGAAAACCTTGGGCGAGCTGACGCAAGTTGCCTGGAAGCACGACGTGCAAGTGATGATCGAAGGTCCGGGCCACGTGCCCATGCAATTGATCAAGGAAAACATGGACTTGCAGCTGGAACAGTGCGGCGAGGCGCCGTTCTACACCTTGGGGCCGCTGACGACGGATATCGCGCCCGGCTACGACCACATCACTTCGGGCATCGGCGCGGCCATGATCGGCTGGTATGGCACGGCCATGCTGTGCTACGTGACGCCGAAGGAACACCTGGGCTTGCCGAACAAGGCGGACGTCAAGGACGGCATCATCACGTACAAGATCGCCGCGCACGCGGCCGACCTGGCGAAAGGCCATCCGGGCGCGCAAATCCGCGACAACGCGCTGTCGAAAGCCCGCTTCGAATTCCGCTGGGACGACCAGTTCAACATCGGCCTGGACCCGGACAAGGCGCGCGAATTCCACGATGAAACCTTGCCCAAGGATTCGGCCAAGGTGGCGCATTTCTGCTCCATGTGCGGCCCGCATTTCTGCTCGATGAAGATCACGCAGGAAGTGCGCGAATACGCGGCCGGCATGGGCATCGCGGAAGACAAGGCGCTGCAGCAGGGGATGGAGGTGAAAGCCATCGAATTCATCAAGAACGGCGCCGAGCTGTACCGCAAGGTCTGAAGGAGGGCGTGATGACTGCATTGATCGACATCACGCTCAACGGCGCGCCGCACCAGGTGCCGCCGGGGCAAACCCTGGACCAATTGATCGCCGCGCTGTCGCTGGAAAACCAGGCGCTGGCGCTGGCCGTCAACCGCAGCGTCGTGCCGCGCAAGGCGTGGCAGGACAGGGTCCTGGAAACCCAGGACCGAGTGGAAATCGTACGCGCGATTGGCGGCGGTTAAGTTGAGAATAGACAAGGAAACGCACATGCATACCGCAACAAACAACGACCTGCTGACCATCGCAGGCAAACAGTATCGATCGCGCCTGCTGGTGGGCAGCGGCAAGTACAAGGATTTGCCGCAGACGCGCGAAGCGACGGACGCGGCCGAGGCGCAGATCATCACGGTGGCGATCCGCAGGGTGAATATCGGGCAAGATCCGAACGCGCCCAGCCTGCTGGACTTCGTGCCGCCCGACCAGTACACGATTTTGCCGAACACGGCCGGCTGCTACAACGCCAAGGATGCCGTGTACACCCTGCAACTGGCGCGCGAACTCCTGGGCGGGCGCAATCTGGTGAAACTGGAAGTGCTGGGCGATGAAAAGACGCTGTTTCCGCACATGCCGGAAACCCTGGTCGCGGCCGAAGCGCTGGTCAAGGATGGCTTCGACGTGATGGTCTACTGCAGCGACGATCCGATCCAGGCGAAGATTCTGGAAGACATCGGCTGCGTGGCCGTCATGCCGCTGGCGTCACTGATCGGTTCGGGCATGGGCATCTTGAACCCGTGGAACTTGTCCTTGATCATCGACCAGGCGAAAGTGCCCGTGCTCGTCGATGCGGGCGTGGGGACGGCGTCGGACGCGGCCATCGCCATGGAACTCGGTTGCGATGGCGTGCTGATGAATACAGCGATTGCCGGCGCGCGCGACCCCGTGCGTATGGCGCATGCGATGAAACTGGCTGTGCGGGCCGGGCGCGAAGCGTTTCTGGCGGGCCGCATGCCGCGCAAGTTCGCCGCCTCGCCTTCGTCGCCGATGGCGGGCCGGCTGGCGTGATGGCGCTGCAACGTCGCACCGTGCTCGTGTTTGCCGGTGCCGACCCGTCGGGCGGCGCCGGCATCGCCGCCGATATTCTAGCGATTGCGGCGCAGGGCGCGCATGCCTTGCCCGTGATCACGGCGCTGACGGTGCAGGACAACGACCGCGTGTTTGCTGTCGAGCCTGTGGCGCCGGCGCTGCTGCGCCGCCAGGCGCAGGCGCTGATCGCCAAGGTTGCCATCGATGCCGTGAAAATCGGCATCCCCGGCAGCGCGGCGAATGCGGCCGTCATCGCGCAACTGATCGCCCACTTGCGGCTGGCCCGGCCGAACTTGCCTGTCGTGCTCGATCCCGTACTGGCCAGCGGCCATGGCGACGTGCTCAGCCGGGACGACGCCGTGCTGGCACTGGCGCCCTTGCTGCCGATGACTACCGTCATCGTACCGAACGGGCCGGAAGCGCTGGCCCTCGGTGGCGCAGATAACCTGCGCGCGCAAGGCTGTGGACACGTGCTGGTGACGGGCGGCCACGGCGACGGCGAGGAGATCGTCAACTGCTGGCTGGACGGTGATGGGGGTGCGCGCGAGTGGCGCTGGCCGCGCCTGCCCGGAGAGTTTCATGGCAGCGGCTGCACGTTGGCGTCGGCCATCGCGGCCCGCCTGGCATTGGGCCAGCCGCTGGCGCAAGCGCTTGACCGGGCGCAAGCCTATTGCCATGCGGCCCTGGCCGGCGCGTATGCGATTGCGCCAGGTCAACTCATGCCGCAACGATTCATTGAATAAGGAAAACATCATGCGTGGACTGTATCTGGTCACCCCGAACTGGGATGACACCGACCGCCTGCTCGATATCACGGAGCAGGCTTTGCACGGCGGCGTGGCTCTGCTGCAATACCGCCACAAGAGCGCCGACGCGGAGCAGCGGCGCGAACAGGCGGGCGCCTTGCTGGCCCTGGCCCGCAAGTATGGCGTGCCTTTCATCGTCAACGATTTTCTCGAGCTGTGCGAAGAGCTGGACGCGGACGGCGTGCACGTGGGCGGCACGGATGCGTCCGTCGCGCAGGTACGCGCGCGCCTGGGCAAGGACAAGATCGTCGGCGCTTCCTGCTATGGCGACATGGCCCTGGCGCGCACGGCAGCAGAGGGCGGGGCCAGCTACGTGGCCTTCGGCGGCTTTTATCCATCGCTGGTGAAAAAGTATCCGGTGACGACGCCGCCCGATATCGTGCTGCAGGCGAAACGCGAAATCGCCTTGCCCTGCGTGGTGATCGGCGGCATGACGCCGGAGAACGCGGCGCCGCTGGTGGCGCGCGGGGCCGACATGGTGGCGGCGATCAGCAGCGTATTTGGCAAGGGATCTCAGGCGGACGATGTGGATATTGCAGTGCAGCAATTCAATCTGCTGTTTGCGCAGGCCGGGGAGGCGTGAGGGGGCGGATTTGGCGAATAATCGGCATATAATAAGGGCATCATTCATTACCGAGGTCCCTTTACCCATGAGTCAGCCAGCCGCCGCGAAACGCCTTATCCTGATCGTTGACGATGACCAGCTCCTGTTGGAATTCCTTGGCGAAGTCCTGCGCCATGCCGGCTACGAGACGGCCCTGGCCCATTCGGCCGAAGTGGCGCTGCAGCTGATCGCCCAGCGCGAGCCTGACCTGGCCTTGCTCGACATCCACATGCCGGGCATGTCCGGCCTGGAATTGGCCAAGCGCCTGCACGGCGAAACGGCCGTGCCATTCATGTTCCTGTCCGGCAGCGGCGACAGCGAATCGGGCAAGCAGGCGGCCGCCTACGGCGCCGTCGGCTATGTCGTCAAACCCGTCGACGAAGGCCGCTTGATGCCGGCGTTCGAAGCGGGTCTGGCGCGCGCCGATGAAATCCGCCAGCTGCGCCGCACCGAGCTGAACCTGAACGCGGCCCTGGCCGCCGGCCGCGAAACGAGCCTGGCCGTCGGTTTGCTGATGGGCAAGTTCCAGACGGACCGCAACACGGCGTTCGAAGTGCTGCGCGACCACGCCCGCTCCAGCCGCCGCAAGATCAATGAAATCGCCAGCCAGCTGCTGCTGGCCGAGGAAACCCTGAACGGCTTGCACGGCGCCTTTTTGAACCGGGCGAAAACCAAGTAAGAGTTTCAAGTAAGTGTTTCAAGTAAGCGTTGCACCGGCGCCGGCGTGGCACGTCGGCGCCTGCCTTGTTATGATGTGACGATACGGCGCGCTGGCGCGCCTGGTTCAACCATACACAGGACACACATGAAAACCAAAGCAGCGATTGCATGGAAGGCGGGCGCGCCTTTGACCATCGAGGAAGTCGACCTGGCCGGCCCGCGCGAGGGCGAGGTACTGGTCGAGATCAAGGCCACCGGCATTTGCCACACCGATTACTACACCCTGTCGGGCGCCGATCCGGAAGGCATCTTTCCATCCATCCTCGGCCATGAAGGCGCGGGCATCGTCATCGACGTGGGTCCTGGCGTGAAAAGCCTGAAGAAGGATGACCACGTCATCCCCCTGTACACGCCGGAATGCCGCCAGTGCAAATTCTGCCTGTCGCAAAAGACCAACCTGTGCCAGTCGATCCGCTCGACCCAGGGCCGCGGCCTGATGCCGGACGCGACGTCGCGCTTTTCCATCGACGGCAAGCCCATCTTCCACTACATGGGCACGTCCACCTTCTCGAACTACATCGTCGTGCCGGAAATCGCCCTGGCGAAGATCCGTGAAGACGCGCCCTTCGACAAGGTCTGCTACATCGGCTGCGGCGTGACGACGGGCGTGGGCGCCGTGTTGTTTACAGCCAAGGTCGAGGCGGGCGCCAACGTGGTCGTGTTCGGCCTGGGCGGCATCGGCTTGAACGTGATCCAGGCGGCGAAGATGGTCGGCGCCGACAAAATCATCGGCGTGGACATCAACCCGGCGCGCCAGGCGATCGCGCGCAAGTTCGGCATGACGCATTTCGTCAACGCCAACGAGGTGGAAAACGTTGTCGATACCATCGTGCAGCTGACGGACGGCGGCGCCGACTATTCGTTCGAATGCATCGGCAACACCACCACGATGCGCCAGTCGCTCGAGTGCTGCCACAAGGGCTGGGGCCAGTCCATCATCATCGGCGTGGCGGCGGCCGGCCAGGAAATTTCCACCCGTCCGTTCCAGCTGGTGACGGGGCGCGTGTGGAAAGGTTCCGCCTTCGGCGGCGCACGCGGTCGCACGGACGTGCCGAAGATCGTCGACTGGTACATGGAAGGCAAGCTCAATATCGATGATTTGATCACACACAGGCTGAAGCTCGATGATATCAATCAAGGTTTCGACTTGATGAAGAGCGGTGAATCGATCCGCTCCGTCGTGCTGTATTAATTAATTGAAATTTAATTGAAATACGCCGTACCACGGCGTTTTTGCGGAGGCTGCGGCCTCCGTTTTTTTTGCCCGGCATGCCATCCATCGCCGGTGTTTGCCATCCAGGCAGGCCTTTTTGCAGCCTGTCGCACGGCGCTGGAGGCCAGGTCCGCTTGCCGCTACAGTCAACGCTCCACTACTTTTGCGACGAGGCAGCCATGACCACTTCCCATCGTTTGATCCTCAGCCTGGCCGGTATCCTGCTTGGCGGCAGCGTGCTGGCCGTGCAGCCGCCGCAACCGCCCGCGCCACCGGCCCCGCCGGCCGCGCCCAGCGTGCAGGTCAGCCGTTCGCTCGACAAGGGCGAAAGCTATGCGCTGGTTGATGGCACCAGGGATAGCGAGGGCGTCATCGTCGTCGACAGCGATATTCACTCGGAGCAGGTGGAAAAACTCAAGCGCTCGATCAAGGGGCCGTTCCTGTGGTTCCGCGACCAGGGGCAGGCCTATGTGCTGCAGGATGCGGCCTTGCTGGGCAAGGTGCGCACGGCATGGGAACCCTCGAAACAGCTGGGCAAGGAGATGAGCGCGCTTGGCGATCAAATGGGCGCGCACGGCAAGGCCATGGGGGAAATGGGCCGCAAGATGGGAGCCCGCAGCCTGGAAAAAGGCAGCGCGCGCGAATCGGAACAGCTGCGCTTGCTGGGCCGCCAGCAGCAGGAGCTGGGCCGCAAGCTCGGCGACGCCTCGCGCCGCCAGGCGCTGGCGACGAGCGACACGGCGCGGCGCGCGGCCGAGCGCGACGTGGAACGC
Source organism: Janthinobacterium sp. SUN137 (assembly GCF_030587265.1). Classification (NCBI taxonomy): domain Bacteria; kingdom Pseudomonadati; phylum Pseudomonadota; class Betaproteobacteria; order Burkholderiales; family Oxalobacteraceae; genus Janthinobacterium; species Janthinobacterium sp. SUN137. The sequence continues at coordinate 146,228 of NZ_JAPWHZ010000006.1, read as the reverse complement.
CTGCAGCAGCAGATGGAAGATGCGCAGGACAAAATGGAAGAGATCAACGACCGCATCGCCGACGTACACGAGCGCGAGGCCGAGAAAATGGAGCAGATGTCGCGCCAGATGGAGCAGCGCGGCAAGCCGATTGAAGCGCTGGGCAAGCAAATGGGCGACCTGGGCCGCCAGCAGGAAAAAGTCGTCAAGATCGCGGACAAGGCCACGCGCCAGGTGATCGCCCAGGCGCTCAGCGAAGGCAAGGCCAAGCTGGTGCGCTGAAGGATGTGCTCAATTAGCAGGCCAGTGGCTTGCGCATCAGGCAGCGAAGCGCCGGATCGTGTCCGTCCTGCGCTTCGCGCGCCAGCTTGAGCGCGTGGCCTGCGCCCAGCGCCGCAGCCCCGATTTCGCTGAAACCATGGCGCGCATAGTAGGGTGCGTTCCATGGCAGGTGGCGATACGTGCTGAGCGTCAGGCAGGCGCAGCCCTGCGCCTGGGCATGGGCCGCTGCCGCATCGAGCAAGCGCGCGCCCACGCCCTGCCGTTGATGCGGCAGGGCAACGGACAATTCCACGATGAACAGTTGCCCGTCGAGCGGTTCGGCGGCCAGGAAGCCTGTTGGCGCAGCGTGCCCATCGGCGGCCACCCATACGCGGTCCTCGCGCTGCAGCGCCTGTAAGGTGCTCAATGGTAAGGGTTCTCCCTGCGCCAGCCACGCCAGTCCGGGGCCGGCCTGCGCAAACAGGGCCGCGGCGCTGCGCTCGACCTGGGCCAGCAGGGGCAGGTCGGCGCTGCTGGCCGTGCGGATGGCGTACTTCACTGCGTATGCCACGCGGCGGCCACGGCGCGGTATTGCGCCGGCAACTGCCTGGCGTCGTCCTCGCTGGCATATGCGTCATCCTGCACCGTGTCCCAGCGCGCGTCGCAGCTGAAACGGTAGACTTGCGCTTCGTCCCCGTAGCGGCATACGGCCAGGCCGTGGATGGCGATGGGGGCGGCGCCATCTTTAGCGGCGACATGGCCGAAAGGCAAGTCGGACCAGGCCCAGGCCAGTACGCGGGCGCCGTCGAGGTGGCTGGGAGGTGTCATGGGCATGTTTTCATCAGCTGTGCAGTGATGCCGATTGTAGCGCGCACGCGGCGAATCCGGCGCGACCGCTGGACAAATGCACAGTATTTTTAGCCATGCCGGTATAATCACGGCATGCAAAATCTTCTTCACAACCTCAATCCCGAACAATTGGCTGCCGTCACCTTGCCGGCGCAGCATGCGCTGATCCTGGCGGGCGCCGGTTCGGGCAAGACCCGCGTGCTGACCACCCGCATCGCGTGGCTGATCCAGACCCAGCAGGTATCGCCGCCCGGCATCCTGGCCGTGACGTTTACCAACAAAGCCGCCAAGGAAATGCTCACGCGCCTGTCGGCCATGCTGCCGATTAACACGCGCGGCATGTGGATCGGCACCTTCCACGGCCTGTGCAACCGCTTGCTGCGCACGCACTACCGCGACGCGGCCTTGCCGCAGACCTTCCAGATCCTCGATTCCCAGGATCAATTGTCCGTGATCAAGCGCTTGTTGAAGGCAAACAATATCGATGATGAAAAATTCCCGCCGAAGACGGTGATGTATTTCATCAACAACGCCAAGGACCAGGGCTTGCGCGCCACGGACGTGGAAGCGTACGACGCGCACGAGCGCAAGATGGTCGAGCTGTACCAGCTGTACGACGACCAGTGCCAGCGCGAAGGCGTCGTCGATTTTGCCGAATTGCTGTTGCGCACGTATGAATTGCTGAGCCGCAACCAGCCCTTGCGCGAACACTACCAGGCGCGCTTCCGCCATATTTTGGTGGACGAGTTCCAGGATACGAACAACCTGCAATACAACTGGCTCAAATTGCTGGCCGGCCACGGCAGCCGCGATGGCGGCGCCCTGTTTGCCGTCGGCGACGATGACCAGAGCATCTATGCGTTCCGCGGCGCCAACGTGGGCAACATGAGTGCCTTCGAGCACGAGTTCCAGGTGAAGAACTTGATCAAGCTGGAGCAGAACTACCGCTCGCACGGTCACATCCTCGACAGCGCCAACGTATTGATCGCGAACAATAGCAAGCGTCTGGGCAAGAATCTGCGCACGGACGCGGGCCATGGCGAGCAGGTGCGCGTGTATGAAGCCAGTTCCGACTTGCAGGAAGCGCAATGGATCATCGAAGAGGCGAAAAGCCTGATCGCCGATGGCGCGTCGCGCAGTGAAATCGCCATCTTGTACCGTTCGAATGCGCAGTCGCGCGTGATCGAACACGCGCTGTTCTCGGCCGCGATTCCATATCACGTGTATGGCGGCCAGCGCTACTTCCAGCGCGCCGAGGTCAAGCACGCGATTGCTTATTTGCAATTGATGGACAATCCGCACAACGATTCGGCCTTCTTGCGCGTGGTCAATTTCCCCACGCGGGGCATCGGCATGCGCTCGATCGAGCAATTGCAGGCCGCGTCGGAACAGTACGGCATCTCGCTGTATGCGGCCGTGCCCTACGTGGCCGGTAAGGCGGGCAGCGTGCTGGCCGGCTTCGTCAAGCTGATCGAAGGCGTGCGTTTCGAAACGCAGCAATTGTCCTTGCCGGAAATGGTCAGAGTGGTGCTGGAAGCGAGTACCTTGCTGCAACATTATCAGAATGAAAAGGAAGGCGCCGACCGCATCGAGAACTTGGAGCAGATGGTCAGCGCGGCCAGCCAGTTCATTTCCGAAGAAGGTTTTGGCCAGGGCGCACCGGCGCATTTGGGGCCAGCGGCCCAGGCGCAGTCGGGCGCGCCCGTCGTGAACCAGGATGGCATCGAAATCCTGGACGCCGACGCGCCGCTGCCGGCCGTGATGTCGCCGCTCTCCGCCTTCCTGTCGCACGCGTCCCTGGAAGCGGGCGATAACCAGGCGCAGGCGGGCCAGGATGCGCTGCAGATGATGACGGTGCACTCGGCCAAGGGCCTGGAATTCGACAACGTGTTCATTACCGGCCTGGAAGAGGGCCTGTTCCCGCACGAAAGCAGCTCGAAGGAAGACAACGGCGTGGAAGAGGAACGCCGGCTGATGTACGTGGCCATCACGCGCGCGCGCAAGCGCTTATATATGAGCTTTTCGCAGACGCGCATGCTGCATGGCCAGACGCGCTACAACATGAAGTCGCGCTTCTTCGACGAATTGCCGGAAGAGTCGCTGAAATGGCTGTCGCCGAAGGTGCAGGCGAACTGGTTCGGCAACCGCAAGTCGGCCTGGGACGAGGCACCGAAGCTGGCCAGCCTGGGTTCGGACAATGCGATTGCGCAAAAGATCGCGCAAAAGGCCACGGGCGGCGGCTGGCGCATCGGCGAATCCGTGGCGCACGCCAAGTTCGGCGAGGGCGTGATTGTCAATATCGAAGGCGGCGGCGGCAATGCGCGCGCGCAGATCAACTTCGGCCAGCACGGCATGAAGGTGCTCGACCTGGGCATCGCCAAGCTGGAGCGATTGGGGCGTTGAGACACGAGCGGCCATAAAAAAGGGCAGCCTGCGCAGGCTGCCCTTTTTTCATGCGGCGTGAAAATCAGTCGTTCGGCTTGTCCAGCGACACCGTCTTGCTCTCATCGACGGGCAAGCCGAAGATCTGGCGGTAGGCGGCGTAGAACGAGCAATGCATGATGATGGTCAAGATCATCGACAGCGGCATCATCAGTTGCATCATCAGCGGCGTGCGGCCAAAGATGACGGCCAGCAACTGGCTGGTGACGACGCTGATGGCGAACCAGGTGGCGGCGAAGACGATGAAGGCCGACAGCGAGCGCCAGACGGCGAAAAAGCTGAAGAACAGCGCCTTGCCCAGCCCGGTTTGTTTCCAGTAGATCAGCGGTGCGGCAAAGCAGAAGGCCATGGCGGCCGGCACGTACAGCACGATGGCCAGCAGGATGCCGAGACCCAGGCGCGATTCGGGGATGGCGGTGCGCGCCGCTTCTTCCGTCAATTGCCCCGTGACCAGTTGCCACAGCAAGCCGTCGTCCACCAAAGTCGAGGCGCCGATGGCTACGATGGCCATCAGGATGTACAGCACGCCCAGGCCGAACAGGGAAGGAAAGGCCGGTTTGCGGAAGCCCGAGATCAAGAGGCTGGGCAAGACGCGCTTGCCCTGGTCGATGTTCAGGCAGCCTTGCACGAAGGCGACGGAAAAGACGGGGACGAGGATGACGGGCAGCATCTGGCCGAGCACGGGCACGATGCTGACGGCCAGCATGCAGAACATATAGCCGAGAAACAGCATCGACATGCCCCCAGGTTGCTTGCGAAACAGGGCGAAGCCTTGTTTCACCCATTGCCAACCTGTACTTGCAGGTAATTTTTCCATGTTTAAAACAGTTCCGGAGCAGGTGTGGCGATACGTTCGCGCAGAATGCGTTCGAAATGCGTGGGATCGTGCGGGGTCAGCATTTCCGCTTCGCGCGGCTGGTAATAATCGTACAGGCGCGACAGCCAGAAGCGCAGCGCGGCGGCGCGCAGCATCGGTTGCCATGCCGTCTGTTCTTCATGCGTAAACGGACGCACGGCCTGGTAGGCGTCGAGCAGGGCGCGCACTCTTGCCGTGTCGAGCACGCCCGTGTCCAGGTCCACGCACCAGTCGTTGACGGTGACGGCCACGTCGAACAGCCAGGTGTCGCAGCCGGCAAAGTAAAAGTCGAAAAAGCCCGTCAGTTGTTCGCCGTCAAACATGACATTGTTGCGGAACAAGTCGGCATGCACGGGACCGCGCGGGATTGCCTTATAGGTATCGCAGGCAGCAAAGGCGTCCTGGAAGTGGATTTCCGCGCGCAGCAGATGCGCCCTGGCATCGTCGAGGTGGTGCAGGACGAGGGGCGTGGTGGTGTTCCACCAGTCCAGGCCCCGCAGATTCGGCTGTTGCAGGGGGAAATCCTGCGCCGCCAGGTGCATCTTCGCCAGCATGGCGCCCACGGCCGCGCAATGCACGGCTTGCGGCGCCATCTGCGAGCTGCCGTCGAGTTTGCTGACGATGGCGGCCGGCTTGCCTTGCAAGGCCGTCACCAGTTCGCCGTCCGCATTGGCGATCGGCGCCGGCACCAGTACGCCCCGGTTCGCCAAATGGCGCATCAGCTGCAGATAAAACGGCAATTGTTCGAAGCTGAGGTTTTCAAAGATCGTCAGCACATACTCGCCGCGCTCCGTGCTCAGGAAGAAATTGCTGTTCTCGATGCCGGACGCGATGCCCTTGAGCGCCAGAGGTTTGCCGAGTGGAAATTGCGTGATCCACTGGCCGATATCGTCCAGGTGTAGCGCGGTAAAAACTGCCATGGGAAAGAGAGGAATGGTCTAAAAGGTCAAAAAAAGCCGGCTGCCCCGCAGGTGGCCGGGGCAGGGCAGAAGAGAGTGGCTGCTTACTTCGCTGGTGCGGGCGGCGCTGGCGCGTCCGCGGCCTCTTCGTCGCGTTGTTTCTGTTTCTTCTTGCCCAGATCAAATTCCAGTACTTTCCATTGCGGGCCGCGCAGGGCGCCGCTGTGGGCCTGGTCGCCGCCGGCGGCCGGTTTCATGTAATAGGTGCTGCCGCCGCTCGTCACTTTCACTTCGGACGTCACGCCCGCTTCGCGTTTTTCGGTAATCTGCTGCTTGGCCGCGGCCGGCGCCACGGTGATGGGCGCTTCGCCCATTTCCTCGATGCGTTCCAGTTGTGGCGGCGCGTCGCTCGGTTTGGCCGGCGTCTGGGCGCTGGCGATGGCCGAACATGCCAGCAGGGGCAGGGCGAGGAATGTCCAGAGTGTCGATGTACGCATCATGATGGGTTCGCTTCCATGTGAGGGACTGCAGCGCGTGCAGTAGTGTAATGCCGTCAATTTATCTATAAGGCATTGTAACAAACTGGTAGGCAATGCTGTTTAATACGGCTGATTAATGTGCCGAAATGGCCGGCAGCGGCGGCCTGCGCGCCCGCACGGGGCCGCCAGGGTGGCAAAAACGCCGGAAATGGCAGGCGTTGCGGCCGGTGGCGCGGGCCTAAACTCTGCGATAATTGGGCGATATTCCGCCCGCCCGCCGCTGTTTCTTCCCGGCTGGCGCGGCTCACCTTATTTTATTGGCATTATGCAAAACACCCTGCTGTTAGTCGACGGTTCCAGTTACCTCTATCGTGCCTTCCATGCGCTGCCCGACCTGCGCAGCCCGGACGGCTATCCCACGGGCGCCATGCACGGCATGGTCAACATGCTGCGCCGCCTGCGCGCCGATTACCCGGCCGCCTATATCGCCTGCGTTTTCGATGCCAAAGGCAAAACTTTCCGTGATGACATGTATCCGGAATACAAGGCCACGCGCGCCTCGATGCCGGACGACCTGCGCCTGCAGATCGAACCCATCCACGAAGCCGTGCGCGCCATGGGCTGGCCGATATTGATGGTCGACGGCGTGGAAGCGGACGACGTGATCGGCACCCTGGCCGTGCAGGCGGCCGCCGCCGGCATGGACGTGGTGGTGTCGACGGGCGACAAGGACCTGGCGCAGCTGGTCAACAGCCAGGTGACCCTGATCAATACCATGAGCAATGAAAAGCTCGATGAAGCGGCCGTGCTGGTCAAGTTCGGCGTGCCGCCGAACCGCATCATCGATTATCTGTCGCTGATCGGCGATACGGTCGACAACGTGCCGGGCGTCTCGAAGTGCGGCCCGAAGACGGCCGTCAAATGGCTGACCTTGTACGACAGCCTGGAAGGCGTGATGGAAAACGCGGCCAAGGTGGGCGGCGCCGTGGGCGAAAACCTGCGCACGGCCCTGCCATGGCTGCCGCAGGCGCGCGCCTTGATCACCGTCAAGACCGATTGTGACTTGTCCGGACACATGACGACCATCGCCGACTCGCTGGTGGCGAAACACGAAGACAAGGAAGCGCTGCTGGCCTTCTTCCAGCGCTACGGCTTCAAGGCCCTGCTGCGCGAACTGGGCGCCACGCCGCCGCCGATGTCGCCCGTTGGCGCACCGGCAACTGGCGGCGCTGCGGCCAACACGACGGGCGACATGTTTGCCGACGCCGCGCCAGCCGTGGAAGCCGTGTATGAAACCGTGCTGACGGACGAGCAGCTGGACAAATGGATCGCCCTGATCGATGCGGCGGCTTTGACGGCCGTCGATACGGAAACCACGTCGCTGGAACCGATGACGGCGCAAATGGTCGGCATTTCCCTCTCCGTGGCAGAGCACGCCGCCTGCTATATCCCGCTGGCCCACGATTACGCGGGCGCGCCGGAACAGTTGACGCGCGAACACGTGCTGGCGAAACTGCGTCCATGGCTGGAAGATGCGAACAAGCCCAAGCTGGGCCAGAACCTCAAGTATGACAGCCACATCTTCGCCAATCACGGCGTGATTCTGCGCGGCATCGCCCACGATACCCTGCTCGAATCGTATGTGTTCGAATCGCACAAGAAGCACGACATGGACAGCCTGGCCCTGCGCCACCTGAATTACACGACCATCCCGTTCGAGGACGTGTGCGGCAAGGGCGCCAAGCAGATTACGTTCAACCAGGTGGAAGTGGAGCAGGCGGCGAAATACGCGGCCGAGGATGCGGACGTCACCTTGCGCTTGCACAATGCCATGTGGGGCAATGTGGCGAATGATGAGAAGCTGACCTTCATCTATGAAAAGATCGAGATGCCGACGGCCGTGGTCTTGCAAAAGATCGAGCGCAACGGCGTGCTGATCGACGACGAATTGCTCAACATCCAGTCGGCCGAACTGGCCGTCAAGATTCTCGAACTGGAAAAGAAGGCGTATGAACTGGCCGAGCAGCCGTTTAATCTAGGCTCGCCCAAGCAGATCGGCGAAATTTTCTTTGAGAAATTGAAACTACCGGTGGTCAAGAAAACCCCGACGGGCGCGCCGTCGACGGATGAGGAAGTGCTGCAAAAGCTGGCCGAGGATTATCCGCTGCCCAAAGTGCTGCTGGAATACCGCGGCATGGCCAAGCTGAAATCGACCTACACGGATAAATTGCCGAAGATGATCAACGTCACGACGGGCCGCGTGCACACGAACTATGCGCAAGCCGTGGCCGTCACGGGCCGCCTGGCGTCGAACGACCCGAACTTGCAGAATATTCCCATCCGCAGCGCGGAAGGCCGCCGCATCCGCGAAGCCTTTATTGCGCCGCCGGGCAGCCATATCGTCTCGGCCGACTATTCGCAGATCGAATTGCGCATCATGGCGCACATCTCGGGCGATGAAGCCATGTTGCGCGCGTTTGCCGACGGCATCGACATTCACCGCGCCACGGCTGCCGAAATCTTTGGCGTGCCGGCCGCGGAAGTGCAGAGCGAACAGCGCCGCTACGCCAAGGTCATCAACTTTGGTTTGATCTACGGCATGAGCGCATTCGGCCTGGCCGGTAATCTGGGCGTGGACCGCACGGCCGCGCAAAGCTATATCGACCGCTACTTTGCCCGTTTTTCCGGCGTGAAACAGTACATGGAAGACACGCGCCAGCAAGCGAAGGCGCGCGGTTACGTGGAAACCGTGTTCGGCCGCCGTTTGTGGCTGCCGGAAATTAATTCGCCGAACGGCCCCCGCCGTCAGGGCGCGGAACGGGCGGCGATCAACGCGCCCATGCAAGGCACGGCCGCCGACTTGATCAAGCTGGCCATGATCGCCGTGCAAGGCTGGCTGGAAGCGGACAACTTGCAGACGAAGATGATCATGCAGGTGCACGATGAACTGGTGCTGGAAGTGCCGGACGCCGAGCTGGAACTGGTCAAGCGCAAGCTGCCGGAACTGATGGCGGGCGTGGCCGCGCTGAAAGTGCCGCTGACGGCCGAAGTGGGCGTAGGACGCAATTGGGACGAAGCGCATTAATTAAACGCAACATTTTCAGGAGAAACGCATGAGCGACATGATCACCGATTGTGAAAGTTTGCTGGGCCAGAGCAGCTTGTCCGGGCCGGACGGCCGGCGTGGTTTCCTGAAGGTGGCGCTGGGCACGGGTTTTGCCGTGGCCGTGCTGCCCGTGGCGGCGCAAAACGTCGTCAAGACGGATTCTGCCGGACTCGTCACGGGCAGCATGTCGGTGATGGTCGATGGCCAGGCCGTGCCCGTGTATGCGGCGCAGCCGGAAGGCAAGACGGGTTTGCCCGTGGTATTGGTCATTTCGGAAATCTTTGGCGTGCATGAACATATCGCCGACATGGCGCGCCGCTTCGCCAAGCAGGGCTATCTGGCGCTGGCGCCCGACCTGTTCGTGCGCCAGGGCGATGCCACCAAGGTGGCCAGCATTGCCGATTTAATGAAGGGCATCATCGCCAAGACGCCGGACGCGCAAGTGATGGCGGACCTCGATGCGGTGGTTGCATGGGCGAAACAGAATGGCGGTGACACGAGCCGCCTGGGCATCACGGGTTTTTGCTGGGGCGGGCGCATCACGTGGCTGTACGCGGCGCACAATCCGGCCGTCAAGGCGGGCGTAGCCTGGTATGGCCGCCTCGTTGGCGAACCGACTGCCTTGCAGCCGAGCAACCCCATCGATATCGCCGCCAGCCTGAAAGTCCCTGTGCTGGGCTTGTATGGCGGCAAGGATACGGGCATCAGCCAGGAATCGATCGGCAAGATGAAGGATGCGCTGGCCAAGGGCGGCAACCAATCCGAGTTTGTCGTGTATCCCGATGCGGGCCACGCCTTCAACGCCGATTACCGCCCCAGCTATGTGGCGGCCGATGCGAAAGACGGTTATGCGCGTTGCCTGGCCTGGTTCAAAAAGCATGGCGTGGCGTAATGCCGCAACAGAAAAATACCGCATTTCCCAGAAATTGACGCGAAAGCCGCACCGGGCTGTAAAATGCCCGGTGCGCGCCAATGCAGTACAATTGCATCTTCATCGCGCGACGCTGCCGCCAGACGCGCAAAAAATTAAACAATAGATAACAACGCATTCATCAGGCCAGACGCCAGCATCGCGGGCGCCAGTGACCCGGCGCCATTTTGAGGTAAGAAAATCATCGATCCCGTCCTTATATCCATTTTGCTCGCGACCACGATCGCGGGCGTGTTCAGCATTACCGCGGCGGCGATCTTTTCGTTTGCATTCCTCTCCAAAGTGGTCGAGCGCATGGTCAGCTTGTCCGTCGGCATCATGTTGTCGACGTCCCTGCTGCACGCCTTGCCCGAAGCGTTCGAATCGCAGGCGGACCCGCGCAGCCTGTTCGCCACCCTGCTGGCGGGCTTGCTGGCCTTTTTCATGCTGGAAAAATTCGCGATTTTGCGCCATTCGCACCACCACGAAGGCGACGGCCACCACCATGCGCACGGCCACGACAAGCACGAAGCGGGCAAGTCCGGCTGGATGATTTTAGTGGGCGACGGCATGCACAACTTTACGGACGGCATTTTGATCGCCGCCGCCTTCCTGGCCGACCCGAAGCTGGGCCTGGTGACGGGCCTGGCCATCATCGCGCATGAAATCCCGCAGGAAATCGGCGACTTCATCGTGCTGCTCAACGCGGGTTTCTCGCGCCTGCGCGCCTACATCTTCAATCTGCTGTGCAGCCTGATGGCGGTGGCGGGCGGCTTGCTCGGCTATTTCACCCTGGACCGCGCCAGCAACCTGATTCCTTACGTGCTCGTGTTTGCCTCGTCCGGCTTCATCTACATCGCCTTGAGCGACCTGATGCCGCAGATGCAGCGCCGCGCCACCTTGCGCGAAACCATCCCGCAAGTGCTGCTGATCGCGCTGGGCGTGTGCATCGTGCTGTTCCTGACGCATAAGCGCCACGGCGGTTGATGTCCGGCACTGCCGGCGCAGTGCTACCTATGCTATATTGCCTTTCTGACTAACTTGCACAGAAAGGAGGAAAATATCATGGAAGAAAACTTGTTGCTCGCCGTATGGCGCGCACGCTCTTTAAGCGCATTTGCCAGCTCTTGCCCACGTTCTATCGCGCTGCGATAACCTGGCCAGAGCAAAGTCACCCTCCTATACGAGTCCTTTCCTGGTACTCCGTTGTCGTTAGCGCTCCTGTTAACGCGGATGCTTGCATCCCGAACAAAGACAAGAGCCATGACTACCCTGATCTCGACACAAGCTTTACAACTGGATACCCACGACGGTTTCCTCTTCAATGAACTCGCCTTTACCTTGCGCCAGGGCGACCGCATCGGCCTGATCGGCCACAATGGCTGCGGCAAATCCACCTTGCTGGGCTTGCTCAGCGGCACGCGTGCAGCCACGTCCGGCACCATCCATTATTCCCGTGCCTGCCGCTTGCAGCACGTGGAGCAGCACTTGCCGCCGGAACTTGCCAGCCTGAGCCTGTACGACGCCTTGCTGGCACCCGTGCTGGAGCAGCCGGAACTGCATTGGCGGGTCGACAGCCTGCTGGCCGAACTGGGCTTTGATGTTGATACGGCGCAAGTGCCCGTGCATTCCCTGTCCGGCGGCCAGCACACGCGACTGCTGCTGGGGCGTGCCCTGCTGCAAGAGCCGAACGTGCTGCTGCTCGATGAGCCGAGCAATCACCTGGACTTGCCGTCGCTGCTGTGGCTGGAGCAATTCCTGCTGGCCTGGCGCGGCGCCTTCATCCTCGTCTCGCACGACCAGCGATTGCTCGACAACGTGGCCACGCGCAGCTGGATCTTGCGCGATAGCCGTCTCTACGATTTCGACTTGCCGTGCGGCCCCGCGCTGGCGGCGCTGGCCGAGGCCGATATTGCCGCCGCCGCCCGCCATGCGGCCGAACAGAAGGAAATCGACCGCCTGTCGGCCAGCAGCGCCCGCCTGGCCCTGTGGGGCCGCACCTATGACAATGAAGACCTGGCGCGCAAGGCCAAGACCATGCAGCGGCGCATCGACAAGTTGAAGGATGAGCAATCGTTCGTCAGCGATGGCGCGCCGTGGCGCTTGAGTCTGCGCGGCAAGGTGCTGGCGGCCGACCAGCTGCTGGCGCTGGACGGACTGGACGTGCGCGCCGTGCCCGCGTCTCCCGTGCTGTTCCAGGTCGGCCAGCTGTGGCTGAAACCGGGCGACCGCATCGCCTTACTGGGCGCCAACGGCAGCGGCAAGTCGTCGCTGCTGCGCCTGTGCTGGCAAGCGATCCAGGCACAGGAGGAACGTGCGGACTTGCGCTACCACAAGGCGGCAAACATCGGCTATTACGACCAGTCGCTCAAGCAACTGGCCGATACGGCCGACCTGTCCGACGCCCTGTACCCGTTCGCCGTGCAAAACGAGGCTGCGCGCAGCCAGGTGGCGCGCAAGCAGGCGCTGATTGCGGCCGGTTTTCCGTATGCGCGCCATGGCCAGACGGTGGCCACCCTGAGCGGCGGCGAGCGGGCGCGGCTGCTGTTCCTGGGACTGTCGCTGGCCAGTTATCATTTATTGCTGCTGGACGAGCCCAGCAACCACCTGGACATGCAGGGCAAGGCGGAGCTGGGGCAAGCGCTGCGCGGCTTTGCGGGCGGCTGCCTGCTGGTGTCGCACGACCGCGACCTGATCGAGACGGCCTGCAACCGTTACTGGGTGGTGGCCGACGGCGGGCTGGAAGAGTGGCCCGATGCAGCCAGCGCGTATGCACGGCTGAGTCTTGAGGATGGGCAAGCGCCGGCGTCCGCGCCGCGCGTGGAAACGGCTGCGCTTGCGCCAGCGCAAACCGACGTCGACGTCCAGCTGGAACGTTTGTGCGAACTGGAACAATTGCTGGCGGAAGACCTGGCAAGAAAACCGCGCCACCAGAAGCTGGCCAGCCAGCAGGCGTGGCAGGCGGAACTGGAGCAGTTGAATCAAGCGCTGGGGATAACGTCGTAGTTACCCACAGCGCATAAAAAAGCGGACCGAGGTCCGCTTTTTTTTAGTTACCCGTCGCCACGGGCCGCGCCGGATCCGCGCACCATTCGCTCCACGAGCCCGGATACAGGGCTGCGCCAGGCAAGCCGGCCACTTCCAGGGCCAGCAAGTTGTGGCAAGCCGTCACGCCGGAGCCGCATTGCAGGATGGCCGCTTGCGGTGCATCAAACAATGCGCTGAAATGGCGCCGCAGTTCCTCGGCACTTTTAAAGCGGCCATCCGCTTGTAAATTATCCTTGAAGAAACGGTTTTTCGCGCCGGGGATGTGGCCGCCCACGGGATCGATGGTTTCATTTTCGCCCCGGTAGCGGTCGGGGGCGCGCGCGTCGATGACCGTCAAGGCCCGGGTTTCCAGGTTAGCGACGACGTCCTGCACGGTCACGGTGCGCGTCAGGCTGGCTTTTTCCGTGAGCTTGCCGGCAGGGCGCGGCGCCACGGGCGTGACCAGCGGCAAGCCTTGTGCCTGCCAGGCGGCCAGGCCGCCATCGAGTACGGCCACGGCTGGATGGCCGACCCAGCGCAGCAGCCACCACAAACGGGCGGCGAACATGCCGCCTTGCCCGTCATAGGCGACCACTTGCGTGTCGTCATTGATGCCCCAGCCGCGCAGGGTGGCCAGCAGGGCGTTGCGGTCGGGCAAGGGATGGCGGCCCGTGAAGGCGGGGCCGCGCGCCGTCTTGGGGCCGGACAGGGCCGTGTCGATATCGGCGAACTGGGCGTTCTGGATGTGGCCGGTGGCAAACGCGTCGCTGCCGGCGGCCGGATTGAGCAAGTCGTGGCGGCAATCGAGGATGACCCAGTTGCTGTCGTTCAGGTGGCTGGCCAGTTCGCTGGCCTGTATCAGGGTGGTGTACATCAGGAACGCTCCTTTACACTTCGCTGGCGATGGGATCCGTGCGCGCGATGGCGGCGCCACGGGCCGTGTTGCGGGTATTGTAATAGGTTGCCGCGATGCCGGAAGCGAGAATGATGCCGATGCCGGCCCAGCCATGCCAGTCGAACAGGTCGCCAAAGATGACCACGCCCCAGAAGCTGGAAAAGACGATGCCTGTGTATTGCAAATTCGCAACCACGAGGGTCTTGCCCAGGCGATAGGCGCGCGTCATGGCCATCTGCGCCATCGTGGCGCACAGGCCGATGGCGGCCAGCAAGCCGATGCCATAGCCGCTCGTGTGCGCATGCCAGACGACGGGGCCGCCGCCGGCGCTGGCCACGTGGCCGATCACGCCGGCGAGGAAATTGACGACCGAGAAATAGAATACGACCCGGTATTCGGGTTCGCCCAGCAAGCCCAGCTTGCGCACTTGCAGGTAGGCGAGGGCCGACAACATGCCGGAAATCAAGGCCGTGATGGCGCCAGCAGCCTGGTCCGTTTCGAACACGGGTTGCAGCAGCAGGGTCACGCCGACAAAGCTCATGGCAATCGCCGCCACCAGCGGCCACTCGACCTGCTGCGTCGCCTTCCACCAGCCGCCCGCCAGCAAAATCACGGCGATCCAGATGGGCGCCATATAATTGAGCGTCATGGCCGTGGCCAGCGGCAGGATGGCGATCGCATAAAACCACAGCCACAGGGCGATCACGCCCACCACGCCGCGCCACAGATGCTGGCCCGGCATCGTGGTTTTAAAGCTGCCGCCCTGGTACAAAATCGTGCAGCTCATGACGGTCATGCCGATGATGCCGCGGTACATGACGATTTCAGACGTCGAATACATGTCCGACGCCAATTTGACGCACACGCCCATGATGGCAAACATGAAACTTGCAAACAGCATCCAAAGAGATTGCATCTGATTCCTGAAAAACGCGGGGATAAAAAAAGGCCGCACGAGGCGGCCCTTGAGGGATTACAGTTCGATATTGTTGCGGTACCACTCGTGGAAATGCTGCATGCCATCTTCCATCGGCGACTGGTAAGGACCCACTTCGCTCACGCCGCGCGCCATCAGGGCCTTGCGGCCCGCATCCATGCGCTGGGCGATTTCATCGTCCTCGACGCAGGTTTCCATGTAGGCAGCCCGTTCCGCTTCGACGAAGTCGCGCTCGAACAACACAATTTCTTCTGGGTAATAGAACTCCACCACGTTGCGCGTCTTTTGCGGGCCGTCGGGCCACAGGGTCGAGACGACCAGCACGTGCGGATACCATTCCACCATGATGTTCGGATACAGGGTCAGCCAGATGGCGCCATACGGCGGCGCTTCGCCGCCGCGGAATTGCAGCACCTGCTCCTGCCATTTCTTGTAGGCAGGCGAACCGGCTTGCTGCAAGCCGCGGTGCACGCCCACCGTCTGCACGCTGTAATCCTTGCCGAATTCCCAGCGCAGGTCGTCGCAGCTGACGAAGCTGCCCAGGCCCGGGTGGAACGGTTCCACGTGATAGTCTTCCAGATAGACTTCGATGAAAGTCTTCCAGTTGTAGTCGCACTCGTGGATTTCCACGTGGTCGAACATGTAGCCGGAAAAATCGAGGTCTTTCGAGACGGACAAATCTTTCAATTTTTCCATCACGTTGTAGCCATTTTGCTCGAACAGCAAGCCATTCCAGCTTTGCAGCGGCGTTTTCGACAGGTTCAGGCACGGCGTCTCGGGGAAATGCGGCGCACCGATCAGTTCACCCTTGAGGTCGTAGGTCCAGCGGTGCAGCGGGCAGACGATATGGTTCGCATTGCCGCGGCCATTGAACATCAGCGCCTGCCGGTGGCGGCACACGTTGGACAGCACTTCGATGCCATTGGCGTTGCGCACGAGCATGCGCCCTTCGTTCTCAGACGCCAGGGTCGCAAAATCGCCGGTTTCCGGCACCATCAGCTCGTGCCCGACATAGCGCGGGCCGGCTTGGAACAATTGCTGCATTTCACGCTGCAACAGCGTTTCGTCAAAATAGACGTGGACCGGAAGTTGCGCGTTTGAGCGCGCCAGCTTGGCGTGAGTAGCCAGATCGGACATCCCAACCCCCCATAAATGTACAACGGTCAGCAGTGCCCCAGGCCATTCCCTGGGCAACCGCTACAGAGAGAAAGAATCCGCAAAGACCTGAATTCAAATTTGTTGAAACGGTATTTCGGACAGAACCGGCGATTATAGCGCGGATCGGCCTCGGCATTATCAAAACCCCCCGGCAAATAGGCTTTTAATGAGAAACATTGTCATTTGGCGCGCAATTTCCGGCGGAGAGGGGCGATTCGGCTAAAATCTACTGACAAGCTGGCAACGCTATTGACTTTGAGCGCGTCGATTGCGCTTTAGTTTTCACTTAATAGTGTGGTTTGTTCTAAAATAACGCTTCTATGCTGGCCGGGAATCCCCGGCGTCTCCCTACAAGCCCCTCGTGCCACGAAGAGATCTGAGTCTATGTCGAAGAAATTAACTGCCGCTGCCGCAGTGCCGGCCTCGTTTGAAGAGGCAATGGCGGAACTGGCGCAGCTGGTAACGCAAATGGAAGCGGGCCAGTTGCCGCTGGAAGCATCGGTCGCGGCGTATCAGCGCGGCTCGGAACTGGTCAAGTATTGCGCGACCCAGCTCGACAGTGTCGAAGCGCAGGTGAAAGTACTCGAAGGCGACATGTTGAAACCGTTCACGGATGCCGGCGAGGCCGCCCAATGATGGCCAGCATGCAACAAGACGGCGTCACCTTCGGCGACTGGATGCAAAGCACCCAGTCCGGCGTGGAAGGCCGGCTCGACCAGTTCCTGCCGGCGGCGGACGCCGTGCCGCACAAGCTGCACTCTGCCATGCGCTATGCGCTGCTGGGCGGCGGCAAGCGCGTGCGCCCGCTGCTGGTGATGGCGGCTGGCGAACTGTTTGATGCCGATCAAGATACCCTCGCGCGCGCTGCTTGCGCGCTGGAAATGATTCACGTGTATTCGCTCGTGCATGACGACATGCCCTGCATGGATGACGATGCCTTGCGCCGTGGCAAACCCACCGTGCACATCGCCTATGACGAGGCGACGGCCCTGCTGGTCGGTGACGCGCTGCAATCGCAGGCGTTCATGCTGCTGGCCGACGGCGCGGCCATTCCTCCCGCGCGGCAGATGGCCATGATCAAGCTGCTGGCGCACGCCTCCGGTTCTGCCGGCATGTGCGGCGGCCAGGCGATCGACCTCGACAGTGTCGGCCTGGCCTTGACCTTGCCGCAGCTGGAACAGATGCATCAACTCAAGACGGGCGCCTTGCTGCGCGCGGCCGTGATTCTCGGCGCGCTGGCCGGCAAGGACTTGACGGCGGACGACATGACGGCGCTGAACGCGTATGCGCGCGCCGTGGGCCTGGCGTTCCAGGTGGTCGACGACGTGCTTGACGCAACGGCCGATTCGGCCACCCTGGGCAAGACGGCAGGCAAGGATGCGGCCGCCAACAAGCCCACCTACGTATCGATACTGGGGCTGGAACCATCGAAAGCCCTGGCAGAACAATTGCGGTGCGACGCCCATGCGGCGCTGGCGCCATTCGGGGACAAGGCACGCCGTTTGCGCGAGCTGGCGGACCTGGTCGTGCAGCGGAAGGCATAAATGAAACTGTTAGAAACCATCAATGAACCAGCGCAAGTGCGCAAGCTGGCCCGCTCGCAACTGGTGCCACTGGCCCAGGAATTGCGCAGCTTCCTGCTCGATTCCGTTTCCAAGACGGGCGGCCACCTGTCGTCCAACCTGGGCACGGTCGAGCTGACCGTCGCGCTGCATTACGTCTTCAACACGCCGCACGACCGCATCGTCTGGGACGTGGGCCACCAGACCTATTCGCACAAGATCCTCACGGGTCGCCGCGAGCGCATGCACACCCTGCGCCAGAAAGACGGCATTTCCGGCTTCCCGAAGCGCGACGAGAGCGAATACGACACCTTCGGCACGGCGCACTCGTCGACGTCCATTTCCGCCGCGCTGGGCATGGCGCAAGCGGCCAAGATCAAGGGCGACCCGCTGCACGCAATCGCCGTGATCGGTGACGGCTCGATGACGGCCGGCATGGCTTTCGAGGCGATGAACAATGCGGGCGTGCAGGAAGACGTCAACCTGCTGGTGATCCTGAACGACAACGACATGTCGATCTCGCCGCCCGTGGGCGCGCTGAACCGCCACCTGGCGCGATTGATGTCGGGCCAGTTCTATGCGGCCGCGAAAAACGTCGGCAAGTCCGTCTTGCCCGGCCCCGTGCTGGAACTGGCGAAGCGCTTTGAAGAGCATGCCAAGGGCATGGTCGTGCCCGCCACCATGTTCGAGGAATTCGGTTTCAATTACATCGGCCCCATCGACGGCCACGACCTCGATTCGCTGATCCCGACCTTGCAAAATATCAAGCAATTGAAGGGTCCGCAATTCCTGCACGTGGTGACCAAGAAGGGGCAGGGCTACAAGCTGGCCGAAGCGGAACCGATTTTGTACCACGGCACGGGCAAGTTCAACCCGGCCGAAGGCATCAAGCCGGCCACGGCGCCCGCCAAGATGACGTACACGGAAGTGTTCGGCAACTGGCTGTGCGACATGGCCGCGCACGACAAGCGCCTGGTGGGCATCACGCCGGCCATGCGCGAAGGCTCGGGCATGGTCAAGTTCGAACAGAAGTTTCCGACCCGCTACTTCGACGTCGGCATTGCCGAGCAGCATTCCGTGACGTTCGGCGCGGGCCTGGCTTGCGAAGGCTTGAAACCCGTCGTGGCCATCTATTCGACCTTCCTGCAGCGCGCCTACGACCAGCTGATCCATGACGTGGCCCTGCAAAACCTGGACGTGACGTTCGCGCTGGACCGCGCCGGCCTGGTGGGCGCCGACGGCGCCACGCACGCGGGCAACTACGACATGGCGTTCCTGCGCTGCATCCCGAACATGGTCATCATGGCCGCGTCGGATGAAAACGAATGCCGCCAAATGCTGACCACGGGCTACCACTACCCTGGCCCGGCCGCCATCCGCTATCCGCGCGGCGCCGGCGCGGGCGCGGCCATCGTGCCGGAACTGACCAGCATCGAGATCGGCAAGGGTGAGATCAAGCGCCAGGGCCAGCGCATCGCCATCCTCGCCTTCGGCTCGATGGTGGCGACT
The DNA here is from genome assembly GCF_030587265.1 of Janthinobacterium sp. SUN137. NCBI lineage: Bacteria > Pseudomonadati > Pseudomonadota > Betaproteobacteria > Burkholderiales > Oxalobacteraceae > Janthinobacterium > Janthinobacterium sp. SUN137. Next base: position 127,359 of record NZ_JAPWHZ010000006.1, on the reverse strand, counting down.
AGCGTGGCAGCGGGCGAGAAGCTCGACGCGACGGTGGCCAATATGCGCTTCGTCAAGCCGCTCGACGTGGCACTGGTGAAACAGCTGGCTGCCGAGCACGATTACCTGGTGACGGTGGAAGAGGGCTGCATCATGGGCGGCGCCGGCTCGGCCGTGGCCGAGGCCCTGGCGGCGGAGGGCATCGTCAAGCCTATCCTGATGCTGGGCTTGCCCGACACCTTCATCGACCATGGCGACCCCGTGCAATTGCTGAAAAGCGTCGGCCTGGACGCCAGCGGCATCGCTGCGTCGATCGAACAGCGCTTTGGCGGCACGCAGCCGCCGCGCCTGGCAGCCGTCAGCTAAGCTGGCTTGCCTACAGAAAAGCGACACCGCGGTGTCGCTTTTTTTTTTCGCTCTCGGGGATTTTACGCTGCACTGCAACATTTTTCGCCCGGGAATGCTACGATGACGCTTTGATACCCTTTCAAAGTCCAACTTGTATCTCAGGAAACTTCACCGCCGTTCGCGCGCACTGGCCGGCCGCTGGCTGACGGGCGTGCACGCCTATACCGACACCCTGGCGCAGCGCCGTCCCCTGTGGATGGTCAGCCTGGCCATCGATGAAACGAATCTGTCCGAAGGCTTGCGGGCCGCGTGCGCCTCGAGCGCCATGCTGCTGCTGGGCCTGCTGTTCGACCATCCCGATTTTTCCTGGGCCGCCATCGGCGCCTTCTGGACCTGCCTGGCCGACGCGGCCGGCACGCGGCGCATGCGCTTCGTCTCGATGGTGGGCTTCGGCTTGCTGTCGACGGTGGCCGGCGGCCTGACGGCGCTGGCGGCCGGCCATGGCGTGGCGACGGCCGCCATCGCCGTGCTGCTGTTTTCCTGGGCCGGCGCGCTGGCGCGCATCTGGGGCGCGGCCACGGCGCAGGTGGCCATCCTGGCCGCCACGGCGTGTGTGGTGATGGTCACGCATCCGCTGGAATCGATGACGCAGACGGCGCCTTTCCTGGGGCTGTATATGTTCGGCTGCCTGTTCGCCACCGTGCTCAGTTTTACCGTCTGGCGCATCCACCCGTTCGGCCCGAGCCGGCGCGCCATCCGCGCCGCGTATTCGCGCCTGGCCGGCATCGCGCGCGACAATGCGCGCTTCCTCGCACATGATGCGGCGCAGGCGGACGTTGCCGCGCATGGCGCCAGCTACCGTTCGCAGGCGCGCGCCGCGCTGGAAGCGGCGCGCGTGGCGCTGGCCGCCGTACCGCCCGCGCGCGCGGGCCGCAGCGCCCTGTACGACAACCTGCTGCTGGCGCTCAGCGACGCCGAGCGCATCTTCGCCTATCTGATCGCCGTCACGCATACGTGCGAGCGCGAGCAGCAGCGCCTGCGCCAGGACCCGCGCGCGCGGCGCAGCCTGGAAGTGATGGCCGTGCTGCTGCGCCGCCTGGGGCAAGCCGTGCAGCGCCAGCCGGAAACGCCGCCCCTGGAATTGCAGCGCCGCCTGGCTGGCTGCGGACGGCGCCTGGAAGCGGCGCTGGGCGCCTTGCTGCCGCTGCGCCTGAACGTGGACTTCATGGAGCTGGGCTTGCCGCGCGCGGCGCAGCTGCCGTGGCGCGAAGCGGCCTTCCTGGCACTGGGGCAGGCGTGGCAGACGGCGAAAGTCAATGCCACGCCGCAGTCGCTGAGCTGGCGCCATGCGGCGCGCGTGTCGCTGGCGACGACGGCCGGCTTCCTGCTGGTCGAGGCGCTGCACATTCCGTTCGGCTACTGGGCCACCATGGCGACCTTATTGATACTGCAGCCGTCCGTATCGACCACCTGGCCGCGCGGCATCGAGCGGGTGGCGGGCAGCGTGCTGGGCGCCGTGCTGGCCGTGCTGATCGGCCTGGTCATTTACACGCCGCTGGGCATCTCGCTCGTGGTGTTTCCCCTGATCGTCGCCACCATGGCCCTGCGCCGCGTCAGCTACAGCCTGCACGTGCTGTTCATGACACCCGCCTTCGTGCTGGTGGCCGACTATGCGGCGCCGGCCAGCGAGATGGTGTATGCGATGAGTCGTCTGGGCAACAATGTGCTGGGCTGCGTGCTGGCCTTGCTGGCCACGTTCTTCCTGTGGCCCGACCGCGAGGCGGACGACCTGGACCAGCGCCTGGCCAAGGCCGTGTCGGCCAACCTGAAATACCTGCTGGCCGTGCTGGCGGCGGGCGGCAAATGGGACAGCGCCATCGCGCGCCTGCGCCGCGAGGCGGGGCTGGCCAGCAATAACGCGGAACAGGTCTTGCAGCGCTTGCGCATCGAGCGCCGCCTGGACCGCAGCAGCGGCGTGGGCCTGGCGGCGCTGCGCACCTTGCCGCTGCTGCGCCGCGTGGCGGGCAGCACGGCGCGCATCAGCCTGAGTCCCCAGGCCGAGCCGGCGCCGCCCGCACTGCAGCAGTGGATCGCCGGCGTCAGCGGGGAAATCGATGCCTTGCTGCGCGGCGCCGCCGACGCCAGCGCGCCTGGTCCATGCGTTGCCGACAGCCTGACGCCGCTGCAAGCCGATGCCGTGGCGCAGGTGCAGTTGCTGCGCGGCTTGCTGCGCGAACATGTGCAGGCGCAGGCGGAGCAAACGCCGGGAAAATTGACGCAGATCGCCGAATAGACAAGCCCTGTCCCCTTTCGCTGTGCTGCTGCCATGTTGCTGGTTATCATTGGTCGAAGCCAGCGTACAAAAGAGGAATGAGCGACGTGTATAGATTTACAGCAGGAAAGACCGGATGGGTGGCCGCAGCGCTGCTGGCCATGACAGTGGGATTGCCTGCAGGAGGGGATGCGGCGGCGCGCGAAGCCACTACCACCGTTTGCGCCACGCCGGCGGGCTGGAATTCAGCCTGTCTGCGCCAGGCGTATGCCCGTCCCATTGCCGACTGGCCCCGTCCGCACCTGCCCGTCGGCGTGGCCGCCGCGGAAATGGCGCCCGTCTCGGCCATACCTGTGCCGCCCGTGGCACCGGCCGTCGCGGCGCTGGGGCAGCGCTTGTTCAACGACCCGCGCTTGTCGCGCGCGAACGCGGTGGCCTGCATCAGCTGCCACAGTCCCGCGCACAGCTTCGCCGACAGCAAGCGCGTTTCCGTGGGACACGAAGGCCGCCTGGGCCAGCGCAATGCGCCGGGCCTGCTGGGCGTGGGCCAGATCAAGCCGCTGTTCTGGGATGGCCGCGCCGCCACCCTGGAAGAGCAGGCGCTGGGCCCCTTGCAGCATCCGGACGAGATGGCCATGGACGTGCCGGCCCTGGCGGCCAAGCTGTCCGCGCTCGATGACTATCCGGCGCAGTTCGACGCCGCCTTCGGCAGGGGCGCCGGCGTGACCTTGCCGCGCATCTTGACGGCGCTGGCCGACTACCAGCGCACTTTGTTGCCACCCGTCACCCGTTTCGATACCTTCCTGGAAGGCCGGCGTGCGGACTTGAACGACCGCGAGCTGCTGGGCCTGCACCTGTTCCGCACCAAGGCGCGCTGCATGACTTGCCACAGCGGCACCTTGCTGACGGACCAGCAATTCCACAACCTGGGATTGACGTATTACGGGCGCAAGAAATATGAAGACCTGGGACGTTACCTGGTGACGGGCAAGGATGAGGACGTGGGCAAGTTCCGCACGCCCGGTTTGCGCGGCGTGGCGCAATCGGGGCCGTGGATGCACAACGGCCTGTTCCCGCAGATGGTGGGTTTGCTGAACATGTACAACGCGGGCATGTCGCGCCCCGTGCCGCAGAATGCGCAGCAGGCGGCCGATCCGAAGTTTCCCGTCACGTCGCCCCTGCTGCAGCGTTTGCAGCTGACGTCCGATGAAATCATCGCGCTGAAGAGTTTTCTCGAAGTGCTATAGCCTGCTATGGCCGCTCGGCCGGCTGCGCCCGCAGCCGGCCTTTACCTGCTTGCGGCGCCGATATTGTATAGACGTTTGGCGCCTCCCAATCTCTCCAAATTCCACATTCGATGGGCTTTCCCGATATATTTTCCAAAGTGGAAATTTATCGAAAGGAAACGTTGACTCTAAAATAAGTGCGGTCTATATTCGATTTTGTAGCAAGCAAAGATGAAATTTCTTACGACTGGTCTGACGCGATTGCCTGAGGCAATCGCCAACATGGAGAGTAGTAAATGAAAAAGATTGCAGCATTTATTTTTACCCTGGGATTGAGTGCATCCTATGCCTACGCTTCGGATATCGGCTGCTCTGCCTGCGAGGAAGAATGGCGGGAATGCACGATGCAAAATGGCGAGAGGTCCCCATTTTGCATCGGCAGTTACAAAGCCTGCCTGAAAGTCTGCGAAATCGGTGCCTGATACCCGTGCGTTGCAAGGCGGGCGGCAAGCACATGCTGCGTCGTCCGCCATCGATCATTTTCGCCTCTGACAATACTTATGATGCAGAAAAAAATTAAAACCATCGCCATGTATGGCGTGATATTGGCCGCCGGCCTGGGCAGCGGTTATGGCCTGTCTTTATTGCCTGGTTTATTCAAATCGACTTACACGGAAGGCAATTACGCCGCGTATTTCCCGAATGCCCAGGCGAAGGTGGTGTTGTACGGCACGGACTGGTGCGGCTATTGCGCCAAGACGCGCGCGTACTTCAAGGAAAACAAGATCGACTTTGTCGATCTCGATATCGAAAAATCGCCGGAAGCGAGAAAAGCCCATGAAGAACTCGGCGGCGGCGGCGTGCCCGTGGTGTTGATCGGCAACCGCAAGATCCAGGGTTTCAATACGGGCGCGCTGGAAGCGGCGCTGAAGAAAATCTGATTGCCGGATGGCGCGTAAGAGACGGCGCGCCATGGATGTTGCCCCTCGTCTGACATTTCTGCAAAGGAGTACCGATGTTTAAAAAACTGGGTTTCTTTTTGTTTGCCATGGGCCTCAGCGCCTCGTATGCGATCGCCGGTGGCGGCGATCCGGAATGCTACTCGCAGTGTAACGCCGAGCTGGAACAGTGCATGACCAGCCAGCCGGGGTCGCCAGGCGCGTGCAGAAGGATGCAACAGATTTGCTACGCCAGCTGCGATCCGATCTTGCCATAAATGAGGATGGCCGGTCGCCAGCATCCTGGCTGGGCCGGCTGCATCACCTCAACCGTCCTGCAGTCCCTCATTCCCGAAAAGGAGTGCTTATGTTCAAAAAGCTGGGTTTCTTTTTGTTTGCCATGGGCGTTAGCGCTTCGTATGCGATCGCCGGCGACGGCGACCTGGAATGCTATCTGACTTGCGATGACAACCTGGAACAGTGCATGATTAAAAATCCGATGTCGCCAGGTGCCTGTACCAAGGCACACATGCTATGCAACGACCGCTGTGATCCGTACTTGCCATAAATAAATAATTTTACCGGCCAGCCAGTACGCTGGCCAAGCCGGCTTTGGATGCATTATCCCCGCGTGCGGTCATGCCGCCACAGCACGTCGCTGCCGCCGGCAAAGCGGTTCAGCACGCGCGACAGCACGAACAGCAGGTCCGACAGGCGGTTCACGTACTGGCGCGGATGTTCGTGCAGCGGTTCCGCATTGGCCAGTGCGACGATGTTGCGCTCGGCGCGGCGGCACACGGTGCGGCACACATGCGCCAGCGAGGCGGCGCGCGAACCGGCCGGCAGGATGAATTCGCTCAAGGCCGGCAAGTCCGCATTGTATTTCACCAGCAAGTCGTCGAGGCGCAGCACGTGCTCTTCCTTGATCAACTGGTAGCCGGGGATGCAGATTTCTCCGCCCAGGTCGAACAGATCGTGCTGGATGGCCACCAGTTCGTCGCGCAAGGCGTCGGGCATGGCTTCGCACAGCAGCAATCCCAGATTCGAATTGAGTTCGTCCACGTCGCCCATGGCATGGATGCGTGCGCTGTCCTTGCTGGTGCGGCTGCCGTCGCCCAGGCCGGTGCTGCCATTGTCGCCCGTGCGCGTGGCGATTTTCGAAAGTCGGTTGCCCATGATGTCGATCCTGTAAAGAAGAATGGGGGCAGCATACGACACCGCGCGCCGCCTGGCCCCGGATTTGCCCGCAAATAGGACAAAAAATGCGCTGTGCGCCGCTTTTGTGCTTACAATCGTTGCACGCCCATGCACTTTTGCTCACATCCTATGCTCAATGCCGCCCCTGAATCCGGATTGACCGCCGCGCGCCAGCAAGCCGTCGTCGCGGCCCTGCTGGCCGTGCTGCCGGCCCGCTGCGTGCTGTCCGACGCCGAAGATACGCGCCCGTACGAATGCGATGGCCTGGCCGCCTACCGCCAGCTGCCGATGGTGGTGACGTTGCCGGATACGGAAGAACAGGTCATCGCCATCCTCGGCGTCTGCCGCGCGTTGAAGGTGCCGATCGTGCCGCGCGGCGCGGGCACGGGCCTGTCGGGCGGCGCCTTGCCCATCGCCGACGGCGTGGTGCTGTCGACGGCGCGTTTGAACCGCATCGTGCGCCTTGATGCGTATGCGCGCACGGCCGTGGTGCAGCCGGGTGTGCGCAACCTGGCCATTTCCGAAGCGGCGGCGCAACATGCCTTGTACTACGCGCCCGACCCGTCCTCGCAAATCGCCTGCAGCATCGGCGGCAACGTGGCGGAAAACTCGGGCGGCGTGCATTGTCTCAAATACGGCTTGACCGTGCACAATGTGCTGCGCGTGCGGGTTGTTACCATTGATGGTGACGTGCTGGAACTGGGCGGCGAATGCCTGGACTCGCCCGGCCTCGACTTGCTGGCCGTCTTCATCGGCTCCGAAGGCATGCTGGGCATCGTCACGGAAGTGACGGTCAAGCTGATCCCGAAGCCGGCCACGGCGAGGGTCATCATGGCATCCTTTGACGACGTCGTCACGGGCGGCAATGCCGTGGCCAACGTGATCGCGGCCGGCATCATCCCGGCCGGCCTGGAAATGATGGACCGGACGTCGTCGCGCATGGTCGAACCGTTCGTCAAGGCCGGCTACGACATCGACGCGGCCGCTATCTTGCTGTGCGAAGCGGATGGCACGCACGAGGAAGTGGAAGAGGAAATCGCCCGCATGACGGCCGTGCTGGAAGGGGCGGGCGCCAGCGCCATCGCCGTGTCGCAGTCGGAAGCGGAGCGCATGAAATTCTGGTCCGGCCGCAAGAACGCCTTTCCCGCGGCGGGACGCATCTCGCCCGACTACTACTGCATGGACGGCACCATCCCGCGCAAGCGCCTGGCCGAAGTCCTGACGGGCATCGCCGGCATGGAAACGACGCATGGCTTGCGCTGCGCCAACGTGTTCCACGCGGGCGACGGCAATTTGCACCCCTTGATCCTGTTCGACGCCAACATGCCCGGCGAATTCGAGCGCGCCGAAGCGTTTGGCGCGGACATCCTGGCCCTGTGCGTGGCCGTGGGCGGCACCATCACGGGCGAACATGGCGTGGGCATGGAAAAGATCAATTCCATGTGCGTGCAATTTACGCGCGCCGAACTCGATGCCTTCTTTGCCGTCAAGCGCGCCTTCGATCCCCATGCCTTGCTGAACCCGGACAAGGCGATTCCCACCTTGAACCGCTGCGCCGAATTCGGCAAGATGCATGTGACGGCGGGACGCCTGCCGTTCGCCAACCTGCCCCGTTTTTAATTTTCCGGAGACCCCCTTGCAAGCGATAGCGGAACAATTCAGGCAGCAGATCCTGGCGGCCAGCGCGGCGGGCCGCCCCTTGCGCCTGCGCGGCGGCGGCACGAAGGACTGGTATGGCCAGCAACTGGCAGGCGAGGTGCTCGATACGCGCGCGTATGCGGGCATCATCGACTATGAACCGACGGAACTGGTGATCACGGCCCGCTGCGGCACGCCGCTGGCCGAGATCGAGGCGGCGCTGGCCGCGCGCAACCAGATGCTGGCCTTCGAGCCGCCCCATTTCGGGCCGGGCGCCACGGTGGGCGGCGTCGTCGCCAGCGCCCTGTCCGGCCCGCGCCGCGCCAGCGCGGGAGCCTTGCGCGACTTTGTGCTGGGCGCCGTGCTGATGGATGGCCATGGCCAGCGCCTGGCCTTCGGCGGGCAGGTGATGAAGAACGTGGCCGGCTACGATGTCTCGCGCCTGCTGGCGGGGTCCCTGGGCACCCTGGGCCTGATCCTGGAAGTGTCGCTGAAGGTGCTGCCCTTGCCGCTGCGCGAAGCGACCTTGCGCCTGGAATGCGCGGAAATCGCTGCCTTGCGCATGCTCAATGAATGGGCGGGCAAGCCGCTGCCCATTTCCGCCAGTTGCTGGCATGACGGCGTCTTGAGCGTGCGCCTGTCCGGCGCCGAGGCGGCCGTGTCGGCGGCCCTGCAATCCTTGAAAGGCGAGCTGCTGGCAGCCGAAGACGCGGCCGCCTTCTGGCTGTCCGTGCGCGAGCAGACGCACGATTTCTTTGCCGGCCCGGGCAGCCTGTGGCGCCTGTCGCTGCCGCCGCACGCCAGCGCCGTGATTTTAAAGGGGCGCCAGCTGATCGAATGGGGCGGGGCGCAGCGCTGGCTCAAGCTCGACGGCGACGCCGATGCGGCAGGCAGCCAGCATATCCGCCAGGCCGTGGCCGCGCTTGGGGGCCACGCCACCCTGTTCCGCGGCGGCGACAAGGCCGTGGGCGTGTTCCATCCGCTGGCGCCGGCCATTGAAAAAATCCACCAGCGCCTGCGGCACGCTTTCGACCCGGCCGGCATCTTCAACCCGCACAGAATGACTTGAGCGCATGCAAACCAATCTCGCCGATTTCATCAAGAATACGCCGGCAGGCGACGAAGCCGAAGCCATCCTGCGCGCCTGCGTGCATTGCGGCTTTTGCACGGCCACCTGTCCCACCTACCAGTTGCTGGGCGATGAACTCGATGGCCCCCGTGGACGCATCTACCTGATCAAGCAAGTGCTCGAAGGCGCGCCCGTCACGGCCAAGACGCAGACGCACCTGGACCGCTGTCTGACCTGCCGCAACTGCGAATCGACCTGTCCGTCCGGGGTGCAGTACGGGCGCCTGGTCGACATCGGCCGCAACGTCGTCGAACAGCGCGTGCAGCGCCCCTTGCGCGAACGGGCGCTGCGCTTCGCCCTGAAGGAAGCCTTGCCGCGCCGCTGGCTGTTTACGCCCGTGTACAAGGCGGGGCAGGCGCTGCGGCCCTTGCTGTCGAAAGGCTTGCAGGACAAGCTGCGTCCCGGAGAAAAGGCCGGGGCATGGCCCGCGCGCCGGCATGCGCGCACCATGCTGCTGCTCGACGGCTGCGTGCAGCCGGCCATGTCGCCGAACATCAACGCGGCCACGGCGCGCGTGCTCGACGCCCTCGGCGTGCAGCTGATTGTCGCGACTAAGGCGGGCTGCTGCGGCGCGCTGCGCCATCACTTGAACGACCAGGAAGCGGCGCTGGACGACATGCGCCGCAATATCGACGCCTGGTGGCCCTACGTAGATTGCGTGGACAGCGCGGAAGCCATCGTCATGACGGCCTCCGGCTGCGGCGCCACGGTGAAGGAATATGGCCATCTGCTGGCGCACGACGCCCGCTATGCGGACAAGGCTCGGCGCATCGCGGCATTGACGCGCGACTTGTCCGAGATCATGCCCGCGTTCGAAGCGGAACTGGTGGCGCTGCTGCAAGGGCGCATCGGCAAGCGGGTGGCGTACCACCCGCCGTGCACCCTGCAGCACGGCCAGCAGGTGCGCGGCAAGGTGGAGCAGGTGCTGCGCGCCGTCGGCGTCGACGTGCGCCTGTGCGCCGACAGCCATCTGTGCTGCGGTTCGGCGGGCACGTATTCGATCCTGCAGCCGGCATTGTCGCAACAGTTGCGCGACAACAAGGTGGCGAACCTGGAAGCGTGCGAGCCGGAGATGATCGTGTCGGCGAATATCGGCTGCCTGAGCCACCTGCAGTCGGGCACGGAGACGCCCGTGCGGCACTGGATCGAACTGATCGACTCTGCCTTGACCCCGGTCAAATAGGCACTTCGCTGTATTGGGCGATGCGCCATTGCGGCGCCGGGATGAAATTGTTCGCCCACTCCAGCACGGCGTCGGCCGGCATGGGCCGGGCGATGCCGTAGCCTTGCGCCAGGTCGCAGCCCAGCTGGATCAATCGGGCGCCATGCTCGACGCTTTCCACGCCCTCGGCGATCACCGTCAAGCTGAAGGAGCGGGCCAGGCCGATGACGGCGCGCACCAGGTGCAGGTCGTCGCGGTCGTTGAGCATGTTGCGCACGAAACTCTGGTCGATCTTGACGATATTCGCCGGCAGGCGTTTTAAATATGACATCGAGGAGTAGCCGGTGCCGAAATCGTCGAGCGCAAACGTGATGCCCAGCGCCTGGCAGGCGCGGATGATGCGGCGCACGTCTTCGATGTCGTGCAGGGCCGACGATTCGAGGATTTCCAGTTCCAGCATGCTGGCGCGCACGCCGGGAAATTCGCCGAGGATGGTTTCCAGGCGCGAAACGAAGTCCGGTTGCTGGAAGTGGCGCGCCGCGATATTCACGCTGACGACCCAGTGCTTGCCGCAAGCGACCCAGCGCTGCATCTGCCACAGGGCCTGGCGCAGCACCCATTCGCCGATGTCGATGATCAAATCCGTCTGTTCCACCAGCGGCAGGAATTGCGCGGGCGCCAGCACGCCGCGGCGCGGGTGCTGCCAGCGCAGCAGCGCTTCCATGCCTACCACCGTGCCTGCGCGCATGTTCACCTTGGGCTGGTAGTACAGCCGCAGTTCGCCATTGATCAGGGCCTGGCGCACTTCCGTGCGCTGGTTGTGGTGGGTGCGCACTTCTTCATCGAGGTTGGTGTCGAAGAAGTGGTACTGGTTGCGCCCCGTCAGTTTCGCCTGGTAGACGGCGTGGTCGGCGTGGCGCAACAGGCTTTCCGTATTCAAGTCCTTGCCCGCGTAGACGGCGATGCCGACGCTGGCCGTCACGTGCAGCGCCTGCTGGTCGCCCTGGTAGGGGCGGCTCAGTTCCTGCAGCAATTGCGTGATGTTCTGTTCGATGCTGGCGATGCTGGCCTGGCCGCACAGCAGCAGGACGAATTCATCGCCGCCCAGGCGCGCCGCGTAGTGGATCTGGCCCGTAAAGCCGTGCAGGCGGCCGGCCACCTGCTTGAGGATTTCATCGCCCGCTTCGGCGCCGTAGCGGTCGTTGATGGCCTGGAAATGGTCGAGGTCGAACAGGCAGACGGCCAGCAGGCGCTGGCGTTCGCGCGCCAGGAACAGCTCCTGTTCGAAGCGGGCGGCCAGCGCGGCGCGGTTGGGCAGGCCCGTCAGCACGTCATTGTAGTTTTGCCACGACAGCTTTTGCAGCGCCTGCTGCATGTGCACGGTTTCGTTCAACTGTTCGCCCAGCTGGCGCTGGCTGGTCTTCAGCGAGGTCAGCAGTTCTTCGATATCGCCGGCCATGCCGTTGAACGACTGCGACACGGCTTGCGCTTCGGGCGTGGCGCCGGCCGCCAGGCGCACGGCGAAGTTGCCATCGCGGAAGCGGTCGGTCGCCTGCACGAGCCGCGCCAGCAGCTTGCGGTGCGACGCCAGGATCAAGCCCAGCAGGAGGAAGACGAGGACGATGTTGATGGTGCTGAGGACGGCCTGCCCGCGTACCCGTTGCCACACCTGCGCCAGGGGCAGGCCGGGCGTGTAATGCACGTCGAGGATGCCGTCGCCGCCATCCGGCAGCGCCACCGTCAGGCGGCTGCGGATGGCCGCCATGCCCGCCAGGCGTGCAAACCACGCCGGCACGCCGTCGGCCAGCGTGTCGGTCAGCTTGTTGTCGGCCAGCACTTCGACATGCGCGCCAGCCGTATCCCAGCGCATGGCGGCGAGGCTGCGGTTCAGCGGCAGGGCGCTGCGCAGCACTTGCCGCACGCTGTCGTGCATCGCATGCCGGTCCGTATGCACGGCCAGCGGCAGCACGCTATTGGCCAGGAACAGGTCGAGTTGCCGGGCTTCGCTCTGGTAGCGGGCATTGGCCAGCGCCGTTTCCGTCCCGAGCAGGGCGTGATAGCGAAAGGCGGAAACGGCGAGTATCAGGAAGGTAATAGGGATGAAGAGGCGGGAATAACTGCCCATCCGCATCCATGAAGATAATATTTTCCCAAAGACTGGCATCGTTTTATGATCGATATCTGCGAATAATTATGTAAACATTATCACCGATATTTGCTATTTGAAACACAATATTGATATCAAGCATGAAATAAATACAGTTTTATTGATTTCGCATGATTGTTGTCTTAAGTCAAAGTATTGCGCTTCTACTCTTGTAGCAATTGCCGTATGTCGTCCGCCAGGCTGGCCGGCTTGCTGGCCGTCGCATAGCGGCGAAATACGCTGCCATCCTTGCGCACCAGAAACTTGGTGAAATTCCATTTGATCGATTGCGTGCCCAATATGCCGGGCGCCGCCTGTTTTAATTGGGCAAAGACAGGATGGGTATGCGGGCCATTCACGTCGACCTTGGCAAACAGGGGAAAGGTGACGCCGAAGTTTTTTTCGCAAAAGGCGCCAATTTCCTCGTTCGAGCCCGGTTCCTGTTGCCGGAATTGATTGCAGGGAAAACCCAGCACGACCAGTCCCTGGTCGTGGAATTCGCGGTACAGCGCTTCGAGCCCTTGGTATTGCGGCGTGAAGCCGCAGGCGCTGGCCGTATTGACGATCAGCAGTACTTTGCCCTTGTAGCGCGCCAGGTCGACCGGTGTGCCGTCCAGCGCCTCGGCCTGGAAATCGTGGATGCTGGTCATGTCAGAGTAGTCCCAGTTTGGTGGCGCCCGCCTGCGGGGCCGGTTCCGGCGCCGCAGCGCCCTTGAGCTTGATCGTCAGGCGCAGGTCGTTGACGGAATCCGCATTGCGCAGCGCGTCTTCATAGCTGATGGCGCCCGCCTCGTGCAGGTCGAACAGGGCCTGGTCGAAAGTCTGCATGCCATGCTCGCGCGATTTTTTCATCAATTCCTTGATCTCGTGCACCTGGCCCTTGAAGATCAGGTCGCTCATCAGCGGCGAATTGAGCAGGATTTCCAGCGCCGCCTGGCGCCCGCCGCCATCCTTGTTGGGGATCAGCCGCTGCGAAATCATGCCCTTCAAATTCAGCGACAGGTCCATCAGCAACTGCTGGCGCCGCTCTTCGGGGAAGAAATTGATGATGCGGTCCAGCGCCTGATTGGCGTTGTTCGCGTGCAAGGTCGCCAGGCACAGATGGCCCGTCTCGGCAAACGCGATGGCGTGGTCCATGGTGTCGCGGTCGCGGATTTCGCCGATCTGTATCACGTCGGGCGCCTGGCGCAGGGTGTTTTTCAGGGCCGTGGCCCAGTCGTCCGTATCGACGCCCACTTCGCGCTGGGTGACGATGCAGTTGCCATGCGGATGGATGAATTCCACGGGGTCTTCGATGGTGATGATGTGGCCGTGGCTGTGGGCGTTGCGGTGGCCCACCATGGCCGCCAGGGTGGTCGACTTGCCGCAGCCCGTGGCGCCCACCATGATGACGAGGCCGCGCTTGCTCATCACGATGTCTTGCAGGATGGCGGGCAAGCCAAGGCCAGCGAGGGTGGGGATGGCGGTATTGATCAACCGCAAGACCATGCCTGCCTGGCCCATCTGCACGAAGGCGGATACGCGGAAACGTCCGAGTCCCTCCGGGCTGATGGCGAAATTGGCTTCGCGGCTGGACTCGAACTCGGCCGCCTGGCGCTCGTTCATGACGGCGCGCACGTAGCCGGCCGCCTGGGCCGCGTCAAGCGCGCCGCCAGCCAGCGGCGTCAGCTTACCGTCGAGCTTGATGGCGGCAGGAAAGCCGGCCGTGATGAACAGGTCGGAGCCGCCCCGTGCGCGCATCTGCGCCAGCAGCGCGTGCATGGCGCCATAGTGTTCGTGCGTCGTCTGCATGGCTTATCCGGGGAAGTTTTCAGGGGACTTGGCGGCCGAGCGGGCCGTTTCCGCCGAGATCGTGCCGCGCCGCACCAAGTCGGTGAGGCACTGGTCCAGGGTTTGCATGCCCACGTTGCTGCCCGTCTGGATGGCCGAATACATTTGCGCCACTTTCGCTTCGCGGATCAGGTTGCGCACGGCAGGCGTGGCCAGCATGATTTCATGCGCGGCCACGCGGCCCGCGCCGTCCTTGGTTTTCAGCAAGTTTTGCGAGATGACGGCTTGCAAGGATTCGGACAGCATGGCGCGCACCATTTCCTTTTCTTCGGCGGGGAAGACGTCGATGATGCGGTCGATGGACTTCGCCGCCGACGAGGTGTGCAGGGTGCCGAATACCAGGTGGCCCGTCTCGGCCGCCGTCAGCGCCAGGCGGATGGTTTCCAGGTCGCGCAATTCGCCCACCAAAATCACGTCCGGGTCTTCGCGCAGGGCCGAGCGCAGCGCATTGCTGAACGAATGCGTGTGCGAACCGACTTCGCGCTGGTTGATCAGGCATTTCTTCGGTTCATGCACGAATTCGATCGGGTCTTCGATGGTCAATATATGGTGGTTCAGGCGCTCATTGACGTGGTTCACCATGGCCGCCAGGGTGGTCGACTTGCCGGAACCCGTCGGGCCCGTCACCAGCACGAGTCCCCGCGGACGCATGGCCAGCTCGCCGAAGATGCGCGGCGCATTGAGTTCTTCCAGCGTCAGCACCTTGGAGGGAATCGTGCGCAGCACGGCCGAGGCACCCCGTTCCTGGTTGTAGGCATTGACGCGGAAGCGCGCCAGACCGGGAATCTCGAACGAAAAATCGCATTCCAGCGCTTCTTCATACGCCTTGCGCTGGCTGTCGTTCATGATGTCGTAGATCATGCTGTGCACTTCCTTGTGCTCGAGCGGCGCCACGTTCAGGCGGCGCACGTCGCCATTGACCCGTATCATCGGCGGCAGGCCGGAAGACAGGTGCAGGTCGGAAGCCTTGTTGCTGACGGAGAAAGCGAGTAGTTCGGAGATGTCCATTTATAATCCCTGTGCCTGCATTGATGGGCTGGCGCACTGTGCCGCCGCCCCTATACACTAGAAAATGATTATGTCCACAATCGAACAGAACTTGCAAGCCGTGCGCGACAGTATTGCGCAGGCCGCCTTGGAGGCGCAGCGCGCCCCTGGTGACGTGACCTTGCTGGCCGTGTCGAAAACCTTCGGCGCGGACGCCGTGCTGGCTGCCATGCGCGCGGGCCAGGCGGCGTTTGGCGAAAACTATCTGCAGGAAGCGCTCGACAAGATTAGTGCCGTCAAGCTTGCGCTACCGCAAGGCGCACCCGTCTGGCATTTCATCGGCCCCATCCAGAGCAACAAGACGCGCCCCATCGCCGAACATTTCGACTGGGTGCATACGGTGGAACGGGAAAAGATCGCCGCCCGCCTGTCCGAGCAGCGCCCGGCCGGCTTGCCGGACTTGAATATCTGCCTGCAAGTCAATATCAGCGGCGAAGCCAGCAAAAGCGGCGTGACGCCGGCTGACTTGCCGGCGCTGGCGCATGCCGTGGCGCAACTGCCCCGTTTGCGCCTGCGCGGCCTGATGGCCATTCCCGAGCCGGAAACGGATGTCGACCTGCAGCGCGCCGCCTTTGCGCAATTGCGCGCGCTGTACGACCAATTGAAGGCGGACGGCCTGGCGCTCGATACCTTGTCGATGGGCATGTCGGCCGACTTGCGCGCCGCCGTGCTGGAAGGCGCCACCATCGTGCGCGTGGGCAGCGCCATCTTTGGTTCCCGCAATTACTCTTAACTGATTGATAGAAAGCATAGCCATGACGACAGAATTGAATATCGCCTTTGTGGGCGGCGGCAATATGGCGGCGGCCCTGATCGCCGGCCTGGCGGGCAAGCTGACCCTGGGCGGCAATATCCACGTGATCGACCCGCATGCGCCGGCGCTGGAAAAATTGCAGGCGCAATTCGGCGTGACGACGGCTTCCGCCGCTGGCGACACCTTGCGCGGCGTGGACGTGATCGTGCTGGCCGTGAAACCGCAAAGCATGCGCGACGTGGCGGCGCAGTTGCTGCCCTTCCTCGACGGAAACAAGGCGCCATTGATCCTGTCGATCGCGGCCGGTATCCGCGCGGCCGACCTGTCGCGCTGGCTCGGCGATTATCGCGCCATCGTGCGCTGCATGCCGAACACGCCGGCCCTGATCGGCATGGGCATCACGGGCATGGTGGCCAGCAGCGGCGTGAGCGATGAGCAAAAGAAGACGGCGGACGCCATCCTGCGTGCCGTCGGCCAGACCGTCTGGCTCGATGATGAAGCGAAGATCGACCCTGTGACGGCCGTGTCCGGCAGCGGTCCCGCCTATGTGTTTTACTTTATCGAAGCGATGCAGCAGGCGGCCGCCGAGCTGGGCCTGACGCCGGAGCAGGGCACGCAGCTGGCGATTGCCACGTTTACGGGCGCGGCGCAGCTGGCGGCGAACTCCAGCGAACCCGTGTCCTTGCTGCGCGAGCGGGTCACGTCGAAGGGCGGCACGACGTATGCGGCGCTCACCAGCATGGAAGAGAGCGGCGTGAAGGCGGCCATCGTCAAGGGCATCAAGGCGGCCGCGCAGCGGGGGCGCGAGATGGGTGATGAGCTGTCGAAGTAATTAGATCACCTTGACGGCGCGGCCGATGTATAAAACCGGTCCCGTCGGCCGGCCTGTGGGCGAGCCCGTTACCGGTTCCAGGGTGATTTCAAACAGTTGCTCCGGCTGCAGCGGCGGCAGCTTGTCCAATGTCAACTTGAGGCTTTGTCCCGGCTTGACCAGGCCCAGCGAGACGGGTGCGCCCCAGTCCTTGCCCTTGGTCCAGAATTGCAGGGCCTTTTGCTGCGGCACGCTGGTCGGACCCAGCGGGATCAGGCTCAGGTCGCGGTTCTTGCCGCCGCGTCCGCCCGCCTGCACGATCCAGCCCGGCGATTTGTCTTGCGGCGCCACCAGCACCACCAGGTAGCCGGGTCCGCTGGATGCCTGCAGTTGCACGCTGACCAGCACGGCCAGCGCGGCCGTGGCCGCCAAGCCGCCGCCCGCCAGCACTCTCCAGAACGCCAGGCTGTTCCACCACGCTTGCCAGCCGCCCGCCTGCCGCACGGCCGAAGGCGTCAACAGGCTGGCGCTGATGCGCGGCCACAGCTGCGCCGAGGGCGTTTCGGGCGGCGCCAGGGTCGTCAAGGGCAGCAGACGCCGTTCCCAGGCTTCGACGGCGTCGCGCAAGGCTGCGTCGCGCGGCAAGCGCTGTTCCACTTCCGCCCGTTCGGCCAGCGCCAATGTGCCCAGCACGTATTCGCTGGCCAGCCTGTGCAATTCCTCGTCGCCGTTGATCATCCCATGCACTCCCGCAAGGCGGCCAGGCCCCGCTTGACCCAGGCCTTGACGGTCCCCAGCGGCGCTTGCAGGCGCTGCGCGATTTCGCTGTGGGAACAGCCGTCCACGTAGGCGTACAGGATGCTGTTGCGCTTCGATTCATCCAGGTGGCCCAGGCAATCGTGCAGCTTGCCCAGGTTCGCCTGGTCGGCATAGGCTTCGCCCGCATCGTGGCTGTGGCGTTCGTGCAGCAGGGTTTCCACGGTATCCTCGTCGGCCGGTACTTCATGGGCGCGGGCGCGCGCCACGTCCAGCGCCTGGTGCCGCACCACCACATAGATCCAGCCCTTGCCGCTGCCGCGCGTGGCGTCGAAACTGCCGGCGCGGCGCCAGATATTCAGGAAGGCGTCGTGCAGCACGTCTTCGGCCAGAGCCCGCTGGCGCACGATGCGCAGGGCCACGCCCAGCAGGTAGCGGCTTTCCTGCTGGTACAGGCCGTGCAATGCCTGCTGCTCGCCCCTGGCGCAGGCGCGCAGGGCGGCATCGTAATCGTAGGGGGCGGCTTGGGCTGGCAAGGTTGGCGCAATCGTCAAGAGTAAACGGTTAGCAAGTTTTCAAGGCCGAGTATAGGCCAGAAACCCGCTTGCCAACCGTTGTTTTCACTGATTTAGGCGGCCTTCCAGAAAATGTAATCGGCTTGATAGGGCACCCATTGTTTGGCGCCGATGCTTTCCATGCCGCAGGGGCTGCCTGGCGCCACGCCGCCGCTGGTGGCCACGCGCTGGATGTAGCTGACGCCCTGCATGGCGCCGCTGCCCGTGGCCGGATTGGCCTTCACCAGCTGGTACGGGATATTGCCCGCGCCGGCCGGCGCCACGGCCACTTGCGTCGCCGTCACTTTCGAGCCGTCCAGGTTGGCCCAGGTGGCCGGTGGACCGACATATGTGCCCACCTGCATGCCGCTGCGGTCGTTCAAGGCCGCGTCCGGTCCCACGAAAACCCATTCATGGCCCGTCATGTCTTTCTTGGCCTTGCATTCGTAGGCGATCTTGCCTACGCCCACGGTCTGCATGGCTACCTGGTGGCCATCGGGCACCTTGACGGCGTTCGGTAATTGTTCTTGCGAATAGCGCGCGCTCATGGGGGCGCAAGCGCTCAGCAGCAGGGCGGCGCCCAGCACAGCGAGGGCGGGAACGGCGTGGCGTGGGGCGGTGAAGGCAAGCATGGCGAACTCCTGGTAGTTGGCTCAACCGGCTGGTTGATACCATTACTACGCATGGGTCTGCCATTTGGATGCAGCCGGGTCAAAAATATTTTATGACGGCGTTTCTTTCTTGCTGAAACGCTGCGCCAGCGCCAGCAGGACGGGCATGGCCGTGGTGGCGTGCTTGAGCAGCGCGCCGCTGGCCCGCAGCAGCGGCAGGATGCGGCGCGGACGCACCAATGCCAGGCCCAGCACGGCGCCGCCCACCATCAGGGGAATTTTAAAGCGCGTGGCCAGGGTATGGCGCAGATTGCCGCCCGTCAGCGGTTCCAGCAACTGGCGCGTCTGCACGCCCAGGGCCAGGCGCTGCAGCGCGCATTCGGCCAGCAGCGCGTCGCGCCGCTGCGCCAGGCTGGCGGCCGTGTGGACGCTGGACAATTTGGTGGGGTGCGTGGTCATGGCTGCTCCGATCCCCGGCGTGCCAGCAATTGCAGCTCGTCCAGGTCTTTGTTCAGTTCGGAAAGTGTAAAAGAAAGCAGTTTCGGCTTGCTGCGGAAACTGGCGCGCACGCCCAGCAGGGTGGCGATGGCGGCGACGATGAAGACGGCGGCCGTGACGGCGATGGCGGCGATGCGGTGCGTATCCCAGAACAGCACGATGACGAGGAACACGATCAAGACGAGGCCGACAAACAGGCACAACAGTGCCAGCATGGCCAGCGCCAGATAGGACAGGAAGCGCAGCGACTCTTCTTCCATTTCCACGGCCGCCAGGGCCAGACGGGTCTGGACGATGGCGGCGAGGGTCGCTGCGACTTGGGCGACATGGTGCACGATAGCCATATGCTGCCTTTCGCGTCAGGTGACGGCCTGCGCCGTCGGTACCGCGTCGTTACAATCTAGCGGCGCGACGAGGAAAGCAGCAGACCGAACAGCACGCCGACGACGGCGCCCGCGCCCACGGCTTTCCAGGGATTGTCCTGCACGTATTCGTCGGTGGCCTTGGCCGCCTTCTTGGTGCGTTCGAGCAAGTCTTCTTCCAGCTTGATCAAGTCTTTCTTGGCCGTTTCCAGGGTGGCGATGAACTTGTCCTTGACGGCTTTGACATTCTCGCCCGTCTGATCCTTGGCGCCATCGAGCCAGCCTTCCGCTTCATCGATGACGGTCTTCAAGTCGCCGACCAGTTTGTCGCGGGCCTTGTCGGCGTCGGCGAGGATGCTGTCGCTGCTGGATTTTCCGGTATGTATCGAGCTCATGTATTACCTCATGGAAGTGAAACTGCACAGTGAAATACCAGTGTAGGCAGCTGCGGCCAGGCTTGTCTTGCGCCGCCTCAAGGGCTGCCGCGGCGCAAGGGTCATTGCTTAACGGAAAGCAAAGTCCAGTACCACGCCCGCAAATACCGCCGCTCCTAGCCAGTTATTATGCCGGAATGCCGCAAAACACGGCATACGCTCGCGTGCGCGGATCAAGGTGTAGTGATAAACGGCGCAGCCTGCCGCCACCAGCAAGCCCGCGACGAACCAGTAACGCAAGCCCAGATACCAGCCGCATGCCAGCCACAGCAGCAGGAAAACGGCATAGCAGGCCATGACGATGGCCACGTCGTAGCGGCCGAAGGTGATGGCCGAGGTCTTGATGCCGATCTTCAAGTCGTCGTCGCGGTCGACCATCGCGTATTCCGTATCGTAGGCCACGGCCCAGAAGACATTGCCCAGCAGCAGCAGCCAGGCGACGGCGGGCACGGCATCCGTGATGGCGGCAAAACCCATGGGAATGCCGAAGCCGAAGGCGATGCCGAGATACGCTTGCGGAATCGCAAAGAAACGCTTGAAATAGGGATAGGTGCCGGCGATGATGACGGCGGCCACGGATAGCTGCTTGGTCAGCGCGTTGAGGGGCAGGATCAGGCAAAAGGCCAGCACGGTCAGCACGCCTGCCACGGCCAGCGCTTCCTTGCCGCTGATGCGTCCGCTGGTGATGGGACGCTCGGCCGTGCGCTTGACGAATTTGTCGATATCCTGGTCGGCATAGTCATTGATGGCGCAGCCAGCCGAGCGCATCAGGAAAGTGCCGAGGGTAAAGATGAGCAGCAGCCGCCAGTCCGGCACGCCCTGCTGCGCCAGCCACAGCGCGCACAGGGTAGGCCACAGCAGCAATACGGTACCGATAGGCTTGTCCAGCCGTATCAGGCGGAAATACAGCGCCAGCTTGTTCATGGAAGACTCGATCTTGTTGAAGAGAAAGGTCGATTATCGCAAATAGTATGTAAATGTACTATTTTGCGCCTGGGGCGCTAGTCTTCGTCCTCGCACAGCGGCGTAATGCCGGGCAAATTGCAGCTGGCGATGGCCGCGCACAGGGCGTCGATGGCGGCCTTGCGCGTGAAACTCTTGCGCCACAGCATCACCACGCGGCGCGAGGGCACGGGGGCGGCGAAGGGCCGGTATTCGAGCATGCCGTCGGTGGCGTGCATATGGGCGACGGAGGCGCGCGGCAAGACCGTCAGGCCGATGCCGCTGGCCACCATGTGGCGGATGGTTTCCAGTGAGGACCCCTCAAACGTGCGCTGCATGCCATTGCCGGGCGAGGAAAAACGCGCCATTTCGGGGCACACTTCCAGCACCTGGTCGCGGAAACAGTGGCCATTGCCCAGCAGTAGCATGGTTTCCGATTTCAAGTCTTGCGCGGCGATTTTCTCGCGCGCCGTCCATGGATGCTGGCGCGGCATGGCGACGACGAACGGTTCGTCATACAGTTCCTGCATGGCCATGCCGTGTTCGGGCAGGGGCAGGGCCATGATAGCCACGTCCAGTTCGCCCTGGCGCAGCAATTCGAGCAGGCGAACCGTGAAGTTTTCCTGCAAGATCAAGGGCATCTGCGGTACCTGGTCTATCATGGCCTTGACCAGGGGCGGCAGCAGGTAGGGGCCGATCGTGTAGATCACGCCCAGGCGCAGGGGGCCGGCCAGCGGGTCCTTGTTTTGCTTGGCGAGTTCCTTGATGGCGGCCGTCTGTTCCAGCACGCGCTCGGCTTGCGCAATGATCTGCGCGCCCAGGGGCGTGACGGAGATTTCCGCGCCGCCCCGTTCGAACAGGACCACGCCCAATTCGTCTTCGAGTTTCTTGATGGCCACTGACAGGGTGGGCTGGGCAACGAAGCAGGCTTCGGCGGCGTGGCCGAAGTGCTTCGCTCGCGCGACTGCAACGATATATTTCAGTTCAGTCAGTGTCATAGGTTGATTGAAACACAGGAAGTACTTACTTGCAATGAATGAAAGGTGGCGCAAACGTGAAACTGTGGCGCCGATGGCGTATTGTAGCGGATCGCCCCCTATAATGATGCGGGACCGGGCGTCGAAGGGAGATGGCGATGGAATTGCGGATGCAGGCGCTGGAAGCGGCGATCAATTACTGGCGTGCCAGGCAACCGGCGCGCGGCAACGAATATGCGCTGTCGCCGCCCGTCAGCCGCCTGGCCGGCGTGTATGCGCTGATGATTTATTACCGGCAAGATCGCATCGCCGAAGAGACCCTGGAACCGGCCGTCGTGGCCCTGATCGATGCCTGGCGCCGGGATGCCGGCGGCATCCAAGGCGATAGCCACGCCTGAGTGCGACCATGGCGTGACCCCATTTAACCCAACCAGAGATATCCATGCCTGATTTTGAAAACAAACTGTGCGGCCGCGACGAATTGCGCGCCCGCGCCGCAGCCCTGCCGAAGCCGGTGGTGGTGACGAACGGCGTGTTCGACATTTTGCACCGCGGCCACGTGACCTACCTGGCCCAGGCGCGCGCACTGGGCGCCTCGCTGATCGTTGCCGTGAATACCGATGCCTCGGTGAAACGCCTGGGCAAGGGCGATGACCGTCCCCTGAACAGCTGCGAAGACCGCATGGCCGTGCTGGCCGCGCTGGAAGCGGTGAGCCTGGTCGTGCCGTTCTCGGAAGACAGCGCCCTGGAAGTGGTGCAGGATATTGCGCCGGAAATCTATGCCAAGGGCGGCGACTACGACATGGCGGCCATTCCCGAAGGCCGCGCCGTGCTGGCGTATGGCGGCCAGGCCGTGGCCATCGATTTCGAGCATGACCGCTCGACCACTAAGTTGTTGACGAAAGTGCGGACGCAGCAAGGCTGAGGAAGCTCGTCAATGTTTCCATACAGATAAAAAGACGTTACTATGAGAACTGCCAGGGCTGCGACTTCGTTTCGTCAGCCCCAGCACGTTACACCGTCTGAATGCATTGCTAGTCATAGAAAATAAATGGATCATAAAACTTCTGGGGATTGGCCACTGCCTTCCGGCGCCTGGCACGTGGATGACGAGGGCGCGTGGACCATGCAGCGCAGCGCGGATGGTCAGAACGTCTCGCCCTTGGTGAGCCATGCCGATATCGGCAAGCTGATGCATGCGCGGCGCCTGCCCGCAGCAGCCGGTGCGCCCGTGCGCCAGTTTCCGCCCGAATTCGCGTTCGACCCCGCCTCGGGCGCGGCCTTGCAAGTGCCGCCTGCTACCTCCGCCACGCCGCCCTGGGTGCCGCCCTACGGCGCATCTCCCGTCAGCGACGTGCCGCCAACGGGCCCGGCCGGCTTGCGCCAGGCCAGCGCGCCCCTGAAACTGGCGGACCAGCGCGCGCGCGAAGAGCATGCGCAGGCCGATGTCTCGCTGCCGATGCCGCCGCCCGGCGAATACGAATTCTTTTCCGCCCAGTTCGGCACCAGCGCGCCCGCGCTGCTGGCGCTCGACCCGCGCAAGGCCGTCTTGCACGCCTGGCTGCCCGCCTCGAAACGCTGGCTGGCGCTGGACCCCGACTATGGCAGCTTGCTGGCCGAATCGGACCTGGCCCACGGCGCCTGGCGCGCCGAGCTGGTGCCGGAGTTTAACAGCGTGCTGGTCTTGCCGACCAGCCATGGCCTGGCCTGCATCCGTCCCGATGTGCCGTCGCTGACCTATGTGGTCGAGCACGTGGGCGGCGCGCCGTGCGCGGCCGCGCCCGTCTGGTTCCAGAACCGTCTGTGGGCGCCGCTGCGCGACGACGATGGCCGCCTCCGCTTCGTCAACCTTGATGCGCAACAAAAGCCGGGCAGCGACGTGCTGCTCGACGGCGTGGTTGACCTGGGCGCCGTCAGCGCGCCCGTCGCCTACAACCGCATGGCCGTGTGGCCCTGCGCCAACGGCCAGCTGCGCCTGCAATTGCAGCCGGACGGCAACGTGGCCGCCTCGTTTACCCCCTGGCCCGAAGGACTGGTGCCGCATTTCGAGTTCGGCAGCCCGTACGTGTCGCGCGACGGCGGCCTGTGGCAGCTGTGCTTCGAGCGCAGCCGCGGCACCTATGTCTACGTGAAACTGGGCGCGCAGTCCGAACGGGCCGATGCGCTGGCGCCGCGCCTGTGCTCGGGCAGCTTCAATTACCGCTTCGCCACCAAGCTGAAAACGGCGCCGTGGGAAGAGCCGGAACACGGCGACGACGGCGGCAAGAACCAGGCCGTCATGCCGCTGCTGGAATCGAGTGTGGGCAACAGCGTCTTCGGCGTGAAGTTTGCCACCAGCGCCGGCCTGTCGAGCGTGCTGCGCTCGAACGATCGCCTGGCGGCACAGCTGGTGCAGGACGACGAATTGCGCGAAAACGTGTTCCATACCTTTGCCGTCAGCGAACCGTGGCGCGTGCGCCTGTTTGTGCATGAAGGTACGCTGTGGGCTTACCACTCGCTGCTGTCGCGTATCGATGGCTGGGCCTTGCAGGCATGAAAGCGCGCGTCCTGATTGCGGCCGGCGCCGCCTTCCTCGCCTTCGCCAGTGCCAGCGTGCAGGCCGCCGGCATCCAGCAAGCGTTCCTCGTGCAGAATTCGGGCTGGATGGAGCCGTTCTACACGGATGAACACTCGCAGCTGAAAGCCCTGGTGGGCGCCGTGGCGCAGGCCGCTACAAACCCGTCCGATAAAGTGTATACCCTGGCCTTCAGCCAGAGCAGCGGCGCGCACGTGTCGCCGTCGCTGCTGGGGCAAGGGCAGGGCGGCGCCGGCGTGGCGGGCCAGCTGGCCAGCCTGGGCCTGGCGCGCAAGGGCGCCGGCGGCGCGCTGGCCGACACGGATTTCCAGGAAGCCGTGACGAAGACCATCACGGGCCCGTTCCAGTCCGCGTCCGGCATCGTGTGGATCTTTACCAATAACAAGAACAGCCCGAACAACGACAGCCAGACGGCCGAGCGCAACCGCGACTTTTACCGCTTGCTGCACCTGGAACCGTCGATCACCAAGACGGTGGTGTTTCCGCTGCGCATGCCCGTACAGGGCAAGCTGTACAGCGCCAAGGGCTTGATGGTGTATGCACTCGCGTATGGCCAGCCCGCATCCGAGGCCTTGACCCGCATCCTGGCCGAAGGGCGGCTGTCGCAAGTGCTGACGCGCCCGCCCGCGCGATTGAAACCGGTGGACCAGGATGCCGTGCGCATCGTGCCCCAGTCCGTCAAGAACAGCGCCAACGTGCACGCCAGCCTGGGCCGCGACGGGCGCACCATCGTGCTCGACGTCGATGCGGCGAACCTGGTGCCGCAAGTGGTGCTGCAGGCATCCTTGCAAAACATGTTTTTCCCGTACGTGATCGACAGCGCCAGGGTGCACGCCAGCCTGGCCGGGCAGAACGCGCCGCTGCACGTTGCGCCAGATCAAATCCGCCAGCTGCAGCCGGGCGCCAGCCAGTCCGTGCAAGTGCAGTTCGCGCTGCCGATGGCGCAGATCCCGTCGCCGTGGTCGGCGCAGGCGATCGCCGCCATGGGCAAGCAGGTGCTGCTGCCGATGCAGGCGCAGGTGGGCCTGTCGGAACAGCGGCTGGCGCTGGCGTCCAGCTTCGGCAAGGATTTGCAGGAACTGTTCCCTGGCGACCCGATCTCGGGCATGTTTACGCCGCCCGACAGCGTGCGCGCGTCGCAGGCGACGATACCGCTGCTGGTGCGCATCCAGTATCCGCTGCTGCCCGTGCTGGTGATACTGGGCGGCGTGCTGGCGCTCGTGCTCGGCTTGCTGGCGCTGGGCCTGGTCAGTACGCGCGCCACGCGCTACAAGGTGATGGCCGACGGCGTGCAGCGGCAAGTGTTATTAAAACCATTTAAAAGCGTGCAGATCCGCGACGATGACGGCCGCGACATTGGCGAACTCAAGCGTGGCTTGGGCAAGCCGTCCGTCGTGCGCGTGGCCGAAGGCCATGCCTTGACCCTGGCCTGAACACAGATTCCTTAAAAATTCCTTCCATTCAATAGAGGCATACCATGGCGCAAGACACTCCAAAAGACAACGCAGGTTTTACCTTGCCGGCCCCGGTAACGGCCCCGGCGTCGGCGCCGCCCGCCGCGGACGCTGCCGCCGCGGCCAGCGCCGCCACCGCAACGACCGAAGCTGCGCCCGCGTTTGACGCTGCCGGCACGACCGATACCTCGTCGCGCGACACCCTGGTCGGCGGCGTGGTGCTGTTGCTGCTGTTCATCGCCTTTTTCTTTGCCAAGAATGCCTATGCGAATGGCCTGGTGGCCAAGCGCGTGCCGCCGAACAAGGCCAACGCCTCGGGCTGGTGGCTGTTCATCTTCCTGGCCAGCCTGGCGACGGGCGTCGTGCTGGCCGCCGTGAATGCGCATAAATTCCTTGCGCCACTGTTCATGGGCCCGCTGGTGCTGGTGGGCCTCGTTGCACTGTTGTTGACCTTTACTTCCAGCCGCCGCTAAGAACACGCCGTTGCACGCATCATCGAAGGAATCACCATGGCAGAGAACCTGAACCAAACCATCACCGGCGGCGCCAGCGAGCGCAAGCAGGATAAGATCATCGAACTGCGCCCGACCCTGTTCATCGGCATCGGCGGCACGGGCATGCAAGTGCTGATGCGCGTGCGCCGGCGCATCCTCAACACCCTGTGGGGCGGCGCGGGCAACCGCACGCGCATCGAGGGCTTGGCCGACTTTCCCATCGCGCAATTCATCCATTTCGACCTCGACAATGGCGCCGTGATCGAAAGCGGCGAGTCGCAGGCGAAGGACTTGCAGTTCGACCAGGTGAAGTTCACGGATGACGACAAGGTGGTCGAATCGTTCGACATGGACAAATACAGCCGTGATGAAGATTCTCTGGAGAAATATCCGCACATCAAGGAATGGCTGCCCTTGACGCCGCAGCGCATCCGCGAATTGCGCTTCGATATGAGCAGCGGCGCGGGCCAGATCCGCGCCGTGTCGCGCCTGTATTTCTTCGACAAGTACGCGAAGATCCGCGACAAGATCCGCTTGAAATTGAAAGCCCTGAAGGCGGGCCTGTCGCACGAGCGCCAGCTGGCCGAACTGGGTTTGCGCATGGAAACGAACCGTTTCCGCATCGTCATCGTCGGTTCCGTTGCGGGCGGCACGGGTTCCGGTTCCTTCCTGGACATGGGCTTGCTGGCGCGCTGGCTGGCGCGCAGCGAAGTGGGCGCGGCCGACGTGGAGCTGATGCTGTTCTTGCCTACCGGCTACACCAAGGCCAACAAGGACCGGGTCGAAGCCAACGGTTACGCGGCGCTGATGGAGCTGGAATCGGCGATGATGGGCAACAAGGGCTATGTGGGCCGCTGGGATGCGTATGACCGCCCGGAATTGACGCGCGAGCCGTACAGCGAGGTTTACCTGATCGATTCGGGCAATCTTGCCCAGCAGCACACCAAGGATGTCAGCGACGTCTACCACATGGTGGCCGATTCGCTGTTCGAGGATTTCGCCTCGGCCGACTTCGCGCGCGCCAAGCGCTCGATCGCCGTCAACCAGGCGCAGCACAAGAATTCGCTGTACAACGCGCCCGTGCCGCAAGACCGCTTCGGCGACATGCGCCTGTATTTCTCGAAGCGCTTTTCCTCGTTCGGCATGGCCGTGCTCGATACGCGCCAGGAAGCGGCGCGCGACGAGCGGGCCCACCGCTGGGCCGGCGCCATGCTGCAAGCGTTCTTTGGCGTGGGCGGCACGGATGCGGGCGCCAACCGGGCCACGGATACGCAACGCGATAATTTCCTCGCCGCCAATATGTTCCTGAAGGGCACGCCGTTCAGCGATTTCCCCGAATTTTCCGACAAGAGCATCGAACTGAAGCGCTCCAGCGGCGACTTCATCGATTTCCGCGTCGTCGACGAATTGCTGGAAGACCGCCATGGCCACTTGCTGGCCGGCGTGGAAAACCGGGTCAATACGCGCATCAACGATATCCGCACGGGTTTCGACCGCAGCGAATGGCCGGCGCAAGTGCGCGACGCCATGAAGCATTTGGAACGCGACGCCGTGCGCGACCAGGATTCCACGGCCGATACGACGGAAGACCGCATCAGCAAGCGGCGCCGCGAAGTGCTGGAAGACGTCAAGAAAGTCGTGCGCGACCAGCTGTATGGCTATCTTGATAATAAAGAATTCGGCGGCCTGGAATACGTGCTGTCGCTGGTGGAACAGATCAAGGACCGCATCGAGGCGCCGGGCAGCGGCTTGACGGCGCAGATCGGCAACAATGCCGAGCGCTACCGTGAAATCAAGGAGGCCGTGCGCTCGCGCGAATACGAGCGCCTGTTGAACAACCTGGAACAGACGCGCAGCACCTTCGGTTTCCTCAGCAATGGCGAAAAGCAGGCGGGCGTGGTGATGGATCATTTGCGCACGGAAATGGCGAATGCGCTGAAATTCCATCTGCGCGCCAAGGCGGCAGACGAGTCCGTCCTCCTGCTGGGCGAGCTGTCGCGCTGGCTGGGCAACCGGGTCGGTGTCGATGCGCAAGGCCGCGCCCAGTGGAATGGCCTGGTGGGCGAGCTGCAATCGGGCCGCGAAGGCGTGCTGGCCATGCTGACGGAGTTGAAAACGGCCAATACCATCCTGCAAAAGGACCTGGACAAGGAACACGCGACCCTGATCGTCATTCCCGTCACGGAAAAAGATATCGCGCTGCCGTCGGCGGCCACCTTGCGCCAGTGGGCCGATGAAGCGTTCAAGGACATGGGCGGCTCGAAAGCGCTGTTCCCCATGTTGGGCGAACCGGCGCAACGGGCCTTGATCCTGGCCAAGGTCACGCGCATGGCGGAAAACATGATCGCTACTGCCGGCCTGGCGGAAGGCGCGACGAGCACGCCCGACCCGTTGTTCGAGGCGCTGGAACAGATGGATGTGTCCGAACGCCTGGACCGCTTCCGCAAGCTGCTGGCCTGCTCCATGCCGTGGATCGACGCCAACATGGCGGGCGACTTCACGGTCGTGTCGGACCAGTTCAAGTGCGTGATCGGCGTGGCCAATGCGGCCGCCTTCAAGGCGAAGTTCGGCGCCGAGCTCGAATCGTGCGTGCCGACCCAGGTGGGCATCACGGTGAGCCAGCTGGAAATCGTCGAAACGGGCATCCGCGGGCGCGCCGTCTGCTATTGCGAACTGGCCGGCGTGCCGATGACGGTGCTGCGCGGCCTGGAAGGCTGGCGCACCAGTTACCGCAAGGAAGGCGACAACGACAAGGCGCCTACCCACACGCATATTGATCCAACGCAATTCACGCACCCGATCGCGCCGAACACGGACGAGATGAAGCGCCTGGCGGAAGACTTCGGTGAATTCCTGCAAGCCATCATGCTGGGCGTGCTGACGCGCCACACGGGCCGGGTCGTGCCGCCGGGCCAGTACCAGTTTGCCGTCGAACCGGGCGACTTGCGTCGCATCGGCAACGA
Source organism: Janthinobacterium sp. SUN137 (assembly GCF_030587265.1). Classification (NCBI taxonomy): domain Bacteria; kingdom Pseudomonadati; phylum Pseudomonadota; class Betaproteobacteria; order Burkholderiales; family Oxalobacteraceae; genus Janthinobacterium; species Janthinobacterium sp. SUN137. Next base: position 98,262 of record NZ_JAPWHZ010000006.1, on the reverse strand, counting down.
ACGGGCCATCCGCCAGAACGGCATGCCCGCCTCGTACGAGAAAAATATCGCCCTGCGCATCGAAGAAAAATTGACGGCGCTTGACGCCGTGCAGACGGCGGCCATGGCGGCGCTGGCAAAATACTACGAGCGGGGCGTGTATGCGCCCAAGCTGGTGGCGCAGGCCGATGGCTCGCAGCTGCCCTACATCGGCTTTGGCAGCGCCATTTCCGCCGAAGTGGGCACGCGCCTGCGCGAGTCGGCGCGCCGCAAGGGCATGGCCAGCGACGAGCTCGACCGCACGGTGCAAGCCTTGCTGGGCCGGTTGAAGGAGTGGGCCAACGTCATCGGCGATTCCGATGGCGATGCCTACGACTGGGAAGTGCGCGAGCCGGAAGCGGACGGCCAGCCGCGCCTGAAGTATGCGATCAAGCCGGAAATGCTGGAAGCGGGGCGCCTGGAGCAATTGCTGCGTCCGGCCGGCGCGGCGGCTGCCCCGGCGGCGGCCGCGTTCGGCATGGCGCCGCCACCACTGGGCGGCATGCCGCCGCCGCTGGTGGAATACCAGTACTTCCTGGGCATCAACGGCCAGCAGCAGGGACCGTTCACGGCCCAGCAGATCGTGCAGTACGTGCAGGCGGGACAAGTGGTGCCAGCCACGACCAAGGTGTGGCGCGCCGGTTTGCCGGCCTGGGCCGACCTGGCCCAGTTCCCCGAACTGGCGCCCTTGTTCCTCGGCGCGCCGCCACCGTTGATGCCGCCGCCCTTGTGAACGCTGGAATGACGTTGGAATGAAGGATTAGTTTTGGATATCTGCAACAAATGCAAGACGGGCCTGTGGACCGTTGTCAGCCATTGCCCGTACTGCGGTCACGCCATGGCGGGCGCTGCCAAGCCAGCCGCGGCCGTGCCGCCGCCGCTGGCCGCCCCCACGCCTGCGCCTGCGCCGGCAGCGCCGCCAGTGGCACCCAAGCCGCCGCCCGTGCCGGTGACGCCTGCGCCTGCGCCGAAAGCGCCGCCGAAGCCGGCGCCAGTACCGCCAGCCAAGCCGGTGCCGCCGCAAGCGGCGCCGAAGCCCGTGCCCGCGCCTGTGCTTCCACCGGCGCCTGCCCCGGCAACACCGGTACCGCCGCCACCGCCGCGCAAATGGCTGCGCTGGCTGGGCGCCGCCGCCGTGCTGGCGGCCGTCATCGTCTACATGAATGGCAAGCCGGGCGGCAAGAATGAATCGGCTTGCAACGACGCCATCGACAGCGGCTTGAAGCTGGTGGCAAATGGCAGCCTGGACGGCGCCCGGCAAAAGCTGGCGACGGCGAAGAATGTGTGCACGGGCAAGTCCAGCGCCAAGGCGGACGATTTGCAGGCGGCGATCGGCAAGGCCGGCGCCGCATCGGGCAGTTGCCAGCGGGGCGTGCGCGCCATCGAACGCCATATTGATGGCCATCAATTGCAAAGCGCGGCCAGGGGCATCGCCGCGCTCGACGCCGATTGCGCGGGCGCTGCCAGCGTGGATTCCCTGCGCAAGCAGCTGGCGCGCCAGCAAGCGGCAGCCGCGTCCGTGCTGGTGGGCGTGCGCCAGGCGCTGGACGGCAAGGATGCGACGGCGGCCGGCAATGGCATCGCCAGGCTGGAAGCCATCGACCGCGAAGCGGCGGAATTGCCGCAGTTGAGGGCCGATGTGCAGGCGCTGTCGGCGCCCGCGTCCGTTGTCGCACCGGTCCCGGCACCGGTGGAAACGGCACCGGCCCGCGTCGTGCCCACGGAACCGGCGCCCGCGCGCGCGGTCGAACGATCAGCGGTGGCCGAGCGCCGCCCGCAGGAAACGACGCCCGTCGACAGCGGCGCGGCCATGCGTAGCGAGATGGCGCAAGCGTTCTTGCGCGATGCCGAGCGTTCTTTGCTGGAAGGTAAGTTCGATGCGGCCAAGACGTATCTGGAAAGCGCGCGTCGCGTCGATCCGGGCAATGCGCGCATCGACAATCTGTCGCGCCGCATCCGCGAGCGCGAACGGCAAGTGCTGCAGACGGAAACAACGATCAATTAGTCATCTGGAGAGTCACCATGCTGAATCACACCACCTTGCGGACGGCCGCTGCGCTGACCATCGCGGCCATGCTGGCCGGCTGCGCCACGGCGCCGATGAATCCGAACGGCGTGCGGCAGGACAGTTCCTATCCGCAAGGTGGCGCCCAGGCTGCCACGGATGAGGACCCGTGCAGCGTGGGCGCGACGGCTGCGGCCGGCGCGGCCGTGGGGGCATTGCTGGGTGCGCTGGCGGGCGGCAAGAATGGCGCGCTGAAGGGGGCCGCCATCGGCGGCGGCTTGGCGGCGGCCGGTTGCCTGGCCATCAATGTCAATTCGCGCCAGACCAAGACGGCGGCGCAGGCGGACCGCGACTACATCCGCACGCGCGGCGCGCTGCCGCGCGAGCCGCAAGTGGTGTCGTACACGCCGCAACTGAGCGCGTCGACCGTCAAGCGCGGCCAGCCGTTCAAGGTCAATTCCGTGGTGGAGCTGGTCAATGGCAGCGCGCAAAGCGTCAACGACGTGCGCGAAGAGCTGGTGGTGCTCGATCCGCAAGGCCAGCCGTTCAAGTCCGGTTCGAAAGCCTTGGCCAGCAGCAACAAGTCGGGCGGGCGCTTTGAAAACTCGTTCGAGCTGACCTTGCCGGCCGGCGTGTCGCAAGGCGTGTACGGCGTCAAGACGAATCTGTACGTGAACGGCAAGCTGGCCGCCACGCGCGACTTGCGCACGCAGCTGGTGATGCTGGACGACAATAGCGGCGCGGCGCAGCAATTGGCGCAGCGGTAAAGGGAGATTGCAGGAGTCTCAACATCTCATCCAGTCGTAGCGAGCGGCGATGATTTGTGGCCGAGAAGCGCAGCGCTACTTTAGTAGCGCGAGCATCGCCGGCGCGCAAAGCGCGCCGCGCAGTAGACTGGGTGAGGTGTCAGCTACGCGCCACCGGCGTATCCGTGCTGGCGCCACGCTTCATACACGACGACGGCCACCGTGTTCGACAGATTCAAGCTGCGGTTATCGGGGCGCATCGGCAGGCGGATGCGCTGTTCGGCCGGAAAGCCGTCGCGCAGGGCCGGGTCCAGGCCTTTTGTTTCCGAACCGAACACGAACACGTCGCCGGGCAGGAAGGCCACGTCGCCGAACGGGCGCGAGCCGCGCGTCGTCATGGCGAACATGCGGGCCGGGTCGGGCTGGGTGTCGGCCAGGAACGCTGCCCAGTTCTTGTGCACCTTCATGTTGGCGTAATCGTGGTAATCGAGGCCGGCGCGCTTCATCTTGGAATCGTCGAGCGGAAAGCCCAGCGGTTCGACCAGGTGCAGCTGCGCGCCCGTGTTCGCGCACAGGCGGATGACGTTGCCCGTATTGGGCGGGATTTCAGGTTCTACCAAAACAACGTGAAACAAAATGCTCTCCTCATATATAGCGAATCTGATGCGGTTCTAGTGCGGCGGCGTGCGCGCCACGACCAGGATGCTGACCCTGGCCGCCCCTGCGCTCTTGCAGGCGGCCGCCAGCGCGTGAACGGTATGGCCGCTGCTCATCACGTCGTCGACGATGCCCACATGGCATCCTTGCAACAAGGCCCCATGTTCGGGCGCGATGGCAAACGCCTGCGCCAGGTTGGCTTGCCGTTCCTGCGGCGCCACGCCGCTTTGCGCCCGGGTTTCGCGCACGCGCTGCGCCAGGCGCGGCTGTAAAGGCACGTCCAGCAGGCGCGCCAGCGGACGGGCAACTTCCAGCGCCTGGTTAAAACCCCGTTCGGCCAGCCGGGCCGGGCCCAGCGGCACGGGGCACAGCAGCTGCGGCGCTTCCCACGCTTGCTGTTGCTGAATGGCAACATACAACAGTTCTGCCAACAGAGGCGCCAGCGCCAGGCGCGCGCCGAATTTCAGCTGCAGCAGCAACTGGTCGACGGGCGCCGCATAATCAAACGCCGCGACGGTGGCGTCATACGCGGGCCGCTGGCGCAAACAGCGTCCGCACAGCAGCGCCGCATCGTCGAGCGGATTGGCGCACTGGCGGCAGCGGGGGCGTCCTTGCGTCAGATATTGGGCGCGGCAGGGCGAACACAGCACTTCCGGGCAGCCCATGCCGCACAGCGCGCATTGCGCCGGCAGCACCGTGGCGCCCAGCCACAGGCGCAGCGCTTGCCAGGCGGCGTCAAGGCGGTGCCGGGTGGCGGTCCGCATCGCGATGGCGTCGTTCCATGTACACTGCCGACATTATCTCACCTCACCCGATTCAACATGCCAGTTCCCACCAGTCCGCCCAAAATGAGTGCGCCCATCGATGCGGTGCAAGTACGCGATTTCTTTTCCCGTCCGGCGCGCGTCGCGCCGTCGGACTTCCTGCGCCGCGAAGTGTCGGCACGCATGCACGAGCGCCTGGAGCTGGTGAAAATCACGCCGCACCGTGTGCTCGACGCGGGCTGCGGCCCCGGCGCGGATTTGGCGCAGTTGCAAAAGGATTATCCCGCAGCGCAGATTATCGGTCTCGATGCAGCGCAAGCGATGATGCAGGCGGCGCGCGCGCCCGCGTCGAAACTGGCCAGCCTGAACCAGTTCCTCAGCAAACTCTTGCCGGCCAAGGCGGGCGTGGATTTGTTGTGCGGCGACCTGGGCGACCTGCCGCTGGCGCAGGGCAGCATCGACCTCGTGTGGTCCAATCTGGCGCTGCACTGGCATGCCCAGCCCGACCGCGTGTTTGCCGAATGGCGGCGCGCGCTGCGCCTCGATGGCTTGCTGATGTTTTCCTGTTTCGGCCCCGACACCTTCCGCGAAGTGCGCGACGCCTTCGCCGAGGCGGACTTGTACCCGCACGCCTTGCCCTTTGTCGACATGCACGACTTTGGCGACATGCTCGTCGAGACGGGCTTTTCCACGCCCGTGCTGGACATGGAAATCATCACCGTCACCTACGACACGGCGGAAAAACTGCTGGCGGACGTGCGCGCCTTCGGCGGCAACCCGCTGACCACGCGCCGGCGCGGCTTGATGGGCAAGGCGGCCTGGCAGCGCATGCTGGATGCGCTGGAAAAGAGGCGCCGTCCCGATGGCAAGCTGGGCCTGAGTTTCGAGGTGATCTATGGCCACGCCTTCCGTCCCGCACCGCGCGTGACGCGCAACGGCGAAGCCATCATCCGCTTTGATTTACCGCGCAAGCCTAAATAAAAGCATAAAGAAACCGACACTTGGTCGCCATCCGCGCATGGATGTTGCAGCAACCGTTGCAAAGCGCGCGGCGGCCGGGAGAAGGGTGCGCACAAAGCCGATTATTGCTTGATGGATTCAAGTTTACTTGATTATAATCGTTGATTGTTTGTCAGCTTGTTAAGTAGAAAAAACAAGGGCTGCATACAAAATAAAAAAAACAAAGCAAGACTAATTCGAAGTTACTGCATTAGTATAGTAACCATCTTCCACACGAGGCCATTTCAGTGTGGGGAAGAAAAACAGGGTTCCAGCATGGTTGCGTGCCGCCGTTTTTGCTGCCGCAGCCAGCATGGAATTCGCTGGTGCTTGACGCACATGGCCGCATTCCGGCCGTGTTGCTTTCATGGAGGAGCGGCAGCGGTCCAGTACGGAGAAGTCCGCAGCCGTTTAAAATATCATTATTTTTGGGTGGTTGGGGAAAACATGACACATGCAAAGCGACTTCAATCGTTGCTGCTCGGGCTGTCTTTGACAGCGTTTGGCATCGGGCGATGGGCCACGGCGGCACCGGCTGCCAGCACCTATCCCGGCACCGGCGGTCCCGTGCCGTTCGAAATGAATCTGCAACCGCCGGCGACACAGATCGCCCATGAAATCTACGATTTGCACACCCTGATGATGATCATCTGCCTGGTGATCTTCGTGGCCGTGTTCGGCGTCATGTTTTATTCCATCTTCAAGCACCGCAAGTCCCTGGGTCACAAACCGGCCACTTTCCACGAAAGCACCACCGTCGAGATCGCCTGGACCGTCGTGCCTTTCCTGATCGTCATCGGCATGGCCCTGCCCGCCACGCGCACCGTCGTCGGCATGAAGGACACGTCGAACGCCGACATCACCATCAAGGCCACCGGCATGCAGTGGAAATGGGGCTATGACTACCTGAAAGGCGAGGGCGAAGGCATTTCCTTCCTCTCCAACCTGGCAACGCCGCGTTCGCAAGTGGGTGCGCCGGGCGCGCCGCCGACGGAAAAACGGGGCGAAAACTACCTGATCGAAGTCGACAATGAAGTCGTCGTGCCGGTCAACAAGAAGATCCGCGTGGTGCTGACGGCCAACGACGTCATCCACGCCTGGTCCGTGCCCGCCTTTGGCGTCAAGCAAGATGCGATTCCCGGTTTCGTGCGCGACACCTGGTTCAAGGCTGACCATATCGGCACCTTCCGCGGCAATTGCGCCGAACTGTGCGGCAAGGAACATGCATTCATGCCCATCGTCGTCAAGGTCGTCTCGGCAGATGATTACAAGGCCTGGGTTGATGTAAAACAAAAGGAAATGGCCGCATTGGCTGATGATCCAAGCAAGGTGTGGACCATCGACGAATTGAAGGTCAAGGGCGAGAAAGTGTATGCGGCCAACTGCGTGGTCTGCCACCAGGCGACAGGCAAGGGCGTGCCCGGTGCGTTTGCGCCGCTGGATGGCTCGGCCGTGGTGAACGGTCCGAAAGCGGATCAGATCCATGTGTTGCTGAACGGGCAAAAGAGCGGCAAGTATCCCGCTGAAATGCCAGCATGGAAACAGCTGTCCGACACGGAAATTGCCGCAGTGATCACTTACACGCGCAATACCTGGTCGAACAAGGCCGCAGAGAACATCGTTCAACCAGCCGAAGTCGTGGCTGCACGCAAGTAATTAGGAGCCGCAGATGAGTACTAGCACGAGCACGAGTACCTTGGACCACGCCGATCACGACCATGCCCACGATCACCCGACCGGCTACCGCCGCTGGCTGTTTGCCACCAACCACAAGGATATCGGTACTTTGTACCTGTGGTTTTCGTTCATCATGCTGCTGTCGGGCGGCGTACTGGCCCTGATGATCCGTACGGAACTGTTTCACCCAGGCTTGCAATTTTTCCACCCAGAATTTTTTAATCAACTGACCACCATGCACGGCTTGGTGATGGTGTTTGGCGCCATCATGCCGGCCTTCGTCGGCTACGCCAACTGGATGATCCCGCTGCAAGTGGGCGCATCCGACATGGCGTTTGCCCGCATGAACAACTTCTCGTTCTGGCTGCTGCCGCCGGCCGCGCTGCTGCTGGCCACGTCCTTCCTCGTGCCGGGCGGCGCCACCGCCGCCGGCTGGACCCTGTATGCGCCGCTGTCGACGCAGATGGGCCCTGGCATGGACATGGCCATTTTTGCCATGCATCTGATGGGCGCCTCGTCCATCATGGGTTCGATCAACATCATCGTCACCATCCTGAACATGCGCGCTCCTGGCATGACCCTGATGAAAATGCCGATGTTCTGCTGGACCTGGCTGATTACCGCGTATCTGTTGATCGCCGTCATGCCGGTGCTGGCTGGCGCCATTACCATGACCCTGACGGACCGCCATTTCGGCACGTCCTTCTTTAACGCGGCAGGCGGCGGCGATCCCGTCATGTACCAGCACATCTTCTGGTTCTTCGGCCATCCCGAGGTCTACATCATGATCTTGCCGGCTTTCGGCATCGTCTCGCAGATCCTGCCCGCGTTTGCCCGCAAGCCCCTGTTCGGCTATGCCTCGATGGTGTACGCCACCGCTTCCATCGCGATCCTGTCCTTCATCGTCTGGGCGCATCACATGTTTACTACCGGCATGCCGGTGACGAGCCAGCTGTTCTTCATGTACGCGACCATGCTGATCGCCGTGCCGACGGGCGTGAAAGTGTTCAACTGGATCGCCACGATGTGGAAGGGTTCGATGACGTTCGAGACGCCGATGCTGTTCTCGGTGGGCTTCATCTTCGTGTTTACCATGGGCGGCTTCACGGGCCTGATCCTGGCCGTGACGCCGATCGACATCCAGCTGCAGGATACCTATTACGTGGTGGCGCACTTCCACTACGTGCTGGTGGCCGGTTCGCTGTTTGCCCTGTTCGCCGGCTTCTACTACTGGTCGCCGAAATGGACGGGCCACATGTACAACGAGACGCGCGGCAAGATCCACTTCTGGCTGTCGCTGATCACGTTCAACGTGACCTTCTTCCCGATGCACTTCCTGGGCCTGGCCGGCATGCCGCGCCGCTACGCCGACTATCCGGCGCAGTTCACCGACTTCAACATGATCGCCTCGATCGGCGGCTTCGGTTTCGGCCTGATGCAGGTGTACTTCCTGTTCTTCGTTGTCTTGCCGACCATCCGCGGCGGCAAGGCTGCACCGGCGAAACCATGGGAAGGCGCGGAAGGCCTGGAATGGACCGTGCCGAGCCCGGCGCCTTTCCACACGTTTGAAACGCCGCCTACCGTCAAGTAGTCATCCGCAAGTAATGCCAGTGTCACGGGCCGGCGCCGCTGCCGGCCCCTTTGAATAGAGTGCCTGCCATGACCGAAGTGAAAACTGAGCGCAAGAAACCGAACAACCTGCGTACGGGACTGATACTGGGGGCCCTGGCGGCCTTCTTCTTCCTGTCCGTCTTCGCCAAGCGGCTGTGGCTGTCGTGACGACGCCCCACCAACAGGAAACACGCGGCCTGAACCGCAAGATGCTGGGCAAGCTGCTCGTCATTGCCGTGCTGATGTTTGGCTTCGGCTATGCCCTGATTCCCGTCTACAAGCAGATTTGCGAAGTGATGGGCATCAACGTGCTGACGCAAAAAGATGGCACGGTGGCGTACGACAACAATACGCAAGTCGACACGACGCGCAGCATCACCGTCGAGTTCGATGGCAATGCGCAGGGGCCATGGCGCTTCCGCCCGACCGTGTCGAGCATGCAAGTGCATCCGGGCGAACTGGTGACCGTCATGTATGAAGTGGTCAACACGCAAAACCGCGTCGTCAATGCGCAAGCCATCCCCAGTTACGCGCCGCAGAGCGCCACGCCGCATTTCAAGAAGGTCGAGTGCTTCTGCTTCAAGCAGCAGACCTTGAAACCGAAGGAAGCGCGGCAGATGCCGGTGGTGTTCTTCCTCGATCCGGCCCTGCCGAAAGAGGTCAAGACCATCACCCTGTCGTACACGTTTTTCGAGATTGCCGGTCTGAGCCAGGCTCAGACGCCGGCCGTCCAATAGGAGAGTGTCATGGGCGAATCCGCCAAACCGGAAAAAGCGTCGTTCCTGTATTCGCTGCGGGCCGTCGTGTGGTCATTCACGGGTCTGCGCCGCAAGAGCGATTTCGACACGGATTCGGCCAAGCTCAATCCCGTGCACATCGTCATCGCCGGTTTCCTGGTGGTGGCTTGCCTGATCGGCATCTTGATTTCAATTGTTAAATTCGTCGTTTTATAAATTATAAAAAACCACCCTATAAGTTTTTGAGGAGATGATGATGAGTTCCAACCACGCCGCCGTACCCTATTATTTCGTGCCCGGCCCGTCGCGCTGGCCCATGCTGGGCGGCGCCAGCCTGCTGCTGACCATGATCGGCGCCTCGGCCTGGGTCAACGACGTCTCCTGGGGGCCGTACGTGAATTACCTGGGCATCGCCGGCATCCTGCTGGTGCTGTATTTCTGGTTCGGCGACGCCATCAGCGAATCGGAGCAGGGCCTGTACAGCGAGCGCATCGATCACTCCTTCCGCTGGAGCATGAGCTGGTTCATCTTTTCGGAAGTCATGTTCTTCGCCGCCTTCTTCGGCGCCCTGTTCTATGCGCGCAGCATTTCCATGCCGTGGCTGGCCGACCTCGACCACAAGGTGATCTGGCCCGACTTCGCTGCCCACTGGGGCAATACGGGCCCGGCCGGCACGGTGCAGGAATTCACCACCATGACGCCGTTCTGGATTCCGACCATCAACACGGCCTTGCTGCTGACGTCGGGCGTCACGCTGACCATCTCGCACCACGCCTTGCGCGCCGGCCACCGCGCCATGACGGCACTGTTCCTGTTTGCCACCATCGTGCTGGGCGCCATCTTCATGGGCTTCCAGGTGTATGAATACATCCACGCTTACAGCGAACTGAACTTGAAATTGACGTCGGGCATCTACGGCGCCACCTTCTTCATGCTGACGGGCTTCCACGGCTTCCACGTGACCCTGGGCGCCATCATGCTGTCCGTCATCCTGTACCGCGTGCTGAAAGGCCACTTCACGCCCGAGCACCACTTCGGCTTCGAAGGCGCCGCCTGGTACTGGCACTTTGTCGACGTCGTCTGGCTGGGCCTGTACGTGGTCGTGTATTGGTTATAATGGCGGGGCAGGGCGCGCGTGGTTGTTAGGCGCGCCGGCACCATAAAAAAAGCCGTATCGGGACATCCCGGGTACGGCTTTTTTCTTAGTATGAAGAATTTGCCAATCAGGCAATGTCGGGTGTTAATGAATTCCAGTGGGCTGGATGTAGCCCAGCTTGTGCGCCAGCAGGATCAGCAAAAACAGGGTGATCGACAAGCCCACGCGCAGGGCCAGCGCCTGCACGGTGCGGTTGCTCTTGCCCTTGTCGCGCATGAGGAAGAACAGGGCCGAGCCCAGGCTGCCCAGGATCAGGATGAAGGCAATGGCAACGAGGATTTTCATGGATGGTAGCGCCTGGCTTGAGGAGGTTTCATTGTAATGCGTATCCGCTTCCATTTTAGATGGATTCCATTTGTTGTAATGCTGCTACTGGTGGCGCTGGGCGTATCCCTGGCGCAATGGCAGCAGCGCCGTGGCGATGAGAAAGTCGCCCGCGCCGCCCGCCTGGAAGCGGGCAATGTGGCCGCGCCGCTGTCCTTGACGGCCGCGCCCCTGTTGCCGGCCGACGCGCAAGCGATCGAATACCGCAGGGTTACCGTCACGGGCCATTTTCTTCCCGCCTGGACGGTGTACCTGGACAACCGCCCCTACAAGGGGCAAGCGGGCTTTCACGTGCTCACGCCGTTCCAGATCGACGGTTCCCCCATGCACGTGCTGGTGGCGCAGGGCTGGTTGCCGCGCAACAATGCCGAGCGCACGCGCATCCCCGACTACGCCACGCCCACGGGCACCGTCACCATTTCCGGCATCGCGCGCCTGAATGCGGGCCATGTGATGGAGCTGGGCACGGCGCCGGCCCTGGCGCCGCACGCCATCGTGCAAAATGCCGATATCGCCCAGCTGGAGCAAGCCAGCGGCCTGGCCTTGCAACCTTTTATCCTTGAACAAACAGCTGATCCAGTCGATTCGGCAGCCACGACGCCAGCGTCCAGCCAGCTTCCCGTGCGCGACTGGCCGGCGCCGGACCTGGGCGCCGACAAGCACCGCGGCTATGCATTCCAGTGGTATGCACTGGCACTGATGGCTTTTCTATTTTTTGTCTTTACAGGATTTCGACGTGCAAACAAACAGCCCTGACGCAACGCAAGACAGCAGCAATAAGCAGGTACAAGGACGGTGGAAACTGCTGGCTGTGGTGGCCGTATGCGCCTTTCCCATCATCGCTTCGTATTTCACGTATTACATCATCAAGCCCACGGGCCGCAACAACTACGGCGCCCTGATCGACCCCCGTCTGCATCCGATACCGGAAGCCCAGCTGCAGGTGACGGAACTGGACGGCAAGGCCGCGCCGCTGGCCCAGTTCAAGGGCAAGTGGGTGCTGCTGCAAACGGGGCCGTCCGATTGCCAGGAAGCATGCAAGAAGCAATTGTTTGACATGCAACAACTACGCCTCATGCAGGGCAAGGAGCGCGAACGCCTGGAACGGGTCTGGCTGGTGACGGATGCGCAGCCGCTCGACACCCTCGTGATGCGCGAATTCGACGGCACCAGCATGCTGCGCGTCAATAGCGACGCCCTGAAAGCCTGGTTGCCCGTGGAAGCGGGCGGCAAGACGAGCGACCATCTGTATTTGATCGACCCGCTGGGCAATCTGATGATGCGCTTCCCGAAAGATGCGGACCCGAACAAGATCAAGAAAGACATCGCCAAGCTGCTCAAAGCTTCGGCGATCGGTTGAGGGGAACGCATGCCGACGATGCATCTCTCCGCGCTGGCCCAGCTGGGCTTGACTGGTCTGCTGGTGGCGTTGCTGCCGCTGACCATGGTCTGGGTGTCCGCGGACGCCAACAAGTACCGCAAGCTCGTCTGGATCGCCGTCTTTTTGACGGTCGACCTGATCATGTTCGGCGGTTTTACGCGCCTGTCCGATTCCGGCCTGGGTTGCCCTGACTGGCCTGGCTGTTATGGTTCTGCCAATCCTTTCCTCGCGCACGAGCACATCGTGGCGGCGGAAACCCTGATGCCGACGGGCCCCGTGACGGTCGTGAAAGCGTGGATCGAAATGACGCACCGCTACCTGGCCATGGCCATTGGCGTGCTGATCGTGGCGATGATGGTGCAGGCGTGGCGCCAGTGGAAGAAAAGCAAGCGGCAGGAATTCGCTCCCGCGCTGCCGACGGTGCTGTTCCTGTTCGTCTGCCTGCAGGGCGCGTTCGGCGCCTGGACCGTCACCCTGAAGCTGCAACCGGTGATCGTCACCATCCACTTGCTGCTGGGCATGGGCTTGCTGGCCATGCTGACGTGGCTGGGCGGACGCCAGGACCATGCCGTGGCGCCTATCAAGCGCGCCGATGCGGATGCTGCTGTGCTGCGCCCCGTGCGCGCGCTGGCCGTCATGTCGCTCGTGCTGTTGACGGTACAGATCGCGCTGGGCGGCTGGGTGAGCACCAACTACGCCACCCTGGCTTGCACGGATTTCCCCCTGTGCGGCGGCAAGGTGATTCCGGAAATGGATTTCGAGCATGGTTTCCATTTGTGGCGCGAACTGGGCAAGACGGCCGCCGGCCATTACTTGCCGTTTTCCGCGCTGACGGCCATCCACTGGGTGCACCGCAATTTCGCCTTCATCGTGCTGGCCGGCATCGGCTATACCGTGTTGCGCGCATGGAAACTGCCGTCCTTGCGCGGCACGGCCCGTTGGGTGGCGCTGGTGCTGGCCCTGCAGGCGGCCACGGGCCTGGCGACCATCTACCTGAGCTGGCCGCTGTCGATTGCCGTCATGCATAACGGCGGGGCGGCGCTGCTCGTGTTATTGCTGACCATGTTAAACTACAAGGCTAAATTCCAACTCGATGTCGCGCGCAATGTTCAGCGCGCTTGCGCCGCCGCGCCAGTGCCCTCGGCACCAGCCAGTCCTTCCCGTACCGCATAAATGACTACTCAGACCATCAGCCGTAAACCTTCCCCCCGCATCGCCCAGTATTGGGCGCTGACCAAGCCCCGCGTGACGCAGCTGGCCGTGTTTTGCGCCGTCATCGGCATGTTCCTGGCCAGCGAAGAGTTGCCCGACTGGCACGCGGTGGTGTTCGGCACCATCGGCATCTGGCTGCTGGCCGGCGCCGCGTTTGCCGTCAATTGCCTGGCCGAGCGCGAAATCGACGCGCGCATGGCCCGTACGGCGCGCCGCCCCATGGCCATGGGCGACATCACGGTGAAACAGACGGTCGTGTTCGCGCTGGTGATCGGCGGCCTGGGCATGGCGATCCTGTACCACCTGGTCAATCCGCTGACCATGTGGCTGACTTTTGTCACCTTTGTCGGCTATGCCTTGATCTATACCATGGTGCTCAAACCGGCCACGCCGCAAAATATCGTCATCGGCGGCCTGTCCGGCGCCATGCCGCCCGCGCTGGGCTGGGCGGCCGTCGCCAACGACGTGCCGATGCAGGCCTGGCTGCTGGTCCTGATCATTTTCGTCTGGACGCCGCCGCACTTCTGGGCGCTGGCCATGTACCGCCGCGACGATTACGCGCGCTCGGGCTTGCCCATGCTGCCCGTCACGCACGGCTTGAAGTTCACGCAATTTCACGTCTGGCTGTACTCGATCGCGCTGGCCGCCACCACCTTGCTGCCGTATGCCGTGCGCATGAGCGGCCTGATCTACCTGGCTTCGGCCGTGGTGCTCAACGCCGGCTTCCTGTATTACGCGTGGAAGATGTACCGCCACTACACGGACTTGATCGCGCGCAAGGCCTTTACGTTTTCCATCATCTACCTGGCCTTGCTGTTCGCGGCTTTGCTGGTCGACCACTACATTCCCCTCGGAACATGAAAAAAATCCTGACACTGTTGCTGGCGGCCGCCCTGGTCGCCGTCCTGGCCGGCTGCGGCAAGCCGGCCGCGCCCAAGCTGGCCTTCAAGAACACGGACGTGACGGGCCTCGGCTATGCGCGCGAGTTCGCGCTGACGGACCACACGGGCCACCCGCGCACCCTGGCCGACTACAAGGGCAAGCTGGTGCTGATGTTCTTCGGCTACACGCAGTGTCCCGACGTGTGCCCCACTACCATGGCCGACATGGCCCAGGTGATGCAGGAAATGGGTCCGCAGGCGGAGCAGGTGCAAGTGCTGTTCGTCACCGTCGACCCCGAGCGCGACACGCAGCAATTGCTGGCGCAGTACGTGCCCGCCTTCGACAAGCGTTTCGTCGGCCTGTATGGCGATGTGGCCGCGACGGCCAAGGTGGCCAAGGAATTCAAGGTGTATTACGCCAAGGTCGAGGGCGAGACGGACGAAAGCTACACGGTCGACCACACGGCCGGCACCTATGTCTTCGACCGCGAAGGCAAGATCCGCCTGTTCGTGCGCCACGGCGAAAAGCCTGCCGCCATCGCGCACGATCTTAAACTTCTGCTATCCTGACCTGGTCGCGCCCCCGGGCGCCATCTTCAGGATACGCAGTACATGGATAAACGTTTCGAGCCCCACGCCCGTCTGGCAGCCATCATCTTTTTGTTGATCGGCTGCTTTTTCGTCTTGCGGCCCTTCCTCGCCGCCATGCTGTTTGCCGCCTGCGTGGGCATTTCCAGCTGGCCCCTGTACCTCCTCCTGCTCGAACGCCTGAAAGGCCGGCGCAACTGGGCCGCCGCCATCATGACCCTGTCCCTGATCCTGGTCATCGTGCTGCCGCTGGCCCTCGTCACCTACAACCTGGCCGACAATGTGTCGCGCATCTATGAACAGCTGCGCGCGGCGCTGGAATCGGGCGGCCTGCATCCGCCGGCCTGGCTGGCCAGCATACCCGTGGTGGGCGAAACCATCGACGGCTATGTGCAGCGCCTGCTGGCTGACCGCGAGGAATTATTGAATTTGGGTAAGACCATGCTGGAACCGGCGCGCCACTTCCTCGCTTCCGGCGGCATCCTGCTGGGCACGGGCCTGGCGCAGACCAGCCTGGCCGTGTTCGTCAGCTTCTTCCTCTACCGCGACGGCCAGCAGCTGAGCCGCGCCCTGATGACGGGCGCAGGCCGCATCATCGGCGACAGCGCGCCCGGCGTGGGCCTGACCATCAGCCGCACCGTGCGCGGCGTCATGTACGGCTTGCTGGGCACGGCGCTGGCGCAAGCGCTGGTGGCGGTGGTGGGTTTCCTGATCGCCGGCGTGCCGGCCGTGGCGCTGCTGGGCGTGGCTACCTTCATCTTTTCGCTGATTCCCGTGGGCCCGCCCCTGATCTGGGGCGGCGCCGCCATCTGGCTGTTTACCGACGGGCAGACGGGCTGGGGCATCTTCATGCTGGTGTGGGGCGCGCTGCTGATCAGCGGCGTGGACAACGTGGTCAAACCCATGTTGATCAGCCGCGGCAGCAGCTTGCCGTTCCTGCTGGTGCTGCTGGGCGTGCTGGGCGGCGTGCTGGCCTTCGGCTTCGTCGGCATCTTTATTGGCCCGACCCTGTTGGCGGTACTGTACAGCTTGCTGCAAACGTGGACGGTGGGCGAAACCACCGTGCCGCAGGGTAAGGATACGCTTACCTTGAAAAAAGATTAATCGCGCAAGTCCGCATCGAGGTCGCGTTCCTGTTTCGGGATCACCTTGATCAGCACGATGCGGGGCCCGTTCATCTTCTTGACGACGATGTCGAAGTCGACGAAGGTGATGCGCTGGCCCTGCTTGGGAATATCTCCCAGCTTGACCATGATCAAGCCGCCCACCGATTCCACGTCGTCCAGCCCCAGTTCCTCGTTTTCGATATCGATGCCGAGGATGCGTTCGAGCGAAAAGATGGGCAGGCTGGCCTTGCCGATCAGGGTGCCGTCGCTTTGCTTGAGCCAGTCGTTTTCATTGCGGCGGAATTCATCGCGGATTTCGCCGACCATGGCGCCGAGCAAGTTATCCAGGGTAATGAACCCCAGCGGGCGCTTGCCCTTCTCGCCGATCAGGGCGAAGTGGGGCGCGCCGTCGCGGAAGCGGCGGAACAGTTCCAGCGCCGGCGTGCGCGCGGAAATGACGTCGACGGGACGCAGGAAGGGCGTGAGCGAGGTGATCGGCTTGCCCGCCTGCTGGGCAAAGAACAGGTCCTTCAGGTGCACCACGCCCAGCACGTCGTCTTCATTCGTGTCGAAATACGGGTAGCGGCTGAAGCGGTTGCGCAGCACCGTGTCGAGGTTTTCTTCCAGCGTGTTGGACGCGTGCAGGGCGATCACTTCATTGATCGGGCGCATCAGATCCGACACCGTCATTTGTTCGAAATCAAGCGACTGCGCCAGGATGTTGCGCTCGTCGCGCGTAAATTTCTCGCCCGGCTGGCTGGTGCGCAGGATCAGTTTCAGTTCTTCGGACGAATAATGGGCGTCGTGGCCGCCCTTGCCGGACAGGCCCGCCAGGCGCAGCACCCAGTTGGCGCTGGCGTTGAGCAGGTAGATGGCCGGGTACATGGTCCAGTAAAAGCCGTACAGGGGAATCGCGCTCCACAGGCCGACGGCTTCCGGGTTGCGGATGGCCATCGATTTGGGCGCCAGTTCGCCCACGACGATGTGCAGGAAGGAAATCACGCTGAAGGCGACGACGAAGGACACGCCGTGGATCAGCTCTTGCGAGGTGACGCCGATCGCGCCGAACAGGGGCTCGAGCAAGCCGGCAAAGGCCGGTTCGCCGACCCAGCCCAGGCCCAGCGACGCGAGGGTGATGCCCAGCTGGCAGGCGGACAGGTAGGCGTCCAGCTGGCCATGCACCTTGGCCAGGATGCGGCCCCGCAGCCCCTGTGTCTTGGCGATGGCGCGGATGCGCGTGCGCCGCAAGGTGACGATGCCAAACTCGGCGGCAACAAAAAAACCGTTCAGCGCGACCAGGAAGAGGGCGAGCAGGACTAGCAAGACATTGTGCATGGGGGCGCTGAAGATGGGCTGTAAAAACGACATCTTAAACGACGAAGGGCGCCATAGCCTAATTTAGCCGCGCTCGCCGCCCGTGCAGGCGGGCGTGCGCGGCAGGTTTTTCACGCTTGTTCAGCCTTTGGCCGCCGTTTGCGGCCCGCCGCGCATGGCAAACACCATGACGGCCGAGACCACCGCCGGGATGGCGACGACGAGGAAAATCGTGCTGTTGGGCCAATTCAGGCGGATCAGCTCGCCACCGAGCACGGGGCCGATGATGGAGCCGATGCGGCCCACGCCCAGGCTCCAGCCGATGCCCGTTGAGCGCAGGGTGGTCGGATAGTAGCTGGCCGCCAGGGCGTTGACGGCGGGCTGGCCACCCACCACGCAAAAGCCGGCGATGAAGATCGTGATGAACAGGAAGGCCAGCGACACGTCCGGGCGGCCGATCAGGGCAATGGCGACGGCGGCGACGAGGAAGCACGGCAGCAGGATGCGGCGGAAGCTGGAGCGGTCGATCAGCTGGCCCATGACGAGGGTGCCGATGGTGCCGCCCACTTGCAGGGCCGTGCCGGCCAGCACGGCGTTGGCCGTCGACAGTCCCGCTTCCTTGGCAATCGTCGGCAGCCAGTTCGACAGGAAATACAAGTTCAGCAAGTTCATGAAGTTGATGACCCACAACAAAATCGTCATCTTCGCGCGGCCGCCCGTAAACAATTGCAGCACGGGCGCGCCCTTGTGTTCCTTTTCATGCACGACATACTGGGTTTCGGCCGTGATGCTGACCGTCGGATCGATGCGCTTGAGCCACTTGGCGACTTGATCCAGCTTGCGTTTCTTCAATACCAGGAATTGCATCGATTCTGGCAGCAGGAAGAACATCAGCACGCCGATCACCAGCGGCACGACGCCGCCCACGTAAAACACGGATTGCCAGCCGAATGCGGGAATCAGCGCGGCGGACAATAAACCGCCCAGCACGGCGCCCAGGGTAAAGCCGCAGGAGACGAGCATCATCAAGGTGACTTTCTTGCGCAGCGGGCTGTATTCGCCGGCCAGTGCCATGGCGTTCGGCATCACGGCGCCCAGGCCCAGGCCCGTGATGAAGCGGATCAGCTGCAATTGTTCGATGGTGGTGGCCAGCGGCGTGACGAGCATGCACAGCGAAAAGAAGATGGTGGAGCCGATCAGCACGGGACGGCGGCCGAACTTGTCGGCCGTGATGCTGAAGACGAGCGAGCCGACCAGCATGCCCAGCAAGCCCGCGCCGAACACGGGCCCCAGGTTGGCTTTGCTCACGTGCCAGTCGGCAATGATGGCGGGCGCCACATAGCCCATCGCCTGCACGTCGAAGCCATCCATGATGACGCACAGCCCGCACAGGATCAGCATGCCGATCTGGAAGGAACCGATCTTGTTGTTGTTGATGAGATCGGGAATATCGATCGTCTTGCCTGCCGTGGACATGGTGCCGCTCCTGTTTTTTTATGGTGGTCGTGCCCTGCCTGCGAGGGAGGGGCGCGTGTTTGTCTCAGGCTTCATTACAATCGCTTTTGATTAATTATTCAAACGTTATTTTCGAATGGATTTATCAGGTTTCCTTGTGAATCTTCGGCTGGCCCTGGATGGCCGCCAGGATGACGTCGAGGGCCGGATGCATGATCTTGCGCTCGTTGGAAATGACGTAAAACTGCTCGCGCAGGGACGAGGCGTCGCCGACCAGCACGGCGCCGAATTGTTCCTCGATATCGGCCGCCAGGCTGGCGGAGGCGAAGAACAGGCCCAGGCCCTTGCGGCCGAACGCGTTGAGCATGGCGTTGTCCTCGAATTCACCCACCACGTCGGGACGCACGCCTTGCTGCACCATCCATTCGTCGATGCGCCCGCGCAAGGCGTTGTTGCGCGCGGGCAGTAAAAAGGGGGCGCCGTGCAGGCTGTGCGGGAAATTGTCGCGGTACTGGGCGGCCAGCGCGGGGATGCCGAACAGCTTCATGGCGCTCTCGCCCCACAGGTGGCTGGAGACGCGCAGGCTGGCGCCGGCCGGCACGGCGCGGTCCGTCAACACCAGGTCCAGCTTGTGCAGGGCCAGGTCGGCCAGCAGGGATTCGAATTCATCTTCCAGGCACACCAGCTTGACGGGCTTGTCCAGGCTGCGCGTGGCGTCGAGCATGCGGTACGCCATCAGTTTCGGCAAGGAATCGGAAATGCCCACCGTCAGGCGCATCTTTTCCGCGTCGGTGTCGGCCAGCGCTTCCTGCATCTGCTCGCCCAGCAGGAAAATCTGGTCCGCGTAGCCGAGCGCCAGCCGGCCCGCTTCCGTCGGCACCAGGCGCCGCCCCTGCGGCTGCAGCAGCGACTTGCCCAGTTCCTTTTCCAGCAGGGCCAGCTGGGTGCTGATGGTTTGCACGGCCAGTCCCAGCCGTTCAGCCGCGCGCGTCACGCCGCCTTCCTTGGTGACCACCCAAAAGAAGTACAAATGGCGGTAATTGAAACCGGTGGTTTTCATCGCTGCATCCTCTATCTTCTGTTTTTACGAAGTAATACTTCCATTATCTTCTATTTTTAAATGTGTCACACGTCCCTATACTACGTTCCATTGAATTTGGATAAAGGGGAACTATCGATGAAACATTTCAGAGTGTCATTTCTAGTGACATTTATCTGCCTGGGCATTTCCGCCTGGTGGGGTTACACGCACGGCGGCGTGCAGACGATGCTGGCGGCGCTCGGTATCGCGGTGATCCTGGGCGTGATGGAAGTCTCGCTGTCGTTCGACAACGCGGTGGTCAACGCCTCGGTGCTGAAGAACTGGGACAAGTTCTGGCAGGGCTTGTTCCTGGGCGTCGGCATCATCATCGCCGTCTTTGGCATGCGTCTGGTGTTCCCGCTGGTCATCGTGGCGCAAGCGGCCGACCTGGGCTTGATGGAAGTATGGAATCTGGCACTGAGCAATCCTGAACAGTATTCGATGCACCTGACGAATCACCATGCGGAAGTGGCGGCCTTCGGCGGCATCTTCCTGCTGCTGGTGTTCCTGAACTTCCTGCTGGACTCGGAGAAAGAAACGCACTGGCTGGGCCGTATTGAAGAAAAACTGGGCGCGCTGGGCAAGATCTCGTCGATTTCCGTGATGATCGCGCTGGGCACCCTGATGGCGAGCCTGTCGATGATCGAAGAAGGCCAGAAACTGGTGGTGCTGACGGCCGGCCTGTGGGGTATTTTGACCTACGTGGGCGTCGATGTGGTCAGCGGCTTGCTGGAAGGCGATAACGGCGACGGCAACGTGGGCGACATCGTCAAGCGCGGCGGTATTGGCGGCTTCCTGTACCTGGAAGTGCTCGACGCCTCGTTCAGCTTTGACGGCGTGATCGGCGCGTTTGCCATCACCAAGGATGTCGTGATCATCATGCTGGGCCTGGCGATCGGCGCGATGTTCGTACGTTCGATGACGGTGTTCCTGGTGCGCAAGGGCACGCTCGACGAGTTCGTTTATCTGGAGCACGGCGCGCACTATGCGATCGGTATCCTGGCCGTGATCATGTTGGTCAGCATGAAGTTCCACATTCCCGAGATATTCACGGGTCTGATCGGAGTGGCCTTCATCCTCGCCTCGCTGTGGTCGTCGATCCGCTACAAGCGCAGGATGGCCCTCGAAGAAGGCCGGACGGAAGCGCTGGAAGCGGTCAAGGCAGTGTAAAGAATGCGCGACAAACGACTACACCCGTTTGTCGGCAAGTTGTAGCAAGCGTCGCCGCCGGCCTGGGGAGTCAGGCCGGTGGAGGACGCCAGGTGTTTGGTCTTACACAACCCACATAGGAGTAATACATCATGGCAATCAGTCTGCAAAAAGGCGGCAACGTCAACCTGAGCAAGGAAGCCCCTGGCATTTCGAAGATGATCATCGGCCTGGGCTGGGATGCCCGCGCCACCGACGGCGCCGCGTTCGACATCGACGGTTCCGTGTTCCTGCTGAAGGCCGACGGCAAGGTTCGCGCCGACGTCGACATGATTTTCTACAACAACCTGAAATCGAGCGACGGCTCCGTCACCCACTCGGGCGACAACACCACGGGCGCCGGCGATGGCGACGATGAAACCGTCGTCGTCGACCTGGCCACGGTGCCGGCTGAGATCGACAAGATCGCCGTCTGCGTCACGATTCACGATGCCGAAGCGCGCAAGCAAAACTTTGGTATGGTATCGAAGGCGTACGTGCGTTGCGTGAATGCCAACGGCAACACGGAAATCGCCCGCTTCGACCTGTCGGAAGACGGTTCGGCGGAAACGGCCATGGTCTTCGGCGAAATCTACCGCAATGGCGGCGATTGGAAATTCAAGGCCATCGGACAGGGTTACAAGGGCGGTTTGGGTCCTTTGGCAGCCTCGTTCGGCGTCGGCGTCTAAGTCGTCAATAGTAAATAGTACAGGCGGTCCGCAGTGCGGTCCGCCGCCATCACCATCATCGTTGAGGAAGGAATAGGTATGCCAGTTTTCAATATTACAGGGGACGTCGACCCGTTCCTGCATGTGTCGCTTGCCAAGGGCGAGAAGATTTATTGCGAATCCAATGCGATGGTGATGATGGAAACCAATCTTGAGCTGAAAGGCAAGATGACGGGCGGCATAGGCGCCGCGCTGATGCGCACCTTTGCCAACGGGGAATCGTTCTTTCAGCAGCATATCGAGGCCATGCGGGGCGACGGCGATTGTCTGCTGTCGCCCACCTTGCCCGGCGCGATGCGGGTGCTCGAGGTTGGCGCCCAGCAATACATGATCAGCGACGGCGCCTTCGTGGCGGCCACGTCTGGCGTGGAATTGAAGGTGCGCACGCAAAGCCTTGGCAATGCGCTGTTTGCCCAGAGCGGTGGTTTTTTCATCACCGAGACGGCAGGCAGCGGCCAGTTGGCGGTATCCGGTTTTGGCGCGATGTCGATACTGGAAGTGACGCCTGGCAAGGACGTGGTGATCGATAACTCGCACGTTGTGTGCTGGGACAACCGCCTGCAATACGAAATTTCCATGACGACCGGCAGCAGCGGCGGCTTTCTGGGTAACCTGATCAACAGCCAGACCAGCGGCGAGGGCATGGTGCTGAAGTTTTCAGGCACGGGAAAAATCCTCGTGTGCTCGCGCAACCGCGCAGCCTTCCTCGCCTGGACCCAAAGCAAGCCGGCGTAATCAAGCAGTAACCAACCAAACAGGAGCTATGCGTATGTCTGTCAATTTGAGCAAGGGCCAGAAGATTTCTCTGGACAAAGAAGCTGGTACCACCCTGACCCGTATCACCATGGGCCTGGGCTGGGATGCGGCCAAGACCAAGGGTTTCCTCGGTTTCGGTTCGAAGACGGAAGCCGTCGACCTGGACGCCTCGTGCGTCATGTTCGACGACAACAAGAGCACGTCCGACATCGTCTGGTTCCGCCAGCTGAAAAGCAAGGACGGCAGCATCGTCCACACGGGCGACAACCGCACGGGCGCGGGCGATGGCGACGACGAACAGATCAATGTCGATCTGTCGAAAGTGCCGGCGCACGTGAAGAGCCTCGTCTTCACCGTCAACAGCTTTACTGGCCAGAACTTCTCGCAGGTGGAAAACGCCTATTGCCGCATCTTGAATGCCAGCAATAACCAGGAAGTCGCGCGTTTCAACCTGTCTGTGCAAGGTTCCCACACGGCACAGATCATGGCCAAGCTGTACCGCCATAACGGCGAATGGAAGATGCACGCCATCGGAGAAAACGGCAACGGTCGCACCTTTGACGACTTAATGCCCCAGATTTCCGTGCATCTATAAAGGTCTGGCCAAATCTGCTGCGCGCCGCGATTTGCGGCCTGTGATGCTCACTGTGCATTCGCACAGCTGCGCTTCTCGGCCGCAACTCGCATTCGCTCGCGACGATTTTGCCAGACTTTATTAAGGAGCAGTACGCAGCGGGCGGGGGACGGACCGGATACCGGCCCTCGTCCGCTGCTCTATATTGAAGGAGAGTATGTCGTGATGCGATTGCTGATAGCCTTGCTACTTCCGTGTCTCACGTTTTTCATGCTGGGGCGCCCGCTGGCCGGTGCCGCTGCCTTGATCTTGCAGTGCACTGTGATCGGCTGGGCGCCGGCGGCCCTGTGGGCCCTGTACACGGTGAACCAGCATAAGACGGAGCAGGAACTGGAAGGTGCGTTAAGCCGCAGCTACATGCGCAGGCGTAGTCGGTTGATCTAAATCAACCGGGCGCCAGGTATCCTTGCGCTAAGGCCCGCACGAGCGATCGTGCGGGCTTTTTTGTGCGCGCTCACTTCTTGCAGCGGATCGGCACGTTCACGGAATTGCCGTCCGAGCTCAGGTTGCGGTACTGCAGATCTTCGCTTTCGATGGCGAAGCGGGGCACGGCGTGGACATAGCGCTGCTTGCAGACGGTGTCGTCATTGATCAGCTGGCCCGCCAGCATGTAGTCGCACAGGGCGAAGCGCGATTCCTCGTCGTCGAGGATCAGCACGCGCGCGGCGCTGTACAGGGCCGATTGCAACACTTCCGGGCTGCAATTTTCCGGGCCCGTCAGCTTCAGATGGGTTTTCGTCTGCGTGGCCAGCCGTTGCAGCTTGACGAGGGCGGCGCGTTCTTCCTTGCGGGCACTGTCGACGTGCACGTCTTCGCTGGCCAGGCGCAGCGCCAGCGAGGCGATCTGGTCGATGGAAATGTGCCAGGCAAAGCCTTCCAGCCGCGTGCGGATCTGGCCCGGCAAGGGATCGGCCGCATCGACTTCGCAGCGGTACTGGCCCAGATGGGGGCGGCACAGCACGGGGATGGCAAAGGCCGAGGTGCGCTTGCTCTTGACGAATTTCTGGCTCAGGTCGCCAAAGTTTTCATGCGTGATGGTATCGAAGCGGGCTTGGCCAAAGCCCATCTTGACGAGGTTTTCCTTGCGCTGGCGCGAAAACAGGGCGTCGACGGCGTCGTAGATATTCTTGTTGAAGATGCGGTCCAGCGGCTGGCGCTCGTCCGACATCTTTTCAAACACGGCGCTGGAATTGGGCGCGTTGGCATCGATGGAAATGAGGATGAAGGGCTTGCTGTTCAGGCGCGGCGGCACGACGGCCATGTCGTTGCCGTACAGCTGAGTCAGAGCCACGTCCCACAGGGTTTCCACGCCCAGGTTGTCGGCCGCGCCGCCATCGAACAGATGCACATAGGACGGCGATTCGCGCGACTCGGAACCGAGTTCCGGCACGAAACTGTTTTTCGGACGGAAACGCTCGAAGGTGACGGAATCGAACACGCCGGGAAAGGCGGCCGAGGTGGCCACGGCCGTGGCCAGGCGGATATCCTGGATCGGCGAATGCAGGGTGCTGTAGAAATACTCGTAGGAAAACACCACGCGCTTGCCGCCATCCGTGGCGTCCGTCGCGTTGGCCAGGAAGATGGGGCCGCCGTGCGGCAAGTCCTGGTAGGTTTTCTTGTCGTACAGCACATCGTCCAGCACGTCGGACAGGAACGAGGTGCGCGTCTTGTTCGTCAACAACATCGTCGTCAGGTTGGCGGGTTTCAAGATGGTCTGGCCAAAGAAATCCGTTTTCAGCTTGCTGCGCAGCAAGGGCCAGTCCGTCTGCTTGCCATGCAGCGCATAGTAGCCGCCCGCGATGGCGCCGCCCGAGACGCCGGAAATGGCCGAGGCGCCGCTGACGAGGCCGAACTGCTCCAGCTGTTCCAGCGAGGCGGCCGAGAAATTGGCTGCGCGGCTGCCTCCGCCGGACAGGGCGATGCCGATGAAGTGGTCGTTGGGCATGGGATTCTGGATGCGCGCCTTGGGCGCGTCGATGCGCAGGCGCGGGGTTTCCTGCACGGTAAATGTGCGGTTTTCGACGCCGCTGTTGGGGCGCAGGGCGAGTACCGTGCAGCCGCTCAGCAGCGCAACGAGGATAAATGGGGCGAACAAACGTGGATGCATGCGTGATCTGTGCGTAGTCAGGGGTTGGGATACGGACGGAAACGTGTGCGATTCTAGCAAACCCGGCAACAATCAGCTATTCAGCTATTCAGCTATTCAGCTATTCAGCTATTCAGCTGATAAGCGGACAGGGCAGCGCCGCTACGCCCGCAGGCATGGCCCGTGCGCCAGCACGCCCGGTGCCAGCGGCCACAAGCTATCGTCATTGATCTGCATCAATGGTGGAGCGTCCGCTGGCAGCAGGACCGCCAGAGCGCCTCTTGGTGGCGTAGCTTAATGCCGCAGCATCACGCCGATGGCGATGCAGGCCACGATCGCCAGGCTCATGGCGAGGCTGTAGGCGACCATCAGCAGCAGCCAGCGGCAGACGGTGGCGAGTTTGCCGCTTGGATACACGCGCCACATGGCCCAGGGCAGATAGGCCAGCAGCCAGGCGCCGAGCACGAGGCGGACCAGGTCGACGGGGATCAGGAGCATCAGCGCCATCGTGATGAAGGCGAAGGCATTCGTATGCAGGGCGAACAGGAAATGCTCGCCATAGCGCCGTCCGCTGCCCAGGTAGAGGATTTTCAGGAACAGGGCGAACAGCGGCATCAGGCAAAACATGGCGTATGGCGCGTAATGGAAAAAGCTTTCCACCACGAGTTTTTGTTTCTCGGCCGTGGGCAGTTGCTCAAAGTCTTGCCATTGGCGCGGCAGGGTGGGCGTCTGGCCCAAAATGCTGACCTGCATGGTCGATGTCTGGTTTTCCGGAGCTTGGCGGGGGCCATGGGCGCCTACCTGGGCTTGCTGGTCGTGGACGGTGAGGAACACGTCGGGACTGCTGAACTTGAGGATGGCAAAGAACAGGATGCTGAAGGTCAGGTAGACGCGCAGCGGCTCGACGTAGCGCACGCGGCGTCCCGCGAGGTATTCATTGCTGAGTGCGCCAGGGCGGAACAGCAGCAAGGCCAGGGTACGCCAGAGCTTGCCTTCGAGCGCCACATAATGGGCGACAAATTCATGCAGGAATTCGCGCGCGCTGGGCATGTGCACGGCCGTTGTCTGGCCACAGGCGCTGCAGAAGTTGCCTGGCGCATCGGTATGGCAGTTATGGCAGGTGCTGGCGGGATGCGTGCTGGATGACACTGTTTTCAAGATGGACTCTTTCCATGGCCGAAAGGTAAAGATGATCGCTCAAGGGCGCAGCATATGATGAATGAAAACAATGATAAAAGCGCATTTTTTCGCGTTCTAGTTGCTTCCGAGATACAAAGTCCTGCACCGTTCAGGCGCCACGGAAGGCGGCCAGCAGGCGTTGTTCACCGGCCGGCGTGAGGTGCAGGGCGCGGCTGTCGAGTTCGCGCTCGACCCAGCGCTGGCGCAGGGCCAGCTGCAGCAGGGCCGCCCCCAGCGCGCCGCCCAGATGGGCACGCCGTTCGCTCCAGTCCAGGCAGGCACAGGCGAAGCGGCGGCGCTGGCGCTGCAATTGCGGCACGTCGATGCCCAGGGCCGCCATGCCAGCCGCGCCCGCTTCCGACAAACGATATTCCCCGCCATCGTCCAGCAGCCAGCCTTGCGTGTGCAGCTGGTCATGCAGGGCGACGGCTACCGTGCCGGCCATGTGGTCGTAGCAGGTGCGCGCATGGCGCAGGCGGTCCGGCGTGGTGGGCGTAAACGGCGTCGCCGCCACGCCGGCCACCACCAGCAGCGCTTCGAGGGCCTGGCCCACCTCCATGCTGGCCAGGCGGTAGTAGCGGTGCTTGCCCTGCGCCAGCATCGACAGCAAGCCATCGTCGCGCAGCCGGCTCAGATGGGCGCTGGCCGTCGAAGCGCCCACCTCGGCCAGCGCCGCCAATTCCGTGGCCGTGCGCGCATGGCCGTCGAGCAGGCTGCACAGCATGCGCGCGCGGGCCGGTTCGGCGATGGCGCCGGCCAGTTGCGCCAGTCCCATGTCGGCCGTGCGGGCTTGATGCTTGTCATCCATGATTCGTCCGTTAGCGAAGTGTTGTGGTCGAAGGGCCAGCATACTCTGCTCCCTACCTCACTGCAATGGAAGCCGCATGCCGCTCACCGATTCTGTTACCGACCCCGCCGACCCTTTCTCTGCCGTCACCCACGCGGCGCCGTACGATTACTATCGCCGCCTGGCGGACGGCCCGCCGCTGCGATTCGATGCGCAGCTCGACTGCTGGCTGGCGACGGGCGCGGCCGGCGTGCGCGCCGTGCTGGCGCATCCCGCCTGCCGCGTGCGCCCAGCGGACCTGGGCGTGCCGCACAACCTGGCGGGCACGCCATGCGGCGCGATCTTTGCCGAACTGGTGCGCATGAACGATGGCGAGCGGCATGCCTTGCCGAAACAGGTGCTGGCGCGCGCGCTGGGCCAGGTGGATATGGAGAGCCTGCAGCGGCGGGCGCTGCACCTTGCCGGTGACCGGGTGCCCGGCAGCGCCGCCCAGCTGAACGATGCGATTTTTGAGCTGCCCCTGTTCGCCATGGCGGACTTGCTGGGCTTTGCGCCAGCGCAAGGGCCGGCGCTGGCCGCCTGGACGCGCGCTTTTGTCGCCTGCCTGTCGCCGCTGAGCAATGCCGAGCAACTGGCCGGTGCGCAAGTGGCGGCCGATGCTCTGCTGCAAAGTTTTGGCCGTCTGCTGCGCGAGGGCGACGTGAGGCCCGGCAGCATGCTGGCCGCCATCGTGGCCGAGGCGGATGCCTTGGGTTGGCAAGCGTCGGGCGGCGTGCTGGCCAACCTCGTCGGCTTGCTGTCGCAGACGTGCGACGCCACGGCCGGCTTGCTGGGCAATGCCATCGTGGCCTTGCGCGCGCAGCCGGAGTTGTCCACGCAATTGAGTGCCGCGCCCGAGCTGTGGCCGGCCATGCTGCGCGAAGTCAGCCTGCGCGATCCCGCCATCCACAACACGCGCCGCTACACGGCGGATGCCGTGGAATGCGCTGGCGTGCGCGTGCCGGCCGGGCAGATGATCCTCGTCGTGCTGGCCAGCGCCGGCCAGGCGGAGTCGGGCTTCGGCCATGGCCGCCACGCCTGTCCGGGCCAGGCCATCGCGCTCGCCATCGCCACGGCTTGCCTGCAGGCGTGGGCCGGGGCATGGGAAAGCTTGCCGCTGGCGTGGCGTTATCTGCCGTCGCTGAACGCCCGCATCCCCGTTTTTGTGCAAGGAGCAAACGCATGATTGCCGTGATTTTCGAGGTGTGGCCCAGCGCCGCAGGACGCCAACAGTACCTGGACCTGGCGGCGTCCCTGCGGCCCCTGCTCGATGAGGTGGACGGTTTCATTTCCATCGAGCGCTTCAGCAGCCTGAGCGAGCCAGGCAAACTGCTGTCGCTGTCGTTCTTTCGCGACGAGGCGGCGCTGGCGCAGTGGCGGCAGCTGGAAGCGCACCGCGCGGCGCAATCGGCCGGCCGGCACGGCGTGTTCGACGATTACCGGCTGCGCATCGCCGCCGTCGTGCGCGATTACGGCATGCTGGAGCGGCAGCAGGCGCCCGCCGACAGCCAGCGGCGCCACGATGCCTAGCCATTAGCGGGGCAGCGCGCCCTGGGTGATTTTCACCTTGACCCGGTAGGTGGGCTCGGCCGCATTCAGGGCCGGCGGCGTGGCCGGGTCGACGTCGAGCAAGGTGAACGTCAGGTGGTTGACGGTGACGGAACTGGCGGCGCCGGGCATGGACTCGGACAGGACGATGTCGGTCGTGCCCGCGCTGTTGAGCAAACTGAAACTGTAGCTGACGTAACCTTTCCACACGCACACGGCGCCCTTGCGGCAGCGGCTGTCGTTGACGCGTTCGAGTTTCAGGGTATCGGTGGCCGTGATGGCCACCTGTTCGCCCGGCGAAAGCACGTGGGTGACGCTGCGCGGCGTGTTTTCCGCGTCGCCGGCGCTGCCGGCCGCGCCGCAGCCCGCCAGCATGGCCAGGCAGGCGAAGAACAGGGGAAGCAGCACGGTGCGATAAGAGCGGTTCAGAGTAGACATGTTTTTCCTTTCAGGTGGAGCGTCCCCGGCGTGCTTGTTCACGCGTGGGATAAAATGATAGTAACAAAATGATATTTTTCCGGCGCACTATTGGCGTGCTGCCGATGAATTGAGGCGCGAGCCACGCGGCGCGCCGATTACTGCGTAGAATGGCTGTTTTGAAAATCAGGAAACAACCATGAAAAAAACCGACCTGGCCAAAAGCGATGCCAAGAAACTGATGGGAAAGATGAATGTTCCCGGCGCCGGTGCATTCGGTAAGGAAGCGGTGGTCGTCGACCGCCGCGAACAGCGCAAGCGCGACCAGGCCCTGGGCCTGGTGCCATTCGCCGTCAAGCTGAACAGCGATCTGGTCTTGCAATTGCAGACCCTGGCCAAGGAGCGCGGCGCGGATCTGAATGAAGTCGTTGCTGAATTGATCAGCAAGGGCCTGGCTGCAGCTTAACTGGCTGCCATGTTTATCTGTTGATAAACATCAAGTTGTAAAACTAAAAGGCGCCTTGCGGCGCCTTTTACATTGCGGCATTGCTTGCGATTACACGTAGGCCGCCAGCGCGCCCTTCATTTTTTTCAGCGCTGCCACTTCGATCTGGCGGATGCGCTCGGCCGATACGCCGAACTCTTCCGCCAGCGCGTGCAGGGTGGCGCCGGAACCGTCGTCGTTGGCCAGCCAGCGCGCTTCGATGATGCGGCGCGAACGGGCGTCCAGCTTGGACAGGGCCGTTTCCAGGCCTTCCGATTGCAGGCGCGTCACTTGTTCCGCTTCCAGCACCTTGGTCGGCTCGCTTTGCTCCGACGACAGGTAGGCGATCGGCGAAAACTTGTCGTCTTCATCGTCGGTCGGCGATTCCAGCGCGATGTCGCGGCCGCTCAAACGCGTTTCCATCTCGATCACTTCTTCGCGTTTCACGTCGAGCAGCTTGGCCAGCGCATCGATCTGCTTCGGCGTCATCGCATCCAGGCCCGTCTTGTGGCTGCGCAGGTTGAAGAACAGCTTGCGCTGCGCCTTCGTCGTCGCGACCTTGACCAGGCGCCAGTTTTTCAGGATGTACTCATGCATCTCGGCTTTCACCCAGTGCATGGCGTACGAGACCAGGCGCACGCCCTGGTCCGGATCGAAACGTTTCACGGCTTTCATCAAGCCGATATTGCCTTCCTGAATCAGGTCGGCGTGCGGCAAGCCATAGCCCAGGTAGCCGCGGGCAATCGAGACCACCAGGCGCAGGTGCGACAGCACCAGTTCTTGCGCGGCGGCCAGGTCATTTTTTTCGCGCAGGCGTGTCGCCAGCGAAATTTCTTCGTCGTGGGTCAACATGGGCAGGCGGTTCACGGCCGAAATATAGGCGTCGATATTGCCCAGATTGCCAGTGAACCCGAGGCCCAGCGCATTACTTTTGGTCGGAACCAATGCGGACGTTGCGGACATCATAGTCATGTTTTCTCCCTCGTAGTCTTGCTTTGTTCCAGTTGGCCACGTCACGCGACGTGGCAGCTTGTATCGTCGTTTTTGCGTATTCGGTCTTGCACTTTGCAGATCGCGGCACCATCTTGATCTGGCGTCCATGGCGGTTCTGCTGTTGGTATGTCCCTATATTAGCACTCTCTGCTTGAGAGTGCCAATCAGCACATTTAATCGATCTGATAGCCTAAATGCTATGGCGAATGAATGCCTGATAAATATGTCTGAATAGCGATCTGAACAGTGCTGCAGGCCGCTTCACGACAACGTAGCCAGTCTACGGCCTCTGGCTGAAGCGAACCTTAAGAATACTTGCTTAATATCAAGATAACAGCAGTATGGGGAGGGTGCATGGCGGCACCGGAGGCGCCGCCATGGGAAAGAAGATCAGTTCAGGCGCGCCAGGTGGCGCTGCACGCACAGGAAGGCGCCGATCAGGCCCAGGCCGGCGCTGACGGCCAGCAAGCCGGCCATCGGCAGCGGCGCCAGCGGCACCAGCTGGAATTCGGACGCATACAGGCGGGCAAACTCGGCAATCGCCGTGTTCAGCGGCTGCAAGGCCAGCGCCACGGCGCCCAGGGCCAGCGCGCCGGCGCACAAGCCCAGCAGCGCGCCCGTGTAATAGAAGGGGCGGTGGATGAAGGTGTCCGTCGCGCCGATCAATTTCGAGATGCTGATTTCATCGCGCTGCTGCATCACTTGCAGGCGGATGGTGTTGAAGACGACGGCGATCACGGCCACGCCCAGGGTAATGGCCAGCAGCAGCAACACCAGGCGCAGCACGCCCAGCAGGGCGGCCAGGCGCTTGACCCAGGCCGAATCGACTTGCGCCGATTCCACGCCGGGCAAGTGGCGCAGCTGTTCCGCCACGGCATCGACATCCTGCGCTTCGCTGGCGCTGCTGAAGGCATCGAGTTTCAGCACATAGCTGTCGGGCAGGGGATTGTCGCCCAGGGTGCTCAGCACATCGGCCAGGCCGTTCTTGTTTTTCAGCGAGTCCAGCGCCTGTTCGCGCGGGATGAAGACGATCTTCGCCTTTTGCTCGCCGACAATCTTGCGCATGGCGCCGGCCAGGCCCACGGCTTGTTCGCGCGGCGTGTCGATCTTCAGGAAGACGCTGATTTCCGGGTCGACCGACATCTGTTCCGACATGGGGCGGACATTGTCGAGCATGGTCAAGCCGGCGAACGGCAGCGACAGGGCGATGGCGACGACGAGCACGTTCAATAGGAAGCCGCCCGGCGACTTGCGCAAGTGGATCAGCGCCGAACCGAGGGCGAAGCGATGTTGACGGAACCAGCCTCTCATGCCTGTTCTCCCGCGTCATCCCCGGCGCCGGGGGCGAAATCGGGGTCGGGCGGCGCGAACACGGGCGCTTGCGTAGCCTTGTCGATGGCCACCAGTTGGCCGTTTTTCAGGTGGATCACGCGGGCGGCGGCGTCGAGCATCTGTTCGTCATGGCTGGAAATGAGGCAAGTCACGCCCACGGAGTGGAACGCTTTCAGGGCGTCGAGCACCTTGTTGGCGCTGGCGCGGTCCAGGTTGGCCGTCGGTTCGTCGGCCAGGATGATCTGCGGCCGGTTGACGATGGCGCGCGCGATTGACACGCGCTGCTGCTCGCCGCCCGACAGCGACAGGGGGCGCGCCATGGCGCGGTCCAGCAAGCCGACTTTATCGAGCGCGGCGCGCGCGCGCTGTTCGGCGGCCGTCTTGTGGGCGCCGACGACGAGCAGCGGCAGCATGACGTTGGCCAGGATGGAGCGGTCGTTGAGCAATTTTTGCTGCTGGAAGATCAGGCCCATGTTGCGGCGCAAAAATGGCACGCCGGCCGGCTTGATCTTCGCCATGTCCTGGCCATTGACGATCAGCTTGCCCGACGTGGGGCGTTCCATGGCGGCGATCATTTTCAGCAAGGTGGATTTGCCGGCGCCGGACGGGCCCGCTAAAAACACCAGCTCGCCTTTGGCAATATTGAGGGAAATGTCGCTGAGCGCCACGGCGTCGGCGGAGTATTGCTTGGAGACGTGCTGAAATTCAATCATGTATAGGCTTATCCTAGCAGCGCTTCGACAAATTCGGCAGCCACGAAAGGCTGCAAGTCTTCAATTTTCTCACCGATGCCGATGAAATACACGGGCACGGGACGCACGCGGGCAATCGCCGCCAGCACGCCGCCCTTGGCGGTACCGTCCAGCTTGGTAATCACCAGGCCGCTCAGTTGCAGGGCATCGTCGAAGGCCTTCACTTGCGTGAGGGCATTCTGGCCCGTGTTGCCGTCGATCACAAGCAGAGTTTCATGCGGCGCGCCATCCATGCCCTTGCCGATCACGCGCTTGATTTTCTTCAATTCTTCCATCAGGTGCAACTGCGTCGGCAAACGTCCCGCCGTGTCGACCATGACCACGTCGATGCCGCGCGCCTTCGCCGATTGCACGGAGTCGTAGGCCACGGCGGCCGGATCGCCCGATTCCTGCGAAATCACGGTGACGTTGTTGCGTTCGCCCCAGACCATCAACTGTTCGCGTGCTGCGGCGCGGAAGGTGTCGCCCGCGGCCAGCAGCACGGACTGGTTATTCGACTGCATGTGCTTGGCCAGCTTGCCGATGGTGGTCGTCTTGCCGGCGCCATTCACGCCGGAAATCATCATCACCAGCGGCTTGTGGCGGCCCAGCTCGAAGCGCTTTTCCAGCGGCGAGAGCAGGTCGATCAGCAGCACTTTCAGGGCGGCCTTGACGGCGGCCGCGTCGAGCAGCTTGTCTTCCTTGACCTTTTTCTTCAATTCCGTCAGCAGGAATTCCGTGGCGTCGATGCCGGCGTCCGACATCAGCAGCGCCGCTTCCAGCTCTTCGTACAGGGCGTCGTCGATCTTCGCGCCGACGAACAGCACGGACAGGGTGTTCGAGGTTTTCGACAGGCCGGCCTTCAGGCGCGTCATCCACGATTTTTTCTCGGGTTCGGCTGCGACGATCACGGGCACGAGCTCGGCCGGCGCGCCGCTCAGGGGCGTGGCGGCAGGCTGCGGTGCAGGCGGCGTGGCGGCGGGAAGGACGAGGGGCTCGGCTGGTGCAGCCTCGGGAGCGATGGGTTTTTTCTTGAAGAAACTAAACATGGATGTGTGGTGGCGGGTGCTGACCTAAGGCCCGGCGGCGCCGGACACTGTGTTACGGGCTATTCTACCAGAGCGCGCCCGGCCCTTCATGCTTTACTGTTCGATTGGCAACATTGCGCCGCTATCCACGGAGATCGCCGCAGTTGCCGCGCTTTTCCGCCGGTTCAGTGGGTTTGCAGGGCAAGCGCCTGGTGGCGGCGGCGCCAGTCGGCGATGCTTTCGTCGACTTGCCGCAAGTCCAGCACATGCAAGAAGGGTGGCGGCTGCCTGGTCAGCACGGGACTGCGTCCCCCTGCCCACAATTCCATGCTTGGCGGCAAGCTTGCATGCAGCTGCTGCAGGCTGTCGCGCGTCTGCCGTTGCTTGCTGGCGCTGGAAAACGATAGCGCGACGATGTCGGCCCGCTGCGCGCGGGCGGCCGCGACGATGTCCGTCAGCGGCGTTTCCACGCCCAGCGACATGCAATGGGCGCCGGCCGCCGCGCACAGCGCTTCAGCCATCAGCAGCCCCAGGCCGTGACGCTCCTGCGGCAAGGTGCTGAGGACGATGCGCGGCGAGCGCATGGACGGGCTGCTTGCTTGCGGAAGGGAAAAGATGGCGTGCCGCATCACCGTCTGCAAGGTTTCGCTATACAGATGCTCTTCGTAAACCGCCAGTTCGCCGCAAGCCCACGCTTCGCCCACCATGCCGGTGAGGGGGGCGATGACGTCGATGGTGAACGCTTTCAAGCCCAGCACGGCCAGCGCCTGGCGCAGGGCGTCGCCCAGTTCCGCCATCTGGTGGCTGCGGCACAGGGCCAGGTAGTGTTCGAGCTGGGGCGCCGGCGCGGGCGGCGGCGTGCTGCCGGCGCTGGCCAGCTGCTGCAGTTGCGCGGTGCTGTGCTGCATGATTTTTCCCGGACGAAATCCGAGGTCCAGCAGGCGTTTGACCATGCGCAACTTTTGCACTTGCTCGGCCGGATAGCTGCGCTCGCCAAAGGCGTCGCGCCGCGGCTGGGGAAAGTCGTAGCGGCGCTCCCACACGCGCAAGGTTTCCTTGGCCAGCCCGGTGTCGCGTTCGACATCGCCGATGCTGAAGGCAGGAGATAGTTGCAGGTCAGTATCCATACCAGTGGGGTTGCTCGCATGCCGAAAAGAACGTTACTGGCATTCTACGCCTTCCGCCGCCCCGTACCAAATAGCTGAATCCGATTGGATATTGCTCGCGTATAAGTTTGTGAACGACAACAGGTGCTCATTGACATAGATCAATATTTGACTGACTATCGATGCAGCTTGTTTTGTCCAGGACAAACATAACACGGGTGCACTCATGAAAATTGCCGTCGTCGGAGCAGGAATCGCAGGATTGTCGTGTGCCTATCGCCTGGCGCAATCGGGCCAGGACGTCACCTTGTACGAGGCGGGCGATTACTTTGGCGGCCACAGCCATACGGTGGATGTCACGCTCGATGGCGTCACGCATGGCGTCGACACGGGTTTTCTCGTGTTTAACCACGCCACCTACCCGCATCTGGTGCAACTGTTTGACGAACTCGGCGTCGAGGCGGCCGACAGCGACATGTCGTTTTCCGTGAAGATGCCGCTGGGCGCTGCGCCCGATGCCCGCGTGCTGGAATGGGCGGGCGCCAATCTGGACACCGTGTTTGCCCAGCGCAGCAATCTGCTGCGCCCCGCCTTCCTGCGCATGTTGCGCGACATTCTGCGCTTCAACCGCCAGGCCAGCGCCCTGGCCACGGCCGCCTTGCCGGCGCCGGCCCTGTCGCTGGGAGAATTCCTCGACCTGCACGGCTACGGCGACGAATTCCGTCACTGGTATCTGTTGCCGATGGCCGCCTGTATCTGGTCGTGTCCGGCGCGCCAGATGCTGGCCTTTCCCTTGGCCACGTTCATCCGTTTCTGCCACAACCATGGCTTGCTGCAAGTGAGCGACCGGCCGCAATGGCGCACGGTGCGGGGCGGCTCGCGCGTGTACGTGGAAAAATTGCTGGCGGGCATACCGCAGCAGCGTCTGGCGTGCCCCGTGCTGGCCGTGCGCCGCCAGGGGCACGGCGGCGCGCGCATGGTCGAGCTGCATACGGCCGCCGGCGTCGAGCATGTCGATCACGTCGTGCTCGCTTGCCACAGCGACCAGTCGCTGGCCCTGCTGGGAGATATCCGCGACGACGAGCGCTCCGTGCTCGAAGCCGTGCGCTACCAGCCGAACCGGGCTGTGCTGCATACGGATGCCTCCTGCCTGCCGCAACGCCGCCGTGCCTGGTCCGCCTGGAATTACCAGGGACGGCCGGCAGCGGGGGAGGGCGAAGCGCCGCAAGTGTGCGTGCATTATTTGCTGAACCAGCTGCAGCCGCTGCCGTTCACCACGCCCGTCATCGTCTCGCTCAATCCGCTCGACGAGCCCGATCCGGCAAGCATCATCGACGAGTTTTCGTATGCCCATCCCGTGTTCGATGGCGCGGCCATTGCCGCCCAGACGCGCCTGGCCGGCTTCCAGGGCGCGCAGCACACGTGGTTCGCGGGCGCCTGGACGGGCTATGGCTTCCATGAAGACGGCTTGAAGTCGGGCCTGGGCGTGGCGCAAGCGCTCAACGGTCTGGCGTTGGCGGAGCTCGGCCATGCCGCGTGATCCCACGCAGCCGCTCCGGCCGCAGCCCCAGCTGTGCCTGGGACAGGTGCGCCATGCGCGGCTGCGTCCGCGCGCGCATGCTTTTGCTTACGGCATGTTTTACCTGCGCCTGCCCTTGCGCAGCCTGGGCGCGCAGGATTTTCCTGCCCGTTTGATTTCGCGCAACGGCGCCAATGTGCTGTCCTTCTGCGACAGCGACCATGGCGATGGCACGACACCGCTGCTGGACTGGATCGACGGCTTGCTGCGCCAGCATGGCGTGGTCGACGCGGGCGGCGAAATCTGGCTGCAAACCATGCCGCGCATGTTCGGCTATGTCTTCAATCCCGTCAGTTTCTGGTTTTGTCACGGGCTTGACGGCGCGCTGCGGGCCGTGCTCTGCGACGTGCGCAATACCTTTGGCGAGCGCCACCTGTACTTGCTCGAGCAGGGCGGCGCCATCGCGTATGGCAGCGAACTGGTCGCCAAGAAAATCTTTCACGTGTCGCCGTTTTGCAAGGTGGAAGGCCTGTACCGCTTCCGTTTCCTGCGCAACAACGACCAGGATGGCGAGCGCCACCTGGCCCGGGTCGATTACGACGACCTCGACGGCCCGCTGCTGCAAACGAGCTTGTCCGGCACGGCGCAGCCGTTGCGCGATGGCGCCATCGCCTGGGCCTTGCTGCGCTATCCCCTGATGACGTTCGGCGTGATGGCGCGCATCCATTGGCAAGCCTTGCGCCTGTGGCTGCGCCGCGTGCCGTTTTTCAGCAAACCCCACCCTCCACAAGAAAAGGTGTCCCGATGAGCTCCGATTCCCTGCCGACCGGCCTGCATGCGCGCAGCAGTTCCACTCCCTTGCATGGGCATGCGCACGTGGACATGCCCGCTGCCGGGCGCATGATCGTGCGCCTGCTGGAAAAATTGCAATACGGCGCGCTGCGCCTGCGCACGCCGGACGGCAGCATCTTGCTGTACGGCGATGGCAGCCATCCCGTCACCCTGGACTTGCACAACTGGCGCCTGTGTGCGGCCGTCCTGCGCTCGGGTGACATCGGCTTTGCGGAAACGTTTATCGCCGGCGACTGGCGCACGGACAATTTGCCGGGCTTGATCGAGTTGATGATACGCAACCGCGCGCACATCGAGTCATTGATCTATGGCAACTGGTGGGGCAACCTGGTCTACAAGGTCCGGCACTTGCTCAACCGCAATTCGCGCGCGGGCAGCAAGAAGAATATCCATGCCCATTACGACATCGGCAACGCCTTCTATCAGCTGTGGCTGGACCCGTCGATGACGTACTCGAGCGCCCTGTTCACCGAAGGCGCCAGCCTGGAGCAGGCGCAAGGGGCGAAATACGCGCGCATCGCGGACCAGTTGCAACTGCAGCCGGGCGCACGCGTGCTGGAGATCGGCTGCGGCTGGGGCGGCTTTGCGGAAGCCGCGGCGCGCGACTGCGGCGCGCACGTGACGGGCCTGACCTTGTCGACAGAACAGCTCGCCTATGCGCGCCAGCGCCTGCAGGACGCGGGCCTGGCAGGGCAGGCCGACTTGCAGCTGTGCGATTACCGCGACAGCGCGGGCCAGTACGACGCCATCGCCTCGATCGAGATGTTCGAAGCCGTGGGACAAAGCTACTGGCCCGGCTATTTCGCATGCGTGGCGCGCAACCTGAAGCCGGGCGGACGCGCCTGCATCCAGACCATCGTCATTGCCGACGAATTGTTCGAGCGCTACAGCAAGAGCACGGATTTTATTCAACAGTACATTTTCCCGGGCGGCATGCTGCCCTCGCCGGCCGAATTCCGCCGCGCCGCCGAGGCGCAGGGCTTGCGCGTGGAAGACGCCTTCAGCTTTGGCCTCGATTACGCGGAAACCTTGCGCCAGTGGCGCGCCAGCTTCCTGGCCCAGCGCACGGCGCTGGAAAAGCAGGGTTTCGACGGCCGTTTCCTGCTCACCTGGGAGTTTTACCTCGCGTATTGCGAGGCTGCCTTCCAGGCGCACAACACGGATGTGATGCAATTTACCCTGATCAAGGAGTGATGATGCGCCGCCTGCTTGTCGCCGCTTTGCTGTCGTTGACCATGTTTGGCGCCGCGGCCGCGCCGCCGGCCTTTATCGCGGCCGATGTGCCCGAAGCCCGCCTGGCGGGCGAGGGGGAATACACGTGGTTCGGCATGCGTATTTATCGGGCGCAACTTTGGGTGGGCGCGAACGGTTACCAGGGCGCGGAGTCGGCAACGGCGCCCTTCGTGCTGGAATTGCGCTACGCGCGCTCGCTCGACGGCAAGAAGATCGCCGAAGCCAGCTATGAACAGATGCAGAAAATCGGCGCCGGCACGCCGGAGCAGCGCCTGGCGTGGCTGGCCACCATGCAGCGCATCTTTCCTGATGTCAAGGAAGACCAGCGCATCGCGGGCGCCTACCGGGCCGGCATCGCGCCCGGCGTGCGCTTTTATCTCGATGGCAAGGTGCTGGCCGACGTGAACGACGGCGACTTCGCGCGCGCCTTCTTCGCCATCTGGCTGTCGCCGTCGAGCACGGCGCCGAAGCTGCGCGCAGCCTTGCTGCAGAGTGCGGCGCCGCTGCCATGAATGCCGGGGCCAGCGCCTTGAGCTTGCCGGCCTTGTTCAGTTATGGCCTGTTCGGCTTGCCGCTGGCCATGCTGGCGCTGCCCATCTATATATATGTGGCGCCGTTTTATGCGCAGCGCAGCAGCCTTGATCTGGCGCAAATCGGCGCAGTGCTGCTGGCGGCGCGCATTGCCGCCGCCTTCATCGACCCGGCCCTCGGCGCCTGGATGGCGCGCGGCGGGCGCAGCTATGCCGTGCTGGTCGGCGCATCGCTGCCGCTGCTGTTGCTGGGCTTTGGCGCCCTGTTCCATCCGCCGGCCATGCCGCAAGCGGCCACCCTGGCCTGGTTCCTGGCTGCCTTGCTGCTCGTGTACGCCGCCTATGGCCTGGCCGGCATCGCGCATCAGAGCTGGGGCGCGGCCTTGAGCCAGGCGCGCGCGCAGCGGGCGCGGGTGACGGCCGTGCGCGAGGGTTGCGGCTTGCTCGGCGTGATCCTGGCGGCGGGGCTGACGTCCATGCTCGGCTATGACGGCCTGTCGCTGGCCTTTGCCGGCTGCCTGCTGGCGGCGGGTGCGTTGCTGCTGGCACGCGCGCCGCGTCCGGTCTTGCGCCAAGGCACGGCGGCGCTGCCCGCTGGCGCCTGGCGCCTGCCATTTCGCCAGCGCGCGTTTCGCTGGCTGTTTGCCGTCCTGCTCGTCAATGGCGTGGCTGCCGCCATTCCCGCCACCCTGTTCCTGTTCTTTGCCACCGACTACTTGCGCCTGGGCCAATACGCGGGACCGTTCCTGATCGTCTACTTTTGCGCGGCGGCCGCCTCGATGCCCGTGTGGGTGGCCCTGGCGCGCCGCTTTGGCGAAGCGCGCGCCTGGGGCGGCGCCATGCTGCTGGCCGCCAGCGTGTTTGTCTGGGCGTATGGCCTGGGCGAGGGCGTCGCCTGGGGTTTTGCCGCCATCTGCCTGCTGTCGGGCCTGGCGCTGGGCGCCGACCTGGCCTTGCCGCCGGCCCTGCTGGCAGGGTTGATCGGCGCGGCCGGCCATGCCGGGCGGCACGAAGCGGCGTATTTCGGCTGGTGGAACTGGGGCGTGCAGATGAGCCTGGCGCTGGCGGCCGGCATCGCCTTGCCCCTGCTGGCCTGGCTCGGCTATGTGCCGGGCAGCGGCAGCGGCGGCTTGCCGGCCCTGTCTGCCGCCTACGCCGTGCTGCCCTGTGTTTTGAAACTGCTGGCGGCGCTCATGCTGTGGCGCGCGCCGCTACAACATATATATAGTGACTATCGGGAGAACCGCGCATGCGCTTCATGACTTATTGCAAACGTTGCCTGCCGCTGGCCGCCTTGCTGCTGGCGCTGGCCGCCTGTTCCACGCCGCCCACGCCGGCCACGTACGCGCAGGAATTGCCCGTACTGGATCTGCAACAGTATTTCAACGGCACGCTCGATGCCCACGGCATCTTCCAGGACCGTTCCGGCAAGGTGGTGAAACGTTTCACCGTGGTGATGCGGGCCAGCTGGGTGGGCGAGACGGGGACCCTGGACGAGGATTTCACGTATGCGGACGGCAGCCGGCAACGGCGCGTGTGGACCTTGCGCAAGACGGCGCCCGGGCGCTTCATCGGCACGGCGCCCGACGTGATCGGGGAAGCCATCGGCGAAGTGGCGGGCAATGCGCTGCGCTGGCAATACGTGCTGGCGCTGCCCGTCGATGGCACGGTCTACCACGTCGATTTCGAGGACTGGATGTTCTTGATGGATGACAAGGTCATGCTCAACCGTGCCGCCATGAGCAAGTTCGGCTTCAGCCTGGGCGCCGTCACCTTATCGTTCAGCAAGCGTCCAGGGGCGACCCCATGAATCGCAAGATCAGCAATTGGGCCGGCAAGCGCGTGTGGATCATCGGCGCGTCCAGCGGCATCGGCGCCGCGTGCGCCACCTTGCTGCTGGAGCAGGGCGCGTGCGTGGCCCTGTCGGCCCGCCACCGCGCCAGCCTGGAACAGTTGTGCGAGGGACAGCCGCTGGCGCAGGCCTTGCCGCTCGATATCACGCAGCACGCGCAAGTGCGGGCCGTCTGCGTGCAATTGCAGCAGCAGTGGGCGCATATCGACCTGATATTGGTGGTCGCTGGCGGCTATCAGGCCATGCGCGCCGATAGCTTCGACCTTGAGGCGGCCCAGGGCTTGCTGGCCCTGAACGTGGGCGGCGTCTTCAATTGCCTGGAGCCGGCCTTGCCGTGGCTGTTGCGCCAGGGCAGCGGCGGCATCGGGATCGTCGGCTCGGTGGCCGGCTATGGCGGCTTGCCCAAGGCGCTCGCGTATGGCGCCAGCAAGGCGGCGCTGATCAACCTGACGGAATCGCTGTACCTGGACTTGCATCCGCGTGGGATTGATGTGTATCAAATCAACCCTGGTTTTGTCGCCACGCCTTTGACGGCGAACAATGATTTCACCATGCCGGCCCTGATGACGGCGCAGGACGCG
This sequence comes from Janthinobacterium sp. SUN137, assembly GCF_030587265.1. Classification (NCBI taxonomy): domain Bacteria; kingdom Pseudomonadati; phylum Pseudomonadota; class Betaproteobacteria; order Burkholderiales; family Oxalobacteraceae; genus Janthinobacterium; species Janthinobacterium sp. SUN137. The sequence goes on along the minus strand of NZ_JAPWHZ010000006.1, from coordinate 56,947 downwards.
GCCGCCGCCATGCTCGACGGCATCGAGCGGGGGCAATTCCACATCCACTTTCCGAAACGCTTTACCAATGCCATGCGCCTGGCGCGGCTGTTGCCGTACCGCGCCTATTTTTGGCTGATCCGCAAGGTGACGGGCCTATGAGCGCAACCATGGAAGGTGCGCTGGCGCGCCTGGTGGCGTTTTACGAGCACCTGAGCCTGGAGAGCCTGGCCCAGCTGGGTGCCGTGTACGCGCCAGACGCCCGTTTCAAGGACCCGTTCAACGAGGTGGAGGGCCATGCCGCCATCCTGGCCATCTTCGAGCACATGTTCGTGCAAGTCGATGCCCCGCGGTTTGTCGTGCTGGAAAGCCTGGGGCAGGGGGAGCAAGCGTTCCTGACGTGGGAATTTCGCTTTCGCATGAAACGCCTGGTATCTGGCGAACAATGTATCCGTGGGGCAACACATGTGCGTTTCGACGGGCTGGGACGGGTGGTATTGCACCGCGATTATTGGGATGCGGCGGAAGAATTGTATGAAAAGCTGCCTGTGCTGGGCCCTTTCATGCGCATGCTCCGGCGCGCAAGCCGGCGCTGAGCGTATTTTCTGATGCTTTTAAGCAAAAAATGCGAAAAAGAAAAAGTAAATTGTGTGGAATTGGGCTGGTAAAAACTTGATTTCGGTCAATGTGTCGTTTTTTGGACACAAATATGTCAAAATATTGAGAAGGCAACATTGTAAGAAATTGTTTCAACTGATGCGGAATTTGCAAGCAAGAGTCGTCCTCATCCGTTCCAAGCGGGCACCCGGCGCGCGTGCCGGAAAACATGGAAAACATTTCTATGTGAGCAATTTAAATTACCGGAAAGTCAGTAATTATGTTGATACTCTGCCTATTTTCCTGACGCGCGCGCCGACGTCGAAAATCGCGTCTACGCCCCTGAATAATGCGGCAACGCACCAAAATAGGGCGTCTTATTTCCCGTTTTCGGGCATCCGGCAGCAAACATTGGCGATGCCGTGTATGCTTCGTCCCGTTTATCCATTATCGCCTGACAAATTGTGCGCTTTGTCGCGTAAATCATGCAGGGCAAATGATGGGTAAAGCATGTTGACGTTTTAATCACACGCCTGATACTGTTGCACTAATACAACGGGTGTCGACAAGGCATGCGCTATGATGGAATGGTCAATCAGGCCAATGCATTGGTTGGCAAGGGGCACTGGCTCTGTCGCGTAGTACGGTTGGCGATGGTCGGGATGCCTGAAAAAGCCCTCGGCCTGGTACCGGAAGTAACATGTTGGAACTTGATGGAATGTGAAACGGTCGTTATAGTGCCGCTTCCGGTGCCCTTTGAGCACCGAACCGGCGCATGAAAATACGGTCGCTCTGCAGCCTTCAAGCTTATCGGTGCAATAGCGTGCCGATACCGATGTGAATTGTTCCCCTGACCGGAACAGCAATGTGGCAGGTGGAGACCTTGCCCTCACTCATAAAAAGCGCTCTGTTAGAGCGCAGCTCGAGATGCATAGGCTGTATTACTTTTTGCTTCAAAATTAAAGGAAATCGCAATGAAAAAAACTCTGATCACCCTGGCAGTTCTGGCAGCAGCCACTGGCGTAGCCCAAGCTCAATCGAGCGTTGTTATCTACGGTACCGTTGACGCTGGTTTCGTCAGCGAGCGCGGCGGTGTTAACGGCAACGTTAACAAACTGGACAGCGGCGTTGCTTCGGCTTCCCGTCTGGGCTTCAAAGGCACCGAAGATCTGGGCAGCGGCCTGTCGGCTCTGTTCGTTCTGGAAGCTGGTTTCGGCGTTGACACCGGCGCGCAAGGTAAAAACGAAGCCCTGTTCGGCCGTCAATCGTACGTTGGTCTGAGCAGCAAAACGACCGGTACCCTGACCCTGGGTCGTCAATACACCCCTTGGTACAACACCCTGTCGAAAGTTGCTGATCCATTCGCAGTGGGCTACGCTGGTTCCGCCAAGAACCTGTTCCCATCGAAAGCACTGACCCGTACCAGCAACACCGTGCTGTACACCTCGCCAAACTTCAACGGCTTTGACGCTGACGTGGCTTACACCTTCGGCGAAAAAGCTGAGTCGAACAAATACGGCCGTCAAATCGGTGCGTCGGCTGGCTACTCGAACGGTCCTCTGAACGCGCGTCTGGCCTACAACACCACCAGCAACGAATCCGCTACCAGCAACAAAGGTAGCGCACGTAACTGGTTGGCTGCAGCTAACTACGATTTCGCAGTTGCTAAAGCTTACGTCGCATATGGCGTGAACAAAGGCGACAACAGCGCTGTAGCGAACAACGCCAAGGAAAACGCAGACGGCACGTTCTCGACCGCCAACTCGTTCAACTACAACACCGCTGCTTACAGCAACGACAGCAACAACATCCTGGTTGGCGCAACCGTACCTGTTGGCCCAGCTGGCACCGTAATGGCTTCGTTCATCCGCACGAACGACAAAGCTGCTACGAACGCTGATGCTGATCAATGGGCAGTGGGTTACTCCTACGCTCTGTCGAAGCGCACGAGCACCTACGCTTCGTACGCCAAGATCAAGAACAAAAACGGCGCAGGCTACACCGTTGGTAACAACAGCAATGTTGGTACGGGCGACAAAGCCTTCAACGTTGGTGTTCGTCACTCGTTCTAATATTCGCGCAAGCGAAGCTTAGTACCGCTGCCAGCATTCCTTCGGGGATGCTGATAAGCAAGGAAACGCGTCTCCAGGCTAGTCCTGGCGGCGCGTTTTTACATGTGCGGCGCCAGTTATAATGGCGCCGTTACTCAAGTAAAGGAATGCCATGTATCCACACACATCGCCGCGCCTGGCCGCCTTGCTGGCCGCGCTGCTGTTCGCTGGCGCCACAGGCGCCGCTGTCGCTGCCGTCAAGGGCAAGAAGCCGGCCGGACTGGAGCGCTATGGCGTGGCCGTCTATTCCGACCTGTGCCTGCAAAAGGATAGCGGCGAAATCGGCGGCCAGCGCGTGACCCTGCACCGCTTCGCCGAGGCCGATTCCGTCATCTATGAATTCACGGCAGGCGCCCTGAGCTGGCCCATCGTCGCCAACGACGTCAACCTGGACGCCGCCACGGGCGCCTTCGACTTCACCATCGCCGGCGCCGACAGCGAAGAGCGCACCATCGTCGGCAAGTTTTCCAAGGACGGGCAGACCCTGACCCTGGAAGGCGATTATTGCGGCGGCAACGTGCGCATGCCCATGAAACTGAACCGCGTGCGCGATTTCGGCCGTCCCCTGAAGCATTGCACGCCATGTCCGCCGATGCCGCAGGCGCCCGCCGAGGCAGTGCCTGCCGAGGAAAGCGCGCCAGCGTCCGCAGCCTGAGCGATTGCCGCTGTCAAAAAGAAAAAGGCCCGGTATCGACCGGGCCTTTGTTATTTTCAGCGCTGCAAGGGGCTTATTTGGCCGCTTGCGCCTTTTCCGCCGTGGCGCGGATGGTGGCGAGCGTCGCATTTGGCGTGATCAGGTTGCCGTCGTAGCGCAGCTCGATCAAGGCCGGCAAGTTGTTGGCCTTGGCGTGTGCCAGCGCCCGCTGCAGGGCAGGGGCGAACTCTTCTGTCGTAGCCACCACTTCGCCATGCGCGCCATACGCTTGCGCCAGCGCCGCAAAATCCGGGTTGTGCAGGGTCGTGCCCGACACCCGGCCCGGGTAATCGCGTTCCTGGTGCATGCGGATGGTGCCGAACATCTGGTTATTGAAGACGATGATGACCACGCCCGCCTGGTATTGCACGGCGGTGGCCAATTCTTGGCCATTCATCATGTATTCGCCGTCGCCGGCGAAGGTGATCACGGTGCGTTCGGGGTGCACGATCTTCGCCGCCACGCCCGACGGCACGCCGTAGCCCATGGCGCCGTTGGTCGGCGCCAGCTGCGTGCGCATGCCGCCGTAGCGGTAAAAACGGTGCGCCCACGAGGCGTAATTGCCGGCGCCGTTCGTCAGGATGGTATCGAGAGGCGCCTGCGCCATGATCTCTTGTGTCACTTGCCACAGGTCCAGCGGCGCCTGGCCATCCTGGAAGATGGGCGGGCGCTCTTGGTAGGCGGCCAGCTCGGCTTTCGCTTCGGCCGGCGTATGTTTCCATGCGGCAGCATCGACGGGCGCCATGGCGGCCAGCATGGCGCACACTTGCGGCATGCCGCTGTTGATCATCAGTTCGGCCTGGTAAACGCTGCCCAGTTCCTCGGCATCCGTATGGATGTGCACTAGGCGCTGGCGCGGCACGGGCGAGTCGAACAGGGTGTAGCCGCCCGTCGTCATTTCGCCCAGGCGGGGGCCGATGGCGATGACCAGGTCGGCATTTTTCACGCGCGCGGCCAGTTTCGGGTTGATGCCGATGCCGACGTCGCCGATGTAGTTCGGGTGGGCATTGTCGAGCAAGTCCTGGAAGCGGAAGGCGCAGGCGACGGGCAGGTGATTGCTTTCCGCGAACTGTTGCAGGTCGGCGCACGCTTGCGGCGTCCAGGTGGTGCCGCCCAGCAAGACCAGCGGCTGTTTCGCGGTGGCCAGCATGCTGCGCAGCTGCTGCAGCTGGGCGTCCGATGGCGCCGCCTGCACCGGCTGGTAGGCGCGCGTGTCGGCCACCGTGGCCAGCGAAATGAGCATGTCTTCCGGCAAGGCCAGCACGACGGGGCCGGGACGCCCGCTGGTGGCCACCTGGAAGGCGCGCGCCAGGTATTCGGGGATGCGCTCGGCGCGGTCGATCTGCGCCACCCACTTGGCCATCTGGCCGTACATGCGGCGGTAGTCGATTTCCTGGAACGCTTCGCGGTCGACGAAATCGTTGCCCACCTGGCCGATGAACAGGATCATCGGGGTGGAATCCTGGTAGGCCGTGTGCACGCCGATCGAGGCGTTGGTGGCGCCCGGTCCCCGCGTGACGAAACAGATGCCCGGCTTGCCCGTCAGCTTGCCGTAGGCTTCGGCCATGAAGGCGGCGCCGCCTTCCTGGCGGTTGATGATGAAGCGGATGCCCGAATCGTGCAGGGCGTCGAGCACGTCGAGGTAGCTTTCGCCAGGCACGCCAAAGGCGGTGTCGACACCGTGGATCTGCAGGGCATCGACCAGGATCTGGCCGCCGGTACGGGATTGTTGCGTCATGTTCGGCTCTTTATATTCTAGTGGGTGGCAAAGAAGTGGGGCAAGCGGTGCGCATGCGCTTGCATGCAAGCAGCTTGCCTCATTCTATGTGAGCCGATTTGGCCCGGCTTTTGAAATGGCGACACCGAATTACACAATCCCCCGGGGCGACGACGAGGGCGCCCGGCGGGCCGCGCCGCGCCTGTATCTGCCTTTTTGCAGAAACATGCTGCGGCGCGGTACAATGGCGGGTGAAGCAGGCCAGACAGTCGCTGGCCGGCGCAGCAATGCGCTGGCGGGAGGAAGGTCCGGACTCCATAGAGCGGGGTGACGGTTAACGGCCGTCCGTCGAAAGCCGCAAGGTATAAGGCGAGGAATAGGGCCACAGAGACGAGCGTATTAAGTTACGGTGAAACGCGGTAACCTCCACCTGGTGCAATTTCAAATAGGCACGCGATGATGCTGCTCGCGGAGCGTGCGGGTAGAAAGCTTGAGCGCCCGAGTAATCTGGCGCCTAGAGGAATGACTGTCATAGCGTCGACCTGCAAGGGAAGGCGCCGTAACAAAATCCGGCCTACCGGCCTGCTTCACTTGAATTCCTGCTCCCTGGCCTGCCAGGGAGCACCTCGGCAGCGGCGGCTTTTCCTGCTGCGCGCCACGCAAAAGCCCCCGCAACGGGGCTTTTTTTGTTTCTAAAAGTATAGCACTTAAGATAAAGTTGTATATACAACTAAAAGTGAATAATTGGTTAAAGTTTCTTATCTACAATTAATTGCTGCATTGCAAAAATAGTTTTCCTGCGTCAGGCCAACCCCTGAAAACAGGGCCGATACGCGCCATGGACGATTATTTTTTGCTTTAAACCAAGTCTTACGTTGCGGCTGATTGCTGTTGTGTCTGGATGACGAAATTATTGTCATGTGTCAACTAACTGTAAAAAATTCAATTTTCCGATTTCGTTTTTTTCGATGTTTACGGTAGGAAAACACATGTGTGCAGATGAGGTAGCACATTCACTATCTTTCATAAGTATCTAATTTATCGATATATTTTTATTTGAGACTCCTTCAACGATATGCGCTAAGTCCTTAATTTCATTAATAAAATTCCTGTTTTGCCAATCGGAAACCGCTTGACCACTATCTTTGCTTCCTCTAAAGTGGGCAACTGTGTGAAAAAGTGTGTTTTTGTGGGAAATTTTCCCTTTTCATCATGATGCGCAAGCGTCGCAACCCAAGCTCAAAAAAGGTCTTCCGTGTTTCAAGGCGCGTCCGCAATCAATCTCGATGCCAAAGGCAGGATGTCTATCCCTGCCAAGCACCGTGACGCGCTGGCGATTCAATGCGAAGGCCGCTTGACCCTGACCAAACACCCCGATGGCTGCCTGCTGTTTTTCCCCCGTCCCGTGTGGGAAAGCCACCGCCAGCAAATCGCCGCCTGGCCCATGTCGGCGCGCGCCTGGCAGCGCATCTTCCTCGGCAACGCCGTCGACGTCGAGCTGGACTCGGCCGGCCGCGTGCTGATCTCTCCTGAATTGCGCAACGCCGTCGGGCTGGCGCGCGAAGTCATGATGATCGGCATGGGCAGCCACTTTGAAATATGGGATGCCGCCAAGTTGGCCGACAAAGAACAGCAGGCGATCGATGCCGGCACCCCCGATGTACTTTCCAATTTTTCTTTCTAAGGCTCCGTAATGACACAACTCACGGTGCCGGAATTTCAGCATCGCACGGTGCTGCTCGATGAAGCGGTCGATGCGCTCGACCTGTCGGGCGACCGCGCGCACGGCATTTACGTCGACGGCACGTTTGGCCGCGGCGGCCATAGCCGCCTGATTTTGTCGCGCCTGGCCTCCGACGCGCGCCTGATCGGCTTCGACAAGGACTTGCAGGCGATCGCCACGGCCGAACAGATCGGCGACCCCCGCTTTGAAATCGTCCACGACAGCTTTGCCACCATGACGGCCAGCCTGGCCGAACGCGGCGTGCAGCAGGTGGACGGCATCCTGCTCGACCTGGGCATCTCGTCGCCGCAGGTCGACGACGCGGCGCGCGGTTTCAGCTTCCGCAACGACGGACCGCTGGACATGCGCATGGATACTACGCGCGGCATCTCCGCGGCCGAATGGCTGGCGGTGGAAACCGAGCAGAATTTAGAGAAAGTGATACGCGATTATGGGGAAGAACGGTTTGCTTTTCAGATTGCAAAGGCGATTGTTGCTGGCCGGGCAGTCCAGCCAATTTCAAGCACACGACAGCTTGCCGGCATCGTGGCAGGCGCCGTCAAGACCCGCGAGAAGGGTAAGGACCCCGCTACCCGCACCTTTCAGGCCATACGCATTTTCATTAACAAAGAGCTCGAGGATCTCGAGATCGGTCTGAACCAGGCGTACGCCTGCCTGGCGCCCGGCGCGCGCATGGCCGTGATCAGTTTCCATTCGCTGGAAGACCGCATGGTCAAGCGCTTCTTCGCCTCGAAGGCGAACGTGGAGCAGCCTGACCGCCGCCTGCCGATCCGCGCGGTGGACTTGCCGCAGCCGGAAATGAAGCTGATTGCGAAGATGAAGCCATCCGACGCGGAGATCGAGGGCAACCCCCGTTCGCGTTCGGCCGTGATGCGCGTGGCGCAGCGCCTGCCGCTGGCCGCCCCTGCAAACGGCGGCACCCGATGACTGGCAAGCTGTGTGTCGTGCTGTCGGCCCTGCTGGTGTGCTGCGGCCTGTCGCTGGTGAACGCGCAATACCAGTCGCGCCACCTGTTGATCGACCTGGAGCGCGCGCAAGCGCTGTCGCGCCAGCTCGACATCGACTGGGCGCAGCTGCAGCTGGACCAGTCGACCTTGGGCAAGCATGAACGCATCGAGGCGATTGCACGGCGCGACCTGAGCATGACGCCGCTGACGGCGGCGCGTACGCAATACCTGACGGAGGGCGAATAATGAAGTTGGGCGGTAACAGCAACGGCCGGGTGGCAGCATCGAAAGGCGTGCCATTCTCGAAGAACCCCGTACTGGCGGTGCGCCTGCCCGTCTGGCGTTCGCGCGTCGTGCTGTTCCTGCTGTTCTTCGCTTTCGCCGGCCTGGGCGCACGCGCGCTGTGGCTGCAGGGCGTCTCGACCCAGTTCCTGCAAAAGCAGGGCAAGGCGCGTTATGAGCGCACCCTGGAGTTGCCGGCCACGCGCGGCAAGATCACCGACCGCAATGGCCAGGTGCTCGCTTCATCCGTGCCCGTGAAAGCCATCTGGGCCATTCCCGACGACGTGCTGCAGGCGTCGCCCGAGAAAATCAATGCGCTGGCCGGTCTGCTGGAAATGAACGTCAATGAATTGCGCAAGAAGCTCGACTCGGACCGCAGCTTCGTTTACCTGAAACGCCAGGTCGAGATGGACGTGGCCGACAAGATTTCCAAGCTGGGCATCGACGGCATCGACGAGCGCAAGGAATACAAGCGTTTTTATCCACAGGGCGAAGTGATGACCCACGTGGTGGGCTTTACCAACGTGGAAGACGTGGGCCAGGAAAGCATGGAGCTGGCGCAGCAGAAGACCCTCGTCGGCACCACCGGCAGCCGCCGCGTGATCAAGGACCGCCTGGGCCACATCGTCGAAGACATCGGCTTCATCCACGAACCGCACGACGGCAAGGACCTGACCCTGTCCGTCGACAGCAAGATCCAGTACATCGCCTTTACGCAATTGAAGGAAGCGGTGGAGAAATTCAATGCCAAGGCCGGCGGCGCCGTGGTGCTCGACGTGCACACGGGCGAAGTGCTGGCCCTGGCCAATTACCCCAGCTACGACCCGAACGACCGCCGCAAGCTCACGGGCCAGCAGCTGCGCAACCGCGTCATGACCGATACTTTTGAACCTGGTTCGACCCTGAAACCGATTACGGTCTCGCTGGCGCTCGACACGGGCCGCGTCAAGCCGGGCACCCTGATCGACACGGGCCCGGGCCGCTACACCATTGCCGACCGCACGATCACCGACACCAAGCCGCACGGCGTGATCAATGTCTCCGAAATCATCGAAATGTCGTCGAATATCGGCACCTCGAAGATCGCGCTGGGCATGCCGTCGCAGGAAATGTGGGAAATGTTTACCAAGGTGGGCTTCGGCCAGCAGCCGAAATGGGGCTTCCCCGGCGCCGTGGCCGGCCGCGTGCGCCCCTATAAATCGTGGCGCCCTGTGGAACAGGCGACCATGAGCTACGGTAACGGCATTTCCGTCTCGCTGATCCAGCTGGCGCGCTCGTACATGATGTTCGCGCGCGACGGCGACACGATTCCCCTGTCGTTCCAGAAGGTCAATGAACTGCCCGTGGGCCAGCAAGTGATCAAGCCGAAGACGGCCGCCGAAATGCGCGCCATGCTCGAACTGGTGGTCTCCGGCGCGCACGGCTCGGCCAAGCGCGCCCAGGTTGCCGGCTACCGCGTGGGCGGCAAGACGGGTACCGCCTATAAAGTGGAAAATGGCCGCTATGCGATGCCGCGCAAATATATCGGCTCGTTCGTGGGCATGGTGCCGATGTCGGCGCCGCGCTTCATCATTGCCGTGATGATCGATGAACCGACCGGCCCTGCCCACTATGGTGGCCAGGTTGCCGCTCCCGCTTTCGCGGCGATTGCGACCAACGCGCTGCGCGCGATGAACGTACCGCCCGATTCCTCCGTTACCGAAATCGTGGTCCCGGCCAATGCCGGCCCGGAGGCCATGTGAAGTCACTCATGACCATACAAGACATCAGTTTGTGGATCAAAACGGCTGCCCCGTCCGGGCAGCTGACGTCCGATTCGCGCCGCGTGCAGCGCGGCGACGTGTTCTTCGCCTACGCGGGCGCCACGCATTTCATCGAAGCGGCCATCGAGCAGGGCGCCGCCGCCATCGTGCACGACGCCGTTGAATGGAACGCCGCATGGAGCGTGCCGCACCTGCTGGTCAGCGACCTGAAACGCGTGGCCGGCCCCGTGGCGCATGCTGTTTACGACATGCCCGACAGCGCCATGTTCAGCGCCGGCGTGACGGGCACGAATGGCAAGACCTCGTGCGCGCTGTGGCTGGCGCAAGCCCTGGCGCGCCTGGGCGAAACGTCGTCCGTCATCGGCACCTTGGGCGTAGGCCTGTGCAAGCCGCGCGGCGCCATCGAATTCGACGTGACCGGCTACACCACGCCGGACGCCGTGCTGCTGGCGCGCAAACTCGCCGCCATGCGCGACGCCGGCGCCAAGGCCGTCGCCATCGAAGTGTCGTCGATCGGCCTGGACCAGGAACGCGCGGCCGGCATGCATTTCGATGTCGCCATGTTTACCAATTTGACGCGCGACCACCTCGACTACCATGGCGACATGGCGGCATACGAGGCGGCCAAGGTCAAGCTGTTCGACTGGCCCGGCCTGAAAACGGCCGTCATCAACCTGGACGACCCCATGGGCTTGCGCCTGGTCCGCCATGTGGACGGCAAGCTGGCAGGCGAGTATCCTGTCATCGGCTATACCCTGCAGGATGCGGCCGCCTTGCCCGATTTGCCGGGTGTGCTGATGCTGCGCGCCAGCCAGTTCCGCAGCCGTAATGCCGGCACCGACTTCCATCTGGAATGCGCGCTGGGCGTTGCGCTGATCAAGACGCAGCTGGTGGGCCACTTCAATATCAGCAACGCGCTGGCCGTGCTGGGCGCCTTGCTGGCGCATGGTACCGGCTTGCGCGCCGCCATCGACGGCATCGAATCCCTGCAGCCGGCTCCAGGCCGCATGCAGCAGGTGGGCGGCCAGGAAGCGCCGATGGTCGTCATCGATTACGCGCACACGCCGGACGCGCTGGAAAAAACTCTGTCCGCCTTGCGCCAGGTGGCGCAGGAGCGGGGCGGCCAGCTGTGGTGCGTGTTCGGCTGCGGCGGCGACCGTGATCCGGGCAAGCGTCCGCAGATGGGGGCCATCGCGCAGCTGGCCGATCACGTGCTGGTTACCAGCGACAATCCGCGCAGCGAAGACCCGCACGCCATCATCGCGCAGATCGTCGCTGGCATGCGTGCCGACGGTCCGCAGCCGCAAGCCATCGAAGACCGCGCCGGGGCCATTTTGTCGGCCATTAAGCACGCGGCCAAGCCGGACGTGATCCTGTTGGCGGGCAAGGGCCATGAGCCGTACCAGGAAATCAAGGGCAAGAAACTGCCGTTCTCCGATGCCGACCATGCGCAGCTGGCCCTGTCCGCGCGCCTGACGATGATGAGGACGAACTGATGGACCGCCTGATGCATTCAAGTTTGGCTGAATTGATGCCGTCTCTGGACGGCGCACAGCAGACGGGCGACGCCGTTTTTGACGGCGTGTCCACCGATAGCCGCAGCGCCCAAGCCGGTTCGCTGTTCGTCGCCCTGCGCGGCGAGAGTTTCGATGCCCACGATTTCCTCGACCAGGTGGCCGCGCGCGGCGTCGCCGCCGTGGTGGTCGAGCGCCTGCCGGCGGGCTGGGACAGCGACAAGGTGCCAGCCATCGTGGTCGCCGATACCCTGGCCGCGCTGGGTCGCATCGCCAACCACTGGCGCTGCCGTTTCAATTTACCCGTCATCGGCGTCACCGGCAGCAATGGCAAGACCACAGTCAAGGAGATGATTTCATTCATCCTGGCGGCAGCCTTTGGTGAAGAGGCGCGCCTGGCCACGCGCGGCAACCTGAATAACGAGATCGGCGTGCCCCTGACCCTGTTCCGTCTGAATGAAGCACACAAGGCTGCCGTCATCGAGATGGGCATGAACCACCCGGGCGAGATTGCCCGCCTGGCGGCGATTGCCGCGCCAACCCTGGCGATAGTCAACAATGCGCAGCGCGAGCATCAGGAATTCATGCACACGGTGGAAGCGGTGGCGCGCGAGAATGGCGCCGTGCTGGCAGCCCTGGCGCATGACGGCGTGGCCGTCTTCCCGCATGGCGACGAGTTTACGCCCGTGTGGCGCGAATTGGCCGGCGCGCGCGCCGTCATCACCTTCGGCTTGTCGAAAGAGGCGGATGTCAGCTGCACGCACCGCGCGGCCGAGGATTTTGGCAGCGACTTGTTCGTCAGCGTGCGCGCACAGGACGGCGGCTTGCGCCAGTTCTTCGTGGGCTTGCAGGCGGCAGGCGAACACAATGTACGCAATGCGCTGGCAGCGGTGGCATGCGCTATCGGCGCCGGCATCGCGCCAGAACATATCAAGCAGGGCCTGGAGGCGTTTTCTCCCGTGAACGGCCGGCTGCAGAAAAAACGCGCCGCCAATGGCGCCACCATCATCGACGACACGTATAACGCCAATCCGGATTCGGCGCGCGCGGCCATCGATGTGTTGGCGCAGGCAGCGGCACCGCGCATCCTGGTGCTGGGCGAGATGGGCGAAGTCGGCACGCAGGGGCAGCAGTTCCACGAAGAGATCGGCGCCTACGCCGCCGCCAAAGGCATCGAACACGTGCTGGCGACGGGTGGTCTGGCGCGCCATCTGGTCAATCCGGCGCAGGCAGCCGCGAGCCAGGAATCAGGCACGGTCGTGGAGTATTTCGAACAGTTCGACGGTTTGCTGGCGGCGCTCGATGCGCATTTGTCCGGCCGTTCGGATGCAACAGTATTAATCAAGGGCTCCCGTTTCATGAAGATGGAACGGGCCGTGCAGCATTTGATTGGTTCAAACAACAATAACAAGGAAGCTCACTAATCATGCTGCTCTGGCTCGCTCATTATTTCCAGGACGACATTGGCCCATTGCGGGTCTTTAACTTCATCACGTTCCGCGCCGTCTTCGCCACCCTGACGGCGATTTTGATCGGCCTGTGCGCCGGTCCTGCCGTGATCCGCATGCTCACGCGCATGAAGGTTGGCCAGGCCGTGCGTACGGATGGCCCGCAAACGCATCTGAAAAAACACGGCACCCCCACCATGGGCGGTGTGCTGATCCTTATCGCCATCGGCATTTCCACCTTGCTGTGGGCCGACCTGTCGAACCGTTTCATCTGGCCCGTGCTGATCGTCACCTTGGGCTTTGGCGCCGTCGGCTGGGCCGATGACTACCGCAAGGTGGTGCACCAGGACCCGGAAGGCATGCGCTCGCGCGAGAAATACTTCTGGCAGTCGCTGATCGGCATCGCCGCCGCGTTTTACCTGGCGTTTTCCGTCTCCATCTCCGAGCCCAATGCTGGCCAGGTATGGAATCTGATCTACGCCTGGGTGCAATCGGGCTTCGCCATGGACTTGCCGCCGAAGGCCGACCTGATCGTCCCCTTCTTCAAGACCATCAGCTATCCGCTGGGCGTATGGGGTTTTATCGCGCTGACCTATTGCGTCATCGTCGGCACCAGCAACGCCGTCAATTTCACCGATGGCCTTGACGGCCTGGCCATCATGCCGACCGTGATGGTGGGCACGGCCCTGGGCCTGTTCGCCTACCTGACCGGTAATGCCACGTATGCGCGCTACCTGTTCATCCCGCACATTCCGGGCGCCGGCGAACTGGTGATCTTCTGCGGCGCGCTGGCCGGTTCCGGTCTGGCCTTCCTTTGGTATAACACCCACCCCGCGAAAGTATTCATGGGCGACGTGGGTGCGCTGGCACTGGGCGGCGCACTGGGTACCATCGCCGTCATCGTGCGCCAGGAAATCGTCCTGTTCATCATGGGCGGCATCTTCGTGGTTGAAACGCTGTCCGTGATCATCCAGGTCGTCTGGTTCAAGTACACCAAGAAGCGCTTTGGCGTTGGCCGTCGCGTCTTCCTGATGGCGCCATTGCATCACCATTTTGAACAAAAAGGCTGGAAGGAGACGCAGGTTGTCGTGCGTTTCTGGATCATCACCATGATGCTGGTGCTGCTCGGCCTGACCACCTTGAAGCTGCGCTGATGATGTACGACGCTAAAACCGCACTGGTACTGGGTCTTGGGGAGTCAGGCCTGGCCATGGCCCTGTGGCTGGTCCGCAGCGGTGCGACCGTACGCGTGGCCGATACAAGGGAGGCCCCGGAGCGCCTGGCCGCGTTGCGGGCCGCCGTACCGCAGGCGCAGTTCATCGCCGGCGCCTTCACGGCCGACTTGCTTGACGGCGTGGACTTTGTCACCGTCAGCCCAGGCCTCGCGCCGGGCCGCGAACTGGCGCAGATTGCGCCGGCCGCTACTGAGAAAAACATCCCCGTGTGGGGAGAAATCGAACTGTTCGCGCAGGCGCTGGCCGCCTTGAAGGCGGAACGCGGCTATGCGCCGAAAGTCATCGCCATCACGGGCACGAATGGCAAGACGACCGTCACCAGCCTGGTAGGCTTGCTGTGCGAACGCGCCGGCCTTGCCACGCGCGTGGCCGGCAATATCAGCCCGGCCGCGCTGGACGTGCTGCGCGAAGTGCTCGATGCCGAGCCCGCGCCGCAGCCGGTGGATGCGGAAGCTGAAGTGGCTGAACCCGTCGCTAGCACCTTGCCGCAAGCGTGGATACTGGAATTATCCAGCTTCCAGCTGCACACGACGTTCAGCCTGCAGGCCGATGCGGCTACGGTCTTGAATCTGTCGCAGGACCATCTGGACTGGCATGGCGACATGGCCGCCTACGCCGCCGACAAGGCGCGCATCTTCGGCGACCAGACCGTGCGCATATTGAACCGCGACGATGCGGCCGTGATGCACATGGCCGACCCGTTGGTCGAAACCATCACCTTCGGCACGGGCGAACCGGCGGAAGTCGACAGCTTTGGCCTGGTCAATGAACGTGGCATCTTCTGGCTGGCGCAAGCTGTGCCCAGCGAAGAGGTGATCGAGAAAAAACGCAGGAAGAACGATCCGGCGCCGGAACCGGTGCCGACGATGGCGAAAAAGCTGATGCCGGCCGACGCGCTGAAAATCCGCGGCCAGCACAATGCCTCGAATGCGCTGGCGGCGCTGGCCCTGTGTCGCGCCATCGGCCTGCCATTCGCGCCGCTGCTGCATGGTTTGCGCGAATACCAGGGCGAGCCGCATCGCGTGGAGCTGATCACGGCAGTGGGCGAGGTTGAATACTACGACGACAGCAAGGGCACGAATGTGGGCGCGACCGTGGCGGCCCTGTTCGGTCTGGGCAAGGCGTTTGGCGGCGCGGAACAGCGCCTGGTGCTGATCGCCGGCGGCGATGGCAAGGGGCAGGATTTCTCGCCGCTGGCCGAACCCGTATCGCGCTACGTGCGCGCCGTGGTGCTGATCGGACGCGATGCCCCGGCCTTGCGCGCGGCCCTCGAACCGGCCGGCGTGGACATCGTCGACTGCGCCACCTTGCCGGAAGCCGTCAAGCGCGCCAGCAGCCTGGCGCTGGCTGGCGATGCCGTGCTGCTGTCGCCCGCGTGCGCCAGCCTGGACATGTTCAAGAACTATGCGCATCGCGCGCAGGTGTTTGTCGACGCCGTGCGCGACATCGCCCTGGAAAACGGACAGGATATCTGATGGCTTTCCAACTGCCCTTCAGCTTTGGTTCCGGCTCGGCTGCCAAGCCGCTGGATAGCCGCGCGCGGCAATCGAAGATGATGGACTATGACAAGCCGCTGGTATGGGTCGTCCTGCTGCTCATGTTGCTGGGCATGGTGATGGTGTATTCGGCGTCGATCTCGCTGTCGGATGCACGCAAGTTTGCCGCCTACACGAACAATTATTTTGTCGTGCGCCAGGCGCTGTTCATCGGCGTGTCGATCATCGTCGGCGCGATGGTGTTCCGCATCCCCGTCGCCACCTGGCAAAAGATGGCGCCGTGGCTGTTCATCGCCACCCTGGTGCTGCTGGTGATGGTGCTGATACCTGGCCTAGGCGTGTCGGTCAACGGCGGCCGCCGCTGGCTGAACCTGCCGGGCCTGCGGCCGCAGCCGTCCGAGCTGATGAAGGTGGTGATGGTGCTGTATGCGGCCGATTACACGGTGCGCAAGCAGGAATACATGCACAAGCTGACCAAGGGCTTCATGCCGATGGCGCTGGCCGTCAGCTTCGTCGGCCTGCTGCTGCTGATGGAGCCCGATCTGGGCGCCTTCGGTGTGATCGTCTGCATCGCCATGGGTATCCTGTTCCTGGGTGGTGTCAACGCCATCTGGTTCGGCGGCATCGGCGCCATGCTGACGGCGATCTTTGTCACCATCATCGCTCTGTCGAAATTCCGCCGTGAGCGGTTTTTTGCGTATCTCGACCCGTGGCAGGAAGACAATGCCCTGAACAAGGCTTACCAGTTGACACACTCGCTGATCGCCTTCGGGCGCGGCGAACTGTTTGGCGTGGGATTGGGCGGCAGCGTGGAAAAACTGCATTACCTGCCCGAAGCGCACACGGACTTCCTGCTGGCCGTGATCGGCGAGGAGCTGGGCCTGGTGGGCGTGCTGGTCGTGATCGGCATGTTTTACTGGATTATCAAGCGGGCGTTCGACATCGGCCGCCAGGCGATCGCCATCGACCAGACCTTCGCGGGACTGACGGCGAAAGGCATCGCCATCTGGATCGGCGTGCAGACCTTCATCAACATGGGCGTGAACCTGGGCCTGCTGCCGACCAAGGGCCTGACCTTGCCCTTGATGAGTTATGGCGGCACGGGCGTACTGATTAACTGTATCGGCCTGGCGATTTTGCTGCGCATCGATTACGAAAACCGGATCCTGATGCGGGGAGGCCGGCTATGAACAACGCGACGAACTTGAAAACGACGAAAAGACTGATGATCATGGCGGCCGGCACTGGCGGTCATATTTTCCCGGGCCTGGCGATTGCGCAGACGATGCGCGCGCGCGGCTGGGAAGTGAGCTGGCTGGGTACGACCCACGGCATGGAGCAGGAGCTGGTGCCGAAGAGCGGCATTCCCATGGATGCCATCGCATTTTCCGGCATGCGTGGCAAGGGCCTGGCGCATACCATTCAAGGCGGCTTCAAGATGCTGGCCAGCTTCTTTGCCATCCGCCGTTTCATCGCCAGCCGTAAGCCGGATGTGGTGATGGGCATGGGCGGCTACGTCACTGTACCGGGCGGCCTGATGGCGCGCCTGAAAGGCGTGCCGCTGGTGCTGGTCAATGCCGACGCGGCGCTGCTGTTGTCGAACAAGACCTTGGTGCCGCTGGCGCAGCAAGTGTGCTTCGGCTTCCCTGCCGATTTCGGCAGCGCCGCCGGCAAGGCTGTCGTGACGGGCAATCCCGTGCGCGCGGAGATCCTCGCCATGGCGCCGCCGGCGCCGCGTTTCGCGGGGCGCAGCGGCCCGCTGCGCATCCTCGTGGTGGGCGGCAGCCTGGGCGCGAAAGCGCTGAACGACAGCCTGCCTGCCGCGCTGGCCCTGATGCCGGAGGGGGAACGTCCGTTGGTGACGCACCAGTCGGGCAAGAAGAATATCGACGCCCTGCATGCCGCGTATGCGCAGGCGGGCGTGCAAGCCAATGTGGTCGATTTCATCGACGACATGGCCAAGGCGTATACCGAGGCCGACCTGGTGATTTGCCGCGCTGGCGCCATCACCCTGTCGGAATTGACGGCGGCCGGCGTGGCCAGCGTGCTCGTGCCGCTGGTGGCATCGACCACCAGCCACCAGCGCGACAACGCGCAATGGATGGAGAAACAAGGCGCGGCGATTCATCTGCCGCAGACGGAAATGAGTGCCGCGTCGCTGAGCGCGCTGCTGGCGTCGCTGAGCCGCGACACTTGCCAGCAGATGGCGCAGGCGGCACTGGCAGCAGGCAAGCGCGACGCCAATGAGGCGATCGCACACGTATTGGAAAAACTGGCATGAGGTTAGCTCTGTGAAGCATAAAGTAAACAATATCCACTTTGTCGGCATTGGCGGAAGCGGCATGAGCGGCATCGCCGAAGTGCTGGTCAACCTGGGCTACAAGGTGTCGGGCTCCGACCTGGGCAGCAATGCGGCGACGCAGCGCCTGGCGAGCCTGGGCGCGACCGTCATGCTCGGTCACGCGGCGGAAAATATCGGCGACGCCGATGCGGTGGTGACGTCGGGCGCCGTCCCGCAAGACAATCCTGAAGTGGCGGCCGCCCGTGCGCGCAAGATTCCGCTGGTGCCGCGCGCCGTGATGCTCGGTGAATTGATGCGCCTGAAACGCGGTATCGCGATTGCGGGCACGCATGGCAAGACGACGACCACCAGCCTGGTCGCATCCGTGCTGGCGCAGGGCGGTCTCGATCCTACTTTTGTCATCGGCGGCCGCCTGACCAGCGCCGGCGCGAACGCCAAGCTGGGTTCGGGCGACTACCTGGTGGCCGAAGCCGATGAATCGGACGCCTCGTTCCTGAATCTCACGCCGATGATCGAAGTGATCACGAATATCGACGCCGATCACATGGACACCTACGAGCACGATTTCGAAAAGCTCAAGCAGGCTTTCGTGCAGTTCACGCACCGCCTGCCGTTCTATGGCCGCGCCATGCTGTGCATCGACGATCCGCACGTGCGCGCCATCATCCCGTCCGTGACCAAGCCCGTCACCACCTACGGTTTCGCGGAAGACGCGCAGGTGCGCGCCGTCAACGCGCGCGCCGTAGGCCTGGCAATGCATTTCACCGTGCTGCAGGAAGGTTACCCGGACCTGGACGTGGTGCTGAACCAGCCCGGCATGCACAATGTGCAGAATGCCTGCTCGGCAATCGCCATCGCGCGCGAGATCGGCATCGCCGACAGCGCGACGCAGCAGGGCCTGGCGGAGTTTTCCGGCGTGGGCCGGCGCTTCACGCGCTACGGCGACGTGGCGCTGCCGAATGGCGGCAGCTTCGCCCTGGTTGACGATTTCGGCCACCATCCGGTGGAAACGGAAGTGACCCTGGCCGCCGCGCGCGCCGCTTATCCTGGCCGCCGTCTGGTGCTGGCTTTCCAGCCGCACCGCTACAGCCGCACGCGCGACCTGTTCGAGGATTTCGTCAAGGTGCTGGGTGCGCCCGACGTGCTGCTGCTGTCCGAAGTGTATGCGGCGGGCGAAGCGCCTATCGTCGCTGCCGACGGCCGCGCCCTGGCGCATGCGCTGCGCGCGCGCGGCAAGATCGAACCGATTTTCGTCGAGTCCATGACGGACATGGCCGACACCATCATGAGCGTGGCGCGCGACGGCGACGTCGTGCTGACCATGGGCGCGGGTTCCATCAGCGGCATCCCGCAACAACTGACTACGTATCAATCCAACACTGTAAAGGCCTGATGTGAACCAAGCTTCAGCTATCGATGTAAAACAATTGGGCAAGGTCGGCGTCCTGTTCGGCGGCAGCTCGGCCGAGCGCGAAGTGTCGCTGATGTCCGGCACGGGCGTGCTGGCCGCCTTGATCAGCCATGGCGTGGATGCGCATGGCTTCGACACGGGCGAGCGCAGTCTGGCCGAACTGGCCGCTGAAAAATTCGACCGCGTCTTCATCGCGCTGCACGGCCGCTTCGGCGAAGACGGCAGCCTGCAGGGCGCGCTGGAACAACTGGGCATTCCCTACACGGGCAGCGGCGTGATGGCTTGCGCGGTGGGCATGGACAAGGTCTATACCAAGATGATATGGCTGATGCACAAGCTGCCGACGCCGCAGTACGCGGTGCTGGACGACAGCTCGGACCTGGCCCAGGTGGCCGCGGAACTGGGCTTGCCGCTGATCGTCAAGCCGCCGCATGAAGGCTCGAGCATCGGCATCACGACCGTCAACGAAGCGTCGGCCTTCCAGGCCGCGTACGACATCGCCGCCGGTCTCGATGATTCGGTGCTGGCCGAGGAATTCATCAAGGGCCGCGAATTCACCGTGGCGATCCTGGGCAAGGGCGCCACGGCGCGCGCGCTGCCGCCGATTGAAATCGTCGCGCCGCAAGGCAATTACGACTACCAGAACAAGTACTTCACGGATGATACGCAGTATTTCTGCCCGCCGCAGCTGGATCCGGCGATCATCGCGGAGATGGAACGCATCGCCGTGGAAGCCTACCGCGCCCTCGGCTGCGAAGGCTGGGGACGGGTCGATGTGCTGATGCGTGCGGCCGACAGCAAGCTGTTCCTGCTGGAAGTGAATACCTCGCCCGGCATGACGGGCCATTCGCTCGTGCCGATGGCGGCGCGCGCGGTGGGCATCAGCTATGAAGACCTGTGCCTGGAAATCGTCGCCGGCGCGCGCCTGAAAATGCACAAGGGACAGCACTGATATGTGGCATGACGCTAAAAGCCTGAATACGACCGCCAACGGCTTGCTGGCCGCGGTTCTGGTCGTGTGCGTGGCAGCCGGCGTCTGGTGGGTCTCGCAGCGTCCCATGTTTGACCTGCGCACCATCAAGGTGGAAAGCGCGGACGACAAGGGCTTGCGGCATGTGAATTACCTGACCCTGCGCAGCGGTACGCTGGGCCGCATAAAGGGCAATTTTTTCACGACCAACCTGGAAAGCGTGCGCGGCGTGTTCGAGTCGGTACCCTGGGTACGCCGTGCCAGCGTGCGCCGCGAATGGCCGAACCAGCTGATCGTGGCGCTGGAAGAACATGAAGCGCTGGGTACCTGGGGCGAGGATGGTCGCCTGCTGTCGGTCAAGGGCGACGTGTTTACGGCGAACGTGGCCGAGGCGGAAGACGACCATGAATTGCCTGCGTTTGCCGGCCCCGATGGCAGCGAAAAGGAAGTGCTGGCGACCTACGTACAGCTGGCAAAGTGGTTTGCGCCGTTGAAGATGGTGCCGGAAACCCTGTCGCTGTCGAGCCGCTATGCGTGGACCGTAAAACTGGATAACGGCATGAGCGTGGCGCTGGGGCGCGAACAGAATCATACGACCCTGAAGGCGCGGGTCGACCGGCTGGTGGGCATCTACCCGCAGCTGGCGAGCCGGCTGGAAAATATCGACACGATCGATATGCGTTACCAGAATGGCCTGGCGCTCAGCTCCGCCGGCCTGGTGATACCGGCCGAAGGCAAGGATGGCAGGCCGGCAGCGGCAATCAAGAAGAAAAATGGCAGTCCGATTAAAAAACCGACTTAACCGAATAATCAATTAATCAATTAATAGCCCAAAAAACTAGGCGAAAGAAATGACAAAAGACGCGAAAAACCTGATCGTCGGCCTCGACATCGGCACCTCGAAAGTGGTGGCGGTGGTAGCCGAAGTGATGTCCGACGGGCGCCACGAAGTGATCGGGCTGGGCCAGCACGAATCGAAGGGCCTGAAAAAGGGCGTGGTGGTCAATATCGAGGCCACGGTGGAGTCCATCCAGCGCGCGCTGGAAGAGGCCGAGCTGATGGCCGACTGCAAGATCCGCAATGTGTATGCGGGTATTGCGGGCAGCCATATCCGCAGCTTCAATTCCAGCGGCATGGTGGCCATCAAGGACAAGGAAGTGACGGCGACCGACGTGGCGCGCGTCATCGAGACGGCAAAAGCGGTTAACATTCCGACCGATCAGCAATTGCTGCACACGGTGCCGCAAGAGTTCATCGTCGACAGCCAGGAAGATGTGCGCGAGCCTATCGGCATGAGCGGCATCCGCCTGGAGGTGAAGGTGCATATCGTCACCGGCGCCGTGTCGGCGGTGCAGAACATCGTCAAGTGCGTGCGCCGCTGCGGCCTGGAAGTGTCGGACCTGATCCTGCAGCCGATGGCGTCCGCCGACGCGGTGCTTACGCCCGACGAGAAGGAATTGGGCGTGGTGCTGATCGACATCGGCGGCGGCACGACCGATGTGGCGGTATTCTCCGATGGCGCGATCCGCCATACGGCAGTCATTCCCATCGCCGGCGACCAGATCACCAACGACATCGCCATGGCCTTGCGCACCCCGACAGCGGAAGCGGAAGAAATCAAGATCCGCTATGGCGTGGCCAAGCAGGTCCTGGCCGATCCCGGCGAATCGCTGGAAGTGCCGGGCCTGGGCGACCGCGGTCCGCGCAACCTGTCGCGCCAGGCGCTGGCGGCAGTGATCGAGCCACGTGTCGAAGAGCTGTTCGCGATGGTGCACCAGGTGGTGCGCGAATCCGGTTACGAAGGCGTGCTGTCGTCTGGCATCGTGCTCACGGGCGGCACCTCCATCATGCCCGGCATGGTGGAAATGGCGGAAGACATTTTCCTGAAACCGGCGCGCCTTGGCACGCCCGAGTATCGGGGCCAGCTGGCCGACGTGGTGCGCAGTCCGCGCTATGCCACGGTATTGGGCCTGCTGCTGGAAGCGAAGAAGCAATACCTGCGCGGCCACATCGTGACGCGTCAGGACGGCTCGGTGAAGGCAGTCTGGCAGCGCATGAAGGAATGGTTTTTAGGGAATTTTTAAGGGCTTGATTTACGCCCGGCAGGTCAGGTTTTTTGGCAGCATCGCAGGTACACACACATAACTTTATTTTATATTTAACCGCAGTTTTCAATCTCCAGTTCTCCTACCAATATGAGGCCTGGCGCTTGGAAACCGCATCTGATAGGAGCACATCATGGAGTTCGATATGGTCGATAACACAGCTTTAGGTACCGTCATCAAGGTCGTCGGCGTCGGCGGTGCGGGTGGCAATGCAGTCCAACACATGATCAACAAAGGCATGTCGGGTGTGGAGTTCATTGCCGCCAATACCGACGCACAGGCCCTGTCGACATCGAAGGCCCACAACATCATCCAGATCGGCGATACCGGTCTGGGCGCCGGCATGAAGCCTGCCGTCGGCCGCCAGCTGGCGGAAGAATCGCGCACGCGCATCGCCGATTCGCTGCGCGGCGCGCACATGGTCTTCATCGCTGCCGGCATGGGCGGCGGTACGGGCACGGGCGCCGCTCCTATCGTGGCTGAAGTGGCCAAGGAACTGGGCGCGCTGACGGTGGCCGTGGTTTCCAAGCCATTCTCGTATGAAGGCCAGAAGTGCATGGACATCGCCGACGAAGGCCTGGAGCAGCTGTCCCTGCACGTCGATTCGCTGATCATCATCCTCAACGAAAAACTGGAAGAGATCTACGAAGACGAAAGCATGCTGGAATGGATGCAGCATGCCGATGATGTGCTCAACAACGCGGTGGCCGGCATTGCCGAGATCATCAACGTGCCGGGCCATATCAACGTCGACTTCAACGACGTGAAAACCATCATGGGCGAGCAGGGTAAGGCCATGATGGGCACGGCGACGGCGTCCGGCGTCGACCGCGCGCGCATCGCCGCGGAACAGGCTGTCGCTTCGCCGCTGCTGGACGGCATCGACCTGTCCGGCGCGCGCGGCGTGCTGGTCAACGTCACGGCCAGCCGTGGCTTGAAAGGTAAAGAGATCAAGGAAGTCATGGCCGCCGTGCGCGCGTTTGCCGCGCCGGACGCGTCGATCGCGCAAGGTATCGCCTACGACGACGCCATGGGCGACGACATCCGCGTCACCGTGGTGGCCACGGGCCTGGGCCGCGCGAAGAAAAACATTCAGCTGGTACCGCAGCAAGTGCTGCGCACCGGCACCCACAACAGCCCGTTGACTCCATCGGCTGCCATGGGTAGCGCGCAAGCGGCGACGACGACGGTTGGCGTGGCTACGCCGGCAGCCGGTTTCGACGGCATGAAAGCGCCGGCGGTATGGCGCCGCGAGTCGGCTTCCGAGCAGGTGCGCGCGATGGAAAAGAATGGCATGGAGACGTACGATATTCCAGCCTTCCTGCGCAAACAAGCCGACTAATCACAGTGAAAAAAGCCCATGGCGGCGTTGTATAGCCTTGCCGTACAGTCATACTGTCTTCGGCCATGCGCCTTGCCCTGCGCATTTTTCATGTGATTAGGAGACCGGAGGTGATCTGATGTCAGCAAACATGACGGCGGCCTGAGGGTCGCCGTTTTTTATCTTTTTCTTGATGTCGGCCTTTGCCTTTCCTGCCACTTTCTGCACAAATACGGCAAGTCAGGCATACTATCGCGCAGTGTCGGCAGCATGCCGGCAGAACCAGATCACGGGCGCTGTCCGCTCCATGGAACGGGTGGCGCCTTCAACCGACAGTACACAAGGAGTCAACATGACCATCAAGATCGGCGACACCCTGCCAGAAGGCACCCTGGCTGAATTCATCGAAAGCGAAACCGAAGGCTGCGCACTGGGCCCGAACACGTTCAACGTGCAAGACTTGGTCAAGGGCAAGAAGATCGCCATCTTCGGCCTGCCAGGTGCCTACACCCCGACCTGTTCCGCACAGCACGTGCCAGGCTACGTCAAGCACGCTGCCAACCTGAAAGCCAAAGGCGTCGATGAAATCTGGTGCATCTCCGTCAACGACGCGTTCGTGATGGGCGCCTGGGGCCGCGACCAGAAAGCTACCGGCATCGTGCGCATGATGGCTGACGGCAATGCCGCCTACAGCAAGGCCCTGGGCCTGGACGCCGATTTTTCCAAGCACGGCATGGGCACGCGCTCGCAGCGCTACTCGCTGCTGGTCGACAATGGCGTCGTGACGCAATTGAACATCGAGCAAGGCGGCAAGTTTGAAGTGTCGAACGCGGAAACCCTGCTGGGCCAACTGGCTTAAGTCCCTGAGAAAAAGTCCATGGCGGCGTTGCACTGTCTTGGCGTACTACTCGTACTGCCTGCGGCAATGCGCCTTGCCCTGAACATTTTTCAGGGACTTGTCCTTTTTTGACGTAAAAACGGCGCCATCGGCGCCGTTTTTTTTATTGTACCGACGGCTTGCTCGCCTCGAACATGGCCGCATCGATGCTGAACGAATAATCGTCCTGCAGCGCGAAATACCGGCGCGCTTCCTCGGGTGCGCCATCGAACAGGTTGCGAATGGCCGCCACTCTTTCGCCTGGCGTGCGCATGCGGGCCACCCACTCGTCGAACTGCATGGTCAGTTTCCACACGCTGCGCAAGCTGTGGCTAAAACCAGCGTTGTCGAACTTGGCGCCCCATTCGCAGCTGCGGTAGTCGCGTACGTGGGACGCGTCGCGCAGCATTTCCACCGCCTGCAAGGTGCTGTCGTAGAGGGCCGTCTTGGGCGCGACGATGTCGACCACTAATAAGGTGCCGTTCGGGCGCAGCACGCGCCACGCTTCGGCCAGGGCTCCCGCCACATCGTTCCAGTGGTGCGCGGAAAAGCGCGTGACGACCATGTCGAAGCTGGCGTCGGCAAACGGCAGGCGGGCCACGTCGCCCTGTTGCGTGCTGATATTGTGCAAGCCGCGCTGCACCCTGGCGCAGTCGACCACGTCGAGCATGGGCTGCGCCAGGTCGTAGGCGACCACGGATTGCGCCACGGGGGCGATGGCAAAGCTGGCGTGGCCGGCGCCGCAGCCCAGGTCCAGGACGACGGGCTTGCCACGGCGGCGCGCGCATTCCTGCATCAGCACCAGGTCGGCGCCTTGCGCGTGGACGGCGCTGCTCAGGTAGGCATTGGCCGTCTTGCCAAACTGTTCGGTAACGACATCGTGCTGCTGCATGGTTTTCTCCTGTGGATGGCTGAGTTCCTGCAGAATAAGGATAAAATTATCCTGTAACAAGACCATAACTTATACTGGTATATCTACTACCATGCTTCCCCGTCATGTCGAACAAACTTGCTGAATTCATCCGCGCCCGGCGCGAAGCCGTCACCCCCGCCATGGCTGGCTTGCCCGGCGGCGGGCGGCGGCGTACTCCAGGCCTGCGGCGCGAAGAGCTGGCGCAGCTGTGCGATGTCAGTCCCACCTGGCTGACGTGGCTGGAACAGGGGCGGCCCGTGTCGGCATCGGCCAAGATGCTGGCCCGCCTGGCGCAGGTGCTGCAGCTGAGCGCGGCCGAGCGCGCCTACCTGTTCGAGGTGGCCGACAAGCATGACCCCAGCCATGGCGCAGACGAGGGCGGGGGACCTGCTGCCGCCGAGCTGGCCGCCATCGTCGCCGCCATCGACGCGCCCGCGTATATCCTCGACCGCGCATGGAATGCCGTGGCGTGGAACGGGGCGGCGTCCACGCTGTTTACGGGCTGGCTGCACGGCGACGGGGACGAGCCGAACCAGTTGCGCTTCATGTTCCTGGAACCTGGTGCGCGCGATCTGGTCGTCGGCTGGCCCGAGCGGGCGCAGCGGCTGGTAGCAGAGTTTCGCGCCGATATCGGCCGGCAGGCGGACCAGGCGCCGCTGGCCGGCCTGATCGCCGAACTGGCCGATGCCAGCCTTGAATTTCGCCAGTGGTGGGGCGCGCAGCAGGTGCAGGGCCGCGATGGCGGCTTGCGCCAGTTCCGGCATGCGCAACAGGGCCTGCTTGCGTTCAATCAAGTGACCCTGCACCTGGCGCGCCAGCACGACTTGAAACTGGTGATGCTGTTGCCTGTGTCATAAGGTAAAACGGCCGCGCTTGTTATAATCGGGCTGACCGCCTGGCCCTGCCTGTCCAGACCATGCTGTCCTGGCTCCGGCCGTCGCCATGATGACGGTCCCGCTCTTTCGCCAGGAGTCTGTCCTGTTACCCCACAATCCCAACCTGCGCAGCATCTATGTGATGCTGGTCGCCGTCGCCATGTTTTCCCTGATGGACACAGCCATGAAGTTGCTGTCCGCCCATTATCCGCCGATGCAGGTGACGGCCTTGCGCGCCCTGTCGTCGTTGCCGCTCGTTTGCCTGTACCTGCTGTACCGCGGCGCCTTCAAGAACGTGCTGAAGGTGCGCTGGCCGCTGCACCTGTTGCGCGGCGTCCTGGGCGTGCTGATGATCACCCTGTTCGCCTACGGCCTGAAGCGCATGTCGCTGGCCGAGACGTATGCGCTGTTTTTCGTCGCCCCCTTGCTGATCACCGTCCTGTCGGTTTTTATCCTGAAGGAAAAAGTGGACTTCGCGCGCTGGTGCGCCATCGCCGTGGGTTTGCTGGGCGTGCTGGTGGCGCTGCGCCCCGACGGTTCGGGATTCTTTTCCGTGGCCGGGCTGGCCGTGCTGGGCTCGGCCGCCTGTTACGCCATTTCCGCCGTCACGGGCCGCATCCTCAGCCGCACGGATGCCAGCGAAAGCATGGTTTTCTGGCTGATGGTGATGATGGCCCTCGGCGGCGTGGCCCTGTCGGCGCACGAGTGGGTGAGCATCCGCCGCGAAGACTGGTGGCTGCTGGCGGGCTTGTCGCTGAGTGGCTTCCTGGGCCAGTTGGCGATTACGGAAGCGTTTCGCCATGGCAAGGCGTCCAGCGTGGCGCCGTTCGAGTACTCGGCCCTGGCCTGGGGCATGGCTCTGGACTGGATGCTGTGGCGCGCCCTGCCCGACGAATACACCCTGATCGGTGCGGCCATCATCATCGGCAGCGGCATTTACCTCGTGCGCAGGGAGGCTGTCCACGCCGAGAGCGAGCATCCGTGAGTAGCGGTTGTGGTATTTCTGGCGTGGGCCATGCCGCGCCGCAACGAAAATCCGGCAAATAGATATAATCGACAGATGTTAAAACAACGCACCATCAAACAACAGGTCCGCACCATCGGTGTCGGTTTGCACTCTGGCACCAAGGTGGAGCTGACTCTGCGTCCTGCCGCGATCGACACGGGCATCGTGTTTCGCCGCATCGACCTCGATCCCATCGTCGAGTTCCCCGCCAGCGCCATGGCCGTGGGCGATACGCGCATGGCTTCCGTGCTGATCAAGGATGGCGCCAGGGTTTCTACAGTGGAACATCTGATGTCGGCTGCGGCCGGCCTGGGCGTCGACAATATGTATATCGACGTGAATGCGGAAGAAATTCCCATCATGGACGGTTCCGCCTCGTCCTTCGTCTACCTGCTGCAGCAGGCTGGCGTGGAAGAGCAGCAAGCGCCAAAGAAATTTATCAAGGTCATCAAGCCCGTGGAAGTGCGTCACGGCAAGGGCGACGCGGAGAAATGGGCGCGCTTGTCGCCGTATGACGGCTTCAAGCTCGATTTCTTTATCGAATTCAATCACCCGGCCGTCGATGGCACGATGCAGCGCGCCTCCGTCGACTTTGGCGACGTGTCGTATGTGCACGACGTGGCGCGCGCGCGCACGTTTGGCTTCATGCAGGACGTGGAAAGCTTGCGCGGCATGGGTCTGGCCCGTGGCGGTTCGCTGGAAAACGCCATCGTGATGGATGAGTACCGCATCCTCAACGCCGACGGTTTGCGCTATGAAGACGAGTTCGTGCGCCACAAGATCCTCGACGCCATCGGCGACCTGTACCTGGTGGGCCACCCCTTGCTCGCGTATTACACGGCGCATAAGTCGGGCCATGCGCTGAATAACCAGTTGCTGCTGGCGCTGCTGGAACAGCCGGAATCGTATGAAATCGTTTCCTTCGATACCAATGAGGCGGCGCCGCAGTCATATCTCCGTCAAATGGAGCGCGAGTGGTCTTTGACCTGAGTTAATCCTTCGGTTCGCGGTGATGGCGCACCATATTGCGCAGCGCCGCGATCAACTGCTCGTTCTGCTTCGACGCGGGCAGGGCCGTGCTCAGCTCTTCCAGGGCCGACATGGCTTTTTCCGGCAAGACCAGCGCCCGCGTGTGCACGATGGGCGCGATGCTCTTGATGACTTGCACTTTCAGCTTGATGCCTGAAATCTGCCAGCCTTTTCTTTCCAGTTCCCCTTGCAACTTTGGCAATTGCTGCTTGAGCTTGGCCGCCAGCGCCGCGTTCGGCGTGGCCAGCACCAGTTGGCCGCTCTCGAATTGCAGGATGTCGCAATGCTCGAACATGGCCGGCAAGGCCTTGGCGCAATCTTTTTGCAGGGCGGCCAGGCGCGTGACGGTGGGCATCAGGGAAGCCATCGTCGCGTTGCCGCGCAGAAAATCGGTTGCGCCCGTGACGGCCGGGCCGGAGCGGGCAAAGCCGTAGCCGCGGCGCGGTGCCGGAGAATAAGTGGGAGTTCGCATGGCCGAAACATAGCACACTCGCCCGCGCGTGACGAGTGCGGCGGCGGGTGCGGTGCAGGAGGGCGGACCGTATTGCCTTACAGTATGGAAAATGTCCGCAATTTCTGCTATTTGTTTGTCATTAAGCTATTGTTATATGGCGCATTACCCCAACCATGTCGGGAACGCATGATAAAATCATCGTCTTTTGCCATAGTCGAACTCCGTGCGGTGACGCGATTACTACCGCGTTGTTCCCTACCGAGCTTTTTTTAACGGCGTTTTTTCAAGAATTCAAGCATGTCATTACTGACCCAGATTTTCGGTAGCCGCAACCAGCGGCTGCTCAAGCAATACCAAAAAACGGTACGCGAGATCAATGCGCTCGAGCCGGCCATCGAAAAGCTGTCGGATGCCGAGCTGCAAGCGAAGACGCCTGCCTTCAAGGAACGCATCGCCGCCGGCGAATCGCTCGATGCCTTGTTGCCGGAAGCCTTTGCCGTCTGCCGCGAGGCCAGCAAGCGCGTCCTGCGCATGCGCCATTTCGATGTGCAGATGATCGGCGGCATGGTCTTGCATTTCGGCAAGATCGCGGAGATGGGTACGGGCGAGGGCAAGACCCTGATGGCAACCTTGCCAGCCTACCTGAATGCCTTGTCGGGCAAGGGCGTGCATATCGTCACCGTCAATGATTACCTGGCGCAGCGCGATGCCGAGACCATGGGCCGCCTGTATGCGTGGCTGGGCCTGTCGACGGGCGTGAACATGTCGCAGATGGAGCACAGCGCCAAGCAGCAGGCGTACAACTCCGACATCACGTATGGCACGAACAACGAATTTGGTTTCGACTTCCTGCGCGACAACATGGTCTACGAAGCGCGCGAGCGCGTGCAGCGCAGCCTGAATTTCGGCATCGTCGATGAAGTCGACTCGATCCTGATCGATGAAGCGCGTACGCCGCTGATCATTTCGGGCCAGGCCGAGAACCATACGGACCTGTATCACAAGATCAATGAAGTGCCTGCGCGCCTGACTTTGCAGATCGGCGAAGAAACGCCGGACGGCAAGGGCAAGGTTGAAGTGCCGGGCGACTACACCAAGGATGAAAAAGCGCACCAGGTGCTGCTGACGGAAGCCGGCCACGAAAAGGCAGAAGGCATCCTGATGGAGATGGGCCTGCTGCCGGAAGGCGCCTCGCTGTACGATTCGGCCAACATCACCCTCGTGCACCACCTGTATGCGGCCCTGCGCGCGCATGCGCTGTACTTCAAGGATCAGCACTATGTGGTGCAGAACAATGAAGTGGTGATCGTCGATGAATTCACGGGCCGTCTGATGACGGGCCGTCGCTGGTCCGATGGCTTGCACCAGGCCGTCGAAGCGAAAGAGGGCGTCAAGATCCAGAACGAGAACCAGACCCTGGCCTCGATCACCTTCCAGAACTACTTCCGCATGTACGCCAAGCTGGCCGGCATGACGGGTACGGCCGATACGGAAGCGTACGAATTCCAGGAAATCTACGGCCTGGAAACGGTCGTGATCCCGCAAAACCGTCCGCTGCAGCGCAAGGACCGCCAGGATCAGGTCTATAAATCGTCGGCGGAAAAATACAACGCGATGTTGAACGACATCCGCGACTGCTACGAGCGCGGCCAGCCCGTGCTGGTGGGTACCACCTCGATCGAGAACTCGGAACTGTTGTCTGGCATCCTGACCAAGGCCGGTTTGCCGCATAACGTGCTGAACGCGAAGCAGCATGCGCGCGAAGCGGAAATCATCGCCCAGGCAGGCCGTCCGAAAGCCATCACCATCGCCACCAACATGGCCGGTCGCGGTACGGACATCGTGTTGGGCGGTAACGTCGAGAACCAGATCAAGTTCATCGAAGCCAATCCTGAACTGAGCGACGCCGACAAGGCAGCCCAGTCGCAGACCTTGCGCGATGAATGGCAATCCCTGCACGACCACGTGGTCAATGCGGGCGGCTTGCACATCATCGGCACCGAACGCCACGAATCGCGCCGCGTCGACAATCAGCTGCGTGGCCGTGCCGGCCGCCAGGGTGATCCAGGTTCGTCGCGCTTCTACCTGTCGCTCGACGACGCGCTGCTGCGCATCTTCGCCGGTGACCGCGTGCGCGCCGTGATGGACCGTTTGAAAATGCCGGAAGGCGAACCGATCGAGGCAGGCATCGTCTCGCGTTCGATCGAATCGGCCCAACGCAAGGTTGAAGCGCGCAACTTCGATATCCGCAAGCAATTGCTGGAATACGATGACGTCGCCAACGACCAGCGCAAGGTCATCTACCAGCAGCGTAACGAATTGCTGGAAACGACCGATATTTCCGACATGATCGCTTCCTTGCGTCATGGCGTGTTCACCGACCTGGTGCACGAGTACGTGCCGCATGAATCCGTGGAAGAACAGTGGGATATCAAGGGCCTGGAAAATACCCTGGCGAGCGAATGGCAGCTGGACTTGCCGCTGCATGAAATGCTGGAAGCCGATTCGACCCTGACGGACGAAGAGATCCTGGAAAAAGTGCTGGCCGCGGCCGATGCCGTGTACCAGTCGAAGATCGATATCGTCGGCAAGGAATCGTTCGGCGGCTTCGAACGCAATGTCATGCTGCAAAGCGTGGACAGCCACTGGCGTGAACACCTGGCGGCGCTCGATCACCTGCGCCAGGGTATTCACCTGCGCGGTTATGCGCAGAAGAATCCGAAACAGGAATACAAGCGCGAAGCGTTTGAACTGTTTGGCCAGATGCTCGACATGATCAAGAACGACGTCACGAAACACGTGATGACGGTGCGTATCCAGTCGCGCGAAGAAGTCGATGCGGCCGAACAGGCGATGCAGCAGTCGCACGTGGAAAACGTGCACTACCAGCACGCCGAATTCGACCCGAACGCGGCGCCGGAAGAACTGCTGGCTCCTTCGGCCGGCGGCAACATGGACAACGTCGACGACATGAGCGTGAGCATGGGCGTCAAAGTGGGCCGTAACGACCCATGCCCTTGCGGCAGCGGCAAGAAGTACAAGGCTTGCCACGGCAAGCTGGCTTAAAGCCGGCTGCACGGCTTGAACAGGAACGGAGACCGCGGTCTCCGTTTTTTTATGTCCGGCATGCCTTGCCCGGCCCCGGCTCAGGGAAAGGCCCAGTATTGCGGCGCCTGCGAGGGAATGCCCTTCAAGCCGCCGCGGTTTTTTGCCCGTTGCCCCGTCTTGATCATGGTGGCGATATCGGTCAGCAAGACGCGGTTGCTGGCGAAGTAATCGTGCCCCATGAAGTTCATGATGACGGCCGATGCATCGACGAGCTCCATGCCGGGAATGCCGACGACGGGGCCGCGGATGTCGCCTATCCTGTCCCAGTCGGCAAAATTGTAGGAAGCGCGGATCGCCTTGTCGTTCGCGGACGCGTACAGGGTGGCGGAGAGCTTGAGGCTGGCAAAGCGGGGGGCGATCTGGTCGCGGAAGACATCGGCATTGATGTCCGGCGCCGCCAGCACCACCTGCTTGAACAGGGGCAGCAGGTCGGGGCGCTTTTCCAGCAGGTTGGCCAGGGCCACGGTCATCGGACGGTTGCCCATGCTGTGGGCGATGAGGTAGATATCGGTGGCCGAGGAGTGCTCCGCGAAATCGGCCAGGAACGCCTGCAGGTGCGCCTGCGTCCATTCGGCGGAATTCTGGTCGTATTCGTAGCCAGCCATCGAGCCTTTCGATGGCCAGCTGTAGAACACGGGCAGGGCGCCGATATCGAGGTCGACGGCCATCTGCGCCGTGCGCCGGGCGGCGTCGTCAAAGGAATTGCTGTAGCCATGGATATAGATGAAGGCGGCGCGGCGTTCCGGTGCGGCTTGAATGCTTGCCTTGACGGTGGCGAGGAAATCCGCGCGCGACAGGCGCGTGGTTCCCTTGATCAGCACATATTTTTGCGCATCGTCACCGGACAGGATGGCGTACCAGGGCGGCAGCGGCAGTTCGCCCGGCGCTCTTTTTTCCGGGATGCTGACGAGGACGCTGCCGTAGCTCAGGTGGGGGGCGGCGCGGTTGGGCTGCCAGCCATAGCTGCGGCTGCTGGCCTGGTATTGCCTGTCGGTGGCGTAGTACACGGTGACGTGCACGGCGCCGGCCGGCGGTGGATCGTTGCCAGGCTTGGTCATGCCGCTGCTGCCCGTGAGCATGCCGCTGCTGCCGGCCAGGTTGCCCAGATTGCCGACCAGGCCGCCGATGCCTGACCATGAGCTGCTCCATGGGAAGGTTGGCGGTGGCCGT
The DNA here is from genome assembly GCF_030587265.1 of Janthinobacterium sp. SUN137. Taxonomy (NCBI): domain Bacteria; kingdom Pseudomonadati; phylum Pseudomonadota; class Betaproteobacteria; order Burkholderiales; family Oxalobacteraceae; genus Janthinobacterium; species Janthinobacterium sp. SUN137. The sequence goes on along the minus strand of NZ_JAPWHZ010000006.1, from coordinate 23,879 downwards.
CCCACCCCGGTCGCGGGTGGAAATTCTGCTGCTGGCGGCGTTTCAGCGGCCGGCGGCGCTGTGGATGCCAGATCGGTGGCGTGGTCGATGGCATGATCGGCCGGTTCACCTGGCAGCGTACAAGCCGTCAACGAGGCCAGCAGGCAAAACAGGCAGCATAAACACCATAGATGCAACGGGCGTGACGAGCCTGAATCGCTGCGATGCATGCGGTAGGATTTTCCATGCGCCATGACATCCCCTCCCCGGGCGCTTGTGCGAGACGCGTGATCGTCTGTTCCTATACCTTAGCGCCGCCGGGCGGCGGCGTTCTGATAAATCGCAAGCCTGGTCATGTTGCCGACCCGCTTCGCGACTGCCCTGGCCGGCGCGACTATTCCCTTGCCGCATGTTCACCGGCGCCGCGAAGGCGCTACAATAGCGCTTCCCTTTTCCCTCGCAGAAGAAATCACCATGGCCGTCAATTCCCCCAAGCCCGTCGCCGCCGACTTGAAAGCCGTCGCCGGCATTGAAATCGGTGTTGCCGAAGCCGGCATCAAGAAACCCAACCGCAAGGATTTGCTGGTATTGAAACTGGCGCCGACGGCCACCGTGGCCGGCGTGTTCACCTTGAACCGCTTCTGCGCCGCGCCCGTGCAAATTTCGAAGGCCAACCTGGCCGCCGTGACGGCCGGCGCCGCGCCGATCCGCGCGCTGCTGGTCAATACGGGCAACGCGAATGCGGGCACGGGCGAATCGGGCCTGGCCGACGCGCAGGCCAGCTGCGCCGCGCTGGCCGAGCTGCTTGGCTGCACGCCGCAGCAAATCCTGCCGTTTTCCACCGGCGTGATCCTCGAACCCTTGCCCGTGCAGCGCCTGGTCGCCGGCTTGCCGCAAGCTGTGGCCGCACTGACGCCGGACAACTGGTTCTCGGCCGCCGAAGCCATCATGACCACCGACACGCAGCCGAAAGCCGGCTCGCGCACCGTCACCATCGGCGATCACGCGGTCACCCTGACGGGCATCAGCAAGGGCGCCGGCATGATCAAGCCGAACATGGCCACCATGCTGGGTTTCCTCGCGTTTGACGCCACCGTGGCGCAACCGGTGCTGGACCAGCTGGTGAAACAGGCGGCCGACAAATCGTTCAACTGCATCACCATCGACGGCGACACGTCCACCAATGACTCGTTCATGCTGGTAGCGACGGGCGCCGGCAGCCTGGTCATCGATTCCATCGATTCGCCGCACTACGCGGCACTGGCAGCCGCCGTGACCGAACTGTCGACTTTCCTGGCGCAAGCCATCGTGCGCGACGGCGAAGGCGCCACCAAGTTCATGACCGTGATCGTGGAAGACGGCCGCAACGTGGAAGAGTGCCGCAAGATCGCCTATTCCATCGCCCATTCGCCGTTGGTGAAAACGGCATTCTTTGCCTCCGACCCGAACCTGGGCCGCATCCTGGCCGCCATCGGCTACGCGGGCGTGGACGACCTTGATGTGGGTCAATTGAACCTGTATCTGGACGACGTGTGGGTGGCCAAGAACGGCGGCCGCAACCCGGACTACCAGGAACAGGATGGCCAGCGCGTGATGCAGCAAAGCGAAATCACCATCCGCGTGAAACTGGCGCGCGGCGATGCCACGGCTACCCTGTGGACGTGCGATTTGTCGCATGACTACGTGTCGATCAACGCCGACTACCGCTCATGACCGGCCTCGATCAATTCCTGATCCGCGCCGAACGGGTACTGGCGCGCCTCGAGTCGATCTTGCCGCCGGCCTTGCCGGCGACCGACTGGAACAGCTTTGCCTTCCGCTGGCGCCGGCGCCAGGGCGCGGCCAGCCATCTGCAGGCCGTGGCCCACGTGTCGTCCATCGCCTTGGACGATTTGCACAATATCGGCACGCAAAAGGCGCAGATCGAGCAAAATACGCGCCAGTTCGTCAGCGGACGTCCCGCCAACAACGTGTTGCTGACGGGCGCGCGCGGCACGGGCAAGTCGTCGCTGATCAAGGCATGTCTGAACCAGTTCGCCGACCAAGGCCTGCGCCTGATCGAAGTGGACAAGGCGGATCTTGCCGACTTGCCCGACATCGTCGACCTGGTGGCGGCGCGCCCCGAGCGCTTCATCATCTTTTGCGACGACCTGTCGTTCGAAGAGGGCGAGAGCGGCTACAAGGCGCTGAAAGTGGCGCTCGACGGCAGCATCGCCGCGCAATCGGACAATGTGCTGATCTACGCCACGTCGAACCGCCGTCACCTGATGCCGGAACGCATGTCGGACAACAGCAGCTACAAGACGGATGACGACGGCGATTTGCATCCGGGCGAGACGGTGGAAGAGAAAATCTCGCTGTCCGAGCGCTTCGGCCTGTGGCTGTCGTTCTACCCGTTCAAGCAGGATGACTACCTCGATATCGCAGCGCACTGGCTCGCTTCGTTCGGCTGCACGCCGGAACAGATCGCGCAGGCGCGCGGCGACGCCCTGCGCTGGGCCTTGCAGCGCGGTTCCCGTTCTGGCCGGGTAGCGTGGCAATTCGCGCGCGACTATGCTGGGAAACTACCTGCGGGAAAGTTGCCGCAATGAGCGAAGTGAAAGTCACACCGGTGGATGTCGCCGTCGGCATCCTGATGAAGCCGAATGGCGACGTGTTGCTGGGCCAGCGCCCGGCCGGCAAGCCGTATGACGGCTATTGGGAGTTTCCTGGTGGCAAAGTCGAACCGGGCGAAGCCATTTTTGACGCATTGAAGCGCGAGTTTGTCGAGGAACTGGGGCTGTATATCGACAGTGCCGAGGCCTGGTGCGGCGTCGAATATGTGTATCCGCACGCCCATGTGCGCCTGCATTTCTATATCAGCCGAGAGTGGCGGGGCGAGCCGCAAAGCCTGGAAGGGCAGGCGTTCGCCTGGCAGGGCACGGTCGGCGTGGAACCCTTGCTGCCGGCTACCATTCCCTTGCTGGAATGGCTCGACGAGGTACGCCGGGAATCGCTGGCGCTTGCCTGATTGACACTTGTGCCAGCGGGCAGCACCATGCTGCGTGCTGGCGCAAGCTTTCCTGTTACTGTCCTTGTATCGCGCGCGCTTTGCGCTACAGTGCTTTCATCTAGCATTGGGAGTTGCGCATGCCGTTGACACTGACCTTTACCGATACCGATGAATTGCTGATTGCCGCCCTGCACAAGCGTGCGCGCGCGCATGGTCGCAGCATCGAAGACGAGCACCGCGACATTCTGCGTAGCGCCTTGCGGCCGCTGCCGAAGCGTCCGCTCGACGATATTCTGCGCGGCATGCCCGACGTGGGGCACGATGCGGATTTCGAGCGCCGTTCCTGACGTGCGATGTCCGCCTACCTGGTCGACACGGATGTGATCGTTGCGGCGCGCAAGGGCAGCGCTGCGCCGGAGGGTGTGCGCACTTTTTTTGAACGGGTGGCGCCGGAAATGCGCTATGTGCCGGTACAGGTGATCGCGCAATTGCGCGCAGGCATACAGCGCAGCTGGCGGCGCGAAGCGGCGCTGGAAGCACTGGCGCTGGAAGGCTGGCTGGAAGCCGTGCTGGCGGACTATGCGCCGCGGCTGCTGGAATTCGACCTCGATTGCGCCCTCGTATGCGCCCGCCTGTGTGAGCGGGGCCATGCGCATGGCGTCGATGGGCAGATCGCGGCGATGGGTATCGCCTATGGTTTGACGGTGGTCAGTGGCAGGCTCGACAGTTTCGCGGCGCAGGGGCTGCGCCTGGAAAATCCGTTTCGCTGAGAATTATTGCGGCTTGTTGTCTTCGTCCGCCAGCGGATCTTCGAACGGGTCGGCGGCGGGGATCGTGTATTTCTCTTCGGCCCAGGCGCCCAGGTCGATCTGCTTGCAGCGTTCCGAGCAGAAGGGGCGGAATTTGTTGGCTTCAGTCCATTCGACTTTGGCGGCACAGGTAGGGCAATTAACGACGGTCATGATGGGGCAAATAAGTAACAGTTAAAAATTACAGAGCGTGAGCTCGAATGGGACATCTTCTTCCAGCGGCTTGGGCTTCAAGTCGCCGCCCTGGGTAGTGAAGCGCACCCACAGCATATATTTATTGGCAGAAATTTCCGGGATGGCGCCGCTGCTTTCATCCAGGCTCAGGCGCAGCATCTGGTATACCTTGCCTTGCAGCATTTGCTGGTAGCTGCCGCCATTGGCGATCAGTTTAACGGGTCCGCCGGAATCGCGCAGCAGGCGCAAAACCAGGGCCAGCGCGTCGAACAGCGGTGCGAGCGGGGCGAACCAGGCGTGGATATCGGTCAGGCGCTGTTCCGAGCTGCGTTTTTGCCAGGCAAAGTAGGACGGCAAGTCGAATTCGCAGGCGCCGCCGGGGATGATGGTGCGGCCGCGGATGCTCATCAGCCATTCATTGTCACGGATATTCTGGCCCGTCTTGCCTTGCGCCGCCACCAGGGCGCCGCTGACACTGTCGAGTTCGCCAAGGATGGCATCGAGCGTTTCCGGTTCCACATTTGGATTGCTACGGTATCCGAGCAGGCTTTGGCGCTGGCGCTCGAGTTCCTGCAGCAGGTCGGACTTCAGGTCGGCGCGGCCAGCCACTTCGAGCATATCGAAAATAGTTGCCAAGGCAACATGGTGCTGCATTGCATGCTCTTGCTGGATGAAGAACTTGAATTTGTCGTACAGGTCTTCCAGCCGCAACAAGGTACGTATGCGTTCGTTGAAAGGGTATTCGTAGACAATCAAAATAATTCCCTTAAGTAAGGACCTGCAAACAATCCCGTGATTTTGAACCAAGCGTCGACAAATTACAAACGTTGCGGCCCGATTCAGGCCATTCTTTTTGAAAATGCCAGATATAAATCGTGCAACTGGGCAATCTGCGGCGCCAGGGCGGCCAAATCGCCATTATTGTCGATCACATCGTCCGCCGCCGCCAGGCGCATGGCGCGCGTGGCCTGCGTCGCCATGATGGCTTTGACTTGTTCTTCCGATAAGCCATTGCGCGCCATCACGCGCGACACTTGCAGGCTTTCCAGGCAATCGATGACGAGCACCCGGTTGACGCGTTCTACCCATCCGCCGGACTCGACGAGCAGGGGGACGGCAAAGATCACGTAGCTGCCCGTCGCTTCGGCGGCGGCCGCCAGGGTCGCCTGGCGGATGCGCGGGTGCAGGATGGCTTCCAGTTTTGCCTTGGCGGCGGCGTCGGCGAATACGAGGTTGCGCATTTTTGCGCGGTCGAGGGCGCCGCGCGCATCGGCGTAGTCGGGGCCGAATTCCGCCACCAGGGCCGGCATGGCCGCGCCATTGGGCGCCGTCAGGCTGTGCGCGATCTGGTCTGTGTCGACGATGGAGGCGCCCAGCGCGGCGAACTGGTCGGCCACGGTGCTCTTGCCGCAACCGATGCCGCCGGTGAGACCCACGCTGAAATACGGTGCGTTATGAAGTTGCATGTGTTTTTCCATAGGGGCAGTGTTGCGCGGGTCAGCTGGTCAGGCCCAGTGTGAGGCGCGACAGGGGCGTGCCGTACAGCAGCGCGATCAGGCCTGCCGCCGCCAGGTAGGGACCGAACGGAATCGGTTTGTCGCGCCCCCGCTTGGCAAACACGATCAGGCCGATGCCGACCACGGCGCCCACCAGCGACGACAACAGGATGATCGTCGGCAGCATGGTCCAGCCCAGCCACGCACCGAGCGCCGCCAGCAATTTGAAGTCACCATAGCCCATTCCCTCCTTGCCTGTCGCCAGCTTGAAGGCCCAGTACACGGCCCACAGGGCCAGATAGCCGGCGGCCGCGCCGATGACGGCGTCCTGCAGGGGCACGAAAGTGCCATTGATATTGATCAGCAAGCCGGCCCACAGCAGGGGGAAGGTGAGGTCGTCGGGCAGCATTTGCGTATCGGCGTCGATGAAGGTCATGGCGATCAGCAGCCAGGCAAACACGAGCGTGGCCAGGCCCGTCCAGCCGCTGCCGAAGTGCCAGACCAGGAGGGCCGACAGCGCGCCCGTCAGCAGCTCGACCAGCGGATAGCGCACGGAGATGGGCGCCTTGCAGGCGCTGCATTTGCCGCGCAGCAGCAGGTAGCTGATGACGGGAATGTTTTCCATGGCCGTGATGCGGTGGCCGCAAGCGGTGCAGTTCGAATGCGGCAGCATCAGGTTGTAGCGGTCCGTGTGCGGCAAGGGCAAGCCGCTTTCTTCCGCCACATAATTATCGGATTCGCGCTGCATCATTTTCGGCACGCGGTGGATCACCACATTCAGGAAGCTGCCGACGATCAGGCCGAACAGGGCGGCAACGAGGGCGACGGGCAGATTGCCGGGCGCGGCGAACAGCAGGGTATCTTGCAGCATGGTGAACTTGTCTGAGGTGATGAATGTTGCCGTGCAAACATTGCCTGGCACTGCCGCAGTGTAAAACATCCGCCGGCACATGGGGACGTTTTAGGCGGGTGAATGGTCAAATCACGGCTCCCAGCTTGAAAATCGGCAAATACAGGGCGATCACGAGGGAACCGACGAGTACGCCAAGCACCACCATCAGCGCCGGTTCCAGCAGCGTGGAAAGGGTGGCCACGGTGGCGTCGATATCGGCCTCGATGATGTCGGCCGCGCGCGACAGCATGGCGTCGAGCGCGCCGGACTCCTCGCCGATCAGGGTCAGTTGCGTCAGCAAGGGAGGGAACACGCCGCTGTGTTCCATGGCCAGGGCCAGGCTGCCGCCGGCGCGGATTTCGCGTTCGATGCGCGTCGTCGCTTCCTGGTACAGCGCGTGGCCGGCGGCGGCGCCCACCAGGCCGAGCGAGTCGAGCAGCGGTACGCCGGCGGCGAACATGGCGGCCAAGGTGCGCGTCCAGCGGGCGATCGCCGCCTTGCGCAAGAGGGGACCGAACACAGGCAGGCGCAAGGCCTGCAGTTGGATGTTGCGCCGCCACGCGGGAGAGCGGCGCCAGGCCAGGTGCAGCAGCACGCAAGCCAGCACGAGCACCGCCAGCAAGGCCAGCCAGTAGCGGACAACAAACGCGGATACGCCCATGACGAGCAGGGTGGGCAGCGGCAAGGGCGCGCCGAAGCTGTCGAAGACCTGGCGGAAAGCTGGCACGACCACGCTCATGATGATGGCCGTGACGACGAAGGCGACGAGCACGATGGCCAGCGGATACATCAGCGCGCCGCGCACCTTCCGCCGCAGGGCGATGGCCTTTTCCTGGTGCGTGGCCAGGCGCGCCAGCAAGTCTTGCACGATGCCGGCCTGTTCGCCTGCCGCCAGCAGGTTGCAATACAGTTCGTCAAACAGCAGCGGGAACTGGCGGAAAGCCTGCTGCAGGCTGCTGCCCGCTTCGATGTCGTGGCGCAAGTCGCGCATCAGCGCCGTGATCGCGGGCTTGGCATGGCCCTTGCCGGCGATGTCGAAGGCGTGCAGCAGCGGCACGCCAGCCGCCATCATGGTCGACAGCTGGCGCGTAAACAGCGCGATATCCTTGCGCGTGATGGCCTTGCCCGGTGCGCTGCGCGCGGCCTGCACCCGGGTGGCCAGGATGCCCTGGCTTCTCAATGTGGCCTTGGCAGCGCAGGCGTCGGCGGCGCGCAAGACACCATCGACCGGCTTGCCATGGCGGTCCGTGCCCTTCCACGCAAAGCGCCGCTCGGCCGCCATGTGCACCTCCTGCCATCACGATAGCAGCGTCAGGCAAAAGTACCAGCGGCGCTGGCGGCAAGCTTGATGTGGCTCAGCCTTTTGTAGTTTGCACTTCCGTCTGCACAACGGCCTGGGCCTTGACGTCGGCCGCATCCTCCTCGTCGCTGTCCGTGCCCTTGCTGATGCTTTCGCCATCGTCGCGGCGCAAGGTCCAGAAGGTCAGCGAGGACAGCACCGTCAGAGCCGCCAGGGTGAGGAAGGCGTGATGCAGGGCCGTGCTGAGCATGGCGCGGTCCGACTGCGGCATGTCGCCCAGGTACCAGCCCGTGATCAGCGAACCGAAGGCGAGGCCAAAACTCATCGACAGTTGCTGCATCGAGCTGGCGATCGTGCTGGCCATGCTCGAATCGTTCTTGTCGACGTCGGCATACGCGATGGTATTCATGCTGGAAAACTGCAGCGAATTGAAAAAGCCCATGCACAGGCTGATGGCCACGATGACGTACAGGGACGTGCCCGCGCTCACCTGCGAAAACATGGCGATGGTCACGCCGATCAGCACGGTGTTGACGATCAGTACCTGGCGGTAGCCGAAGCGGGCCAGCACGCGCGCGGAAATGAATTTCATGCCCATGGCGGCAGCGGCCGACGGCATCATCAGCAAGCCCGATTGCCAGGCGGGCAAGCCCAGGCCCAGTTGGTACAGCAGCGGCAGCAGGAAGGGCAGGCCGCCCACGCCCAGGCGCGTGACGAAGCCGCCTACCACGGAAACGCGGAAGGTGCGGATCTTGAACAGGGTCAGGCGCAGCAGCGGATGCAGCACTTCGCTCGAATGCCAGACATACGCGGCCAGCAGGCTGATGGAGATGAACAGCAGCACGGCAAACGAGGTGCCGTCGATGCGGTGTTCGCCAAAAATTTCCAGCAGCCATGACAGCAGCGCGATGCCCGTGCCGAACAACACCAGGCCGATCAGGTCCAGCGGACGGGGCTTGTCGCCATAGTAATCAGGCATGTAGCGGTGCGCCAGATACAGCGCCACCAGGCCGACGGGCACGTTGACGAAGAAAATCTCGCGCCACGACAGCCAGTGCACGATCAGCCCGCCCACCGTGGGCCCCAGCAGGGGACCGATCAACGCGGGGATGATGACGAAATTCATGGCCGCCAGCAGTTGCGACTTGGGAAAGGTGCGGATGATGGTGAGCCTGCCCACCGGCATCATCATGGCCGCGCCCACTCCTTGCAGCAGGCGCGCGGCCACCAGCATGGGCGCATTCACGGACAGGCCGCACAGGATGGAGGCGAGGGTAAAGATGGCGACGGCGGCGGAAAACACGCGCCGCGTGCCGAAGCGGTCGGCCATCCAGCCGCTGATGGGAATGCACACGGCCAGGCTCAGGATGTAGCTGGTGACGACGGCCTTCAGGCTCAGCGGCGTCACATTCAGGCTGGCGGCCATGGCGGGGATGGCGGTGTTGACGATGGTGGAGTCGAGTTGCTCCATGAACAGGGCGGTGGCGACCACCCAGGGAAGGTAGCTTTTAATCGGGGAACTGGTCATGGATGCGAGCCTGAAGAGGAGAAACGGAGCCGACAGTACGATGAATTGTCACATAAATGACGCAGGCGTGCCGCCCGCGCCTTCCCTTTTGGCAACGTGCCGGGGGCGTAGTCCATGGAACATTTGTTCTATAGCAATAGATTGCTGGCAAGGCTAGCATGTGTTTTCTGGCAGCTCCGGCCCCTTTTTCCCGAAAGTCACTCCACATGAAAAATGCACTTACCTTCCTTGTCCTGGGCGCGGCCCTGTCCGCATGCGGTGGCGGCAGCAATGGCGGCACGCCAGCGACGCCGGTGACACCGCCGGCCGTCGTGACGCCTCCCGTCGTTCCCGCCGACAGCGTGACGGTGGCGTCAGTTGCCGTGGCCAGGGAGGCCGGCTTGAGCGTCATTGCCGGCGCCAGCGCCGATGAAAGCGTGTACGACGTGGTTGCCGATATCGGCGACACCTGGCGCATCACGTTCGACAGCGTCAAGAAAACCTACACTATCCGCGTGCTGTCGACGCAGTTCGGCTTGAGCGACCGCAGCGGCACGTTTACCGCGTCCACCACCGGCAATCTCACCACCTACACGGCAACGGATTTCAGCGTCACCGTCGATGCGCGCACGCGTCTTCTGTCTGGCAATATCAAATTGGGCAACATGATCTCGACCGTCAGCGGCACCGGCTATGCGGTGGGTGACGTGGCCAGGCTGGCCGGCAACTATATCTTCCTGGGCGGCATGCGCAATGCCTCGAACGGCGGTGACCGTTTCAATCCGAAAGGCAGTCTCAGGATCGCTGCCGACGGCGCGGCCCAACTGTGCAATGGCGGCGTATTCAATGCGCAAGGCGTGTGCTCGCCAGTATCGCTGCTGCTGGACGCGGAAAACGCCAGCCTGACCCTGGTCAAGGATGCGAAGAACGGCTTGCTCGTCGCACGCCAGGGCAGCCAGGACTTCGGCATCGTGCACGTGCATGCGGGGGATCGGGGGCTGGCGCTGTTCATCGACCGCTACAGCCGCAACCAGGAAAACGTCCTGCGCGTGGGCACCATCGTGGCGGCCAGACAGCAGAAAATCGGCACGGAAATCAATGGCAGCTACGCCTGTGCGGCGCAGGGTGGCACGACGGGCAAGATCGACATCGCCAGCAATGTGGCGACCATCACCAATAACGGCACGGGCAAGGTGCACGCGGAAAACGTGACCCTGAACAAGCTGGGCCTGGGTGCGCAAGCCGTCGATGTCGATGGCATCGCCGTGTTCAAGGACCCCGCCGACGTGCCGGCCGACTATTCGATGTTCATGCCCGTGTCATCGAGCATGGCCGTCGAATTTTCGACCGACCGCTCGTACATGGGCATGTGCCTGAAAAAATGACGGCTAGCGTTTGAGGTGGTCCAGGGCCGCCAGCAGCGGGATGGCCGCATCGGCGATGCGCTCCAGGCTGGCCTCGCGCAGGGCGGCGGTATCCACCGTGTGGCCGGAGTCCAGCCCCGCCCAGCGCAGCAGCGCCGCACACGCGGCGGGCGTGTCGAACATGCCGTGCAAATAGCTGCCGAGGATTTGTCCGTCGCCCGATACCGCCCCTTCCGGACGGCCGTCGATGAGGAAGGCCGGCTGCGCCAGCGCGGCGCCATGCGAGATACCCATGTGGATTTCATAGCCTGCCACGGGCGCATCGGCCGCGCCGGCAAACGCGCAGTGGCCGCGCACCTGTTCCAGCCGCTTGTCGCGCGTCAGCTCCGTCGCCATGTCGAGCAATCCCAGCGCCTTTGACTCTCCCGCCGCGCCTTCCACGCCCAGCGGATCGCGTACGGACTGCCCCAGCATCTGGAAGCCGCCGCAAATGCCGAGCACCTTGCCGCCGTAGCGCAGGTGTTTCGCCAGGTAGGCGGGCCAGCCTTGCTGCTGCAGCCACGCCAGATCGCCGCGCGTGTTCTTGCTGCCGGGGAGGATCACCAGGTCGGCCGCTGGAATCGGCTGCCCCTGTTTGATGAATTGCAGGTCGATATCGGGATGGGCGCGCAGCGCGTCGACATCCGTGTGGTTGCTGATGCGCGGCAGTTGCGGCACCACCACCTTGAAGGCGCCGCGTTCGGCCTGCATCGCTTCGACGGCGTCCTCCGCGTCGAGGAACAGGCCTTGCAGGTAGGGCAGCACGGCCAGCACGGGTTTGCCCGTCTGCTGTTCCAGCCACTCGATGCCGGGTTGTAGCAGCGAGATATCGCCGCGGAAGCGGTTGATGACGAAGCCAAGGATGCGCGTCCGTTCGCTGTCGGACAAACAGGCCAGGGTGCCGATGATGTGGGCGAAGACACCGCCACGGTCAATGTCGGCCACCAGGATCACGGGACAGTCGACGGCTTCGGCAAAGCCCATGTTGGCGATGTCGCGCGCGCGCAAATTGACTTCGGCGGGGCTGCCCGCGCCTTCGACGACGACGGCGTCGTACTGCTGGCGCAAGCGCGCGTACGATTCCAGCACGGCGCCCATGGCGATGGTTTTATATTGCTGGTAGTCGCGCGCATCCATCTCGGCGCGCACCTTGCCGTGGATGATCACTTGCGCACCCGTGTTCGACGATGGTTTCAGCAGCACCGGATTCATGTCCGTGTGGGGCGCGATGCCGCAGGCCAGCGCCTGCAGGGCTTGCGCGCGGCCGATCTCGCCGCCGTCGCTCGTCACCGCGCTATTCAAGGCCATGTTTTGCGGCTTGAACGGCGCTACCGTCACGCCACGGCGTTTCAAGAGGCGGCACAGGGCTGCGACGACGGTGCTCTTGCCCGCGTCCGACGTCGTGCCTTGCACCATCAGGGCGGGGAAGGGTGTCTTCATGCCTGCCGCTCTTTCTGATTCTCCTGCCACTGCGCGATGATGTCGCTGATCTGGCACAAGCCTTGCGTGATGGCGGCTGGACCGGGCGAAAGAATGTCGGGCGACTTGATCTCGAACAGCATGTCATTGCGTACGGCGGGAATCGCATCCCAGCCCGGACGTGCCGTCAGCTGCGCCGGCTGGAACTTCTTGCCGCACCAGGTGGCGATGATGATGTCGGGCGCGCGCCGCACCACATCTTGCGGATCGGCGATGATGCGCTCTTTCGCGCCCGGCTGCGCGGACAATTCCGGGAAGGCGTCCGTGCCGCCGGCGATGTCGATCAATTCCGCCGCCCAGCCGATGCCGCTCATCAGCGGATCGTTCCACTCTTCAAAGTAAATCACGGGCTTGCGCGTCCAGGCTGCGGCGCGGGCCCGGGCGGCGGCGATGTCGACGCGCAGGCTGGCGATCAGTTCACGTCCCGCTTCCTCGCGCTGCACCAGTGCGGCCAGCACGCCGATCATGCGCAGGATGCCTTCCACCGTGCGCTGGTTGAACTGGTGCACTTCGATACCGGCTTTCACCAGGTCGCGGCAGATATCGGCCTGCATGTCGCAAAAACCGATCACGAGATCGGGCTGGACGGCCAGGATGCGCTCCAGGCTGGAAGAGGAAAAGCCGCTGATCTTGGTCTTTTCCTCGCGCGCGCGGGGAGGGCGCACGGTAAAGCCGGAAATGCCCGCGATGACGTCTTCGGCGCCCAGCGCATACAGCGTTTCCACGGCTTCCGTCGACAGGCAGGCGATGCGCTGGTAGTGACTCGCTGCGTGACTCATGGCGCGGCCTTGGCCGCGGGCGTGTTGCGGCGCTGGCGGGCCACTTCCAGTTGTTCGCACATGGCGGCCGTACCCTCGATCATGCGCGGACCGGCGCGGTTCAGCAGGTCGCCATTCAGTCGGAACAGGTTATTCTTGCGCACGGCCGTCATCGACGGGAAGGCGCGCCACATCGCCAGGCCACCTTCGCTGCGCGGATCGCTTTTTTCGCTGGTGCCGAAGATGACTTCAGGGTCTTCCTGCAGCACGCCTTCCGGCGTGACGACGGGTGCCACCACCTTCATCGCGGCAAAGATATTCTGCGCGCCACATACGCGCATGGAGTCGCTGATGATGCTCGCGCCGCTCAAGGTATATAAAGGTTTGTCCCACACCTGGTAAAACACGCGCACGGGCGGGCGCTGCGCATATTGCGCCGTCAGGCTGGCCAGTTTGGCGCGCAGCTGGGCCGCCGCCGGTTTGGCGGTTTTTTCCGTTCCCATCAGCTGACCCAGGCGCTCCATGCTGTCGGGGATGTCGGTCAGCTTGCGCGGTTCGCTGTGATAGATGGGCACCTTCAGCTGGCGCAGCATGGCGATCTGGCGCTCGGCGCTGCCATGCATCCACACGACGATCAGGTCCGGCTTCAGGGCGATGATGCGCTCCATGTCGTACTGGCGGTTGTCGCCCACTTGCGTGATCTTCTTTGCCGCTTCCGGGTAGTCGCTGTAGCTGACGACACCGGCGATCCTGTCGCCGCCACCGGCCGCGAACAGCAGTTCCGTCACATGCGGCGCCAGCGCCAGGATGCGCTGCGCCGGTTTTTCCACGGTGACGGTATTGCCGTCGTCGTCGCGCACGGTGATGGCGGCCTGCGCCTGCAGCGAGACCAGTCCGGCCAGTAGCAGTGCTGTTTTCAAGTGGTTCATATGTGTTTCCATGTGGTGAGGGCCTGCTGCAGGCGCAGCCAGGAATGTTCGTCGGGGGGCAGGCCCAGGCGGATGCCGTGGGCGGCGTGGCGGAACAGGCGCACCCAGATGCCCGATTCCGCCATGTGGCGCCAGAACGCTTCGGCGCGCTCTTCCGGCCACCACTGGAACAGCGCCGTGCCGCTGCTGGCGATGCCGTGCGCTGCCAATAGCTGGCGCAGGCGCTTGCCTTCGCCGCGCAGGCGCTCGCGCATCGCTACCTGCCAATGCGTGTCGGCGAGGGCGGCCAGCGCCACGTGCTGCGCCGGGCCGCTGACGGCCCATGGCCCCAGCAGGTCGGTCAGCTGCGCAAGCAAGGCTGAATGGGCGGCGACAAAGCCCAGGCGCAGTCCCGCCAGACCAAAGAATTTGCCGACGGAGCGCAGCACGATGAGTCCCGGCCGGGCAGAGTGGGAGCCCAGGCTGGCGCACGATTCCGTATCGCCAAACGCTTCATCGACCACCAGCCAGCCGCCGCGCGCGGTCAGTTTGTCCGCCCACTCCAGCAGCAGCTCGGGCGCGATGCGCTCGCCCGTGGGATTGTTGGGATTGCAGACGACCAGCACGTCGCAATGGTCGACGGCATCGGCCAGCCGCGCATACGGCACTTGGCGTAATTGATGGCCGTGCTGGCCCCAGTGGTGCGCATGTTCAGCATACGACGGCGCGGCCACCACCACGCGCGACGGCGCGCGCAGCCGGGGCAGGGCCTGGATGGCGGCTTGCGTGCCGGCCACGGGCAGCATGGCTGGCGCGCCGTAATACGCGCAGGCGGCAGCGGCCAGCGCGGGATCGGCTTCCGGCAGCCGGTGCCAGGCATTGGCGTTCGGTGCTGGCGCTGCATACCAGTGCGGGTTGATGCCGGTCGACAGGTCGATCCAGTCTTCCAGTGGCCTGCCGTATTCGCGCGCGGCGTCGCGCAGGTTGCCGCCATGTTCAAGCAAGGTATTTTCCCTTCAGGTAGAACAGGCCTGCCAGCAGCGCCACCCAGATCAGCCACAGCACGGCCGTTTCAGCCACCAGGCGCCAGGCGCGGTCGATGTCGCGCGCTTCGGCGGGACGGCCACTGCCCAAAGGCGGGCGGTGTTCCAGTTCGCCGTCGTAGATGGCGTCGCCGCCGAGGGCCAGGCCCAGGGCGCCGGCGCCGCTGGCCATCACGGGGCCAGCGTTCGGGCTGCCCCAGTGGGGCGCCTGGCTGCGCCAGCACTGCCAGGCCCGTTGTTTGTCGGCCATGCTCTTGCCCAGCAAGACGTACGACAGGGCCGTCAGGCGCGCCGGCAGATAATTCAACAGGTCGTCGATGCGCGCGGCGCAGCAGCCGAACCAGTCGTAGCGTGCATTGCGGTAGCCCCACATGGCGTCGAGGGTATTGGCCAGCCTGAAGAGCACGGCGCCGGGGCCGCCCGCCACGGCAAACCAGAACAGGGTGCCGAAGACGGCATCGTTGCCGTTTTCCAGCAGGGATTCCGTGCTGGCCTTGGCCAGACCGGCCGCGTCGGCATTGGCCGTGTCGCGGCTGACGATGCGCGCCGTCAGCAGGCGCGCGTTGTCCAGGTCATTGATGGCCAGGGCGTCGGCGATGGGCTGATTGTGGTCGCGCAGGCTGCGCAGGCCCAGACATAGATATAACAGGAAAACGTGGAGGGCGGCACCCGCCAGGCCGCACAGCCAGTAGGCGGCATAGCTGATGGGGAGCACGGCCAGCGACCACGCCAGCACGCCGCGCAGAAAACGTCCGCGGCCCCGGTTCAGCAGGCGCTCGAGCGCACTGGAGAGGCGACCAAAACCGACCAGCGGATGCCAGCGGCGCGTCTCGCCCAGCAGCATATCGAGCAGCACGCCGGCCGTCATCAAGGCGGCCAGCATGGGCAGCGACAAGCCGCTTAGCATGGCCCGCCTTTCAGGTACAGCGGCAGGCCGGCGGCGACAAACACGGCCTTGTCGCACACGGCCGCCACGGCCTGGTTCAAACGGCCCGCTTCATCGGTGAAGCAGCGCGAGATGGCGCCGTAGGGCACGATGCCCATGCCCACTTCGTTCGACACGAGAACGAGGTCGCAGCCGGTGTCTTCGACTTCGGCCAGCGCGTACAGCAGGTGCGCGCGCTCGCTGTGGAACAGCTCGGGCAGGGCGATGTCGCCTACGTCCGGATAGGTCTCGCCGCTGGAAAACATCAGGTTGGTCAGCCACAGGGTCAGGCAGTCGACCAGCAGCAGGCGGCCTGGCAGTGCTTCCCGCAGGATGGCGTCGCCCAGGCGCAGCGGTTCTTCCAGGGTTACCCACTCGGCCGGGCGTTGCGATCGGTGGTGCCTGACGCGCGTGGCCATTTCTACATCGCCCGCCTGCGCGGTGGCGATGTAGATCACTTCCTTGCCGGACTCGCGGGCCAGCGTTTCCGCATGGGCGCTCTTGCCGGAACGGGCGCCGCCGAAGACCAGGGTGCGCGTCATGGCGCTGCTACCACTCGGTGCCGATTTGCGCGCCGATGCCGGCCGCATAGGCATGCTTGACAACGGCCATTTCCGTGACGGTGTCGGCGATGGCGATCAGTTCGTCCGGCGCGCCGCGGCCCGTGATGACCACGTGTTGCATGGCCGGGCGTTCCAGCAGGTCGGCGATGACTTTATGCACGTCGAGGTAGTTGTATTTGAGGGCGATATTGAGCTCGTCGAACAGCACCAGGCCGTAGCTGGGGTCGGTCAGGAAGGTCTTCGCCTGTTCCCACGCCAGTTCGGCCTTTTCGATGTCACGCTCGCGGTTTTGCGTTTCCCAGGTATAGCCTTCGCCCATCGCATGAAAACTGATTTCATCGGGGAAGCGGCGCAGGAATTTTTCTTCTCCCGTCGACATGGCGCCCTTGATGAACTGCACCACGCCCACTTTCATGCCGTGGCCCATGGCGCGGATGGCCATGCCGAAGCCGCTCGAACTCTTGCCCTTGCCATTGCCCGTGTTGACGATGATGATGCCGATTTCCTTGTCCGCCTTGGCGATGGCTGCATCGATGATGGCCTTCTTGCGCTCCATGCGCACTCGGTGGCGTTCGTTGATCGCCGCGGTGTCCGCATCGATTGTCTTCTTGTCGCTCATGTCAGTTCTCTTTCGGTATGAATATCTTGCGTTTGCCGTGATCGATGATCTCGATCGGGTGGCCCAGGTAGTCGCCCAGGATGGATGCCCGCATTACCTCGGCCACCGGACCGGCCAGCCAGCCGCCGTCGCCCATCAGCAGTAGCGCATGGGTCGAGACGCTGTGCGCCAGGTTCAGGTCATGCCCCACCATCACCACGGTTTTGTTCTGTTCTCGGCACAGTGTTGACAGCAGGCCCATGACGCTGACCTGGTGTGCCAGGTCCAGCGCGTTGGCCGGTTCGTCCAGCAGCAACAAGGGCGTATCCTGCGCCAGCATGGCGGCGATTGCCACGCGCTGGCGTTCGCCGCCGGACAGGCTGCGCACGTCGCGCTCGGCCAGGTGCTCCACTTCCATCGATGCCAGCGCCGCCAGGGCGATGCGCTGGTCGTCGCTGCCTTCCCAGTAATGGTTGTCGTGATACGGATGGCGCGCCGACAGCACGGTTTCGATGACGCGGTACGAGAACGCATCGTGCCGCGCCTGCGCCAGGAAGGCCCGTTCGCGCGCCAGTTCGTCGAGCGGCCAGTCGACCAGGGCGCGGCCCTGTATCGTCACGTGGCCCGCATCCGGTTCGCGCAAGCCGGCCAGGGTGCGCAGCAAGGTGCTCTTGCCCGCGCCATTGCGGCCGATCACGCTCCAGCATTCGCCATCCTTGATATGCCAGATGAGGTTTTCCACGAGAGAGCGCGTGCCTGCCTTCAGGCCGAGTTGGTAGGTACGTATCATGTGCGTCGCAACCGGTGCAGCTGGTACAGGAAGACGGGCGCGCCTATCATGGCCGTGACCACGCCGACGGGCAGCTGTAACGGTGCCAGCACGGTGCGCGCAAGCGTGTCGGCCAGTACGAGGAAGGTGCCGCCGGCCAGCGCGGCAGCCGGTATCAACAGGCGATGGTCGGGGCCGCAGGCAAAGCGCAGCGCGTGCGGCACGATCAGGCCGACAAAGCCCACGCTGCCGGCGCTGGTGACGGCGCTGGCCGTGAGCAGGCCGGAACAGAAGAACAGTCCCTTGCGCAGGGCGCCCACGCGCACGCCCAGGGTGCTGGCCGCTTCCGCGTGCAGCGCCATGACGTTCAGCGAGCGCGCGCAGCGCAGTGCGAAGACCAGGGCGCCCGCCAGGACCAGCCAGGGCATCAGCCGCGCGGGCGCGCCGGACAGGTCGCCGATCATCCAGAACACCATGCTGCGCAAGCGGCTTTCCGGGGCGATGGACAGCATCAGGGTGACGATGGCCATGCAGGCCGAGGCCAGGATCACGCCCGTCAGCAGCAAGAGCGAGGCGCCGCCTTCGGCCGCCGTGCCGCCGCGCAGGTCGCGGCGCGCAAAAAAGTACAGCAGCATGGACACGCCGACGGCGCCGGCAAAGGCGGCCGCGTCGACCACCCACAGCGCGCACATGAACAGCAGCGCGGCCAGCGCGCCAACGGAAGCGCCGGCGGAAATGCCCAGCACGTAAGGATCGGCCAGGGGATTGCGCAGCAGCGCCTGCATCATCAGGCCGGCCAGCGACAGCGCCGCGCCGGTGACAAAGGCGGTAAGCGCGCGGCCCAGGCGCAGGTCGAGCAGGGTGGCGGCGAGGGTATCTGTCTTGCCTTGCACGACGTGGAACAGGGCGGAAGGCAGGTCGGCGAGCGGAATCGCGATCGAGCCGATCATGCCGGAGAAAATCAGGCTGGCAATCGCGCACACGATCAGCACCGTGAGGATGACGGTGGCGCGGTGGCGCATGTTGCGGAAAAATGGGTGCATGTACTGCCTTAAAAACGGGGACTGCAGAACTGCATCTGCGGGCGATGACAGCAATGCCATCGCCCGCAGCTTACATCATTACGACGGGATTATTTCATGCCATAGCGTACGCCAACGAAGAGGTTCGAGCGTGGAGTCGCATAGAAACGGCTCAGTTCATAGTCTTTGTTGGTGATGTTGTTCCAACGTGCCAAAACCGACCAGTCGCGTGCGAACTGGTAGGTGGTGTACAGGTTCAGCAAGCCATAGCCACCGAGGGTGGTCTTGTTGGCAGGATCTGCAAAACGTTTGCCCGACAACTGCCATTCCGTACCGGCGGTCAAAGGACCGGTCGTGTAATCGACAGCGAAGTTGGCGTGTTTTTTCGCGCGGAGCACCAGTTGCTTGTCCGTCGTTTCATTGCGTGGATCTTGCAGGTCGAGATTGCCACTGACGTTGAAGGCGCCGAACTTGTGCGCGCCAGCCAGCGTCAGGCCTTTGAGCAATGCTTTGTCGACGTTCATGCTGCAGCCTTCGCCTGGTTTCCAGCCGATCACCGTGCAAGGCCATACGTAGACAAGCATGTCGGTAATCTTGTTGTGGTAGTAGGTTGCGCTCAGTTGCGATTGGCCGTCGTTGTATTGCAAGCCTACTTCAGCATTGCGGCCTTTTTCCGGTTTGTTCGTCGGAATGCCGGAATCAGGGTAGTACAGATCGTTGAAGGTCGGTGCGCGGAAGCTGGTGCCATAGCTGGCGTTGGCGCGCAAGGCATTGCTGAAACGGTAGCCATAGGCGACGCTGCCCGTGTTGTGCGTGCCGTACACCGAGCTGTCGTCGCGACGGCCGCTGATGCTGGCCAGGTGGGCGCCGCGCACCAGATTGTACGATGCCGCGAACGACTTTGTATTGCGTCCGCCGGACAGGCCTTCGGCCGAGCTCACGACATCTTCGTCACGGTATTCACCCAGCAATTGCAGGGTATCGCGGCCAATGAGAATATCGTTTTGCCAGCTGATGTCAGTTTGCTTGGTGTCGAACTGGCTTCTGCCGGAGGCGTCTGCGGCGGATACCGCGGTCAGTTTGTCCTTCGATTCTGCGTAGCGCAGCTCGCTGGTCCAGTTCGGCAAGAACTGGTTCTTCGTGAATACCGAAATGCTTTCCTGCTTCTTGTCGTTGCGCGCGTCGAAGTTCAAGCCCGCATCGTATTGTGCATCCAGTTTGCTGTTCAGGAAAACCAGGCCGACTTCATGGCCCTTGGCCATCTGGTAGCCAAACTGGCCGCTGACGCTTTCCTTGTCGTAGCCGTCTTTATCGCCGTTATAGGAAAAATTACCAGGTTTGGTGGCGGAATAGCCATCCGATTTTTCCTTGCCCGCGGTCAGGGCGTAGCTGAAACTGTTGTTGCCACCGGTAGAGCCGGCAACGCTGGCTTCCGCCTGGCGGGTGTTGTTGCGGCCGTAGCCGGCGAAGGCGGAAAAGCGCGTGGCGCCGTCGCCTTTCTTGGTAAAGATCTGGATCACGCCGCCGACGGCATCGGCGCCATACATGGTGCTCAGTGGGCCGTAGACGATCTCAACGTGGTCGATGCTCGACAGCGGCAGGGCGTTCCAGCTGGCAGTGCCAGATGTGGCGGAGCCGATACGTACACCATCGACCAGCACGATATTCTGGTTGCTGTTCGCACCGCGGATGAATACGCTCGAATCAGTGCCTGGGCCGCCATAGCGATTGACTTCAATGCCGCGCTGCTTTTGCAGCAGGTCGATCAGCGTACCGGCGCCCGAGCGCGCGATGTCTTCCGAGCTGATGGTCTGCGTATCGCTCAATACTTCGCTCAGATGCTGCGGGTAACGGTTGGCGGTAACGACGATGGGATCGAAGGTGTCTGGCGTGGCTTGGGCGAAAGCGGCAGGCGCGGCAATGGCTAGCGCGAGCGACGTGAGGGCCGCGTGGCGGGAAACAGCATGGGTCATGATAATTTTCAGTAAGTAATATGCAACCAGCCGACGTCCCCGTAGGCCAGATTGAACAGAAGTGGGAACTGAAGATGACGATCGAAGATGGCCATGGGCCATTCGGATCGCGAACATCCCCGTTCGCACACTTCCACCTGTCCTGGCCGGTATCCGGGCTGGCAAGTACGGCTATCTCACCTTCCCATGCTCGATGATTGCAAGCACAGTGGTTGTCAGAGATAGCTTGTCGCCGCTTCCCGTAGGGAGGGGCGACACTTGCTTACCGTTGCGGGGGCAGCACACGCTCGCCGCAATCGCGGCATCGTGTTTCCCGTTTAACTGCGCTCATGGACATGAACGCGGGCACCAAAACCCCGCCATTATACGTGCAGCAGGCATGGACTGACATGGGCGGCTGGACAATTCAATATCAGAAATCGACGACGACCGTCGCACCGTAGGCGATTTTATGGGCAGAATGGGTGGCCAGCAGGGCTGTTTCCTCCAATGGCAGCCGGGCTTGCAGTGCCGACAGCAGGCGGATGGTGCCCGCATGGCAGATGATGACGACCGTTTCGTGTTGTTCGCGCAACAGATCGCCTAGAAACGCGTCGACGCGGGCGGCCATCGCCAGCACGTTCTCGCCCCCGCCGGGGCGGTACCAGGCCAGGTCGGCTGCCCAGGCATCGATTTCCGCGCGCGCAATCGCGTGCCAGGGCTGCATTTCCCACGCGCCGAAATCCATCTCCGCCAGCCGCGCGTCGAAACGCAGGGCGCTCGCGGGCAAGTCCTGCGCCAAGGTCGTCGCCAGGCCGGCGCAGCGGCGCAGCGGACTGGCATACAGCGGTACATGCGGCGGCAAGGTTGCCTGCAAGCTGGCGCGCACCATGGCCATTTCGTGAGGCGCCACCGCCACGTCGCTGCGGCCATAGCAGGTACCGCTGGTCACCTGCGGCGCGGGGTGGCGGACGAGGATCAGGCGCATGCTTGTTCAGTAGAAGCGCAGTGGAGGCTGAAAGCTGGAGAGGATGGCCAAATAGACCGCCACTTCCGCCACTTGCTGCACGGCGCCCAGGCAGTCACCCGTGTAGCCTTGCAGGCGGCGCAGGCATTTGCGGCCCAGCCAGAAAGCGGCAGCTGCCGCCACCACGACGGCAAAGACCAGCGTGGCCCAGTCGAATATCCCCAGAGCGCCGCACACGATGACGGGCAGCAGGCCGCAGACGGTGGCGATGATGAATTCACCCGTGCGCATTTCCTGCGCCATGGGCTTGGACTTGCCTTCGTCGCGTGCATAGTCCATGAACCGGATCAGCGAGACGGCGGCCAGGCGGGACAAAGGATGGGCGATGCACAGTGTCGCCACGACGATGTGTGGCGGCAACGAGGCCAGCGCCGTGCACTTGATGGCCAGCAGGCAGATGATGCCGATGGCGCCATACGCGCCAATGCGCGAGTCCTTCATGATTTCCAGTACACGCTCGCGCGTCAAGCCGCCGCCAAAGCCGTCGCACATGTCGGCGAAACCATCTTCATGGAAGGCGCCCGTCAGGTAAATGCCGGCGGCGATGGCCAGCAGCACGGCCACCGCAGAAGGCAGCAGCCAGCTGGCCAACAGATACACGGCGCCACTGATGGCTGCCACCACCAGACCCACCAGGGGGAAGTAACGCGAGGCGTGCTGCAGCCAAGCCGGCTCGAAACCCACCCAGCGCGGGATGGGCAGGCGCGTGAAGAACTGCAGCGCGATGAAGAACAGACGGCACTGGTGGATTGCGGCGGAAACGGGATTGGCCATAGTATTAGTCTGGCGTGGACTTTTCGCTGACCTGGGCCGAGGCGAAGGTCGCCATCTCGCGCATGAAGTTGACGGCCGCGTGCAGCAGAGGCAAGGCCAGCGCGGAACCCGTGCCTTCACCGAGGCGCAAATCGAGGTGCAGCAGCGGACGCGCGCCCAGGCTGGCCAGCAGCTGGCGGTGGCCGTTTTCATCGGAGCAGTGCGAAAACACGCAGTAATCGAGAATGGCTGGCTGCAGGCGCGCCGCCACCAGCAGGGCGCTGCTGACGATGAAGCCATCGATCAGCAGAATCATGCGCCGTTCGGCCGCTTTCAGCATGGCGCCGGCCATCATGGCGATTTCGAAGCCGCCGAAGGTGGCCAGCACGTCGAGCGGCTCATCGACTGCCGCATGATGGGCGACGGCCGCTTCGATCACCTGCTGTTTATGTCGTACGCCCTCTTTCGACAGGCCCGTGCCGGCGCCGACGCAATCGGCAACGGGCGTGCCGGTCAGCTTGTGCGTCAGTGCTGCCGCGGCCGTGGTGTTGCCGATGCCCATTTCGCCAAAGCCCAGCACATTGCCGTCCAGGCTGGCGACCAGTCCCATCCCCGCCTGCATGGCGGCCAGACACTGTTCCCGGCTCATGGCGGGCTCTTTGGCAAAGTTGCGGGTGCCGGGACCTTGTTTATGGTCAAGCAAGCCGTCGCGCGGGCCGAAATCGTGGTTCACGCCCGCGTCTACTATATATAAGGCGCAATCATTCTGGCGGGCAAAGACATTGATGGCGGCGCCGTTGCCCAGGAAGTTTTCCACCATCTGCCAGGTCACGCTTTGTGGATAGGCAGAAATGCCCTCGGCGACGACGCCATGGTCGGCCGCGAAAACGATGATGGCGGGTTGGTGTAGCGCCAGTTGCGTACTTTGCTGGATCAGGCCGATTTGACGGGCCAGGGTTTCCAGCATGCCGAGGCTGCCCAATGGTTTGGTCTTGCTGTTGATGGCATGTTCGAGTGCGCTGGACAAGGCGGAATTGGCGGTAGGGCTGATGTGTGGGATAGGCATGGGAATCTATGTGGATGAGGCAGGGTATGGTCGGCGCTACGATATCACACAGCAATATTTACCCAACTGCAAAATAGCGCTTGCGGGGTGCGCAGGGCACGGCTATAATTCGCCCCCTCGCTGAACGACGCATGCAAATGCCGAGTGAGATGAGGAAAAGAAGGAGTTGACGGACGTAGCAAAATGCTTCATACTCTTCCTTCTTCGCAGCTGACAAACACAACGCTTTGTCGATAGCGCGAAAGCAGTGCCGAATACAGTTCTTTAACAATTAACAGTCGATAAGTGTGGGCATTTGATGTCAGTGCAGCAGCGATCTTCGGATTGCTGTAATACTTAAAATATCAAATGTTCACAAGAAATAATGAAATAGGCGCTACGAAAGTAGTGGCCTGTCAGTTTTTTGAGTGAGCGACCCATCAGCAATGATGGTGCCGGTAAAACGGCAAAGTAACAGAGATTAA
>NZ_JAPWHZ010000005.1:0-585410 GCF_030587265.1 Janthinobacterium sp. SUN137 | reverse complement strand
CATAGCAAGTTGGTCCCACCCCTTCCCATCCCGAACAGGACCGTGAAACAACTTTGCGCCGATGATAGTGCTGCAACCAGTGTGAAAGTAGGTTATCGTCAGGCTTGTTATGCGAAAAAACCCTTTCCGGTGATCCGGTTGGGGTTTTTTTACGTCTGGCGGTTTTGTTTTGTCAGCAGGCAGGCATAAAAAAGCAGCGCTGCGCGCTGCCTTTGTCATGTAACGTCGCTTAACTTCCGCGATAGGTCGAATACGACCACGGCGACACCACCAGCGGCACGTGGTAGTTCTCGTCCGTATGCGCAATGCCGAAGGCCAGGGTGACCAGATCGATGAAGCGGGGCGAAGGCAGTTCTACTCCCTGGGCGGCGAAATAGTCGCCTGCGTTAAACACCAGTTCATATTGACCCGCTTTCATGCTCTCGCCTTCCAGCAAAGGCGTGCTGCAGCGGCCATCGCTATTGGTCATATCCATCTTCAATAGCACTTTTCCTTCCGGCGCGACTGAAAACAGGGCCACCTTGACGCCGGCTCCCGGCCTGCCGTGGGCGATATCGAGTACATGCGTGCTGAGTTTTCCCATTTGCTATCCTGTATATAGGGTGAGTGAATGTGCTTATCGTGCAAATCATATACCGGTGACTGCGCCTGGCTATATGATTGGGCATATAGCCAACATTGTCCTCCTATAGGCGCGCCTCCGCATGAACAATTACGAAGATTATCCACGCGACTTGATCGGCTATGGCCGCACGCCCCCGCATCCGCAATGGCCGGGCCAGGCCCGCATCGCCCTGCAATTCGTCCTCAATTATGAGGAAGGGGCGGAAAACAGCGTGCTGCATGGCGATCCTGCCTCGGAAACCTTTTTATCGGAAATGATCGGTGCGGCCGCTTTTCCCGCGCGCCACCTGAGCATGGAGTCGATCTACGAATACGGCTCGCGTGCCGGATTATGGCGCTTGCTGCGCATGTTCGAGGACCGGCGCCTGCCGCTGACCGTATTCGGCGTATCGATGGCCTTGAAACGCAATCCGGAGGCGGTGGCCGCGTTCCAGCAACTGGGGCATGAAATCGCCTGTCATGGCTTGCGCTGGATTTCGTACCAAAACATGGATGAAGCAACGGAGCGCGAACACATGCGCGAAGCCGTGCAGATTATCCGCGAATTGACGGGTTCCTCCCCGCAAGGCTGGTACACGGGGCGCGATTCGCCCAATACGCGCAAACTGGTGGTCGAGCATGGCGGTTTCCGCTACGACGCCGATTACTATGGCGACGATCTGCCATTCTGGGAAAAAGTGGCGTACACGGATGCCGCCGGCATGCCGGCCGTGCAGCCGCAGCTGATCGTGCCCTACACCCTGGACACGAACGACATGCGTTTTGCCGCCATGCAAGGCTTTAATTCGGGCACGCAATTTTTCGATTATCTGAAGGATGCCTTCGATGTGCTGTATGCGGAAGGCGATCCGAACGGCTTGAATCAGCCGAAGATGTTGTCGGTGGGCTTGCATTGCCGCCTGGTGGGACGTCCGGGACGGGCCGCGGCGCTGGCGCGCTTCCTCGACTATGTACAGGGCCATGAGCAGGTGTGGATCACGCGCCGCATCGATATCGCCGAGCACTGGCATGCGACGCATCCCTATGCTGCTTGATGGGTATTGATATTGGATGATAAGTAAAATCAGTCTTTGCATATAGTTGTCCCATATGCCGGTGTTAATCTCCTATACTGGGACTATACCGAGGCCAGCATGTCAGAACCGATCCGCTTTTATTACCGTGGTGCCGTACAGGAAGTACGCAACGCCGCCCCTACGCAGACTGTGTTGCAGCACCTGCGCGAGGATTTGCATTGCACGGGCACCAAGGAAGGCTGCGCCGAAGGCGATTGCGGCGCCTGCACCGTCGTCATCGGCAGCCTGGTCGATGGCCAGGTCGAGATGAAGGCCGTCAACGCCTGCATCCAGCTCACGCCCACCCTCGATGGCAAGGCCCTGTTTTCCGTGGAAGACTTGCAACAGCCCGACGGCGCCCTGCACCCGGTGCAGCAGGCGATGGTCGAGTGCCACGGTTCCCAGTGCGGTTTTTGCACGCCCGGTTTTGTCATGTCCTTGTGGGGCATGTACCTGAAAAAAAACGGCGAGACGCCCACGCGCTGCGAAATCGACGATACCCTGTCGGGCAATCTGTGCCGCTGCACCGGTTATCGGCCCATCATCGATGCCGCCAGGCGCATGGGGGAATTGCCGCACGTCACGTTCGATCGCGATGCCTTGAGGGGGCAATTGCAGGCGCTGCAGCGCGGCAGCCTGCATACGTATGAACATGGCGGCCAGCACTTCCACGCGCCGCGCAGCATCGATGAATTGGTGGCGTTGCGCGCGGAAAAGCCGCAAGCCTGCCTGCTGGCCGGTTCCACGGACGTGGGCTTGTGGGTGACCAAGCAATTGCGCGACCTGGGCGACATCATTTATCTGGGCAACGTGGCCGCGCTGAAGACGATTGCCCTCGTTGACGGCAAGCTGCAGATTGGCGCCGGCGCCAGCCTGAACGATGCTTACGCGGCGCTGTGCCAGCATTACCCGGAGGAATTGTCGGAACTGTGGCAGCGCTTTGCCTCCTTGCCGATTCGTAACGCGGGTACCCTGGGCGGCAATGTGGCCAATGGTTCTCCCATCGGCGACTCGATGCCGTGGCTGATTGCGCTGGGCAGCGAGATTGTGCTGCGCGGCCCCGCCGGCCAGCGCATCATGCCGCTGGAAAACTTCTATCTGGGGTACCAAAAGAAAGATCTGCAGCCAGGCGAATTCGTCGAAGCCGTGCGCGTGCCCTTGCCGCGTGCCGACGTGCAATTTCGCACCTATAAACTGGCGAAGCGTTTCGACCAGGATATTTCGGCCGTGTGCGCCGCGTTCGCGTTACAGCTCGACGGCGAACGCATCGTCGATGCGCGCATCGCCTTTGGCGGCATGGCGGCCACGCCGCAGCGCGCCGCGCAAACGGAAGCATTTTTGCGTGGACAGGCATGGACGGAAGAGAACCTGGTCATCGCCATGCGCTTGCTGGCCGACGATTACGCACCGCTGTCCGACATGCGCGCGTCTACTACCTACCGCATGACGACGGCGCAAAACCTGTTGCGCCGCTTCTGGCTGGAAACACGTCCCGCTGCGCCGCTGCTGCGCACGGCCGTCAACGCCTACGCTTGCCGCGCCTGAAAGGACCAGTATGAACCATCCTGCCACGCCCGAACTGCAAGCGGCTGCCTGGGCCGCCGTGGGCAAGCCCAGCCCGCATGAATCGGCACAATTGCATGTGCTGGGACAAGCCACGTACACGGACGATATCGCCGAACTGCAAGGCACCTTGCATGCGGCGCTGGGGCTGTCGCAAAAGCCGCACGCGCGCATTACGGCCATGGATTTGTCGGCCGTGCGCGCCGCTGGCGGTGTCGTCGCCGTCTATACGGCGCAGGACATTCCCGGCACCAATGATTGCGGTCCCATTATCCACGATGATCCCATCCTGGCTTTTGATCTGGTGCAATACGTGGGGCAGCCCATCTTCATCGTCGTGGCCGATACGCATGACCATGCGCGCCGCGCCGCCCGCCTGGCGCAAGTGTCATATGAGGAATTGCCCGCGATCATGACGCCGCAAGCGGCCAAGGCCGCGCAATCGTACGTGCTGCCGCCGATGCAGCTGACGCGCGGCAACTACCAGGCCGCGTTCGAAGGCGCGCCGCATGTGGTAAAGGGCCAACTCTACGTGGGCGGCCAGGAACAGTTTTATCTGGAAGGACAGATTTCCTACGCCATCCCGAAGGAAGCGCAGGGCATGCTGGTGCTGTGTTCGACCCAGCATCCGAGCGAGATGCAGCACGTGGTGGCGCATGCGCTGGGCGTGCATTCGCACAACATCACGGTCGAGTGCCGGCGCATGGGCGGCGGCTTCGGCGGCAAGGAATCGCAATCGGCCCTGTGGGCGGCGGCGTCATCGATTGCGGCGGCCAAACTGAAGCGTCCCGTGAAATTGCGCGCCGACCGCGACGACGACATGCTGGTGACGGGCAAGCGCCACTGTTTTTACTATGAGTACGAAGTGGGCTACGACGACGAAGGCCGCATCCTTGCCGCCAAGGTCGACATGACCACGCGCGCCGGTTATTCGGCCGACTTGTCCGGCCCCGTCGCCACGCGCGCCGTCTGCCACTTCGACAACACATATTACCTGTCCGACGTGGACATCCGCGCCGCCTGCGGCAAGACGAATACCCAGTCGAACACGGCTTTCCGGGGCTTTGGCGGGCCGCAGGGCGCCATTGCCATCGAGTACGTCATCGATGAAATCGCCCGCCACTTGCAACGCGATGCGCTCGATATCCGCCTGCTCAATTTCTATGGCCGCAACGATGCCGAGGGACGCAACGTCACGCCCTACGGGCAGAAGATCGTCGACAACGTGATCCATGAACTCGTTGCCGAACTGGAAGAGAGCAGCGATTACCGGGCGCGCCGCCGCGCCATCGACGCCTACAACGAGGCCAGTCCAGTCCTGAAGAAGGGCCTGGCCTTCACGCCCTTGAAATTCGGCATTGCCTTCAACGTCACGCATCTGAACCAGGCCGGCGCCCTCGTGCACGTGTACGTGGATGGCTCCGTTCTGGTCAACCATGGCGGCACGGAAATGGGGCAGGGCATCAATACCAAGGTCATGCAGGTGGTGGCGCACGAGCTGGGCCTGGACCTGGACCGCGTGCGGGCCACGGCCACCGATACCAGCAAGGTGGCGAATACGTCGGCCACGGCAGCGTCCACCGGCGCCGACCTGAACGGCAAGGCGGCGCAGGACGCGGCGCGCCAGATCCGTGAACGCCTGGCCGATTACGCGGTCAAACTGTACGGCGGCGACGTTGCTGCTGTGCGCTTCTTTGACAACCATATCCACGTGCATGGCCATGTCGTCGCGTTTGCCGAACTGGTGCAGAAGGCGTATCTGGCCCGCGTACAACTGTGGTCGGACGGTTTCTATGCCACGCCCGGCCTGTCGTGGGATGCGAAGACGATGACGGGCCATCCGTTTTCGTATTACGCGTATGGCGCGGCCGTGGCCGAAGTGGTGGTCGATACCCTGACAGGCGAATGGAAATTGCTGCGTGCGGACGCCTTGTACGATGCGGGCCAGTCATTGAATCCCGCGATTGATCTGGGTCAAGTGGAGGGGGCATTTATCCAGGGCATGGGCTGGCTGACGACGGAGCAGCTGTGGTGGAATGCTGCGGGCAAGCTGATGACGCACGCGCCATCGACGTACAAAATTCCTGGCATTTCCGATTGCCCGGAAGATTTTCGTGTGAAACTGTTTCAGAATCGCAATGTGGAAGACAGCATCCACCGTTCCAAGGCCGTGGGCGAGCCGCCGCTGCTGTTGCCGTTTTCCGTGTTCTTCGCCATCCGCGACGCCATTTCCAGCGTGGGCCATCACGCCGTGCAGCCACCGCTGAATGCCCCAGCCACCAGCGAGGAAATCCTCAAGGCGGTCATGGCCGTGCAAGCGGCGCATGCCGGCGCCTAGGAGCAGAGCATGAGCGACTGGCTGACAGCGATGGAGAACGACACGCAGCCATCCGTGCTGGTGACGGTTGCCCTGGTGGAAGGTTCCGGACCGCGGGAGGCGGGCGCGAAGATGCGCGTGACCCTCGATGGCCAGGTGGACACCATCGGTGGCGGCCACCTGGAATTGCGCGCCGTGGAAATCGCCAAGACCATGCTGGCAACGGGCGAGACCCATGCGCGGCTCGAGCGTTTTGCACTGGGCCCCAGCCTGGGACAATGCTGCGGCGGCGTCGTCCACCTGGCATTCGAATATGTCGATGCCAGCCTGAAAGAATTGCTGGCCGCCTTGCGCGAACGCCGCCAGCAAGACAGCTGGCGTTTGACGGCGCTCGACGGTGAAACCGCGTCGGCGCTGTTCGATGCTGCCGGTCGCCTGATCGCCGGGACTGCTGCACAGGCGCCCGACACGTTTTCGCGCGAACGCAGTACCCATGTGGCCCAGGATGGCAAGGGCCGGCGCTGGCTGGTCGATCCCTGCCTGGCGCCGCGCGCCCATTTGACCTTGTTTGGCGCCGGCCATGTGGGCGCCGCCATCGTGCGCGCGCTGGCCTACTTGCCTTGCAATATCACCTGGGTCGATGAACGCGAAGACATGTTTCCCGTGCAACTACCGGATAATGTGCGCATCGCCGCCACCGATACGCCCGAGGAATTTGTCGCCATGGCGCCGCCGGGCGGCAGTTTTCTCGTCATGACGCATAGCCATGCGCTCGATCAGCGCTTGACGCAAGCCATCATGGAGCGCGAGGATGCGGGCTGGTTCGGCTTGATTGGTTCGCACACGAAACGCAAGCAGTTCGAGCACCGCCTGCAGGCACGCGGCGTGCCGGACGAACGTATTGCCGCCATGGTGTGTCCGATCGGCATGCCCGGCATCCGCAACAAGGCGCCGGCCGTGATCGCCGCGTCCGTTGCCTGTCAACTACTCATGGTGTGGGAGGAAGCGGCCGCGGCCGCCCTGGCCGCACCGCTGCGGCTGGCCTCTGCCAGCGCGCCACCGCGACGCGAGAAACGCGCCGCCATTCACCCGTTATAGAAAGAAGTCATGCCGATTGTTCCTGCTACATTGCAAGCTTACCGTGCCAGCTTGCTGCACTTCCACGCCGACCCCGCCTTTAGCGAGGAGGCGCACGGCTGGCATGCGGATGGCTTGTTGATCGTGGCCGATGGTAAGGTCGTGGCCGCCGGCGATTATGCGCAGCTGCAAGCGACTTTGCCGCCCGGCACCGAGATCGTCGATTACCGCGGCAAGCTGATCGTGCCGGGTTTCATCGATACCCATCTGCACTTCCCGCAGACGGAAATGATCGCCTCGCCCGCTCCCGGTTTGCTGCCGTGGCTGGAAACCTATACTTTCCCCACTGAACGCGCGTTTGAGAATCCTCAACATGCGCGCGATGTGGCCGAGTTTTTCCTCGATGAACTGCTGCGCTGCGGCACCACGACGGCCATGGTGTATGGCAGCGTGCATCCGCAATCGGTCGATGCCTTCTTTGGCGCCAGCGAGGCGCGCGGCTTGCGCATGGTGGCGGGCAAGGTCATGATGGACCGCAATTGCCCCGAGTCCCTGCGCGACACGGCCGAGTCGGGCGCGCGCGAAAGCGAAGAGCTGATCCAGCGCTGGCACAAGCACGGCCGTTCGCTGTATGCGATCACGCCCCGTTTCGTGCCGACGTCCACCAATGAACAGATGCACCTGGCGGGTGAGCTGGCGCGCGCCTATCCGGATACCTATCTGCAGACGCACGTGTCGGAAAACGCGGATGAATGCCGCTGGGTGCGCGAACTGCATCCGCAGGCGCGCAGCTATCTCGATGTGTATGACCAGTACGGCATGCTGCGTCCGCGCGCCATGTTCGGGCACTGTATCTGGCTCGACGAGCGCGACCGCGCGCGCATGGCGGAGACGTCGTCGGCGGCCGCCATTTGTCCTACATCAAACCTGTTCCTGGGCAGCGGCCTGTTCGATTTCGAGCGGGCCGATGCGGCGCGGGTGCTGCTGTCGCTGGCCACCGACGTGGGGGGCGGCACCTCGTTCTCGATGTTGCAAACAATGAACGAAGCCTATAAAGTAGCACGCTTGAAAGGCAGCTATCTGCCCGCCTTGCGCATGTTTTACCTGGCGACCCTGGGCGCTGCACGGGCCATGCAACTGGAAGGCACCCTGGGCAATTTCGCGGCAGGCACGGAAGCGGATTTTATTGTGCTCGACAAGCAATCGACGCCGCTGCTCGAGCGCCGCACTGCCGGCTGTCAAAGCCTGGAGGAATTGCTGTTTGCCTTTGCGCTGCTGGGCGACGACCGTGCCGTGGCCGCCACCTATTCAGGCGGCCGATGCGTGCATGTGCGAGGGCAGGGCTGACCTACCCGTTGTTCAACACGAATTATCCTGAGCGAGAACGCGAATGCACAAGAAACTCACTGGCCTGGCGCTTGGCGCCGCGCTGGCCTTGACCGGCACGGCGCAGGCCGCCCCGTCTTCCAATGAAGCGGCCACCGCGCGCCATTTTGCCGCCCTGGTTGCCGGTGCGCAGCCGAAGACGGCCGAGTTGAGCCTGTTCTTTTCCATGATGCCCAAGGGCGGTGACTTGCATCACCATTACTCGGGCGCCATTTACGCCGAGCAATTCCTCGACTGGGTCGACAAGGAAAACTATTGCGTCAACAAGACAACCTACCGCATCGAAAGCAACAAGGACGTCGTGGCGGCCGAGCGCGCCAAGCCGGCCGCGCAGCGTGGATGCCTGTCGTCCACGGAAGTGTTTGCCGATGCGGGCCTGTATGCGGAATTGCTGCAGCGCTGGTCGACCAAGGATTTCTATAATCACGGCGCCATCCAGACGCCGCCGGACCGTACCTTCTTTGATACCTTTGGCTATTTCGGCCCCGTGGCATCCACGAACACGGCCGATGGCCTGAAAACCCTGAAGCAGCGCGCCATCGCGGAAAACCTCAGCTATATTGAAACGATTTTCGAGCTGTCGCCATTCGTGCAAAACGCGCAGTTCGACCAGCAAGTGCTGGCGCCGGGCTTGCAGCCGGCCGCATTGCAAGCGCTGCTGGCCAACTGGACAGGCAGCCTGGAGCAGGATGCCGGCTTCCAGAAAAGCATCACCGCCTACAACGACAACGTCAACGCCAGCAGCGCCGGCATCGACGATGCGCACTTCACCATGCGTTACCAGGCGTATGTGTTGCGTTTCCTGTCGCCATCGCAAGTTTTTTCCTCGATGGTGGCCGCGTTCAAGGCAGCTAGCCTGAATCCCTTGCTGGTGGGCGTGAACATCGTGGGGCAGGAAAGCGTGAACGTGTCGATGCGCGATTACAGCCTGCACATGGAAATGTTCAAGTTCCTCAAGGCAAAATATCCGAACGTCAAGATCGCCTTGCACGCCGGTGAGCTGGCGCTGGGCATGGTGCCGCCGGAAGGCATGGCTTTCCACATCGCCGAAGCCGTCGATGTGGCGGGCGCCGACCGTATCGGTCACGGCATGGATATCGCCTACGAGCACAATGCGCTGGCGACCATGCAAAAGATGCGCGAACGGGGCATACCCGTGGAAGTGAACCTGACCAGTAACGATTACATTCTCGGCATCAAGGGTCAGGCCCATCCGATCACCCTGTACCGTAAATATGGCGTGCCCTTCGTCATCTCCACCGATGACGCGGGCGTCTCGCGCAATACCCTGTCGAATGAGTACGTGCTGTTTGCCAGCCAGTACAAGACCGATTATGCGGAAGTCAAAAAGCTGTCGTATAACAGCTTGCGGTACTCGTTCCTGGCGGAAGCGGACAAGCAACGTTTGCTGAAAGCACTCGATGCCCGTTTCACCCGCTTTGAAGCGCAAATTGCCGCGGCCGACAAGGCAGGCAAAGGCAGCAAACCGTAAGTTGCGCGACGTTCACAACCGATACTCTCAGGACGGCCGGATATTCCGGCCGTTTTCATTTCTCCCCCTCAAATCCCGGCAATGTATTTTTGTTAATTTTGTGGCGGCCATGCGACACAATTAACGGCAGATGCACGACTTTGTCCAATTTCTTGGATGAATCAATTTCAAGTACATATTGCTCATTTATAATCACGCGCCATAAGCCCGGACGCTGTCAGCACGATATCAATCCAGCTAGTTACTCCACGCTATTTATACTTAAAATATATAAATATGTAAAAAAAAACGTATTTGTCATCCATTTTTTGATGATGCATAGTGGGATGAATGTGATATTAAAAAGTCACAATTCATATGGCTGATAGCGTATGAAGATGGGTATTTGCAGTAAATAAAGGTGAGATGCAGAGTGAAACAAACAGTCGCGCAACTAAATGACGACATTCCTCTGCATTTTGCCGCCGTGTCACAGTCTTGAAATATTTAACAATTACACTCGCGGCTTGCCATGTTAGCCGGGTAAGCCTGTCGGGTGAATGACACAGGAGCTAGCGCCCTGGGTCGCACGGATCGGTCGCAGTTTTTTCCGCCGTTATTGTCTGAATAGGAATGGTTGTGATGTGTGGAGCGGCGTTTTGTGATGGTCTTGTCAGGACCGCAGCCAGTCCCGCCGGCGTAACAGTTGCAGCATCGTAAAGAGGAAATGTTGTGTTTGTTTTGCTGTGCGGCGCAGCCGGACGGTGGGGCAAACCAGGATTTTCAAAAATAATAGTCTTTTCTGGGGTTAAAGATGATCAATCACAAACGACTTCGGCTAACGCAAATCGCGTTCAGCCTGTCTATTGCACTGGCGACGATACCATCGATCGCACAGAACACTACCTCCTCCATTGGCGGACGCATTTCCTCCACCGACGGCCAGCCGGCAGCCGGCGCCACTGTCACCATCGTGCATACCGAGTCGGGTTCCGTCAGCAATGTGACGACCGATGCGGAAGGCCGCTACGTCGCGCGCGGCTTGCGTGCCGGTGGCCCTTACACGATCACCGTGACCAAGAACGGTCAAGTTGAGAAACGCGAAGGCGTGTACGTGCAACTGGCTGAAACGGCCAGTGTGGACGCCACCCTCGGCGCGCCGATGCAAACCGTGAGCGTGACTGGCAGTGCTGGCCGTTCGGATAAGTTCAGCAAATCCAACATGGGCGCCGGTACCAGCATCGGTCCAACCGAGCTGGCCATGCAAGCGTCGATCCAACGTAATCTGCAAGATTATGCCCGTTCCGACCCACGCGTATCGCAAACCGACAAAGAGCGTGGCGAATTGTCCGTCGCCGGTCAAAACTCGCGCTACAACTCGATGACCATCGATGGCGTGGCAGTGAACGACACCTTCGGCCTGGAATCGAATGGCAGCCCGACCGCCAAGCAACCGATTTCGATCGAGGCGATCCAGTCCGTGCAAGTCAACGTCGCCAACTATGACGTGACGCAAAAAGGCTATACGGGCGCCAACATCAATGCCGTGACCAAGTCGGGTACCAACGAATTCAAAGGCAGCGCCTATTTCGTTTTCCGTAACGACAAGATGGCTGGTGATCGTTATGATAATAACAAAGACACCTATAGCTCCCCTGAGCCATTCCGCGAAACGACCAAGGGCGTTACCGTCGGCGGCCCATTGATCAAGGACAAACTGTTCTTCTTCGCCAATAAAGAGCGCCTGGAAAGCACGCGCACCGCGCCATCGTTTGGCCCACTGGGCAGCAACAAAACCAACGTCGGTATTTCCGATGCCGCAATTGCGGCAGCGCAAGCGATCGCCAAGAATAACTACGGTGGCCTCGATATCGGTACCACGGCAATCCCAGCTGGCACTCAGCTGCTGGTGAACGATACCCTGTTGAAACTGGACTGGAATATCAACGATAACCATCGCGCCATGGTACGTTATTCGAAAACGGACCAATCCGAGCCGATGTTCCCTGGCGTGTCGGCCACTGGCCTGTCGCTCAATTCTTACTGGTACACGCAGAATAAGAAGATCGAAACCGTTGTCGGCCAATGGTTTGCTGACTGGACGCCGGCTTTCTCGACCGAGTTCAAGGTGTCGTCGCGCGATTATGAAAGCACGCCAACGAACAACGCACGCCTGCCAGCGATTGGCCTGCAATTTAGTGGTGCCAATCCTGCCGGCACGCCAGCCGGCGTTCCTACCGATAACCGTTTCTTGAACTTCGGTACGGAAATGAGCCGCCAGCTGAATGTGCTGACCACCAAGACCAAAGATGCCTATCTGGGCGCGAACTGGGCTGTGGGTGATCATGAAGTCAAGTTTGGCGGCGATTACAGCAAGAACGATGTGTATAACCTGTTTGCCCAGAACATCAACGGCAATTACACATTCAATTGCACGAATAGCTCGGCAACCTACAAGTATTCGTTTGGTAGCGTGACCTGCGGCGGCAAGACTGCTTCGTCGCCCGAAATTATCCAGCAAGCGATCCTGGAAAACTTCCGCCTTGGCCGTCCTAGCTCGTACCAGGTGCAGATTCCAGTCGTGGGCGGCACAATTGAAGGCGCTGCCGCCGATTTCAGCCTGAAAAATTATGGCTTGTTCCTGCAGGATGTGTGGTCTGTCAACAAGCGCCTGACCGTCCAGTACGGCGTGCGTGTGGATAAAGCCGCCATAGGCGAGCGTCCTGCGCGCAATGCGGCCGCAGCCGCGCCGATGGTGGCAGGCGTCGCCACGGGGGGCCGCACGGGCCTGGGCGGTACGGCGCAGACAGGTGGTTTTGGCCTGGACAATACCCAGACCATCGATGGCCAGACCCTGGTACAGCCGCGTGTCGGCTTTAACTATACGTTTGACAGTGCCCGTCCGACGCAAATCCGTGGTGGTGCCGGCCTGTTCCAAGGTGCGGCGGCGACCGTGTGGATGTCGAACCCGTTTGCAAACTCCGGCATGGCGACCCGCGTCGTTGGTTGCGGCGGTAGTTTCAAGCCGTGTACGACCGTAGGCGGCCTGTTCAACCCTGATCCTGACAAGCAACCAGTCTTTATCGGTGATGGCGCCGCCAACGTCGACTTCCTGTCGCCAAACCTGCGCCAGCCATCGATCTGGAAAGCCAACCTGGCGTTCGAACATGAATTGCCATGGATGGGTCTGGTTTTCGGTGCCGAATACCTGCGCACCAAGAACAAGGATGCGATTTACTACGAGCACCTGAACTTGGGTACACCGACGGCAAAGGGTTCGGATGGACGTAATCTGTACTATTCGGCCAATGCCTATAATACCGATTGCTGGACTGCCACTGGCTCGTTGAGCTCGTCGGCGGCTCCGGTTTGCGGGGGGGCTGTGTCGCGTGCTCTGAAAAATACGGCCTACAACAACGTTCTCGTTGCCAAGAAAACGGACAAGGGAGAAGGCAATCTGGTGACTCTGTCGCTGAGCCAGCCAATGACCAAAGGCTTCGGCTGGTCGGTTGCCTACACCTACACGGATGCAACGGAAGTGTCGCCACTGACGTCGTCGGTTTCGAATTCGAACTTCAACGCCCGCAGTATCTTCAATCCAAATGAAGAAGTGGCGGCGAACTCGAGCTACCTGGTGAAAGACCGTTTCAATGCCATGATCAACTGGCAAAAACGTTTCTTCGGTACCTACAAAACAAGCTTCGGCCTGTTCTATGAAGGCCGCAAGGGCAAGCCTTACAGCTGGACCGTCAACAATGACTTGAACGGCGACGGCGTGCAGGGTAACGACCTGATGTACATTCCATCGAAACCAGGTTCGGGTGAAGTGGTGTTCCGTAACGACACCGCGACCAACCATGCCAACGAAGACCGTTTCTGGGCTTTCGTCAACAGCAACCCGGATCTGAAAAAATCCGCTGGTGGTGTTGCTTCCCGTAATGGCAGCTTCGCACCATGGACCAACAGCTTCGATATGCGTATCAGCCAGGAAGTACCAGGCTTCTTCAAAGGCAATAAAGGCGTGTTCACGATGGACTTCTTCAACGTGGGCAACATGATCAACCGCAAGTGGGGCCGTATCAATGAAATCGGCTTCCAATCCGGTGGCGGTCAGGCACGCAGCTTTGTTGACTTCGCAGGTCTCGATGCTCAAGGCCGTTACATCTACCAAGTCCGCGACAAAGTGGAAAACTATGATGTGCGTCAAAACAAGGGTGAGTCCCAATGGGCGATCCAGGCTACGGTCAAGTACGAGTTCTAATCTCGACGCTTGATTGAAGTTGCAAACGGCTGGTGGCGACACCGGCCGTTTTTTCGTTTATGTTCTGCTTTCTTGTAATGCTCGGATGGGCTTGCGGCGCGCGGCGTCCCCCCGGATGAGACAGATTCTTTTGACAACGATGACTACGTGGGGACCATGAAACATCATCTGACACCACTCGCCGCAGCGGCGGCCCTGACCTTGCTGCTGGCCGCCTGCGCCACGCCTCCTACGCCTTCCGCGGCGCCCGTTGATATCAACCTGGTCGCCCTGAACGATTTTCACGGCAATCTCGACCGCAGCAAATTTACCTACACGAGCGTTGCCGATGCCGAGCGCAAGACGGTGCAGGCCGGTGGCATCGATACCTTGTCCGGCGCATTGACGGCGTGGCGGCGCGAAGACGCGCAGCTGATTTTTGTCGGCAATGGCGACCTGGTCGGCGCCAGCCCCGCCATGTCGGCCCTGTGGGCCGACGAACCGAGCATCGTTGCCATGAACATGCTGGGCATGAAGGCCAGTTCCGTCGGCAACCATGAATTTGACCAGGGCAAGGCGGAATTGCTGCGCCAGCAGCGCGGAGGTTGCGACTCGTCGCGCGCCGACAAGGCATGCAAGTTCACACCCGATTTCAAGGGCGCCAGCTATACCTATATGGCGGCCAATGTCATCGACACGCAGACGGGCAAGTCCTTGCTGCCCGCCTACCGCATCGAAGAGGCGCATGGCGTCAAGGTGGGTTTGATCGGCGCCGTGCTGAAAGATACGCCATCCGTGGTGACGGCCGCAGGCATTGCCGGTTTGCAGTTTGGTGATGAAGCGGATGCCATCAACGCCACCTTGCCGCAGCTGCGCGCGCAGGGCGTGGGCGTGTTCGTCGTGCTGCTGCACCAGGGCGGCGAGACCAAGGAAGCCGTCGACCAGCCCGATTGCAGCCAGCTGAAGGGCGAAGTGGTGGATGTGGTGAAACGTCTCGATCCGGCGATTCAGTTGGTCATCAGCGGCCATTCGCACCAGGGTTATCTGTGCCGTGTAGATGGCCGCCTGGTGACGCAAGCGCAAATGGGCGGACACATGTTGACGCGCATCAAGCTCAAGGTCGATCCCGTCAAGAATGCGCTGATCGATGCCAGTGCGCAAAACGTGGTCATGCTGCCAGGCATGTATGAACCGGACCCGGCCGTGGCAGCTTACCTGGAATCGGTGAAGCAGCGCAGCGCGGCCGAATTGTCGCGTCCCGTGGCCGCCATCGCCGTGCCCACCGTGGGCCGCAGCACCAAGGGCGGCGGCGCATCCCCGCTGGGCGACCTGGTGGCCGACAGCACCTTATTTGGCGCGCGCGCAGCCGGCGCGCAAATTGGCCTGATGAACAATGGCGGCATCCGCAAGGACCTGGAAGCAGGCGCCAACTTGATGACGAACGTGGGCCAGAACCAGGCCGTGGTGCCGTTTGGCAATACCCTGATCGTCGTGAGTCTTTCCGGCGCGCAAATCCGTACCTTGCTCGAGCAGCAATGGCCGGGCGAAGAGGCCGGCGAGGGCAATCTGCTGCAAGTGTCCGAAGGTTTTAGCTACCGTTGGGATAGCACGCAGCCGCAAGGCCAGCGCGTGCTGCCGGGCAGCATCATGCTCAATGGCGTCGTCATTGATGACAATCAACAATACCGAGTCGCCGCCAACAGTTTCCTGGCCGGTGGCGGCGACCGCTTCACCGTGCTGGCGGCCGGCACGCGCCGCCTGGACACGGGCGTGCGCGACATCGACGCCTTCAGCAATTACCTGATCGACCGAGCGCGCGCCGGCAAGCCGGCTGGCAGCGCCACGGCGGCCGGCCGCATCGTGCGCGTCAAATAACATTACAAGGAATAACCATGCGTCGTTTATTTGTTTCTGTCGTTCTCTCCAGTCTGTTCGTAGGCACGGCCCACGCCGATTTCACGATTCCCGGCTTTGAGCTGGTGCACACCTCGCCCGTGGAAACGAGCTTGACGAATCCCGACCTGCGCGAGCCCGTTACCGTGTGGAGCGAGCTGTTTGATTCGGCCAAGAAAGAAATCGTCATTGCCCAGTTCTATGCCGTCAGCAAGCCGGGCACGGCCTTTGAAAAAGTGCTGGCGAGCCTGACGGCCGCAGGCCAGCGCGGCGTGAAAATCCGCTTCCTGCTGGACCAGAAGGGCGTGGGCCTGTCCGAAGCGGCCACCATCGACCGGATCAAGGCGATTCCGAACCTGGACTTGCGCCTCATCGATTTCAATAAAATCACGGGCAATGGCATCGTGCACGCGAAATACCTGGCCGTCGATGGCCAGGTGGCATACATCGGCAGCCAGAATTTCGACTGGCGCTCGTTCGAGCACATCCATGAGACGGGCTTGAAGATCACGGAGCCAGGCATGGTGAGCCAGGTGCAAGCGATTTTCGAGCAGGATTGGCAAGCCCAGGCATTGACGTCGCAAGGCAGCCGTGCCACGGTGCTCAACAGCAAGATCGTGCCTGCCAACTACGCGCAAAACGCCTTCCTGCTGGCCAGCCCGAATGCCTACAACCCGGCCGGCGTGGGGGACTCGGAAACGGGCTTGCCCGCCTTGCTGGCGGAAGCGAAAAGCGAAGTGCGCATCCAGCTGCTCGACTATGCCCCGCTGTCCTACGGCCAGAACCGCACGCGGCCGTATTACGCCGTGATCGACAATGCCGTGCGCGCGGCTGCCCAGCGTGGCGTGAAGATCAAGCTGATGGTGTCCGCCTGGAACACGGAGGCGCCCGCCATCGCTTACTTGAAAAGCCTGGCCCTGGTGCCGAACGTGGAAATCCGCATCGTGACGATACCCACGGCGTCGACGGGTTTTATCCCGTTCGCGCGCGTGATCCACAGCAAGACCATGAGCATCGACGGCAAGCTGGCCTGGGTCGGCACGAGCAATTGGGCGGGCGGCTATTTCGACCTGTCGCGCAACCTGGAAGTGGTGCTGCGCAACGATGCCATGGCGCAGCGTATTGCCGCGCTGCATGAGCAGACGTGGAGCTCGGCGTATGCCCAGCCTATCGATATCAACAAGCAATATCCGAAGCCGGCCAAGGCGGCGCCGCAAGGCAAGGAGTGAACATGAAAAAACTGTTGACCGTGCTGGCGCTGGGCGCGGTTTTCTCCTCCGGCAATGTGCTGGCCTGGGGCAACGACGGCCACCGCGCCGTGGGCGCCATCGCCGATCAGTTGCTCAAGGGCAGCGCGGCGCAGGCGCGGCTGGAGAAATTGCTGTTGCCCGGCGAAAGCCTGGAAAAGATCGCCAACTGGCCCGATTGCGTGAAGGGCACGTATTGCGGTCCGCAATCGCCCGAAATGTTGACCTATGTCGCGGCGAATCCCAAGCATGGCGAATACCATTACACGAACGTGCCTTTTCAAAACGCGCATTACCACGACCATGGCGTGGGCACGGCCGACGACGATATCGTGCAGACGCTCAAGCAGGCGATCCTGGTGTTGCAAGGCAAGGATGATGCAGCCAGTAATCCGCACGGCTTCAGCCAGCGCGAAGCTTTGATTTTGATCACGCACCTGGTCGGTGATATCCACCAGCCATTGCATGTGGGCAATGCGTTTGTCGGCAAGGATGGCCAGTTTTTCGTGCCCGCCACGCAGGCGCAGATTGACGATGTCACCATTTTCAATGCGCGCGGCGGCAACGACTTGCTGCTCGACGAGGCGAAGATGACGGCGCTGTCGGATGCCGTGATCCCCGCACCGCTACCGGCCGAGGATGGCGTAGCCAAGCCCTCCAGCGCGTATCCGAAGTCGCCCACCAAGCCCCTGCATGCGTATTGGGACACGACCGTCGTCGATTACGCCATACGCCGCCTGAGCACGCGCACGCCGCAGCAGTTCGCGCGCACCGTGATCGCCAGCGCGCCTGTGGTCAGCGTCAATACTGGCGACCCCGCCACCTGGCCGTATCAATGGGCCGATGCCTCGCTGGCGGCGTCAAAGATTGCCTTCACGGACGTGGAGGCCGGCCCGGCCACGCAGCAGACCAGCCGCAAGGGCGATGTCTACAATGTGTGGAACTTGAACGTGCCGGACAATTATCCCGTGCCCAGCTCGGCGCTGGCGAAGCAGCAGCTGATCGAGGCGGGCTATCGTCTGGCCGCCGTGCTGCAGGCGATCTGGCCGCAGTAAAGTGTCATGCGAAAGCGGCCTGCGGGCCGCTTTTTTCATGCCAGGGTGATGCTGATCCCCATCTCGCGGTAGGGCGCGACCAGGGCGTCTTCCACGTCGCGGTGAACGATGATGTCGTTGACCTGGCTCAAGGGGACGATTTGAAACGGCGAGGCCGTATTGAACTTTTCCGGCGAAGCCAGCACGACAGTGCGGCTGGACGCTTCGCTCAGCGCGCGTTTCACGCACGCTTCTTCATGATCCCCCGTAGTGATGCCCGCTTGTGGATGCAGGCTGGACACACCCATGAAGTACAGGTCGGCGCGGATGCGGCCGATGGCTTCCACGGTTGCCGCACCGACACCCACGATCGAGTGCTTGTACAGGCGCCCGCCCAGCATCAGGACCTCGACGCCGGGGTGATTCACCAGTTCGACGGCAATCGAAGGGCTGTGCGTGACGATGGTGGCGCGCAATTCCCGCGGCAGCTGGCGCGCCAGTTGCACGGCAGTCGTGCCGCCATCGAGAAACACCACTTGTCCCGTTTGTATCATGGCGCCCGCTGCGCGGCCGATGGCGGGCTTGGCTTCCAGCGAAATCTGTTCGCGCCCGGAAAACGGCGCCAGCGCGGGCGAACGGGGCAGCAAGGGCAGGGCGCCGCCGTGCACGCGCTCCAATAGACCCTCTTTCGCCAGTTCGCGCAGGTCGCGGCGTATCGTGTCTTCCGACAAGCCCAGGCTATCGCTGACGGCCTTGGCGACGATCTGGCCTTCGCGTTGGAGCAAGTCCAGCAGGTATTGTTTGCGTTGATGTGTCAGCATGTTTTTTCTTGTATTTTCTTGATATTGCACGAGTTTGCATGATAAAGTCGGCAAAGGCAAGCATATACAAGCACAAGGAGACACTATGCGCGAAGAAAATAGCAAGCAGGAACGGGTCCGCATCCACGG
The DNA here is from genome assembly GCF_030587265.1 of Janthinobacterium sp. SUN137. Classification (NCBI taxonomy): domain Bacteria; kingdom Pseudomonadati; phylum Pseudomonadota; class Betaproteobacteria; order Burkholderiales; family Oxalobacteraceae; genus Janthinobacterium; species Janthinobacterium sp. SUN137. The sequence continues at coordinate 566,553 of NZ_JAPWHZ010000005.1, read as the reverse complement.
CGTGCAGACCCTGTCGCACGACTGGTATTTATTGCAGAAAACCACGTTCGACTATCTGCGCCGTGATGGGCAATGGCAGACGCAGACGCGGGAAACCTATGACCGGGGCGATGGCGCCACCATCTTGCTCTACAACAAAGTCAAACGTACGGTGATTTTGATCCGCCAGTTCCGCTTTCCCACCTACCGCGAAGGCCACGACGGTTTCCTCATCGAATCGGCGGCCGGCTTGCTGGAAGAGGCCAGCGCGGAGCAGCGCATCCGCGCCGAGGTGGAAGAAGAAACGGGCTATACGGTGGGCGCCGTGCATAAAGTGTTCGAGGCTTTCATGAGTCCCGGTTCCGTGACGGAGCGCCTGCATTTTTTTGTCGCAGAGTACGATCCGGCCAGCCGCATCGGCGACGGCGGCGGTCTGGCGCACGAGGGCGAGGATATCGAAGTGCTGGAACTGCCCCTGGCGCAAGCGCTGCAGATGGTGGCCGATGGCCGCATCTGCGACGGCAAGACCATCATGCTGCTGCAGCATGCGCAGTTGCACTTGATGCCGCGCAAAAGAGGACTGCAGATTTTAGTAGCTGGCCCGTATCGTTCCGGCACGGACGACGACCCCATCTTGATGCAGCGCAATGTGGACGCCATGCAAGCCGTCTGCCTGCCCCTGTATGCCAAGGGACACATGCCCGTGCTCGGTGAATGGCTGGCCTTGCCCATGCTGGCGCTGGCCGGTTCCACCCGGGTGGGCGACGCCGTGTATGAAGAGTTGTTCCACGCGCATGCGACGCGTTTACTCAGCCATTGCGATGCCGTGCTGCGCATCGGTGGCGCTTCCCAGGGAGCCGACCAGATGGTGGCGGTGGCGCGCAACTTGGGCCTGGCCGTGTATTTCTCGCTGGACGAGATTGCGCAGGCGTAAAAAAAGCGAAGCCCGCGGGCTTCGCTTTTTTATGATGTGATAGCCTCTTAACGGGACTTCACAAAGGGGATACCGATGGCCTTCGGCGCGATGGATTTCGCCATCAAGCCCGCCAGCACGATCACGGTGACCACGTACGGCACCATCTGGATCAGCGAGCCGGGGATGCGGCCCACGACGGGCAAGTCCACGCCTTCAATCTGGATCTGGATGGCGGCAAAGAAGCCGAACATCAAACAGCCGAGGAAGGTGTAGACGGGACGCCAGTTGCCGAACACCATGGCCGTCAGGGCCAGGTAGCCGGCGCCGGCCGACATGTCGCGCAGGAAGAAGCCGCTTTGCACGATGGCAAGATATGCGCCCGAGAACGAGCACAGGATGCCGGCCACCAGCATGGCCAGGTAGCGCGTCGCTTCCACGCTCACGCCGGCCGAGTCGGCCGCGTGCGGGTTTTCGCCGCAGGCGCGCAGGCGCAGGCCGAAGCGCGTGTGGTACAGCAGCCAGTGCACGAGCGGAATCAGCAGGAATGCCACGTAGACGAGGATGGAATGGCCGCCGATCAGGTGGGCGTACACCCAGCCGATGAAGGGGATGTGTTCCACGTATTGCGTACCCGGCAAGACCACGTCGAACAGCCGCGCCGAACCGAGGTCGGGCGTGCGGCCGCCTTGCTGGAAGAAGAATTGCGCCAGAACAAACGTCAGTCCGCTCATGGCGATGTTGATCGCCATGCCGGCCACCAGCTGGTTGCCCTTTTGCGTGATGCTGACATACGCTTGTAGCAGGGCGAGCGCGACGCAGACGAGCATGCCGGCAGCCATGCCGTAATACGGGTTTTGCGTCGTGTAGGCCACGGCGGCGGAAGCGAAGGCGCTGGCCAGGATCTTGCCTTCCAGGCCGATGTCGATCATGCCGCTGCGTTCGGCAAACAGGCCGGCCATGGCGGCAAAGATCAGGACGGGCGCATTGCGCACGGTCGATACCAGGATGCTGGCGAATTGAAAGTCGTCGAGTGTCATGGTGTTAGCCTTTGGTGCGCTTGAGCAGGGCGGAAATGGCCGGTGCGTAGAAGTTTTCCATGGCGCCGCAGAACAGGATGATCAAGCCCTGGATGAAAATGAAAGTTTCCGTCGGGATATTCGGTTTTTCCAGCGACAAGTCGAAACCGCCCTGTATCAGCGCGCCGAACAGCACGGCCGACAGGAAGATGCCGACCGGATGCTGGCGGCCCATCAGGGCGATGGCGATGCCGATGAAGCCGGCGCCGCCCACGAAGTTCAGCGACAGGTAGTGCGTCGAACCCATGATGGAATTGACGGCGCCGAGGCCCGCCAGCGCGCCCGAGATCAGCATGACGATGATGATCATCTTGCTGATCGACACGCCCGCGTAGTGGGCCGCATGCTTGTTGAGGCCCGTGGCGCGCAGCTTGAAGCCCCACGACGAGCGCCAGACCATCACGCCATAGATCGCCAGCGCAGCGATTGCCAGGACAAAGCTGATGTTCAGCGGCGTGTCGCCCAGCGACGGGAACCAGGTGGAGAGGCGCGGCATTTCGCCGCTTTCCGCAAATACGCGGCTGGCCGTGTTCTGCTCGCCCGGGGGGATCAGGTATCGCACGATCACAGAATTCATGAGCGAGGATGCAATGTAGTTGAACATGATGGTGGTGACCACGATGTGGCTGCCCCGCTTGGCTTGCAGATAGCCGGGCAGGAAACCCCACAGTGCACCAAAGACGGCTGCACTAATCATGGCCACGGGAATCAAGGCCCAGGCGGACAGCGATTGATCGAACGCCAGCATGGCGCATGTGATACCCAGGCCGCCGATGTACATCTGGCCTTCGGAACCGATATTGAACAGGCCGGCCTGCATCGCCACGGACACGGACAGGCCCGTGAAGATGAAGGTACTGGCGTAGAACAGGGTGTAGCTCAAGCCTTCCGGATTGAGGACGGCGCTATTGACGAGAATACCCAGCGATTCGGCCGGGTCTTCGCCCAGCATATAGATCACCAGGGCTGAGACCAGCAAGGCCGACAGCAGGTTTAACATGGGCATGACAAAGGCTGTCGCCCAGCGTGGCAAGTCGTTATTCATGATTTGTGCATTCCCCCCATCAACAGACCGATGCGGGTGGTATCGAATTCTTCAATTTTCAGTTCGCCGGTGATGCGTCCGCCGCACATGACGAGAATGCGGTCGGCCAGCGCCCGCACTTCTTCCAGTTCGACGGAGACCAGCAGGATCGCCACGCCCGCGTCGCGCAGGGCCAGCAATTGCGTATGGATGCTTTCGATGGTGCCGATGTCGACGCCGCGCGTGGGCTGGCCCACCAGCATCAGTTTCGGCTTGGCCAGCACTTCGCGCGCGATCACCACTTTTTGCTGGTTACCGCCCGACAGCAGGCCGATGCGCAGATCCGGATTGGCCGGACGCACGTCGAAGGTTTTCAGCAGTTCCGCGCAGCGGGCGCCGATGGCCTTGAAGTTGAACAGGCCCCAGCGGTTTTTCAGGCGGTCCTGGTAACCGAGGATGGTGTTTTGCATGACGGAAAAATTTTTCACCACGCCATCGCGCAAGCGGTCTTCCGGAATGTGGGCGATGCCCAGTTCGCGGAAGGCCAGCGGCAAGCCGTCGGCATCGTGGCGCTTGGCAAACGGCAAGTCCTTGTCCAGGAAGCGCAGCTTGCCCGACGTCGGCAAACGCATGCCGGACAGGATTTCCAGCAGTTCGCTCTGGCCATTGCCCGACACGCCCGCGATGGCGACGATTTCGCCGGCGCGCAGATTAAAACCTATGTCGGCCAGCAATTTGACTTGCTGGTCGTCAGCCAGTTGTAAACCGTCAACTTCCAGCACCGTGGCGCCCGGATTGTACGGTGCGCGGGGCAAGTGGCTCTGGATGGGGCGGCCGACCATCATGTTGGCCAGTTCCTCTTTCGAGGTGCTGGCCGTGGCGACGGCGCCCACCACCGTGCCGCCGCGCATGACGGTGACGTTGTCGGTGATTTCCAGGATCTCTTGCAGCTTGTGCGTGATCAAGATGATGGTCTTGCCTTGTTCCTTGAACAGGCGCAAGATTTCAAACAGCGAAGCCGTTTCCTGGGCCGTCAGCACGGCTGTCGGCTCGTCGAGGATCAGGATATTGGCGCTGCGGTAAATCTGCTTGAGGATTTCCACGCGCTGCTGCGCGCCGACGGAGAGGTCTTCGATCTTCGCCAGCGGGTCGACGTCGAGGCGGTAGCGGGCGCAAATCTCGCGCAACTTCGCTTCCGCTTCCGTGCGGTGGCTGGCCAGGCGAAAACCGCCTTCCGTGCCCAGCATGATATTGTCGAGGACGGTGAAGTTCTCGACCAGCATGAAGTGCTGGTGCACCATGCCGATGCCGAGGTTGATCGCTTCCTGGCTGTTGCGGATCGGTTGTACTTTTCCGTCGAGCAAGATTTCTCCGCCGTCGGCACGGTAATACCCGTACAGGATGCTCATCAAGGTCGATTTGCCGGCGCCGTTTTCCCCCACCAGGCCGTGGATACTGCCCTTGGCGATGGAGAAGCTGACGTCGGCGTTCGCCTTCACATGTCCAAACTGCTTGGAAATGCTGCGAAATTCTACTGCTGGCTGCATAGGTTCATAACTGGATAGTTTCATGGAAACGCGCCGCGCGGAGACTGGCTCCGGCGGCGCGCTAAAAGATACGGAGAAAAATTAAACCGGGCAGCTGCTGCCGACGCGGTAATCGATCACTTTGATCTTGCCATCGATAATGTCCTTACGCGCACCCAACACGCGCTTTTCGATTTCCGGCGTAATCAGCTTGCGGTTGTTCGCATCGAGCGCCCAATCCACGCCGCCTTCTTTCAAGCCTTTATAGCTGACGCCGCCCTTCCAGGTGCCGTTCTTGACTTGCATGAAGCTGTCATAGACGGTGTTGTCGACGCGCTTGACCATCGAGGTCAGGATGCTGCCTGGATACAGATGATTCTGGTTCGAATCGACGCCGATGGCCAGCTTGCCTTTTTCCTTGGCCATTTGCAGGGTACCCATGCCGCTGCCACCAGCGACGGCGAAGACGACATCGACGCCGCGTTCGAATTGCGAGCGGGCCAGTTCGCCGCCCTTGGCCGGGTCATTCCAGGCGCCGGACGTGGTGCCGACCATGTTTTGCGTGATTTCCGCCTTTGTGTTCACAGCCTTGACGCCTTGCGCGTAGCCGCAGGCGAAGTTGCGGATCAGGGGAATATCGATGCCGCCGATGAAGCCGACCTTCTTGCTCTTGCTGGCCATGGCCGCGGCCACGCCCACCAGGTAGGAGCCTTCTTCTTCCTTGAAGACGACGGAATTGACGTTGCTGCCGGCGGCCTGGCCGTCGATCAGCACGAATTTTACGTTCGGAAATTCCTTGGCGACCTTTTGCACGGCTTGCGTTTGCGCAAAGCCGATGGCCGCGATCATGTCGAGTTTCTTGCGGGCCAGGCCACGCATGACTTGCTCGGCTTGCGTATCGCTGGAGGCTTGCACTTCGATGAAGGAAATGCCCGTGTCTTTTTTGAAGCGCGAGGCGCCTTCGAAAGCGGATTGGTTGAACGACTTGTCAAACTTGCCGCCCGCGTCATACACGACACCCAGTTTTGGGGTAGCCGCGGACGCTTGAGCAGTCAGAAATACGGCTGCGATCGTCAAACTAAATTGTGTAAGTTTCATGAATTGGCTCCTGGAAGATCGATATTGTATATTTTTTATAGGTGAAACATATAATTTGGGGCCGATTTAGCCTGTTTTTGATGCACGAGGTGATAATTCCTTATTAACATTGCACTGTATTGCACAAGATCATTGCTGGCCTTGACTGCTTTTATGTCGACAATGTGATGCTCATGCAACAGTCGACCCCGTGTCTTTTATACGTACAACATCGAAGGGGGCTGCCGGAGCGGGCTGGGATGCGCCGTCAGTTGACGGGCAGGGCAAGCACGGGACCGGCGCCGCGATGGGCGTCCGAATCACTATGCATCATGCCAGATATGTATGACAAATACGTTTTTGTTTAGTTATTTATATGAAAGCCATATAAATTGCGGCTTCAGGCGGCGGGGGGATTCAGGATATTCAAGAAGGCCCGTACGACGGGCGCGTCGTCCAGCGTGGTGTAGCTGATATACAGGTTGGCCGACGGCGGATTGGTCTTGATCGGCAGAAAAACGACGCCGGGCCAGCCGATGCGGCTCGTCGTTTCCGGCACCAGGGTCACGCCCAGGCCCGCGCCCACCATGGCCAGCAGGGTTTGCGGCTCGCTCGCTTCCTGGAAGATCACTGGTTCGAAGCCGGCATTGATGCAACATTGCACCAGATAGCGGGGAAACGCGGATTTGTCGAGGTTCAGGGTCAGCATCGGTTCGTGGGCGATGTCGATCAGTTCGATGGACGTGTTTTTTGCCAGCGGGTGGTGTTCATTGACGGCCACGCAGACGTTTTCGCGGAAACACAGTTCCTGGCGTAAATTGTCGTGACGCAAGTCGTCGTCGTTGAGCTTGGGTTCGCGCCAGAAGCCCACGTCGATTTGCTTGGCGCGCAAGGCTTCGTATTGCACCGTGGGACCAAATTCATGGATGGTCCAGCTGACGCGGGGAAATTTGGTCTGGAATTCTTCCAGCAGGCTGGGGATGGGGCCCCACATGGCCGAGCCGACGATGCCCACGCGCAAGCGGCCCACTTCGCCGCGGTCGATCTGGCGGATGGTGTCGATGGTCATGCGCATCTTGGCCAGCAGGTCGGCCGCCTCGTTCATCAGCGCCTTGCCCGCCACGGTCAGTTCGAACGTGCGCGTGGTGCGCGCAAACAGGCGTACGCCCAGTTCGCTTTCCAGTTTCATGATCTGCTGGCTCAGGGGCGGCTGCGAGATATGCAGGCGCTCGGCGGCGCGGCTGAAGCTTTTCTCCTCGGCAACGGCAAGAAAATACTTTAACTGTTTCAGATCGATGGACATGCTTTCCTTGGCGTTGCGTGGTGCTAGGCGATGGAACGGCGCGCAGACCTGGATGCCGGCATGCGCGCTTTCTTTACAGCAGTCCTATTATCGTGCCACGACTGCCTGCATGGCAATGGCCAGCGCCGTACCGACCTGGGCATTGTGCTTGACCAGCGCGATATTCGTCGCCAGGCTGCGGCCATCCGTCAGCTGCTTGATGCGCGACAAGAGGAATGGCGTGACTTGCTTGCCCTTCACGCCACCCGCATCCGCTTCCTGCAGCGCCTGCGTGGTGATGGCGTCGATTTCTTCCTTGGGCATGGCTTGCGCGGCCGGTACGGGGTTGCTGACGATCACGCCGCCTTTCAAGCCCAGTTGCCACTTGGTGCCGATGAAGGCAGCCTGTTCGGCGGCCGTATCGAGGCGGAAATCGGCCTTGAAACCGCTTTCGCGCGTGAAGAAGGCGGGGAAGCCTTCCTGGCCCACGCTGATGACGGGCACGCCATGGGTTTCCAGGTATTCCAGGGTCAGGCCGATGTCGAGGATGGATTTCACGCCCGCGCAGACGACGGCGACCGACGTTTGCGCCAGTTCCTGCAAGTCGGCGGAAATGTCGAAGCTCGTTTCCGCGCCGCGGTGCACGCCGCCGATGCCGCCCGTGACGAACACGGAAATACCCGCCAGTTCCGCGCAGATCATGGTGGCGGCCACGGTGGTGGCACCCAGTTTACCCTGCGACAGGACGAACGGCAGGTCGCGGCGGCTGACTTTCATGGCGTCGGGCGAGGTGCCCAGCAATTCCAGTTGCTCAGGCGACAAGCCCACGCAGATCTTTCCGCCGATGATGGCGATGGTGGCCGGCACGGCGCCGCCGTCACGGATGATCTGCTCCACTTCGCGCGCCATTTCCACGTTTTGCGGATACGGCATGCCGTGCGAAATGATGGTCGATTCCAGCGCCACGATGGCCTTGCCGGCGGCGCGCGCGTCGAGCACTTCTTGCGAGAACAAGAGGAAATTCTGTAATTGAGTCATGTTAATCCTGTTGAAAGAGGGTAGGGGGGGGCGGCGCCAGGTCGGCGTCGTCAATGTTGTCGAGCGCGCCGGCGGAAATCTGGGGGGAGACGGTGGCCGCCGATTCCAGGGTCATGGCGGCCAGTTTCAGGCCGCGCCGGCATGCCAGTTTCAAATCGCTGCTGTCGTGGTACAGCGACCAGCAGACGGCGGCGGAAAACGCGTCGCCGGCGCCCGTCACGTCGACGGCATCCACTTCGCGCGCGGCCAGGTGCACGACAGGCGCGTCCAGGCTGTCGCCATCCGTGAAGTACACGCCTTCGCCGCCGCAGGTGACGATCACCTGGCGCGCGCCCTGGCGCTGCACTTCGCGGCAGGCGGCGCGCACTTCGAACGCCGTGGGCAAGGCCCGCGCCACGCGCGTTTCCAGTTCGCCACGGTTGAGGATCAGCAAATGCAAGCCTGTCAGGTCTTGCGGCAGGTGCGCCATCTTCGGCTGCGAGACGGCGACGATGACCAGCGGCGTCGCATGGGCGGCGTCCTGGCGCGCATCGGCCAGCAGCGCCTGCACGCTGTCGTGGCCCAGGTTCAGGTCGCAGACGGTGAGGGCGGCGGCCGCGCGCTGCGGCTGGCGGCTGTGCAAAAAGGCGGGTGTCAGCTGTTCGTAGAGTTGCATGTTGGCCATCGCCAGCAGCATTTCGCCATGTTCGTCGAGCACGGCCGTATAGGTGCCGCTGCTGGTGTTGCTCAAATGCAAGCTGCCGCGCATGTCGATGCCTGCGTCTTCCGCGTGCGTCTGCAGCGCGTGGCCGGCCGCATCGTCGCCCAGCGCCGTCAGCAGGGCGACGGGAATGGACAGGCGGGCCAGGTTTTCCGCGATGTTGCGGCCGACGCCGCCAAACACTTCTTCCGAGCGCACGGGATTCGAGGTGCCCATCTGCAAGGTCGCCAGCGTGCGCATCTTGCGGTCGAGGTTGGCGGCGCCTATGCACAGCACGGGACGGCTGTCCGGCAGCACATAGGCGCGTCCCAGCAGGCGTCGTTCGCGGATCAAACCGGCGATGTGGCCGGCGACGGCCGAGCGCGACAAGCCCAGTTCGCTCGCCAGGTCTTGCTGCGAGATGAAGGGGTTGTTGCGGATCAGCGTGTACAGCTGGTCTTTTTTATTGGTATCGGTCACAAGGTTTTCGCTGAAGGTTTAAACATTTGTCTGCGACTGTAAACATTTGTCTTTCTCGTGTCAAGCCCATGTCAAGCCCGTGTCAGGCGTGCGCGAAAAGCGGTCGTATGGAGCTTGTATGCATGCATTTTCGGGGCATGGCAGGTCTGGGCTTGCCTGGACTATAATGTCGGCCATTTATATTTGAATTGTATAAATGGGCAAGAAAAATGGTATTTGCCATACATATTCCGTTTGATGCATAGTGGCGGCAAATAGTGGCAATACGCATTTCGATATACCTGTAACACCATACTTAGCCGATACCTGGGCCGCAGTCCTTCATTGGGCTCGGCCGCACAGGCAGCAACCCATCATCATTAGTCAATCAGAGGATAACCATGTCGAACAACAGCCCTTTCCACGCCGCCGAAATCATCCGTGCCCGCGCTCCTGCAAATTTCAAGCCGCGCGTGGCGATGATCCTCGGCTCCGGCCTGGGTGTGTTGGCCGAGCAGATGACGGATGCCGTCAGCATCAGCTTTGACGAATTGCCAGGCTTCCCGATCAGCACCGTGCACGGCCACGCCGGCGAACTGGTGGTCGGCACCCTGTCGGGCGTCGCCGTCGTCTGCATGAAGGGCCGTGGCCACTTCTACGAAGGCTATGGCATGGGTGTCATGACGAGCGCCATCCGCACCCTGAAACTGCTGGGCTGCGAAATGCTGTTCGTCACCAACGCCGCCGGTTCCCTGCGCCCTGAAGTGGACGCCGGCAGCCTGGTCGCCATCAGCGACCACATCAACCTGTTGCCAGGCACACCGATGGTCGGCCCGAACGACGACCGCTTCGGCCCGCGCTTCTTCAGCATGGCCAACGCCTACGATGCGGACCTGCGCAACCTGGTCAAGGACACGGCCGCCACGAACGGCATCACCCTGCACGAAGGCGTGTTCGTCGCCTACCCAGGCCCGAACTTCGAGACGGCTGCGGAAATCCGCATGATGGCCCGCCTGGGCGCCGACACGGTCGGCATGTCGGTGGTGCCGGAAGTGGTGTCGGCCCGTCATTGCGACCTGAAAGTGGTGGGCGTGTCCGTCATCACCAACCTGGCCGAAGGCATGTCGCCATTCGCCCTGTCGCACGAACAAACCCTGAAATACGCGGCCATCGGCGCCAAAGACCTGGTCAAGCTGATCCTGGCTTTCCTCTCCAAAGTCGCTGAAAAACCGCAAGCCTAAGCACTTTTTTATGCAGTAGCGGCGCGCCGGCCACCGGCGCTGCCGCGCGGCAGGCCGGGAAAATCCGGCCTACACTGTTCGCATCATCTTCGCATCACTCCTAAAGCGAGCCTTATCATGTCACGCGCATTTATCCTCCTGCTTGATTCCTTCGGCCTTGGCGCGACGCCAGACGCCGCCAAGTATGGCGACGCAGGTGCCAATACCTTTGGCCATATTGCCAGCACTGTCGCCAAAAGCGGCAAGACCTTGAAACTCCCGAACATGGAACGCCTGGGCCTGGGCGCCGCGGCGCACCTGGCCAGCGGCGAATGGGCCACGGGCTTCGACCAGCGCGACGGTTTCACCGGCGCCTACGGCGCGGCGCGCGAGCGCTCCACCGGCAAGGACACGCAGAGCGGCCACTGGGAAATCGCCGGTGTGCCTGTCGAATTCGACTGGGGCTACTTCCCCCGCACGACGCCGTCGTTCCCGGCCGACCTGACCGACAAGCTGAAAGCCATGTCCGGCGTGCCAGGCTTCCTCGGCGACTGCCATGCCTCGGGCACGGACATCATCAACAAGCATGGCGATGAACACGTCGCCACCGGCAAGCTGATTATCTATACCTCGGGCGACTCGGTGATGCAGATCGCCGCGCACGAAGAGTCGTTCGGCCTCGAGCGCCTGTATGAAGTGTGCGAAATGGCCTTCAAGCTGGTCGAACCGTACAACATCGGCCGCGTGATCGCCCGCCCGTTCACCGGCAGCAATGGCAACTACACGCGCACTTCCAACCGCCACGATTACGCCGTTGCGCCGCCAAGCAAGACCCTGCTCGACCACGTCAAGGATGCGGGCGGCGAAGTCGTCGGCCTGGGCAAGATCAGCGACATTTTCGCCACCCAGGGCATCTCGCGCGTCGTGAAGGGCGTCGACAACATGGCGCTGTTCGAAGCGCTGTTGAAGACGGCCGATGAAGTGCAGGACAAGTCGCTCACTTTTGTGAACTTCGTCGATTTCGACCAGGCCTTCGGCCACCGCCGCAACGTCGAAGGCTATGCCGACGCGCTGCGCGAAATGGATGCGCGCCTGCCGGAATTCATGGCCAAGCTCAAGGAAGGCGACCTGGTCGTGATCACCGCCGACCATGGCTGCGACCCTACCTGGCACGGCTCCGACCACACCCGCGAACACATTCCGATGATCTTCTTCGGCCCCGGCGTCGCTCCGCGCGCACTGGGTATTTCCGAGACGTTCTCCGATATTGGCCAAACCCTCGCCAAGCACCTTGGCGTACCACCACTTGCTAATGGAACCAGCTTGTTATGACACTCATGCACCCCGAATTCAAGCGTAACGAGGCCGTTGGCCTCGATCTGGGCTGGATCAACCAGATCCGCGTCAACCGCGCCGCGACGGACCGCCGCGCGGCCAGCCTGGCGAACCGCCGTACGGTGAAAAAGGAATACCAGGCCGCCTGGCTGGTGAAAGCCATCCAGATGATCGACCTGACCACCCTGGGCGGCGACGATACTCCGGGCCGCGTGGAACGCCTGTGCATGAAGGCCATGCGCCCGCTGCGCGCCGACCTGATGGAGGCACTGGGCTTGACGGAACTGAGTACCGGCGCCGTGTGCGTGTACCACGAGATGATCCAGCCGGCCGTGAAAGTCATCCAGGGCCGCTTGCCCATCGCCGCCGTGTCGACGGGTTTCCCCGCCGGCTTGACGAGCATGGAAACGAAGCTGCGCGAGATCGAACTGTCGGTCGCCGCCGGCGCCTCGGAAATCGATATCGTCATCACGCGCCAGCACGTCCTGAACGGTAACTGGCAAGTGCTGTACGACGAAATGCTGGCCTACCGCAAGGCTTGCGGCGAAGCGCACGTGAAGGCGATTCTTGCCACGGGCGACTTGCTGACGATGGAAAACGTGGCCAAGGCGTCGTGGGTCTGCATGATGGCCGGCGCCGATTTCATCAAGACTTCCACCGGCAAGGAGGGCGTGAACGCCACCATCCCCGTGGCCCTGACGATGGTGCGCACGATCCGCGAATACCACGAGCAGACGGGTTTCCAGGTGGGCTTCAAGCCGGCCGGCGGCGTCAGCTCGGCCAAGAGCGCGCTGCAATACCTGACCCTGATGAAGGAAGAGCTGGGCAACGAATGGCTGCAGCCGCACCTGTTCCGCATCGGCGCTTCCAGCCTGCTGACCGACATCGAGCGCCAGCTCGAGCACTACGTCACCGGCAGCTACTCGGCCAATCATCGTCACGCACAACCTTAAAGAACAATCGTCATGCCAACAATTAACGAGATTCTCAATACTATGGACTACGGCCCTGCTCCCGAAAGTCAAAAAGAAGCGCAGGCGTGGCTCGACGGCCACCAGCGCACATTCGGTTTGTTCATCGACAATGCCTGGAGCGAACCGGCCGAGCTGTTCGCCTCGACCAACCCAGCCGACGGCACGCAACTGGCCGAGCTGACGCAAGCCACCGATGCTGACGTGGAACGCGCCGTGGAAGCGGCGCGCCGCGCGCTGCCCGTATGGCAAGGCATGGGTGGTCACGGCCGCGCCAAAGTCATGTACGCGCTGGCCCGCCTGCTGCAAAAGCATTCGCGCCTGTTCGCCGTGCTGGAAACCCTGGACAACGGCAAGACCATCCGCGAAACGCGCGATATCGACCTGCCGCTGGCCGCGCGCCATTTCTACCATCACGCCGGCTGGGCGCAGCTGCAGTCGGAAGAATTCGCCGACTACCGCGCCGTGGGCGTGGTGGGCCAGATCGTGCCGTGGAATTTCCCGCTGCTGATGCTGTCGTGGAAAATCGCCCCTGCCCTGGCCGCGGGTAACACGGTGGTCTTCAAACCGGCCGAATTCACGTCGCTGACGGCCATGCTGTTCGCCGAATTGTGCGTGCAGGCGGGTGTGCCGGCTGGCGTGGTCAATATCGTCACGGGCGACGGCCGCGTGGGCTCGGCCATCGTCAACCATCCGGGCGTCGACAAGATCGCGTTTACGGGTTCCACGGAAGTGGGCCGTTTGATTCGCGAGGCGACGGCCGGCAGCGGCAAGAAGCTGTCCCTCGAATTGGGCGGCAAGTCGCCGTTCATCGTCTTCGAAGACGCGGACCTGGACGGCGCCGTGGAAGGCCTGGTCGATTCGATCTGGTTCAACCAGGGGCAAGTGTGCTGCGCCGGTTCGCGCCTGCTGGTGCAGGAGTCGATCCAGGAGCGCTTCCTGAACAAGGTACGCGCGCGCATGGAAAACCTGCGCCTCGGTTCGCCCCTGGACAAATCGATGGACGTGGGCGCGCTGGTCGACCCTGTGCAGCGCCAGCGCATCGCTGCGCTGGTCGATTCGGCCCGTGCCGAAGGCTGCGACGTATGGCAACCGGCGTGCGAATTGCCGGCGGACGGTTCGTGGTTCCCGCCGACCCTGATCACGGGCGCGTCCACTTCCGCCGCCGTGGCGCAAGCTGAAATCTTCGGCCCCGTGCTGGTGGCGATGAGCTTCCGCACGCCGCCTGAAGCGGTGCAACTGGCGAACAACACGGTGTACGGCCTGGCCGCCAGCGTGTGGACCGAGTCGATCAGCCTGGCGCTGGACATCGCGCCTGCCATCAAGGCTGGCGTGGTGTGGATCAACAGCGCCAACCAGTTCGACGCGGCGTGCGGCTTCGGCGGCTACCGCGAATCGGGCTTCGGCCGTGAAGGCGGCCGCGAAGGCATGCTGGAATACATGACGGCCCTGGCCGAAGATGCGCGTCCGGCCTTGCTGGTGGTAGAAGCCAAGGCCAAGGCGGCGGCAAAGCCGGCGGCAGCCGATCCGTTCGCCATCGACCGCACGGCCAAGATGTACATCGGCGGCAAGCAGGCACGCCCTGACAGCGCCTACAGCGTGCCCGTATTCGGCGCGAATGGCGCCCTGCTGGCCGAAGTGGGCGTGGGCAGCCGCAAGGACATCCGCAATGCCGTCGAAGCGGCCCATAAAGCGTCCGGCTGGACCAGCGCCACGGCGCACAACCGCGCGCAAGTGCTGTACTACATCGCCGAAAACCTGGCAGCGCGCGCCGACGAATTTGCCGCCCGCATCGCTGCCATGACGGGCAGTAAAAATCCTGAAAAGGAAGTGCAGGCATCGATCGAACGCCTGTTCTACTACGCCGCCTGGGCCGACAAGTACGACGGCCTGGCGCACCAGCCGCCAACCAAGGGCATCACCGTGGCGCTCAATGAAGCGGTCGGCGTGATCGGCATCGTCTGCCCGAACGAAGCGCCTTTGCTGGGCTTCATTTCGCTGGTGGCGCCGGCCATCGCGCTGGGCAACCGCGTGGTGGTGGTACCGTCGGAAGCGCATCCGCTCTCCGCGCTGGACCTGTACCAGGTGTTCGACACGTCCGACTTGCCGGGCGGAGTCGTCAACATCATCAGCGGCAACGCCGATGAACTGGCGCGCACCCTGGCCACGCACGCCGACATCGACGCCGTCTGGCGCCATGACGGTTCCGCCGAAGGTTGCGCGGAAGTCGAGCGCCTGTCGGCCGGCTCCCTGAAGCGCACCTGGGTCGGCGGCGCCAAGGGCCGCGACTGGTACAGCGCCGCGCAAAGCGGCGGCCGCGCCGTGCTGGCGCATGCGTCGCAAGTGAAAAACGTGTGGATTCCTTACGGCGTCTGATAGGTCACTAGCGTTACAAAGCTGGGGTCAGATCCGCAGGGACTGACCCCAGATATCATGATTGGAGTTATTCCATGTTGTTAACCCAGGAAATCATTCGCAAGAAACGCGACAAGGGCGTGCTGAGCGCCGAGGAAATCCAGTTTTTCGTGCGCGGTATCACTGACGGCAGCGTCAGCGAAGGCCAGATCGCGGCGCTGGGCATGGCCGTCTATTTCAATGACATGAACATGGACGAGCGCGTGGCGTTCACCCTGGCCATGCGCGATTCCGGCCAGGTGCTGGACTGGCGTTCGCTGAACTTGCCGGGCCCCATCGTCGACAAGCATTCGACGGGCGGCGTGGGCGATGTCGTCTCCCTGCTGCTGGGCCCCATGGTCGCCGCGTGCGGCGGCTACGTGCCGATGATCTCGGGCCGCGGCCTGGGACACACGGGCGGCACCTTGGACAAGTTCGACGCCATTCCAGGCTATTGCACGGTGCCGGACAATGAATTGTTCCGCAAGGTGGTCAAGGAAGTGGGCGTGGCCATCATCGGCCAGACGGCGCAGCTGGCACCGGCCGACAAGCGTTTCTACAGCATCCGCGACGTCACCGCCACGGTGGAATCGGTGGCCATGATTACCGGCTCCATCCTGTCGAAGAAACTCTCGGCCGGGCTGGACGCGCTGGTGATGGACGTGAAAGTGGGCACGGGCGCCTTCATGCCGACCTACGACAAGTCGGTGGAACTGGCCGAAAGCATCGTCGCCGTCGGCAATGGCGCGGGCATGCAGACGTCGGCGATTTTGACGGACATGAACGAGTCGCTGGCGCCGTACGCCGGCAATGCGCTGGAAGTGCGTGGCGCCATGGATTACCTGACGGGCCGTTCGCGTCCCGCGCGCCTGCATGAAGTCACCCTGGCGCTGTGCGCCGAGATGCTGGTGCTGGGCGGCTTGGCCGCCACCGAGGAAGAGGCGCGCGTGAAATTGATGGCGGCCCTCGATTCGGGCGAAGCAGCCGAGCGCTTTGCGCGCATGGTGTCAGCACTGGGCGGCCCGGCCGACCTGGTCGAACATCCGGACAAGCACCTGGAACAGGCGCCATTCATCGTGCCGGCGCCTGCGCTGTCGTCCGGTTACGCCAACGTGCGCGATTGCCGCGCCATCGGCCTGGCCGTGGTGGCCCTGGGCGGCGGCCGACGCCGTCCGACGGACAGCATCGATTTCGCCGTCGGCCTGACGGATCTGGTGGGCCTGGGCGAGCAGGTTGCTGTCGGCCAGCCGCTGGCCATGGTGCACGCGCGCACGGCAGCGGCGGCGCAGCAAGCCGTCAAGGAAATCCAGGATGCGTATGCCATCGGCGCGGTGGCGCTGGCGGCCAATCCCGTGATTTACCGTACCATACGTCCGTAGTTGAAAACCGGAGTCAGACCCCCGCTTGCGATAGCGCTAAGCTATGTGTCGGCGGTGGTCTGACCCCGGTCTTATGAATTCAAGGGTATTGCAGAAAAAATGAACAACCAAGAACTGATCGCCGAAGCCAATGCCGGGCGTGAACTGGCCTACGCGCCATACTCGCGTTTCAAGGTAGGCGCGGCGCTGCTGTGCAAGGATGGCCGCGTCTTCCGTGGCTGTAACGTGGAAAACGCCGCCTATGGCCTGTGCAACTGCGCCGAGCGCACGGCATTTTTCAGCGCCATCGCGCATGGCTGCAAACCGGGCGATTTCGCCAAGCTGGCCGTTACGGGCGACACGGCCGAACCGATTTCGCCATGTGGCGCCTGCCGTCAGGTGATGTTCGAGATGGGCGGCGTCGACCTGCCGGTGATCCTGACGAACCTGAAAAACGATGTCATGGAAGTGACGGCGGGCTGGCTGCTGCCGCATGGCTTCGGCAATTCCGACCTGGACATGAAGTAACAGGATCCGCTTGAACAAGACGATCGACATCCAGGCCGCCGTGGCGATTGCCGCGGCCGAAGCCATGGCCGCCAAGACGCAAGGCACCTTCGGCGTGGGCGGCGTGCTGCTCGATGGCGCAGGCAACGTGCTGCAATCGATGCACAACAACGTCGTGCGCCAGGGCCTGGTGTTCGACCCCACGGCGCATGGCGAGCGCCAGCTGGTGGACTGGTATTTTGCCGAACGGGCCAAGGGCACGCCCTTGCCGCCGCCGGGAGAGCTCACCATCGTCACCTCGCTCGACCCCTGCTGCATGTGCACGGGAGCGATTCTGGCGGCCGGTTTCAACGTGGTGGTGGCCGCACCCGATGTCAAGGCCGGCATCAATTACGATGGTAGCGCCACGTTTACGGCCTTGCCGGCGCTGTTGCAGGCGCAGGCCGGCCGCAGCTTTTGCTATCCGGCCGTGCGCGGCGCCACCGAGTATGCGCGCCTGCCTGCCGGCGCCACGCCCAAATCTTTTTTCATCGGCAAGAGCATCCACGAGGCGACGCAGGCACTGTGCTCGCTCGTGTTCGAGTCGACATCGGCGCAGGTGATGCAGCTGCTGAACGCCGGCGACGACGTGTACTTGCGCGATCCCGCCACCTTGCCATCCGAGCATGCCGTGGTGCGCGCCCTGCGCCGCCGCTATCCCGATGCCCTGACTTACCGTTGCGACCCGCACGCGCCCGATGCGGGCCTGGCGCCATTCCTGCAGGCGGCCATGGAGCAGGATGTGCGCGATGGCGGCCAGGGCGACGCGGCCGCCTTGCTCGATTCCTTCGGCAACCTGCTGCTGTGCATGCCGGGAAACGTGGCGCAATCGGCCATCCGCACGCCGTTCATGGAATGCACGCGGCAGTACGCGCAGCTGCGCTTTGAATTGATGGCGAATGCGGCGCCGGCGCTGCAGGAAGAATTCAAAAGCTACCTGGGCCACCCCAAGCACGGTACCTTCGTGCTGGCCATCGGCCCAGACGACAGCGCCGCCAGTTTCATGACCCTGGGCGCCTACGGCTCCACCATGGAGGGGGCGCTGCCGGAGAATAATCCGGCGCAATTCCAGTACGTACGACCCGCCATGGGGGAAGACGCGCTGCTGGCGCTGTGCGAGTCGATGCCGCCGCTGTATCGCAAGCTGATACGCATCCGGCCGCGCCAGGTGCTGGACCAGGCCCTGGTCCAGGCGCTAGGCTAGCCTAGGCGTCATCGTCCGGCAGGTTTTTCAGTAAAAAGTCGCGCACGTTTTCACCCGCCACGCGGCGGATCTGCGCTTCCGACAAGCCTGCGTCGAGCAAGGCCTGCGTCAGGCGCGGCAAGCCCGTCGCGTCGATGGCCGTGGTGACGGCGCCGTCGAAGTCCGAACCATAGGCCACGTGTTCGGCACCGATCAGTTTTACCGTGTACTTGATGGCGCGCGCGATGGACGCCACGTCCTTGCCGCAGACGGCCGTATTCCAGAAACCGATGCCCACCAGGCCACCCTGGGCGGCGATGCGTTTCAGTTGTGCGTCGCTCAGGTTGCGTCCGTTGGCGCAAGTGCCGCGCACGCCCGTGTGCGACACCATTACGGGGCGTTTTGCCAAGGTTAACACGTCGTCGATGGTGGCCGGCGAGGCGTGCGCCAGGTCGACGATCATCTTGCGCTGCTCCATGGCGCGCAGCCATTGCTTGCCCAGCGGCGTCAAGCCGCCTTTCTTCAATCCATGCTGGGAGCCGGACAGTTCCGTATCGAAGAAGTGCGTGGGCGCGGCCATGCGGTAGCCGGCCCGGTACAGGGTATCGAGGTTGGCCAGCTTGCCTTCGAGCGCATGCGCGCCTTCCAGCGTCAGCCAGCCGGCCAGCAGGGTGGGATCTTGCTCGCGCGCGGCGATGAAGCTGCGCAGCTGGGCGCGGCTGCCGATGACCCGGACCTTGCCCTGGCTCTTGGCCGCCTGCTGGCGCAGCTCGTCGGCCTGATAGGTGGCGCGCGCCAGCAGGCTGTTCCAGGTGGCAGGCGGCAAGCCTTGCGCCACCACCAGGGCCGTGATGTTGTCCGTGTCGCTGCCATTGCGCTCGATATTCATCTTGCGCGGCGTCTTGGTGACGACGGAAAAGGCTTGCAGCGCCACGTTGGCCCGCTGCAGGCGGGGGAAGTCGACATGGCCGCGCTGGCTGTCGCGGTTCAGGTTGCGTTGCCACAGCAGGCTGTCCGCATGCAGGTCGGCGATCCACAGGCTCTGGTGCAGGGCCACAGTGGCTGCCGACGGCGCCTTGCCGGATGGAGGATGGACGCGGTTGAGGTGCTCGTCGACGAGGACGGGAGCGGACAGGAAACCGCCGATCAGCGCAAGGCTGGCGGCGGCGAGGGTACTGATAATCATTGTTCTCCGTCTTACCATGGATCGTAGGTGCCCAGGCTCCAGATATGGCCTTCCGGGTCGCGGCAGGTAAAGCCCCGTCCGCCGTAGTCTTCATCCTTGATGTCGAGCACGATTTCGGCGCCCGCTTCGCGCGCGCTGCGGTAGACGGCATCGGCATCGCTGACGACCAGGTAGCAGTTTTGCGTGTTCGCGCCACCGACGTCGCCGGGTAGTTTCATCAGGCGGCCATAGTCGCTGTCGATGGCCGGCGCCACCATGACCATGCCATTGCCAAAGCTCAGTTGCGCATGGGCGACGCCGCCGTTTCCGTCAGGCACAATCAATTGTTTTTCAAAGCCGAGCGCCTTGCACAGCCATTCGATGGCGGCGGGCGCGTCGCGGTAGCGCAGGCAGGGAATGGTCGTGCCGGTTGTGGCTTTTGCAGTCGAGGTCATCAGAAAACTCCTATGGCTGTGGGGGAGTAGCTTCGATTGTTAATCTTGCGTAGCGTTCCGTCTCAATACCATCCATCGGGAGGGGTTTGATGCCCGTCAGTGCCGCGCCCATCCATAGTGCCATAGAATAATCATTGCACTCTTGCTACTACGCAAATTTTTATTGCGGCGACTGCGAAGAGTTCGCTGCCTTCGTGTCCGCGTCCATGTCATCGCTGTTGCTTGCCCATCTCAGCAGCATGACGAGGGCAAACAGCATGATGGCCAGCGGCAAGATGGTGATCACGAACGCCAGGCCCAGGCAGCATGCCAGCAGCATGGGCCAGGACATGGCGCGCAGGGCGGCCATGCCTTGGCGCGTGTAAGCGCACAGCTCGTTCCAGAAAGCGCTGAAGGAAGTGCTGCCCGGTGCCGAATTGAGGTCTTTCATGCCGTTCTCCTGTCGTGTGGGTGCCGCTGCGTATGCAAGCTGGCGATGAATCCACTATAGGCAAAACCCCGCTGCCAGACATCGCGTATGCGACGAATGGCAGGAATGGCGGACCGAACGGCGACAGGCCGGGACAAACGGTTATTCAAACACCTTGAGTTTCAGCTGGAAACTGAGGGCGCCATACAGGCGGTCCTTGTAGGATGGCACGATGGCGATATTCACGCCCACGCGCTGGTATTCATAGCTGATGGTGGGCACCAGGGCCGGGAACCAGCCACCATCGCGCATCTTTGGATAGCCGCTGAAGCCGCCAACGACGGCGCCGACGCGCAGCGGGCCCACCTTGATGGGCTGGTAGTACACGCCCAGGTAGTTCGAATAGGCGCGGTCGCTATTGTAGAAGCGGCCGGCCGTGACCGAGGCGACGGTGGAAAAGCGGTACTCGGCACCCAGGCCCGGATTGCTGTCGTTCAGGTTCTTGTCGCGCTGGAAATGATACGAATAAAAGCCCGCGTTGAGCCAGGTTTCGCTCAGCGGTTGGTTATCTATCATGCCGACTGTCTGCGCCTGTGCCGCGCCCGCCACTGCCAGCAGCGTCGCGCAGGCAGCTTTGCCCAGCAATGACGCGGTGCGCGCCGATGACCATTGTTTCATGCCTGTTCCTTATCCTGTCGATATTGCGTCGCCATTGCAAACGCTTCAGCGCGCCATGCTATCACTGTCAGATTGTTCAATGGAAATTTCATCACGTGCCGGGCACTGCTCCGGGCAGGGCGATGGCCGCCTGCACCATGTGCGTGAGCAGGATTTCGGCATCCTCGTAATCCTTGCGCGTGAGTTGCTTGCGCTCCAGCACCAGTGCCATCTGCGCTGAAAAATCCGCATACGATTGCGTCATGGCCCAGATGGCGAACATCAGGTGCGTGGCGTTGACGGGCGCGATCCTGCCGGCGGCGATCCAGGCTTCGAAGACGGCGATATCCTTGCGCAGCAGGGGCACGACCCGGTCGCGTATCTGCGCGCCGTACAGGGGTGCGCCATTGATCACTTCCAGTGCATATACGCGCGAAGCCCACGGCTGTTCGCGCGAAAAACGCAGTTTGGCGCCGATGTACGCGCGCAGCACGTCGCGCGGCTCGTCGTATTCATTGGCCAGCGATTCCATGCGCGCCAGCCAGTCGTCGAGCACGTCGTCTAGCACGCGTTGGTACAGCAACTGCTTGGACGGGAAGTAATACATCAGGTTTTGCTTCGACAGGCCGGCCCGTTCGGCGATGGCGGCGATCGACGCGCCCTCATAGCCGCTTTCCGCGAACACGCGCACGGCTTGTTCCAGGATGTCCGCTTCCAGGCGGTCGCGGTTTTGCAGGCGCCGGCCGCCGGCATTTTTCACGGAAAGGGCAGGGGATTTGTCGCTGGCCATGGCGGATTCTTTAGCGTGGGCGGATCGATTGCAGGAAGGCTTGCAGCACGGGGGTATCGGTGTAGGCCACGTTGAAGCGGAACCACACCGTTTCGGGCGCGCGCAGCATGAAAAATTCGTTTGGCGACAGCAGGATGCCGGCCTTCAAGGCCATGTCGGCGATGATCTTGCCATTCCATTCCGGCGTTTGCACATCGGGCCAGCCGGCGCTGACGAACATGCCGCCGCGCGGACGCGCCACGGGCGCCATGCCCGCCTGCGCCAGGTAATCGATGCTGCGCTCGCGGGCCGCATCGAGCTGCGCCACCAGCCTTTCCACCATGCGTTTGTAGGGCCGCGCGGAGATGGCGTGGTAGACGGCGCGCTCGTTGATTTCCGACGTCGTCAGTCCCGCCAGCATTTTTACGCGTACCAGTTCGGCCACCAGCGATGGCGAGGCGCAAATCGATCCCACGCGCAGCACGGGCGACAGCGTCTTGGAAAAGCTGCCCACGCGGATCACGCGGCGCAAGCCATCCATCGCCGCCAGCGATGCTTCGCCGCGCGCCGCCAGTTCGCGGTAGATATCGTCTTCCACCAGCCAGAAATCGAATTGTTCGGCCAGTGCCAGCAAACGGTGAGCCTGCGCCTGGCTGAGCGAGGTGCCGAGCGGATTTTGCAGCACCGTGTTGACGAACATCAACTTGGGCTGCGTGCGCGCAGCCTCGCTGGCCAGCGCATCGAGGTCCAGGCCCGCCTCGCCACGCGCAATGCCCACGGGGATACAGCCGTGGTGGCGGATCAGCGACTGCAGATTGCTGTAGCCTGGGTCTTCCACCAGCACCGTGTCGCCCGGCTTGGTCAGGCTGCGCAGGACCAGGTCAAAAGCGTGCGTGGCGCCATGCGTCAGCAAGACCTGGTCCGGCTCCACCTGGAACAGCTCTTCCGACAGGCTTGTCGCCAGGTGCTGGCGCAGCGAGGGAAAGCCCAGCGGATGGCCATAGCCGCGCAGCCGGCTGGCGGGAATGCGCATGGCCTGGCGCACGGCGTCGAGCACGGTCGCTTCGCCATACATTTCGGGTGGCAGCCAGCCCGCGCCCACGGGCAGGGCGTCGGACACGCCGGAATACAGATCCGGCGTGAGGGCGTCGATGGCGGTGGGACTCGCGTGTACGGCCGTCTGCGGCGAGGCGGCGATATCGTGGCGTGCGACGAAATAGCCGGAGCCGCGGCGCGACGACAGCAAGCCCAGGTTGACCAGGCGGTCATACGATTCGACGACGGTAAACGTCGACACGCCATTGCAGCGGGCGAACTGGCGCACGGACGGCATGCGCGTGCCGATGCGCAGGGTGCGGCTGCCCACCATGACGCTGATGGCGATGACGATCTGCTCGACGAGGCCGCCCTTTTTCTGGCGGTCGATGTCCAGCACGGGCCAGCCGCTGGTCTGTTCGGGGGCATCGTCTGCGCTGTCGCTGTGCTTCACGGTGGCTCCTTATGCTGCCTTGCACAAAACTGTAGTGGTTTTTCGACCTGTACGGTTGGGATACTTTGCCGTTTGTGTATCTGTGCCATTGGGGATGGCCTGTCTATTATTACATCAGCTTTTTGCCAACTGGTAAATTATTTTACGCTTCGTCAAAAACGATCCTGGCCCCGCGCCAGTCCATCCCAAGGAGAAGGTCATGAACGAAACAAGGCCGGAATCGATGTCGGCATTCTGGATGCCGTTTACCAACAACCGTGATTTCAAGGCCAATCCGCGCTTGCTCGTGTCGGCCGAAGGCATGTACTACAAGGACGTCGATGGCAACAGCATCCTCGATGGTACGGCCGGCCTGTGGTGCGTGCCATGCGGCCATGCGCAGCCGAAAATCGTCGGCGCCATCCGCGAGATGGTGGGCCAGCTCGATTTTGCGCCCACCTTCCAGATGGGCCATCCGGCCGCCTTCGACCTGGCCGAAAAACTGATGGACTACACGGGCCACAAGTTCGGCCATGTCTTCTATACCAATTCCGGTTCCGAAGCCGTCGACACGGCCCTGAAGATCGCGCTCGCGTATCACCGGGCGCGCGGCGAGGGCAGCCGCACGCGTTTGATCGGCCGTGAACGCGGTTATCACGGCGTGGGCTTCGGCGGCATTTCCGTGGGCGGTATCGGCGGCAACCGCAAGACCTTCGGCCCCCTGCTGCCGGGCGTGGACCATTTGCCGCATACGCATAACCTGGACAAGAACGCCTATACGGTGGGCGAGCCTGAATACGGCACCCACCTGGCCGACGAACTGGAACGCATCGTCGCCCTGCACGACGCCTCGACGATTGCCGCCGTCATCGTCGAACCGGTGTCCGGCTCCACGGGCGTGCTGATTCCGCCGAAAGGCTATCTGAAACGCTTGCGCGAGCTGTGCACCAAGCATGGCATTCTGCTCATCTTCGATGAAGTCATCACGGGCTTTGGCCGCATGACGACGCCGTTCGCGGCTGATTATTTCGACGTCGAGCCGGACCTGATGACGACGGCCAAGGGCCTGACCAACGGCATGGTGCCGATGGGCGCCGTCTTCAGCAAAAAATACATCCACGACGCCTTCATGGATGCGCCGGCCGGCATCGAACTGTTCCACGGTTACACGTATTCCGGTCACCCGTTGGCTTGCGCCGCCTCGCTGGCGACCCTGCAAGTGTTCGAGGAGCAGGACATTCTCGGCCATGCTAAAGCGATGCAGGCGTATTGGAGCGACGCCGTGCATTCCTTGAAAGGATTGCCGCACGTGATCGACCTGCGCAGCATTGGCCTTATCGCTGGCATCGAGCTCGATCCCATCGTCGGCAAACCCGGTGCGCGCGCCTTCAACGCCTTCAAGCAGGCCTTCGCCGACGGCGTGCTGATACGCACGACGGGCGACATCATCGCCCTGTCGCCGCCGCTGGTGCTGGAAAAACAGCATGTCGACGAGCTGTTTGGCAAGCTGGCCAAGGTACTCAAAAATCTCGACTAAGGAACACCATGAACGATCTCGACACCATCACCCACTTCATCAACGGCGCCAAAGTCGACACGAATAGTGGCCGCTATGGCGACGTGTACAACCCTGCCCTGGGCGTACCCGTGGCCCGGGTGGCGCTGGGCACCGTGGAAGACGTGGATGCGGCCGTGCAGGCCGCCGCCGCCGCCTTTCCTTCCTGGTCCGCAACGCCGCCCTTGACGCGTGCGCGCGTGCTGTTCCGCTACCTGCAGTTGTGCCAGCAGCACACGGACGACTTTGCCGCCATGCTCACGCGCGAGCACGGCAAGACTTTCGCGGATGCGCAGGGTGAGGTGGCGCGCGGCATCGAGATGGTGGAATTTGCCGTCGGCATCCCGCAATTGTTAAAGGGCGAATTCACGGACCAGATTTCGCGCGGCATCGACGCCTGGTCGATGCGCCAGGCGCTGGGCGTGGTGGCCGGCATCACGCCATTCAATTTCCCCGTGATGGTGCCGATGTGGATGTTCCCCGTCGCCATCGCCTGCGGCAATACCTTCGTCTTGAAACCGTCAGAGCGCGATCCGTCGGCGTCCCTGCTGCACGCCAAACTGTTGAAAGAGGCGGGCTTGCCCGACGGCGTCTTCAACGTGGTACAGGGCGACAAGGTGACGGTCGACGCCTTGCTCGATCATCCTGTCGTGCAGGCGATCAGCTTTGTCGGTTCCACGCCGATCGCCGAATACATCTATGCGCGCGGCAGTGTCAGCGGCAAGCGCGTGCAGGCGCTGGGTGGCGCGAAAAACCACATGGTGGTGATGCCCGATGCGGACATGGACATGACGGTCGATGCGCTGATCGGCGCTGCATATGGTTCGGCGGGCGAGCGCTGCATGGCCATCTCGGTGGTGGTGGCCGTGGGCGACGCGGGCGACAAATTGATCGATGCACTGGCAACGCGCACGGCCGCACTGAAAGTGCGCGACGGCATGGCCGATGGTGCGGAAATGGGACCCGTCGTGTCGCTGGCCGCCAAGCAGCGTATCGAAAAACTGATCGCCTCGGGCGTGGAGCAGGGCGCGACCCTGGTCGTCGATGGCCGCAACCATGTGGTGCCGGGCCGCGAGAACGGATTTTTTGTGGGTGGCACTTTATTTGACCACGTCACGCGCGACATGAGCATCTACAAGGAAGAGATTTTCGGTCCCGTGCTGTGCGTGCTGCGCTGTCCTGACGTGGTGCATGCGGTGGAGCTGATCAACGCCAACGAATATGGCAACGGCGTGGCCATCTACACGCGCGACGGCGGCGTGGCGCGCGAATTCGTGCGACAGATCCAGGTTGGCATGGTGGGCGTCAACATCCCCTTGCCCGTGCCGATGGCCTTCAACAGCTTTGGCGGCTGGAAGCGCAGCATGTTCGGCGACCACCACGCCTATGGTCCCGAAGGCGTACGTTTCTACACGCGTCACAAGGCCGTGATGCAGCGCTGGCCGAATACGGCAAGCGCTGGTGTGGAATTTGCTTTTCCCCAGATGAAGTGACGGTTTCACACTGAAAATCCACCGCAGGATCAAAGAAGGAAAACGCGATGATCGAGTCCCTGAGCTATTTGCCGCATCCCATCCTGCCCAACGAGGAACTGGCGGGCCATTTCACGGACCTGGCGCCTCCTTTGAGCGCGCGCCAGGCCGCCATCGAAAGCGCCCGGTGCCTGTACTGCTACGACGCGCCGTGCAGCCGTATCTGTCCGTCGGAAATCGACGTGGCCAGTTTCATCCGCAATATCCACGACAAGAACATCAACGGTGCCGCCGCCGGCATCCTGAAGCAGAACATCCTGGGTGGCAGCTGCGCCCGTGTTTGCCCGACGGAAATCCTGTGCGAAGACGTATGCGTGCGCAACCACGACGCGGAAGGCCAGCCCGTGAAGATCGGCCTGCTGCAGCGCTACGCCGTCGACCACATGCATTTTGCGCAGCACCCGTTCCGGCGCGCGGCCGCCACGGGCAAGACGATTGCCATCGTCGGTGCGGGCCCCAGCGGCCTGTCGTGCGCGCACCGCCTGGCCATGCTGGGCCACGACGTGGTGGTGTTTGAAAAGGAAGGAAAGGCGGGCGGCCTGAATGAATACGGCATTGCCAAGTACAAGCTGACGGACGACTTCGCGCAAAAGGAAATCGACTTCCTGCTGCAGATAGGCGGCATCGAGATCCGATGTCGCCAGGTGCTGGGCGAGAACCTGCAGCTGCGTGACTTGCACGCGCAATACGACGCCGTCTTCCTGGGCCTGGGCCTGGGCGCCAGCCGCAAGCTGGGCTTGACGGGCGAGGACGCTCCTGGGTTGCTGGCCGCCGTCGATTACATCAGCGCGCTGCGTCAGGCCGACGACCTGGCTGCGTTGCCCGTGCCGAAACGCGCGATTGTGATTGGCGCCGGCAATACGGCCATCGACATGGCCGTGCAGATTCAAAGGTTGGGCGCAGAGGAAGTCACCCTCGTGTACCGGCGTGGCTTCGACGCCATGACGGCTACCCACCATGAGCAGGAGATCGCCAAGGCGAACCTGGTGCGCATGCTGACGTGGGCCCAGCCGCAGCAGGTGCTGCTTGACGCTGGCGGCCATGTGGCCGGCATGCGCTTCGAGAAAACCCGCATGCAGGGCACGCGTTTGACTGGTACGGGCGAAACGTTCGACGTGGCGGCCGACGCCATCTTCAAGGCCATCGGCCAGAGCCTCGACACCGACGTGCTGGATGACCCGATGGCGGCGCTGTTGCAACGCGAAGGCGACAAGATCGCCGTCGACGCAGGTTTTCGCACGGTGCTGCCGGGGATCTACGCGGGCGGCGACTGCGTGGCGCCGGGGCAGGACTTGACGGTGCAGGCCGTCCAGCATGGCAAGCTGGCCGCACTGGCCATCCATTCCGATTTATTCAATAAAGTGGAGGCTGCATAATGGCTGATCTCAGCATCGAATTTTGCGGCATCAAGGCGCCGAATCCCTTCTGGCTGGCGTCCGCGCCGCCGACCGACAAGGCCTACAACGTGGTGCGCGCCTTCGAAGCGGGATGGGGCGGCGTCGTGTGGAAAACGCTCGGTGAAGACCCTGCCGCCGTCAACGTCTCGTCGCGCTATTCCGCTCTGTACGGCAAGAACCGCGAAGTGGTCGGCTTCAATAACATCGAACTCATTACCGACCGCTCGCTGGAGATCAACCTGCGCGAAATCACGCAGGTGAAAAAGGACTGGCCCGACCGCGCCATGATCGTCTCCCTGATGCTGCCGTGCGAAGAGCACTACTGGGCCGACATCCTGCCCAAGGTGGAGGCGACAGGCGCGGACGGTATCGAGCTTAATTTCGGCTGCCCGCACGGCATGCCGGAGCGGGGCATGGGCGCGGCCGTGGGCCAGGTGCCCGAGTACGTGCAGATGGTGACCGCCTGGTGCAAGAAGCACAGCCGTCTTCCGGTCATCGTCAAGCTCACGCCGAATATCACGGACGTGCGCATGCCGGCGCGCGCGGCCAAGGCGGGCGGCGCGGACGCCGTCTCGCTGATCAACACCATCAATTCCATCACCTCGCTGGACCTGGACCGCATGGTGGCCTTGCCGATTGTCGGCGGCGCCAGCACGCACGGCGGCTATTGCGGGTCTGCCGTCAAACCGATCGCCCTGAACATGGTGGCGGAAATCGCCCGCGATCCGCAGACGCGCGGCTTGCCCATTTCCGGTATAGGAGGCATCGGTAACTGGCGCGATGCGGCCGAATTCCTCGCCCTGGGCGCCGGCTGCGTGCAGGTGTGCACGGCAGCCATGCTGCATGGTTTCCGCATCGTCGAAGAGATGAAGGATGGCTTGTCGCGCTGGATGGACGAGAAGGGATATGAGCGCATCAGCGACTTTTCCGGCAAGGCCGTGGCCAATACGACGGACTGGAAATACCTGGACATGAATTACCAGGTCATCGCGCAGATCAATCAGGACGACTGCATCAAATGCGGCAAGTGCTACGTGGCTTGCGAAGACACCTCGCACCAGTCGATTGCGCAGCTGATCGACGCTGCCGGCACGCGCACGTATGAGGTGATCAAGGAGGAATGCGTGGGCTGCAACCTGTGCGAAATCACCTGCCCGGTGCAGGGCTGCATCACGATGGTGCCGCAGGTCACGGGCAAGCCATACATGAACTGGACGCAGGATCCCAGGAATCCACGGGCGTTGGCGGAAACGGCGTAGGGCACGTTTTTTGCGTGCGTTTTATTTGTAAACAGCGACCGGGCTTTGCGGTAAGCTAGGTTGACTTAAAAGTCGAGCCGTTTCTATAAAACCGATCCTCTCCCAACCGATGGAGCATACCTGTGAACCACGACTATTCAGGCAACACGCAACTCTGGAATGAAGACCTGGCGCCCACCACGGCGGCACAGCGCACCTGGCGCTGGTATCACTTCGCCGCGCTGTGGGTCGGCATGGTGATGTGCATTCCCGCCTACACCCTGTCGGCCAGCCTGATCGACAGTGGCATGTCCGGTTACCAGGCCGTGCTCACGGTTTTTCTCGCCAACGCCATCGTGCTCTTGCCCATGCTGCTGATCGGCCATGCGGGTACCAAGTACGGCATCCCGTATGCCGTGCTGGCGCGCGCCTCGTTCGGCACCATGGGCGCGCGTCTTCCGGCCCTGATGCGCGCCGTCGTCGCCTGCGGCTGGTACGGCA
The DNA here is from genome assembly GCF_030587265.1 of Janthinobacterium sp. SUN137. Taxonomy (NCBI): domain Bacteria; kingdom Pseudomonadati; phylum Pseudomonadota; class Betaproteobacteria; order Burkholderiales; family Oxalobacteraceae; genus Janthinobacterium; species Janthinobacterium sp. SUN137. Next base: position 537,344 of record NZ_JAPWHZ010000005.1, on the reverse strand, counting down.
TCCAGACCTGGTTCGGCGGGCAGATGATCTACACCCTGATGGGCGTGCTGGCGGGCCATGAGCTGGGCGGCGAGAAGATTGCGGGCCTGGGCATCAATGGCAGCCAGTTGCTGTGCTTTCTGGCTTTCTGGGCCATCCAGTTCTATTACATCCTGCATGGCATGGAGTCGATCCGCAAGCTGGAAACCTACACGGCGCCCTTGAAAATCCTCATCTGCTTCGTGCTGCTGTACTGGGTGCACAGCAAGGCCGGCGGCGTAGCCAGCCTGCTGGATCAGCCATCGCAATTCATCCCCGGCGGCAAAAAGGCGGGCCAGTTCTGGAGCGTCTTCTGGCCATCGTTGACGGCCATGGTGGGCTTCTGGGCCACCCTGGCCTTGAACATTCCCGACTTCACGCGCTTCGCCAAGACGCAGCGCGACCAGGTGATAGGCCAGTCGATCGGCCTGCCCGTGCCGATGGGATTGCTGGCCATGCTGGCCGTGATCGTCACGGCAGGCTCCGTCGTCATGTACGGCAAGGCCATCTGGGATCCCGTCGACCTGGCCAGCCGCATGACGGGCGCCGCCGTGCTGATCGCTCTGATCATCCTTTTGATCGACACGGTCAGCGTCAACCTGGCGGCCAATCTGGTGGGCCCCGCCTATGATTTTTCTTCGCTGGCCCCGAAACAGATTTCGTACAAGATGGGCGGCTACATCACGGCCTTCATCGCCATCGTCATGATGCCGTGGAAAGTGCTCGAATCGACGCAGGGCTATATCTTCACCTGGCTGATCGGCTATTCGGCCCTGCTGGGCCCCATCGCCGGCATCCTCATCGTCGACTATTACTTTGTACGCAAGACGCAGCTCGACGTCAAACAGCTGTACCGCGACGACGGCGTCTACTCGTATGGCAATGGCTGGAACATGGCGGCGCTGATCGCCTTTGTCATTGCCGTGTTGCCGAACATCCCGGGCTTTTTGAACGCGGCCTTCCCCACGGCGTTTCCCGGCGTGGCCGAAGGTTTTAAGACCATCTACACCTACGCCTGGTTCGTGGGCGTGGCCATCGCCGCCGTCGTTTACGGCGCCATGATGAAGGGCAAGGCGGCGGAGAGAGTGCAGCAGGCGCCGCAGTCGTAATCACTCAAGGAGACAAGATGACTACACTGATACGTGGCGGTACTGTCGTCAACGCCGACCGCGCCTTCCGCGCGGATGTGCTGATCGAGGGCGACACGATTGCCGCCGTCGGCGAGAATCTGCCGGTGCCGGTCGGCACCACGGTGATCGATGCGGGCGGCCTGTATGTGATGCCGGGCGGAATAGACACCCACACGCACATGAATCTGCCCTTCATGGGCACCGTGACATCCGACGATTTTTTCACGGGTACGGCGGCGGGGCTGGCGGGCGGCACCACCACCATCATGGATTTCGTCATCCCCGCACCGAAGCAGTCGCTGATCGAGGCGTATCACCAGTGGCGCGAGTGGTCGGCCAAGGCGGCCGGCGACTACACCTTCCACGTGGCGATCACCTGGTGGAGCGAGCAGGTACATGAAGAGATGGGAGTGCTGGTGCGCGAACATGGCGTGAACAGCTTCAAGCATTTCATGGCGTATAAAAACGCCATCATGGCCGACGATGAAACCCTGGTGAAAAGTTTTACACGTTCGCTTGAACTGGGAGCACTGCCCACCGTGCATGCGGAAAACGGCGAACTGGTTTTCCAGTTGCAGCAAGCCTTGCTCAAGAAGGGCATCACGGGGCCGCAGGCGCATCCGCTGTCGCGCCCTCCGGCCGTGGAAGCGGAGGCGGCCAACCGCGCTATCGCCATCGCCAATGTCTTGAATACCCCCGTGTACATCGTGCACGTGTCGTGCGCCGAGTCGCTGGACGCCATCACGCGGGCGCGCGCGAATGGCCAGCGTGTGTATGGCGAAGCGCTGGCCGGGCACCTGGTGATCGACGACGGCGTCTACCAGAGCGACGATTTCGATTTCGTCGCCGGCCACGTCATGAGCCCGCCGTTTCGCGGCAGGCAGCATCAGGCGGCCCTGTGGCACGGCTTGCAAAGCGGTAACCTGCACACGACTGCCACCGACCACTGCACCTTCTGCGCCGAGCAGAAGGCGGCCGGCAAGAACGACTTCACGCGCATCCCGAACGGCTGCGGCGGCGTCGAGGAGCGCATGGCCGTCGTATGGGATGCCGGCGTCAATTCCGGCATGCTGACGCCGTCCGAATTCGTCAAGGTCTCGTCCACCAATGCGGCGCAGATCTTCAATATGTATCCGCGCAAGGGCATCATCGCCACTGGCAGCGATGCCGACATCGTGCTGTGGGATCCGCATGGCACGCGCACCATTTCCGCCGCCACGCAGTTCGCCAAGGGAGGCTTCAATGTCTTCGAAGGACGTACCGTGCGCGGCATCCCCAGCACCACGATTGCCGCCGGCAAGGTGGTCTTCCACAAGGGTGAACTGATGGCGGTGGAAGGGGCCGGGCGCTATGTTGAGCGGCCCGCGTTTTCCGCCACCACCGCATAAGGAGTTGACGATGGATGCATTGCGTATCAATGGCGAACGGCTGTGGGCGGCCCTGATGGAACTGGCGCAAATCGGCGCGACAGCGAAGGGTGGCGTCAAGCGCCTGGCCCTGACGGACCTGGACAAGCAGGGGCGCGACCTGGTGGTAGGCTGGGGCAAGGAAGCCGGTATGAGCATCACCATCGACCAGATAGGCAATGTCTTCATGCGCCGCGACGGCACGGACAATAGTTTGCCGCCCGTGATGACGGGCAGCCACATCGACACGCAGCCCACGGGCGGCAAGTTCGACGGCAATTACGGCGTGCTGGCCGGCCTGGAAGTGGTGCGCACCCTGAATGATTTACAGATCAAGACGCAGGCTCCCATCGAAGTGGCCTTCTGGACCAACGAGGAAGGCTCGCGCTTCGTGCCCGTGATGATGGGCTCGGGCGTGTTCTGCGGCGCTTTTTCGCTCGAAACCGCGTATGCGGCCAAGGATACGGAAGGCAAAACGGTGGGCGAGGAGCTGGCGCGCATCGGCTATCGTGGCGTCCAGGTGCCGGGCGATCATCCCATCGGCGCCTACTTCGAGACGCACATAGAGCAGGGTCCCGTGCTGGAAGACGCGGACAAGGTGATCGGCGTGGTGCCGGCCGTGATGGGGCTGTCGTGGTACGACTGCGTGGTGACGGGCATGGAGGCGCATGCGGGCCCCACGCCCATGGGCTTGCGCAAGGACGCGCTGCAGGTGTCCACCACCATCATGCAGGAAGTGGTGGCCATCGCCAACCGCTACCCGCCGTACGGGCGCGGCACGGTGGGCATGGTGCAGGTCTTCCCCAACAGCCGTAACGTGATTCCCGGCGAAGTCAAATTCAGCATCGACCTGCGTAACGTGAATGATGAACTCCTCAACACCATGCATGGCGAAATCACGGCCTTTATCGACGCCACGCGCACAGGTACTGGACTGGATATATCTCTTGAGCGGGTTTCCTATTACCCTCCATGCCCGTTCCATCCCGACTGCGTGGGCGCCGTGCGCAACGCGACTGAAAAGCTGGGCTACTCGATGATGGACGTGGTGTCCGGCGCCGGCCACGACGCCATCTATGCGGCCAGGCTGGCGCCGGCCGGCATGATCTTCGTGCCGTGCAAGGACGGCATCAGCCACAATGAAATCGAGGACGCCAAGCCCGAGCACCTGGAAGCGGGCTGCAACGTGCTGCTGCACGCGATGCTGGAGCGGGCCGTGGCCGTGTAGTCTTACGGCTTGGGCTGGAAGCTGCGCAAAAACGCCAGCAGGGCGCGCGCCGCGATGTCGGCGTCATCGGCCGTCATGGTTTCCAGCGGGTTGTGGCTGATGCCGCCATTGCCGCAACGGGTAAATAGCATGGCCACGTCGGTGATGGCAGCCATGGCCATGGCGTCGTGGCCGGCGCCCGACAGCAGCGCGTATGGTTCGACGCCAACCGATTCCACGGCTTGCGCTAGCTGCGCCATCAGCCATGGCGCACACGGTGCGGCACGCGCCGACAGCAGCAATTCCAGCTGGTAGTCGATCTGGCGCCGTGCACAGATGGCGGCGATGCCATCGAGAATATCGTCGACGGCCGCCTGGCGTACCGCGTCGTTGGCCGCGCGGATGTCGAGCGACAGGGTGCAGGCGCCGGCGATCACGTTGACGGAGCCGTTCGGCACGTGCAGCTGCCCCACGGTGCCCACCAGCGCCTCGCCCTGATTGCAGCGCCGTTCCACCAGCAGGATGATTTCGGCCGCAGCACTGGCTGCATCCTTGCGCATGGTCATGGGCGTGGTGCCTGCGTGGCTGGCCACGCCGCCAAGATTGACCAGGTAGCGCGAGCTGCCAGCGATCGCCGTGACGATCCCCAGCGGCAGGTCGCGTTCCAGCAGCACGGGACCCTGCTCGATATGCACTTCCACATAGCCGAGCAAGTCGGCTGGATCACGCGCGAGGGCGCCGATGGCGCTTACCTCGCGGCCGGCGGCGGCCAGCGCGTCGCGCATGCTCACGCCATCCGTATCAAGCTGTTCCAGCAGCGATACGTCGAACTTTCCCGTGACGGCCGTGCTGCCCAAAAACGTGCTCTTGAAGCGCACGCCTTCTTCCTCGGCGAAGCCGACAATCTCGAAGTGAAACGGCAGCTTTTCGCCCTGTTCGTGCAGGTGGCGCACGACGGCGATCGGCAGCACGATGCCCAAGCGGCCATCGTACTTGCCGCCGTTGCGCACCGTGTCGTAATGCGATCCCGTCATCAGGGTTTTTGCGCCGGGTGCATCGGACAGATAGCGCCCGACCACGTTGCCGACGGCGTCGATGTGCACCTGCATGCCCGCGTCCCGCATCCAGTCGGCCAGCTGTGCTGCCGTTTTCTGGTGCGCCGGCGTCAGGTAAGCGCAGGTCAGGTTGTAATCGCTGTCGCTCCAGCCGGCCAGGGTTTCCGCCTGCTGCATGATTGCCGGGCCGAAGTCCAGGCGCACGTCGAACAGGTCGTTCAGGCGCAGCTCGGCGATGCGCTTGATCTGCCGCAGCGATTCGGCCAGTTCATCGGCGCGCCGGTTCTTCAGGCGCCGCGCAAACGTGGCGATGATGTCCTGGCGCGTCAAGCCTTCGCCCGTCGGGCCCTTGACGGCCAGGATGAAGGGAAAGCCGAACTTGGCGTTGTAGTCGTCGTTCAGGTGCTGCAGGGTGGCGAATTCGTCGGGGCTGCACAGGTTCAGGCCGGACTTGGCCTGCTCGCGCGTCGATTCCGCCGTCAATTGCCCTGCGATGGCGGCCTTGCCGGCCAGCTCCGGGTGGGCGCGTATCAGCCCCAGCTGCTCTTCGGGCGAAGCTTGCGCCAGCACGTGCTGCAGCTCCGTCTTGAGTGCCGTCAGGCTGGCAAATGGCCGGGCGGGTGCCGCGCGCTGGGCGATCCAGGGCGAATGTTCATAGATGCCGTGCAGCCGTGCGATAAAGTCTGCCGTGCTGCCGGCGTTCAGGTCTGAAAGGGTGGTCATGGTTTTCCGATCATGCAAGCGGTGATGATAGCGCCCTGTTCCTGTCTCCATTATATGCGCGTGCTGATAGCGGCTATCGCTGCACCAGCGCCTTGGCGGCCGCGCTGACCTGGTCGCGCAGCCATTTGTGTTCGGGCGCCTGGTGCACGCGCTGGTGCCACAGCTGGTAAAAACGCATGGGCGGGAATTTCAGAGGTACGGTATAAGTTTTCAGCGGCAGCGTCTTTTCATAGAAGCGCATGAATTGCCGGCCCGTGGTCAGCACCAGGTCCGTCTGCGTCAGCATGTAGGGGATCAGGCCGAAATACGCCGATTCCACTACCACGTTGCGCTGCAGGTTTTGCCGTTCGAGGAAGGAATCGATCACGCCGTGGTAGCCGGGCATCATCTGCGACGGCGCCACGTGGGGCAGGCTCAGATAATCGTCGAGGGTCATGGCGTCGCTGGCCGTGCGCCGCGCATAGGCGTTTTCCGCATGCATGGCGCAGATGATGGGGTCTTCGAACAGCTTCGAGATGTGCAGATGCGCGGGCGGCTCGTCCCAGTTGGCGATGACCAGGTCCAGGCCCCCATCGGACAGTTGGCGGATATGGTCGATGCCGGGCCCCAGGCTGTGCAGCACGACGCGGCTTTTCGGCGAGCCGCGGCGCAGCAGGGCCACCACGTTGGGCAGGAACTGGCTGTCCAGGTAGTCGGGCGCGGCGATATGGAAGGTGCGCGCTTCTTCCTGCGCCACGAATGGCGTCTTCTTGACGAACAGGCTCTCAGTCTGGTCGAGGATGCGCTTGGCCGGATTGAGCAGACTTTCGCCATGCTGGGTCGGCACCATGCCGCGCGCGCCGCGCACGAGCAGCGGGTCGCCCGTCAGTTCGCGCAGCTTGCGCAGGGAGGCGGAAATCGAAGGTTGCGGCTGATTGAGTTTCAGCGCCACGCGCGAGACATTCTTTTCCACCAGCAGCAGGTAGAGGATGCGGATCAAGTGCAGGTCGAGGTGTTGCGGCAGGCTGGACATGTGGCGGCGGCTCTGTTGTATATCGATTTGAATATGTCAAATATACGATATTTTTCATGTGATGGGCGGTAAATCCGTTTATCTTGTGTAGATTGGCACGAATATTGGTTCGGTCTGACTAGAGGAAATTTATGGAAGTATTTGCCTACCTGATTCCGTACGGCCTGGAGTGGCTGAACCTGATCGTCCGCTGGCTGCACGTCATCACGGGCATCGCCTGGATCGGCGCTTCCTTTTATTTCGTCTGGCTCGACAACTCGATCCGCCCGCCCGCGCCCGGCTCGGAGCTGGCGAAGAAAGGCGTGTCGGGAGAATTGTGGGCCGTGCACGGCGGCGGCTTCTATAACCCCCAAAAATACCTGGTGGCGCCCGCGGAACTGCCGAAGGAACTGCACTGGTTCAAGTGGGAAGCGTATTCCACCTGGCTATCCGGCTTTGCGCTGCTGACGATTGCCTACTACTTCAATGCCCAGGCCATGATGATCGACAAATCCGTGGCCGACATCAGCAGCGGCCAGGCGATCGGCATCGGCATCGCCACCCTCGTCATCGGCTGGACCGTGTACGACCTGCTGTGCCGATCAAAGCTGGCGCAATACGAGCTGTGGTTCGGCGTGACGGTGTTTGCCCTGATCGTCGGCGCCGCATATGTGCTCACGCACTTGCTCAGCGGGCGCGCCGCCTACATCCACGTGGGCGCCATGATCGGCACCATCATGGTGGCCAATGTGCTGATGCTGATCATTCCCGGCCAGCGCAAGATGGTCGAAGCCATGGCCGCCGGCAAGCTACCCGACCCCAAACACGGCCTGAAAGCCAAGCAGCGCAGCGTGCATAACAATTATTTTACGTTGCCCGTGCTGTTCATCATGATCAGCAACCACTACGCGATGACCTACCGCAACGATCACGCCTGGTTGGTGCTGGCGCTGATCATGGCGGCCGGCGTTTTCATCCGTCACTTCTTCAACCTGCGTCACAAGGGCCGGGTCGAGTGGCGCTATCCGGCCCTCGGCGTGGCTTTGCTGGTGGCCGTCGCCGTGGCCATCGCGCCCAAGGCGCCCGTAGCTGTGGCGGCCGCGCCGGCGGTGGACCCGGCCGCGCAGTTCAAGGCCGTGTATGCCATCATCGCCCAGCGCTGCGCCACCTGCCATTCGGCCCAGCCCACGCAACCGGGCTTCGCTACGGCGCCGGCCGGCATGATGCTGGATAATGAAGTCGAAATCCGCCAGCATGCGGCGCAGATCTACAAGCAGGCCATCGAACTGAAGGCCATGCCGATCGGGAACCTGACCAATATGACGGACGCCGAGCGCAGTGAGCTGGGCGCCTGGCTGCAACAGACCATGCAAGGAGCAAAATGACAACGCACGTAGAACAGATTATGGCCTGGATCGACAGCCATTTTGACGAGGAAGTCGCCTTTTTGCAGAAGGTGGTGCAGCAGCCGACGGATACGCCGCCCGGCAATAACGCGCCCCATGCGGAACTGGTGGCACAGCTGCTGCAGGCGTATGGCTGGCAGGCGGAAAAGCACGCGGTGCCAGCGGAGCAGGTGGAAGCGTACGGCATGCAAAGCATCACCAACCTGATCGTGCGCCGGCCGTATGCCGCGGGCGGTCCGACGGTGGCCCTGAATGCGCATGGCGACGTGGTGCCGCCTGGCGACAACTGGACGTATCCGCCGTATGGCGGCCAGATCGACGACGGCTATATCTACGGCCGCGCGACGGCCGTGTCGAAGGGCGATTTCGCCACCTATGTGTTTGCCGCGCGCGCGCTCGAAGCGCTGGGCATTCCCTTGAAGGGCCAGCTTGAGCTGCACTTCACGTACGACGAGGAATTCGGCGGCTTGCTGGGACCGGGCTGGCTGCTGGAGCAGCAGCTGACGAAACCCGATTTTGTCATCGCCGCCGGTTTCAGCTACGGCATCGTCACGGCCCATAACGCCTGCCTGCAGCTGGAAATCACCGTACACGGCAAGTCGGGCCACGGCTCCATGCCGGAGACGGGACACGACGCGCTGCAGGCGGCCAACAAGATACTCAACGCCATCTACGGCCAGTTGCCGGAGCTGAAAAAGGTCAGATCCAAAGTGGCGGGCATCGATTCGCCCACCATGCTGGTGGGGCGCATCGACGGCGGCACGAATACCAATGTGGTGCCGGGCAAGGTCGTCATGAAGATGGACCGCCGCATGATTCCCGAAGAAGACCCGGTGGCGGTGGAAGCGCAGGTGCGCGCGCTGATCGAGGACGCCGTGCGGGGCGAGCCCGGCATCCGCCTCGAGATCCGCCGTCTGCTGCTCTCGCACGCGCTGCGCCCCTTGCCCGGTTCCGAGCAACTGGTGGGCAGCCTGCAAAAGAATGCGCAAGCCATCCTCGGCGAAACGATTCCCGCCGTCGGCACGCCCCTATATGCGGATGCGCGTCTGTATGGCGAGCGGGGCATCCCCGCCGTGCTGTATGGCGCCGGTCCGCGCACGGTGCCCGAATCGAATGCGAAGAAGGCCGACGAGCGCCTGGCGCTCGACGATTTACGCAAGGCCAGCAAGATCGTCGCCCTGACTTTGCTCGATTTCCTGGGCAAGAAATAGGGCGGGGCGCTTTGGCTTACAATGGGGCGGACATTCAAACTGTGAAGAAGAGCCCCATTGAATACCCGTTTTCTCGAAGCGTTTGTCTGGGCTGCGCGGCTGGGCAGCTTCCGCACGGCGGCCGACAAGCTGCACATCACGCAGGCGGCCATCTCGAACCGCATCGCCTCGCTGGAGCAGGATTTCGGCACGCGGCTGTTCGACCGCGACGCGCGTGAAATCCGCCTGACCTTTGCCGGACGCAACCTGCTCGTGTACGCCGAACGCATGCTGGAACTGTGTCGCGACATGTATGCGGCCAATTCCTCGCCCGCGCTGATTACGGGCGAAGTGCGCATCGGCGTCATCGAAACCATCGTGCATACCTGGCTGATCCCGTTCCTGCAGCGGGTGCAGGAGCGCTATCCGGGCATCGAGATTCAACTGACGTCGGAATCGACGCGCCGCCTGCACGAGCAGCTGCAGCAGGGCGAGCTCGATATCGCGCTGCAGACGGACATGCTGACGGGCGACCATCTCCGCAGCACGGGCAGCGGCGCCATCGCCATGGGCTGGGCGGGCAGGGCCGCCGACTGGCCCGACACGGGCAAGCCGTTCACGGTGGCGCAACTGGCGCAGCATCCGATCATCACCATGAACCGGGGCTCGCAGCCCCATTCCGCATTAAAAGCGCTGTGCCAGGACGAGGGCGTGCAGCTGGGCAGGGTGCATTGCGTCAGTTCGATTTCCGCCATCGTGCGGCTGGTCAAAGCGGGTTTCGGTATCGCAGTGCTGCCGCTGGCGCCGCTGCGCGAGGAAATCGAGCAGGGCCACATCGCCCTGATTCCCTGTACCAGCAGCCTGGCGCCGCAGCGCATCGTCATCAGTTACAGCGAAGACCTCACCACGGAAGCGATTCAATTGGTGGCCATGCTGGCATGCGAGGAGGCGGCCAGGTTCACTCTGGGGCTGGGCGAAGAGTATGGCGCCGGTGCGCGGACGTGAGAATTAAATTGCAGTTGTCACCGCGACCCATAAGAAAAACTTATCAGTCGCGTTCAGAATAACCCGTTTGCCAAGTGATGGCGTGCCACCTATTCTGGGCTGGCATACCACCCATAACGCAGAACGGAACCATCATGACGACGTCACCTACCTTGCCAGGCATCCTGTTTGTCTGGACCAGCGCAGACCCGGAACACGAACGCGATTTCAACCGCTGGTACGACCGCGAACACGTGGAAGAGCGCGTGCGCATTCCCGGCTTCGTCAGCGGCACGCGCTACCAGAGCGTGCGCGGTTCCCGCAAATATCTGGGCCTGTACCGCACCGTCTCGCTCGACGCCTTCCAGACGCCGGACTACTTCAAGGCTTTCGGCCAGCAGACGCCATGGTCGGTGACGAATCTGCAGCGCATGGTGGACCCGATGCGCCGCGTCTGCGCCATCGAGGCGGAAACGGGCATGGGTACGGGCGCCTGGCTGGCCGTGCTGCGTCTGGGCGCGCCGGCGATCGGCCAGGATGCGCAAGCCGTGGCCGCCATGGCCGCGCTGGGGGCGACATTGCTGCAGATCGACGGCGTCATTGCCACGCGCTTGCTGACGCCCGACGCCAAGCTGTCCGGCCCTCTGCCGGCGGAGCAGAAGGAGGGCCGCGTGCTCGACCCGATCTTCCTGATCGACGCATCGTCGGAAAGCGCTGCTGTGGCGGCCGCCGATGCCGCCAGCGCGGCGCTGGGCCTCGACGGCGAACAGGCTGCCATCCTGCAGTTGTCCTGGCAGTTGCGCGAGGCCGACCTGCACGGGGCCTGACACGGCCGCGCGTATCTTGCCGGCACTGATAACACGAGACACGGGCCACGGCGCAGGGCAAAGCATCCTGCACCGGACCTGCAATAAAACTGACGAGAGAGGTAGGCAATGACCACATATACAACGGCAAACGCTGCGCATCCGGCGGCCCAGGCACCGGGCGACAAGCCAAAAACGGGACGCCTGGCCACGGCCAGCATGGTCGGCACGACCCTGGAATGGTATGACTTCACCGTCTACAACACCATGGCGGCGTTGATCTTCAACCACCTGTTTTTCCCTTCTTTCGATCCGCTGACGGGCACCATCCTGGCCTTTTCCACCTACGCCGTCGGCTATATCTCGCGTCCCATCGGCGGCGTGATCTTCGGCCACCTGGGCGACAAGCTGGGACGCCGCTGGGTACTGGTGGTGACCCTGATGCTGATGGGCGTGACGACGGGCTTGATGGGCCTCTTGCCCACGTATGCGACGGCTGGCATCTGGAGCCCGGTCCTGCTGGTGGCGCTGCGCTTCGTGCAGGGCATCGCGCTGGGTGGCGAATGGGCAGGCGCCGTGCTGATCTCCGTCGAACACGGAGCAGCGGACAAGCGGGGCCGCAACGCTTCGTGGACGCAGGTGGGACCGTCGTTCGGCACCTTGCTGGCCACTGGCTGCATCGGTTTGATCACCTATTTGCTGCCGCATGAAGCGTTCATGGACTGGGGCTGGCGCATGCCGTTCATCGCCAGCCTGCTGCTGGTGGCCTTCGGCATGTGGATACGCAGCGGCATCGAGGAAACGCCGCTGTTCAAGGAACTTGACCAGAAGGATGCGAAGGCGGAAGCGCCGATCGGCGACGTGCTGCGCCTCTACTGGCGCCGTTTGCTGATCGCCGGCGGCGTGCGCATCGGCTCGGACGTGCTGTATGCGCTGGTGGTGGTGTTCACCCTGACGTACGTGACGACGGTGCTGCACCTGTCATCGACCCTGGCGCTGACCGCCATCATGATCGGCACGGCCTGCAATGCGCTGTCGGTGCCCGTATTTGGCGCGCTGTCGGACAAGATCGGCCGCCGACCCGTATATGCACTGGGCGCCGTGCTGGGCCTCGTGTGGGCGTTTGCCTTCTTCACCTTGCTCGACACGGCCAGCCCGGCCGCCATCGTCACGGCCGTCGTCGTAGGCCTGGTCATCCACGCCATCATGTACGGCCCGCAAGCGGCTTTCGTTATCGAGCAATTCCCCACCAAGGTGCGCTACGCGGGTTCCTCGCTGGCCTATACCCTGGCCGGCGTCATCGGCGGCGGCTTTGCACCGCTCGTCATCGCCAGCCTGTACCGCTCGTACAACAGCACCATGGCCGTCTCGCTGTATGTGGCGGCGGCCCTGCTGATCACCGGTGCCGCCGTCTTCGCAGCCAGAGAAACGGGCCGCGGTCCCCTCGAAGAATAAGGAAAATCATGACCACCCATACCTTCAACCTGGCCGGCCACGGCCCCGTCACCTTCGACATCGACAATCTGATCATCGCCGGCTGGACGGGCCGCGACCTGGCGATGGTCGAACACCATATCGCCGAACTGGAAGCCATCGGCGTGGCGCGCCCGAAAAGCGTGCCGACGTTTTATCGCGTGGCGGCGGCACTGCTCTCCAGCGATGCCGCCATCGAAGTGCCGGGCTGCGATTCGTCCGGCGAGGCCGAATTCGTGCTGTTCTCCACCGAATACGGCCTGCTGGTGGGGATCGGCTCCGACCATACGGACCGCAAGGTGGAAAGCTATGGCGTGACGGTGTCGAAGCAAATGTGCGGCAAGCCCGTGGGCGACACCTTGTGGCGCTATGCCGACGTGGCCGGCCACTGGGACCAGCTGCAGATGCGCTCCTGGCGCGAGCGCGCCGGCGTGCCGGCCCTGTACCAGGATGGCCCCGTGACGCGCATGCTGTCGCCGGAAGACCTGATCCTGCGCTACACGGGGCAGGTCAGCCTGCCCGTGGGCAGCGCCATGTTCTGCGGCACGCAGCCGATCATCGGCGAGATGGGTCACGGCGATGCTTTCGAACTGGAGCTGTATGATCCAGCCTTGCAGCGCCGCCTGCAGCACCGCTATGCCGTGCAAACCCTGCCCGTGGAAGGATAACGCAATGACCAAGACCATCCGTGAACTGGCCGCCGACCTGGCCGCCGGCCGCATCACCAGCGTGGCACTGACCGAGCAGATGCTGGCGCGCGCCGAGGCGCACCGGGCGCAGGGCGGCCATGCCTATGTCAGCCTCGATCGCGAACAGGCGTTGGCTGAGGCCCGTGCCAGCGATGCGGCACGCGCCGCAGGCTGGGTGCCTTCGCCGCTGGCGGGCATTCCCCTGTCCATCAAGGACCTGTTCGACGTCCGAGGGCAGGTCAGCAGCGCCGCCTCGCTGGCGCTGGCTGACGCTCCGCCCGCCGTTGTGGATGCCGGCGCCGTGGCGTGCCTGCGCGCCGCCGGCGCCATCCTGCTGGGTCGCACCAACATGAGCGAATTCGCATTTTCCGGCCTGGGCTTGAATCCCCATTACGGCACGCCGCGCAATCCGCACGACCGCGCGCGCGTGGCGGGCGGCTCCACCTCGGGCGGCGCCGTGACGGTGGCGTTGGGGATGGCTGCGGGAGCGTTGGGCACGGACACGGGCGGCTCGATCCGCATCCCGTCCGCTTTTTGCGGCTTGACCGGTTTCAAGCCGACGGCGGCTTCCGTGTCGCTGACCGGCACGGTGCCGCTGTCGCGCTCCCTCGATTCGGCCGGGCCCATCGCGCACAGTGTCGATTGCTGCGCCATTTTGTACGCAGCGCTGTCGGGCCATGACATTGGCGCGCAGGCGCCAGCACTGAAAGGCTTGCGCTTTGGCTTTACCTTGGACTATGTCGATACGCATGTGGCGCCGCAGGTGCAGCAGGCTTTCGATGCTGCCCTGGACAAGCTGCGGCAAGCTGGCGCGCAGGTAGAACAGTTTGATTTCCCCGAATTGCTGGAGCTGCCGATGATTAATGGCGGCGGCGGCTTGGTGGCGGCGGAAGCTTGGCACTGGCACAGGGTGTTGCTTGAAGAGAAGGGTGCACAGTACGACCAGCGCGTGGCGGCGCGCATCCGCCGCGGTCAACTGCAGGGCGCGGCCGACTACATCGACTTGCTCGATGCGCGCGCGCGCCTGATCGGCGTCGCCCGGCGGCGCTTGGCGCCGTTCGATGCCTGGCTGATGCCCAGCGTGGCCATACTGGCGCCGGAAGCCGCGCCGCTGGAAGCGGATGACGCCACCTTCTTTGCCACGAATGGCCTGGTGCTGCGCAACGCCAGCGTGATCAACTTCCTCGATGGCTGCGCGCTGTCGCTGCCTTGCCACGCCGACGGCGAGTTGCCCGTGGGGCTGGGCATTTGCGGCTTGGCGGGCGCTGACGATCAAGTGCTGCAGATCGGCCGCGCCGTGGAGGTGCTGCTGCGGGGGCGTGGAAAAGAATAATGTCGTAGTGCAGAAAAATGCCAACTCTGTCATGATGGCTGGCATTGACATGGGATAGTCGCGCTTCGGGCGCCGGCAAACTTCACACTGTGCACCGATACGACCTGATTAGTTGTCATGACTGCGGCGTGCTGTACCGCAAACGTCCGCTGCGTCCCCGCGAAAAGGCGCGCTGTATCCGTTGCCGCTCGGTGCTGTATCGCGGCGCCCACGCGCGGGGCCCATCGGCCGAATTGACCAAGGTGGTGGCGCTCACGCTGGGCGCCGCCTTTGTCTTCCTGATCGCCCAGTTTTTCCCTATCGTCGAACTCGACGTCAATGGCCTCACTTCCAGCGCTACCTTGCTCGGTTCCATCCGCGTGCTGTGGTCCGAGCAGATGCACATCGTGGCGACGATGGTCTTCCTGTTTACCATCCTCTTTCCCGCAATCGAACTCGGTTCCCTGCTGTACGTGGCGCTGGGCTTGCGCGGCGGCGTCAAGGTGCCCGGCTTTAACCGCGTGCTGCGCGCTGTGCAGACGGCGCGCGAATGGGGCATGACGGAGGTGCTGATGATCGGCATCCTGATCACCGTCGTGAAGATGACCAGCCTGGCCACGGTGCTGCCGCAACCGGGGCTGTTCGCGTTTGGCGCGCTGACCCTGATGCTGGCCATCGTCGTCTCGTTTGACCCCAAGGCCCTGTGGAACCTGGGCGACGACCTGACCCGGCAAGCGCTGCCGGGCATCCGCTACAAGGCCTTCGCGCCGGGCGAGAAAGTGCTGCCTTGCCATGCCTGCGGCCTGGTGGCGCCGCCGCTGGGCAAGGGCAGGCACCTGGCTTGCGTGCGCTGCGGCACGGCCCTGCACGTACGCAAACCGGACAGCATCAACCGCACCTGGGCCTTGCTGATCGCCGCCATGATCCTCTACATTCCCGCCAACCTATTGCCCGTGATGGTGACGCAATCGCTGTTCGGCGCGCAGGACGACACCATCATGAGCGGCGTGGTGCTGTTCTGGACCAGCGGCTCGAAGGGCCTGGCCATCATCATTTTCATCGCCAGCGTGGTCGTGCCCATGCTGAAGCTGGGCGTGCTGGCGCTGCTGGCGTTCACCGCGCAGCGGCGTTCGCGCTGGCGGCCGCGCCAGCGCACCATCCTGTACCGCATGGTCGAATTCATCGGCCGCTGGTCCATGCTCGATATCTTTGTCGTCACCCTGACGGTGGCGCTGGTGCGCTTCAAGTCGCTGGCCGTGATCACGGCCGGCCCCGGCGCGCTGGCCTTTGGCGCCGTGGTGGTGCTGACCATGCTGGCGGCGATGCAGTTCGACCCGCGCCTGATCTGGGACCCCATCGACGGGCAGGTGCCCGGCGAGGAAGAACCCGTGGTGGTGACAAATACCGGAAACAATACAGTGATTGGAGAACAGCATGTCTGACAAAGAAGCAGGCGACCTTGCCGAAGCGGGTGGCCGTCCATTGCCCGAGCCTGATGTGGAACAGGGCAGCCGCTGGCTGCCGTCGCTGGTATGGCTCATCCCGCTGCTGGCCGCACTGATCGGCGCCGGCCTGGCCGCCAAGTCCATCCTCGACCAGGGGCCCACGGTGACGGTCAGCTTCAAGAGCGCGGAAGGACTCGAGCCTGGCAAGACCAAGGTCAAATACAAGGATGTCGATATCGGCCAGGTGCGCGCCATCACCCTGGGCGAGGACTTGAGCAAGGTGCTGGTGACGATCGACATGAGCAAGGAAGCGCGCCGCTTCGCTACCGCCGATTCGCGTTTCTGGGTGGTGCGCCCGCAGATCGGCGCCAGCGGCGTGACGGGGCTGGGCACCTTGCTGTCGGGCGCCTACATCGGCGTCGACACGGGCAAGTCGGAAGCCAAAAAGGAGAATTTCATCGGCATGGAGAGTCCGCCCGCCGTGGCCGGCGACCAGAAGGGCAAGCTGTACACCCTGCATGCGGACAGCCTCGGTTCCGTCGACGTGGGTTCGCCCCTGTTCTTCCACCGTCTGCGCGTGGGCAAGGTGGTCAGCTTCGCGCTGGACAAGGATGGCAACGGCATCACCATGTCGGTGTTCGTGAATGCGCCGTACGACCAGTTCGTCGGCAAGAATGCGCGCTGGTGGCATGCCAGCGGCGTCGACGTGCGCCTCGATTCGAACGGCTTCAAATTGAATACGCAATCGCTGGCCGCCATGCTGGTGGGCGGTATCGCCTTCGAAGCGGAAAATGGCCGCAAGCCCGAAGAACCGGCGCCGGCCAATACCAATTTCCGCCTGGCGGCCGACGAAGCCAGCGCCATGCGCGAACCCGATGGCGAAGCCATTACCACCGTGTTCTATTTCGACCAGTCCCTGCGCGGCTTGCAGCCTGGCGCCACGGTGGACTTCCGCGGCATCGTGCTGGGCGAGGTGCGTTCGGTCGGCATCGAGTTCGATCCCGTGAAGAAGAACTTCCGCATGCCCGTCACCGTCAATCTGTACCCGGCCCGCCTGGGCATGCGCTTCAAGGCCGCTGTCGACGATGAGGAAGGCTCGGCCGGCCACCAGCTGCTCGAACGCATGGTCAGCCGTGGCTTGCGCGCCCAGCTACGCACGGGCAACCTGCTGACCAGCCAGCTGTACATCGCGCTGGACTTCTTCCCGAAAGCGCCGAAGGTGGTGCTCGACGCGAACAAGTATCCGCTGGAAGTGCCGACCGTGCCGAACACGCTCGACGAATTGCAGACGCAGATCGCCAGCATCGCCCGCAAGCTCGATCAGGTACCGTATGCGGAGATCGGCAATAACCTGAACGCCACCATCAAGCAGGCCAATACCCTGTTCAAGCAGCTCGATGGTCAGGTGGTGCCGGAAATGCGCGATACCTTGACGGCGGCGAAACAGACCTTCGGCACGGCCGAACAGGTGCTGCAAAAGGATTCGCCGCTGCAGTCGGACGTGCGCCAGGCCTTGCAGCAGCTGACGCAAACCCTGCAATCGCTCAATGCCCTGTCGGATTACCTGGAACGCCACCCCGAGTCCCTGATCCGCGGTAAAAAAGGAGATGAGAAAAAATGAAGCAGCCAATTCTTGCGCTTTTGATGACAGCCATCTTGCTGTGTGCCTGTTCCACACCCCAGCCCGAGCATTTCTATACGCTCAGCGGCGGCGCCGACGCGCAGCCGGCCAAGCCCGTCAAATACTATGTCGAAGTGCTGGCCGTCAGCGTGCCGCAGCAGGTGAGCCGCAACCAGTTTGTCGTGACGGCGCCATCGGGGCGCATCGAATTGCTGGAGCAGCAGCGCTGGGCGGGGCCGCTGGCCGGCGAGATCGGCCAGGCCCTGTCGACGGCCGTGACGAACGACCTGGGCGCCATCGACGTGTTCCGCACGCCGCATCCGGACAACCTGCCCGTGTACCGCATCAGCACCAATGTGCAGCGCTTCGAGTCCGTGATGGGCCAGTATGCGCTGATCGATGCCGTGTGGAGCGTGCGCCAGCTGGCCAGCAACAAGGTGGTGACTTGCCGCACGATAGCCAATGAAAAGGTGGGCGCGGGCTACGATGAACTGGTGCTCGGTCACCGCCGCGCCGTCGGCCGCATCGCCGCCGATACGGCGAGCGTCGTGCGTGGCTTTGACGGCGGCAACGCCGCCTGTCCGGCCGCCTGAGCCGCTTTCCGCTACCCAGTCCCGGCGGCCGCTGGTAAAATGCGGCCATGGGAATGACCTCTTTCACACGCCGCTGCGCCGCCTGGATCGCCTGTTTCGCGATCCTGCTGGCGGCGCTCGCGCCATCGGTTTCCCAGGCCGTCGCCAATGCCAAGCAGGAGTCCGGCTCCGGCTGGGCGGAAATCTGCTCGGTGGCCGGCATCCGTTTCGTCCAGATCGACGATGATGGCGGCGCCGACGGCAAGTCCGGCGGCAAGGCCATGCAGATGGAGCATTGCGCCTTCTGTTCCACGCATGCGGGTTCCGTGGGCTTGCCGCCCAGTCCCGTGCTGCCGCTGCCCGTCGCCGGCGGCACGGCCATTTTCCCGGCCCTGTACTACCAGTCGCCGTCTCCGCTGTTCATCTGGTCCACCGCGCAATCGCGCGCGCCGCCCGCACTCGTCTAAGTCCTTGCATTTTCAATGTTGGCGCTGTCCGCCTTGCGGTGGGGCACGCCGCATCCGCACACTCATACGAGAATCACATGAACAAACAACTGTTGGTGCTGGCCGCGGCCATCACCGTGGCTTACCCCTGCGCGCAGGCGCAGCAACTTGACCACGCCATCGACACCGTCGTCGTTTCCGGTTCGCGCGCGCAAGCGTGGCTGTCCGAGACGCCGCAGGCCATCGGCGTCGTCAATGCCGCAACCCTGGAACGCGACAAGCCCAAGACCATGGGCGATATCCTCAACCGCATCGCCGGCGTGTACTGGAATGACCTGGGCAACGAACAGCACAGCATGAGCATCCGCCAGCCCATCGGCACGAATGCCGTCTACCAGTACCTGGAAGACGGCATTCCCATTCGCCCGCTGGGCGTCTTCAACCACAATTCGCTCAACGAGATGAACATGGCGGGCGCCAGCGGCGTGGAAGTGGTGAAGGGCGCCGCGTCCTCGCTGTACGGCAGCAATGCGGTCGGCGGCGCCGTCAATTTCCTGACAGCCGGCGCCAGCGCGGCACCCACGGCCAAGGTCGGCGTGCGACGCGATAATGTGGCCGGCTACACCCGCTACGACACTTCCGCCAGCGATACCTGGGGGCCGCTGGGACTGCGCTTTTCCCACTATAGTTCGCGCCGCTCGCGCGACAACTGGCAAGAGTACAGCTACGGCGACAAGGATTCGTTCTCGCTGCGCGCCGACTATGCGCTTGGCCCCACCTCACAGCTGCGCGCCACCATCGTTCACACGGATCTCGATGCGGCGATGACGGGCAGCCTGTTCGAGAACGACTACCGCAACGACCCCGGCAAGAGCCTGAACACGTTTACCTACCGCAAAGACAAGACCACGCGCATGAATCTGGCGTGGGAGGGCGCGACGACGGCCGATGGCACGAGCACCGTCACCGTGTTTACGCGCAAGAATGACCATGGACAGATTCCCGCGTATTCCATCGGCAGCTGCGCGGGTATGCTGTGCAAGGGCGTCATCAACAACAACCATGTCGATTCGCTGGGCCTGGACGTGAAGCACCAGCAGGAATTCGCCTGGCTGCGTTCGCGCTTGATCGCCGGCGTGTATGTGGACAAGAGCGACAATCCCTTTGTCAGCGACAACCTGTCCATCGTGCGCGATGCCGCCACGGGCCGCTACCTGCGCTACACCGTGGCCAATGCATCCAATCCGCAGGGCGTGCGCGACTACCAGACGGATATCCTCAACACGGCCGTCTTCGCGCAATGGGAATTTTCTCCGCTGGCGGGCACGCGCGTGGTGCTGGGCGGCCGTTCCGACGCCATACGCTACGATTACCATAACAGGCTGGCGCCCGGCGGCAGCGTCAATTACGGCGCGCCCGACGAGTCGCGCAGCTTTTCGCACGTGAGCCCGAAGCTGGGCGCCACCTACGCCCTCGGCCATGCGGGCAGCGCGTATGCGAACGTCAGCCAGGGCTTCACGCCGCCCGAGGTGAGCCAGCTATATGGCAAGACGGGCATCGCCGACTTGCAGCCGTCCGTCTACAACAACTATGAACTGGGCTTGCGCTGGGCCTTTTTGCAGGGCCGTTTGAAACTCGATATGGCGTTGTACCGGCTCGACGGACGTGACACCATCGTCAGCTACACGCTTTCGCCGGGCAACAGCGAAAATCGCAATGCGGGGCGCACGCGCAGCGAAGGCCTGGAGCTGGGCCTGAACTACGACAGTGGCCCGTTTGACGCGCGCTTCGCCACGGCCATCGCGCGCCACCGCTACCTGCGCTACCAGGTGTCCTCCACTCTCGATTACAGCGACCGCACCATGCCGCAGGCGCCGCGCGACATCACTTCGATCGAGGTCGGCTACAAGCCCGTGGCCGGTGCGCGTATCGCGCTCGAAGCCGTGCACCAGGGCCGCTACTGGATGAACAATGCCAACACGGTGGTGTACAAGGGGCACGCCTTGCTGAACCTGCGCGCCAGCTACCAGCTCGCGCGCGGGCTGGAAGCGTGGGCGCAGGTGCGCAACCTGGCCGATAAACGCTATGCCGATTCGGCCAGCAGCAGCTATGCGGGCACGGGCAGCTATGTGCCGAACAGCCAGAACCAGTACACGCCCGGCGCGCCGCGCAGCGTGATGCTGGGCCTGGGCTATACCTTCAACGCACTGTGAGGATGACCATGGACGACGCAACTTTTCTCATCGCACGGCGCAAAAGCCTGTATTGGCGCATCCACTTCTGGGCCGCGCTGATCGCCTCGCCGTTTGCCCTGGTGGCCACCCTGACGGGTATTTTGTATGTATTCACGCCGCAGATCGAGGCAAGGCTGTACCAACATCTCGATCACGTGACACCGCAAGCCTCCGTGCTGCCGCTGGATGCCGCGGTGGCGGCTGCCGAACGGGCGGCGCCGCGTGGCTGGGCGGTGCAGCACGTAGTGCCGCCGTTCCAGCAGGACGACGCGGTGCAGGTGGCGTTCGCGCCGCCCGGCGGCGCGCAGGATGAGCATGCGGGCCATGGCGGACATGCCGCGCCGGCCACGCCCGCCAGGCCGAAGTTCGGCCTGCCCGTGCAAGCCGTCGTCGTATATGTGAACCCCTATGACGCGCGCGTGCTGGGTAGCCTGGCCAGTAGTGAGCGCTTCGGCAACTGGGCGAAAAAGCTGCATTCGCGCCTGCTGCAAAACGATGGCTGGCGCTGGATGATCGAGCTGGCTGCCAGTTGGCTGATGGTGATGCTGGTAACGGGCGTGATCCTGTGGTGGCCGCGCAGCGCGCAAGCGGGCTTGCCGAAGCGGGGCGCGCGCGGGCGCAATGGCTGGCGCCAGTGGCATGCTTTTCTCGGCGTGGCGCTCGGCATCGTCAGTGTCGTCATTCTGACGACGGGGCTGACGTGGAGCCAGCAGGCGGGTGGGCGCATCCGCGCGCTGCGCGACATCAGCGGCCAGGCGCCGCCGCCCGTGCCGCGCGGCCTGCACTCAAACGAGGAGGGCGCCCCGCTCGACTGGCAGGATGCGTGGCAGGTGGCGCGCAGCCATGCGCCCGCCATCGCCGTGCAGCTGACGGCGCCGGCCAGCCAGGACGATGTGTGGCGCGCCACCATGGCCGACCGCAGTCAGCCCACCTTGCGCTTCGACCTGCAATTCGACGCCTACAGCGGCAAGCCTTTGTACTATGCGGGGTGGGAGGCGCAGACGGCGTTCGGCAAGGCGACCGCCATCGGCATCCCGTTTCATCGCGGCGAATTCGGCTGGTGGAACCAGGCCTTGCTGCTGCTGTTCGGCGCCAGCGTGCTGTTCTCGCTGGTGTCGGGCTGGGTGATGTTTTTCAAGCGGCGCCTTCCAGGTTCGCTGGGTTTACCCAAGCTGCTGCCCGGCGCCTGGACCTCGCCTTCCACGCTGGCCTGGATGACGGCGGCGGGCATGTGTGCGCTGATGCCGCTGCTGCTCATCTCCGGCGGCCTGCTGATGCTGCTTGAGCTGGGCCTGGCAAAATGTGGGCCGCGTGTCGGCCGGATGTGGCTGCGCTAGAATAAGGGGCGCGGCCAGGCTCGTTGCCATGGGCCGCCCCTTGCATAGGCTGAACCATGGTATTCATCGACTTTCCCGCCTTGTCCGCGCTGGCCACCGCTTCGGCCACGATTACCCAGAAATGCAGCTGCTGCGCCGTTCCGCTGGATGCCTGGCAGCGCCTTCCCACCTCGCTGGAGCTGGACCGCTTTGAAGAAGTCGGCACCCTGCGCGAAGACCCGTACGAGGAACCGACGTTTGATGAGTACCACCCGCACGGCACGCGCTACGACAGCGTCGATGCGCCCATTGCGCCGCGCTACTATCCCGCCAATCTGAGCCAGGTAGCCCGCTGCCTCAATTGCGGCCGCCACTACTTGCGCTACAACGAGGCGGGCGGTTATTTCACGGAACTGCGCATCCGCGCGCTGTGCCCGGCATTGCTGGCCGACGCGCCGCTGTCTGCCTGATGGCTACAGGCTTTCCTTGACGTGCGCGATGCCGTGTTCATCGTAGATCGAGTACACGGCAGCGAGGAGGTTGTCGAGCTCCGGCGAGCGGTCCATGTGCCGCATGCTGAATAAAATGGGCGAGAACGCATGCTTGTCGTCCAGCTTGCGGTACACGACGTTCCGGTGATGCATGGCTTGCACGCTTTCCGGCACAATGGAGATGCCCTGGCCGGCCGCCACCAGTCCCATGGAAATCTGCAGTTCGCGCACTTCCGTGACGGGGCCGGGCGTGACATTGCCCTCGCTGAACATGGCCAGCACCTGGTCGGCGAAGCTGGGGCGGGGCGCTTTCGGATACACGAGCAGGGTTTCGTGGATCAGGTCCGTCAGGCGCAACCCGCCTTCTCCCTTGGCCAGCCGGTGGCCGGGTGGCAGGGCCACCACCAGCCGTTCCTCGCGCAGCAGGATGCGGCGGATGCTGGGGTCCTCGCTTTTCAGGCGTCCGAAACCCACGTCGATGCGGCCTTCCTTCAGGGCCTTGATTTGCTCCACCGTCGTCATTTCATGCAGGGTCACGTCGACCTCGGGATGGCGCTCGCAATAGCGGTGCACGACGTCGGGCAATTCCCCGTACAGGGTCGAGGCGACGAAGCCGATCGACAGGGTGCGTTCCAGCTTGCCGATGCGCTGGGTCATCGCCTTCAGGTCGCGCACCTGGTCGAGCAGCGGGCGCGCGTGGGCGAGAAAAAACTCGCCCGCTTCCGTCAGCCGCAAGGGCCGCGAGCCTTTCTCGATCAGCGCCACGCCCAGGGTTTCTTCCAGCTGCTGCATCTGCCGGCTCAGTGGCGGCTGCGCGATATGCAGGCGCGCGGCGGCCCGCGTGAAGTTCCTTTCCTCTGCCACTGCCACGAAGTAGCGCAAGTGCCGTAATTCCATCTTCATACCTTTCAGGTATAGGTTTGATACCAACTCGGTGTTGGACGCGGGGTCATTCGGGGAATATCGTGTCTCCACTCTACAGAATTATACGGAATAAATATGATTCAAAATATCGAGACCTACCTGGTCGATGTGCCAACCATCCGTCCGCACAAGCTGTCCGTCGCCACCATGAATACGCAAACCCTGGTGCTGGTACGGCTGCGCTGCGCCGACGGCATCACGGGCTGGGGCGAGGCGACCACCATCGGCGGCTTGAGCTACGGCGGCGAAAGCCCGGAAAGCATCAAGACGAATATCGATACCTACATCGCGCCGCTGCTGGTCGGCATGGAAGCGAGCGAAGTGGCCAAGGCCATGGCCAGGGTGCGCAAGGTCATCCAGGGCAACCGCTTCGCCAAGTGTGCGATCGAGACGGCGCTGCTGGACGCGCAGGCGCGCCGCCTGAATGTGCCGCTGTCGGAATTGCTGGGCGGCCGCGTGCGCGATGCGCTGCCCGTGGCCTGGGTGCTGGCCAGCGGCGATACCGCGCGCGATATCGCCGAAGGGGAAAAAATGCTGGAATTGCGCCGCCACCGCATCTTCAAGCTGAAGATCGGCTTGCGCGACGTGATGGACGACGTGGCCCATGTGCTGGAGATCAAGCGGGCGCTGGGCGAACGGGCCAGCGTGCGCGTCGACGTCAACCAGGCCTGGAGCGAGACGGACGCCGTGCGCGGCATCGCCGCGCTGGAAGCGGGCGGCATCGACTTGATCGAGCAGCCCGTCAAGGCGGGCAACCGCGCCGCGCTGGCGCGCCTGACGCAGCGCTTCGACGTGGCCATCATGGCCGATGAAGCCTTGCACGGTCCCGCCGACGCGCTGGCGCTGGCCCAGGCCGATGCGGCCGACGTGTATGCGGTGAAAATCACCCAGTCGGGCGGCTTGCTGCCGGCGCTGGAAGTGGCCACCGTGGCGCGCCTGGCCGGCGTCGGCCTGTACGGCGGCACCATGCTCGAAGGCGGCGTCGGCACGGCCGCCACGGCCCACGTCTGCTCGACCTTTGCCGAACTGGCCTGGGGCACGGAGCTGTTCGGGCCATTGCTGCTGACGCAGGAAGTCTTGCGCGAACCGCTCGTGTACCGCGACTTCATGTTACAGGTGCCGACGGGGCCGGGCCTGGGCGTCGATATCGATATGGACAAACTACGCACCATGCAGCGCGCCTGAAGACGCCTATCAAAACCTACTGCGCGTTGTGATTTACGGTCTGCGATGCTCACTGTACCTTCGTACAGTTGCGCGTCTCGACCGCAACTCTCTTCCGCTCGCTACGGTTTTGTTAGGCGTTGTAAGTGCCTATAAAAATCTTAAGGAGACACCATGTTATTCCATGTACGCATGAACGTGAACCTGCCATTAAGCATGCCTGCCGAGCAGGCGGCGCAACTGAAACAGACGGAAAAGGAACTGGCGCAGCGCCTGCAGCACGAGGGCAAGTGGCGCCACCTGTGGCGTATCGCCGGCCAGTACGCCAACATCAGCGTCTTCGATGTGGACAGCGTGGACGAGTTGCACAACTTGCTCACCTCCTTGCCGCTGTTCCCCTACATGCAGATCGACGTGATGCCGCTGTGCCGCCATCCATCGTCGGTGCGCGACGGCGATGCCTGACCCGCAGAGCAAAGGAGACATGCCATGAAACACACGGATACGGGAATTGTCGTGACCACCTGGAACGGGGAAGATACGCTGCTGCATTACCGCACCGACGGCGAGCGCTGCAAACCGTGCCTGGTATTGTCGAATTCCCTGGGCACGGACCTGTCCATGTGGGATGCCCAGGCGGCGGACCTGGCCAGCGACTTCTATGTCGTGCGCTACGATACGCGCGGCCATGGCCGGTCGGCCAGCGGCGGCGCGCCGTTCGACATCGAGCGCCTGGGCCTGGACGTGGTGGCGCTGCTCGACCACCTAGATATCGCCCGTGCCGCGTTCTGCGGCATTTCCCTGGGCGGCTTGACGGGCCAGTGGCTGGGCATTCACCAGCCGCAGCGCTTGACGAAGCTCGTGCTGGCGAATACGGCGGCGCGCATCGGCACGGCCGACGCCTGGCTGGCGCGCGCGGCGCAGGTACGCCGCGACGGCATGGACACGGTGGCCGACGGCGCCGCCGCGCGCTGGTTTACGCCAGCCTTCATCGCGCGCGAAGCGGCCACGGTGGCGCGCATGATCGCCACCCTGCGCGGTCAGGATGCCGAAGGCTACGCGGCCTGCTGCGCAGCGCTGGCGCAGGCGGACTTGCGCGCGCAGGTGGCCACGATTGCGGTGCCCACCCTGGTCATCGCCGGTGAGCACGATCCCGTCACCACGGTGGACGATGCGCGCTGGCTGCAGCGGCAGGTGGCAGGCGCGCAGCTGGCCCAGGTGCCCGCGTCGCATTTGTCGAATGTCGAGGCAGCGCCGACCTTCACGGCGCAGCTGCGCGCCTTTGTATCGTCGTCGGCAGGGTAAGATTTCGCTTTGCCCCTGAGCACCGCCACCGGCAAAGACCGGCACGCGGCAGGGGAAGCTTTTTTGAAAAAATAATAAGAAAAAAAGCAAACTTGGAGTAGACAGATGGAAAACAGATTGATCATCATCGCGGCGGTCACGGTGGGCTATTTCGCCCTCATGTCGTACATTACGTATAGCGTGCGCAAGCATGCCAACAGTGCCGAGGGCATGACGGCGGGCGGACGCAACTATCCCGCCTACCTGATCGGTGCGCTGCTATTGTCGGAATTCATCGGCAGTTCCGTCAGCATCGGCACGGCCCAGAAGGGCTATGAACTGGGCATTTCCGCCGCCTGGAACCTGGTGGCGCTGTCGCTGGGATTTTTGCTGCTGGCCATCGTGCTGGTGAAAAAATACAAGGAAAGCGGACAGTCGACGATTTCCGGCATCCTGGCGCAGACGTACGGCGAACCCGTGCGCTATGCGGCATCCATCCTCACCATCGTCGCCCTGAGCATCGTTGCCGTGGCCCTGTATGCGAGCGGCGGCGCCGTGCTGGCGGCCGTGTTGCACATCAATAAAACCGTGGCCATCCTGCTGGTGGGCGCCATCACCGTGATCTATGTCAGCCTGGGCGGCATGCGCTCGGTGGTGTACACCAATTTCGCCCACTCCATCGTCAAGTACCTGGGCGTGATCCTGGCGCTGGCGTACGCGCTGGAAGCAACGGGCGGCATCGGCGCGCTGCAGGCGCAGCTGCCGGCCAAGATGTTCAACTGGGTCGAGATCGGCTGGGGCCAGATCATCGCGTGGATGATCGGCGGTATCGGTTCCATCTTCGCCACGCAATACGTGATCCAGGCCCTCGTCAGCACGGACAACCCGGCCGTGGCCAAGCGCGCCTGCTATTACGTGTCGTCCTTGATGATTCCGTTCGGCCTGATGGCCGCCCTGATCGGCATGTGCAGCGCCGTCCTGTATCCGGGCATGAAGTCGATCGACGCCTTCCCGACCCTGATCGCCCACATGCCGGCGTTTTCCGCCAGCATCATGATCGTCGGCCTGGCCGGCGCCCTGTTCGGCGGCATTTCCGCCACCACCCTGGCATCGGCCACCCTGGCCATGAAGGATTTTTATGACCCCTGGTACAACAAGGCGAAGAACGATGCGAAATCGCTGATGTTCCTGCGCATCGCCATCGTCGTGGCCGGCCTGCTGCCGCTGGTGCTGGCGCTGTATGCGGAAAAACTGCTGATGATCGCCTTCCTCGGCAAGGCCCTGCGCGCCACCCTGGCCGTGCTGGTGCTGATGGCTTTCTATGCGCCGAAATTCGGCACGCCGCGCGGCGCCTTTGTCGGCGTGATTGTCTCCGTGATCGCCACCATCGGCTGGTTTCTGGCGGGCAATCCCTACGGCGTCGACAGTTCCTACCTGGCGCTGGCCGGTCCGCTGCTGACCATGGGTATCAGCCATCTGTTCAAGCCGGCGCAAGCCGTGGCGAAGCCGGCATCGTCGTCAAGGCTCTAGGTCAGACCAGCCCCGTCAGGTAATACAGGGCAATGACGAGGAACACGGCCATCGTCTTGATGACGGTGATGCCGAAAATGTCGCGGTAGGATTGGCGGTGCGTGAGGCCCGTGACGGCCAGCAGGGTGATTACGGCGCCATTGTGCGGCAAGGTATCCATGCCGCCGCTGGCCATGGCCACCACGCGGTGCATCACTTCCAGCGGAATATGTGCCTGCTGCGCGGCCTGGATAAAACTGTCCGACATGGCGGCCAGCGCGATGCTCATGCCGCCCGAGGCCGATCCCGTAATGCCGGCCAGGGTCGTCACGGACACGGCCGCGTTGACGAGCGGATCGGGTACGCTGCGCAAGGTGTTGCTGACGGCAAGAAAGCCGGGCAGGGCGGCAATGACGCCGCCAAAGCCATATTCGGAGGCCGTATTCATGGCCGCCAGCAAGGCGCCACCCACGGCCGCCTTGGTGCCTTCCGCAAAGGCGGCGCGGATGCGCCCGAAAGCCGTCACGCAGACCAGCAAGATACCCAGCAACAAGGCGCCTTCCACGGCCCAGATACCTGTCACGGACGCGATCGACGTGGTCACGGGCGCATGCAGCCCTGGCAACGCCTCGGCGGTGAGCGCGTAACTGGCACCGTACCAGTGGGGAATCAACCGGGTCAGCGCAAAGTTGGCCATCCCCACCAGCACCAGGGGCGCTACCGACAGCAGCGGATGGGGCAGGTCGCCCACGTCGGCCGTGGCCTTTTCGGCCTCGGCTCCATAGCCTTCGCCCGTCGCCATGACGGAACGGCGGCGCCATTCGAGGAAGGCCAGTCCCATGATTACCGTCAGCACGGCGCCGATGGTGCCCAGCCACGGTGCGGCCCAGCCCGTCGTATTGAAAAAGGTGGTGGGGATGATGTTCTGGATCTGTGGCGTGCCGGGCAAGGTATCCATGGTGAACGAGAACGCGCCCAGGGCGATGGCGCCCGGCATCAGCCGCTTGGGGATATTGCTCTGGCGATACAGCTCGGCCGCGAACGGATACACGGCGAACACCACGACGAACAGCGACACGCCGCCATAGGTCAGGGCCGCGCACACGGCAACGATGACGGCATTCGCGCGCGAGCTGCCGATATAGCGAATGGCCGCCACGACGATGGACTGGGAAAAGCCGGACAGCTCGATGAGTTTACCGAACACGGCGCCGAGCAAAAAGACGGGGAAATACAACTTGATGAAGCCCACCATCTTTTCCATGAAGATGCCGCTGAAGACGGCCGGCACGGCCGACGGATCTGTCAGCAGCACGGCGCCCAGCGCGGCGACGGGCGCAAACAGGATTACGCTATAGCCGCGGTAGGCGGCCAGCATGAGAAAGGCCAGTGCGGCCAGAACTATCAGGAAAGACATCGGTCAGGCCCTTGCGCGAAAAGTGATCAGGATACCAATGATGTAATTAGTATCATACTTCTCAGCAAGACACCAACGCGCAGGTCAAGGTGCAAGCAGTTGATGCAGGCGCAGCAAGGAAGAAAGGGCTGGTCGGGGTGAGAGGATTCGAACCTCCGGCCTCTGCGTCCCGAACGCAGCGCTCTACCAGGCTGAGCCACACCCCGCTTTCCTTCATTACAGCAGATGGCGGGGTGGCTTTCAAGCGCTTGCATCAAAGCTTATTTCTTTTCCTGCTGCGCCTTCCTGATGTCCGCTTCGCTCACTTTCTTGGCTGGCGCGTTCGTCGCCGGCGAGGCAGGGGCCTTGCGGGTGGCGTTCGCTTGCGCCATGACGGCGGCGCAGTCCGTGTCGGGCGCCTTGTCGACGTTGACGAGCGGCAGCAGGGCGGCCAGGGGCGTGACGACGGTGGCCAGGGCCACGGCGGCGCCCGCTTTCAGGGCCAGCGGGCCTTTTTGTGGGCCCACGTCCGGGTTCTTGAACGTGCCTTTCGCGTACAACGGCGTGCGCAGGGTGATGATGCGCGCGCCCTTGGTGCGCGGGCGCACGTCGAGGTCCAGGGTTTCGTGGGCCAGGTTGACGTTGCCCGTGACATTCACGACGGCCGTGTCCGTATCGAGCACGAAGCGGCGCACGTCGGCCTGGCCATTCGTGACGGCGAAGTCGCTGGCCATGCAATTGAGGTGCACTTGCTTGTCGCCAAAGATTTTGACGAAGACGGCGTTGGCCAGGTTCAGGCCGGCCAGTTCCAGCATGAATTGGCTGACGGAGCCTTCGCTGACGGTGGCCGCAAGTTCGCCATTCGCGCTGGCCAGCATGGCCGAGACGGAGTTGCCGTGGCCCGTCAGTGCCGCGTCGCCATACACTTCGCCGAAACTCGCTTGCATCGATTGCAGCTTGGGAAACAGTTCGCGAATTTTGAGGTGGCGCGCCGCCACCTTGGCTTGCGTGGCGATGGTCTTTTGACGGCCGTCGAGCGTGATATTCGAGGTGATGTCGCCGCCGGCCATGCCGAAGTTGAGCGGCGTCAAACTCAACACCTTGTCTTTCATGTGGATATGGGCGACGATATCGTTGAACGGAATGTCGTGCGTGCGCACCAGTTTCTTGCCCGTGAATTTCACGTCGGCATCGAGCGCATTCCATTTGGCCGTGTTGAACTGTTCCACGGGCAAGGCTTTGTTGTCGGGCTGCACGGGCGCCTTGCCGCGCGCCTGTTTCTGCGCATTGCTGTCGGCGCCGATGGTGGGGCCCAGGTCTTCCAGGCGCAATTGCTGCGACGTCACTTCACCGCGCAGCAAGGGACGCGGCTGGCGCGGCAAGTATTGCAGGGTGCCGGCCAAGTCGCTCTGGCCCACCGTGCCCTTGAAGTCTTGATAGGTCCAGTTCCAGGTGGCGCCGTCTTTCTTGCCCAGCAAGCGTCCCTTGGTGGCGTAGTCCGGCGTTTCCGGCAGCAGCACGCCCGTCAGCGGATACAGGTCGGCCATGCTGGCGCCGGCCAGACTCAGCTGCAAGTCGATGCCGGACAAGGAGCGCGGGTCCGTTAGGGTGCCGTCGATGCTGGCCTTGTTCTTGCCCAGCACGGCATGTGCCTGCACGGGATAAACGGTGTTGTTGTCGGTCAAGGACAGCACGGCGCCCGCCTTGCCGCCACCCGTCACGGGCGCCTTGCGATAGGTTCCGCCAAGGGTGAATGCGATGCCGTATTTCTGCACGGGCGCGCTGCCTGGCGCGTCGCCCGGCGTCGCATCGGGCGCCGTCGAGCTGACCTTGGCGCGCACGTCCAGCGCGATGCCCTCGTCCAGATAACGGATGGCGCCGTCGCCGAAGGCCATGCGCTGGATTTCCACGTCCCATGCCGAAGGGCCGTTATCCTTGAAGGTCCAGCTGTTGCTGCCATCGGCACGCCGCTGCAGGGCGATGTTCGGCGCGTCGAGCGCCAGGTCCGTCAACACTACCTTGTGCTGCAGCAAGGGCAATGGATGGAGGGCCACGTCGATGCGTTTCGCGCTGGCCAGCTGCGAGCCGGCCGTGGCCCAGTCCGGGTTGCTCATGCGCACGTCCTGCGCACTGATGATGGGCCGCGGCACGTAGCGGCGCCAGCCGGGCTCCGTTTTCAGCCCTTGCTTCCATTTCACCTGCAAATCGCCGCCGATGACGAAGGTACGGCCCGTGCTTTCCGACACCTTCTCGTTGATGTAGGGGCGCGCGCGGTTCCAGTCGAAGGTCAGTACAAAGATGACCACGATGGCGACCAGGGCCAGCAGGGCGGCCAGGCTCCAGCCGAGGATTTTCAGGGGTGTCGAGCGTGTCATGGGATGCCGATCGCAGTGATTTTTCATCAAGGTAGACCGATAGGCCATGACAGTCGGTGCGCTAGGTTACGTAAGATAGGTAGCCAAGACGTATGGCTTGAAATGATTCAATAATTCGACTATTATTGAAATATGGAAAATACACAGCAAATAGCGAGCGGAGCGACACCGCTGACAAGCACGGCCGCCATCGCTGCCCTGGCGGCGCTGGCACAGGAATCGCGGCTGGCCGTGTTCCGCCTGCTGGTGCAAGCGGGGCCGCAAGGCATGGCGGCGACGAAAATCGCCGAAGCGCTGGCCATTGCGCCCTCGTCGCTGTCGTTTCACTTGAAAGAACTGGCGCACGCCAATCTGGTAACGGCAAGCAAGGCGGGCCGTTCCATCACCTATGCGGCCAACTACGCGGGCATGAACGGCTTGCTGGCCTTTTTGACCGAGAACTGCTGCGCTGGCGCGTCTTGCTGCGTCAGCGAACCACATTTACTGAAGGACATCACGACATGACGATCACGATTTACCACAACACGGCGTGCGGCACCTCGCGCAATACCCTGGCCCTGATCCGCAACACGGGCGTTGAACCCGTCATCATCGATTACGTCAAGCATCCGCCTTCGCGCGAGGAATTGGTCGACCTGATCGCCCGCGCCGGCCTGACCGTGCGCGCCGTCATGCGCGACAAGGGCGCCCTGTACGACGAGCTGGGCCTGGCCAATCCGGATTTGCCGGATGCGGCCCTGCTCGACGCTATGCAAGCCCATCCTATCTTGATCAACCGCCCCATCGTTGTCACGGAACTGGGCGTGCGCCTGTGCCGGCCGTCGGAAAAAGTGCTGGAAATCCTGCCGCTGCCGCAGCAGGGCGCGTTTGCCAAGGAAGACGGCCAGGCCGTGGTGGGCGCCGACGGCAAGCCGGTGGCCTGAGATGGCAGACCTTGCCAACGAGTTGCCCAACATCAGCGCCGCGCACCTGGACGTGCCGGACCTGGACAAGCTGGCGCCGGCCAGCGTGTCCACCCACGCGCCGCGCATCTTGCTGCTGTACGGTTCCTTGCGCGAGCGCTCGTACAGCAAGCTGCTGACCCTGGAGGCGGAACGCATCCTGCGCCACTTCGGCGCCGACACGCGCGTGTTCGACCCGCATGGCTTGCCCATGGTCGACAGCGTGTCGCCCGAGCATCCGAAAGTGCAGGAGTTGCGCGCGCTGTCGCTGTGGTCGGAAGGGCAGGTGTGGTGCAGCCCCGAGCGGCACGGCGCCGTCACGGGCGTGTTCAAATCGCAGATCGACTGGCTGCCGCTGGAAACGGGCAGCGTGCGGCCCACGCAGGGGCGAACTCTTGCTGTGATGCAAGTGTCCGGTGGCTCGCAATCGTTCAATGCCGTCAACGGCTTGCGCGTGCTGGGACGCTGGATGCGCATGGTCACCATTCCGAACCAGTCTTCCGTTGCCAAGGCGTACCAGGAATTCGACGATGACGGCCGCATGAAGCCGTCGCCGTATTACGAGCGCCTGGTCGATGTGATGGAGGAATTGTACAAATTCACTCTGCTGGTGCGCGACCGCCGCGATTACCTGGGCAGCCGCTACAGCGAACGGCTGGAAGCGGCGCCGGCCATCGTGCAGGCATTGGCGGGCGCGGCAATGGAACACGAGCGCACCTAGCTTTTCGGCAGTGCATAAAAAACGGCGCCATCGGCGCCGTTGTCTTTGCTGTAGCGCAAATCGCGATCAGTGATTGCGGTCCACGGCAAACGAGCACAGTTGCAGCATGGATTGCTTGTAGACGCTGTCCGGCCAGCCGGCGATGGCATCGGCGGCGCGCTGGCCGGCGATTTCCGCCTGCTTGCGCGTGTAGTCGAGGGCGCCGCTGCTGGTGATGGCCGTCAGGACGGCGTCGAAATGCTGTTCGTCGCCTTGCTCGATGCAGCTGCGCACCAGTTCGCGTTGCTCTGGCGTACCGTTTTCCATCAGCCAGATCAGCGGCATGGTCGGTTTGCCTTCGCGCAAGTCGTCGCCCACGTTCTTGCCGATTTCGGCAGCGTCGCCTGCATAGTCGAGCACGTCGTCGATCAGCTGGAAAGCCGTGCCCAGCGAGCGGCCGTATTCGGCAGCCGCTTCGATATCGTCTTCGCTGGCGCCGGCGATCAGGGCGCCCAGTTGCGCCGACGCTTCGAACAGCTTGGCCGTCTTCGAGCGGATGACGTTCAGGTAGCTGTCTTGCGTCACGTCCGGATCGTGCATGTTCAGCAACTGCAGCACTTCGCCTTCGGCGATCACGTTGGTGGCGTCGGACAGGATTTGCATGACGCGCATATTATTCAGCGACACCATCAACTGGAACGAGCGCGAGTGCAGGAAATCGCCCACCAGCACCGAGGCGGCATTGCCGAACAGGGCGTTGGCCGTCTGGCGTCCGCGGCGCATCGACGATTCGTCGACGACGTCGTCGTGCAGCAGGGTGGCGGTATGGATGAATTCGACCACGGCGGCCAGTTCATGGTGCGCCGTGCCGCGATAGGCGTGGGCATTGGCCACCAGCAAGATCAGCACGGGACGGATGCGTTTGCCGCCTGCGCTGATGATGTATTCAGCGATCTGGTTGATCAGAATCACATCGGAGTGCAACTTTTGGCGGATCACCGTATTGACTGCGTCCATATCGGCGGCAATCGTTTGCACGATGGTGTTTTGGTTAACGTGTTTGTTAGCGTCAGACAAGGCGAACCTGCATTAGATTGTGGGTGCCGCGATTATACGACAAGGCTTGCGCGTGCGTGACGTTTGCCTATGACTGTAGGGCAATTGATTGATCTGCTTGGCACTGGCGCGCGTTTTGCTGTCCGCCTGGCGCAAGCCTGACATGATGGTCAGGTTGTCGACATACCACGATCGTCAAGCTTTGTGAATACTTTTTGACGCAATTTCTCAGTCCGTGTATAATCGCTGGTTCCCCCTGTTGTGCACGGCTTGCTTTTCATGGCAGTGGGACAAATTCTTTCAACATTTGATGAGGTTTCAAATCATGTACGCGGTCATAAAAACCGGTGGCAAACAATACAAAGTTGTCGCTGGCGAAAAACTTAAAGTAGAACAGATACCGGCAGACATTGGTTCCGAAGTCACCATCGATCAAGTGCTCGCAGTAGGCGCGGGCGACAGCATCAAGTTTGGTGCTCCATTGGTCGAAGGTGCAACGGTACTGGTTACGGTTGTGGCGCATGGTCGCCATGATAAGGTCAAAATTTTCAAGATGCGTCGTCGTAAGCACTACCAAAAGCATCAAGGCCATCGCCAGAATTTTACCGAAATCCAAATCGTTTCGATCAACGGCTAATCGCCGCTGTTTGAATTAATCAGCTATCAAGGAGTCTTAAATGGCACATAAAAAAGGCGGCGGCACAACGCGAAACGGCCGTGATTCAGAATCAAAACGTCTGGGCGTTAAAGTCTACGGCGGCCAAGCTATCAACGCTGGCGGCATCATCATTCGTCAACGCGGCACCCCAGTGCGCGCCGGCGAAGGCGTAGGCATGGGCAAGGACCACACGTTGTTCGCGCTGATCGCGGGCAAAGTGAAGTTCGTTGTCAAAGGTGCTGGCTCGAAGCAATTCGTGACCGTTGTACCAAACGAAGCAGTACCAGCGTAATTCATCGCGGAGCGCCAGTTCGCTCCGCCATGATCGCATGATGTAAGGCGCAAGCCTTCAATCGAAAGGCTCTGCCCAAGGTAGAGCCTTTTTAGTTTTATGGCGGCAAAATTATGAAGTTTATCGACGAAGCAAAAATCGAAGTCATCGCGGGCGATGGCGGCAACGGCTGCGCATCTTTCTGCCGTGAAAAATTCCGGCCTTTCGGCGGTCCCGATGGCGGCGATGGCGGCAAGGGCGGGTCCATCTGGGCTGTCGCCGACCGCAATATCAACACGCTCGTCGATTTCCGTTTCTCCAAAATGCACAAGGCTCGCAATGGCGAGCCTGGCCGTGGCGCAGATTGCTATGGCAAGGGCGCGGATGACATCCACCTGCGCATGCCTGTGGGCACCTTGATCATCGACAACGCGAGCGGCGAAATCCTGGCCGATTTGACCGAACACGGCCAGATCGAATTGCTGGCCAAGGGCGGCGAAGGCGGCTGGGGCAATATCCACTTCAAGTCCTCGACCAACCGCGCGCCACGCCAAAAAGGCGAGGGCAAGGAAGGCGAACGCCGCGAACTGCGCCTGGAACTGAAAGTCCTGGCCGACGTGGGCCTGCTGGGCATGCCGAACGCCGGCAAGTCGACCTTCATTTCGGCCGTCTCGAACGCGCGCCCGAAAATTGCCGATTACCCATTTACCACCCTGCACCCGAACCTGGGCGTAGTGCGCGTGTCGCACGAGAAGAGCTTTGTGATCGCCGATATTCCCGGCTTGATCGAAGGCGCTTCCGAAGGCGCGGGCCTGGGCCATCAATTCCTGCGTCACTTGCAGCGTACGGGTCTGCTGTTGCACATCGTCGACCTGGCGCCGTTCGAAACCAACGTCGATCCTGTCAAGGAAGCCAAGGCGCTGGTGAAGGAATTGAAGAAGTACGACGAGTCGCTGGTCGACAAGCCGCGCTGGCTGGTGTTGAACAAGCTCGACATGGTGCCGGAAGAAGAGCGCAAGAAGATCGTCAAGGACTTCCTCAAGCGTTTCGCCTGGAAAGGTCCCGTCTTCGAGATTTCCGCGCTGAACCATCAAGGTTGCCCGGAACTGGTGAATGCGATTTACCAGCATCTGGAAGCGAAGAAACACAGCGAAAGCCGTGCCGAAGAGACGCAGATGACCGAAGAAGCACGCGGTATCTCGTCGATCGACCCGGATGATCCGCGTTTCAAGATCCTCGACTAAGGCTTTACCCTGATGTCGGTACAGACGGCCGCTGCCGCGCCAGCGCGCAAGCAAGCGTGGCAGCGCCGTGTATTGCATCTGATCGCGTATGCTTACGGGCTGAGCGCGGTCGCCTGCCTGTTGTTCGCCGATGAAATGGCGGCCGGCATGGGCATCTTCCTCAATGGCGTCAATGGCTACAGCCAGTTCTACGCCACGCATGTCGGTGTCTGGGGCGCTACCGCGCTCCTGGCGCTGTTCGCGGCACGGCAGGGCGAACCGCCTGTCCTCGGCGATATCACAGCAATGTTGCTCCTGGCGCAGCCCGCCGGCCGTCTGTTCGCGGCCATCAGCTTCGGCTTGCCCCAGGGTTTTGTGTTGTTCATGTGCGCAATGGAGCTGACGGCGGGGCTGGCCTTGCTGCTGCTGCGTCCTGCGCGCTGACGTCTATTAAGTGAAGAGCGCCGCCCCATGGATTCCGTGATTCAAAAAGCTACCCGTATCATCATCAAAGTCGGCTCTTCGCTGGTCACCAACGATGGCCGCGGGCTCGACCATGCCGCCATCGCGCGCTGGGCTGCGCAGATTTCCGGCTTGCGCGCCCTGGGCAAGGAAGTGGTGCTCGTCAGTTCCGGCGCCATCGCCGAAGGCATGCTGCGCCTCGGTTTCGAGCAGCGCCCCACCGATATCCACGAATTGCAGGCCTGCGCCGCCGTCGGCCAGATGGGCCTAGCGCAAATCTATGAAAGCAGCTTCCGCGCCCACAGCCTCGGCACGGCGCAAGTGCTGCTCACGCACGCCGACCTGGCCGACCGCGAACGCTACCTGAATGCCCGCTCCACCCTGACGACCCTGCTGCGCCTGGGCGTGGTGCCGATCATCAATGAAAACGACACGGTCGTCACCGATGAAATCAAGTTCGGCGACAACGATACGCTGGGCGCCCTCGTCGCGAACCTGATCGAAGCCGATGCGCTCGTCATCCTGACGGACCAGCACGGCCTGTTCTCGGCCGACCCGCGCAAGGACCCGACCGCCTACCTGATCACGCAAGGCATCGCCGGCGATCCGGCCCTGGAAGCGATGGCCGGCGGCGCCGGCAGCAGCCTGGGCCGTGGCGGCATGCTGACGAAAATCCTCGCCGCCAAGCGCGCCGCCAAGTCCGGCGCCCACACCATCATCGCCTGGGGCCGCGACAGCGACGTGCTCAGCCGCCTGGCCCAGGGCGAAGCGATCGGCACGGAGTTACTGGCACAAACGGGGCAATTGACGGCGCGTAAGCAGTGGATGGCCGATCATCTGCACACGGCCGGCGCCGTCGTGCTGGACGCTGGCGCCGTGCAAAAGCTGCGTCAGGAAGGCAAGTCCCTGCTGCCGATCGGCGTGACGGGCGTGAACGGCGAATTCGGCCGCGGCGCCGTCATCACCTGCGTCGACGTGGATGGCGTGCCCGTGGCGCGCGGCCTGTCCAACTACACGAGCGGTGAAGCGCGCCGCATCATGCGCAAGCCGTCCACCGAGATCGAAGCGATTCTCGGCTACATGGAAGGCCATGAGCTGATCCACCGCGACAATATGGTGTTGCTGTAAGCGTCCGCTTGCTGCGAATGACAAAAACGGCCCTCGCGGGCCGTTTTTTTTGCCTTACACCACGGCCGGCATCGGCGACTTGTCCTTGTAGTCGCACAGGTCGGCAATCATGCAATTCCAGCATTGGGGCTTGCGCGCCGTACATGTGTAGCGGCCGTGCAGGATGAGCCAGTGGTGGGCGTCGTGCAGGAATTCCTTGGGGATGAATTTCAGCAGTTTTTGCTCGACGATATCGACATTCTTGCCTGGCGCGATGCCGGTGCGGTTCGAGACGCGGAAGATATGCGTGTCCACGGCCATCGTCGGTTCGCCAAACGCCGTGTTCATGACCACGTTGGCCGTCTTGCGGCCCACGCCGGGCAAGGCTTCCAGCGAGGCGCGGTCGCGCGGCACTTCGCCGCCGTGCTGCTCAAGCAGGATCTGGCAGGTGGCGATGACGTTCTTCGCCTTGGTGCGGAACAGGCCGATGGTGCGGATGTAGCTGGCCAGCTCGTCGACGCCCAGCGCCAGTATCGTGGCTGGCGTATTGGCGACCGGATACAGCAAGCGGGTCGCCTTGTTGACGGACACGTCCGTCGCCTGTGCCGACAGCAGCACGGCGATCAGCAGCTCGAACGGCGTCGTGTAGTCGAGTTCCGTTTTCGGGGAAGGATTGGCGGCGCGAAAGCGCGTAAAGATTTCCAGGCGTTTGGCGGCGTTCATGCGTCTTTTTTCGGGGTGATTGGGGCTGGCTGGGGGATATCCGTGCTGGCGGCAGCGGCCTTGGCGCGCGCGCGCTCCATGGCGGCGGCGATGATGGCGCGCTTGCGTTCCTTTTCCGCCTGTTCGTCGGGCGTGACGGGCACTTCCTGCGTCACTTCGCGCATCTTGGCGACGGCCTTGGCAGCCAGGCGCGCTTCGTTTTCCTCCGTTTCGCGGCGCAGGCGCTGCGTGCGGAAATCGTGGCGCGCGCGCGCGTCGTCTGCTTCTGCCTGGCTCCAGGCATCCCAGCCCGTGGCGTCGCCGCTGACCGGGTACATGACGATGCAGTCGACGGGGCAGGGCGCCACGCACAGGTCGCAGCCCGTGCACAGGCTTGTCACCACCGTATGCATCTGCTTGGCGGCGCCGACGATGGCGTCCACCGGGCAAGCCTGGATGCACAGGGTACAGCCGATACACAGCGATTCGTCGATGTAGGCGACAGATCGCGGACGTTCGAGGCCGTTGACGGGATTGAGCGGGATGACTTTTTTGCCCAGCAAGCCGGCCAGGCGCACGATGCCTTGCGCGCCGCCCGGCGGGCACTGGTTGATGTCGGCGCTGCCGGCGGCAATCGCTTCCGCATACGGGCGGCAGCCGTTGTAGCCGCATTTGGTGCATTGCGTTTGCGGCAGCAAGTCTTCGATCTGGTCGGCAAGTGAGGGAGGGGCAGGGTGCGGCACGGTCATCTTCCACGGCAAAACGCCATTATCGGCCATCCGGCG
The DNA here is from genome assembly GCF_030587265.1 of Janthinobacterium sp. SUN137. Lineage (NCBI taxonomy): Bacteria > Pseudomonadati > Pseudomonadota > Betaproteobacteria > Burkholderiales > Oxalobacteraceae > Janthinobacterium > Janthinobacterium sp. SUN137. Next base: position 498,272 of record NZ_JAPWHZ010000005.1, on the reverse strand, counting down.
CGCGCACAAGTAAAAACCTGTTGCGCGAGAGGGGATAGCCGGCGCCATGACAGCCTGTTGCAGGCGCGCCGCAATCGTATTTTATTTCCCGTGGGAATGTCAAAGTGCAAATAAACAACTTTGCAATTTCTTTTTTTTGTGGGAGCATGATTTTTATCAAGCCAGTGATCAAAAAAAGCCGACCGCCAGTCCTGTTGCCGCGCCTGCATTGCAAGGTGCGCCAGGCCATAGGAGCCAAACATGCGTTTCCTCCGGACAGTTGGTTTGCCCTTCTGTTTGTTCATGCACTCTGCACTTGCCCTTGCACACGGGCAGGCTAGCTCCCCCATGGCGGCGCCGGGCGCTGCCAGTTCGCGCATCGTCCGCTTCGCGGCGGAAGACTGGCCGCCCTTTATTTCCCGTAGCCTGCCGGCCGATGGCATGTCGGGCACCATGGTCAGCGCCGTTTTCGAGCGTCTCGGCTATACGGTCAAATATGACTATTTTCCCTGGAAGCGCGCCATGCAGTTTGGCCTGGCCAGTTCCCGCTATGCCGGGTTTCTGGCCGTGTGGCGCACGCCGGAACGGGAAAAACTCTGCCACTTTTCTGTTCCGGTTGGTAACACGCAGGGTGTGCTGGCCTACCTGAAGGAGGACGGCGTGCCCGGCGCCAGCCTGGCCGACCTGGGCAAGCTGCGCATCGGCACCGTGGCCGGCTACTCGAATGGGGAACAGTTCGACGGCATGGTGGCGCGCGGCGAGCTGAAGACGGAAGAAGGCTTGAACGACGCGACGAATCTGAAGAAACTGTTCATCAAGCGTTACCGCGTGATCGTCATCGAGCGCCATGTCCTGCAGCACTTGTTGATGGGGCGCAACTTCAGCAAGGCCGAGCGCGAACGCATCGCCGTCATCGATACCGTCTTCAAGGAGCGTCCCGTGCATGTGTGCTTCCAGCGCGATGCCGGGGGGGCGGCGTGGCAAAAACGCTTCAGCGAGGCGGCGCGCGATATCGATACGGCCCGGCTGGAACGCGATTACTGGAAGCGGCTCGACCAGAGCCTGGCGACCGCCCCGGCGACTCCCTGACACGGCGCACCGCCGCTGTTGTTAGTTGCCAAAACGAAATATCTAAATACGAAACCATTCGTTCTTGTTTGTTTGTCCATCCTTTAGTCTGCAGCCACTGTGTTGACGACTTTGAAAGGATGTTTTCGTATGCTGGAACCGATTCACAAGCATGACCCCGCCCCGCGTTTGCGGCAACTGGCGCACGCCGTCTCCGCCGCCGTACTGCTGCTGGGGGCGCCTGGCGTGGTCCACGCGCAGGCCGCGCCGGACGGCGCTGGCGCACTGGCCGCCGCGCCGTATGACACCGTCATCGTCACGGGGGCGCGCGGCACGGGCCGCACGGTGGCCAACAGCGCCGCCCCCATCGACGTGATCAGCGCGCAGCAATTGCAAGCCACGGGCAAGCTGAACTTGCTCGATGCGCTGGATACGGCCTTGCCGTCGTTCAACTTGCCGGCCCGTGTGCAGCCGGATCTGGGCAGCATCGTGCGTGCCGGTCAATTGCGCAACCTCGACCCGTCGCATACCCTGGTATTGGTCAATGGCAAGCGCCGGCATACGACGGCCATCGTCAACGAGGATGGTTTTCCCGGTTCCGTCGCCACCGACCTGGCCCTGATACCCACGGGCGCCATTGCCCGCGTGGAAATCCTGCGCGACGGCGCCTCGGCCATCTACGGTTCCGACGCCATTGCCGGCGTCATCAACATCATCCTGAAAGCGGATGACAAGGGCAGCTTCAGCACGCAACTCGGTTCCACCTACGACGGCGACGGCACGAACGGTTCCGTGCGCATCGATGGCGGCACGCGCCTGGGCGAACACGGCTTTGCCCACTTCGGCGCCGAAGTCCAGCGCCAGGGCATCGCCGTGCGCAATTTCGGCCTGAATCCCGGCTACCTGTCGTATCCGGCCGTGCGCAACAGCGATGGCCAGCTGGTGAAATTGGGACCGAACAACAGCTTGCCGGCCGGCGCCTCGCCGAACCCGGCAGAAGCAAGCCGCAACAGCAATCCGTGGCGCAATACGGGCGTGCCGCAAAGCACGACCGCTTCGCTCAGCGCCAACTTCGGCTATGACGTGTCGAACCAGGTGCAACTGTATGGCTTCGGCACGTATGCGCACCGCAATGCCCGCTCGGCGCAGAATTTCCGTCTGCCCAATACCATTTTCAATAACAACAAAGGCTTGCTTTCCGTATATCCCGACGGCTTCACGCCGTATGAAACGACGAGCGAAAACGATTTTTCCCTGACGGGCGGCGTCAAGGGCGAGATGGCCGGCTGGAACTGGGATATCAGCAGTACTTACGGACGCGACGATATCGACGTGGGCGTGGAACACTCGGCCAATTATTCGTTGAGCTATCCAGGTGGCAAGACGGATTTCACCATCGGCAATCAGCGCTACAGCCGCTCGACCACCAACGCCGACGCGCGCCGTCCCGTGCCGCTGGGCTTGAGCGAGCCAGCCGACCTGAGCGTCGGTCTCGAGTATTCGCATGAAACGCAGCAACGCAGCCCGGGTGAGCCCGCTTCCTGGCAGGGCAGCGGCTCATCGGCGCTGGCCGGCTACCTGCCCGTCGACGCCTCGGACACGGCGCGCCACAGCTATGCGGCGTATATCGGCCTGGGCGCGAAACTGACGCCGCAATTGTTGCTCGACACGGCGCTGCGTGCTGAGAAATATTCCGATTTCGGCAGCAAGACGACGGGCCGTTTGTCCGCCCGCTATGACGTCACGCCCACGGTCGCCGTACGCGGCACCGTCAGCAATGGTTTCCATGCGCCGAGCCTGGTGACGCAATCGTATTCGAACACCTCCGACCATGCTGGCGTGCCGTATACCCTGGCGCAGCCGAACTCGGCCGCAGCGCGGGCCCTGGGCGCGCAAGCGCTGAAACCGGAAAAATCGACGAATCTGTCGGCCGGGCTGACCTTCAATCCTACGCCCACCCTGCGCCTGGGCGTTGACGCGTATCAAATCAAGGTCAGCGACCGCCTGGGCGTGTCGTCGAACATCGGCATCGACCGCAGCTCGGGCGTGGCGCTCGACGGCAGTGGCCGGCCACTGACGGCCGCGCAAGCAAGCGTGATCGAAAACCTGCTGCGCTCGGCGGGTTTGACGGTAGGCAATGGCCTCGTCGCGCATTACTTTGCCAACGTGGGCGACACGCGCACGCGCGGCATCGACTTGACGGCCGAGGATGTGCTGCGCGTGGCCGATGGCAAGCTGCGCTGGACGGCGGCCGCGAATATCAACCACACGAGCCTGGTCGGCAAGGCGGCCTTGCCGACGGTGCTGCAAGGCTTGCCGAATATCGGCACCCTGAGTAAATCGGCCGAGTACGACTTGCTGTACCGGGCGCCGCGCGACAAGGAAATCGTCACCCTGGCGTATGAAAAGGCGGGCTGGACGTTCAACGTGCGCGAGACGCGCTACGGCAAGCTCAAGCGCCTGAACGCCATCACGGGCGGCGATTACCAGCTGAAAGCCGCCTTCGTGACGGATGTCAGCGTCGGCTACGACATCAGCAAGCGCATCAGCGTGACGGTGGGCGCCAACAATGTCTTCGACCAGAAACCGGGCCAGGTGCCGCGGGAAGCGCGCAGCGCCGCGAATCTGGCGCAGTACACGGGCGCGTATGACAACTCGGGACCGTTGGGCGTACTGGGCGGTTATTACTACGCCCGCGCCACCGTTCACTTTTGATCTGCCTTCTCTCCATACTCATAATCAAGAACAGGAAATCCTATGTCTGACAACACTCAACACGCGGCCATCGACCTGGAATGGGCCAATCTCCTCTCACCGCAGCGCCGCACGGTCTTGCGCGGCGGCGGCCTGGTGGCGGCGCTGGCCGCTTCGGGCCTGGCCGGCACGGCCTTGGCCCAGGATGGCGCCGTCAAGCGCGCCAAACCAGCACCGGGCAAGAGCCCGTGGGGCGAGCATACGGACACGGCGCCCACGCCGCGCCCCGTCAGCGTGCGGCCCGGCGAGGAAGCCTTGCCGGCGAAGCCGCGTGCTTACACGGATATCGAGAGTTATCACGCGCATATCTATTTTGACGAAGACAGTTACCAAAAGGCGGCGCTGATACGCAAGTGGGCGGCCGAGCGTTTCCAGATCGAACTGGGCGACTGGAACCTGGAGCCGCGCGGCCCGCACGTGACGCCGTCGTTTTACTTTGGCTTCACGAATGACTTGCTGCCCGTCATCGTGCCGTGGCTGCAGCTCAATAGCCTGGGCCTGACGATACTGATTCACCCGAACACGGAAGATCCCCGCGCCGACCATTTGTATTACGCGCTGTGGGTGAACCGCTCGCAGCCCGTGAATGGCTATGCGATGAAGAAACCGGGGCCGGGCGAGCCGCGAGTCGAGCAAATCTTTGTCAATACGCGCCCGACGGTGAAGATCGAAACGTCACGCGCATGAGCCGGGCATAAAAAAACGGCACGCCAGGGTAGCCTGGCGTGCCGTTTTGCCTGAAATACTGCGGATCAGGAATGTTTCTGGATGAATTCGCCGATTTTCGGGCAAATGATTTCGCGCCAGCGGCGGCCCGAGAAAATGCCATAATGGCCACATTTTGGCGCCACGAAATCCTGCTGCATCTCGGCAGGGATGCCGGAACACAGGTCATGCGCCGCCTGCGTCTGGCCGGCGCCGGAAATGTCGTCCAGCTCGCCTTCTACGGTGAACAGCGCCACATTCGTGATGTCTTGCGGACGCACCAGCTGGCCGCCCACTTTCCACGTGCCCATCGGCAGGCTGAATTCCTGGAAAACCGTTTTAATGGTTTCCAGGTAGTACTCGGCCGGCATGTCCAGCACGGCGTTGTACTCGTTGTAGAACTGGCGATGGCCTTCCGCCGGCTCGTCGTCGCCCGTCACCAGGTGCATGTAGAACTCGCGATGGCTTTGCGCGTGACGGCCCGGGTTCATGGCGATGAAGCCGGCGTGCTGCAGGAAGCCCGGATATACCTTGCGGCCAAAGCCCGGGTAGTTCGGCGGCACCGCGTAGATCACGGTGTTTTCAAACCACGAGAATTTCTTTTCCGTCGCCAGGTTGTTCACTTGCGTGGGTGAACGGCGCGGGTCGATCGGGCCGCCCATCATCGTCATGGTTTTCGGCATGTGCGGATCTTTGGCCGTCGCCATCAGCGAGATGGCAGCCAGCACGGGCACGGTCGGTTGACAGACGGAAATGACGTGCAAGTCAGGCGCCAGCAGGCGGATGAATTCCTGCACATAATAAATGTAGTCGTCCAGGTGGAACGGGCCTTCCGTCAGCGGTACCATGCGCGCGTCCGTCCAGTCGGTGATGTAGACATCGTGCTCGGCCAGCAAGCCGCGCACGGTATCGCGCAGCAGGGTCGAGTGGTGACCGGACAGGGGGGCAACCAGCAAAACTTTGGGCTGTTGCAAGCCAGTGGCTTCTTTTTTGAAGTGAATCAGGCGGCAAAACGGTTTTGTCACGACAACGTGTTCGCGGATGTCGACGTTCTCGCCTTGGACGAGAACGGATTTGATGTCAAATTGTGGTTTTTCGTAGTCTTTGCCAAGGCGGTACATCAGCTCGTAGCCGGCTGCGATGCGTTGCGAAAACGGGGTGTGGGCCAGTGGAGAAACCGGGTTGGTAAATAACTTGGAGGACATGTCTGCCCATTGCATCACCGGAGTGAGGAAGGAGCGTTGCAGTTCGTGCAGTTGGTAAAGCATATATAGTCCTTGTTTAATTCCAAGCGCCAATATCGGCTCAAATATCATAATCCAATTTTACGATATTTGTTGAGGACAAAATGTGCATTACCGCGCATAGGTCCACAGTTTGCGCTTTGGTGTGACAGCGCGCCACACTTGCGTGGATAGACCTGCAACGATGCTCTAAAAGCAAAAAAAGCAGCGTTTCCGCTGCTTTTTGTACATTTTTTCGCCGCCACGCCCCTGCGGAGAACAGTGTCTCCGCCGGAAACGCCGCGGCAAGTGCCGTGCGCTTAGCGCACCAGCATGTCGAGTTTGTCCTTGACGTCCTTGTATTGCTCGGCTTCCGGCAAGGCAGCCTTCGTCTTGGTGATCGAAGGCCAGTTACGGGCCAGGTCGACGTTGATCTTGATGAAGGCTTGCTGGTCGCCCGGCACGTCTTCTTCCGCGAAAATCGCGTTCACCGGGCACTCTGCCACGCAGACTGCGCAGTCAATACATTCGTCCGGATCGATTGCCAGGAAGTTCGGGCCTTCCCGGAAACAATCTACCGGGCAGACATCGACGCAGTCGGTATAGCGACAGGCGATGCAGGATTCGGTGACAACGTGGGTCATAACAGTCCTATCAATTTGGGGGGAGGTGCTGTAGCGCCTGCAGGAACCTCGGCGGCGCATACTAAAGCAAAGCATTGTATTTTAAGGCAATTCGCTATTTCTCACAAATCCCGCTTATATACAATACATATAAGCAAATTCATTTTTTGGCAGCGCCGTTGCCGCGCAGAGCGTGCAATTCAGCGACTATCCGGGACGTTACCATGAAGAACGCGGCAAGAAAGCGACAGTCGCCCGATGCTGCAGGGAGCAGGACGGGCGAGGCGGTAGCTCGCCGTGTGGTGTTTTTGTTTTACCCAAATCAAGATCGGTAAAAATAAGTGCCGGAACAATCAGGCGCTGGCGCGTATTTGCGTCAGCAACTGTTGCCAACGTGCATTTTCAGCACTGCCATCTTCGGCAAACGTGATGGTGCGGCGCGCGGCCGGTGCCTCGACGGTGATCTGCCAATGGGGGATATCGGCGCCCACCTGTTCGCCCGTGCCCTGCGGGTGCGTGAAAAAACCGCTGCTGGCCAGTGCCGCTTCCAGCCCGGGGCCGGCCGGGTGGGCTTGCGTATCGATGTCGTACTGTTCGCTCAGGCCGGCAAAGCCGCCGCTGCTGCGGGCTGAAATTTTCATGCTGCTCCTTCTTGGGGACGGTGGTGGGGAAATGATGCGGCATGCCTTCGCCTGCGGCTGACCGCTGGCGGGCTTGCGGCGCAGGGCGTTTACCGGGGGGCGTAACTGCGGCACCAGGCCGCCAGCGCTTCGCGCTCCGCTTCCAGCAATTGATCCGATTCGCTGTATTCCGCATGGTTCATGGTACCGCAGCAGGCGCGCCTGTCTTGCACGGCGCCCGCTTCGTCGATGACATCGGGGGCAAAGGTCATTTGTCCATCCTCCGTCATGGCATTGTCCTTGAGCACTTCGCGCACGGTAAAGCTGTTGCGGATGAAATCGAGGTAGCTGGTAAAGCCGTCGGCTTGCGCCAGGGTCAGCATGTGGCCGGCCACGTCGGCGTACGTGGCCGCCTGGTCGGGGGACGCTACCAGGGCGCGCAAGACCAGGCTGCGCAGGTAGTCGCCGCAACGGTGCAGCACGGCTGCGTCATCTTCCAGCTGGGGCTGGCGTTCGTGGGCAAAGATGTCGGCCAGGATGTCGTAGATAGCGCCTGTAAACACTTGCGAGATGGCGTGCACTTCCGTGCCGGCCTCCGACAATTTGATGTCGTTATCGGCATTGCGCAAGCCGTTCGGCCGGCCCAGTGCCAGGCCGAACTGTTCCGCCAGGTCGGCCAGGAAGGTTTTGTCGTGCAGGTCGGACTTGGTTTGCGCGATCACGGCTTCGACCTGGTCCAGCTGCGACAGGGCCAGGAAGATGGCCGTCAGGTCGCCGAACGATTCGTGCAAGCCGCCCGTCTGCGGTGGATTATTGTTGAGCAGCCAATTCGGCTTGAGGCCATCGAGGATGGCGTGCCCGGTTTCATGCGAGACGATGTCGAGCGAGCGGCAAGTGTAGACGCGCTCGGTGGCGCCGCTGGGAATGAAGTCGCCGAACTTGAGGGCCTTGTCGCTGCGGCTGTAATAGGCGTTCATGACATTGGGCAAGCCGTGCGGGAACACGCGCAGCGGTGCCGTGTTGCTGGCGCTATTCCATTGCCAGGGCAGGGGCGGCGCCGTATTGTTGCTGGCCATCGCGCGCTGGTACATGGTCAGCGTCATGCGCACGATGGCAAAGGTGTGCACGGCGTCGAACTGGTCGGTGTTGGGCGAGACGATGAAGTCGCCAAAGGCATTCGGGCTGACCTGGGCGATGCCCGGCTCGCCAAAGGTGATGCGCGCGTCGCGCGGGCCTTGCAGTATCAGGCCGGGCAGGAAGGACTTGCGCGTGCCCAGCTCGCTCACGGACGGGTCTTGCTTCCAGATCAGCACGCGCGAACCGACGGGCACGGCGGCCAGGTTGCGGACCGTGGCGTCCGTCAGCCGGGGCGGACCCGGCTGCAGGGTCAGTTGCGCATTCTTGCGGTGCAGGCGGTAGGGCGCCGAGGGGGTAGGGACATAGCCGACAGGCAAGGACACGCATTTGGTCAGCACGGCTTCGACCGGCACGATGACTTTCTGGTCCATGGTAGCTCTCCAAGACACTCGCAACTGGAATGGAGATAGTCGGCCTGCTTCGGTGGTTGCGGTTTGATGCGGCGCAAGTGCGGCGCAAGAAAGCGCGGTTTTTTCCGGGTGCCGGCGTTCCCCATGGCTGCGGCTGCCGCGTGGCGGCTGGTATGATGCTGGCCGTATGGCACCCGTTTTTATAATAAAAGGATCGTTTGATGGCGGATATAAATATAGTTCAGCAACATAAGCTGACAGCAGCAAAGGCGCGCGAAGCGGCGCAGCAAGTGGCCGACAAGCTGGCCCAGGAGTATGACCTGGCGTGCGCCTGGGATGGCGATGTGCTGCGCTTCGAGCGCAGCGGCGTCGATGGTTCGCTGACCCTGGAAAAAGAGCAGGCGCAACTGCAAATCAAGCTGGGCTTCATGCTCAGCGCCTTCGCGTCCACGATTGAAGGCAAGATCGCCGAAAAGATGCGCAAGGTGTTTGCCGAGCCAGTTTGATCCGCTTGTCTGGCACCATGTTTGGTGCTAGAAAACGTGTCGCAGCGATGGGCGAAAAGACGATGAAAACACGTCGCTTTTCGCCTTTTTCACGTCTGACTGTACGCTGGCGAACATTGCTAGCACATTTCTATTTGGAAAGCCATTGGACTTTGGCGGCTTTTTGCGTTATACTTGAGTCATATTTACAACAGCTACACCGCGTTTCACCATCTGCTTCGCAGTACTCCCCACTCGCTGAGTGGTGAATAATTCATTGGGTTTTACACCCGCATCCAGTTAAAAGTAGCTTGGTCGATTTTTTTTCGGTCAAATACATTTGGTGCCATGTATTTGCATGGCGCTAGCGTTGTTAAAAGTCCTGAACCACAGCCTCTTTTAGCACGCACACGGCACCCCGGCACCGGCTTTGGCCATCCGCTGGTCACATGCGTGTCACCCCCTGTTTCCTGTCGCTCCCGTGCGCTTTTGCGCCGTGGCGTAGCCGACGCAACAGGGTTTGCTGATTCCCGCCGCAAGCTGGCAGCTTGCTGGGTTTCATTCCATTCGTCAAATCGAGGGAGAACCACATCGTGGCAAAACAAATCATTATCGACCATGTGTTCAAAGTGTTCGGCGACAAGCCAGAAGAAGCACTTGAACTCGTCCATCAGGGCGCCAGCAAGCAGGATATCCTGGCCCAGACCGACTGCACCATCGGCGTTTTCGACGCCACCTTTACCATTGAAGCGGGCGAGATCTTCGTCATCATGGGCCTGTCCGGTTCGGGCAAGTCGACCCTGGTGCGCATGCTGAACCGCCTGATCGAGCCGACCGCCGGCCGCATCCTGATCGACGGCAACGACATCAATACCTTGCCGGACGCCCAGCTGCGCGCCCTGCGCCGCAAGGACATCAGCATGGTGTTCCAGTCGTTCGCGCTGCTGCCGCAAATTACCGTGCTCGACAACACTGCCTTCGGCATGGAACTGGCCGGCATGCCCAAGGCCGAGCGCCATGCGCTGGCCCAGCAAGCTCTGGAACAAGTCGGCCTGGACGGCTACGGCGCCAGCTATCCCGACGAATTGTCGGGCGGCATGCAGCAGCGCGTGGGCCTGGCCCGTGCGCTGGCATGCGATCCGTCGATTCTGCTGATGGATGAAGCGTTTTCCGCGCTCGATCCGATTATCCGTACGGAAATGCAATCGGAACTGCTGCGCTTGCAGCAAATCAAGCGCCGCACCATCGTCTTCATTTCGCATGACCTCGACGAAGCCATGCGCATCGGCGACCGCGTTGCCATCATGAAAGACGGCCACGTGGTGCAAGTGGGTACGCCGGAAGAAATCCTGCGTAAACCTGCCAACGATTACGTGCGCAACTTCGTGCGCGGCGTCGATGCGGCGGCCGTCTTCAAGGCCAGCGATATTGCCCGCAAGAGCCAGATCGTCGTGTCCGAGTCGCCGAGCCGCGGCTCGCGCGCCGCGCTGTCGATGCTGGAAGAGCAGGATCGCGCGTTTGCCTACGTCGTCAATCCGCAGCGCAAGTTTCTCGGCGTCGTCTCGGCCGATTCGCTGCGCAGTGCGCTCGACGGCCATGTCGGACCGCTGGGCCTGGCACATGCCTATCTGCCCGACGTGCAGACCATCAATGCAGATGAGCCAGTCGCCGGCCTGTTCGGCCAAGTGGCGCAACTGCCTTACGCCGTCCCTGTGGTGGCCAATGACGGCAGCTTCCGCGGCGCCATCAGCAAGACAACCTTGCTGAAGTTCCTCGACCGCGACACGCCAGCCATAGCCGAACAACAACAGAAAGGACAAGCATGAACCCAAGCACCGTTTCCGCAGTAGAACCTGTTGTTGAACAGGCCGCCCAAATCAATCCCTGGGCGCTGACGCCGCCTACCGACGCCAGCACTGCCTGGCTGGACGCCGCCGCGCCTGCCGTGCAGCCGGAACATGCGTCCGGCTTTCACCTGACGCAGATTTTCGACGGCTCGCTGCCGCTGGAAAGCTGGATCAACCAGGGCCTGGGCTGGGTCGTCGCGCATTTCCGTCCCTTCTTCCAGGCCGTGCGCGCGCCGATCGACAGCGTGCTGTCCGGCGTGGAAGGCGTGCTGCTGGCCGCTCCGTCGCTGACGGTGATCGCCATCATCGGCTTGCTGGCATGGCAATTTACCAGCCGCACCCTGGCCATCGGCACCGTGCTGGCGCTGCTGGTGGTGTCCATGCTGGGCATCTGGCCGGAAGCCATGACGACCCTGTCGCTGGTCTTGACGTCGCTGGCGTTCTGCCTGGCCATCGGCTTGCCGTTGGGCATCTTCCTTGCCAGCAGCGACCGCGCGCAGAATATCCTGCGCCCCCTGCTGGACGCCATGCAGACGACGCCCGCGTTTGTCTACCTGGTGCCCGTGGTGATGCTGTTTGGTATCGGTAATGCGCCTGGCGTGATCGTGACGATCATCTTTGCCCTGCCGCCGCTGGTGCGTTTGACCAACCTCGGCATCCGCCAGGTGCGTCCCGACCTGATCGAAGCGGCCCGCGCCTATGGCGCCTCGCCGTGGCAGTTGCTGACCCGCGTGCAATTTCCGCTGGCCATGCCATCGATCATGGCCGGTATCAACCAGTCGCTGATGCTGTCGCTGTCGATGGTCGTGATCGCCTCGATGATCGCCGTGGGCGGCCTGGGCCAGATGGTATTGCGCGGCATCGGCCGCCTGGACATGGGCCTGGCCACCGTGGGCGGCCTGGGCATCGTGCTGCTGGCCATCACCCTGGACCGCTTGACGCAAGCGATGGGCCAGCCACGCCGCGGCGTGCGCCACTGGTACCAGACGGGTCCAGCCGGTTTCGTGCTGCGCCTGGTGCGCGGCAATGCGGAGAAAAATAATGTTGAACAGCAAGTAACGCTGGCCAACGCACAATAAAGGATACACATGCATCAAATCGACAATTTCAAAGTGACGCAAAAATCGCAACGCAAGTTCCAGCTGTTTTCCGCCCTGGCGATCGCCGCCATGGCCCTGACCACCAGCCTGGCCATGGCGCAGACGCCGGCCGCCGCTGCCGATGCGTTGCCCGGCAAGGGAGTCAAGGTGCAGCCGCTGCAAAGCTCGATCGCGGAAGAAACCTTCCAGACCATGCTGGTCGACAAGGCCCTGGAAAAGCTGGGCTACGAAGTGCAGCCGATCAAGGAAGTGGAATACCCGACGGCGCATATCGCCATTGCCAACGGTGACGCCACCTTCATGGCCGTGCACTGGGACCCGATGCACAAGGATTTCTATAACAATGCGGGCGGCGACGCCAAGCTGTCGCGCACGGGCCAGTATGCGGGCCCTGCCGCGCAAGGTTATCTGATCGACAAGGCGACGGCGGAAAAGTACAACATCACGAATATCGACCAGTTGCGCGATCCCAACCTGGCCAAGCTGTTCGACCATGATGGCGATGGCAAGGCCGACTTGACCGGTTGCAACCCAGGCTGGGGCTGCGAAGCGCTGATCGAGAACCACATGGATGCGTATAAATTGCGCAAGACGGTGACGCACGTGCAGGGCAGCTATGCGGCCCTGATCGCCGACACCCTGGGCCGCTACAAGCGCGGCGAACCGATTTTGTACTACACGTGGACGCCGTACTGGGTCAGCGGCGTGCTGGTGCCGGGCAAGGACGTGGTCTGGCTGAAAGTGCCGTTCTCGGCCAATCCGGACAAGGTGAATACCCGTCTCGACGATGGCAGCGACTACGGCTTTGCCGTCAACACGGCGCGCATCGTGTCCAACAAGGCCTGGGCGGAGAAGAATCCGGCCGCGGCCAAGCTGTTCGAAGTGATGCAATTGCCCGTGGCGGACATCAATGCGCAGAACGAGCGCATGCGCCGCGGCGAAAACACGCAAGCCGATATCGCGCGTCATACGGCCGGCTGGATCAAGTACCACCAGCAGACGTTTGACGGCTGGATCGCGCAAGCGCTGGCGGCGGCGAAAAAGTAAGTTTGCGGCTGAGACAGGCGTAAAAAAAGTGGCTACCAAATCGGTAGCCACTTTTGCATTTTCAGCCTGTTTTTGTGGTTTTTTGTGAGTTTTCAGCCGTTTTCGGCCTGTTTCTCTGCAAAACAGACGTTTTCAGGTTTAATCCTTCAAGTCTTCGATCAGATCGATGTATTGCTGTTGCGCCTCTTCCTTCGAGGTGCCGGCCAGGGCCGCCCAGGCGTCGAACTTGGCGCGGTTGACGAAGTCGGTCATGCCAGGACGCTCGCCCGTGGCGTCGCCGCTCGACGCTTGCTTGAACAAGGCGTAGATTTTCAACAAGGTCATATTGTCCGGACGCTCGGACAGGGTCTTGGAATCGAGCTGCGCTTGTTCGAATTGCTCTTGTAAACTCATGATGGCTCCTGTGTGCTGATGGAATCGCTGGAAAAGTGCGGCAGGCCCGGCGGAGTGGCCACCGTGCGTGCTGCAGTGCCTGACATCATAGTGAAAAAAGCGCGCCGTGCATTAGAGGACACACTCAAAACAAAAACGCCGCCGCTGCGTGAACAGGGGCGGCGTCGGTACAGTCGCTTGAGCGCTGCGGAGTCGGTGCTTATACGCCCAGCAGTTCGACGTCGAAAATCAGGGTGGCGTTCGGTGGAATCACGCCGCCGGCGCCGCGTGCGCCATAGCCCAGTGCTGCCGGGATGATCAGCTGGCGCTTGCCGCCCACTTTCATGCCTTGTACGCCTTCGTCCCAGCCTTGAATGACGCGGCCGGCGCCCAGCGGGAATTCGAATGGATCGTTGCGGTCCTTGCTCGAGTCAAATTTCGCGCCGGCGCTGCCGTCGTCGTTTTGCAGCCAGCCCGTGTAATGCACGACAACATTGTTGCCGGCTTGCGCTTCAGCGCCTTCGCCAACGGTGGTGTCGATGTATTGCAGGCCGGAAGCGGTAGTGGTGGTGGTCATGATTATCCTTGTGTAGGCGATGAAAGCTTCAGATTGTAGAGCAATGAGTTGCAAAGCGCCATTCCAGGCCTGGGACGGGGAAAAAACGGAAATTACGGCGATGTGTGGCTGCCGGCAGCATTTAAGGGGGGATTTCACACAATAAATACAGTGTTCCACGTAAAATGCATGTTTTGTATTTAACAGTGATTTTTGCCATGTTCCGCAGTCTACGCCGCCTTGTTTTTTCCTCGCTGTGCCTGGTTTCCGCAATATCGACGGCGCAAGCCGAAGTGGTGGTGGTGCTCAATTCCCGTGATGCTACGGTGCAACTGCTGGACCAGAAAACCTATGCTCCCCTGTCCACCTTTGCCGTCGGCAAGGAACCGCACCATCTGATGGAAACGCCGGACGGCAAGTCGCTGATCGTCGCCAGTTCCGTCGGCAACGAGCTGATCTTCCTCGACCCCGTGTCGGGCCAGATCCAGCGCCGCATCAGCAACATCCTCGACCCGTACCAGATCGGCTTTTCGCCGGACCAGAAATGGTTCATTTCGAACTCCTTGCGCCTGGACCGCATCGACCTGTACCGCTACGACGGCAAGAACCTGACCCTGGCCAAGCGCATCCCGCTGCCAAAATTGCCCAGCCATATGGCGTTCACGGCCGACAGCACCATGGCTTTCATTACGCAACAGGGCAGCAACCAGGTCAGCGCCATCGACCTGGCCACGCAAACCGTGAAATGGACCATGCCCGTCGGCCCCGCGCCGGCCGGCATCACGATGACGCCCGATGGCAAGCATTTGCTGGTGGGCATCATGGGCAGCGATTACGTGGAAGTGATCGACTGGCGCACGCAAAAGACCGTCAAGCGCATCAAGGCGGGCGCCGGCACGCACAATTTCCGCGCGCTGGGCGACAACCGCATGACGTTCGTCTCGAACCGCGTGTCGAACACCATCAACATCATCGACCAGCAAACCCTGGAAAACGTGGGCACCATCAATGTGCCAGGCGGCCCCGATTGCATGGAAATCACGCCGGACGGCAAGACCATGTGGGTAACGTTGCGCTGGATCAAGAAAGTGGCCGTGATCGACTTGACCACGCGCAAGGTGATCAAGACCATCCCGGTGGGCCGCTCGCCCCATGGCGTGTATTTCGCCACCCACTCGCCGCGCATGTGATGAGCCGGTGATGATGAAACGCTTCATTTTCGCGGGCCACGGGCCCGCCATGCTGCTGTGCGCCAGCGCCATGCTGTCGCCCGCGCATGCCGCCGTACCTGCTGCCGTACCTGCCGCCGTATCTGCTGCCCCAGCCGCATCTCCAACTGCATCTTCAGCGCCAGCCGCCTGCAAGGGCACCATCTACATGACCTTCGACACGGGTAGCCAGTCGCAAGCGCAGCTGATCGCCGACGTGCTGAACAAGCGTCATGTGAAGGCAACCTTCTTCCTGGCCAATGAAAAGACGACGCGCGGCGACTATTCGCTCGATGCCTCGTGGGCGCCGTACTGGAAAGCCCGCGTGGCTGAAGGCCATGCGTTCGGCACGCATACGTTTGACCACGTGTACTGGAAGAAGGATCTGGCCAACGGCTTGATCCAGGTCAAGCCCCAGTTCGGCAAGGATGGCGGTAAGCTGGCGTCGTTCACGGATCAGCAATTCTGCGAAGAATTGCGCCGCGTCGATACGCGCTTCCAGGAGCTGACCGGGCGCAAGCTCGACCCGTTCTGGCGCGCACCGGGCGGCTACACGTCGCCGCGCACCCTGGCGGCCGGCAGCGCCTGCGGCTATCAGCACGCGGGCTGGGCGCCGGCCGGCTATTCGGGCGATGAGCTGCCCAGCGATAAGTATCCGAACGCCACGCTGCTGAAAAAAGCCCTGACGAACTTGCGCAGCGGCGATATTTTCATTGCACACATGGGCATCTGGTCGCGCAAGGAGCCGTGGGCGCCAGCCAACCTGGACGCTTTGATTTCCGGCCTGCAAGACAAGGGTTTTTGCTTTGCCACCCTGCGCGAGCATCCTGCCTACGCGCGGAAGAAGGGCCAGCCATGATCGCCGCCGACATCCTCGGCCACGTCACACCCGTCATCGATGCCGTGGTCGACGCCTTTGGCGCGGCGCAAGGCTGGCTGTTCCAGACCATCGTGAACCCGCTCGTGTATCACCTGGGCTTTGGCGAATTCACGGAAGAAGCGTTCGAGGGCACGGAGTGGCTGCTGATCGGCCTGTGCGAACTGGTGCTGCTGTTTCTCGTGCTGCGTCCGCTCGAAGCCTTGATTCCCGCACAAAAGATGACGGACCCGCGAGCCCGCTGGAACGATTTTCTCTATACGGTGCTGCACCGCGTCGGCCTGTTTTCCGTCGTGGTCTTCTTTACGCTCGATCCGCTGATGGATGCATTGGCGGGTGCCTTGCGCTTCGACAATATCCATCCATTGAATCTGGAATCGCTGTTGCCCGGCATCAGCCCCTTGCTCAGTTTTATCATTTATTTTGTGATACTGGACTTCGTCGACTATTGCTACCACCGGGCCTCGCACCATTTCGGCTGGTGGTGGGGCTTGCACAGCCTGCATCACAGCCAGCAAAACATGAATTTGTGGAGCGATGACCGCAACCACTTGCTCGATGACTTCCTGCGCGACGTGGTGATGGCGCTGGTGGCGCTCGGTATCGGCGTGCCGCCGGGCCAGTACGTGCTGCTGGTGTCGATTTCGCGCATCCTGCAAAGCTTGCAGCACGCAAATGTGAGGATACACTTCGGTCGCATCGGCGAGCGGCTCTTGATCTCGCCCCGTTTCCACCGCACGCATCACGCGATCGGCGTGGGGCACGAGTCGAAAGGCAAGGGCAGCATGGGTGGTTGCAACTTCGGCGTGGTCTTGCCGATTTGGGATATGCTGCTGGGCACCGCGAATTTCTCGGCGGGCTATGCGCGCACGGGCGTGCGCGACCAGCTGGCCCGCATCGACAGCAACGGTGTCGGCCGGCCGGGGCGCAACTATGGCCGCGGTTTCTGGCAGCAGCAATGGCTGGGCCTGCGTCGCATGGTCGAATTTGCAAGAATTAAACGAAAAGGACGCCGTTGATGCGTAATGTGTTGAATTCGTATGGCCGTGCTTTCCTGTCGCAATTGCATGGCAGGATACTGCTGCTGAGCGTGGCGCCGTTCATCCTGTCGCTGATCCTGTGGGGGGTGTTGTTGAAGTTTGGCCTGCAGCCGCTGATCGACAGCCTGCATGCGCAGTTCACAGAATATGATTTCTTCCGCACCAGCGGCCAGGTGCTGTCCACCTTCGGCCTGGATAAGCTGAAAACCGTGATCGTGCCGCTGATCGCCATGTTCATGCTGCTGCCGCTGATGATCCTGACGGCGCTGATCTTCATGGGCCTGTTCGCCATGCCGGCCATCGGCCGCCATATCGGCGGGCGGCACTTTCCGCAACTGGAAAAGAAGCATGGCGGCAGCCTGCTCGGCAGCGTCGGTACCTCGCTGGCCACGTTTTTACTCTTTATCGTCGCCTGGGTCATCCTGCTGCCCCTGTACGCGTTTCCGCCGGCCGCCCTGGCGGGGCAAGCCGTGCTGTGGGGCTGGCTGACCTACCGCGTGATGGCGTACGACGCCATGGCCGACTACGCCAGCGTGGACGAGCGCCACGCCATCATGCGCACGCAGCGCTGGCCCCTGCTGGCCATCGGCATGGTGTCCGGCGCGGCCGGCGCCGTGCCGGGCCTGCTGTGGATGGGCGGCGTGATGGCGGTGGTATTTTTCCCCTTCCTGGCGGCGTTCGCCATCTGGCTGTATGTGCTGATCTTCATCTTTACGGGGCTGTGGTTCCAGTATTACTGCCTGGAAGCACTGTCGCGGTTGCGGGGCGTACGCGGCATGACCGACGTGGCGCCGGCGGACGCTTGAGTATTTTTATCGAATTCTACGAGGAAGCTTCATGGCTATCGGATTGATCATCATCGGCGACGAAATCCTGTCGGGCAAGCGCACGGACCAGCATTTCCCGAAAGTGGTGCAAATGCTCAAGCAGCGCGGCTTACAGCTGAGCTGGGCGGAATACGTGGGCGACGAACCGGCCCGCCTGGTCGCCTTGCTCAAGCGCAGCTTTGCCAGCGGCGACATCGTCTTCAGCTTTGGCGGCATCGGCGCCACGCCGGACGACCATACGCGCCAGGCGGCCGCCGATGCGCTGGGCTTGCCGCTGGTGCTGCATCCGCAGGGCAAGATCAATATCCAGCAGCGCATCACGGAAATGGGCGTAGAGGCGGGCGTGCCGGCCGATTTGCACTCGCCGGAAAACCTGCACCGCCTGAAAATGGCGGAATTTGTCGAAGGCGCCGAGCTGATTCCGAACCCGTACAACAAGATTGCCGGCTTTGCCGTGCGCGAGCATTACTTCGTGCCCGGCTTTCCCATCATGTCCTGGCCCATGATCGAATGGGTGCTGGACACGCATTACCCCCATTTGTTCAACCAGGTGCCGCACGCGGAACATGCCTTGCTCGTGTACGAAACGGCCGAATCCCTGCTGACGCCGCTGATGGTGCGGCTGGAAGCGGAGTTTCCGTTGATTAAGGTTTTCAGCTTGCCCAGCGTGGGCGATGCGCAGACGCGCCGGCATATCGAACTGGGCGTCAAGGGCGAGCCGGCGCAAGCGGCGGCCGCCTTCGCGCAGATGTGCGCCGCACTCGATACCTTGCAGGCGGAATACACCACCATCTGACATGCAGCCAGCCCGGCGCCGGCGGCTTTTTTGCCGGCGTCCAGCCCGCCGTGCATCTATGTACGCAAGCGTACATTCCAAGACGTTGTTTTTTTGCGAAAATCTTCAATGAAGCAAGATTTTTGTGCGCGCTCGTCAGTCGTTTTCATGCCGATGTGGTGGAATGGTGAACAGGGGCCTTGCGTGTCAAACGCGGGGTCGCCTGCCTGTGCAGTAGCGTGTTTTTTCGATTTACCGGTATGGACATCATGTTAAGCAAGCTTTGTTGTGACCGGCCCTGGCTGGCTCTCGTCTTATCCCGCGCGGAGCGGTATCGCTGCCGCATTTCCCGCGCCGTCCAAACCCAACCTTACCCCAGCATCCCATGAAAGACACAGGCGTCAATCTGGCCGCGCAAGAGCGGCCCCCCTCTGATCCAGCTGCCGAGGCGCCGCCGCCGGCGAGCCCGCCGAAGAAGCGCCGTTCGCGCATCTGGCCCATCTTTGCCATCATCCTGCTGGCGCTGATCGCCGGCGTGGCCTGGTTCGTCATGCGCGAAGTGCGCACCTCGGCCCTGCAGGCGGAATTTTTCACGCGCCTGGACCGCCAGCTGACTTTCAAGGTCGAGCCCGGCCCTGCACCGGCGGGCGCCATCCGCTATCCGCAGCACGGCCCGTATGACGAGCGGCTCGGCTATGCCAGCCTGCCTGACTTCATTTCCAAGCTGAATGCGCGCGACTATGCCGTCACGGCGCAGGCGCGCATGTCGCCGAAAATGGTGCAACTGGTCGACCGGGGTATCTTTGCCACGTATCACGAGAAAAACCGCGCCGGACTGAGCATCCTCGATTGCCGCGCCGCGCCCCTGTTCGCGGCCAGCTATCCCGAGCGCATGTTCGACGGCTTCGCCGATGCACCGCAGGCGCTCGTGCAAAGCCTGCTGTTCATCGAAAACCGCGAATTGCTCGACCCTGGCACGCCGATGCGCAACCCGGCCGTGGAATGGGACCGCCTGAGCAAGGCGATCCTGGACAAGGCGCTGAACCTGTTCGGCGGCCACCGGGGCGGCGGCGGCAGCACCCTGGCCACGCAAATCGAAAAATACCGCCATTCGGAAGATGGCCGCACCAGTTCCATGCAGGACAAGCTGCTGCAGATGCTGTCGGCCAGCCTGCGCTCGTACCAGGATGGCGAAAACACCATGGAAGCGCGGCGCAAGATCGTCGTCAATTACCTCAATACCGTGCCGCTGTCGGCAAAGAGCGGTTTTGGCGAAGTCAACGGGATCGGCGACGGCATGTGGGTCTGGTATGGCCGTCCATTTGCCGAAGTGAAAACTTTGCTCAAGGGCAATATGGACCAGCCGGGCAGTGCGCTGGCCTACAAGCAGGCGCTGAGCTTGCTGATCGCGCAGCGCCGTCCCTCGCATTACCTGGTGGCAGGCGGCGCCGACCTGGAAGAATTGACCAACAGCCATCTGCGCCTGCTGGCGCAAGCGGGCGTGATCTCGCCGCAGCTGCGCAATGCGGCCATCGCCGAGAAGCTGCGCCCATCGACGGCCTCTGGCGTGCAATCGGAAGCATCCACCTCGTTCGTCACGCGCAAGGCCTCGAATGCCGTGCGCAACCACCTGGCCAGCATGCTGGGCGACCCGCGTTTGTACAACCTCGACCGTCTCGACCTGAAAGTGGTCAGCACGCTCGACGCGCAGGCGCAAAACGCCGTCACCAAGGTCTTGCGCGAGCTGCGCGACCCGGAAGTGGCGAAAGCGGCCGGCTTGACGGGCAAGGGCATGCTGGGCAATGGCGACCCCGCCAACGTGGTCTACAGTTTTACCTTGCTGCAAAAGGGCGAGCAAGCCAACTTGCTGCGTGTGCAGACGGATAACTACGACCAGCCGCTGGACATCAACGAAGGCGCCAAGCTGGACCTCGGTTCCACGGCCAAGCTGCGCACCCTGGTGACGTATCTGGACATCATCGACCAGCTGCACCAGCGCTACAGCGGCATGGGCGCCGCCGAGCTGGGCAAGATTGCCGTCGATCCGAAGGATATGCTGTCGCAGTGGGCAATTGCCTATCTGAAACCTTTGCCGCTGGGCGAGGCGCGCAATCTGCCCGCCATGCTGGCGGCCGCCATGGAACGCAAATATTCGGGCAACCCAGGCGAAGGCTTCTTCACGGGCGGCGGCTTGCACCATTTCGGCAACTTCTCCAAGCTCGACGACAGCCGCATCATGACGGTGCAGCAGGCGCTGCGCCAGTCGACCAACCTGGTGTTCGTGCGCCTGATGCGCGACGTGGCCCGCTACTACATGTTTTCGCGTCCCGATTCCTCGGCCTCGCTGCTGGCGGACGCGGACGACCCGCGCCGGGCCCAGTACCTGAGCCGTTTTGCCGACAAGGAAGGGCGCGAATTCCTGCACCGCTTCTATCAGAAGTACCGCGGCAAGAGCGTCGACGAGCAGGAAAAGATTTTATTGGCCAGTATCCGCCCGACCCCCGTGCGCCTGGCGAATATCTTCCGCACCGTCAATCCGAAGGGCACCGTCGCGGAATTCGGCGATTTCCTCAACGCCAATCTACCGTCGCAAAACGAAGTGCCGCCCGAGCGCGTGGCCAAGATGTACCAGCAGTATGCGATGGAAAACTGGTCGCTGGCCGACCGGGGCTACCTTGCCAATGTGCATCCGCTGGAACTGTGGATGGTGGCGTATCTGCGCCAGCACGAAGGTTCGACCCTGTCGCAGATGGTGGCGGCCAGCGAAAAGGAACGCCAGGAAGTGTATAAATGGCTATTCAATACGCACCGCAAGCACGCGCAGGACCGCCGCATCGCCAACTTGCTGGAAGTGGAAGGTTTCCTGGAAATCCACCGCCAGTGGAAGAAGATGGGTTACCCGTTCGACTCGCTCGTGCCCTCGTATGCGACCACCCTGGGCGCTTCGGCCGACCGTCCCGCCGCGCTGGCCGAGTTGATGGGCATCATCATCAACGATGGCGTGCGCAAACCCAGCGTGCGCATCGATTCCATGCATTTCGCCGCCAATACGCCGTATGACACCATGGTCAAGCGGGGCAGCAAGGTGGAGGCGGAGCAGGTGTTGTCGCCGGACGTGGCGAAAGCTGTCGCCAAGGCCATCCGCGAAGTGGTGTCGGACGGCACGGCGAAACGGGCGAAGACGGCATTCGTCGGCGCCGACGGCGTGCCGATCCCGATGGGCGGCAAGACGGGCACGGGCGACCAGCGCTTCGACGTGTATGGGGCCGGCGGCCGCCTGATCGAGTCGCGCTACGTGAACCGTTCGGCCACGTTCGTCTTCAATATCGGCGAGCGCTTCTATGGCAGCATGACGGCGTATGTGCGGGGGCCGGAATCGAAGAACTACGATTTCACCAGCGCCTTGCCCGTGCAACTGCTTGTGTCCCTGGCGCCGAGCCTGATGCCGCTGATCGAGCCGCCTGCGCCAGCCGAAGGCGTGGCTAAGCAGTGCGCGAATTAAATCGTTGCTGCAATTAAAAGCCGGCCTGAATGGGCCGGTTTTTTTATGGAGGAGAAAGAATCCATGGAAAGAACACAGCAGATCTTTGCGCAATATCACCGTTTTGACGATGGCGCGCTCGTATCATTCGAGCAAGCATATGGACCCCGGGGCGTGCAGAGCGTGCGCATCGTGTTGTACGCGAGGAATCATGAACTGGAGGGCAACATCTGGCGTAAAGTCGCCATCACGGTGGGAGAGGTGCGGGAATTGATGATGAAGACGCCGGGCAACTTCATCAACCGTATCTGCTGCGGCGTGAAGCTGCTGCGCTTTGGCGACATGTGGTGCGTCGATATCGACGGCACGTATGCGCACGACGACCCGGCGACCCTGGAGGAAGTGCGCCGCGATGGCGATTGCTACGTCATCGGCGGCACGGTCGAGGCAATCGAACTGGATTAACCGGCAAACACGGCCGTTTTACCTTCCAGGCGCGCATGATACGCGGCGATGGCCGGATACTCGGGGCGCTGCATGGGCGCCATCAGCCAGCGCTTGACGGACAGGCCCAGCACGATATCCGCCAAGGTAAATTGCTCGCCGCACACATACGCGCCCGTGCGCTGCAGCTGCTGTTCCAGCACGCCCATCATCTTGTTCCATCCGGCAATACCTGCGGCCAGCTGGGCCGCATCCTGGTGTGCCGGGCTGTGGCGCACCAGCGACATGAAGGCGTAGCGCCAGCTGTTGTTGAGGTCGCCCATTTGCCAGTCCATCCATTTTTCCACTTCCGCGCGGGCGCGGGGATTACTTGGCAGCAAGTCGTCGCGGCCCGCCTGGGCGCACAGGTAGCGGCAAATCGTGTTCGATTCCCACAGCACCAGGTCGCCGTCGAGCAGCACGGGCACCATGGCGTTCGGGTTCAGGGCCAGGAAGGCCGGGTCGTCCGTGGCGCGAAAGCCGCTGCCCCAGTCTTCGCGTTCGTACGGCAAGTCGAGTTCCTCGCACGTCCACAAGACTTTGCGGACATTGATCGAGGCGGCTTTTCCAAGAATTTTCAGCATGCAGGGCTCCGAAGGGCGAATGAGTGATCTGCTACTGTAGCGGAAATGACCACGCCGCGCATGTGAAAGTGCCTTGCATAGTTGCGCTTTTCTTGGCATCGTAGCCACCCATGAAACCTATGCGCCACCACATGTCCAAAATCCTCGCGTTCAGCCGCTTTTCCGTGCGCGATTTCCTCGCCACCGCCGGCCCCACCTTGCTGCTGGTCGGCGCGTTTTGCGCGCTCGCTTACTGGCTGGTCGACCCGGCGCCGCCGCGCAAGGTAACCCTGTCGACAGGGCAGGACAATAGTGCCTACGAAGAGTTCGGCAAGAAGTACGCGGCCACCCTGGCCAGGCACGGCATCAAGGTGACCTTGCAGCCGTCGCTGGGCTCGCAGGAAAACCTGCAGCGCTTGAACGCGGGCAAGACCGATATCGCCTTCGTGCAAAGCGGCTCGACGGAACACGAAGATGCCGAGCGCCACGGCCTCATTTCCCTGGGCAGCTTGTTTACGGAACCCGTCTGGCTGTTCATGCGCGAAGACAAGGCGGTGACGGAACTGACGCAATTGAAGGGCATGAAGATCAACCTGGGGCCGGAAGGCACGGGCGTGCCCGGCCTGTTCCGGCAGTTGCTGTCCGTGAATGGCGTGGAAGCGAAAGAGCTGACGGTCAGCGACTTGCAGAACACGCCCGCCACGGTGGAGTTGCTGGAAGGGCGCATCGACGGTCTCGTGTTCAGCTCGGCGCCGGAAGCGCCGCTGATCCAGATGCTGCTGCAAACGCCGGGCATCAAGCTGTTTGATTTTTCGCAAGCGGAGGCGTACACGCGGCGCCTGCCTTTCCTCACGCATGTCGTCTTGCCGCGTGGCATCGTCGACCTGGGGCAAAACATTCCCGCGCAGGATTATCACCTGATCGCGCCGACGGCCACCCTGGTCGCGCGCGAAGACTTGCATCCGGCCCTGGTCGACCTGTTCGTGCAGGCGGCGGCCGGCATCCATGGCGGCACGGGCTGGTTCCAGCAGCAGGGGCAGTTCCCGTCCGCGCGCTACACGGAAATTCCCGTGGCGCCGGAAGCGTTGAAGTTCTACAAGGATGGCGCGCCCGTGTTGCAGCGTTACATGAGTTTTTGGCTGGCCAATTTCTTCGACCGCATGTGGGTGCTGGTGGTGGCGCTGGGCGCCCTGATCCTGCCCCTGTCGCGCGTCGTGCCGCCCCTGTACGTGTGGCGCATCCGTTCGCGCGTGTACCGCTGGTATGGCCAGCTGCGCACGGTCGAGCAGGCGCTGGAAGATGTGCCGGAAGGGCAGCGCGCGCACGTGTATGCGGAACAATTGAAACGGCTCGACCAGATCGAGGAAATGGTCAACCAGATCTCGATTCCCCTGTCGTTTGCCGATGGCTTGTATGGCTTGCGCAGCCACATCAATTTCGTGCGCAAGCGCATATTGACCCTGATGGGCGAGCATCCGGCCGCGGAGGCGGGCGAGCCGGCCTAAGCGCTTAGCCCGCTTAAACGAGGGTGATCGACAGCTTGCGCCCGAGCAGCGCGGCGGCCCGCTCCAGGGTGGAGAGGGTCACGTCGCTGCTGGGGTCGAGCAGGCGGTCGAGTTGCGAACGGCTCGTCTGCAGCAGCGCCGCCATGCGCGTCTTCGACAGCGATTGTTCATGCATGGCCTGCGTCAGTTGCCAGGCGATCACTTCCTTGATGGCGCGGGTTTGCGTTTGCTCAAAGATGCCTTCTTCCTTGAGGAAGTCGTCGAGACTGCTGCCGAGGTGGGGAGCGGTGGCGTTCATGTCAATTCCTTGTGGCGTTTGCGGGCCAGCGCCAGGTCGTCGTCCGGCGTGGCAAAAGCGGGCGCACATGGATGGTTGTAGCCGATGGCGGACCGCATGGTGGCCCGCCAGATCAAACACTGTTCAGATAATTCGGCGGCCAGCGTCAGGCGCCCAGCCACGGCAAGCCCGCCTTGCACCAGCCGCCGATCTGCTTGCGGTGGCCGTCGGCGTCCTTGTCGCCCTCGAAGCCTTCGAGGATATCGAAGCAGTTGCTATAGCCGTGTTCGGTCGCCAGCTTGGCTGCGTGGCGCGAACGCACGCCGGAGCGGCACAGGAACAGCAGCACCTCGTCCTTGCCGGCCTGGGCCGCCAGCTGCGCGAGGAAGTCGGGATTCGGCACGCCGCCCGGGTAGGTGGCCCACTGCACCGCACCATGCTGGGTATCGGCGATGTCGACCCGGCCCACCCAGTCGCGCTCGGCAGTCGTGCGCACATCGATGAGCTTGACGGCGGCATCGCCTTGCAGCAAGTCATACGCTTCCTGCGGCGTGACGGCGCCGGCATACGGCGTACCTTCATTGGCCCGGCTGCGGGCGGTGGTCAGGATGTCGGCGGCGGTGGTCATGGCGTCCTCGATGAAAGTGGGCAGGTGTGTGTACGATTATAGTGCGCCGTCCGCGCCCCGCAAACGGGAATCCATGGTGCACGGCGCATGCACCACAAGGAGGCATTTTTCGGTAATTCGCACAAAATGCACGATAATGGTGCGTTATTCGTTTTTTGCACTTGCTTAGTGCATTCTTGATTTGACGCAAACGCGTGTCAAAATCGCGGGCAGGAAAACTTTCACTGGGATGGCAGTAATTTTGTCGCCGGCACCAGGGGGCTCCGGGAGCTGGCATGGAATCTGCTATGATCCTTATGAGTTTTGGTGGCACGCAATGTTTGCTTCGCTTCATCAGCCCAGACGCACTAAGGTCGGCTCACCCCACATTCATTTAGGAGATACGCATGGCAATGACAGCCGCAGAAGTCTTGAAGATGGTAGAAGAAAACGAAGTCAAATTCGTTGATTTCCGCTTTGCCGATACCCGTGGTAAAGAGCAGCACGTGACGGTTCCCGTGTCGCACTTCGACATG
Organism: Janthinobacterium sp. SUN137; assembly: GCF_030587265.1. Classification (NCBI taxonomy): domain Bacteria; kingdom Pseudomonadati; phylum Pseudomonadota; class Betaproteobacteria; order Burkholderiales; family Oxalobacteraceae; genus Janthinobacterium; species Janthinobacterium sp. SUN137. The sequence goes on along the minus strand of NZ_JAPWHZ010000005.1, from coordinate 472,227 downwards.
GACAAATTCGAGTCGGGCCACGCCTTTGACGGTTCTTCGATCGCTGGCTGGAAAGGCATTGAAGCGTCCGACATGATCTTGTTGCCGGATCCAAACACGGCCAATATCGATCCGTTCATGGAAGAAACGACCCTGTTCATGCAGTGCGACGTGATCGAACCGTCGGACGGCAAGGGCTACGACCGCGACCCGCGCTCGATCGCGAAACGCGCCGAAGCCTACCTGAAATCGTCGGGCATGGGCGACACCGCCTACTTCGGCCCTGAGCCGGAATTCTTCATCTTCGACAGCGTGCGCTGGAAGATCGACATGTCGGGCTGCTTCGTCAAGATCGGTTCGGACGAAGGTTCGTGGTCGACCGGCAAGGACATTGAAGGCGGCAACAGCGGCCACCGTCCTACCGTCAAGGGCGGCTATTTCCCAGTGCCACCAGTGGACAGCTTCCAGGACATGCGTTCGGAAATGTGCCTGATTTTGGAATCGCTGGGCATCCCGGTTGAGGTACATCATCACGAAGTGGCCGGCGCCGGTCAAAATGAAATCGGCACCAAGTTCTCGACCCTGGTCGAGCGCGCCGACTGGACGCAAAACCTGAAATACGTGGTGTGGAACGTGGCGCACAGCTATGGCAAGACCGCCACCTTCATGCCGAAACCTATCGTTGGCGACAACGGTTCGGGCATGCACGTGCATCAATCCGTATGGAAAGATGGCAAAAACCTGTTCGCCGGCGACGGCTATGCCGGCCTGTCCGATTTCGCCCTGTACTACATCGGCGGCATCATCAAGCACGCCAAGGCACTGAACGCGATCACGAATCCGGGCACCAACTCGTACAAGCGTCTGGTACCAGGCTACGAAGCGCCAGTGAAACTGGCGTACTCGGCGAAAAACCGTTCCGCCTCGATCCGTATCCCGCACGTGGCCAATCCAAAAGGCCGCCGCGTCGAAGCGCGCTTCCCGGATCCGCTGGCGAACCCGTACCTGTGCTTCGCCGCACTGCTGATGGCCGGCCTGGACGGCGTTGCCAACAAGATCCATCCGGGCGAAGCCGCCTCGAAAGATCTGTACCATCTGCCGCCGGAAGAAGATGCACTGATCCCGACCGTGTGCGCTTCGCTGGAAGAAGCACTGGAAGCCCTGGACAAGGACCGCGAGTTCCTGACCCGCGGCGGCGTGTTCAGCGATTCCATGATCGACGCGTACCTGGAGCTGAAAATGCAGGACGTACAGCGCATGCGCATGACCACGCATCCTGCCGAGTTCGACATGTACTACTCGCTGTAATGGCGCCACGCCGGCAATGTGCCGGTAGTGAATAAAAAACGCGGGTGAGGCGATGGTCTTGCCCGCGTTTTTTTATGCAAGGCGCCAAGGCGGTGACAGTGCGGTGTTGTATAGTCGGCCCAGGAACGATGCGGCACGAGCCGACAGGAGTGAAGATTGACCAAGCATTACAGAATGGCGCTGATGGCAGGATTGCTGGGCGCGGCGGCACAGGCGCACGGGCAGCTGTATGTGTGCGCCGATGCGCAAGGACACAAGACGTACACGGACAGGAGTGCTGGCAAACATTGCCAGCTGCTCGATTTGCCGGGCGCCATGACGGAGCCGCCACGCAGGCCGGCGCCGCTGGCCGGTGCGCCGGTACGGCCCGCCCTGCAGGCGGCGGCCACGGCGGCGCCTGCCGCCGGCGCGTTTCCCAAGGTCGATGGCGCCGAGCAGCGCGCGCGCGACCTGGACCGGCGCCAGATCCTGCAGGACGAATTGCGCAGCGAAGAGCAGAAACTGGCGGCGCAGCGCCTGGAATTTAACGGCGGCCAGCCCGAGCGCCAGGGCAATGAGCGCAACTACGCGAAATACCAGGAAAGAGTGGCGCAGTTGAAGGACAACATTAGCCGGACACAGCAAAACGTCGAGGCCCTGAAACGCGAGATTGCGAATATCCGGTAAAGCACATGACACTAGACAACCATTCCAGCCGTCCCGCCCACCTGGCCGGCCTTGATTTGCTGGCCTCGGCCGTGATCCTGCTCGATGGCGACGGCCGCATCAGCTATGCCAACGCGGCGGCGGAAAACCTGCTGGAAAGTTCCTTGAAGGCCCTGTCGCGGCAAAAACTGACGGCGCTGTTCCTCAATCCCGACGAGCTGGCCGGCATTTGCGCGCAGGCGCTCGAACACAAGTTTTCCGACCTGCGCCAGGACCTGAGCCTGGAGCGCCTGGGGCGCGAGCCGCTGCGCGTGCACAGCATCGTCAGCGCGCTCGACGCGCCGAGCGACGGCGTGCTGATCGAGCTGCGCGAGAACGTGCAGCAGTTAAAGCTCGACCGCGAGGAGCGCATCCTCGACCAGAGCCAGGTCAACAAGGAGCTGATCCGCAACCTGGCGCATGAAATCAAGAACCCGCTGGGCGGCATCCGCGGCGCGGCCCAGCTGCTGGAACTGGAATTGCCGGCCCTGCACCTGAGCGAACTGCGCGAATACACGCAAGTCATCATCAAGGAAGCGGACCGCCTGCAAACCCTGGTCGACCGCCTGCTGGCGCCGCACCGCCGTCCGCACATCGTGGGCGACGTGAATATCCACGAAGTGTGCGAAAGGGTCCGCAGCCTGATCCTGGCCGAATTCCCCAGCGGCCTGACCATTGCGCGCGATTACGACGCCTCGATTCCCGAGTTTCGCGGCGACAAGGAGCAATTGATACAGACCGTGCTCAATATCGCGCACAACGCGGCGCAGGCCTTGGCCGAGCGCATCGAGGCGGGCGATGCGGAGCTGATTTTCAAGACGCGCGTGGCGCGCCAGGTGACCCTGGCCAAGGTCCGTTACGGCCTGGCATTAGACTTGCATATCATTGACAATGGACCGGGCATCGCACCCCAGATCCGCGACCGGATTTTCTACCCGCTGGTGTCGGGCAGGGAAGGCGGCAGCGGGCTGGGACTGACCTTGGCGCAAACCTTCGTGCAACAGCACCTGGGCGTGATCGAGTGCGAAAGCCGGCCTGGATACACCGATTTCAGGATCGTTCTACCCTTGCCATAAGCGAGGAGGTATCCCACCCATGAAATCCATTGCGGGACGCACACACTAATGAAGCCAATCTGGATAGTTGACGACGACGAATCAATCCGCTGGGTGCTGGAAAAAGCCCTGGCGCGGGAAAATCTCGCCACCAAGAGTTTTGCCAATGCGCGCGACGCCATCGCCGCACTGGAATTTGACACGCCGCAAGTGCTCGTGTCCGATATCCGCATGCCGGGCGCCTCCGGCCTGGAATTGTTGCAGACGGTCAAGTCGCGCTTTCCCGGCTTGCCTGTCATCATCATCACGGCCTTTTCCGACCTCGATTCGGCCGTCGCAGCCTTCCAGGGCGGCGCCTTCGAATACCTGGCCAAGCCCTTCGATATCGACAAGGCTGTCGAGCTGATCCGCCGCGCGCTGGAAGAAAGCCTGCGCGAAACGAGCGTCGAGTCGGGCCCGTCGGAAACGCCGGAAATCCTCGGCCAGGCGCCGGCCATGCAGGAAGTCTTCCGCGCCATCGGCCGCCTGTCGCAATCGAACGTGACGGTGCTCATCACGGGCGAATCCGGTTCCGGCAAGGAACTCGTGGCGCGCGCGCTGCACAAGCACAGCCCGCGCGCGGCGCAGCCGTTCATTGCCCTCAACACGGCGGCAATACCCAAGGATTTGCTGGAATCGGAACTGTTCGGCCATGAACGGGGGGCGTTTACGGGCGCCCAGACGACGCGCCGGGGCCGCTTCGAGCAAGCGGAGAACGGTACCCTGTTCCTCGACGAGATCGGCGACATGCCGTTCGACCTGCAGACGCGCCTCTTGCGCGTGTTGTCCGACGGCCATTTCTACCGCGTCGGCGGCCATCAGCCCATGAAGGCGAACGTGCGTGTCATTACGGCCACGCACCAGAACCTCGAACAGCGCGTGCGCGACGGCCTGTTCCGCGAAGACTTGTATCACCGCCTGAACGTGATCCGCTTGCGCCTGCCCAGTTTGCGGGAGCGGCGCGAGGATATCCCCATCCTGGTGCGCCACTTCCTGGTGCAAAGCGCACGCCAGCTGGGCGTGGAAGCCAAACGCATGAGCGAGCCGACGATGCAGTTCCTCAGCAGCCTCGATTTGCCCGGCAATGTGCGCCAGCTGGAAAACCTGTGCAACTGGATCACCGTGATGGCGCCGGGCCAGACGGTGGAAATCAAGGACTTGCCGCTGGAATTGACGCAGGGGCAGGGCGATGGCGCCGCCACGGCGGCAGGCGAGCCTGCGCCGGTGGTCGTTGCCCATGTGCATGGCGGCCAGGTCTTCGAGGCGGCCGCGCCCGCCAACGGCGCGCCACCGGGCTGGATTGGTTTACTGGAATTGCAGGCGGCCGGCATGCTGGGCGCGGGACAGCAGGAAGTCATGGCCGTGCTGGGACGCCAGTTCGAGTCGGCCCTGATCAAGACGGCGCTCAAGCATACGCATGGGCGCAAGAACGATGCCGCCGTGCGCCTGGGCATCGGCCGCAACACCATCACCCGCAAGATCTCGGAACTGGGCATCGACGGCGCCAAGGACGATTGATGCAGGTCAGGACGGGGGCTCCCCCGTCCGCTTTTCCACGCGGCGTCCCTCGCACGCCACAACACGCACTGCAGGCGATAAGGTAAGCTGGCGCCTGCCGGACTGTTTCGTCCGGTGTTAACTTGAACTGTGGAATAGCATGCTCATAAACTGCGTGGCCTACCAGGATGGCAAAAAACTGGCCGACTTGCCGATCGACGACATCAGCGATTACGTCGAGCGCCCCGATTGTTTCGTCTGGGTCGCCCTGCTCGACGCCACGCCGGACGAGCTGAAACAGATGCAGCACGAGTTTTGCCTGCACGAACTGGCGGTGGAAGACGCGCAGCGGGGCCACCAGCGCCCGAAGATCGAGGAATATGGCGATTCCCTGTTTGCCGTCGTGAAAACCGTGGAAATGGTCGAGAACGAACTGGTGCTGGGCGAAGTCGACATTTTTGTCGGCGCCAATTACGTGCTTTCGTCGCGCAGCAACAGTTCGCAAGGTTTCCTCGGCGTGCGCGCGCGCGCCGAGCGCGAACCGCATCTGCTGCGCCAGGGCTCGGCCTTCGTGCTGTACGCGCTGATGGATGCCGTCGTCGACCGCTACTTTCCCGTGCTCGACGCGCTGGAATCGGAACTGGAACTGATCGAGGACCGCATCTTCGACCGTGGCACCGAGCGCGACAATATCGAACGGCTGTACCAGCTGAAACGCAAGGTCATGGTCCTGCGCCATGTGGTGGCGCCCCTGATGGAAGCCGTGGGCAAGCTGCACGGCGGGCGCGTGCCGCCCCTGTGCCACGATACCCAGGAGTATTTCCGCGACGTGCACGACCACCTGGCGCGCATCAATGGCACGCTCGACACCATCCGCGACACCATCAGCACGGCGATCCAGGTGAATCTGTCGATGGTGGCCATCGACGAGAGCGAAGTGAACAAGCAATTGGCGGCCTGGGCGGCCATCTTCGCCGTGTTTACGGCGTTTGCCGGCATCTGGGGCATGAACTTCAAGTTCATGCCGGAGCTGGACTGGCATTATGGCTATCCGGCCGCCGTGGCAGTGATGAGCTGTGTCTGCGGTTATATGTATTACTTGTTCAAGCGTTCCGGCTGGCTGTAAAAAATTCCTGTGTATCTGTATTATTAAGCAATAGCCAGGGGTACAATCGCGGCAGGTCCGCTGGGGTGGGCCATGGCTGAGAATCGCCGCGCCGGCAGGTGTGCCTGCGCTTCCGGTGCCGTGCAGGAGCATTCATGAGTATTCCGTTGTTTGATGTGAATTCGCAAGAACCCCTGTTCGATGCCGAGCAGCGGCGCACCCTGGCGGAAGCGGCTCTGCGCTCGATTACCGCCTCGACGGCGCACGCCCGGGGCGACGACTTCCTGCGCATCCTCGTCAAGGACCTGGCCGAAGCGCTCGACGTGCATTATGTGATCGCCGGACGCCTGGTGCGCCTGGAAGATGGCAGCGAAGGCATCCGCACCCTCGCCCTGTGGGGCGGCGACGGTTACCAGCCGAATATCGAATACAGCCTGCAGCACACGCCATGCCAGGACGTGACGTGCCAGAGCATGTGTTTTCATGGCAGCGATATCCAGCGTCGCTTTCCATTCGATACCCTCCTCGTCGACATGCAGGCGGAAAGCTATGTCGGCATGCCGCTGATCGACACCGATGGCAAGACCCTGGGCATCCTGTCGGCCATCGACACGCGTCCCATCGATGAAAACAAGCGTTTGCTGGCCTTGCTGCTGCTGTCGATCTTCTCGGCCCGCGGCGCGGCCGAGCTGCAGCACCAGGAGCGCACCCAGCAGCTGGAAGAAATCGTGCGCGTGCGCACCGAATCGCTGCTGGCGGCGCAGGCCAACCTGATCGAGCAAGAGCAGATGGCGGCCCTCGGCTCGCTGGTGGCCGGTGTCTCGCATGAAGTCAACACGCCCATCGGCGTGGCGCTGACGGCCGCGTCGAGCATGGGCAGCTATGCCGACCAGCTGGTGCAGCTGCTGGGCGGCGCCAAGGTCAGCCGTGCCGAACTGATCGACATTGCCGAGTCGCTCAAGGGAGCGGCCGCCTTGATCGAACGCAACCTGGCGCGCGCCGCCGACCTGATCGGCAATTTCAAGCAACTGGCCGTGGACCAGGTCAGCGAATACGTGGCCGACCTGGCGCTGCACGACTATGTGCACGGCCTGGTGTCGGCCCACAGTCCGGAATTGCGCAAGGCGGCGCTGGGCGTGGAACTCGATATCGCCCCCGATTGCCAGGTGCGCCTGGCGGCCGGCAAGCTGTCGCAAATCCTCTCGAACCTGCTGATGAACAGCGCCCGCCATGGCTATCCGCAGGGCGGGCCGGGGCGCATCACGATACGCGCGCGCATCGAGGAGGACGACACCGACGCGGCTGCGCGCTGGCTGCTGCTCGATTTTTCCGACGACGGCATCGGCCTGGCGCCGGCCGTGCGCGAACACATGTTTGAACCGTTTTTCACTACCAAGCGGGGCCAGGGCGGCTCCGGCCTGGGCATGCACATCGTCTACACCATCGTGCAGCAACTGGGTGGCCAGGTGTGCGCCATCGACAGCACGCCCGGCTGTCATATACAGATCAGGCTGCCGCTGGCCAGCTGACCACGGCTGCGCTGTACGCTATCTTTGGGTGGCATACCTGCCTGACTTCTATTTTTTTTCACAATGTTGTATGTATGCTATACGCGACGTGAGTTCTGTTGACACCAAGAATATCGCCGTGATTCTATGTAGTTGTCTAGCTAACTTTCAGTTGGCTGGCCTCGGCTGTTGCGCCGACATCGTGGTTCGCCTTCCCTCATGCGGGAGCGGGGCTGGCACACTGTCGAACGCGCGGTGCAGGAATAGTACCTTTAGGAGAGTGGATGCAGTCCGGATAGCAGCTTTGTTGCTTACATAATGCAAAAATGAAAAGGGTTCGTCATGCTTAAAGAAACCGTCATCTCCCGTGCCGTTCGCATTGTCTGTGCCGGTGGCATGGCAGCGGCTTTGTCCCTTGCCTCGCAGTCTGCGGTGGCTCAAGATGCGCAGATGCAGCGCGTGGAAGTCACTGGCTCGTCGATCAAGCGCATCGCCGCCGAAGGTGCCTTGCCCGTCACCGTGTTGACCGCCGAAGCCATCCGCACCTCGGGCGCCACCTCGGTCACAGACCTGGTCAAGAAACTCTCTTCCGCCCAGGGGGCGACGACGGAAAGTTCTTCGGTCGGGGGCAGCACCTTCGGTTTCTCCGGCATTTCCGTGCATAACGTGGGTGAGACGCGTACGCTCGTCTTGCTGAATGGCAAGCGCCTGGCCCAGTTCGGCGGCCAGACCCTGACCGGCTTTGCGGCCGGCTTCGACTTGAATTCCATCCCCATCTCGGCAATCGAACGTGTGGAACTGCTGACCGACGGCGCCTCCGCGCTGTATGGCGCCGACGCCATCGCCGGCGTGGTCAACTTCATTACCAAGCACGATACGACGATGGGCGATGTGAGCATCGGCTATTCCGCGCCCAAAAATGGTGCGCGTGAGAAACGTATCAGCGCCACCAAAGGTTTCGGCAATCTGGACGAAGATGGCTACAACGTGGTGCTGACCTTTGGCCATGATGAACGCGACAAGTTGACCTCGGTCGACCGCTCGTTCGCCAACACAGGCCAGGTGCAATTCTCGGCCAATGGCAAACGCTATCAGAAGCAGCAGTCTTCGGTCAGCCCGATTCCCGCCAACGCCGTTGATGACAATGGCCAGTTGATCAGTCCTTACCAAAAGCTGAACGGCTCCTGCCCCGCCAGGACTTTCCGCGTGCTTGAACCGTATGCAGACCCGGATGGCACCCCGCGCTTGAATGACTACTGCGGTTATGATTTTGTTAAGGACCTGGAGATCTATCCGGAACGCAAACGCGACAATTTCATGGCTTCGGGCACGTTCAAAGTCGCCGGTCACGAAGTGTATGCCGACGTACTCTTGTCGCGCACCAAGCAGACCTCGCGTATCGCCCCCGTGCCGGGCGAGATTTCCATCGATAAAGGGACGCCGTTGCATGACAAGTATTTGTTGCCAGTCGGTATAACCGGTGACAGCGTGGCGGCCTATCGCCTGTTCGACATGGGACAGCGCACCTCGAAGGATACGGCGGATTTCGCCAGCGTGGTGGTGGGCACGCGCGGCGTGGCCGCCGGCTGGGATTACAATGCCTCCTACAACTTCTCGGAAAGCCGCGTAAAAGGCAGTATTTCCGGTTATCCTGGCGCGATTGCCGTCAGCAACCTGACATCGAGCGGCTTGCTCGATCCCTTCGTCGGTCCGGGCAAGCAGTCGGCCGCAGCGCAGGAAGCCATCAAGGCGGCCGCCTTCACCGGCTACTGGGATGGCGGCACGTCGCGCTTGCAAACCATCAATTTGAGTGGTTCGACGGAAATACGACGCCTGCCGGGCGGCGCCATGATGCTGGGCGTGGGCGCCAACATCAATCGCGAGGAGTTTTCCTCCAAACCGAGTCCGTTTGCGCAGGGCATCCTGGCCGACCCAGTGAAGGGTACCTTGTGCGGCGGCACGACGGGACTGGAGTGCGACCAGCGTTTCGGCGACGCGGCCAGCAGCAATCCGTACAGTGCCAGCCGCACCTCGAAGGGCGTGTTTGGCGAACTGATCGCACCCGTGCTGAAGGAACTGGAACTGGGCGCGGCCCTGCGTTTCGATGAATTCTCGGACTTCGGCGGCGCCACCACGGCCAAGGCCAGCTTCAAGTGGACGCCGGCGCCCACCTTGCTGATCCGTGGTTCCGTTGGCAATGGTTTCCATGCGCCGACAGTGCCACAAGTCAACGCCCTGCAGCGCGGCTATGGCGTCACCAGCGACAATTACACGTGTACGCCGGCCCTGCAAGCGATTGCCACGCGCCTCAATGCCCAATGCCAGCCAGGCAACCACCAGTACGATCAGTTGGCCGGCGGTAACCGCAACTTGCAGCCAGAGAAGTCGAAACAGGCCACCCTGGGCTTCCGCTACGAGCCGATCAGCGCCATTACCCTGGGAGCCGACCTGTGGCATGTGCAGATCCGCGATTCCTTCGGCCAGTTGACCGAGCAGCTGGTGTTCGCCAATCCCGCAGCATTTCCGAAATCGTGGGGCGTGAATACGGACGTCGGTACGGGCAAGACCTACCTGGCCTTCCTGGCCGATAACCAGAACCTCGGTAAATCGTTCGCCACTGGCGTCGATATCGATATCAGCGCTCGATACCGCTCGGGTATCGGCCTGTTTACCTCGCAGTTGAATGCGACGCAGATGTTGCGCGAAGATATACAGCTGGAACGCGGTGGTCAGTATTATTCTGCGCTGGGTAACTTCGCCGAGCTCGGTACTGTCACCTTCCGCACGCGCGGCCAGTGGACGAATACTTTGAAAACAGGCAACTGGGCCAATTCGCTGACGGTTAACTTCCTGTCCGGCTACAAGGATCAGGAAACGACGGTCGATGTGCTCGACGCTTCCGGCGCCGTGACGGGCCAGGAAGATATCCGGATGCGGGTCGGGTTCTATTCGACGCTCGACTGGCAGACGGTCTGGACACCCAGCAAGAGCTGGGTTTTCACCGCAGGCGTGCTGAACCTGACCGACAAGAGCCCGCCATTCGTGCCATCGACGTCCGGCGCGAACCGCGGCCAGCAATTCGGCTATGACGACCGCTACTACGATCCGCGCGGCCGTACCGGCTACCTGAATGCCTCGTACAAGTTTTAATCGTCAGGTACAGGTATAAAAAAACCGGCATATGGTGCCGGTTTTTTTTCGTCCCGCCGCAGGGCGGGGACGGTGTGGCCTAGCCGCGTGCCGCCATCGACAGGGCCACCGCTTCGGCCACCTTGATGCCGTCGACGGCCGCCGACAGGATGCCGCCCGCATAGCCGGCGCCTTCGCCGGCGGGGAACAGGCCGCGCGTGTTCAGGCTTTGCAGGTCGTCGTCGCGGCGCTTGATGCGGATCGGCGACGAAGTGCGCGTTTCCACGCCCGTCAGCACGGCGTCGGCCTTGTAATAACCCTTGATTTGCTTGTTGAACGCAGGAAACGCTTCACGCAGCGCCGTGATCGCGTATTCAGGCAGCGAGGGCGCCAGGTCCGTCAGGTGCACGGCCGGCTTGTACGACGGCACCACGCTGCCAAATTCCGTCGAGGCGCGGCCAGCGACGAAATCGCCGACCAATTGCCCTGGAGCATCGTAGTTGCCGCCACCCAGGGCAAATGCGCGCTCTTCCAGTTCGCGCTGCAGGGCGATGCCGGCCAGCGGGTCGCCCGGATAGTCGGCCGGCGTGATGCCGACCACGATGGCGCTGTTGGCGTTGCGCTCGTTGCGCGAATACTGGCTCATGCCGTTCGTCACCAGGCGGCCCGGTTCCGAGGCGGCCGCCACCACCGTGCCGCCCGGGCACATGCAGAAGCTGTAGACGGAACGGCCATTGCTGGCGTGGTGCACCAGCTTGTAGTCGGCCGCGCCCAGGATCGGGTGGCCGGCGCTGGGGCCGAAGCGGCAGCTGTCGATCAGGGATTGCGGGTGTTCCACGCGGAAGCCTATCGAGAACGGTTTCGCTTCGATGTACACGCCGCGCTTGTGCAGCATTTCAAAGGTGTCGCGCGCGCTGTGGCCGATGGCCAGCACGACGTGGTTGCTGGCGATGGTTTCGCCATTGTCCAGCACCACGCCGCGCACCTGACCGCCGTCGGCGCCTGGCACGATGTCGAGATCGACCACTTTGCTGCTGAAACGGTATTCGCCGCCCAGCCGCTCGATATTGGCGCGCATTTCTTCCACCATCTTGACCAGGCGGAAGGTGCCGATGTGCGGCTTGCTCACATACATGATTTCCTCGGGCGCGCCCGCCTTGACGAATTCCGTCAAGACCTTGCGGCCGTAGTGCTTGGGATCCTTGATCTGGCTGTACAGCTTGCCGTCCGAGAACGTGCCGGCGCCGCCTTCGCCGAACTGCACGTTCGACTCGGGATTGAGCTCGCGCTTGCGCCAGAAGCCGAAGGTGTCGACCGTGCGTTCGCGCACCTGCTTGCCCCGTTCCAGGATGAGGGGGCGCAAGCCCATCTGCGCCAGGATCAGCGCCACGAACAGGCCGCACGGGCCCGTGCCGATGACGATGGGGCGCGGTTCAGTGCTGTGGCCGGCCAGCTGTTCGCCGCCGGCGACGAATTTGTAGTCGGTGTCGGGCGCGGGCATCAGGTGGATGTCGTGGCTCAGGCGCGCCAGCACGGCCGCTTCATTCTTGACGTCCACATGCAGCGAGTAAATCAACACCACGGCGCTGCGCTTGCGCGCGTCATAGCTGCGTTTGAAGACGGTAAAGCCGAGAAAATCGGCCGCAGCGATGCCCAGGCGCGCCAGGATGGCGGCGGGCAGGGCCGCTTCGTCGTGTTCGAGGGGGAGTTTTACTTCGTTGAGTCGCAACATGGTGTGTTTTTAAAAATTGCAGGGCTCCGTATCTAGCGGAGAGTGTGCGGTGCCGAGTGAGGGCATCAGGGCGCTATTTTACCCGCATGTCCGGCTGCGGGCCATTTGCCGGCCATCTGCGCGGGTGGCGGCGCCTTGGCGCGGCAGGAAAGAAAGGTGTTGCAAAAAAGAAAAAATCCGGCGGCCAGTGCGTGGCCGCCGGATTTGTCTTGCTAACTAACTGTTATATCTTGCCTGGCGATTAGAACGTGTAACGACCGCCCAGCGTGAAGTAACGGCCCACTGCGCCCGATTGATGCAGCGATGGGTTGTAGTTGATACGGCCGTAGGTTTGCACGTCCAGTGGTGCCATCTTGTCGAACAGGTTGGAGATCGACGCGGTGAGTTCCCATTGTTTCGTGACATTCCACTTGGCAAACAGATCCGTGGTGGTGAACGAAGCGATACGGCAGTTTTTGTATGGCACGTCGTTGGCATCGATGTCCAGGCAATCGCCCTTGACATCGTTCTTGTTGCTGATGCTGCTGACGTAGTTCATGTTGGCCGTGATGTTGACCGGACCTTGATCCCAGCCCAGGGTCAGGCGGACTTTGGTCTTCGGCGTACCGCCGTTGCCGGACAGGTTGGTGTCGCCGTGGGTGCCGGCAAACTCCAGTACCGTGCCGTCGGCATTGGTACGGGTGAATTCCTTCATGTACGTGACCGTTACGCCCGAGTTAAAGCGGCCGTATTCGCCGGCGTTGTACTTGCCGCGCAAATCCAGGTCGATACCCGAGGTCTTGGTTTTGCCTGCGTTCAGGTAAGGTGCTTTGACCATCAGGATAGGACCAGCCAAGCCTGGGAAGTTGCTCGTCGGTTCGCCACGTACGATGACCGCATCCGGGTAGCCAGCCGGGTTGGCGACCACTGCGCCAGGATCGGAGCCGTTGATCTCGCCGTCACGGACGATCTTCCACCAGTCGATCGACAGGCTGATGTTCTTGATCGGCTCGAGCACCATGCCCAGGCTGTAGCTCTTCGACGTTTCTGGCTTGATGTTCTTGTTGCCGATGGTGATCGCGCCAACTTGTTGCGACGAGCAATCGATCGTCAAGTGCGTCACGGCGCAGCGCACTGGGTCGCTGGCGATGTTGGTGAACGCCGCCACGGCGCTGTTGCCGTTTTCCGCGGCGCTAGGCGCGCGGAAACCTTCCGCATACGTACCGCGGAAAGCCACGGCCGATGCTGGCGTGAACTTGAAGCCAACTTTTGGCGTGGTCGAGCGACCATAGTCCGAGTAATCATCGCTGCGCAGCGCAAATTGCAGTTCCAGTTCTTTCATGACTGGCGCGGCGACCTCGGCGTACAGGGCCTTGACGTTGCGCGAACCTTGCGAAGCGGAATAGCCCAGGCCAACGATATCGTTGATGTCGGTGTATGGCGTCGATTGGCTGTTCGTTTCTTCCTTGCGGTATTCGGCACCCACTGCGAGGCCCATCATGCCGCCTGGCAATTGGAACAGTTCGCGCGTCGCCTTGAAGTCCAGCGAGGTGCTCTTCGTCGTGCCCGAGTTGTTCAGCGTAGGCGATACCAGCGCCAGTACTTCAGGGCTGTTGATGACGCCCTTGCCGATACGGAAAGTGCCGTTGTTCAGCGCCTGGCGCAAGGCGCTGGTACGGTAGTAGCCCGTTTGCGTGCGGTCGGTTTTGCTTTCTGCATACATCAAGCCAGTATCGTAATCCCAGTTGGCGTAGGTACCCTTGACGCCGGCCAGGACACGGGTGACGGTCGTTTCGAGGTTCGATACGCGTGGACGCGATGCATCGACCCAGCGCGGACGGGCGGCGACGCCCAGGATGTTGTCCGGGTGTCCCGCTGGCATCAGCAGTTGGTCCGGGCCACTGTTGGTGTTGTTGACGCGGGCATTGACAAGGTCGAAGCCAGCGCCGGTCAGGCCGGATGGGGTGGTGTAGGTGTCGGCCTTCGACTTGAAGATGCCCACTTCCGTGTAGCCTTGCGCATCGGCGCCCAGTGCCAGGGTGCCGCGCATGAACAGGTTGACGTTTTCGGTCTTTGGCTGGACGGTCGCGAACTGGACCGGATCCCACAGGCAGCCGCCGCCGCGGTTGTCGCCCGCAGTGCCGCCGGTCGGATCGAGGTTGATCGGATCGCACGAGCCCGGCAAGTTGGTGACATTGCCCAGCTTTGGCGAGATTGGACGCAGGGTGCCCAGGAAGGAGCTGCCGCCGCCGTTGCCGCTGGTCGTGGCGCCACCGCGCTGGTCGCGCCCACCCCATGGACGGGCATCGGCTTGGCCGATCCACTTGTCGCGGTTGGATTGTTTGATTTCGCCCGATTTTTTCGCATCGATGGTGGCGAAGACGTTGAATTTGTCGGTGTCCATGTCGCCGAAGCCGATGGCGCCGGAGATGCTGGTGACGGTGCCGTCGCCGTGGCCGCTCTGGCCGACGTTGGCGGAGATGGTCTTGCCGACATAGTTCTGGCGCAAGATGATGTTGACCACGCCGGCGATCGCGTCGGAACCGTAAATGGCGGAAGCGCCGTCTTTCAGGATATCGATGCGGTCCACGGCGTCGAGGGGAATCGAATTCAAGTCGACGAAGCTGCGTTGGCCGTCATCGCCGAAGCCGTACGGCGCCGTGCGGCGGCCATTGATCAGCACCAGAGTCGAGCTGACGCTCAGACCGCGCAGCGACACGCCAGAGGCGCTGCCGGCGAAACCGCTGGTGAAGGAGCCGCTGATACTGCCGTTGTTGTCGGCGGAGATGCTGCGCACGACGTCGGCGATCGATGCTTTACCGGTCTGTTCGATGTCTTTGCGGGTCAGTGTTTGAATGACCGAAATGGTCTCGGCTTCCGCGCGTTTGATGCTCGAACCTGTCACTTCAACCTTTTGAATGTTTTGGCCAGTAGTCTGTGCGTTGGCTACATGCATGCCAAACGCAAGGCTGCCGATAAACATCAAACGGATAGACCGCGATAATCCTGTTTCCACCATCATTGCAAAACTCCTCACTTTATGAATATGCGGCACGACATCTCCTTGTATTGGAAACGCTAACCATATATGTATCTATTATTTTATCGATCGTCTCATGGACGGTATCTTTGAAATCTTTGAGTATTCAAAGTTTCAAGATGTTAATGAAACCATCGTAGCTGCTTGCCTGTCAATTTTTATAGCCCGGACACATATGAAAAAACAACACACGGCAGAGCTCGGTTATTTTTTCTTGCCTGAGCGATGTTGCCATATACGGGGTGCGGGCCGCATTTTTGCAGGCTCTGAATGCTGCGGTGCGGGAGGGAAGGCGATGGTGGAAGCGTTGTTTTTTTGTACTAACACGCAGAACGATAGACGTGAGCGCCATCATGGTGCAATATTGGGTTTGTGTATCAAAAGTGTGCAAGCCCGCATCATTCTGGTGCTTAATCGCAGGGTGCTAAAGAATTTTATTTATTTAAATATTTAAAAAGATAATAATTGGTCCGTCATTTCATGAATGCGCGGATTATCTTCGTTTGTTTTTTTGGATTTTTTCGGCATTCACGCAATAAAAGAAATTCGTATTGCGGCAAGGCCGGTATTGCCGGCGCCGAATGGATGCGCGCTGTAACGGGCCGGAAAATGCAAGCGATGGAATTGGCATGCGGCTGCGTATGCGCTGGCCTGTGCTGGCGTTGGCGGCGACCCGAGACTGCTTCCCGGGTCGCCTGTGGACAAGAGCTTACACTGGCAGTTGCGGATATGACGGCAGCACGGGCGCGCTGTGCTGTCATGCGCGCATATTTACATCCCGCCCCACAATGCACTCAGCGTCGCCAATGCCGTCAGGCCCGCCGTTTCCGTGCGCAGGATGCGCGGACCCATGGCCAGGCCGATGGCGCCGGCGGCCAGCGCCGCCTTTTCTTCCGCTTCCGAAAAGCCCCCTTCCGGCCCCACCATCACGGTGATCGCCTGCGGCGGCTGATGACGCGCCCAGTCGGCCAGCGACTGCTCGGCGCGCGGCGTCAAAATGATGCGTTTATGTAAATCTTGCTGGCTGCTCCAGCTATTAAAATCCTGCAATGGCGCCAGCTGCGCCAGGCGGTTGCGCCCGCATTGTTCCGATGCGGACACGATGATCGCTTGCCAATGCGCGAGCTTTTTCTCGGCCCGCTCGCTGGACAAGCGCACGACGCAGCGCTGCGCCGCCAGCGGCACGATGCCGGCCGCGCCCAGTTCGATGGCTTTTTCGATGATCCAGTCCATTTTGGACGCTTCCGGCAGCGCTTGCGCCAGGGTCACGGCGTACGGCAGTTCCGCCTCGCGCGCAGTGTGGGACTTCAGTTCGGCGCTGGCGCGTTTTTTCTCGACGTTGCACAAGACAGCCGTGTACTCGCCGCCCTCGCCGTTGAAGACGGTGATGGCCTCGCCCGGCACAAGCCGCACCACATGGACGTGGTGGGCGACGGCGTCGGGCAGAGCGATGGTGGCGCCTATGGCGAGTGGCTGGGGACAGAAAAAACGCGGCATGCAACATCCTGCGGAGAGAAACAATGGGAGGTGCCGCGCCGCGCGCGGGTAGGGCGCGCGCGGCTGCGACTCGAGGGTGCAATTTTAGTACCGCTGCGCGCGGCCGGGTGAAATTCTTGCCGCCGGCCTGCGCACGGCGCATCCGGGGCGGGAAATTGCGCGGCTATAACAAGCTGATCAAAAACGAAATGTTGTTTTTTGATTTCATAAACCATTGCATTATTGACAGTGAAGCTTTTGGCGTGGTTTGATGACTATACAAGTTGTGTTGAACGACATCAATTGTTTCCAGCAATGTCGTCCGTGATGTGATTCGGTATGGTATGGGGAGACGCCGCACGTTTCAATGCTTGGGCCTATGGCCCTGGGCGCGTTGCGGCCAGCTTAAATTGGTTGGAAAGCATGACACTGTAACTGTAGCGGGAGGGCCTTGCCGTTTTTCGCAAGACCATGAGAGATTTAAGCGATTATAAAAATACAAACTAATCGCTTATCAAGTGATATCAGGGATCAAGAAAAGGAATCAGTTATGATGTTGATGTTTCGCGAAAAAAAGAGTGTGCAGGTGGTGAGATTGGCGTTGGCCGCGTTCGCCGGCGTCGCAACGATGAGCGTGCACGCGCAGGAAGCGATCGATGCGCCGGTGCCTAAGGTGCAGCGCGTCGAAATCACCGGTTCGAGTATCAAACGTATCGAAGCCGAAGGTATTTCCCCGATCACCGTGATGACGCGCGAATCGATCGCCCGCTCGGGCGCGACGTCGGTGCTGGACCTGATGCGCAACTTGACTGCTGCGGGCGGTAACGGCGGTGAGCTGGCGACGTCGAGTTCCTTCCGCAACGGCGCCACCAGCGTCTCGCTGCGCGGTCTGCCGACCCTCATCCTGTTGAACGGCTATCGCCTGCCGGCGTCCGGTTCGGACGATTACAGCGGCCAGACCTCGGTCGATCTGAACGCCATTCCGCTGGCGGCCATCGAGCGCATCGATGTCCTCAAGGACGGCGCCTCGGCCATCTACGGCACCGATGCCGTCGGCGGCGTCATTAACTTCATCCTGCGCAAGGATTACCAGGGCTTGACCCTGGACGCCAGCACCGGTTCGACCACCTATGGCGACGGGCAAAACCATAAGGTGTCCGTGTCCGGCGGTTTCGGTGACCGTGACGCACAGAAATTTAACGTGACTTATTCGGCTTCGTACGAAAAAACCAAGGCCATCCATGGTGTCGACCGCGATTGGGCGAACAGTACCGATTTCACCGGTCACAAGGGCGGCCTGTATCAGGGTAGCACGTACGGCGCCAAGGGCCGCGATCCTGGCACCATTTCGCTGGGCGGTTCGCAGCGCATGGCCGATCCGGAGTGCGACGCGGCCCACCGCAAGCCCTATCCTGACGCGCCGGAATGGGTGGCTGCGCCGAACCGCAACGCCTGCTTGTACTCCACCGCCGAGTCGATAGACCTGGTGCGCCCGTCCACACGCTACGGCGGGGCGGTCACGGCGAACTGGGATTTGACGCCGGATGTGTCGCTGTTCGCCAATCTGTTCTACAACCACTTCGACACCCGCATCCAAGGCTCGCCGGCCTGGATCCAAAACGCCGACCGTTCCAACGTGCTGCGTGTGGCGGCGGACAACCCCTTCAACATCTACGGCGTGCCGGTCAACATCCGCCGCTACTTCCCCGCCGCCGAGGGTGGTACGGGCACCAATGTTGACACCACCTGGCTGGTCGGCGGCGCTACCGGCCGTGCAGCCAACTGGGACTGGACCGTGTCTGTGGGCCACAGCCAAGAGAAGGGCGAAACGCGCGTCTACGGCTCCTTCCTGCACGATAAATTGCAGAGTTACCTGGCGCAGGGCAAGTTTAACCCCTTCGGCGGCAACCACAATTCGGAGCAGGTCATCAACGAACTGACAGCCGACCAGTACACCAAGACCAAGTCCTCGACGGATTTTGCCAAGGTGACTGCTTCCAGCGAATTTGGCCAACTGCCCGGCGGCAAGATCGGTGTGGCCGTCGGTGCCGAGTATAAGCGCGAGAAGCTCAGCTACGATCCGTCGCAGGCTTGGCGCGATGGCGCGATCGGCATCTATTCGACCCTGCGCGGCATCGACGGCTCCGAGTCGCTCGGCGCCGTGTTCGGCGAGTTGGCCCTGCCGCTGCTGAAAAATTTGGAAGCGCAGGCGGCCGTCCGCTATGACCGCTACCAGTTGGCTGGCGGTACCACCAACCCGAAGCTTGGCCTGCGCTGGACCGCCTTGCCGACCTTGATGTTCCGCACCAGCTACAGCACCGGTTTCCGCGCGCCGACGCTGTCGCAGCGCTTTAACGAAGGCCGCGGCGGTTTCGTCGCAACCAAGGATCCGAAGCGTTGCATCGTGGGTGACGCGTATTTTGACACCGCTTGTAGCGGTTCGGCGCTGTCTCTGCTGTCTGGCACGAAGGATTTGAAGCCCGAAAAATCGAAGCAGTTCAACCTGGGCGTGGTTGCCGAGCCGATCAAGAACCTGACGCTGGGTTTAACCTACTGGAATATCAAGTGGAACGATCGGGTCGAGAATCTTGACAACGAAACCGTGTTGGCGGGCGAGGATGGTCAGTACAAGAATGCCGTTACGCGCTACGCCGTGACGGCGGAAGACCAGGAGAAGTATAATGCGCTGAGCGCCGCCCAGCGCGCGACGCTGGGTCCGTTGGTAGGTCGCCTGAAGCAGCTGCAGGTTGGTTTGATCAACCGCAGCAAGGTCACCACCGACGGTTTGGATGTCGAAGCGTCGTACACGCTGCGCACAGCCGAGATGGGGCGTTTCAAGGTGTTCGGCGAGGCGACCTACACACTGTCCTATGACCGCGCGCTGTTGCCTGACGATCCGGCGATCAATTGCGCCAACAACACGGCCTGCGAGGCCGGTGAATACGGCTATCCTAAGCTGCTGGCCAAGCTGGGTGTCAACTGGGATCGCGGTGCTTGGGCGGCGACGACAAGCGCCAACTTCACCTCGCATTACCACGTGGACCGGACACCGTCGGCGACGATCAACCTTTACTACGACGAGTACGCGAACGGCCTGATGATCCCGAGCGCGACCCTGGTTGACGCCTCGCTGTCCTACAGCGGCTTCAAGAACCTGGTGCTGCGCGGTGGCGTCAATAACGTGTTCGATCGTGCGCCAGCGTTCGATCCATCGTCGAACATCGGCTACGACACCGCCTACGGCAATCCGCGTGGCCGTTACATCTATATGTCGGCGTCATACTCCTTCAAATGACGTGAGGATAGACTGACGGGCGGGGCGGGTCGATTTGCGGCGCGCTCCGCAGCGGCGTAAGTCGCGAAAAACCGGGCCTGGCCCGGTTTTTTTTCGCCCCTGCTGGGCGCAAGGGGCGCAACCCGCGGCGGCGGCGTTGCGCGGTTTGATTTTTCCCCTTGTTGGTCTGGTAAAATACACAGCTCTGACTGCGCCCAGCTGCGCAGCAAACGAATTTAAACTCGCGACTGACCCATACCATCATGACAACTACGCTCCCGACTACCAAAATGGCCAATGCGATCCGCGCACTGGCAATGGACGCTGTACAAAAGGCCAATTCCGGCCATCCAGGCATGCCGATGGGCATGGCCGAGATCGCAGTTGCCCTGTGGAGCGGTCACTATCGCCACAATCCCGCGAATCCAAAATGGCAGAACCGCGACCGTTTCCTGTTGTCGAACGGCCACGGCTCGATGCTGCACTACGCGCTGCTGCACCTGACCGGTTACGAGCTGTCGATGGATGACATCAAGGCGTTCCGCCAGATGCATTCGAAAACCCCGGGCCACCCGGAAGTCGATGTCACGCCAGGCGTGGAAACGACCACCGGCCCGCTGGGCCAGGGTATCGCCAACGCCGTCGGCATGGCCCTGTCGGAGCAATTGCTGGCCGCTGAATTCAACAAGCCTGGCTACGATATCGTCAACCACTACACCTACGCGTTTGTGGGCGATGGTTGCCTGATGGAAGGTATTTCGCACGAAGTGTGCGCGCTGGCCGGCACCCTGGGCTTGAACAAACTGATCGCCCTGTACGATGACAACGGCATTTCCATCGACGGCAAAGTCGAAGGCTGGTTCACGGACGACACCCCGGCCCGCTTCGAAGCGTACGGCTGGAACGTCATCCGCGCCGTCGACGGCCACGATGTTGCCGCCGTGGCTGCCGCCATCGCCGCCGCCAAGAAGGCCAGCAAGCCAACCTTGATCTGCTGCAAGACCATCATCGGCAAGGGTTCGCCGAACCTGCAAGGCGGCGACAAGGTCCACGGCGCTGCGCTGGGCGACAAGGAAATCGCCGCCGTGCGCGAATACATCGGCTGGGATGCCGCCCCGTTCGAGATGCCGGCCGACGTGTACGCAGCCTGGGATGCCAAGAAGCAAGGCGCCCTGCTGGAAGCGGACTGGAACGAGCGTTTCGTCGCTTATGGCCGCGAATTCCCGCAGCAAGCCGCTGAACTGAGCCGCCGCATGCAGGGCGACTTGCCCGCCGCGTTTGAAACGGCGCTGTCGGCCGCCATCGCTTCCTGCGTCGAGAAGAAAGAAAACATTGCCACCCGCAAGGCCAGCCAGAACGCCATCCAGGCACTGGCGTCGTCCCTGCCGGAATTCCTGGGCGGCTCGGCCGACCTGACCGGTTCGAACCTGACCAACTGGAAAGAGTGCGTAGCCGTGCGTTCGGGCCAGCCTGGCAACCACATCAATTACGGCGTGCGCGAATTCGGCATGAGCGCCATCATGAACGGCATTACCTTGCACGGCGGCTACATTCCGTTCGGCGCCACGTTCCTGACGTTCTCCGACTACAGCCGCAATGCGCTGCGCATGGCTGCCCTGATGAAACTGCGTTCGATCTTCGTGTTCACCCACGATTCGATCGGCCTGGGCGAAGATGGCCCGACGCACCAATCGGTCGAGCACGTCTCGTCGATGCGTTTGATCCCGAACCTGGACAACTGGCGTCCGTGCGACACCGTCGAGTCGGCTGCTGCCTGGGGCGCCGCCGTGCGCCGCAAGGACGGTCCGTCGACCCTGATCTTCTCGCGCCAGAACCTGCCATACCAGGAACGTAGCGCCGAACAGATCGAGAACATCTACCGCGGCGGCTATGTGCTGAACGACGTGGCCGACGCCAAGGCGATCCTGATCGCCACCGGTTCCGAAGTGGAACTGGCCGTCGCCGCCGCCAGCGCGCTGGCGGCCGAAGGCATCGCCGTGCGCGTGGTGTCGATGCCGTCGACCGACGTGTACGACCGCCAGGACGCCGCCTACAAGGCCAGCGTGCTGACGAAAGGCGTGCCGCGCGTGGCCATCGAAGCGGGCGTGACCAGCTTCTGGTACAAATACGTGGGCCTGGAAGGCGCCGTGGTCGGTATCGACACGTTTGGCGAATCGGCTCCGGCCGGCGTGCTGTTCAAGCACTTCGGCTTCACGGTCGAGAATGTCGTAGCCAAGGTTAAAGCCGTTATCGCTGGCTAATATTGATTTTGAGCAGACCCTGGCCATGTGCTGGCCGGGGTGCTGTGCTGATACCTTTTTTTTTAATCAGGAGCAGAGTATGACGATCAAAGTTGCAATCAACGGCTACGGCCGCATCGGCCGTAATGTATTGCGCGCTTTCTACGAAGGCGGCAAGAAACAGGATATCCAGATCGTTGCCATCAACGACCTGGGCGATGCCAAATCGAACGCCCACCTGACCCGCTACGATACCGCGCACGGCAAGTTCCCTGGCACGGTCACCGTCGAAGGCGACAACATGATCGTCAATGGCGATCCGATCCGCGTATTCGCACAGCGCAACCCGGCTGAAATCCCATGGGGCGAGCTGGGCGTGGACGTCGTGCTGGAATGCACGGGCTTCTTCACCACCAAAGAGAAAGCTTCGGCTCACTTGAAGGGCGGCGCGAAAAAAGTCATCATCTCGGCACCAGGCGGCAAGGACGTCGATGCTACCGTCGTGTTCGGCGTGAACCACTCCGTGCTGAAATCGACGGACACCGTCATCTCGAACGCTTCGTGCACCACCAACTGCCTGGCACCGCTGGTCAAGCCGCTGAACGACGCCATCGGCATCGAAACGGGCCTGATGACCACCGTGCACGCCTACACCAACGACCAGGTGCTGTCCGACGTGATGCATGAAGACCTGCGTCGCGCCCGTTCGGCCACCATGAGCATGATCCCGACCAAGACGGGCGCTGCTGCCGCTGTGGGCCTGGTGCTGCCTGAGCTGAATGGCAAGCTGGACGGTTTCGCCATCCGCGTGCCGACCATCAACGTGTCGCTGGTCGACCTGTCCTTCATCGCCAAGCGCGACACCACCGTGGAAGAAGTCAACGCCCTGATGAAGTCCGCTTCGGAAGGCGCCCTGGAAGGCATCCTGACGTACCAGACCGAACCGCTGGTGTCGATCGACTTCAACCACAACCCGGCGTCGTCGAACTTCGACTCGACCCTGACCAAAGTGTCGGGCCGCCTGGTAAAAGTGTCGTCGTGGTATGACAACGAGTGGGGTTTCTCGAACCGCATGCTCGACACCACCGTTGCACTGATGTCGGCCAAGTAATCTTTTGACCGCATAAGCAAAAACGCCCTTCGGGGCGTTTTTTTTCGTCTGTTGCCCGCTTATTCCTTCGGTTCGCACTGATTGCGCCACTGTTCGCACGATGCCTCGACACCCTGGTAGCACATATTGAGGATGTAGTCGCAGTTTTCCGACGGAATCCATGCGCGCACGGCGGCCGTGCTGGAGAACGAAGCGGCGGCGCCGGCGGCGATGGCAAAGACAAACAGGGCTTTTTTAATGGAAATCATTTTTCTCGCTTTCATCATTGGACAACGGTAGGGTGTCGAATCAAAAGACCATCCAGCCAGGCTTGATCAGCCCGCCGGATGCGGAAAAATATTAGCATTAAAACCAGCTAATAATTGCCATAAAGAAAAATATTTCTACTGACGCAAGGCGCGCAGGCGGCGCCGGTAGAAGCGCCACAGCAGGCGCAAGTCGCGCAGCACGGGCACGCCCGACAGCAGGGTCAGCACGCCGGCGAGCAGGATGGTGGCGGCAGGAAAGCCGATGTGCTTGAAGGCCAGGGCGCCGCTGACGCCGCCGATGAAGAAGCAGGCGATCAGCAGGCTGTGCGTCCTGAGCTTGCCCCGGTTCACCTTGACCACGCGGTCCGGCAAGGCGCGCCGGTTGTAATACGCCATCTTGCCCAGTTCGATGCCGATATCGGTCGACAGGCCCGTCACGTGCGTGGTGCGGATGACGGCGCCCGAAATCTTGGTGATGATGGCGTTTTGCAAACCCATCACAAAGCACAGCAGCAAGATGGTGACGGGGCCCAGCACGTCGGGCATGGTGGCCAGGTAATTGCCCGACAAGCCGAACAGCAGCAATAATGCCGCTTCCAGCAGCAGGCTGGCGGCAAACTGGCTGTGCAGCCGGCGTCGCTTGCCCCAGTTCACCATGATGGCCGTCACGGCCGCGCCGCTGACAAAAGCCAGCCATGCGCCCAGCGCCGCCAGGGCCAGCGTGATATTGCCCAGTGCCAAGTCATCCGCCATGCCCGAGACGATGCCCGTCATGTGTGAGGTATAGCCGCCAATGGCAAGAAAACCGCCCGCATTCACGGCGCCGGCCACCAGCGCCAGCACGCAGCCCAGCTGCAGATTGGCTTGCGTATCGCGCGCCGATCCGCTCAGGCGGGACAGGTAATGAAGCGGCATGCCTGGGCCGGCCTCAGGTGGTGGCGCCGAAGATGGCTTGCCACAGGCGCATGACGTTGTCCGCATGCACACGCACTCGTTCCGGTTCCACGCGGGCCAGGTCTTGCCCCTGCAGGCGCAGCTGGTGCTGCAGCTTGCGCAGCGCGCGGTAGGCGTCGGCCACCAGGGCGGCCAGCTGGGCGTCGATCAGCCCCAGTTCGCCGCACAGGCGCAGCAGGGCGATATTGCCCGAGTTGGCCGTCAGCTGCGGGTATTGCGCCGCATGTTGGAGCACCAGGTATTGCACCATGAACTCGATGTCGATCATGCCGCCCGGATCTTGTTTCAAATCAAAGTTGCCGGGGCGGGGCGGGTGGGCGTCCAGCATCTTCTTGCGCATGGCCACCACTTCGCCCTTGAGCGGGCCGTTTTCCGGCCTTTCCTTGCGCAGGATCGTGTCGCGGATACGTTCGAAGTGCTTGCCGATGCCGACATCACCGGCGCAGAAGCGCGCGCGCGTGAGCGCCTGGTGTTCCCACACCCAGGCCGCGCTGCCCTGGTAGCGCTCGAACGCTTGCACGCTGGAAACCAGCATGCCCGAGGCGCCGTCGGGACGCAGGGCGATGTCGATATCGAACAAAATGCCGGCCGAAGTGTGCGAGGTCATCCAGGTAATGAAGCGCTGCGCCAGCTTGGCGTACAGGCCGGGCGCTTCCTGGTCGTCGTCGTCGAACAGGAAGATGACGTCGAGGTCGGAGACATAGCCCAGCTCCTTGCCACCCAGCTTGCCGTACGCGATGACGGCGAATTTCGGCACCTCGCGGTGGCGCGTAGGCAAGGTTTGCCAGACGGCTTGCACGGTGGCGGCGACGATGATGTCGGCCAGCTGGGACAGGTAATCGGCCAGCTTTTCCACGCTGAGGTCGCCCGCCAGGTCTTGCGCCAGGCACTGGAACAGCTGCGCGTGGTGTGTTTCGCGCAAGATATCCATCTGCCGCTCCGTGTCGCCGGGCGCGTCGTCGAGCTGGCGTTGCAAGTCCAGCGCCAGCGCGGCCGGGTCAGGCACCGTATTGCGGATGCGCTCGTCCAGCAGCTCGTCGAGCAGGATCGGATGCTGCGTGAGGAAGGTGGCGGCCCAGCCGCTGGCGCACACCATGCGCACGACGCGCTCGAGCGTATGCGGGTATTCCGTCAGCAGCGACAGATAGGCCGAACGGCGCGCGATGGCCTCCAGGAAATCGAGCAGGCGGCCCAGGGTGGCCAGCTGGCTGGCGTTGCCGTTGGACACGGAGCAATCGGTGATCAGGGGCAGGGCGGAATTGACGAGGGCCACCAAACGCGTGCGGCTCGCCTCTGGCAAGGATTGCAAACGGGGCGCCTGCCACGTGGCCAGCAGGCGGCGCGCGCAGGCGGCCGGTTCATGGAAACCCAGGGCGGCGAAGCGCGCTTCGATGGCTTCCTGCTGGTCCGAGGCGGCGCAGTCGTTCGACGTTTGCGGGTCGATGCCCGTGTCGACCGGCGGCGCGCCGCTGCTCTTGTCGCTGAACATTTCGTCAAATTGACCGGCGACAAACACGCGGTGCGCTTCCAGCTGGGCCAGCAGGGTGGGTGTGTCGGGTAAACCCATCATCTGCGCCACGGTGAGGCGGTCGGCCTCGTTCGCGGGCAAGGTATGGGTTTGCGCATCGTCAAGATACTGCAGCCGGTGTTCCAGGTTGCGCAGGAAAGTGTAAGAACCCAGCAATTGTTCCACGATGGCCGGTTCCAATAGCCCCTTGTCCGCCACCGTGCGCAGGGTGGCGCGCGTGGAACGTTCGCGCAGCTCGGCGTCGCGCCCGCCCCGTATCAATTGAAACACTTGCGCGAGGAATTCGATTTCGCGGATGCCGCCACGGCCCAGCTTGACGTTGTTGCTGCGGTCCGGGTGCAGCCGCTCCTGGCGGTTGACCTCGGCGCGGATCTGGCCGTGCATGGTGCGGATGGCATCGATGACGCCGAAATCGAGATAGCGGCGGAAGACGAAGGGGCGCACGATGGCGTCGAGCGAGGCGATGTCTTCCGGCTTGCCCGTCACGGCGCGCGCCTTGACCCAGGCGTAGCGCTCCCATTCGCGCCCTTGCACGATCAGGTACTGTTCCACCATGCCCAGGCTGGCGGCCAGCGGGCCGGAATTGCCGTTCGGACGCAGGGCCATATCCACACGGAAAGTAAAACCGTCTTGCGTGATCTCGGCCAGGGCGGCGATCAGTTTCTTGCCCATGCGAATGAAAAACTCGTGGTTGGACAGGCTGCGCTGGCCCGGCAAGGTCGCTTGCGTATCGCCATCTTCCGGGTAGACAAAGATCAGGTCGATATCCGACGACACATTGAGTTCGCCGCCGCCCTGCTTGCCCATCGCCAGCACCATCAAGGCTTGTTCCTCGCCCGATTCCTCGCCGACGGGCATGCCGTGCAGGGCCACCATCTCGGCCATGATGGCGTCCACATGCGTGCGGATGGCAAAATCGGCAAAACCCGTCATGGCGGTCACGACTTCGTTCAAGTCGGCCTGGCCGCCAAGATCGCGCGCGATCAGGCCGCAGACGAGCAGGTTGCGCAGGCGGCGCATGGCCCGTTCGGGCGGCAGCGGCGGCGTGGCGGCGTTCGCCTGGGCGGCCAGCTCGGCGGCAAAGTCGAGCCCGTCCAGCGGCGCGCGCACCAGTTGCGCCACCTGCGCGGCGCGCTCGGGGGCGGCGTCCAGCCAGCGCTGGTAGAAACGGGAGGCGGAAATCAAAGGCTGTGTGCTCATGGTATCGGGAAGGGTCTCGTGGATGCTGCGTGCATGTTCTAGTTTAACTTGGCTGCGAACGGCGGGGGATGCGGTAAAATTGTGCCGCTGGCCGTATACCGCCGGTAGTGCGTGCTCTTCCGGACGATGGTAAGGGAGGCTTTGCTCAGACGCAAGCGCAAGGATGCAGGCGCGCACCACGAATGCAGACGATTTTTGCCATTATTTGACGCCGGGCCAGTTTATTAGCTTATTGATGCAAAAACCGCCAGAAGCAAGCGTGACAGAACATGTGCCATTGGCCCTGCGCTGGCAGAGGCTGCGTGCCGCCTATCGCATGGCCAACCTGGCCACCCACCATGTATTGGGTTTTACCATCAAACTGGTGCTGCTGGCGTATTTCGCCTTCGCCGTGCTGTTTTTATTCCTGCGCTACGCTATCTTGCCGAATATCGACTATTACAAAGGCGATATCGAGCGGGCGGCCAGCCGCGCGCTGGGCAACCCTGTCAGCATCGCGCGCATTTATGCTTCCTGGCATGGCGTGCGGCCGAATCTCTTCCTCGGCGACGTGACCCTGCGCGACCAGGCGGGGCGCCAGGCGCTGAGCCTGCCGAGCATTTCGGCGACTGTGTCGTGGTGGAGTGTGCTCGGTTCCGTGCGCTTCACTACTCTGGAAATCACGCGGCCCGACCTGGACGTGCGGCGCAGCATGGATGGCAAGCTGTATGTGGCCGGCGTGCTCGTCGACAGCAGCCAGGGCAGCGACGGCAAGGGCGCCGACTGGCTGCTGTCGCAGCATGACATCATCATTCGCGACGGCAAGGTGCGCTGGACGGACGAAGCGCGCGGCACGCCGGAGCTGGCTTTAACCCAGGTCAACTTGCTGCTGCGCAACCGCTGGCGCACCCACCGGCTGGGCTTGCAGGCCACGCCGCCCGCCAGCCTGGCCGCGCCCATCGATGTGCGTGCTCACTTCACGCATCCGCCTTTCAGCACGCGCATCTCGGATGTATCGATGTGGAAGGGCGAGCTGTATGCGGACCTGAAAAACGCCGACTTGGCCGCCTGGCGCCGCTACCTCGATTACCCGTTCGAGCTGAGCCAGGGCAAGGGCGCCTTGCGCGCCTGGTTGAGCCTGGATCACGCGCGCCTGGCCGGCTTCACGGCCGACGTGGGCTTGACGGATGTGCAGGCGCAGCTGGGCGAGCATATCGCCCCGCTCGACTTGCTGTCGGTCAGCGGGCGCATTTCGGCAAAAGAAGAGCTGTCGGCGCAGGTGCCGGACGGCAAGCCCACCTTTGGCGCGAATGGCCATCAGGTGGAGTTGACGAATTTCGCGGTGGAAACACGCGACGGCCTCAGCCTGCCGCCCACGACCCTGTCCGAACGTTTCATTGCCGCCACGAAGCGAAAGCCGGCGCGCACGGAAATCACGGCCAAGTCGCTCGATTTGCAAACCCTGGCCGCGCTGGCCGACAAGCTGCCGCTGGGCGAACAGCAGCGCCAGCGCCTCGACGCCCTGGCGCCGCGCGGGCGTTTGCAGGATTTCTCGGCGCAATGGGAAGGCGAGATGGCGACACCGGCCAGCTACCGTTTGCGCGGCAAGCTCATCGACCTGGGCCTGAATGCGCAGCCGGCGCGCCTGGCCGTGGCGAAGACGGCGAGCAGCCCCGCGCAGGCGGCCGCACCGGCCATTCCCGGCTTCGACAAACTCAGCGGCACCATCGACGCCAACGACAAGGGCGGCAGCATCGCTATCGATGCGCAGGATCTGGTGCTGCAGTTTCCATCGTACCTGAGCGAACCGGCCATGCCGTTCGAACAATTCGCCATGCAGGCGCGCTGGACGTTTGAAGCGGAGAATATGCTGCAAGTCGAGCTGGACAAGCTCGACTTCAATCAGCAAGGCTTGCGCGTCGCCTTGCAAGGCACGCACCGCATGCCGCTCGACGGCAAGAACCTGGGCCAGGTCGACTTGACGGGCACGATAGACAATTTCCAGATCAACACAATCGGCCGCTACCTGCCGCTGCAAACGCCCGAGCACCTGCGCCACTGGCTGACGGGGGCGCTGGAAGGCGGCGTGGCGCGCGATGTCAGCCTGCGCCTGCGCGGCGAACTCGAGCATTTCCCCTTCAAGGCCGACACGCCCGCCCAGCGCACCCGGGGCGAATTCCGCGTGGCCGGCAAGCTCGAAAATGGCACCCTGAACTACGCGCCCGGCGAATTTGCGGAAAGCGGCCCGCTGGCCGGCAAGGCTCCCCTGTGGCCGCAGGCGGACAAGATCAAGGGCAGTTTCGTGTTTGAACGGGCGCGCATGGAAATCCGCGGCGACACGGCCATCACGGGCGGCGTGGCCTTGACGAATGTCAAAGCCGTGATCCCCGACCTGACCGTGTTCGACACCTTGCTCGACATTGAAGGCAACGCGGCCGGCCCCATGCAGGAATTTCTCAAGTACGTGACGGCCAGCCCCGTGCTGGGCTGGATCGAGCATTTCACGGATGAAACGACGGCGACGGGCAACGCCAGGCTGGCCCTCAAATTGCACTTGCCGATCGAGCGCATGCTCGAATCGACCGTGCAGGGCAGCTTGCAGCTGGCGGGCAACGACGTGGTGCTGTTCCACGACATGCCGCCCGTATTGGGCACGCAGGGCAAGATCGAATTCAATGAAAAGGGCGTCAACCTGAACGGCTTGAACGGCAGCCTGCTTGGCGGGCCGCTGGCCATCTCGGGCGGCACGCAGGCGGACAGTTCCATCCAGGTCAAGATTGCCGGCAACATGACCATCGACGGCTTGCGCAAGACGTATCCGGCGCCCGTGCTGCAGCGCCTGGCGAAACATTTGAACGGCGGCGCGCGCTACAGCGGCTTGATCACGGCGCGCGACCACCAGGTGGTGGTCAATGTCGAATCGCCGTTGACGGGCCTGGGCCTGGATTTCCCCGCCCCCCTGAAAAAGCCGGCCGGCGACAGCCTGCCCGTGAAATTCACCTTGACGGGCAATGCGGCCAACGGCGCGGGCCTGCGCACGGACGATATCCGCATCGCGCTGGGATCCGGCATTGCCGCGCGTTACCAGCGCCAGAAGCAGGGCAAGGACGCCTGGCGCCTGGTGCGTGGCGGCATCGGCGTGAACGTGCCGGCGCCGGAACCGGACAGCGGCATGATGTTCAACGTCAACATGAAAACCCTGGACGTGGACAGCTGGATCGCCGCCGGCAGCGAGATCGCCGGCAGCGGCTCGGCATCCGCCGACAGCGGCGCCGCCGACGATGCCCCCGATATCGCGCAATACGTGGTGCCGGACATGATGGCCGCCCGTGCCAGCGAACTGATGCTGGGCGAGCGCAAGCTGGAAAACGTGGTCGTGGGCGCCACGCACCAGAAGGATGTGTGGCAAGCCAATATTGATGCAAAACAAGTGTCAGGCTATGTGACCTGGCTGGAAACGCCGTCCGGCCTGGGCAAGATGACGGCGCGCCTGTCGTCGCTGATCATTCCGGAGTCGGCCGCCAACGACGTGAAGAATTTGCTGGAGGGAAAGAACGGCGCCCAGTCGATTCCTTCGCTCGATATCGTCGCCGAGCAATTTGAACTGTTCAACAAGAAGATCGGCCGGCTGGAGTTGCAGGCCTATAACACCATGGCGGCGGGCGGGCGCGAATGGCGCGTGGGCAAGCTGCAACTGTCGAATCCCGATGGCGCCCTGAGCGGCAATGGCAAATGGGTCATCAAGGATGGGCAAAGCACGACCAGCCTGCGTTTCGGCCTCGATATCGTCGATGCGGGCAAGTTGCTCGACCGCTTCGGCTTTGCCGACACGGTGCGCCGCGGCAAGGGCCGCCTGAGCGGCGACATCGCCTGGAACGGCTTGCCGTATTCGCTCGACATCCCCACCTTGTCGGGGCAGATCGAGATGAACGTGGAATCGGGCCAGTTCCTCAAGCAGGATCCGGGCGCGGCCAAGCTGTTGGGCGTGCTCAGCCTGCAAGCCTTGCCCCGCTTGCTGAAACTCGATTTCCACGACGTGTTTTCCGAAGGCCTGGCCTTCGACGGCATCACGGCCAACGCCAGCATCAAGCGCGGCGTGGTGAGCACCGATAACCTCAAGATGCATGGCGTGGCGGCAACCGTACTGATGGATGGCACGGCCGATATCGCCAATGAAACGACGAATTTGCACGTGGTGGTGATCCCGGAATTCAACCTGGGCACGGGGCCGCTCGTGTACGCGCTGGCCGTCAACCCCGTCATCGGCCTGGGCAGTTTCCTGGCGCAATTGTTCCTGCGCGCGCCCGTGATGAAGGCGCTCACTTACCATATGCAGATCGCCGGGCCGTGGAAAGCGCCCGTCGTGACCAAGCTCGATGGTGGTAAATTGGACCCTGTCGCCGTGCCTGCCGCCGCAGCGGCGGAGGCCGTGGCGAAATAGGCGCGGCGTTCGAATGGAGAAGAGGTGGCAATGATGCATACAGTCGCAGCAGTACAAATGATTTCCTCGCCTTCCGTGGAAGACAACCTGGCCACGGCACGCCGCCTG
The DNA here is from genome assembly GCF_030587265.1 of Janthinobacterium sp. SUN137. Classification (NCBI taxonomy): domain Bacteria; kingdom Pseudomonadati; phylum Pseudomonadota; class Betaproteobacteria; order Burkholderiales; family Oxalobacteraceae; genus Janthinobacterium; species Janthinobacterium sp. SUN137. The sequence continues at coordinate 440,613 of NZ_JAPWHZ010000005.1, read as the reverse complement.
GTGGCGCAGGCCGCCGCCGGTGGCGCGCAACTGGTGGTGCTGCCCGAGTACTGGGCCATCATGGGCAAGCAGGAAACGGACAAGCTGGCCCACGCGGAACAGCCCGGCAGCGGACCCATCCAGGATGGCATGGCGCAGATGGCGCGCCAGCACGGCATCTGGCTGATCGGCGGTACCTTGCCCCTGATTTCCGGCGAGGAGGGCAAGGTACTCAACACCACGCTGGTGTATGACCCGCAAGGCGAACCGGCCGGCCGCTACGACAAGATCCACCTGTTCGGTTTTACGCGCGGCGCCGAGTCGTACAATGAATCGCGCACCATCGTGCCGGGTGCGCAGGTGCGCTCGATCGAGACCCCATTCGGACGGGTCGGCCTGTCCATTTGCTATGACTTGCGCTTTCCCGAACTCTACCGCGCCATGGGCGATTGCGCGCTGATCGTCGTGCCGGCCGCGTTTACCCATACGACGGGCAGCGCCCACTGGGAAGTGCTGCTGCGCGCGCGCGCCATCGAAAACCAGTGCTATGTGCTGGCCTCGGCGCAGGGCGGCCTGCATCCGAACGGCCGTCGCACGTGGGGCCACAGCATGCTGATCGACCCGTGGGGCGAAGTGAAAGCCGTGTTGCCCGAAGGCGAGGGCGTGGTGAGCGGCGAGATCGACCTGGTGTTTTTGGCCGGCGTGCGCGAATCCTTGCCAGCCCTGGCGCACCGCACTATGTGAGGGTACCTGACATAAGCTACTGCGCGTCGCGCTTTGCGGCCTGCGATGCTCACCGTGCTCAAGCACGGCTGCGCTTCTCGGCCACAAATCACTGCCGCTCGCTACGCTTCTGTCAGGTACTGAGAATGAGTTGAATATAATTAGCGAGTGCAAAGTTATGAAGCCATTTGAACCCAATCTGTCCAGCCTGGCCGTGGCGCGCGAGATCCTGTTGACGCCGTTCGGCCTGGATGAAGACAAGCTGTTGAAAGCCCTGGGCACGATGTTTACGCACAAGGTCGACTATGCCGACCTGTATTTCCAGTCGACCAAGAGCGAAGGCTGGAGCCTGGAAGAGGGCATCGTCAAGACGGGGAGTTTTTCCATCGACCAAGGCGTGGGCGTGCGCGCCGTGTCCGGCGACAGGACGGCGTTTGCGTATTCCGACGACATTTCCGAGCGTGCCCTGCTGGAAGCGGCTGCGGCCACGCGCACGATTGCGCGCGCCGGCGCCGGCAGGATCAAGATCGCGGGCCAGATGCAGCCGCAGGGCGGACGCTCCTTGTACCTGCCCAACGATCCGCTCGCCTCGCTGGACGCCACGGCCAAGGTGCAATTGCTCGAACGCGTGGAAAAGATGGCGCGGGCGAAAGATCCCAGGGTCGTGCAAGTGATGGCGGGCCTGGCCGGCGAATATGACGTGGTGCTGGTGCTGCGCAGCGACGGCGTGCTGGCGGCCGACATCCGCCCGTTGGTGCGCGTCTCGCTGACGGTGATCGCGGAACAGAATGGCCGCCGCGAAACGGGCTCGGCAGGTGGCGGCGGACGTTACAGCTATGACTATTTCAGCGATGCCGTACTGGAACAATACGCGGCGGACGCCGTCAATTCGGCCCTGGTGAACCTGGAAGCGCGCCCGGCGCCGGCCGGCCCCATGACCATCGTGCTGGGCCCTGGCTGGCCCGGTATCCTGTTGCACGAAGCCATCGGCCATGGCCTGGAAGGCGATTTCAATCGCAAGGGTTCGTCTGCGTTTTCCGGGTGCATCGGCGAGCGCGTGGCCGCCAAGGGCGTCACCGTGGTCGACGACGGCACCCTGGCTGGCCGGCGCGGCTCCCTGAATATCGATGACGAGGGCAACCCCACACAGTGCACGACCCTGATCGAGGATGGCATCCTGAAGGGTTACATCCAGGACACCATGAATGCGCGCCTGATGAAGATGCCCGTGACGGGCAATGCGCGCCGCGAATCGTTCGCCCACCTGCCCATGCCGCGTATGACGAATACGTATATGCTGGGCGGCGACAAGGAACCGGGCGAGATCCTCGCCTCCGTCAAAAACGGTTTATATGCCGTCAACTTCGGCGGCGGCCAGGTCGACATCACGAATGGCAAGTTCGTCTTTTCGGCCAGCGAAGCGTACATGATTGAAAACGGCAAGCTCAGCTACCCGGTGAAGGGTGCGACCCTGATCGGCAACGGCCCGGACGTGCTCAACCGAGTTTCCATGATCGGCAACGACATGCGCCTGGACTCGGGCGTGGGCGTGTGCGGCAAGGAAGGGCAGAGCGTGCCCGTGGGCGTGGGACAGCCGACCTTGCGCCTGGACGGCATTACCGTCGGCGGCACGGCTTAGATCGCCATTTCAGGAACCTACTGCGCAGCCCACTCTTGAGTTTGCGTTGCTCGCTGTACCTGAAGTACAGCTGCGCTACTCAACCCAATATTGGGCTTGCTCGCTACGGTTCCTGAAACGCCTGATACGTTGAAAATATGACGAAATTCAGAACTTGTACTTCACCCCCGCACTGATGAAGCGTCCCGCCGCGCCCGCGTAGTCGAGCGGGTTGTAGCCCGTGGCGCCATACGTGAGCGGATCGAGCGGGGCGATCTTGTCGAACAGGTTTTGTATTGTGGCAAACACTTCCAGCTTGGGCGTGGCCAGCCAGCGGGTCGTCAGGTCCACCGTGGTGAACGAGGCGATGCGGCAGCCGCGCGGCGCGTCCGTGCCGTCGGCGAAGTGCGTGGCGCAGCCGTCCGGGTCATTCTTGAACAGCAGGTTATCGAGCGGCGCGCGGTAGTTGACGTTGGCCGTGACGCGCCAGTTCTGGCGTTCCCAGGTGGCGCCCAGGTTGATGCGGTCGTCCGGCGTGCCCATGCAGTTGGACACGTCGCAATTGCCATGCGTGCCGGCAAAATCGCGCTGCGTGCCGTCCTGTTCCGTGCGCAGCCATTTGTACAGATGCGTCCACTTCAAGTCGAAGGTCAGGTTGCCATAGTCGTTGCCCAGGCTGAAGCGCTGGCGCGCGTCGATATCGATGCCGCGCACCGTCGTTTGCGCCGAATTCACATAATTGGCCAGCACGGCCGTGATGGCGCCCGGATCGCCGGCGATGCCGGTGGCCGTCGACGGGTCGCGCGCCACATGGCCTTCGGCGATGGCCGTGTCCGTTTGCTCCTGGTTGATTTCATTCTTGCGGCGGATTTGCCACAGGTCGACGGAAATGCTGGTGCGCGGCAGCGGGTCCCACACGGCGCCCACGGAATAGCTGCGCGAACGTTCGGGCGACAGCTTGGGATTGGGCGAGGTGATGACGGCGATGGAAGCCGGATCGCAGGCCGCTTCCACGCCCAGTGCGCAGCGCAGCGGATCGCTGGCGGTGGAGAACGCGGCCAGGCCGCCGACACCGTTTTCCGCCGCGCTGGGGGCGCGGAAGCCCTTGGCGAAGGTGCCGCGCAGGGCCAGTTCGCGCACGGGCGTCCATTTCACGCCCACTTTCGGCGTATAGGAATTGCCCACGTCGGTGAAATGGTCGGCGCGCAGGGCGCCCGACAGTTCCACGCTCTTCAGCACGGGCGCCAGCACCTCGGCATAGATGGCAGACGCGTTGCGGCTGCCCTTGTAGGCGGAATAGCCGAGGCCAATGATATTGCCCCGTTCCGTGCCCGTGGTGGGCTTGAGTTCCGTCGATTCGTGGCGGAATTCCGCGCCCACGGCCACGCCCAGGGCGCCGCCGTCGAGCTTGGCCACCTCGCGGCTGGCCTTGAAGTCGATCTGCGCGATATGCGTCTTGGCGTCGTTCGAGATGCGCGGCGACAGGGCCGCGTACAGCTCGCGCGAATTGAGGCCCGCGTTTTCCGCGATGCGCCACAGGCTGCCGGCCGGCAGGGCCGCGTACGCGGGGTTCAGGCTGGCCCGCTCCACATTGGCGGCGCTCGGGTTGAGCAGGGCGAAGGCGACGTCGCGCTGCAGGTAGCCGTCCAGGTCGTTCGACACCTTGTTCTGCGAGTACAGCAGGGCGCTGTCGATATCCCAGCCCGCCACGCTGCCCTTGATGCCGGCGACAAAGCGCATGAAGGTGGATGTGACTTCCGACAGGCGCGGCCCCACGTCGGCCGCCAGGTAGCGCAGCCGCGCCGCCGTGCCGAAATACGGATTGTCCGGGTGGGCGGCGCCCAGCGACACGCCCGCATTGCTGACGGGGCCGCCCGGATAGCCGACCGAGCCGCTGACCGTCGAGGGCGTGGTGGCCGAGTGCGATTCGCTGTGATACAGATTCAGCTCGGCATACGTTTGCAGCTCCGGCGTCAATTGCCAGGCGCCGCGGCCGAAGAAATTGATGTTCTTTTGCTTGGGCTGGATCTGGCCATATTGCTGCGCGGCATCAGTCAGGCAGCCGCCGCCCGGATCGCCCTGCGGGTGAGTCGTGAAGTTGCCGCAGGCGGCGCCGGGGAAGGTGCGCGTAAAGCCCGCGCCAGCGAGGTTGCCGCGGTTGTAGTAGTCGAGCGTGTCGGGATTGCGCACATTGCCGTTGACGGCGCTGCCGGCCGCATTGTTGGTGGTGATGGCGCCCGTGCCGCCCAGTGCTTCCTGGGCGCTGAAACCCAGGTCGCGCAAGTCGCTGCGGCCGACGGCGCCCCGACCGGCCCGGTCGCGGTTCCAGATGGCGGCCTTTTCGCTGTACTCGAGATTCAGCAGCACGTTGTAGCGGTCCGTGTCGATGTCGCCGAAGCCGTGCGTGATGGCGGCGCGCGCGTCGCGCCCGTCCCATTCCTTCGTCTTGCCGTAATTGCCCTTGATGGCCGTGCCCTGGTAGTCGCGCCGCAGGATCACGTTGACGACGCCGGCGATGGCGTCCGAACCATAGATGGCCGAGGCGCCATCCTTGAGGATTTCCACCCGTTCCACGGCTTCCAGGGGAATGATGTTCAGGTCGGCAAACACTTTCTGCCCGTCGTCGGCCAGGCCATACGGCGCGACGCGGCGGCCATTCAGCAGCACCAGGGTCGAGGCCGTGCCCAGGCCCCGCAGCGACACGCCGGAGGCGCCGGCGGCAAAGCCGTTGCCGAAAGTGGTGGGGACGGAGCCCTGGTTGTCGACGGCCAGGGTCTGCAGCAGTTCGGCCACGCTGGACTTGCCCGATTTTTCAATGTCGGCCGCGCTCAGGGTTTGCACGGCCGACGCCGTTTCCGCCTGCGCGCGGCGGATGTTCGAGCCGGTGATTTCCACGCGCGCAATCGGCGCGGCGTCCTGCGCCAGGACGGGTAGGCTCAGCAGTGCACTGGCCAGTGCCAGGCCCAGTCTGGGTGGTGAAAAGGCAGCGGAATGCAAGGATGGTGTAGGGATCATGCGGTTCTCCGGAAAGGTCAGGCAGTCAAAGGTCGTCGATACGTCCTTGAGTTTTGTCCGTGCGGCGACGCCGGGACTAGACCTGGATCAAGGAGTGCACCGCTTGTCGTCGATAGAATGGCTGGCGTGGCGTGGTTGCCACGACGGGCACAACGGTGGCGCCGGGGATGCAGAGTCGCGGTGAGATTCACAGCGCGCAACTTTTTATGCTTTTTTGCGGGTTATGCAGTGTAAAACGGCAGCGGCATGCGGCTTTGCCGACAAATATGCTTGCCAACCCTTGCAATTTAGGTTTATAGTCGTTCATCACTTACGGATGACTCGCATGTTCGCTCGCCACTTTTTTACCGCTTATTTTTACTTTAGCAATTCCAACCCAAAGGCGGTGGAGTAGCGGTCGGTTCACGTAGCAGCAAAACGAGATCCCAGCAAATTCTAAAAAACCGCCACCGATGGCGGTTTTTTTTTTACCCAGATGTTTTACCCTTCCTTAAATTTTGGAGAAAATGATGCCCCGCACCGATGATTTGCGCATTCGCGAAATGAAGGAACTGACCCCGCCGTCCCACCTGATCCGCGAATTTGCCTGCTCGGAGCAAGCCGAACAGACTGCCGCCAGCGCCCGCATTGCCCTGCACCGTATCCTGCATGGCCAGGACGACCGCCTGATGGTGGTGATCGGGCCTTGCTCCATCCACGACACCAAGGCGGCGATGGAATATGCGCGCCTGCTGGTCAAGGAGCGCGCGCGTTTCGCGGGCGAACTGGAAATCGTCATGCGCGTCTATTTCGAGAAGCCGCGCACCACGGTGGGCTGGAAGGGCCTGATCAACGACCCGTACATGGACAACAGCTTCCGCATCAACGACGGCTTGCGCATGGCGCGCGAACTGTTGCGCGATATCAATGAGCTGGGCTTGCCGGCCGGCACGGAGTTCCTTGACGTCATCAGCCCGCAATACATCGCCGACCTGATCAGCTGGGGCGCCATCGGCGCGCGCACGACGGAATCGCAGGTGCACCGTGAGCTGGCGTCGGGATTGTCCTGTCCGGTCGGCTTCAAGAATGGCACGGACGGCAATGTGAAAATCGCTGTGGAAGCCATCAAGGCCGCCTCGCAGCCGCACCATTTCCTGTCCGTCACGAAAGGCGGCCACTCGGCCATCGTTTCGACCAACGGCAACGAGGATTGCCACATCATCTTGCGCGGCGGAAAAACCCCGAACTATGACGCGGCCAGCGTGGACGAGGCGTGCAAGGCGATCGCCGCGCAAGGCCTGGCGGCGCGCCTGATGATCGACGCCTCGCATGCGAACAGCTCGAAAAAACCGGAAAACCAGATTCCCGTGTGTGCTGATATCGCCAGCCAGGTGGCCGGCGGCGATGGCCGCATCGTCGGCGTGATGGTGGAATCGCACCTGGTGGCGGGCCGCCAGGATTTGATCCCGGGCAAGGAATTGATCTATGGCCAGTCCGTCACGGATGGCTGTATCGACTGGAGCGCCAGCGTGGCCGTGCTGGAAAACCTGGCGGCGGCCGTCAGGCAGCGCCGCCTGCAGGGCGACGCGGAATAAGGTGGCGCGCAGCATGAAAAAAAGCCCGGAAAGCTAAGCTTTCCGGGCTTTTTCAGTTTTCAGCCGATGCAATCAGCTTAGAACTTGTAGGAACCGCTCAGGTAAAACTGGCGACCCAGGGCGCTCGAGTACGATGGGTTGTAGCCAATTTGATGCGAACCCGTGTTGCGCAGGGTGAACGGCGGATTGCGGTCGAACAGGTTCAGGATGCCGCCCGTGATTTCCACGTTCTTCATAGGACGGTAAGCCGTCTGGAAGTCGAAGGTGGTGTAGCTCGGCACTTCCAGCTGGATGCCATAGCATTCGCCAGGGCTGCCGGCGACGATCACGGCGCAATCGTCGACCGTCTGTTCCTTGTCCGTGTAGCCATTGCGGTAGCTGGCGCTCAGCGTATGCGTGAACTTGGCCGTCTCATACGAGGTGGTGGCGCGGATGATGTTGCGGAAGCTGACCTTGTCGTTCGAACCGTAGCGATTCAGGCTGGTTTCCCACTGATCATCGGTGCCCGGCGTCGTGTAGCGCGAACGCAGCAGGTAGGTACCCATCAGGCGGCTCGTCAGGCGGCCGTCCAGCAACTTCATCTTGTGGGTGAAGTCGTAGTCGATACCGCGGTTTTCCACCTTGCCGATGTTAATCGGCAGCAGTTTGATGGCCAGCACGTCGAGGCCTGTCGAGGTGATGTGCTTGGTGGTGAACAGGTTGGCGTACTTGGCTGGATTGTTGAAGATCAAGCCTTCGGAGACTGCCGTGACCTGGTCGCGGATTTCCACGTTCCACAGGTCGAACGACATCGACAGGCTGTCGATCGGCTCGAACACGGTACCGATGCTCCATTGCTTCGACGTTTCCGGCTTCAGCTCAGGATTGCCGCCCTGGAAGGCTTCGAATTGCTGGCGTCCAACGCCACTGCAATAGCTGGCCAGCGGGTGACCGCCCATGCCGTTTGCCGCCGTCAATGGGCATTGGTAGGTACCGCCCGTGACGCCCCAGTCTTCCAGCGGTCCGGCGATTTCCTGCATGCTGGCGGCGCGGAATCCGGTGCCGGCAGCGGCGCGGAACATCAGGCTCTTGGTCGCGGAATACTTGCCGCTGATTTTCCAGGTGGTGGCGTTTTCTTTCTTGCCTACCGTCTTGCCCGTCAGCTTGTCGTCGATGGCGCCGATCTGGTCATAACGCACCGAGCCGGTCACTTCCAGTTTTTTCGAAATCGGCAGCATCAGCTCGGCATAGGCGCCCGCGTTGTCGCGTGCGTATTCGCTGTCGACTTGCGCATTGTCAAACAGGATTTGCGCCTGCTTGGCGACATCCGCCTGTTGCATCTTGAACGAGGTGTTGCGGTAATCGGCGCCCACGCCCAGCATGGCGGTGCCGCCCGGCAGCGAGAACACAGGGCGCGAAGCGCGGCCGTCGACGCCCTTCATTTCCACGGTTTGCGTGTTGTAGGTGCCGCTGAAGCCAGTGCCGAGCAGGGCCTGGCGCATGGCGTCCGGCATGGCGCCCACGGGGTAGGCGAACGGGTCGATAGTGCCGGCGTCGAGCAGGGCGTTGAACTTGTCGGACAGCGGGAAGCCGCTGACGTAGTCCTGCGTCTGCTTGTTTTTCGAGTACGTCACGGCCGTGTTGATATCCCAGCCGAATGCACTGCCTTCCACGCCACCGACGAGGTGGGTCGCCTTGTTGCCGTAGTCGTACACGCGGTTACCCATTTCGGACAGGCGGTACTTGGCGACGCCGCTCACGGCATTGGCCAGTTGCGACGGGCTCAACTGCGAAGCCAGGTACTTGCTGAACAGGGGCGAGTTCGGGGAAATGGAGAAATCGGCCGGGTACGGCGCGATGCTGGCCTTGATGCTCGCTTCGGTGTAAGCAAAGTCGTAGAAACCTTGCCAGCCGGTTTTGCCCAGCTTCACGGTACCCGAACTGAACAGCGAGTCGCGCTTCGATTCGGGATTGATTTCAATGGTCGACGGCGAGTCGAAATAGCAGTTGCCATCGCCGTAGAAGTCCATATTGCCAGGCGCGCACTTGCCGCCATGGGCCAGTGCATACGGATTGGCCAGGTTGACGGTATCGACGAACGGTTTGTTGGTTTCCGGGTTGATCACCACATTGCCGTTTGCATCGGTACGGTTGTAGGTGGCAGCGGCATTGGCTGCCGACGAACGCGAGGAACCGTTGATGAATTGCAGCGCCTTGCCGGTCTTCGGATCGTTGAAATTGATGATGCCGCTTTTCGCGAAGCTGCGCTGCGATGCTTTCAGCGATTTTTGTTCGTCGTGGCTGGCCGACACGAAGATGCTGTAGCCGTCTTCGTCGATATCGCCGAAACCCTTGCTGATCGAAATCGAATTGCTGGCGCCGCCTTTTTCTTCAGGGCGCGAGTACTTGGCATTGATTTCCAGCGGCGATGTGCCTTTTTTCAAGATGAAGTTGACCACGCCGGCGATGGCGTCGGCGCCATACAGGGCCGAGGCGCCGTCCGTCAGCACTTCCACGCGCTCGATGGCCGACAGGGGGATCGAATTCAGGTCGATGGTGGTGCCGGAATTGGATGGCGCCAAGCGGCGGCCGTTCAGCAGCACCAGCGTGTAGGCTGCGCCGATATCGTGGATCGAGGCCGTGGTGACGCCACCGCCGCCGCCGCCCACCGAATCGGCGGCCACGGAGAAGCCCTGCATCGCAGGAATTTGCTGGATGAAATCGGTAACCGTGGTAACGCCGGTTTTCTTGATGTCTTTCTGGTTGAACGACTGAACCGGCAGCGACGCTTCGGAAGCGATGCGCTTGATGCTCGAACCCGTGACTTCCACGCGCTGCATGGTGCCATCTGTTGTTTCCTGTGCATACGCTGCATGCATGCTCAGGGCCATGCCGCCTGCAAACATCAGGCGCAGCGACCGCGATATTACATTTTCTATCATCATCTGAAATTCCTTGTTATTGTGATAAAGATGGCATTTATTTTGAAATAACATGTTGCTTGCTGACAATTTATTTGCTTATTTCAAAATTGACCAACGAAAATTCTGTAAATTTTCTTGGGCCTCATCAAAACATTCACGATTCAGATTGTCAATTTCGTGCGGACTTTTTGGATGAAATGCAACATTTTCCTGTTTTTTTTATAATCCTTCAGCAATAAAGTATCGTGAACCCTTGTCAGGCGTGCTCAGATGCGTAAAATAAAACGGCGCACATCATCGCTGATGGCGCCGTCTTTGCTCCCGCTGGCAAATGCTTGCCAGCGCTGCCCGTCTGATCGCGTTTCCCGCCATTTCCCCTTAAAACGTATAGCTGCCGCGCAAGTACCAGGCGCGCCCGACCGGGTCCGTGTAACGCGGGTCATAGCCTTTCTGGAACAGGGTGCCCTGGTTCGAGAACGGCGGTTCCTTGTCCAGCAGGTTTTTCACGCCGGCAGTCAGCAGCAAGCCCTTCCACGCATAGCTGCCCGACAGTCCCAGCAGGCTGTAGGACGGCACATCGTGGCGGTACTGCGGATCCACCTGGTTCTGATCCGTGTAGCCGGACTTGAACGATTGCGACAGGGTGGCGCCCCAGTTGCCCATGCGCCAGTTCAGCGCGGCCGTATGCTTCCAGCGGAAGACGGGATTGTTGTCCGCGTAGCGGCCCACGTTGGCGATGAATTCGCCGCCGCGCTCGTTCTGGTAGTCATACTTGTGGGTCCAGGTGCCGTCGACCGACACGCTGAAATCGCCATACGCGCCGCGTCCCAGGCGCGCATTCAGGCTGACGTCGATGCCGTCGGTCTTCACTTCACCGAGGTTGTCGTTCAGGTCGAGGATGGCGTAGGGCGAACCGTCGGGATTGCGCAGGAACAAGGCCTTGTATTTTTCATAGTTGCCGTAGATCGATTGTTCGGGCAGGGACGAAATCTTGTCCTTCAAATGGATGTTCCAGTAATCGACGGCGACGGTGACTTCCTTGATGGGTTCGAGCACCAGGCCAAAGGCGAAGGTGGTGGATTTTTCCGGTTTCAGCTTTTCATTGCCGCCCTGCAGCTTGAATTGCTGCAAGTCGCAATCGCGCAGGGGATTGGCCCCCGGCTGCGGCACGCCTCCGGGGCACAGGATCGGGTCGTCGTAGGAGTCGTTGGTATCGTTCTTCGACGGCGGCGCATTCTTTTCAAACAGCGTGGGCGCGCGGAAACCCGTGCTGGCCGAGCCGCGCAGCACCAGCGCGCTGCTGGCCTGGTAGCGCAGGGCCAGCTTCGGATTGGTGGTGCTGCCCACGTCGCTGTAATGGTCGAAGCGGGCGGCCAGCTGCACTTCCAGGTCCTTGATCAGCGGCAAGTTAACTTCGCCGAAGACGGCCTGGATCGTGCGTGAACCGCTCTTCGACAGCGAGCCGGACAGGCCTGAACTGGTGGCCTGGCCGGCGATGTCGCGGTTCACGTTGAAGTCGGCCTTTTCGCGCCGTACTTCGCCGCCGAGCGCGATCGCCAGCGGGCCGCCGGCCAGTTGCATCAGGTCGCGGCTGCCCTTGAGGTCGAAGCCCGTGGTGGTGACCTTGGCGTTCTGCACTTCGCCGCGCAGGGCGGTGCTGTCCAGATAAGCCTTGCCGGCCGCATCCTGCACGCCAAACGGGTTCAGGATGCCATTGAGCACGCCGGCGGCGAACGAGGCATCCTGCACATAGCCACCCGTAAATTTCTCCGACGATTTGCTGATCGCGTGGCTCAGCCCCGTCTTGTAATCCCAGCCGGCCAGTTCGCCTTCGAGAGCCAGCACCAGGCGGTCCGCCTTGCCGTCCGAATCGATCTGCCGCTGGCCCGCTTCCACGGGGCGCCAGTTGACGCTCAGCGGCTGGCCCGACAAGCCCGGCTGCGCCGGCACGCCGCCCGCATTGCCCGGATAATATTTGCTGCTAATGGGCAAGATCAAGCCCGTTTGCGGCGGCGGCGCCGTGCGTGCCTTCACCTTGTTTTCCGAATGCAGATATTCCACCGTGGCCAGGTGGCCGCCACTGAGCTTGAAGGCGCCCTTGCCGAAGAAGGCCACTTGCTCCTGCGCGGGCAGATCGTCGATCTGGCGCGTGTAATCCTGGCGGCAAGTGCCGTTGGCGGCCGCCACCGACAGCGGCGGCAGACAGCCGCTGGCCGCGTACGGATTGCCGGCCAGGCCCTTGCCGCCGTTGGCCGCCGCATCGAAGTAGTTGCCGGGGAAGGTGGTGCCGCTGGTGAGCGACAGGCCCCGCTCGGGAATGATGCCGGTCTTGGAAAAATCGCGGTCCTGCGACGTGAGCACATTTTGCTTGTGGTAGTCGACCACGCCGAAAATATTGTAGCCGTCCGTGTCGAGCTTGCCGAAACCCGTCGACAGGTTGATGCGGTGCTCGCCTGCGCCCTTGTGTTCTGGCGCGACGACCTCGGCGGTGATATTCGTGACGTTGACGGAGCGCTTCGTGATGAAGTTGATGACGCCGCCGATGGCGTCCGTGCCGTAGATGGCCGAGGCGCCGTCGCGCAGCACTTCGACCCGTTCCAGGGCGGCGATGGGGATGATGTTCAGGTCGACGCTGGCGCCGTCATACGGATGGTTGGCGATGCGCCGGCCGTTGAGCAGGACCAGGGTCTTGTCGCCGCCCAGGCCGCGCAAGTCGGCACTGGCCTGGCCGCCCGTGGGCAAGCCGCTGGTATTGCCGCCGACGGCATTGCCGCTGCCCATGCTCGATGCATTCGAGGGGATCTTGCTGAGCACTTCCTGGGCCGTCGTCAAGCCCTGTTTGGCAAAATCCTCGGCCTTGAAGATGGACAAGGGCGTCGCCGTTTCCGAGACGAGGCGTTTGATGGAGGAACCGGTGACTTCGACGCGTTGCATGCTGCTGGTATCGCTGACTTCTTGCGCCAGCACCTGCTGGCTGAGCAGGCCGGCGGCAAGGCCGCTGGCGCAGATCAAACGGATGGAACGGGACAAGCGTGTTTCTCTGATCATGTTCAAGACTCCTGGAAAAGCGGTTGGCTAGAAGGGCAAGAACGGCCGCGCTGGTTGGCGCACCGAGAACATTGAAAAGTATTTATATCTTTTCAAGAGATTCACTGTAATGAGCTGCAAAAGTTTTTGTCAACGTGGCAAACAGGTTTGTGTGCCTAAACAACGCAGTGCATCAGAGGTACTGATTTAGAACAAAGAAGGTGCATTTTGTGCCGCATTTTTGACGAGGCTGCCATCCCCCTCGTGCGCAAAATAAAAAAACGCTCGCTGCAGTGCAGCGGGCGTTGGTGTGGATGGCATGGCGATAGTGACTTGTGCCTGCCGGATGTTCAGGCTGTGCGTGGCAGCCTGAGCGGACGCTTAGAAGAACTTGTAGCTGGCGCCCAGTTTGAAGTAACGGCCGATGGCGCCGCTGGCGTCCATCGGGTTGTAGCTCATGCCGCCATAGGTCAGCGGGTCGAGCGGCGCGATCTTGTCGGTCACGTTGTTGATCGAAGCAAACAATTGCAACTGTTTGTTGACGTTCCAGCGGGAGGACAGGTCGAGCGTGGTGAACGAGGCGAGCTTGCAACCGTTCGGCGCCGGCGTGCCGTTCGCCAGTTTGGAGGCGCAAGGGTCGCCTTCGAACTTGATATTTTTCATATCCGAACGGTAGTTCAGCACGCCGCTGACGTTCCAGTTGCCCAGGTCCCACGAGCCGGTGAGGTTGATCTTGTCCTTCGGCGTGCCGGCGCAGTTGGACGTATCGCAGTTGCCGTGCGTGCCGGCGAACTGGTAGCGCACGGTGGCCGACTCGGCCCGCACCCACGATGCGATGTGGGTCCAGGTCAGGCCGAACGTGGCGCGGCCGTAGTCGCCCAGGCGCACGCGCTGCTTGATGTCCAGGTCGATACCCTTGATCTCCGTGTAGCTGGAGTTGCGGTACGGCGCCTTGGTGATCAGCAAGGTGCCCGTGTTTGGCGTGACGACGCCGTTGATGGTCAGGTTGTTGTCGGAACGGATGGCCGTCGGCAGGGCGGCCGCTTCGTTGTACGGCAGCGGATTGATTTCGTTTTCACGCTTGATCTTCCAGCCATCGAGCGACAGGCTGGTATCGTTGAACGGATCCCACACGATGCCCAGCGTATAGCCCTTGGACTTTTCCGGCTTCAGGTTCGGGTCGCCGACCTTGACGGCCGCCACTTGCAATTCGCAGTCGCTGGCATTGGCACCCGGCAGGCGGTTGCCGCCTGGGCAGCGCACGGGATCGGTCACTGTCGAGGTGCCCGTCGATTGCGAATCGGCGTTGCTTTCGGCCGGACCCGGTGCGCGGAAGCCTTCCGAATACGTGCCGCGCACGGCGAAGGTTTTGACCGGCGTCCACTTGGCGCCCAGTTTCGGCGTCGTCGACGAGAAACGGTCGTATTTGTCGTAACGCAAGGCGCCGGACAGTTCGACCGTCTTGATCACGGGCGCCAGCACTTCCAGGAACACGGCCGACACCTTGCTGTCGCCCTTGGCGGCCACATAGCTGGCGTTGATGGAACCGTCTTCCGTGCCCGTCAGGGAGGGATTGTCGAGCTTGTCGCGGCGGTGCTCCGCACCCACGGCCAGGCCCAGGGCGCCGCCCGGCAACTGCATCAGCTCGCGCGATGCCTTGAAGTCGATGATGTCGAGCTTGGTCGTGGAATCGGAGGTGGCGTTGGTCACCATGGCCGCGTACAGCGAGGCCGGATTCTTGTTTGCCTGCGCACCGATGTAGTATGGGAAATACGGGTTTTTGGGGCTGGAATCGCCCAGGGCTGCCTTGACGACGGCCATGTTCAGCATGTTGCTGTAATCGAGGTGCAGTTTCGATTCCGAATGCGTGTAGCCGGCATCGTAATCCCAGCCCATGGCATTGCCCTTGACGCCAAGCACGATGCGGTTGAACTCGTTATTCGCCTGGCGCGTGCTGGCGCCCACGTCGAAAGCCTGGTAGCGCACGCGCACCGGCACGCCATATGGGTTTTGCGGATGGTTGGCGGCCAACATGATGCTGGTGCCGGCGCCGGTACCGTAGTTGATGACGCCCGCCTTGTTGCCGGCGTTGGGCGGGAAGGCAACGGTGGGCGTGACCGATGGCGGTATCAGCGTAAACGCCGTGTCGCGCTTCGAGTAGCCCGCTTCCGCATACACCTGGGTGTCGGCATTGACTTGCCAGGTGCCGCGCGTGTACAGGTTGACCGATTCGATCTTCGGCTGCATCGAGCGGAACTGGTCATGGTGCCACAAACAGCCGCCTTTCGGATCTTGCGGCGAAGATACGGACAAGGAGGAGCAGCCTGGCAGCGACACATAGTTGTTGGTGACGGGATCGCGGATCAGGCCCGTGGGCGAGGCATTCGCATCGTTGGTGCCGTTGATGTAGCCGCCGGCGAACTGGGTGTTGATCGCGTAGCCATACGGACGCAGGTCGGCCTTGCCTATCCATTTGCGGCCGGAGCGCTCATTGTTCATCAGCATGTCCGATTTGGTGTATTCGGCATTGACGACAAAGTTGTATTTATCCGTGTCCAGGTTGCCCTTGCCGAAGGTCAGCGAGGCGCGGTGCTGTTTGGCGTCGCTGTCGCCGGAAATGCCCGTGTCGCCTTTCAGGGTCAGGCCTTCGAAGTCCTTGCGCAGGATGATGTTGACGACGCCGGCGATGGCGTCCGCGCCGTAGGTGGACGAGGCGCCGTCCTTGAGGATCTCGATGCGTTCGACGATCTGCATCGGCACCGTCGACAGGTCGGTGAAGCTTTTCTGGCCGTCATCGGCACGCGCGAACGGCGCCATGCGGCGGCCGTTCAGCAAGACCAGGGTCGAGGTGGCGCCCAGGCCGCGCAGCGAGATGGCCGTGGAACCGGCGGCAAAGCCGTTGCCGAAACCCGTCGGCAAGGAACCCGCGCCATCGGCGGTCAGGGTTTGCAGGTATTCGGCCACGGTGGCCTTGCCCGACTTCATCAGGTCGTCACGGCTGATGACCTGTACCGGTGACGCGGTCTCGGCCGTGGCCCGTTTGATGCTCGATCCGGTAATTTCCACACGTTGTACATTGGCATCTTGCGCCATTGCCGGCACAGCCATCATGCCAAGGCTGACCGCTGCTACGCTACCTGAAAAGATCAGGCGTACGGAGCGGGACATAACTGTTTCCATCATCATTCTCAAAACTCCGAAAGTAAGTTCGGCTGGTCGGTTTGCGACACAACCTCGCTAAGCTAAAAAAGATTGCTGCGTCGGCAATCGCTGTGGGTCAAACGGCAGACTGTGAGTTGCCGTGATTGATAAGACCACTTGCCGAGAAAGCTTGTCAACGTTGGGATGTGACCTTTCAGCATGGAAACAACAGTGTTTTTTCCAATATTGCGATGTTTTTAAAATGGCATTTTTTTAATGCTGCGCTGCGATATATGCTTTCCGCCGGCGTATTGAAATGGCGCTCATTCGTGGACGTAAGGGTTTCTACCAATACGTTTTTTTGTGGCGCCGATCCGGCTATGTTGCGTTGCGGAAAATGTTCGCAACGCCGCGAGCGGACCTTGCCGCGCGTTGCACGCATGCTGCGGCTTTTTGCCCGGCGAACAGAATATGCGTTATCGTTACGCCTTTTTCCAGCTCGCCAGGACAGCGGCGCGACTGGCGGAAAACAAGGCATAGATCTTGCGAGGATGGACTGGTTTTGGCGGTGGAATCCTGTATCCCAGGGGGAAGCCAGTACAAGCGCACCAATACGGTGCGACAGATAATCGAGATGAAGGGTATTACATGAAGTCACCATGGATGCGGCGCGTGGCGCTGCTCGCCTGCCTGGCCACCCTGCCGCTGGCGGCCGTTGCCGCCGATGCCCCCAGCGCCGCGGCCGCGCCGGTCAAAACCTTGCGCTATATCTTGCCGGCCGCCGAGACGGGCTTCGATCCGGCCACCGCGCGCGACCTGTATTCGAACCACATCACGCAGGCCGTCTTCGACACCCTGTACACCTATGATTACCTGGCGCGCCCCGTCAAGGTGGTGCCCGGCGCGGCCGCCGCCATGCCGGAAGTGTCCGCCGACGGCAAGACCTACACCATCCGCCTGAAAAAAGGCATCCTGTTCACGCCGGACGCCGCGTTCGGCGGCAAGCGCCGCGAACTGACGATGGCCGATTACGTGTATTCGTGGAAACGCTTGTTCGACCCGCGCCTCGCTTCGCCGCACAGCTGGCTGTTCGAAGGCAAGGTAGTGGGGCTGGACGACCTGGCCAAGGAAGCGGCCAAGGCGAACAAGCTGGACTTCAACAAGAAGGTGGCCGGCCTGGAAATTCTCGATCCGTACACCTTGCGCATCACGCTGACCAAGACGGATTTCAACTTCCCCATGATCCTCGCCTACGTGCCGACGGCCGCCGTGGCGCGCGAAGTGGTGGACAAGTACGGCGACGTGAAGGGCGAAGTGGGTTCGAATCCCGTCGGCACCGGTTACTACACGCTCGGTGAATGGACGCGCGGCAACCGCATCGTCCTCAACCGCAACCCGCAGCACTTGCCGGAAACGTGGAATTTCATGGCTGGCGACGATCCGGACGACCAGCGCATCGTGCGCCAGATGCAGGGGAAACGCATTCCCGCTATCGACCGCATCGAAATTTCCGTGATGATCGAAGACCAGTCGCGCTGGCTGTCCTTCCAGAGCGGCGGCACGGACGTGTTTTGGCTCGACGGCCCGCTGGCGCCGAAAGCATTGCTGAACGGCAAGCTGCGTCCCGAACTGGCTGAGAAGGGCGTGCAACTGTCGCGCTTG
The DNA here is from genome assembly GCF_030587265.1 of Janthinobacterium sp. SUN137. Taxonomy (NCBI): domain Bacteria; kingdom Pseudomonadati; phylum Pseudomonadota; class Betaproteobacteria; order Burkholderiales; family Oxalobacteraceae; genus Janthinobacterium; species Janthinobacterium sp. SUN137. Next base: position 422,971 of record NZ_JAPWHZ010000005.1, on the reverse strand, counting down.
CTGGACCCGGAGATCAGCTATTACTACTGGAACATGGAAGACCCCACCCTCGGCGGCTTCAGCAAGGAAAAGATCGCGCTGCGCCGTGCCATTGCCATGGCGCACAATATCGATGAAGAAATCCGCATCATCTGGAATGGCCAGGCCAAGCGCCTCGACTATCCGATTCCGCCTGGCGTCGTCGGCTACGATCCCCACTACAAGAGCCTGCTGCAATACGATCCCGTGCTGGCCAATAAATTGCTGGATAAATTTGGCTACAAGAAGGGCGCCGACGGCTGGCGCACTTTACCGGACGGCAAGCCGCTCCTGATCCGCTATGCTTCGCGCAACGAAGCCAATGGCGTGCTGCAGGCGGAAATGTGGCGCAAGACCTACAACTCGCTGGGCATCCGCATGGAAAACGACCGCATGATCTTTTCCGACATTTTGAAGACGGAAAAGCAGTGCAAGATGCAGACGCGCACGGCGCCCTGGTTGGCCGATTATCCGGACGGCGACAACTTCATGCAGCTGTTCTATGGCCCGAACACCCACCAGAACAACAATGGCTGCTACCAGGACCCCGAGTACGATAAATGGTACGCCGCCAGCCAGGCCATGCCGGCCAGCCCCGAGCGCGACGAGCTGTTCCACAAGATGGCGCGCCGCCTGGAAGTCAATGCGGGCGCCCTGATCGGCTACGCGCGCTACCGCAACATGCTGGCGCAAAAGTCGGTGCAGGGCTACAAGAAGCACCCGATCCTGTTCCAGGAATGGGCGTACATGGATATCGACAGCACGGGCACGCCGGTGGCGCCCGTTGCCGATTCCGCTAAAAAATAAGCGCAGCTTATAACAACAAGGAATCATTATGTTTGCTTATATCCTGCGCCGCTTGTGGCAGATGCTGCCCACCATGCTGGGCGTCGTCCTGCTGGTGTTTATCCTGTTCAACTGGGTGGGCGGCGACCCCGCCTACATCCTGGCCGGCAAGATGTCGAGTGCGGAAAGCATCGCCAACATCCGCCGCCAGCTGGGCGTCGACCAGCCGTACTACGTGCAACTGTGGATCTTCATCAAGCAGATCGTCACGTTCGACTTCGGCCAGAGCTGGGCGACGGGGGAATCCGTGTCGCACATCATCACCTCGCGCCTGGGGCCGTCGATGATGGTGCTGATCCCGCTGACCGTGCTGGAAACGTTTTTTGGCGTGGCGCTGGCGCTGGCCATCGCGTTTGTGCGCGGTTCGCTGACGGACCGCGCCGTCATGATCGCCTGCACGGTGGGCATGTCGATTTCCATCCTCGTCTACATCATCGTCTTCCAGTACGGCTTTGCCTACAAGCTGGGCCTGTTCCCCGTGCAGGGCTGGGGCGACAGCTTCTGGGAAAACCTGCTGCGCTATTCGACCTTGCCTATCCTGATCGGCCTGGCCGTATCGATTGCGCCGACCCTGCGCCTGTTCCGCACTTTCGTGCTGGACGAGGCCAACCAGGATTACGTGCGCACGGCGCGCGCCAAGGGCTTGAAGGAAGGCCGCATCATGTGGGTCCACGTGCTGCGCAACGCCGGCATCCCCATCATTACCTATGTGATGTCGAACTTGCCGGCCCTGCTGATCGGCGCTTTCCTGCTCGAGCGCTTCTTCGGCATCCCCGGCATCGGGCGTGAAGTGATTTTGGCTGTCGAGCGCAGCGACTTTCCGGTGATCAAGGCGATCACCGTGTATGTCGCCGCCGCCACCATGCTCTTCAACCTGCTCACCGACCTGCTGTACCAGGCGGTCGATCCTCGCGTACAACTGAAGTAGAAAGAGACGATGTCGAAACCTCATACATCGCCCGGCCTGTGGGCCCTGGCGTGGCGCCGTTTGCGCGGCGACAAGATTGCAATGGTATCGCTGGCCGTGGTCGGCGCCTTTTTCCTGCTGGTGCTGGCTTCCGCCAGCGGCTTGGTGGCTTCGAACTGGGAAGACGAAGTGGCCGTCAGCTACGCGCCGCCCACGTTTGTCGGCGCCGACAAGGACGTCGCCGCCGATGGCGCCATGCCCGTGACGGACGAGCGCAGCGCGCCGACACCCGTCAACGTGCTCGACCCGCTGGCCGACGATATCGCCGAACTGCGTGCCCAGATGGGCAGCAACCCATCGGCTGGCGTGGAAATGTACGGCGTCGCGGACCCGCTGGCCGACGACTTGACGGCCTTGCGTGCCGGCATGGGCAAGGCCAAGAAACTCGTCACGCACAAGGCGGCAACCTTGCCGTTCGGCGCCGACAAGTGGGGCCACGATATCCTGCAGAAAACCGTCAAGGGCGGCGAGACGTCGATCGTCGTGGGCCTGGTGGCGGCCTTGCTGGCCGTCGTGCTGGGCACGCTCTTTGGCGCCGTGTCCGGCTACTTCGGCGGCATCGTCGATGACTTCTTCAACTGGTTCTACAGCATCTTCACGTCGATTCCTTCCATCCTGATGATTTTGACGGTGGCGGCGGTGCTGCAACAGAAGGGCGTGCTGACCATCGTGCTGATCCTGGGCTTGACGGGCTGGACGGGGCCGTACCGCTTGATCCGCGCCGAATACATCAAGCACAAGGCGCGCGAATACGTGATGGCGGCCGACGCCATCGGCGCCTCGCACTGGCGCAAGATGTTTTCCCACATCTTCCCGAACGTCAGCCACGTTGCCTTGGTGCAAATGTCCATCCTCGTGGTGGGCTTCATCAAGGCGGAAGTGATCCTGAGTTTCCTCGGCTTTGGCGTGCCGGTGGGCACCGTCTCGTGGGGCAGCATGCTCAACGAGGCACAAAATGAACTGATCCTGGGCAAATGGTGGCAGCTGACCGCCGCCGCCACGGCGATGGCCGTGCTGGTGACGGCGTTCTCGCTGTTTACCGATGCCTTGCGCGATGCGCTCGACCCCAAAGTGAAATAGGAGTTGCTCATGGACCAGAATAACCTGTTGGAAGTGCGCGACCTGCGCGTCACCTTCCGCCTGGACAAGAAGACCACGTTCGAAGCCGTCAAGGGCATCTCGTTCAACGTGCCGCGCAACAGCACCGTCGCGCTGGTGGGCGAATCGGGCAGCGGCAAGTCCGTCAGCTCCCTGGCCGTGATGGGCTTGTTGCCGCCGGATAACACCATCATCGACCCCGGATCCAGCATCCACTTCGGCGGGCTCGACTTGCTGCAACTGTCGATCGCCGAGCGGCGCACTATGTGCGGCAAGGATATCTCGATGATCTTCCAGGAGCCGATGTCGTCCCTGAACCCCGTGTTTACTGTGGGTTTCCAGATCGCCGAAGTGTTGCGCCAGCACATGGGCATGAACCGCAAGCAGGCGCGGGCGCGCACCCTGGCGCTGCTCGAGGAAGTGGGCATACCCGACCCTGCCACGAAAATCGACGCCTACCCGAGCCAGATGTCGGGCGGCCAGCAGCAGCGCGTGATGATCGCCATGGCCATCGCCTGCGAACCGAAGCTCTTGATCGCGGATGAACCGACGACGGCGCTGGACGTGACGATCCAGAAGCAGATCATGGACCTCATCGCGGCGTTGCAAAAGAAACACCAGATGTCCGTGCTCTTCATTACCCATGACCTGGGCCTGGTGGGAGAGATTGCCGACCAGGTGATCGTCATGCGCCACGGCGAAGTGCGCGAGACGGGGGACGTGCGGCAAGTGTTTGAAGCGCCGCAAGACAGTTATACGAAAGCGCTGCTGCATTGCCGTCCGTCCCTGGACGAGCGCCCTTGGCGCCTGCCCGTCATCGCCGATTATATGGATGGCAAGGCGGGTCCCGGCATCGAGGTGAAGCAGCGCACGCGCGGCTACACGCCGGGCGACGAACCCGTGCTGGTGGTAAATAATCTGAGCAAAAGCTTTTATACGCGCGAGGGCTTGTTCGGCAAGCGCGAATTCCAGGCCGTCAAGGACGTGTCGTTCACCTTGCCACGCGGAAAAACGCTGGGCGTGGTGGGCGAGTCCGGTTCCGGCAAGACGACGGTGGGCTTGACCTTGCTGCGCCTGCACCAGGCGACGGGCGGCACGGCCATGTTCCACGGCAAGGACCTGATCGCCATGCCGAACAAGGAGTATTTGCCGTATAAACGCCGCATCCAGATCATCTTCCAGAATCCATATGCCTCCCTGAACCCCCGCTTCACGGTGGGACAGATCCTGCTGGAACCCATGCGCATCCACAAGATCGGCGCGACGGACCAGGAACGCATCGCCAAGGCCTACTGGCTGCTCGATAAAGTCGGCTTGCCGGAGCAGGCTTTCCACCGCTATCCGCACGAGTTTTCCGGTGGACAACGCCAGCGCATCGCCATTGCCCGCTGCCTGACGATGCAGCCGGAAATTCTCGTCTGCGACGAATCCGTGTCGGCGCTGGACGTGTCGGTGCAGGCGCAGGTATTGAACTTGCTGCAGGATTTGCAGGATGAATTCGGATTGTCGTACATCTTCATCTCGCACGATTTGTCCGTCGTCAAATACATCGCCGACCAGGTGATGGTGATGCACAAGGGGCAAGTGGTGGAACTGGCCGATTCGGATGAGCTGTACCGCAATCCCGTGCATCCGTACACGCGCACGTTACTAAGCGCCATACCGAAGGGCGTGCAAATATAACGTCTGTCAAAACCTGCTGCGCGTCGCGCTTTGCGGCCTGCGATGCTCGCCGTGCTCAAGCACGGTTGCGCTTCTTAGCCACAAATCACTGCCGCTCGCTACGGTTATGTCCGACGTTTAGGTCGGGCTTTTTACGGTAAGATAGCGGCCATGCCCAACCTCATTTACCTGCTCGAACATTACGGTGTCCTGATTGTCTTTGGCATCGTGCTGGTGGAGCAGCTCGGCCTGCCGATTCCCGCCTTTCCCATCCTCGTGGTGGCGGGGGCGCTGGCCGTCGATGGCGACATGAATGGGGGACTAGTGCTGGCCGCCGCGCTCAGCGCTTGCCTGATCAGCGACTTCACGTGGTTCCGCGCGGGCCGCCATTTCGGCAAGCGCATCCTGCGGTTGCTGTGCCGCATCTCGCTGTCGCCCGATTACTGCGTGAGCCAGACGGAAGACAAATTCAAGCGCTGGGGCCCGAAGGCCCTGATCGTCTCCAAGTTCGTGCCGGGATTCAATACCGTGGCCGCGCCCATGTCGGGCGCGCTGGGCACGCCGCCGGGCCTGTTTTTCCTGTACGCGGGCCTGGGCGCCTTGCTGTGGACCGGCACGGGCATCGTCGTCGGCGTGATTTTCCATGCCAGCGTGCAGCAGGTGCTCGACTTGCTCAGCACCATGGGCAGCACGGCCTTGCTGATGCTGGCCACCTTGCTGGGCTTGTTCCTGCTGTACAAATTCCTCGAACGCCGGCGTTTCCGCCAGGCCTTGCAGATCGAGCGCATCGGCATCGATGAATTGCTTGAACTCATAGAGCAGGGCGAAGAGCCGCTGATGGTCGACGCGCGCAGCGCCACGGCGCAGGCGCTGGAACCGGCCGTGCCGGGCGCCTTGTTCTTCAATGGCAAGGAACCGGTGCCCGCCATGATCGCCATGGACAAGGACCGCCACATCATCGTGTATTGCAGCTGCCCCAACGACGTGACGGCCGCGCAAGTGGCCAAGCTGCTGCACCAGCACGGCTTCCACCGGGCCAAGCCCCTGCATGGCGGCCTCGATGCGTGGAATGCCGCCTACCGCTCGGACCAGCCGGCGCCCGCCAGCCTGCTGGGCGAAGGCTTGCCCTCCTGATCCGGGTTGCCGCCGGCACGCCAGGCTGGCAATAAAGCCCGCAGTAAAAACCGGTAGTAATAATACGAAAACACCTTTGCGGCGCGGCCAGGACGGTAGCGCCGCACCAGCGGCGTCGCGTACCAAGCGGCTTTGCGCAAACTCCGGCATACTCTGTTTTCAAGCCGATTCCTGCTGCTGTGCAGCATGCTTTTCGCGTGCCTGACGAGTGCAAGTACTTACTATAAATCATTGTTTCTAAGCAATTTTGGCGCTGCCTGTTGCATTTGGAGTGGAACTACCAATAAAGGCTTGTTTTGATGTACTTAAACTACAAACTTTGCTTGCCTCCGGGCGCATTCATCCTTTAAGCTTGGCGTCCCATGCGTCCCACTTCATCATTTAAAATCATGAGCGCTTCGTCTTCTCCCGTACTGCCGACTTCCGCCTTCGCCGATGGACCGCGCCTGCTGGCCGACGTGGGCGGCACCAATGCCCGTTTCGCCCTGGAAGTGGCCGCCGGCCACATCACCCTGGTGGAAGTGTTGCCCTGTGCCGATTACCCGAGCCTGTCCGCCGCCCTGCAAGCCTACCTGGCCCTGCCGCACATTGCCGCGGCCGGCGGGCAAGCCGTGCGCCATGCCGTGATCGCCATCGCCAATCCGGTCGACGGCGATTTCCTCAGCATGACGAACCACCACTGGTCGTTCTCGATCCGCGCCATGCGCGAAGAGTGCGGTTTCACGACCCTGGACGTGGTCAACGATTTCACGGCCCTGGCGCGCGCCTTGCCGCAGTTGTCCAACGAGCAAAAGCACCAGGTGGGCGCGGGCACGGCCCGTCCGAACACGGCCATCGGCCTGATCGGCGCCGGCACGGGCCTGGGCGTATCGGGCCTGATTCCTTCGCATGGCGGCTGGATCGCCCTGCAAAGCGAAGGCGGCCACGTCAGCTTCGCGCCGTTCAATGAAACGGAAGTGAGCATTCTGCAATTCGCCTGGCGCGAATACGAGCATGTCTCGGCCGAGCGCCTGATTTCCGGCGATGGCCTGGAATTGATCTACCGCGCCCTGGCCGACCGCGCGGGCGTGCCGGCGGAAGACTTGCCGGCGGCGGAAATCACGCGCCGCGCGCTGGCTGGCGAATCCCAGCTGTGCGACGACGTCATCGAAGCGTTCTGCTGCATGCTGGGCACCGTGGCGGGCAACGTCGCCGTCACCCTGGGTGCGCTGGGCGGCATCTATATCGGCGGCGGCATCGTGCCGCGCCTGGGCGCGCGTTTCGACCGCTCCGGCTTCCGCGCCCGCTTCGAGCGCAAGGGCCGCTTCGCCAATTATGTCTCGCAAGTGCCGACCTTCGTCATCACGGCGCAGTACCCAGCTTTCCTGGGCGCATCGGCCATTCTCTCGGAGAAACTCGCCTCCCTGTGATGTTGGCAGCGGGCGGGATGTCGCGCCAGAGCCGGGTAAAACGCGTGTTTTACCCGGTTTTGCGCTTTTCCGCTTTTTATCAGGTACAATTGGCATCGTTGGATGAAACGACGACTGTCGCTTTCCCGTCTGGCTGCATCGTCGCCACGGGAAAAGCAGCTGCTCCGGAGTTCGTTTCATTGCTGGTTATTTAAGGCCAGCACCATGGATGGCAGGACTTTCACTGCATCCGCTTTAGTCCCGCTTTGCGCGCATCGGCCAAGGCGTCGGAAAAACAGCCTCAACTAGTAACCCAGCACGGCGTCATCATCGATGTCTGCCCTCTGTTACGTTGAAATGAACGTTTTTGATTTCTTTCTCTGCATACGAATTGCAACACACATCCGCACAGAATTGCTATGAATACAATTGAGGCTAAAAAAGTCCTCGAAACCGCGTTGCTGTGCGCTCGTGAATCGCTGACGATCCACAGCTTGAAGAAGCTGTTCGTCGATGCGGACGAGAATGGTCGCGTGCGTGGCGTCGGCGTCGGTGCCGACACGATCAAGCAATTGCTGGAAGAGTTGCGCGATGAGTGGGAAGGGCGCGGCATCGAGATCGTCAGTCTCGCTTCGGGTTGGCGCTTTCAAAGCCGCCCGGAAATGAAGATGTATCTCGACCGCCTGACGCCCGAGCGGCCGCCCAAGTATTCGCGGGCGACCCTGGAAACCCTGGCCATCATCGCCTATCGCCAGCCGGTGACGCGCGGCGATATCGAGGAGATTCGCGGCGTTGCCGTCAATTCGCAGACGATCAAGATGCTGGAAGACCGTGGCTGGGTCGATGCCATCGGTTACCGCGACGTGGTGGGACGGCCGGCCTTGCTGGCCACCACCAAGCAGTTTTTGGATGACCTGGGTTTGCATTCGCTGTCCCAGCTGCCGCCGTTGCAGCAAATCAGTGAAATGCAGGGCAATGGGCTGGAAGCCCTGGAAGCGGCCCTGCAAGAGAATTTTGACAAGGCAAGCAATGAGCTTGTCCCCCAGCTTGGTGCAGGTAGCAATACGGCTGTGACAGATGTAGATGTGACAGCAAGCCTTGATGCCGGCCCCGATGCTTCGCCCACGGACGAAGCCTACACTCACGACCCTGCGCCAGAACTAACGGTTGACGCTGCGCCAGGTCAGCACAGCCAAGAAACGAAGAATGAATAATCCGAACACACCCGAGACAGTAACCGCCAGCGACGAAGCCATCGTTGCCAAGCCCAAGCGCCGCACCAAGGCCCAGATCGAAGCCGATACGGCCGCTGCCGCCGCTGCAGGCGACACCGCCGCTGCCAAGCCGAAGCGCCGCACGAAAGCCGACGTGGCTGCCGATGCGCCCGTCGTCGTCGCCGCTGCTGAGACTGAAGCGGCGCCGGCCGCCAAGAAAACCCGCGCCAAGCCAGCCCTGAAGGCCGTGGCCGACGCCGCCGAAGCGGCTGCCGAGGCGGTTGCCGCTCCGGCACCGCGTCCGCCGCGCGCCCGCGCCGCCGCCAAGGCCGCTGCCGCCGTCGCTGAAACGGCGCCGGAAGCCGTCGCCGACAAGCCGGCCGAAGCGCGTCCGACGCGCGGTCCGCGCCAGATGCGTGGCGTGCAGGCGGAGCGCGCCCTGCGCCAGCCGCCGCGCGCCGAAGCGCCGCAGGCAGCCGAGGCCGCCCCTGCCGCCGAGCAAGCTGCCGCGCCTGTCGCCGATGTGTTCGATGCCGAAGGCAACCTCGTCTCCGGCCCGCGCCTGCCGCGCGGTCCGCGCAACGACGTGCCGGGCGCCGGCAAGAATGCCGGCAAGAGCCGCAAGAAGGGCAAGGGCCGCCAGGCTGCGCCGGGCAAGCTCAGCGACGCTGATGCTGTCTTCTCGTTCGTCACCTCCGACGCGTTCGACAGCGAAGAAGGCGGCACGGGCCGCGTACAGAAAGCCGTCGTGCGCCGCGACCTGACGTCCGACGACGATGCGCCGAAGCTGCACAAGGTGCTGGCCGAAGCCGGTCTCGGTTCGCGCCGCGACATGGAAGACCTGATCATTTCGGGCCGCGTGTCCGTCAATGGCGAGCCAGCCCACATCGGCCAGCGCATCCTGCCGAGCGATCACGTGCGCATCAATGGCAAGTTGATCCAGCGCCGCGTCAGCAAGAAGCCGCCACGCGTATTGGTCTACCACAAGCCGGCCGGCGAAATCGTCAGCCATAATGACCCGGACGGCCGTCCATCCGTATTCGACCGCTTGCCGACCATGAAAGCCGGCAAGTGGCTGGCCGTTGGCCGCCTCGACTTCAACACGGAAGGCTTGCTGCTGTTTACCACTTCCGGTGACCTGGCAAACCGCCTGATGCACCCGCGCTACGGCATCGACCGCGAGTACGCCGTGCGTACCCTGGGCGAGCTGGAAGAGGGCATGCGCCAGAAGCTGCTGGCCGGCGTCGAGCTGGAAGACGGCCTGGCGCAGTTCTCGAAGATCGCCGATGGCGGCGGCGAGGGCATCAACAAGTGGTACCGCGTGGTGATCGGCGAAGGCCGTAACCGCGAAGTGCGCCGCATGTTCGAAGCCATCGGCCTGACCGTTTCGCGCCTGATCCGTACCCGCTACGGCGCCATGACCCTGCCGAGCGGCCTGAAACGCGGCCGCTGGGAAGAGATGGATGAAAACACCGTGCGCGACCTGCTGACGGCCTACGGCATCGAAAAGAAAATGCCGGCATCGGGCGACCCCCGTGCCGCTGGCGCCGCCAAGGGCCGCGAAGCGCGCAAGGTCAGCCGCGATGACGAGCCGAATGGCAACCGCATCGATGTGAGCAACCGCAACGCCGATCCTTTCCCGGTCGTGCCGCGCCGTGGCCAGCCGCAAGGCCAGTTTGCCCGTCCGCAAGGCCAGGGTCGCCCAGGCGGCGCCGGCCGTCCAGGCGACGCGCGTGGTCCTGGCCGTGGCCAGCCGCAAGGTCCGTTCCAGGGTGGTCAGCCCCGCTCGTCGGCATCGTTCGAAGGCGCGCCGCAAGGCCAGGGTCGTCCGCCGCGTGCGGCAGGCCAGGGTCAAGGCCGTCCGGGTGGCGAAGGCCGCGCGCCGCAGCGCGGTCCGCGCCAGCCCGATCCGCTGCAAACGGCCTTCGGTTTCGCCAACACGGGTCCGCGCCGCAATACGGGTGGCGGTGGTGCTGGTGGGCAACGTTCCGGTGGCCAGCCGCGTGGCGGCATGGATCGTGGCGGCATGGATGGCATGCCGCGCCGCCGCAGCAAAGGTTAATCGGGAAGAGTTTCTTCTTGCGCGCCCGCCGATCTGCCGCGGGTGCGCGCTCTTGTAACTGTTGTAAGCCGGGCCGCTCCGCGTGTGCGGCATTGCGGCGAAGTTAATAAGAGGTTATAATCTGCAGCCTAATAAAAGTTCTCCGCAGGGTTGTTTGGTGGGGAGTGCTTTCATCTGGTTGGGGAAATACAAGAAGATGGGCAGATGCCCATTTTTTTTTTGTTGAACCGTTTGTAATGGCTCCGCAAGGGGCCATATATGACTTGAATGCGTGTTTTTGCATGTTGTAGGCGCCCGATGTGGCGCTGTCATGCCGAAAACGGGCCTTATTTCTGGAGAATTTCTTGCAGCAGTTGGGATTAATTGAAAAGACAGTTACAGGTCTGGGCTATGAGCTCGTTGATGTCGAACGTGCCGAGCGCGGACTGCTGCGCGTCTTTATTGATTTCAGCGCCGCCGATGCCGCTGAAAAAGGTCCGATCACGGTCGAAGACTGTGCCACGGTGAGTCACCAGTTATCGCATGTGTTGACGGTAGAGAACGTTCCTTACGAACGCCTCGAGATTTCTTCCCCGGGTCTGGATCGTCCGGTGCGCAAGCTGGAAGACTTTGTCCGTTTCGCAGGTCAGGAAATCATCGTCAAGCTGATGGTGGCGATGCCGGGTACGAACAACCGGAAATCGTTCCAGGGGATCTTGCAAGAACCCGTGGGCGATAAATTGTCGTTGGAATTTGAAGGTAAGGATGGTCCGGCGATGTTGGAGTTTACGCTCGCGGATGTGGATAAGGCACGCTTGGTGCCGCAGGTGGTTTTTAAGGGACGCAAAGCATGAGCCGCGAAGTTTTATTATTGGTTGACGCGCTGGCGCGCGAAAAAAACGTCGATAAAGATGTCGTCTTCGGCGCCCTCGAATTCGCGTTGGCGCAAGCCACGAAGAAACGGTATGAGGGTGAGGTAGACATCCGCGTTTCGATCGACCGCGAAACGGGCGAATTCGAATCGTTCCGCCGCTGGCACGTGGTGCCCGATGAAGCGGGCCTGCAATTGCCGGATCAGGAGATTCTGCATTTCGAGGCAAAAGAACAGATTCCGGATATCGAAGTCGATGATCACATCGAAGAACCGATCGAATCCGTCGAATTCGGCCGCCGTTTCGCCCAGGATACCAAACAGGTCGTCCTGCAGCGCGTGCGTGACGCCGAGCGCGAACAGATCCTGGTCGACTTCCTGGAACGCGGCGACTCGCTCGTCACCGGCACCATCAAGCGCATGGAACGCGGCGACGCCATCGTCGAATCGGGCAAGATCGAAGCGCGTCTGCCACGCGACCAGATGATCCCGAAAGAGAATCTGCGTATCGGCGACCGCGTGCGTGCTTTCATCTTGCGCATCGACCGCAATATGCGCGGCCCGCAAGTGATTTTGTCGCGTACCGCGCCAGACTTCATCATGAAGCTGTTTGAACTGGAAGTGCCGGAAATCGAGCAAGGCATGCTGGAAATCAAATCCGCAGCCCGCGATGCCGGCGTCCGCGCCAAGATCGCCGTCTACACGGCCGACAAGCGCATCGACCCGATCGGTACTTGCGTCGGCATGCGCGGTTCGCGCGTGCAGGCTGTGACCGGCGAACTCGGCGGCGAACGTGTCGACATCGTGCTGTGGTCGGAAGATCCGGCGCAGTTCGTCATCGGCGCCCTGGCGCCGGCGAACGTGTCGTCGATCATGGTCGATGAAGAAAAACACGCGATGGATGTCGTCGTGGACGAAGAAAACCTGGCAATCGCGATCGGCCGTTCCGGCCAGAACGTGCGCCTGGCCTCGGACCTGACCGGCTGGAAGATCAACATCATGACGGCCGAAGAATCGGCTGACAAAGCTGCCCAGGAAACGGCTGCCGTGCGCATCCTGTTCATGGAAAAGCTCGATGTCGACCAGGAAGTGGCCGATATTCTGGTGGAAGAAGGTTTCGCCAGTCTGGAAGAAATCGCTTACGTGCCAATTTCCGAAATGCTGGAAATCGAATCGTTTGACGAAGATACCGTCAATGAACTCCGTACCCGTGCGCGTGATGCGCTCGTGACCGAAGCGATTGCTTCGGAAGAGGGTCTGGAAGGCATGGACGAGGCGTTGGTCGGTCTGGAAGGCATGGACCGCATTACCGCCGGCAAGCTGGGTCTGGCTGGTATCAAGACCGTTGAAGCATTTGCAGCACTGGCATACGACGAATTTGGCGCAATCCTGGCCTTGTCTGCGGACCGTGCGCGTGAACTGATTACAAGTGAATTTAAAGATGTGACCGACGATGAGATGAAGTTGGTTGACTCGAAATACGACGATCGTGCCAAGGCGTTGCAAGCCAAGGCATGGAGTCTGGCCGAATCCGCAAAGGCTTAATTTGAGTATCTTTATCATCTCCGCGACACATAGAAAAGAGGACTGAATGGCGAGTAACAACGTAGCCCAATTTGCCACCGAACTGAAGATGCCTGCAGATTTGCTGCTGACGCAGCTGCGTTCTGCCGGCGTCGAGAAAAGTTCGACGTCAGATCCATTGTCGAAAGATGATAAGGACAAGCTTTTGGATCATCTGCGCCGCACACACGGCGCAGCGGCTGACACAGAAAAGAAGAAAATCACCGTGACCCGCAAGGAAACGACTGAAATCAAGCAAGCTGACGCCACCGGCAAATCGCGCACCATCCAGGTGGAAGTGCGCAAGAAACGCACTTTCGTCCAGCGTGACGAAGCTGCGCCGGTCGCAGCAGAACCGGTCGCGCCTGCCGCACCGGTAATCGATCCCGCCGACGTGGCGCGCCGTGAAGAAGAAGCCCGTAAACAGGCTGAACTGATCGCCCGCCAGGAAGCCGATCTGCGCGAAAAGCAAGAACGTCTGGCCAAGCTCGACGCGGAAAAAGAAGCCCAGGCGAAAGCCACGCAACAGGCTGAATTGGCTGCGAAGAAAGAAGCTGAAGCGGAAGCGAAGAAAGCGGCCGCCAAGGCTGCCGCCGCTCCTGCCGCCAGCGCCGCCGCGCCTGTCGTTGACGACGCCGCCGCCGAAGCGAAAAAAGCTGCTGCCGCTGAAGAAGCGAAGAAGAAAGCCGCCGCCGCTGCTGTTGCCGCCAAGGAAGCCGCTGACAAAGCGGAAGCCACCGAGCGTGCACGCAAGGCCGTGGCCGACGAAGTCGCCCAGATCAAGGCCATGATGAACGCGCCACGCCGCGCCATCAAGGCTCCCGAGCCTGCGCCGGTACCGGTCAAGCCGAAGGCGCCGGAAGGCACGCTGCACAAGCCTGCGGACAAAAAACCTGGCGACAAGCCGGGCGACAAGAAGCCTGCTGTTGCAGACAAGAAATCCATCAAGTCGGCGAATGTGTCGTCCACCTGGTCCGATGACGCGAAAAAACGCGGCACCACCGGTGGTCCCAAGCCACGCGGCAACAGCGGCCCAGGCGGCCGTGACAGCTGGCGCGGTGGCGCGAAGGGCCGTCGCCCGACGCACCATGACGACCGTGAATCGAACTTCCAGGCCCCTACGGAAGCCGTCGTCAAGGACGTGCACGTACCGGAAACGATCACCGTGGCCGAACTGGCGCACAAAATGTCCGTCAAGGCATCCGAAGTCATCAAGCATTTGATGAAATTGGGCCAGATGTGCACGATCAACCAGGTGCTGGACCAGGAAACCGCCATGATTCTGGTGGAAGAAATGGGCCACAAGGCGTTCGCCGCCGAACTGGACGATCCGGAAGCGCTGCTGGCCGATGTGGGCGAACACGCGCACTTCGAAACCAAGCCACGCGCACCGGTGGTCACCGTCATGGGTCACGTCGACCACGGCAAGACCTCGCTGCTGGACTATATTCGTCGCGCCAAGGTTGCTTCCGGCGAAGCGGGTGGCATTACGCAGCATATCGGCGCTTACCACGTCGATACGCCACGCGGCATGATCACCTTCCTCGACACCCCGGGTCACGAAGCGTTTACCGCGATGCGTGCCCGTGGCGCCAAGGCAACCGACATCGTCATTCTGGTGGTTGCCGCCGACGATGGCGTGATGCCGCAAACGAAAGAAGCGATTGCCCATGCGAAAGCAGCCGGCGTACCGCTGGTGGTGGCGATCAACAAGGTCGACAAACCAGGCGGTAACGTTGACCGCGTGACGCAGGAACTGGTCGCCGAACAAGTCGTGCCGGAAGAATACGGTGGCGAATCGCCATTCGTGCCGGTGTCGGCAAAAACGGGTCAAGGTATCGACGACCTGCTGGAACAAGTGCTGTTGCAAGCCGAAGTGTTGGAACTGACGGCACCGGTCGAAGCGCCTGCGCGCGGCCTGGTAGTCGAGGCGCGTCTGGACAAGGGCCGTGGTCCTGTCGCGACGATCCTGGTGCAGTCCGGTACCTTGCGCCGCGGCGACGTGATCCTGGCTGGCTCTTCGTATGGCCGTGTTCGCGCCATGCTGGACGAGAACGGCAAAGCCATCGCTGAAGCGGGTCCTTCGATTCCGGTCGAAATCCAGGGCCTGACGGAAGTGCCGGTTGCCGGTGAAGAAGTCGTCGTCATGGCTGACGAGCGCAAGGCGCGTGAAATCGGTCTGTTCCGTCAAGGTAAGTTCCGCGACGTGAAACTGGCGAAACAGCAAGCTGCGAAACTTGAAAACATGTTCGACCAGATGGCCGAAGGCGAAGTGAAAAACTTGCCACTGATCATCAAAACCGACGTGCAAGGTTCGCAAGAAGCGCTGGTTGGTTCGCTGCAGAAACTGTCGACCTCCGAAGTGCGCGTACAAGTGGTCCATGCTGCCGTCGGCGGCATCACGGAATCGGACGTCAACCTGGCAGTCGCCTCGAAAGCGGTCATCATCGGCTTCAACGCCCGTGCTGATGCCCAGGCACGCAAGCTGGCCGAGTCGAATGGCGTGGACATTCGCTACTACAACATCATTTACGATGCGATCGACGAGATCAAATCGGCGTTGTCGGGCATGTTGGCACCAGAGAAACGCGAAACGGTCATCGGCCAGGTCGAGATCCGCCAGGTTATCCTGGTCTCGAAAGTGGGCGCGATTGCCGGTTGCCTGGTCACCGATGGTGTGGTCAAGCGTGCTTCTTCCGTCCGCCTGTTGCGCAACAACATCGTGGTGTGGAGCGGCGAGATCGACTCCCTGAAACGCTTCAAGGACGATGCGAAAGAAGTTCGCGCCGGTCTGGAGTGCGGCCTGTCGCTGAAGAACTACAACGACATTCAGGTTGGCGACACGCTGGAAGTGTTCGAAGTCCAGGAAATCGCTCGTACCCTGTAATCACAGCAGTAATGGCGCGGACATATCTTTGTCCGCGCAAACACGTGGGGCGCATTGGTCAACGGGCAACCGTTTGACCCATGCGCCCTGCGGCACTTAGGACAGCATAAAATCATGGCTAAACATAGCAAAACCATGCCAGCGCGCGGCTTGCGCGTGGCCGACCAGATCCAGCGCGATCTGGCAGAAATCGTCGCCTACGAATTGAAGGACCCGCGCGTCGGCACGATGATCACCATCACCGAAGTGCAGATCACGCCCGATTACGCGCACGCCAAGGTGTTTTTCACGATGTTGAAAGACAGCAAGGAAGCCATCAAGAACACCACCGAAGGCTTGATGGCCGCGGCCGGCTTCATCCGTGGCTTGCTGGGCAAGCGCCTGCACATCCACACCTTGCCGATGTTGCATTTCGTGCACGACAGCTCGACCTCGCGCGGCATGGAAATGTCCTTGCTGATCGACAAGGCCAACGCCACGCGCGCGGCTGACGCCGAGCCGGACGCGAAACCCGAGACGGACGAGCAATAACAGTGGCGGGTCCGAAGAAACCACCGGGCATCAAGCGGGTGCGCGACCTGGTCGATGGCGTCTTGCTGTTGGATAAGCCTGTCGGCTGGTCCAGCAACGATGCCCTGATCAAGGCCAAGCGCGTCTTGAACGCGAAGAAGGCGGGCCATACGGGCACGCTGGATCCGTTCGCCACGGGCTTGCTGCCGCTGTGCTTTGGCGAGGCGACGAAGTTCTCGCAGGACTTGCTGGAAGCCGATAAAACCTACGAAACCCTGGTGCACCTTGGGCAGACGACGGATACGGGCGATACCGAGGGCGAAGTGCTGGAAACGCGCGACGTCAACGTCACCGAAGAGCAGATCGAAGCCGTGCTGGCGCAGTTCCGCGGGCCTATCCTGCAGACGCCGCCCATGTACTCGGCCTTGAAAAGAGACGGCAAGCCCTTATATGAGTATGCAAGGGCAGGCATCACCCTGGAGCGCGAAGCGCGCCCGGTGACCATCCACAAGCTCGAGTTCCTCGGCTACGAAGCCCCGTTCCTGAAATTGTCCGTGATGTGCAGCAAGGGCACGTATATCCGCGTGCTGGGCGAAGACATCGGCCATGCCTTGGGTTGCGGCGGCCATTTGAACGCCTTGCGCCGCACGCAGGTGGGCAACCTGACCCTTGACGGCGTCGTCACGCTCGATGAATTGACGGCGCACGCTGCGCCGTTGAGCTTGTTGGCGCCCGTCGATGCATTATTGTCGAGTTTCCCCGCCGTCCAGCTGACGGAAGAATTGGCCAAGCGTTTCCTGCACGGTCAGCGCATCGCGCTGGGCAAGGAAGACGTCACCGTGCCGGCCGAGCCGGGCAGGGTGCGCGTGTATCACGACAGCAAGCTGCTGGGCACGGGCCAGTTGCAGGAATACAGCATCCTGGCCCCGGAGCGTCTCATTGCCACGGCGCATCAATAAGTCACAGCAACGTCATATTACCCAGCGACACTCGTTAAACAGTGTCGCTTTTTTAAACAAACCGTCCCCGACTGCGGGAGCCGCCAGCATTTTTAGATAGCGTTGCAACGCAACATGCTATACTACGCGGTTCCGGAAATAGATTAGCATTCGGGTATCTCGTACATCTTGTACGCACTCCGCAGTTTTTCAGTAACTACTACGACCATGTCAAATACAAAACGCGCAATTCGTAATATCGCCATTATCGCCCACGTTGACCACGGCAAAACCACGCTGGTGGATCAGCTGCTGCGCCAGTCCGGCACCTTCCGTGAAAACCAAGCGGTCGACACCCGAGTCATGGACTCGAACGACCTGGAAAAGGAGCGCGGCATTACGATTCTGTCGAAGAACTGCGCCGTTGAGTACGAAGGCACCCACATCAACATCGTCGACACCCCAGGCCACGCCGACTTCGGCGGCGAAGTGGAACGTGTTCTGTCGATGGTGGACTCGGTTCTGCTGCTGATCGATGCACAAGAAGGCCCGATGCCGCAAACCCGTTTCGTCACGCGCAAGGCGCTGGCACTGGGTCTGAAGCCTATCGTTATCGTCAACAAGATCGACCGTCCAGGCGCACGTCCGGACTGGGCCATCAACCAGACGTTCGAACTGTTCGACAAGCTGGGCGCTACCGACGAACAACTGGACTTCCCTATCGTTTACGCTTCGGGCTTGAACGGCTATGCCGGCCTGACCGAAGACGTGCGCGGCGGCGACATGAAGCCGATGTTCGACGCCATCCTGGAACACGTTCCAGTACGTGACGACAATCCGGAAGGCCCGCTGCAAATGCAGATCACCTCGCTGGACTACTCGTCGTACGTCGGCAAGATCGGCATTGGCCGCGTCAACCGCGGTACCGTCAAGGTCGGTCAAGACGTGTTGGTCATCAATGGCCCAGGCGCGACCCCGATCAAGGGCCGCATCAACCAGGTGCTGAACTTCAAGGGCCTGGAGCGCGTGCTGGTGGACGAAGCCGTCGCCGGCGACATCTGCCTGATCAACGGTATCGACGAAATCGGCATCGGTTCGACCCTGTGCGCAGTGGACACGCCAGAAGCGCTGCCTATGCTGACCGTCGACGAGCCGACCCTGACCATGAACTTCATGGTCAACAACTCGCCACTGGCTGGCCGCGAAGGCAAGTTCGTTACCTCGCGTCAACTGCGTGACCGTCTGGAAAAAGAATTGAAAGCCAACGTTGCTCTGCGCGTGGCACCAACCGACGACGACACGATCTTCGAAGTATCGGGCCGCGGCGAGCTGCACCTGACGATTTTGATCGAAAACATGCGTCGCGAAGGCTTCGAGCTGGCCGTTTCGCGTCCACGCGTGGTCTTCAAAATGGTCGATGGCGTGCGCCACGAGCCGTTTGAAAACCTGTCGGTCGACGTGGAAGAAGCCAACCAGGGCGGCGTCATGGAAGAACTGGGCCGTCGTCGTGGCGACCTGCAAAACATGGAATCGGATGGCAAGGGCCGCGTGCGTCTCGAGTACCTGATCCCGGCACGTGGCCTGATCGGCTTCCAGGGCGAATTCATGACCCTGACCCGCGGCACCGGCCTGATGAGCCACGTATTCCATGAATACGCACCAGTCGACAACACCCGTGGCGAAATGGCTGGCCGTCGCAACGGCGTGCTGATCTCGCAAGACGACGGCGCCGCTGTTGCCTACGCCATCTGGAAACTGCAAGACCGCGGCCGCATGTTCGTGTCGCACAATGACCCGGTCTACGAAGGCATGGTCATCGGTATCCACTCGCGCGACAACGATCTGGTCGTCAACCCGATCAAGGGCAAGCAGCTGACCAACGTGCGTTCGTCGGGTACCGACGAAGCGGTGCGCCTGGTACCGCCAATTCAGATGTCGCTGGAATACGCAGTCGAATTCATCGAGGACGACGAACTGGTGGAAATCACCCCTAAATCGATCCGTCTGCGCAAGCGCTTCCTGAAAGAGCACGAGCGTAAAAAAGCGTCGCGTGATTCGTAATCTGTTGTAGAGCATGGCCTGCGGGCCATGCCGCTCCGGCCCGCTGCGCCGCGTCACCGTCACTGGTGAGGCGCGCAGCGGGTTTGTCATTTGCAGCTCCTGTTTTTTGTAGACACCATGACTTCCTCTTCTTTGCCTTCCCGCCGCCTGTCCGTTGCCCCCATGATGGACTGGACCGACCGCCATTGCCGCAAGTTCCACCGCGAAATCACGCGCCACACCTGGCTGTACACCGAGATGGTGACGACGGGCGCGCTCGTGTACGGCGACGTGGAGCGCCATCTGCGCTTCAACGAGGAAGAGCATCCGGTGGCGCTGCAGCTGGGCGGCAGCGACCCGAAGGACCTGGCCACCAGCGCCAAGCTGGGCCAGCAGTGGGGCTACGATGAAGTCAACCTGAACTGCGGCTGCCCGTCCGAGCGCGTGCAAAAGGGCGCGTTTGGCGCCTGCCTGATGGCCGAGCCGCAACTGGTGGCCGATTGCGTGAAAGCCATGCGCGACGTGGTCGATATCGACGTCACGGTGAAACACCGCATCGGCATCGACGACAGCGAGTCGTACGACTTCGTGCGCGATTTCGTCGGCACCGTGGCCGACGCCGGCTGCAAGACGTTTATCGTGCATGCGCGTAACGCCATCCTGAAAGGGCTGAGTCCGAAGGAAAACCGTGAAGTGCCGCCCCTCAAGTATGACTATGCCTACCGTTTGAAGCGTGATTTTCCGCAATTCGAGTTCATTATCAACGGCGGCATCAAGACGCTCGAGGAAATCGACCTGCACCTGCAGCACCTCGACGGCGTGATGCTGGGCCGCGAGGCGTATCACAATCCGTACGTGATGGCGCAGTTCGACCAGCGCTATTACGGCGACGACGCCCCCGTCAAGACGCGCGAACAGGTGCTCGAAGCGATGATTCCTTATATTAGTGCGCAGCTGGAGAAAGAAGCGGGGCGCTTGAAACTGAACAGCGTCACGCGCCACATGCTGGGCCTGATGCAAAACCTGCCCGGCGCGCGCGGCTTCCGCCAGACCTTGTCCGATTCGAAGAAGCTGGCCTCGGGCGACCCGCGTTTGCTGCTGGAAGCGGCGGCGCGCCTGTCGTTGCCTGCCTGATGAGCGGCGATTGCCAAGGCCTTGCGCGCCAGATTGACGGCTACCTGCAAGCCGTCAGCGCGCTGAAGGACGATGGCAGCCTTTTCGCATGCTCCTGTCTGGGTCCCATCGCACCGCAGGCGGCGTTCGACGCGCTGTGCCGCGCGCTGGAGATCGCGCCGGACGGCATGCGCCTGCAGCCGATCGAGAGCGTGGTGTGCAGCGGCGTCCTGTGCACGCCGCGCCAGTGGCTGCTCGAGCGCTTGCACCCGGCGAGCGAGGCCGACCGCCAGCCGCTCGACGCGCGCCTGTTCGATGGTTTCGAGAACGAACTGGCCGAACTGCTGGGCAGTGCGCCCCGCTGGTATCAACTGGTATCGTCTGGCCAGCGCAGCCTGGCCGCTCAATTGGGCGCCATCTGGAGCGTCTTTGTCTTTGGCACAGAGCGTCATGCCTATGTGATGCATTGCAGCTGGGACCGCTGAGCAAACTTGTCTATACCGGTACCCCGGTGCACTGGTATTGTCCGCACCACCCCCTCCTCTGAATACCACTTCCGAAACGATGTCATATGGCTATGCCATGTGTTGTAAATGCGCTGTTTCGGCGCACGGCCGCACTGTCGTGGGGCATTTCTATGGGGCAAGAAACGGCGTTGTTGCCATTTCCCCGAAGAAAGTTAATCAGCCATTTATTCAGGTACTTATTGCTTGCTTTGAGGCAAAATTTACACCTATAATTGATTATAGACAAATATTTCTCATATGAATGTTTGATGTTGATCTCACATCATCGGTGTCAAAAATTCAGTCCGTGGAACAAATTTGCATTCGCAGTCACTGGTGGTTTTCAGGGCTGTTGTAGACCAGGAAGTACCCCAGGCTGCGTGCGGCCGGATACCGCCAGCATACCAATGGGTAAGGGCGGATGCCGGTGTTGCGCAGCCTTCGTCTTGTCGTGCCGGGCAAAAATCCTTATCAATAGTTTCATTTACGAAGAGCCGAAATGAATTTAGCAAAAATGAAGGTTGGTACCCGCCTGGGCCTGGGTTTCGCCCTGGTACTGGTTCTGCTGGTGGCCGTGACCGTTCTCGGCATCGCGCGCATGGCGCAAATCCAGGAACGTCTCGATCACGTGATCAATGTCAACAACGTCGTCACCCGCCTGGTGATCGACATGCGTGGCAACGTCAGCGACCGCATCACCTCGCTGCGCATCCTGACCCTGATGACCGACGCGAGCGATATGGAGCCGGAAATGGCGCGTATCAAGACGCAGACCAGCACCTATCAGGAAACGCAGAAGAAGCTCGAAGAGAAATTCGCCGTCGAGTCGACTTCTGAAGAAAAAGCCCTGCTGACCTCGATCAAGGAATACGAAGCCGCCGCCATGCCTGCCATCGCCAAGGCGTCCGCGCTGTGGATGGCCAACGATGCGGAAGGCGCCACGCGCGTGATGATCAAGGAAATCCGCCCGGTACAGAAAAAATGGATGGAAGCGCTGGAGCAACTGGCCGTGCTGGAAGACAAGCTCAATGAGCAGATGCAATCGGACGCCCGCAAGGCCTTCGACAGCGCGCGCCTGTTCATGATCATCCTCGGCGTACTGGCCGTGGCGATGGGCGTGGCGGCGGCACTGGTGATCACCCGCGGCTTGCTGAAACAGCTGGGCGGCGAGCCTGACTACACGGCATCGATCGCCGGCAGCATCGCCAATGGCGACCTGTCGATCGGCATCCACACGCAGCCATCGGACAATTCCAGCCTGCTGGCGGAAATGAAGGAAATGCGCAACAGCCTGGTGGGCATCGTCGGCCAGGTACGTGTCGGTACGGAAACTATCGGCACGGCGTCGCGTGAAATTGCCGACGGCAATATCGACCTGTCGTCGCGCACGGAAATGCAGGCCAGCGCGCTGGAAAAAACGGCGTCGGCCATGGAAGAGCTGACCTCGACCGTGAAACAGAATGCGGACAATGCGCGGGAAGCCAACAAGCTGGCCGCCACGGCGTCGGACGTGGCCCTGAAGGGCGGCTCAGTGGTGTCGCAGGTGGTTGACACCATGAGCTCGATCAATGAATCGGCGAAGAAAATTGTCGACATCATCGGCGTGATCGATGGCATCGCCTTCCAGACCAACATCCTGGCGCTGAACGCGGCCGTGGAAGCGGCACGCGCCGGCGAACAAGGCCGCGGCTTTGCCGTCGTGGCGTCGGAAGTGCGCAACCTGGCCCAGCGTTCCGCTGGCGCCGCGAAGGAAATCAAGATCCTCATCGACGACTCGGCCGAGAAGACGGAACGCGGTACGCGTCTGGTGGGCCAGGCCGGTGTGACGATGGGCGAAGTGGTCGACAGCGTGCGCCGCGTCACCGACATCATGAGCGAGATCGCCAGTGCCAGCCAAGAACAAAGCGCCGGCATCGAGCAGGTCAACTTGTCGATCATCGAGATGGATGGCATGACGCAGCAAAATGCGGCCCTGGTGGAGCAGGCTGCCGCCGCGGCGCAAAGCTTGCAAGACCAGGCGGCCGAACTGGCCCACGTGGTCAGCATCTTCAAACTGGTCGAAGGCGAAGAGAAACCGGCAGCGTATGTACCGGCCCCCGTGGCGGCTGTGGCTGCGCCGGTTGCCGCGCGCAAGCCGGCGCCCGCATTACGCCCGGTGAAATCGCTGGCACGCAAGGCGGAAGCGGCAGCTCCCGTGGCTGCTCCGGCGCCGCGCAAGGCGGCAAGCGCTGGCAGCAATGACGAGTGGGAAGAGTTTTAAGCGCGGCCAACAGCGCACAGGAAGTTGTAATTACCGTATCTGATAATCATGGGGAAGCACATGTTTGAGAATAAGCGTTTGATGAGTGTTGCAGCAGCCTTGCTGGTGTCCGTTTCTTCCGCAGCCTTCGCTGCCGAGGTACCGGCGTCGTTCGATGCCAAGAATTGCAAGGCCGACTATCCGAAAGCTTCGTTGATGAACGAAGAGCAGGGCACCGTGACGATGTCCTTCCTGGTCAATGCCGATGGTAGCGTTGCCGATTCGAAAGTTGAGAAGAGCAGCGGCTTCAAGAACCTGGACAAGGCCGCCATCAAGGCCCTGTCCGCGTGCAAGTTCAAGCCGGGCACCAAGGATGGCGCCGCAGCGCAGACCTGGACCAAGGTCGACTACGCCTGGAAGCTGGACTGATCCACCTATTGCCGGGAGCCTGGCTCCCGGCATGAGCTCTCCGCTACGGGCGGCGCCTGCAAGGGTGCCGCCCGTAGTGTTATGTGCGCCAGCCAACGGCACTGTCGCCGCCGATTCTGTTACCCTCGAAACATACCTTCGGGATCTCCCACCACAAGAGGCCTACCATGCAGCGCATCCTGACACTTTCTTTCCTGGCCGCCACCGGCATGCTGCTTTCCGCCTGCGCCTCGCTGGGCACGCCCGTGGGCTTGCAGGCGGGGCAGACCGTGGCCGTCGTCAATAGCCTGAGCTGGGACAATCCCCTGACGGGCAAGCGCGACGGCGTGCGCACCAGCTGGCCCATCAAGGATGGCAAGATTGCCCCTGAGTATTTTCCGCTGGCGCAGCTGAAGCAATGCGAGGCGGGCGGCAAGCCGTGCGCCTGGGGCGTGATGCGGGCGCAGCGCGGCGCGCCCGCTTTGCAGTATGCGGACGGCGGCGTCGACCTGGCCGTGAGCGTGGCTATCGACGTGGCGCGGCGCCAGGATGCGCGCCTGGGTGAGACGCAGACGGCGATGGCGATTCCGCAGGATGTGGCCGCGCTGGCTGGCCGGCAACAGGTGCAGCCCAGCTGGAAATTGAAGTATGGAAAGGTCGAGCAGATGGAGCTCGATTACGGCGTGCGCTACCAGGTGTGCGTGCAGCGCTACGATGCGGCCGGCAAGGCCATCGATACCTGTGCGATACCGTTTATTTGAGGAAACATGCCGCGCGCGCCGTTTGTGGCGGCTTTGCGACACTTCATGTTGCGGCGTGCGTCGGGGTGTAACAATCGGTAAAAGCACAGCAAAGCGCGGCGTAATTTCTTATAGTACTTAATTAAGGTAGTACACCAGTATTGGTACCCGAGGAGAATTGCAATGAAAACCCTGTTGGCAGTAATTTCGCTGGCCGCCCTGGGGGGCTGCGTCGTGGCGCCACCCGGTCCCGCGTATTACGGTTCGCGCGCGCCTCAGGGGGCTTACAATCCCTATGAATGGCATACGGTCTCGTCCGAACCGGTGCAGTCATCGCGCGTGGAATACACGAATGAACCCGTGTATGTGCAGCAGCAACCGGTGTACGTGCAGCAGCCCGTGTATGTGCCGGCGCCCGTGTACGCGCCGCAACCGTATTATTACAATCCGCCCGTATCGATCGGGTTGGACTTCATGTTTGGCTTTGGGCGCTACGGTGGACACCGCGGCGGCTGGGGCGGGCACGGACGCTACTACGGCCGCCGCTAGTCAACATCCCACCAAATTTACTGCGCGTAGCGATTCGCGGGCTGCGATGCTCGCTGTACTAAAGTACAGCTGCGCTTCTCCCCAACGACTCACTGCCGCTCGCTACAATTTGGTGAGAGTTGTGACGTAATATGAACTCAGTGGAAATACACGGAACTCTGGTGCAGCACGTCCGCCGAGCACAGGATGTACATCGCCGCCGCTGCCAGACCTATTTGCAAGGCGCCAAAGCTGATCGGGATGAGGCGGGACATGTCGTACTCCTGAGTGGTGTGAGGTGTGGTCAGGCTTTCATCATAGGATGACTCGATGCCTTTGGGCATCGGATGAATGTCCGCCACGATGTAGGACAACACCTCGTGCCTGGCGCCCCGCCTCGCTCTCCGACTGCCTGAGTAACCCCCCAATAAATTATTCCGATTTCTGACTTCTATAACCGGCGCTCTGCGGTGTTGCCCACTGCTAGCAGTGCTCGCACTGCGTCGCAGCGGGCGCCTTGCATGGCATCCGGTTCTGTTCGTCATAACTTCACAATAATTCCCTGAGGATTACTTAGCGGTTTTTCCAGCGCACTACAGGCTCTTCCGGCGCCGTGTCCGGCACGTTCGAGATCGCCAGCCAGTGCGTCAGGCGTTCCGGATGCTTGAGATTGATGCCCATGCCATCGATGATGCCGACCTGTTCCAGCATGCGCGCATCGATTTTCGCCTTCGACACCGTGGGCGCGCCCATGACCATGCGGTCATACGCCTTGCGCGCCTTGTGTTCCCACTTGTGCAGATTGCTTTCGTCGAAACGGTTCGCTTCGAAATACACGGTCAGGGTGCCATCGAGGTTGCCGAAGCCGACAATGCCCGCGCCCTTGCGGATGGTGGTGGTGTTGTCGATGTCAAATTCCGCCGTGGGCACGAAAATGCCGGCGCGGCCATCGATGTCGGGACGTCCCACGGGCGTTTCCTTGCCGTAGGAACTCGTTTCGGTAATGGTTTTTTCTGCAGACATGGTGCGTGTGGTGGCCGTGCCGGGAGCGTGATCGGGCCCGGCAGCGCCAGTCATCCTGTTCAAAAAATGCGTGCTGATGATCAGGGCGGGGTAGTGGCCCTGGCGGAGCGATGCTTGGCATTGCTTGATACCCCGCTATTGTAGCGTCAATTTAATTCTTTTTGGCAACATTTCCTGGGAATTATGCTTCCGTTTGGGCCATAAAAAAGCCGCCCGGCCTGGTGGCGGAGCGGCTGTTGCACGACGACTTCAGACTCAGGCGGCAGTCTTGCGGCGTGCCATGAAACCCAGCAAGCCCAGGCCCAGCAGCATCATGGCGTAGCTTTCCGGTTCCGGCACGGCCGTCGTCACCGAGACGTTGTCCAGGTAGGAACCATAGGTTGGCGCGGAGGCCGGGCCGATCGATTCGAAGCGCAGCAAGGTGGACGAACCGAGCGCGGTGACGTTCTGGCTGTAGGTTTGCCACACGCCGGTGGTATTGCCGACCAGGGCCGTTGGCGTCAGCAGGGTCGAACCCCAGTAGACGTTCATCAGGCTGCTTGCGCCGCCTGGCGTATTCGGGCGGCCCGAGTAGGCAAACGACAGCGCATACGTGCCGCCGGCCGTGGTGGCGAGCGATTGCGACACGGACGTCAGGCGCTCGGCGTTGAGTTCCAGGTATTGCGTGCCGGCGGCAGCGACGGGGTTGAAGCCGCTCTGGCCGCCTTGCGTGGCGCCCTTCTGGATTTCAAAGGCCGTATTGCCGCTGACGGACGAGGTCCAGCCCGTCACGGCGCTCAATTGTGCGAACGGGGTGGTGATGGCATTGCTTTCGAAGCTGCCGTTGACGACCAGTTCTGTCGCGGCGTTGGCGCCGCCGGCAGTGATCAGGGAGGCCAGCGCGGCGATCTTGAAGAGGGTAGCAGGCATTTTCATGTGGGTCCGTTATATTATTTAAAAGTTAATTTCATTTCCTAAATGACATTTAAAGAATATCACTAAAACTCACGAAAAAAACTGCTGCACGATAAAAATATTTGTAATTGTGAAATCATTCGTGTTCAAAATTGCATTAATTTCCATGGTGAACCAATTGCAGTGCTGGCGCAGGGTGAGCGCGACCCTGAGGCTGCTTGCCCTGGAGTATTTTTGTGACATCGGGACGTAAAAAAACCTGCATCGAAACAACAACGATGCAGGTTTTTTTGCGTGCCGCCCGCGTGTGCGCCCGGCTATTGATACCATAGCCGCGACGTGCGCGGGACTAGAACGCCAGCCGTCCTTGCAGGTAAACCATGCGCGGCGCGCCCACCAGCTTGCCCAGGTTGCCGTCCGAGGTGCGCGTGAAATAGCGCTTGTCGGCGAGGTTGTTGACGCCGGCGACCAGTTCCAGGCCGTTCTGGCCCGGTACTTTCCATTTCACTTGCGTGTTCCACGTGCGGAAGCCGGGAATCACGCCCACGCTGCCGGCCAGGTTTTCCGCCACGGTGTTGGCCTCGTCGGCGAACTGGCGGCTCTGGTGGCTGCTCGACAGGTCGAAGCCCCAGGCGCCCAGCTGGTAGTGGGCGCCGACGGTGTCCGTGGTGCGCGAATAGAAGGGCACGTCATTACCCGCGTTCACGCCATCCTGCAAGGTGGCCTTGGTGTAGGTGTAGGTGGCGTAGGCGTTCAAGCCGGCCAGCGGGCCGGACTGGTCGAAGTGGTAGTCGACGGCCGATTCCAGGCCCCGGTGATGCGTGGCGCCCACGTTGTAGAAGACGACGTTCTCGCCGCCGCCGACGGACTGGATCTGGTTGTCGAACTTGATGTTGAACAAGGTCGCCTCGGCCGACAGCCGGCCGCTCTTCCAGCGCGCGCCCAGCTCGGCGGTTTTCGCCAGTTCCGGCTGCAGCGGGTTCTTGCTCGATTGCGCATTGAGCTGCGTATTTTGCACGGCGCCAAACGAGCTGTTGTAATTGCCGAACAGGGTGACGTTGTTGTTGAGCAAGTAGGCCACGTTCAGCGACGGCAGGGCTTTGTTGTTGAGCAACTCGATCTTTTGGTCGGTCGGCAAGTGGTTGAAGCGCACCGTCTTGATGTGCTCGTAGCGCACGCCCGGCGTGATGCGCCAGGCGTCGATGGCGATCTTGTCGTCGATATACACGGCTTGCGCATCGGTGGAGTTGTTGGCGAAGCGCGTCGGCGCCTGCTGCACGCCGCTGGCGATGACGACGTTGTAGATGCTTTCATCGGCCCGTTCGACCAGGTAGCGGTAGCCGACGGTGACGTCCTGCGAGACCTTGCCGGTCATGAAGCGCTGCGTGTAGCGCGGTTCGATGGCCGTCGTTTCATAGTTGCGCGGCTGGTGGCCCAGGTTTTTTCCGCTGATCAGTGTGCTTTCGCGCGAGCTCTTGTTGTAGTAGGCGCGCACCTCGAATTCTTGCGTGCCGGAAATGGCATTCAGGTAGCCGATGTCGAAGGCCTTGCGCTCGCCGCTCCAGAAGTCGGTGGGGCGCGTGTTCTGGAACGGGTCCTGCTTGTATTGCGCGGCAGTCAGGCCGCCCGGCGTGCGCGACGTCACGTCATAGTAGGACAGCTTGCCATACACCTCGACCGTCGGGCTCAGGTCGTAGCGGAATTTGAGGGCGAAGTCGTTGACCTTCTCATCGCTGCCCACGCGCCAGTCGCTGCCGCGGATGCCGGAATACAGCACGGCCAGGCCCAGGCCGCTGTCGAGCTGGGTGCCGGCAAACACGCTGGCCTGCGTGTTGTGGCCCACTTCGCTGTACGAGTTGTAGCGCACGGTGGCGTCGCCCGTGATGCCTGGCGTGGTGGGCACGCGGCGCGTCTTGAAGTTGATGATGCCGCCCACGTTTTGCGGGCCGAAGCGCACGGCGCCGCCGCCGCGCACCACGTCGACCGTTTCGACATTGGCCAGGCTGACGGGTGCGAACGACAGTTGCGGCTGGCCATACGGCGCGACCGACATCGGAATGCCATCGAGCAAGACCGTGCTGCGCGGTGAATAGCGTCCGGCCAGGCCGCGCACGCCGATATTCAGGGAAATGGCGCTACCGGCGCTGCCCGAGTTGTCGCTGATCTGCACGCCGGGAATGCGGCGCATCACGTCGCTGAGGCTGGTCGCGCCCGAGTTTTCGATGTCATCCTTTTGCACCACCGTGCGGGCGCCCGCGAAATTCTTCGTGCTGGCGGCCATGCTGGTGCCCAGCAGGTTGCTGCTGACCTGGATGGATTCCAGGATGGGGCCGGCGTCATTGGCGGTACTGGCCGTATTGGCGTCCTGTGCCTGCGCGGCAAGCGACGTGCCCAGGCAAGCGAGGGCGATGGCCAGCGCGCACGGGCGCAGCGAAAAAGGCAGTGGGGAAAGTGTGGCGGCCATGCATGGATCTCCGTAGGGACAATGGTTGCGCGGGCATTTTGGGCGGCGCGACAACATCGTGGCGTGGGCATCCTGCGCAAGGGGATAAGAATGATAATGATTCTCATTTTATCCGTCAATTGCGAATATTGCGTAGTGATGGTATGCCTGCCCGCAGGGTGGGGAAGTGTTGCTGGCGCGGTACAGCGGGCGGTCTTGATTGCCGCTTGGCACCAGTGCTCGGGTGCGGCGGCATTGCGCGCGCTTCTTGTATACTCCCGTTTTTGCAGCCGTCAGACGTGAACGTACAATGAGCCAGACAACTGAAACGACACCAGGCAATCCCCCCGTGGAACGCCGCCAGGGCGACCAGCCGGCAAGTGCTGCGCGCAAATTGAATCTGTTGGTGGTCGACGACAACCAGGAAGTGGGCGAATCGCTGGCCATGCTGCTCGAAGCGCTGGGCCACCACGCGGTGGTGGTGCGCAACTGGCAGATGGCCGTCGAGCAAGTCAAGCTGTGCGTGCCCGACGCCGTCTACCTCGACATCGAAATGCCCGGCATCAGCGGCATCGAAATCGGCCGCCGCCTGCACCACAACCCCGAAACGGCCAACGCCGTGCTGATCGCCGTCACCGGCCACAGCCTGCCCATGTACATGGACGACGCGCTGGCCGTTGGCTTTCGCCACTTCCTCGTGAAACCCGTACGTCTGGAAGACCTGGCGACGACGGTGCAGTCGGTGCTGGCAACTGCTTAAGGATTGACTAGAAATCCCGGCCTGCAGCCAAGGATTTTTTCAACGACTCAAGTGCCTCTTTTTGCTGGTTGAAGAGATTGCTAGGATCCAGCAGCAGCTCATCAATGACATTTCCGAGCAGTTTGTTCAATTTCATTTCAGTCTTTTCACCGTTTACTTCTGCGTACTTTGTGACATGCTCAAGATTAATTTTTTGTTGGTGAAAAATATGCGGCGTGGCTGAGTCGGTGCCAAAGAGACTTCCATGGGCTTGGGCATATAAGCTAACAGCAGTATCGTCGCCCGGTTCCACGTCAAAAATGAAGCCATACTCAATGCGCATGTACTTGCCATGGCCATGACCCAGTGCATGACGCGCAAAGGCGATGATCCTTCCACCATTTTTGACTGATTGGGATAGCCAACCTTGCTTGTCATCGTCGTCTTCAAAAGCTTTGCTTTGATTTTTGGTACTTGTCCGATTTACTATCCGGAAATCAATAGTGGCAATTCTGGTGCCGTTGGTAAATTCAGTATCGTCGCTATTTTCGATGGCGTTGTTCCATGCGCTTTTGAATTGGTGGTCAAACGTGACGGCCAATAAGCGCATATTGGAAAGAAATTTGCTGAATTCTGCCGGGCCGTCAAGATTGTTCGCCAGCGTACCGGCATTGCGGCTACTGCAAACTAGGCGCTTGAAAAAACCGATCAAATTTTTGTTATTTATATCTTGCATGACGTTTCCTTGTTCTTCGAGATAAGTGACCAGCATGGCTATAAGATCTGATTTGACGCAATATGGTCGTAGCTCTCGCGCCAGATCTCCCCATCTTCTTGTAATACAGCCAGTGGCGAAAAACAATTCGCGTGACAATATCATTACCTTTCGATCAGGATGCTCATCCTTCCAGGCGACGTAGTCGTCAAGTTGTGCGGGCTTGGTTTCGGTTTCTTTGATAGGTTTGTCGTGATACTTTATTTCGATCAGGATAGCTGGGAATTTTTCTTCGTCTTTCAGGAAGATCGCGAGGTCTGCGCGGCGTACTCCTTTACTGCCCCTGAAACTGTATTCGCTCTGAAAGGTTGCACCTTTCAATGTTGCTCGGTTGATTTTGCATGCTTTCGCCACGAAAGCTAGCAGCGGCTCCGGTTTGCGATTTCCAATTTCATTTAAAATCAATGCCAGATAACGTCCGTGATTCTTGCTCTCGAACCATGATTGTATGCCTGTAAATAAGCTGCTCACGTTAGATAGTCCGTTCTTTTAGGGGGGAGGTGGCGGGTGAATGATAATCTGGTAAGTTAGCTGAATTTTCAAGGATAGGAAAGCATCTTTTCCAGATAAATGAAATGAGGTTATCGATTGAATCTCGTATCGTTCATTAGAAATAATGCTGAGATTTTTTACTGGATTGAAGTTTGCAATGAATCCCCCGATGTGGCAAACATCGCAATGGTCATGGTAGGCAGCAACGCCATCGCCGATAATTTTTTGTGCGCGAGGCGATGCAAGCATTGTTGCATTGTCACTTGAGTATCCCGCATCCCTCTCGCAGCCATCCATATGGTTCGCCAATGCGCTGCAAGGCCGGAGCGCTTGTAAGCTCTTTACTTTATCTGCATTGCGTCGCGCAGATGAGTTGGCCACTGGAGCGGTTGGGTGAGCTGTGTTGCTTGGGGCGGTGCGTGTGAAAAAATGGGGAGCAGGTAGCCACTAAATGGGGGGGATTTCCGGAAGGGCAATGCCTGGTGTGCTGTTGTGGCGGCATAGTCTAGCCGAGCAGGGAAAGGTGGAGCTTTGACATCGGCGAGACCGGCGCTTCTACTTGTCGGCATGGTGAAGATGCTGGTCAACACAAGATAACTAGTATGGACAGGCAGTGCTTGAGGCGCAGTGACTCGTGGCAATGATAGAACTGGCTCTGAAATAGAAAAAGCCCGGTTCGAAAACCGGGCTCTTCATTATTCTGTGGGGTGGCTGATGGGGCTCGAACCCACGACAACAGGAATCACAATCCTGGACTCTACCAACTGAGCTACAGCCACCACTGTCTTACTTACCTGTTTAGCTGTTTTGCTGAACAGGTGCCGAATTATACAAAGAACTCGGCAAAGTGGCAAATCTAAATGCAGTCTTTTTTAAAGAATCGAAAGATTGCATGAAAACGGTCGCTTTTGCTCACCCAGCTCACACGGACAGGTGTTCGACGGGCGGGTGCAAGTCCAGCAAACCGGCGAAGGCTTTCGCCAGGGACTCGACCTTGGCCGTCGTGTAGCCTTGCAGTCGTGGCGCGTCGTTGTTGATGCGGCGCAAGCTTGCCGCATCGAGCAGGCGGGCCAGCTGGCGCGCCACGGCGTCGCCCGTGTCCACCAGGGTGATCTGTTCCTGCGTGTGGGCGCGCACCGTGCGTTCGATGGCGTCCTGCACGAACAGGTAGTGCGTGCAGCCCAGCACCAGCGTGTCGACGCCTTGTTCCAGCATGGGGGCGATGTAGCGTTCCAGCATGGCGCTGGTGGCGTCCAGCGGATCGGTGCCCAGCTCGCATTGCTCGATGCGGTCGGCCAGGCCGATGCAGGGCTGCAAGATGAACGTGGCGCCCGTGGCGGCGCTCACCTGCTCGCGCAAGGCCAGCAGTTTGTCGCCGCGCAAGGCGCGTTCCGTGGCCAGCACGGCGATCTTGCCGTTGCGGCTGATGCCTGCCGCCGGTTTCAAGCCCGGTTCGACGCCGACGATGGGCAGGTCGGGGTAGCGCGCGCGCAGCGCCTTGATGGCGGCGATGGTGGCCGTGTTGCATGCCACGACCAGCGCCTTCGCGCCTTGCTGCAATAAAAAGGCGGTGATCGCCAGCGAACGGTCGATCACTTGCTGTTCCGTCTTGTCGCCATACGGGGCATAGCCGGAATCGGCAAAGTAAATCAGGTCTTCCTGCGGCAGCTGCGCGCGGATATGGCGCAGTACCGACAGGCCGCCCACGCCGGAATCAAAAATGCCGATGGGGGCGTCCGGGCGGGCATTGCTTGCAATAGAAGTCATATAAAGCCGAAGAGGATAAAAAAACGCCGCGCTGTGTTGCCGCGCGGCGTTAATGGTAGTGCTTGTTTAAGCGACCGTCACGGGAATCTTGCTGACGCTATTGAGTTGCTCGATCTTCGCCTGCCACTCTTTCGGGCCCGTGTTGTGCACGGAGGTGCCTTTCGAGTCCACGGCCACCGTCACCGGCATGTCGACGACGTCGAATTCGTAGATGGCTTCCATACCCATGTCGGCAAAGCCCAGCACTTTCGCGCCCTTGATGGCTTTCGACACCAGGTAGGCGGAACCGCCCACGGCCATCAGGTAGGCCGACTGGTGTTTCTGGATCGATTCGATGGCGACCGGACCCCGTTCGGCCTTGCCGATCATGGCGATCAGGCCCGTCTGTTCCAGCATCATGTCGGTGAACTTGTCCATGCGCGTGGCGGTCGTCGGGCCGGCCGGGCCGACCACTTCGTCGCGCACCGGGTCGACCGGGCCGACGTAGTAAATCACGCGGTTCTTGAAGTCGACCGGCAATTCTTCGCCCTTGGCCAGCATGTCCTGGATGCGCTTGTGCGCGGCGTCGCGGCCCGTCAGCATCTTGCCGTTCAACAGCAAGGTCTGGCCCGGCGTCCACGAAGCGACTTCTTCCTTCGTCAGGGTGTTCAGGTCGACGCGCTTGGATTTTTCCGTGTCCGGCGTCCAGTGCACTTCCGGCCACGACGACAGCGATGGCGGTTCCATGTAGGCAGGGCCCGAGCCGTCCAGCACGAAGTGGCCGTGGCGCGTGGCGGCGCAGTTCGGGATCATGGCGACGGGCTTCGACGCGGCGTGTGTCGGGTGCATCATGATCTTGACGTCGAGCACGGTCGTCAGGCCGCCCAGGCCTTGCGCGCCGATGCCCAGCGAGTTGATCTTGTCGCACAGCTCGATACGCAATTCTTCCAGTTTATTTTGCGGGCCGCGTTGTTTCAGCTCAAACATGTCGATGTCTTCCATCAACACCTCTTTTGCCATCAGCATGGCTTTTTCGGCCGTGCCGCCGATGCCGATGCCCAGCATGCCTGGCGGGCACCAGCCGGCGCCCATGGTCGGCACGGTCTTCATGACCCAGTCCACCAGCGAGTCGGACGGGTTCATCATGATCATTTTCGACTTGTTTTCCGAACCGCCGCCCTTGGCAGCCACTTTCACGTCGACGGTATTGCCTTCAACCAATTCCATGTGCACGACGGCTGGCGTGTTGTCCTTGGTGTTCTTGCGGTCGAAATGCGGGTCGGCCACGATGGAGGCGCGCAGCTTGTTGTCGTCGAAGTTGTACGCGCGGCGCACGCCTTCGTTGACGGCGTCGGTAACCGTGCCGCTGAAACCTTCGAAGCGCACACCCATGCCGATTTTCAGGAAGACGTTGACGATACCCGTGTCCTGGCAAATCGGACGTTTGCCTTCCGCGCACATGCGCGAATTGGTCAGGATTTGCGCGATCGCATCTTTTGCCGCCGGGCTTTGCTCGGCCGCGTAGGCGCGCGCCAGGTGTTCGATGTAATCAGCAGGGTGGTAGTAGCTAATGTACTGCAACGCTGCGGCGACGGATTCGATCAGGTCTTCTTGCTTTATGACAGTCATGGTGTTCTCGCGGTAGATAAGAAGGGTAAGACTCTTTACTAATACTAGTTACTGCATTGGAATGACAAAGCCCATGGCCGCTGCTGGCAGCCATGGGCTTCGGGTTTAATGCGGTCGTGCCTGGTTCTGTGTCACCGTCATGATGCGGTCCGTGTACGCGATCGCCATGGCGGAAATGATGAAGACCATGTGGATCACCGTCTGCGCGATGATCACTTCCATCTTGTAGGAGTTGGCATTGATGAAAGTCTTCAGCAGGTGGATGGACGAGATACCGATGATGGCCATCGCCAATTTCGTCTTCAGTACGGAAGCATTTACATGCGACAACCATTCCGGCTGGTCTGGGTGGTCATCGAGGTGCATGCGCGAAACGAAGGTTTCGTAGCCGCCAATAATGACCATGATCAACAGGTTCGAAATCATGACCACGTCGATCAGGCCTAATACCACCAGCATGATGGTCGCTTCGTTCAGCTTGGTCGGCAGGGCGCTGCCGGGCACGGCGACGGCCGTCAGTACGTGCTGCAGGGCTGCATCATTGCCGAACACGGCGCCGATCAGGTCGGATAATTCCACCCAGAAATGGAAGACATACACGCATTGTGCGAGGATCAGGCCCAGGTACAGCGGCAACTGCAGCCAGCGCGACATGAAGATGAAGGCGGACAATGGATGCAGCTTGGTATGTTTGGCAGACGGTGGTAGGTGGTCGATCATGTAGGGGTTCCTGGGGGAGTAAATACCAATTTTTGGCATGCCCGACATTTTACACTTGCTGTCGATTACTGCGCATGGCCTTGCTCTGTATTATTGGGTTTGATGAAAGACAAAGTGGTATTGAAGCTTCGGCGCGCCAGGCATTTTCCCAGTGAAAATACTGTACGGCGTCCCCTTGACGCCCATCGCCGAAGGCGCTTATGGTTAGCCTTGACGGAGGAAAACGCTGCAGAAAATGCGCAATGTAAGGCGTCCGTAAGACATGGCGCTTATCGTGTTAGCAAACAATTACTACACTGGAGACAAGCATGGCCGCTACAGAAAACCAAGGACAGGGCACGCAGCAGCAAGGACCAGAAGAGTCGCGCGTATTTGAACCATCGGCGGCCTTTGCCGCACAAGCCACCATTTCCGGCATGGCCGCGTACCAGGCCATGGTGAAAGAGGCGGAAACCGACTACGAAGGCTTCTGGGCCAAGCTGGCGCGCGAAAACCTGAGCTGGAAAAAGCCGTTCACCCGCACCCTGAACGAAGACAATGCTCCGTTCTACAAATGGTTCGAAGACGGCCAGCTGAACGTGTCGTACAACTGCCTGGACCGCAACATCGAAAATGGCCTGGGCGACAAGACGGCCATCATCTTCGAAGCGGACGACGGCACCGTTACCAAGGCTACCTATAAAGAACTGCACGAAAAAGTCTGCAAGTTCGCCAACGGCCTGAAATCCAAGGGTATCGCCAAGGGCGACCGCGTCATCATCTATATGTCGATGTCCGTCGAAGGCGTTGCTGCAATGCAAGCCTGCGCGCGCATCGGCGCCACCCATTCCGTCGTGTTCGGCGGCTTTTCCGCGAAATCCTTGCAGGAGCGCATCATCGACGCGGGCGCCGTGGCCGTCATCACGGGCGATGAGCAATTGCGCGGCGGCAAGAAGTTGCCATTGAAATCCATCGTCGACGAAGCGCTGGCGCTGGGCGGCTGCGATACCGTGAAAAACGTCATCGTCTACAAGCGCACGGGCAGCGACTTGCCGATGGTGGCTGGCCGCGACACATGGCTGCACGACCTGGTCGCAGGCCAGTCGGCGCAATGCGAACCGGAATGGGTCGATGCCGAGCATCCACTGTTCATCTTGTACACCTCGGGTTCCACCGGCACGCCGAAGGGCGTGCAGCACTCGAGCGGCGGTTACCTGCTGTGGGCCGCGCTGACGATGAAGTGGAGTTTCGATATCAAGCCTGACGACGTCTTCTGGTGCACGGCCGATATCGGCTGGGTGACGGGCCACAGCTACATCGCGTATGGCCCGATGGCCGTAGGCGCCACGCAAGTGGTGTTCGAAGGCATCCCGACCTACCCGAACGCGGGCCGTTTCTGGGAAACCATCAAGAAGCACAACGTCAGCATCTTCTACACGGCGCCAACGGCCATCCGTTCGCTGATCAAGGCGGCCGACGTGGACCCGAAAGTCCATCCAGGCAACTACGACCTGACCAGCCTGCGTTTGCTGGGCACGGTCGGCGAGCCGATCAATCCGGAAGCGTGGATGTGGTACTACAAGCATATCGGCGGCGAGAAATGCCCGATCGTCGATACCTTCTGGCAAACGGAAACGGGTGGCCACATGATCACCCCGTTGCCGGGCGCGACGCCGATGGTCCCCGGTTCCTGCACCCTGCCATTGCCGGGCATCATGGCCGCCATCGTCGACGAAGCGGGCCAGGACGTGCCGAACGGCCAGGGCGGTATCCTCGTAGTAAAACGCCCATGGCCATCGATGATCCGCACGATCTGGAACAACCCGGAGCGTTTCAAGTCCAGCTACTTCCCGGAAGAACTGGGCGGCAAGATGTACCTGGCAGGCGACGGCGCCATCCGCAACAAGGACACGGGCTACTTCACCATCACGGGCCGCATCGATGACGTGCTGAACGTGTCCGGCCACCGCATGGGCACGATGGAAATCGAATCGGCCCTGGTGGCCAATCCGCTGGTGGCCGAAGCCGCCGTGGTGGGCCGTCCGGACGACACGACGGGCGAATCGATCTGCGCCTTCGTGGTGCTCAAGCAAGCGCGTCCGACCGGCGAGGAAGCGAAGAAGCTGGCCCTGGAGCTGCGCAACTGGGTCGGCAAGGAAATCGGCCCGATCGCGAAACCGAAGGAAATCCGTTTCGGCGACAACCTGCCGAAAACCCGCTCCGGCAAAATCATGCGCCGCCTGCTGCGCGTGCTGGCCAAGGGCGAGACGATCACGCAAGACGTCTCGACCCTGGAAAACCCGGCCATCCTGGAGCAGTTGAAGGAAGCGTCGTAATGAAAGGTCGGTCCCTGCGGGGGCCGACCATGGCCTCTGTTGGGCTGCTGCTTGTCGTTGCCAGCTTTAACTTTTACCCCACGGTAAATAACTTTGGCAGTCCGTAGAATCTTTGCTATAATCTGCGGCTTCGCGACAAGCGAGAAATAGTACGCAATGCGAGCAAGTAGACGCATTGCCTGCAGGAGAGGTGGATGAGTGGTTGAAGTCGCACGCCTGGAAAGCGTGTATAGGTTCATAGCCTATCGGGGGTTCGAATCCCCCTCTCTCCGCCACGGATAGTAATTAAGTAAGATCAGGACGTCTCAGGAAGTCCCTCAAAAACCGCTTAGAGCCTTGATTCTAAGCGGTTTTTTCGTTTTTCAGCGTCTCGGGATGTGCCAAGGCATTTCAGGATATCCAACTTTTTTGAGGGAATGCTCCGGGCCGGATTCCCCCATCCTTGACTGCCATTCCCGCATAACTGTCCTATAGTGGTTCCAGACGCATTTGCGAAGGAGACCACCATGGCAAAGCTCATTGTCCCGCTGACCGAACTCCAGGTCAAAAACGCCAAACCAAAGGATAAACCATACAAGCTGTCCGACGGCGGCGGCCTGTTCGTGGAAGTCATGCCGAGCGGGTCTCGCATCTGGCGCTGGAAGTTTCGCCAGGCCAACGGCAAGGAGAACGCACTGACGTTTGGTCCTTATCCGGAAATTACGTTGCAGGATGCGCGTGAAAAGCGCTTGGCTGCGCGGCGCTTGATGCTGCAAGGAATCGACCCCGCCAAGCATCGCGACGATGCCAAACGCCTGGCAAAGGATAAGGCGTCCAACACCTTCGAAAAAATCGCGCGCGAGTGGCACGGCAATAAAGTGCCGACGTGGAGCGAACGCACCGCCCAGAACACCATCCAGCGCCTGCAAGCGGACATCTTCCCAGCCATCGGCCGCATGCCGATCGATGAGATAAAGCACCGCGATCTGATCGCCGCACTGCGCAAGATCGAGGAGCGTGGCGCAAGTGAAGTCGCCCATCGCCTGAGAGCGCTATGTGCGTCAATTTTCAGCTACGCGATTCAATGCGGATTCACAGAGCGCAATCTGGTCACCGATATGAAGGATGTGTTGAAGACCGTCCGCGCCGGACACTTCGCCGCCATCAACGCCGACGAACTACCGCAGTTTCTGGCCATTCTGGACCGCAACGAAGCACGCATGTTCGCGCCGACCCGCATTGCGCTGCGGCTGATGCTGCTGTGCTTTGTGCGCACCAGCGAGTTGATCGAAACGCCCTGGAGTGAAATTGACCTGGAGCGCGGCGAGTGGATCATTCCATGGCAGCGCATGAAGCGTGGCAAGCTGACCGTCAATCCGGATATGACCAACCATCACGTATGCCTGTCGCGCCAGGCGCTGGAGCTGCTGCGCGAACTGCACGCGATCACGGGCCGCAGCAAGTACCTGTTCCCGAATCAGCGCGACCACGAAAAGCCGATCAGCAACAACACGATACTGGTGGCGCTTGGACGCATGGGATACAAGGGCAAGATGACTGGCCATGGTTTCCGGGCGCTGGCCATGAGCACCATCAAGGAGCGCCTGGGCTACCGGCATGAAGTCGTGGACCGGCAACTGGCACATGCACCGAAGGACAAGGTGGCCAGCGCCTATGACCGGGCGCAGTTCCTGGCGGAACGGCGCCGGATGATGCAGGATTGGGCCGACTACATCGATGCCGTCAGCGGCAAGGGAGCGCCGCCGCTGATACCCAGATTAACGCTGGTCAGTGGCGAATTCAGCCGGGATGGTGGAACAGGAGGGCACCATGTCTAAGTATGTATTGCGCCTCACGGATGAGCTTATTAAGCAAGCTGCTCCGAAGGACAAAATATACAAACTATTCGATGGGGCTGGTCTGTACATCGCAGTGCAGCCCAGCGGCAGCAAGGTCTGGCGCAT
Source organism: Janthinobacterium sp. SUN137 (assembly GCF_030587265.1). Lineage (NCBI taxonomy): Bacteria > Pseudomonadati > Pseudomonadota > Betaproteobacteria > Burkholderiales > Oxalobacteraceae > Janthinobacterium > Janthinobacterium sp. SUN137. Next base: position 383,541 of record NZ_JAPWHZ010000005.1, on the reverse strand, counting down.
GAAGTATCTCCAGCAAAGCGGTGGCGAAAGCGTTCTGACTTTTGGCCGGTACCCTGAAGTTTCCATTGCCAAAGCGAGAGAACACAGGCTTGCAGCGCATCAGCTGCTGGAGCAGCAGCAGGACCCGCACACAGAATTCAATCGAGAAAAATTGCATCCACTGCCAAAGCCTATTCCAATCGACGAAATATTCGATGAGCCGGAGTGGGGCCATGTGCAGACCAGCATTCGGCGGGCGACCCTGCTCGCTATCCGTCACCTCGAAACCGCCTTATTTCCGGCATTGCAGCGCATTTCCATCAGTGAAGCACAGCACAGTATCCAGCAAGCAGCCATTCGGCAAATTGAACAGGCTGGTTTGCAGGTCGTCTCCCGTCAGTTGGAGGGTGTCGCGACGGCGCTCGCTGCCAGTTATTTACGTAACGGTATGAGCATGGACCAATTGGTTAGTGCGATGAAGGAGTCAAGGAGGCGGGTACGTCGCCAGGGCGACAACATGCAGTAGTTATCGGAGTCTTTGACCGGGTTCCAATTCTGCGTACTACGAAAAGCGCACTTGACGAAACGAACCACTTGCAAACGTCGATAGCAGGCATAGAATGAAGCTCTCTTATGTGGGAATCGCTCCCACGAGGGCATGCATCGAGCATGTACCTGTGCTTAGCGGCATAGGCGTTGCGGTCGTTACCCGCCACCATGATACCTAGCAGTTTCTGCTAGACATATATATCGCCGGGCCATGCAGAAGCATGCACATCTCGGCACGATAAAGCGCTGCCTTCAGCGTCTTCATATCCCACAATCCGCAAGACGGATTGCCTGGATGATTGCGCCCGATGGGCGCTCCTTCAAACAGGAGCAAGACTCCTGCCCTGATTGGTTCGCATACCCCGCGAGGTAGCGAACCCTATAAAGCACAGCATGGCTTTGCCGCAAGCCGCACCGTCAGCAGAAATGCCAGCGATGCGATGCCATCGCGGCCGCCGCCAGCGCGTGTGCTTCAGAGCCGCCAGTATCGTCACCGCGAGTGCGATGCTGGCATGCATGCCGTCACATGCCATGGCTACGTGCGCGCGTCGTTACTGGCGGCGTGCTGCCAGTGACGACGCACCGCCGACGGCATAGGCCTAGGCGGCAAGCGGAATTCCACCGCGTGATGTTGTTCAGTGATGGGGCCAGGCGCTCCGCATAGCAGGCAAGCCCTGCGATGTCCTTTGCCCGCTACGGGCTGATTAATAGAAGTTGATCCGTGCACGATGTGCACTCCATGGACCCTGGGTGATTGGTCCCTGCTGCGGCGGCTCCCTCCGGGAGCGCGCAGCGGTGCCACACGCGCATGCGGCGCGGGCAGGCAGTAACAGCAACCGCATACACGGGAGTGGTGTCCCGAGGCCCTTGATTCAACCTTTTCTGCCGAGGCAGTGAGGGTGGCCAGAAACACTTACCTGACAGGATTACACCACGCGGCATCGATGTAAAAACCAATGATCGGAAGGATGACTTTGCCATGCGCGACTTGAACTACCAGCTCAAGCAACTGTGTCACCGCAACCGGGATGGCAGCTTTGCGACGCAGGCCGACCGCGAGCGCCTATTAAACCTGTGCGCCAACGACCTGGCGGAACGGGGCTTTCAGCATATGAGCGTGGACAGCCTGAAACCGAAGCACGTGGCGGCGCTGCTCGACAAGTGGAAGCAGGATGGTATCAGTACCGGCACGATCAAGAATCGCATGAGCGCCTTGCGCTGGTGGGCCGAGAAGATCGGCAAGGAGAACATCATTGCGCGCACCAACGGCGAATACGGCATCGCGGAGCGGGTGTTTGTCACCAATGTCTCGAAGGCGAAGGTGCTGGACGCCGACACGCTGGCCCGCGTGAACGATCCGTATGCGCGCATGTCCCTGCAGCTACAGGCGGCGTTTGGTTTGCGGCGCGAGGAAAGCATCAAGATCAAGCCGGGATGGGCCGATGGCGGGAACATCCTGCGGTTGCAGGATAGCTGGACCAAGGGCGGCAAGTACCGGGAGGTGCCGATAGTCACCATGCAGCAGCGCGCAGTGCTGGAAGCCGCCAAGGCACTGGCGGGAAAAGGCAGCTTGATTCCGGCGCAGTTGCGCTATCGGGACCAGTTGAACCGCTTTCGTGCCCAGTGCGACAAGGCTGGCATCCATGGCGTGCATGGGCTGCGCCATGAGTACGCGCAGCGGCGCTATGCCGAGTTGACCGGCCGACCTTGTCCAGCTTGTGGCGGCCTGAGTTCGAGACAGCTGGATGCTTCACAAAAGTTGGCGAATAACGCTGCGCGGCTGAAGATTTCGACGGAGATGGGGCATGGCCGTCAACAGGTCACGTCTATCTACCTGGGGAGATGACCCCCCACTTGTATCAGGGCCGCAGCGCATGGAATAGAAGAGATACAGAAGGGGCAGCGCTGGCGCTGCCGGAATGATCGCGGAGAGTCGGCACGACTTTCCATTGTTTGCTGTTCATCAATCGAAGGAGAATCTTATGACCACGACTAAAAAATTCCTCCGCTTGCCTGCGGTCATCGAGGCCACCGGCTGGTCCCGCGCCACAATCTGGCGCAAGGTGAAGGCAGGCGTGTTGCCAGCACCTATTCCTATCGGTCCCAAGTCTATCGCCTGGGACGCGGAAGAGATCGCTCAATGGCAGCAGCGCTGTATTGATGCCAGCCGTCGGGGTGTCTGAATAAGAGGTTGAGCAACTTCTGGATCAGAAGCGCCCCACCCTCGTAAGAGGTAACCAGAGGGCGTTATTGATATGACTAGCACTTATCGCATTTATTTAGGTCGTTGCGCCATGGATCGTCAGCGGGTTTGGATTGCACAGTGGATGCTTCTCAGGCCCGTGTATGACGCTGCGCAGCGGTGGCCATCCCCTCGTGCTGTTAAAATGCTGTATTGCCTTAAAACAGATTGATAGTTTGAGGTTTGTCTCGATACCACAATATGAAAATGGTTAATAGTTGCGTCGAGTAATCTTGTTTGTACAGCGTGCAGGTCAGGTCGCAATAGGTTGAGTTGACGTTTCGGCGTTCGCGTCGACGGTCTTAGTGCAGCTAATGACCGCAAGCCCAGTATGACCAGTGAAATTCCGTCAATAGCAAGTTTGCGCCGTACACAAAAAACCGAAACTGGACCTGTCCCCACTACACAATTTGGTCTGGTTGACTGTATTTTTCGTGGTTGTAGCGGAAAATTAAATATTAATTTCCTGAAATTTACATAAAAACAAATATTTACAATAACTCCTTCGGCGAAGGAGGTATTGCAAGAGTTGTGCCATTGATGAATGATTTTTTACACTCGTGGACTACCTCATTTGTTATTTCTTGAAGTTTTTATGTCAATTTTCGTAACATAATATGAAATTTCGTCATGATATATGCCATCCCAGACAGTCTTTGCATTAGTTAAAAGGTTCGCGCTATCAATGATCATGCGAAAAACCACATTTATACCTATCTTTGAGTTCTTAGAAACAAGGCTTCCATCGTGAAAAATGTTATTTCGCAACACTGATAAAATTTCAATATTATTTGGAATATTGAAGGATGAGTAAAGGGCGAAAGCGAGCTTTATTCAGTTGGTAAAGTTGCAGGTCATATTTTTTCGTAAATATATTCCACCAATTTTCTCAAGTATAGAGAAATAAGTCAGAAGTGGACAGGTTTCGCTAGTTGCATTATCGCGATAGTTTACTGCGACAGAGAGGTGGACGTGACAGTCTCCGTTTTGGTTTACTTAAGGTCGTTAGTGTTTAGACTATTGTCCTACATAATGGCAGTAATTGGTACTTTCGCGCCTGCTAGTTCGTTCTTACACCCTGCTTCTGTAAGTTGTTGCAGTTCTGCGATCTTGGTAGTGTATTCTTGAAGCGTGGCCATGTGTTTCCTTTGATCGTTAGATGCTAGCTTGTTTTGCTTAGTTGTAATCCATTCAGCAATAGCTCTACCAATACTTAAGTCAGCCGAACTCGTATTGTGCAGCATACGAACAAGTACGTTGCCTGCTCTCAAGTACACAGGTGGTGGATAGTCGCCGGGCAGGGAGCTTTGGACAGCGAAGCTTGCGGAGTGTTGAAGAAATATGGCATTGACAGATGGCTAGGTGTATGATGAAGAAAATACTTTGCCATATGTGAGGGCAACCTTTGGCGCATTGGACCAACTACCTGGAAAGGGTAAAAATTGCGAAATTTAATGGCAAGCAACCACGATGCTGTACGGGAAAAGGTGAAAAAATTTTATGAAGATCGTCGAACCGGGTTAATTGGGGATGAAGGTTATTTAATTAACTTAAACGATAATTTGGTGCTGGTAAAAGGAAAAAAAACCGAACCTATATTAAAACGGCAAGGTTTCGGGCAGTCAATACTCGGTACTAATGATCGCCGCGTGGAAATTGCTGAGCCGGAGATGTATCCTTGGCGAATGATCTGCTCGCTCGAAATGATGTCGGCTAGTGGGAATAGATATTTAGGTACCGGCTGGATTGCTGGTCCAAAATTAATCATTACGGCAGGGCATTGTGTATATGATAAAAGCGACGGAGGGTGGGTAACTTCGGTAAAGGTTTTTCCGGGTCGTTCTGAAACGACTAGTCCAGAAAAATTCTTTACCTCCACTAATTTCCGAGCTCCTAAGAAATGGGTCGATGATGAAGATGAAAACTGCGATTATGGTGCAATATTGCTTGAGGAAGATATTGGTTCGATTTTAGGCTATTTTTCAATAGGATGTCAATCAGACGATTTTTTAACTGATAGTATGGTAAATATATCTGGATATCCAGGTAGCCGTGCGGGCGAAATACAACTTCATCATGCTAATCGAATATTAAAAGTCTCCTCGTCGAAGATTTATTATGATGTGGATACTGAGGGTGGCCAGAGTGGATCACCTATATGGGTCTATGAAGAAGAAAATCATATACCGATTGTTGTAGGTGTTCATTCGAGCGGGACCGGTAAAGCATCCTTAGGTAATTCGGGTGTTCGGATTACCACCGAAACCTTGGCCTTTATTGATGCTTTGAAGTAATTGTACTGGAGGGAGTCATGAGCAAAGATCTTGTGGAAGGCTGCGTTCTTGATGAGCTTGGAAAACCGGTTGCGGGAGCATATGTAACAATTCATTCTGAAGAGAGTGAAGTTCATGATATCGCGAGTATTACTGGCGTGGAGGGTAAATTTAGATTGGTCGCTCCTTGCGGAAATTTCTCTTTAACTGCAACTACAAAATCTGGGTTGCACGGAATGGCAAGGTTATCAGAATTCAGCGCAGAGCGATTTGCGCCAATAATTAAGATGCATTATTAAAAATGGCACGAAGTGATCTAGTAGTAAATCTAATCAGAGCTGCGGCACTTGCCGATGATAAACTTATTAGGACAACAGTGGAGGCGATTGTTGCAGAAGAACATGCTAAGAAGCATCATATTCTGGCAGAAAAGTTATGGTCAATCTATGAAGTTAGTAAAGATAAAGGTGTAGTTCGTCGCTCTGCGCAACCCTCTCTTTTCCCTTCAAAGAGGCATAGCGCAGAGACTGCTATGGTTCCTCATGATGTTATTGAATTATTACACGAAGGTACTCCTCAACGGGGACTTAACGAGCTGTTTTTAGATGATACTGTTCGAGAAAGCTGTCAAGAGCTTATTGAGGAGCAACTAAATAGCGTTTTTTTAAAAAATAACGGACTTGAACCCAGATGCAAAGTGGTGTTAGCTGGTCCTCCGGGAAATGGTAAAACAAGTCTGGCAAACGCGATCGCTTTTGAATTGGGTTTGCCGATTTATACGTTGAAGTACGAGTCCATAATTGGTAGTTTTCTTGGGGAGACATCAGCTAAACTTAAAAGGATTTTTGATTTTGTTCGATCGAAGCCTTGCGTAGTTTTCTTTGATGAGTTTGATACTTTAGGAAAGGAGCGTGGAGACGCTCATGAAACTGGAGAAATCAAACGAGTTGTGAGTTCTTTGCTTCTTCAGATCGATGCATTACCAAGTCATAATGTTATTATTGCGGCAACTAATCATGGTGAACTTATTGATAGAGCTGCCTGGAGGCGCTTCGAGCTTCGCTTAGAACTAAAGGCTCCAACTCCAAAGCAAATTCCTAGCCTGTTACATGGGTTTGAAGCTAGTTTGCGTGTGCCGTTCACTTCGCAAACACGACTTTTGACTAGCGAATTGGCCGGCCTAAGCTATTCGGATATCGAACAATTCTTACTTGATGTGAAGCGTAGATGGCTTTTGAACAAATCTTCCGTTACACTAGAAGAAATTGTTTCCGCGCGGCTATCTTTTTTAAAGCGCCGTTTTGGAATGAACCTCACTACGCCAGCTTATGACCAGCCTTCCTCTGTTAGTTCTTCCAAAAGCAACTGCGACGATTCGCCAAAAAGGGACACCTAAATTTATAAGTATAGCTTTCCCTAGTATAGAGAGGCAAAAAGATCGTCTTGGTGATAAATTCGATAGACTAAGAGCAATACTTTCAAAAAGTCCAGACGAGAAGCTTATATCCTCGGATACGGAAGGTCTGTATCCAGAAAAAACGATCGTTTTTGAACTGGCCCAGCCTAAAGCAAATTTTAAGAAGGCAGTAGAGAAATTGGGGCTGAAGTGGGTCGGTGAGGACTCCCTAGAGATTGCTGCAGATCAAGATTTCCATAAGCGTGATGGAAAAGAAACTGCTCTGGATGGCCGGTTATATCTTACCGCGCCGGATCAGAAATCCCTAGACGCCTTGCTAGGCATGTGGAAGAATTATATTGATGGGAAAATCCCCGATGGTAAAAAAGAGTGGAATGATTTATTTTCACACCTTAGAGATATTCGACGTTGGGGTGAAAAAGACCGCTTGCCAAATGAGACATTGGATTATCTTGAATCAATAAGTGACGAAGATTTTTCTGTGAGATTGGAAATAGAGGCAATTTTCTATGGTGAAATCTCAAAGGATGAAAAGTCTAGAAAAAATCTTAGCGCGGCTATAGTGCGCGCGAATGCAAAAATATTGGATGTGGTAACGATATCGGAAATTAGGTATCACGGTTTGCTGATAGAAATACAAAAGAGCGAGATAGAGAAGTTGAGGAACTTTGAGTCTGCTTTGTTGCGGATTGATGAAGTCGGATATATTAGGCCCCAATCCATGAGTGTTGGCGCCTTTGATGGCGATTATTCTGAAGAGGAAGAGTTTGTTCTAAATTCTGAATTGCAATTAGCGAATCCTGTCGCCGCATTGTTTGACGGCGTGCCCATTGCAGAACATCAGTTGCTAGAAGGAAGACTTATAGTTCACGATCCCGATAACTTGCAAGCAACTTCACCTGTGCAGACCAGGAACCATGGAACGGCGATGGCATCCTTGATTCTTCATGGAGATATTCCGTTGGATGAAGAGATTGTCCCTCGGAAGCTTTATTTACATTGCTTGCTAAGTACCTCGGATAGATCTGGAGTTGAAACTACTCGACAAGACAAATTGTTGATTGGGCTTATTCTTAATGCGGTAAAAGACATTGTTGAAACAAAAAACAGTGACCTGAAGGAGATATGTATCATAAACATATCTTTGGGTGACGTTAATCGCCCATTTGTTGGTGCAGTTTCGGCATGGGCGCGTCTTATTGATTATCTTTCTTGGAAGTATTCTTTGCTATTTATTGTTAGCTCTGGGAATATAAAAAATGGAATTGTTTTACGCGATAATATTTCGATTTCTAAAATTCGGGCTTTAAGTGTGGAAGACCGTAGAAAAGCCTTTGTTCAAGCAATGGAAGATGGCTTCGCGAAAAGAACAATTTTTTCGCCTGCAGAATCCGTGAATGCTCTTACTGTAGGGGCTCTTCATGCTGACGCTTCTTCGGTAATTGAAAATCCATTTTTATTGGACCCATTTGAATCGGCGGACTTCCCTAGTTTAATAAATGGTATGGGACTTGGTTATAGGCGTTCCGTGAAGCCAGATATTTTACACAATGGTGGTCGCGCCCTTTATTCATATGAAAATCGAGCTGGGGAGTTGATTTTTGAGCCAAGTGCTGCAGCAAAATATTTTGGGCAGGAGGTTGCTAGTTCGAAATCAATTAACGCCACGACTAGAATTGTTGGGACGAGTAATGCAGCAGCATTAACAACTCGGGGTGCAATTAAGATTTATAATGTTTTGCAAGAGATGCAGCTATTAAATCCTGGATTTTCCATAAGCAAGAGACATCTACCCTGTCTTTTGAAAGCATTATTGCTGCATTCTGCGAGTTGGGGAAAAGCAGGAGAGTTTTTGGAGTCCGTTATTCAACCGCAGAGTGGCAAGCAGTGGCAAAATCGTCGTTCAAATATTACTCGAATGTTGGGTTATGGTCGTTCCGACTTTGAAAAAGTGCTCGGATGTACTGAACATCGGGTAACTTTGGTGGGGACTGGATCAATCGCGGCAGAAAAGGCGGAGCTGTTTGAGTTTCCCCTGCCTCCAGGTTTATCTGGTAGTAAGGAGATCAGGAGGCTTACGGTAACGTTGTCTTGGATTTCTCCGCTTTTACAAGGGGAGCAAAATTATAGGTCTGCTGCATTAGAGTTTAAGCCTGCTGATAAAGAAGGATTTCCCATTGGCGCAAAGCGGGTTGCCGATTCACAGCCGCCAATTGATATGACGAAGCGTGGTACTGTAGTGCATGAGATCTTTGAGGGACAGGATGCTGTCCCGATCTTGGATGGTGATATGCTTAGATTGCGCGTGGAATCCAAAGCGCAAGGAGGCGCACCTGACCCGGTTCCATATGCACTCGTTGTAACTTTCGAAGTCGCGGAAGCAATTCAAACCAACATTTATCAAGAAATATCATCCAGAATAGGTGTTAGGGCTGCAACTAAGGTGCGTACTTAGACATAGCTAGAATAATTTTTGCCAGAGCGAAGTTGTTTTGGATAAGCCTGTCTGTTTGATCGACAACCATGGCCATATCATAGATCGGTGATTTTGATTGCAGCAACCATGTTACAAAGCTGCTAGCAGCGGTGAAAGCCGCGTCAATCCGGTTCTGCAGGTTTAGTTCAATGGTCGAGCAGAGACTTCCCTCCTAGCTAATGCATTTTAGCTAGGAGGGGTATATTTGGGGTTATGTTGAAAATTCAAATTGTTGTAATCTAGGACATATGCGGGTTCTGACCTATGATTTGAATCCCCCTCTCGTTCAGACGCAAAAAAACCCGCCAAAGCGGGTTTTTTTCACTCTACAACCAAACCAAAACCTCAGAACTGGTTCATCGTATTGTCTTTACCTGCCGCCTTCAGCGCCGCTTCGCCGCTGAAGTAATCCTTGTGATCGTCGCCGATGTCCGAGCCGGACATGTTTTGATGTTTCACGCAGGCGATGCCCTGGCGGATTTCCTTGCGCTGCACGCCGGCCACGTAGCCCAGCATGCCCTGGTCGCCGAAGTATTCCTTGGCCAGGTTGTCCGTCGACAAGGCTGCCGTGTGGTAGGTCGGCAGGGTGATCAGGTGGTGGAAGATGCCGGCTTCGCGGGCCGAGTCGGCCTGGAAGGTGCGGATCTTCTCGTCGGCGGCGATCGCCAGTTCCGTCTGGTCGTATTCCACGCTCATCAGCTGGGCGCGGTCGTAGGCGGACACGTCCTTGCCTGCCGCTTTCATGCCGTCGAAGATTTGCTGGCGGAAGTTCAGGGTCCAGTTGAACGATGGGCTGTTGTTGTACACCAGCTTGGCGTTCGGGATGACCTTGCGGATTTCGCTGACCATGCCGCCGATTTGCGCGATATGCGGTTTTTCCGTTTCGATCCACAGCAGGTCGGCGCCGTTTTGCAAGGAGGTGATGCAGTCGAGCACGCAACGCTCTTCACCGGAGCCGGCGCGGAACTGGAACAGGTTGCTCGGCAGGCGTTTCGGACGCAACAGCTTGCCTTCGCGCTTGATGATGACGTCGCCATTGCCCAGCGCGTCGGCCGACACTTCTTCGCAGTCGAGGAAGGAATTGTATTGGTCGCCCAGGTCGCCTGGTTCATTGGTGACGGCGATCTGCTTGGTCAGGCCGGCGCCCAGCGAGTCCGTGCGGGCAACGATGATGCCGTCGTCCACGCCCAGTTCCAGGAAGGCGTAGCGGATAGCGCGGATCTTGGCCAGGAAGTCTTCGTGCGGCACCGTGACTTTACCGTCCTGGTGGCCGCATTGTTTCTCGTCGGATACCTGGTTTTCGATCTGGATGCAGCAGGCGCCCGCTTCGATGAACTGTTTCGCCAGCAAATAGGTCGCTTCGGCATTGCCGAAACCGGCGTCGATGTCGGCGATGATGGGCACGACGTGGGTCACGTGGCCGTCGATCTTCGCCTGGATGGCTTGCTTGGCATCGCCCTGGGCCGCGTCCAGTTGGCGGAACAGGCCGCCCAGTTCGCGGGCATCGGCCTGGCGCAGGAAGGTGTACAGCTCCTTGATCAGGGCCGAGACGGCGGTTTTTTCATGCATCGACTGGTCCGGCAGCGGGCCGAACTCGGAGCGCAGGGCGGCGACCATCCAGCCGGACAGGTAGAGGTAGCGGCGGTCGGTGCTGTTGAAGTGCTTCTTGATCGAGATCATCTTCTGTTGACCGATGAAACCATGCCAGCAACCGAGCGACTGGGTGTACTTGGATGGGTCCGCATCGTAGGCGGCCATGTCGTTGCGCATGATCTTCGCCGTGTACTTGGCGATGTCCAGGCCGGTCTTGAACTTGTTCTGGGCGCGCATGCGGGCGGCGGACTCGGGATTGATGGCGTTCCAGGCGCTACCTTGTTGGTCTTTCAAACCAGCAACAGCCTTGATGTCGTCTTGATATTGGGACATGTGAATCTCCTAAAAAGAAAAGCTATGTTTGAGAAAATCGCCGAGTGCGCCACAACGTCTTGTCGAAGCAAACTGCATGACTAAATAGTAGGCCGATTCGCGCCGATCTTCAAGTCTTATATAAGACATATAACTTAAATTTAATCGTTCTTTTTCAACGACTTAATTATGATTTTTCAGTATGTGAAATGAATTTTCAAAAAGTGAGAGCATTAATGGATGAGTCTGCCGTTTGAAATCCCGCGATGTGAAACGCCTTTTCAGATTTTGGTGCAGCGCGACAAATCGGGGCGAAAGGAGCCACCCGAAGGTGGCGTAGCGGTACATTTGTTTTAATATCATGCTCCGCTTGTGAAAGGTAACGTCAGCGATGCAGATTAACGGTATGGATTTACCCGTCGAGTATATTGCTTTTGCGGCAAGGTATCGGGATGCGGCAGGATTCTGCAATTTGAGGCTGAAGGAGGAACTCGATTCTTTCGGTCGCGTCCTGCAGACGGAATTGGCGCACATCTATACGGATGCCGTCGAATTGACTGCCCGGACAGCGCAGCTTGGGGCGTATTTCGTCGGCGATGGCTGCTATGGAGAGCCTGGAAGCGGCAGTGCTGGCCCGGGAGCCATGCCGGACATCGTTGATTTTACAGAAATCATTTGTTTCGGCATGGCCGGTGACGGCAGTCCATTCTGTCTCGATTTCAGGGGCGTCCGGGGCGCACCATCCGTCATCTTGTGGGACGATGATTACTGGCGGAAGATTTCAAACTCCTTTGAAGACTTTCTATTGCTATTTTCCTGATCGCTTGCCGGGGCAACTGCTGCAGCGCACGAGGCAAGCCCGTGCGCTGCCCGAGTCTAGCGTCCCACCGTCTGCCGCTGATCCTTGATGAACAGGGCCGTCAGCATGCCGACCACGCACACGCCGATCACGTAATAGGCGGGGCCCAGCACGTTGTTCTTCAGCATCAGGGTCACGACCACGGGCGTCAGGCCGCCGAAAATCGCGTACGACAAGTTGTAGGAAAACGACAGTCCCGAGAAGCGTACCTGGGCCGGAAACGCTTGCACCAGCACGTAGGGCACGGCGCCGACGACGCCGACAAATAAACCCGTCATGGCGTACAGGGGCAGCAGCAGGTCGGGGCGGGTGCCGACGGTGGTGTAGAAAATGTACGTGGAAATGGCCAGCAGCACGGAACCGACGAAGATCACGCGCTTGCCGCCCAGGCGATCGGCCAGCATGCCGGCGATGATGCAGCCGAAGGCCAGGCACAGGGTCGCCACGGTATTGGCCACCAGGGTGGTGCGCGGCGCGATGTGGTGGATCTTTTGCAGCAGGGCAGGCGTCATCAGGATGACGACGACGATGCCGGCCGACAACATCCACGTCAGCAGCATCGACACGACGACGGCGCCGCGGTGGCTGCGCAGCACGGATTTCAAGGGCATTTCCGTCGCCAGCGCCTTGCGCTGCTGCATTTCCGCAAACACCGGCGTTTCATGCAGCCAACGGCGCAGATACATGGCGCCGAAGCCGAAGATACCGCCCAGCAAGAACGGATAGCGCCAGGCGCCATCGGTGATTTCTGCCGGTGTGTAGACGGTGTTCAAGCCCGTCGCCACGAGCGAGCCCAACAAAATACCGACAGTCAGGCCCGCCGTCAGCACGCCGCAGGCAAAGCCCGTGAAACGGCTGGGCACGTGTTCGGAGACAAACACCCAGGCGCCCGGTACTTCGCCGCCCACGGCCGCGCCCTGGAAGATGCGCATCAACAGCAGCAGCAGCGGGGCGGCCAGGCCGATGGTGGCATACGTGGGCAGCAGGCCGATCAGCAAGGTCGGCACGGCCATCATCAGGATGGAGAGGGTGAACATGCGCTTGCGGCCGAGCAAGTCGCCGAAGTGGGCCATGACGATGCCGCCCAGCGGGCGCACGACGTAGCCGGCGGCGAAGATGCCGAAGGTTTGCAGCAGGCGCAGCCATTCCGGCATTTCCGGCGGGAAGAACAATTGGCCGATGGCGTTGGCAAAGAAGACGAAGATGATGAAGTCGTAGAATTCCAGCGCGCCGCCCAGGGCGGCCAAGGACAGGGTCTTGTAGTCTTGCTGGGTGAGGGGACGGCTTGCGGCGTTGCTTGCGGCGGTGTCGGAGGTAGGCATGTGTCTCGTTCTTGTGTGTTATGGGAGATTGCCAGACCTAGCATACGCAATTCCGCCGCGTGAGTAAATGCGGGGGGAGGGGGAGCCGCCTCAGCTGTGCTTAATACAACGCCGCTATCATCGGCGTTGACTTCATTGCAAAGGACACAGTATGCACATCATGATTGTGGGCGCCAGCCGGGGCCTGGGACGCGCGCTGGTGGACGGTTTGCTCGCTGACGGACATGCCGTCATCGGCGTATCGCGCCAGCAACCTGCCGACTTGCCCGCCGGCCAGGGCACGCAACTGCAATGGATCGCGGCGGACCTGGCTGCACCCTCCGAGGCGGTCGAACGCATCGCGCGTGCAGCGCCGGCCGCGCTGGACGCGGTGATCTACAACCTGGGCGTGTGGGAAGAAAAGGCCTTCAGCGACGACTACACTTTCCTCGGCGATGCGGACGACGCCATCGTCGACATGGTCAATACGAATATCACGGCGACGATCTTGCTGCTCAAGCGCCTGGTGCCGCGCTTGCTGGCCAGTGGCAAGCCGCAGCTGATACTAACGGGGTCGACGTCCGGCCTGCGCCAGAGCGGCCGCCCGGAAGTGACGTTCAGCGCGTCGAAATTCGCCCTGAACGGCATCGCTGACGCCTTGCGCGAAGGTTTCCGCGAACAGGGACTGGCCGTGACGGCGCTGCAACTGGGCTACCTGAATACCTACGATGGCTTATCCGTGCCGCTGGCGGACGCTAGCGCGCGCGGCGAAGGCGAGCTGATACCCGTGCATGACGTCGTTGCCGTCGTGCGCATGCTGCTGAACCTGTCGAACGCCTCGTTCGTGCGCGAACTGGTGATGCCGGCGCTGCGCGACGAGCGTTTCTGACTCTTACGCGTCCTTGCCGTAGACCTCGGACCAGCCGAGACGCTCTTCCAGCCACTCGTCCACTTCCGAGCTATCCATGTGCATCAGGGCAGCGCCCAGCCGCAGCTTGCCCTTGGCCAGGGCCAGCACGGCGAACACGGATTCCAGCATGACGGGGTCGAGCTGGCCCTGCAAGTCGCGCGCGGCGATGGCGGGCAGTTGCGCCCAGGCATCGCGGTAGCTGTCGGCCAGCCAGTCCGGCAGAGGCGGATTGTGCTGGCGGTGGCGCTCGATTTCAATCAGGGCGATGAGCGCATAGAAATCTTCCTCGCGCGCTTGCGCGCCGCCCAGCATGGCGACGAGCTGGGGCACGGCCGCATACGAGGCGACGCCCACATCGCCCTGGTGGTGCAGCTCTTCCCACAGCTCATGCCACACGTCTTCGCCCGCCTGCATGGCCTTGAGCGCCTCGGCCACGTCGTAAGGCATGCGGTAGCCGCCTTCCAGGGTGGGCCAGAGAGGATCGTCGAGTGATAACAGCATGGTTTTCCTTGATGGGACAGCTCGGCTGAGCAAACGCGCACTATACAAGCACCCGGCGCACGCAGAGCGCGTAGCCGTCGAACTCGCGCAAAGTCAGATAGGCGACGCCCGTGTCAAAGTCCTTGCACCAGGCTTCGTCTTCGATGTCGCCCGGCTCGCTCGACCAGTGCCAGTTTGGCCGGAACGCCTCTTTCAATGTCGCATACAGCAAGGTCTGCTCGCGCCGGTTGGGCAAGCTGTGACCGAGGCTGGCGGCCCAGTCTGATGTGGCTTGCCACGAGTCGTACTCCGGCTCGAGCTTGTCCGGCTGCAATAGCAGATGGTAGTCGGGCGCGCCATCCTTGCCGAGAATCAGGCCGGCATAGCGTTCGCCCTGCCGCAAGGGGACGGGTGCGGTCGCCGATGGCGCCAATTCGACCCGGCGCACGGCGCAGGCGCGGCCGCTGTAGGTCTTGCGAAAGTTGTATTGGGTGCCGTTATCGAAATCGTGGCTCCAGGCCAGGCGGGGCAGGATGGCGTCCGCTTCCGACGACCAGTACCAGGCATCCGGGAAGGCGTCGCGCAAGTTGGCGTGCAGCAAGGCCAGTTCGCTGCGCGTCGGCAGGCAGGCGCCGCGCGCCGCGGCCCAGTCGAGCGCGGCTTGCCAGGGCAGGGCGCCGCCTTCGCCGGGCAGCAGGAACAGCTGGTAGCCGGGGGCGCCAGCGTGGCCAGGCATGATGCCCGCGTAGCGTTCGCCAGCAATGGCGCCCAGCACGCCAGGGCAATGCTCGAACCAGCCATCGTCTTCTTCCTCGGCAATAAAGGCCGCGATCAGCGCCTGAGGCGCGGGCGGCGCGCCGGCCAGCAGGGCGTTGAAGCAGTTGATGGCCGAGGCGTGGGGCGTACCGGCGCCATTGGCGATACCGACGAGAAACTCGCCCGCCCAGTCGGGAACTGTGGCGATCAGGCGCGGCAGTTCATGCAGCAGTGCCATGCAATACGCCGTCTCGCCGTAGCGCCAGGCGGCGCGGTTGGCTATCTGATAGGCGCCGTAATCGTGTTCGGCTTGCACGGATTGAAAGATGGCCAGTGCGTATTGCGCGCCTTCCTTGCCCGTCAGCGCGTCGAGCATGGCGCAGTAGCGCTGGAAGCGTTGCTGGGCTTCATCGGGCGGCGTGGCGTTGTCGTCGTCCTGGACGATGTTGCCCACAATTAAAAGTTCGGCTTTCCAGTGTGCGAATGATGATGGCATGGAATGAATGAAATGATCGCGATGAGCTGCAATTATGACCTGTGCCGCCCATGATTTTATTGATGGTGGCAGATTTCTTTTCGATCAAAATGCATCGTCCTTGTTTTCGTGTTTGTCAATTCGACGGTCTGTAGTGACTCGTCGTTACAAATGAAAGTTGGTCGATGGTTGTGGTGCGATTACTTTTTCTTTACTTGAAATGGATAATAAGAAGGCGGCGCTGGAATTAATATATTTTTATGCCGTTCAATTCAGCGGTTGCCTATCATATTTTTTACTTATCGTGAATAATTCGGGTCGAGTGAAATGTCATTAACCTGATCGGAATATCACGTGAATAGTAGAATTTTATTTTGTGCGCTGGCTTTTGCTGCCTTGTCGGCCTGTGGCGGCGGCAGTAATGACGCGGCGGACAATGGCGGCGCAGTCGTGCCACCCGTTACCCCTTCCATTCCGGTGGCGAATACGGCGCCCGTCGCGCAGGCCGGGCCCGCCCAAAGCGTGGTGGTCGGCAGCGTCGTGACCTTGGACGCGAGCACCAGCTCCGATGCGAATGGCGATGCCTTGACCTACAAATGGGTGATCAGCTTCAAACCTGCATCCAGCGCCGCTGTCCTGGATTCCTTATCTGCCGTGAAACCGACTTTTACCGCTGATGTGGAGGGTGTGTACGTGGCCACCTTACTGGTCAGCGATGGCAAGATCAGCAGCGAGCTGTCGTCGGTGACGGTTGCCGCGTCGGTAGCCAATGCCCCGCCTGTCGCTAACGCGGGGCAGTCAATGACCATTGTTGCGGGTATGGGTATCATGTTGGATGGTAGCGCAAGCAGCGATGCGAATGGCGATATCCTCACCTATAAATGGAGCCTGGTATCGAAGCCTGCCGGCAGTACTGTACGGATCGTGGATGCAAACTCCGTGCGTCCGTATGTCGGCGTGGATTTGCCGGGTGCCTACGAACTGAGCCTGGTTGTCAACGATGGCAAGGTCGATAGTGCGCCTGCTTTCGTGACGACGACGGCGGTTGTCGGCAATGCCCGGCCATTGGCCAATGCGGGCGTGGCGCAGAACGTGCTCAAGGGGAGCACCGTCATTCTTGATGGCAGCGCAAGTTCCGATGCGAATGGCGATGCCCTGACGTATTACTGGACCCTGACTTACCGTCCTGTGGGGAGTACTGCCACGTTGTCGTCCGCAACGCTGGTGAAACCCTCTTTTATCGCCGACAAGGCTGGCACGTATGTCGCCACGTTGCGTGTGTGGGACGCAACGACATCGAGCGATTCAATGAGCGTCACGATTACGGCGACGTCCACGAATGCCGCCCCGGTGGCGAATGCCGGGGTGGATCAGCGTGTGCAGGCAGGTGCGTATGGTGTGACCCTCGATGGCAGGGGCAGTTCGGATGCGGACGGCGACAATCTCAGCTATAAATGGACGTTCATCTCCGTGCCGCCAAATAGCATGCTGCAGCCATTTCCCGGCGAATGGTACCGCAGCCAGGCAGTCAGCAGATTTTGGGCGAATGTGCCGGGAACCTATGTCGTCAGCCTTGTCGTCAATGACGGTACGGTCGACAGTGCACCATCAACCGCCACCATTATTGCGACTGCAAGCTCGACCAATGCGGAGCCGATGGCCAATGCGGGCATGGACCAGGTTGTCGCGCCAGGAACGACCGTGCGTTTGACGGGACTTGGCAGTACAGATGTAGAACGCGATGTCTTGACATACCGCTGGCAATTGAAGAGCAAGCCTTTCGGCAGCAAGGCCGTGCTGTCATCGCTGACTGCCGCGCAGCCGACATTTGTCGCAGATATGGCCGGTGATTATGTCGCGACATTAATCGTCAACGATGGCTCGGTGAATAGTGGCGAAGATAATGTCACGGTAACGGCGACGCCGAATCTGCTCAATTTATACCAGGTGCAGGACAATGGGGCCGGTCCGGTCGACACGAAGGCCGACTTGCCTTACCTCGCCAATGCGACGGTACAGAAGTCGTGCTCGGGATCGTGTACAGCCAACTTTACGGTCGATACCTTCAAGGTGGCCGCCGCCGGGACGAACTTCATGATTACCAATGTGACGGCCGTCGACAGTACCGGCAAGGTCGTTCCAGCCATCGTCGGTCTGGTGTCGGGCCAGGTCATTCCTGCCGGCAGCAGCGCCACCTTCTCGCTGGTGTCGCCCAAGACGAATGGCGCAACGGCTAAACTGAGCTACAAGTTCTTTGTGGCGGAAACGGGGCAGTCTTTCGTTTATAACGCCGACTTCACGTCAAACTAAGTGATGTAACTCAGTGATGTAATATGGCGAACGCCGGACTTCGGTTCCGCGTTCGCCAGCCCACCTTGCCTCCTACCCCATGCCCACCTGGACTTCCCCGCCACAACTCGTCGCCCTGGCCGCTTTTTATGCGCGGGCGCAAGCCCATCCGGATGCTTTGAGTGACGCGGCCTTCCTCGACGCCGTCAAAGCCGCCCACTGGCCCACCAACTGCTGGAGTTACGTGGAAGCATCGTTCGCCATCATCGCGCCCGCCTGTCTGCTGCGTCCGCATCTGACCGCCGACCTGATCGCCTTGCCCATCGCTGCCATGATCGCGGGCGGCCTGGACGATGCGGGGCAAGTCATCGCCATCGGCCTGGCCTGCGCCACGCGCGATGCGCCGTATGTGGCGGTGAGCGCAGAGGGCAAGCGCTGGCTGACGCAGGTGTGGCCGACTCTGGAAGAGCTGGTCGAGACCGTGTTTCAAGCCAGGCTGCAGGAGGCGCTGGCGGAAGATGAGGACTAGGCAAGCCTGCCCTTGACCTGGAAAGCCCGTTTACGTTAGGGTATACGTAACTACTTACATATATCCCGCCCAACATGTCTTCCAACTTGCAAACCTACGGCTCCCTGATGCTGGCCAGCCGCCTGCGCCGTCTTTCCGATCAACTGTATGCGGGCGTCGATACCAGCTATCTGGCCGCCGGCGTCGAGCTGACGTCGCGCTGTTTCCCTTTGTTATTGCTGCTGCGCGACAACGGCCCGACGGCGATCACGGCCCTGGCCGCGCAGATCGGGCAGACGCATCCGGTGGTGGTGCAGCTGGGGCGCAAGCTGCTCGATGCCGGCGTGGTGGCGGAGATGCCGGACGCCAGGGATGAGCGGCGCCGGCTGCTGGCGCTGTCCGACGCCGGGCAAGCGTTGCTGCGCAACATGGCGCCCCTGTGGGACGATGTACGCGCGGCCGTCGATAGCGTCTTCGAGCACAGTACGCCGCAGCTGATGGCCAGCCTGGACCGGGCCGAAGCGCGCCTGCAGGCGCAAGGTTTCGGCGAAACGATCGCCGCCTGCCGGCGCCAGCGCGAGCGGGCCGCCGTGGAAATCATCGATTACGAGCCGCAATACGCGGCAGACTTCAAACGGCTGAACATCGCATGGCTGGAGCGGTATTTCTATGTCGAGGCGCTGGACGACAAGGTGCTGTCCGACCCGCAGCGCTCGATTCTCGACGCTGGCGGGCAGATCTTCCTCGCGCGCCTCGATGGCCGCATCGTCGGCACCTGCGCCCTGATCCGCGCCGGCGACGCCAGCATCGAGCTGTCGAAGATGGCCGTCACCCCCGAGTGCCAGGGCTTGGGCATCGCGCGCCGCCTGATCGAACGGGCCTTCGACGCCTTCGAGGCCAGCGGCGCGCAATTGCTGTTCCTGGAATCGAACAGCAAGCTGGCGCCCGCCATCCGCCTGTATGAAAGCAGCGGTTTTACGCACGTGGCGCGGCCCGCCGGCGACGCCCATTACCAGCGCGCCGACGTCTACATGGAGTGGCAGGGCCGCTAGTGCACGCGAGGGCGCCACGCGGCGCTCCCCATCGGCCGTCTCCCGCGTTACAATACGCGCATCCATAACGGAACTTAGGTTCCACTATTCCGAGACGCCGACGCCGCATGCCTTCCTTCCCGATGCCCTTCCCGCAGTTGATCGTTCCACCCGAGCCCACCCAGGCGCGCAGCAAGCTGGCCTTCGAGCGCTTGCTGCTGGTAGGGGAACAGTTGCTGGCGGAAAACCGTTTCGATGAAATCGGCGTGGCCGACCTGGCAAAACTGGCGGAAACCTCGGTGGGCACGTTTTACCGCTTATTGGGCGACAAGGACACCTTGAGCCGCTTGCTGCTGCAGCGCTTTTTTTCCGACATGGTGGAAAAGGTCGAAACCCTGACGGAGCTGCGCCAGTGGGAAGGGCGCAGCCTGGAAGACTTCATCCGCGCCATGGTGGCCATGTTCGTGGCCGTCAACATGGGCCGGCGCGGCGTGCTGCGCGCCCTGATCACGCGCTGCTCGCAGGATGCGCAGTTCCGCGACAAGGTACACCAGATCAACCATCTGATCTCGCAGCGCACGGTTGCCGTGCTGGCCAGCAAGTCGGCCAGCATCCGCCATCCGAATCCCACGCAGGCGATGATGGTGGTGCCGCCCGTGCTGCTGGGCATCCTGAACCAGCACGTGTTGTCGGGTTCGCTGTCCTTCCTGTCGGCGGCCGCGCTGGAAGATGAGCTGGTACGTGTTGCTTTAAATTACCTGACTTGAGATATTTACCGATTTAACTTGAAATCGGAATTCGGATTCCGTATTATGTTTTCCAACAGCAGGAAAATATATTCCTGCACCTGAACACAAAGCATGTTCAACAGCAAGGAGACAGAATGCGACGTCACACGACATCCGATGTTCCATTGCATTATCTCGACCTCGGTCCCGGCACACAGGCAGGGCAGGGCGATCCCGTGTTTTTGTTGCACGGCCTCGGTTCCTGCGCTGAAGACTGGCGCCCGCAAATCGACGCCCTCGGCAGCAGCCATCGCTTGATCGTGCCCGACCTGCGCGGCCATGGCGCCAGTCCGGCGCCCAACGGCGACTGGCAGATCGGCGACTTCGCCAACGACCTCTTCAACCTGATGGACCAGCTCGACGTGGCGCGCGCGCACATCGTCGGCTTTTCCCTGGGCGGTATGGTGGGCCTGGAAATGGCCAACCGCGCCCCCGGCAGGGTCACCAGTTTGTGCCTGATCAATTCCCAGCCGTTCCAGGGCAGCAAACCGGCCGCGCTGCTGTTTGCCTACTGGCTGCGCCGCACGGTGATCGCCACCTTCGGCTTGAAAGCCATGGGCAAGATCATTGGCAAGAAACTGTTTCCCGATCCT
This sequence comes from Janthinobacterium sp. SUN137, assembly GCF_030587265.1. Lineage (NCBI taxonomy): Bacteria > Pseudomonadati > Pseudomonadota > Betaproteobacteria > Burkholderiales > Oxalobacteraceae > Janthinobacterium > Janthinobacterium sp. SUN137. The sequence goes on along the minus strand of NZ_JAPWHZ010000005.1, from coordinate 362,710 downwards.
GAACAGCAAGCCCTCGTCGAGCGCTTCGCCACGCAGATGGCGGGCATGGACAAGCGCGCCTACCTGGCCGCGCTGGACGCCATTTTCCACTGGGATATCGACATTCACTTCCAGGCCCTGGCCATGCCCGTCCTGATCATGGCGGCGGACCAGGATTACACGCCCGTCGCCAGCAAGCGGGCCTTTGCCGCACAGTTTCAGCAGTGCGAGATCGAGATCATCGCGAACTCGCGCCACGCCACGCCCCTGGACCAGGCGCAGCGTGTGAATACCTTGTTGCAGTCCTTCCTTACCATAAATTCAAAATAAACAGGCCACTCGCCGCACGGGCCGAGGGCCGGAACACAGTCATCGCAGGGCAGGTGCACGCTTTTTGCGCGCGGGTACCGTTACGTCTTGCGATTCTGGAATCCGGCCGTTTTCCCTGGCGGTAAGCAAGCCTGACATTGGAGACGCTATGAAACTTGCTTTGAAACCCGCTTTGAAACCCTTATCCGTCGCCCTCGCCGTTGCCGGCGCCTTCAGCTTTTCCACCCAGGCCCTGGCGCAGGAGGCCGCCGCGTCCGCCGCCGCCAGTGTCCAGAGCGCCAGCGAAGCCAGCGATGCGAAAGAACGCATGGAAACCGTGACGGTCTCCGCCCGCCGCCGCGAAGAGCGCCTGCAGGACGTACCGCTGGCCGTCACGGCGTTTTCCGCCAAGGCCCTGGAACGGGCGAATATCCAGAACCTGGCCGACTTGCAGGAACGCGTGCCGAACCTGACCGTGTACGCTTCGCGCGGCACGAACACCACCCTGACGGCGTTTATCCGCGGCGTCGGCCAGGCCGACCCCGTCTGGGGCGTGGACCCGGGCGTGGGCATTTATTTCGACGACGTCTACATGGCCCGTCCGCAAGGCGCGCTGCTCGATGTGTTCGACGTGCAGCGCATCGAAGTGCTGCGCGGCCCGCAAGGCACCTTGTATGGCAAGAACACCATCGGCGGCGCCATCAAATACATTTCGCGTCCGCTGGCGAAGGAAAACGGCGCCTCGGCGGAAGTGGGCATCGGCAACTACAACCAGCGCAACTTCAAGGCCGCCTTCAACGTGGCCAATGAGAATGGCACGTGGCGCGCGCGCCTCGCGGCTGCCAAGCTGGACCGCGACGGTTTCGGCCGCAACACGTTTAACGGAGAGCAGGTCAGCGACCAGGACAGCACGGCCGCGCGCCTGTCCGTTGGCTATTTCCCGCAAGACATCCCCTTGACCGTCGTGCTGAGCCTGGACGCCACGGACGACAAATCGGGCGTGCGCGGCTTCCAGCGCATGGGCGTGAGCGCCTTCGACCCGCTCAAGCGGCCCGCCAGCACGGATGCGTATGACATCCAGAGCGGCATGCCGGGCAACAACTTCACGCACAACCGAGGCGGTTCGCTGGTGGCCAACTACACCTTGTCGAACGACTGGTCCGTGAAAGTGATCGGCGCCAAGCGGCGCAGCACGTCCGAACAAACCATCGACTTCGACGGCTTGCCGCAGCCCATCGCCGACGTGTTCGGCGACTCGCGCGACGAGCAGAAAAGCCTGGAATTGCAGGCGTCCTACAGCGGCGACTATGGCGCCGGCGTGATCGGCCTGTACCGCTTCGAAGGCACGGCCGGCGGCGGCATCTACAACAATTTCCTGGGCCGCCAGTTCCAGGCCGCCGTCAGCACGGTGGAGACGGACAGCACGGCGCTGTACACGGACTGGACCTGGCCCGTGGGCAAGGCATGGAGCATCAATGCGGGCTTGCGCCACACGCGCGAGGAAAAGCGCGCCATCGTGCTCAACCGTGCTTTTGCCGACGTGAGCTTTACGCGGCCGATCCAGACGGCGGCCGATTTCGACAAGTCTTTGTCGGTCAGCAATACCTCGCCGAAACTGTCCGTGCGCTATGAAGCGTCGAAGACGACGAATTTCTACAGCAACTTGTCGCGCGGCTTCAAGTCGGGCGGCTACAACGTGCGCGCCAACAACCTGGTGGTGCCCGATTCCGCGCGCCCGTACAAGGATGAAAAACTCGATGCGCTGGAAGTGGGCATGAAGTACGCGGCGCCGGACGATACTTTCGACGCCAACGTGGCCCTGTTCTACAACCGCTACAAGGATATTCAGTTGTCCGTCTTCACCAGCTACGTGCAGCCGGGCGGCTTGCCCGGTTTCTATGGCGACTTCACGAATGCGGGCAAGGCCACCGTGAAAGGCGCCGAGTTCGAATTTTCGTGGCGGCCGAACCGTCAGTGGGAAGTCAACGGCTTCCTCGCCTTGCTGAACGCCAGCTATGACGAGTTCATGAGCGGCGGCAAGAACATTGCGGATACGCAAAAGTTCAGCAATACGCCGCGCCGGCAAGTGGGCTTGAACCTGACGCGCACGGACCGCGACGTGTTCGGCGGCGCCCTGCGCAGCATGGTCGGCTATGGCTACCGCAGCAAGGTGTATCCGACCACGGACTTGAGCGAAGTGCTGGCGCAGGGCGGCTACAGCATGTGGACGGCTGGCGTCGTCTGGGAAGCGCCGAAGAACTGGACCTTTAGCTTGCATGGCAGCAATCTGGGCAATAAACGCTATCGCACGGATGGCTACAACATTCCTGCGCTGTTCATCCTCGACGGCTTCTATGGCCCGCCGCGCCAGATCATCGCCAAGGCAGGCTACAAATTTTAAGGTTCTCAACTATCGGGGCTGGACCCGCCGGGTCCGGCCTCGCTGGTCGTTAGTGCCGGCTTGATATGCATCAAGCCGGTTTGTTGTCGCTGTTTTCGTCCTTAATAATAATCAGGAGACTGGCATGGCACATCTGAATCAGCAACTGCGTCACTTATTATCTGCACTCATCGCCGCCTGCGGCTTGCTGGCCGCGCTGCCGGCCGCAGCCGGCCAGTGGGACTTCGGCCTGTATGCGAGCCTGTGGGGCTCGCGCGAGTATCAGGTCTGGCTACCGAGCAACTATAATCCGAACACGCCGCTGCCCGTCGTGTTGATGCTGCACGGCTGCGGCTCCGAGCCCAACAGCATGGCCGCCGTCAGCCGCTACAACGAACTGGCCGACAGCGAGAATTTCATCGTCGTCTATCCGCGCCAGAACGTCACGGCCAACCCCATGCGCTGCTGGAATTTCATGTTGCCGCTGAACCAGGAGCGGGGCACGGGTGAACCGGCCGTGCTGATGGGCATCTTGAACAAGGTCAAGAGCAAGTATGCGGTGCAGGACAGCCGCGTGTATGTGACGGGCATCTCGGCCGGCGGCGCCATGGCGTCCATCATGGCGGCCTGCTATTCGGACGTGTTCGCCGCCGTGATGGTGCATTCGGGCGGCATGTACAAGGGCGCCACGGGCATGGTCACGGCCGCCGACTCCCTGTTCAACGGCAGTTCCTTCGATCCGAAAGTGCGCGGCAAGGATGCCTGGCGCTGCTCGGGGTCGCCGCGCCGGCTGATGCCGACGATGGTGTTCCACGGCACTTCCGATATCGTCGTTAACCCGATCAACGGCGAGCAAACCATCGAGCAATTCCTGCAAACCAGCGATTACGGCGACGATGGCCTCGACAATGACAGCGTGCGCTACCGTGCCGACAGCATCGTGCGCCAGACCGTGCCGTATGGCCGCAGCTATTCCATCGACACCTACCTGCACAACGGCGCCGTCATCGCGCAAAAGTACACGGTCGAGGGCATGAACCACGCGTGGAGCGGCGGCCCTCCCGGCTGGCCATTCAGCGACGAGCTGGGCCCGGACGCCACCGTGATCAGCTGGAATTTCTTCAAGAATTACCAGCGCTGATGGCGTAGGGAACTGAAGCTTGTAGAATGGGGCGCCGCGATTGCGCCCCATTTTTATGCCTGTGAAAAATCCCATGCCCGCTTGCCGCCTGCTGTCCTGCCTTGCCTTCGCCTTGCTGTCCGCTTGCGCCAGTGGCGGCCCGCCCGCCCCATCGGCGGCCTACGCACTGGCGTTCGAGCGCGCCGCCCAGCAAGACAGCATGCGCAGCGAATGCGACTGGAATGTGCGCTATGCGCCCGTCGCGCCCAGGGACGCCAGCGTGGCGCAGTTGCAGGCGATCGCCACTGCGCGCCTGGCGGCCTTGCAACTGGCGCCCGCCTGGACCTTGTCCATGCCCGGCAGCGCGGCGCACGCCTTTACGGAGTCGGAGCAAGACCGTGCCGGGCTGCAATTGCTGCTCAGCATCGTTTTGCCGGCCATGGAGCGCTATCCGGCAGGCGTCTTCGCGCGCACGGGCTTGCGCCACATCGTCCTGGTCAAGGATTTGAGCGTGGACGGCCAGCGCCGCCTGGCCATGCCGGCGCCGGAAATCGACAGTGTCGTCTACGCCGACAACCTTCTGGCCGCGATGTGTCCGTCCGGCATGGAGCTGCGCGTGCACCACGAGTACTACCACTTCATCGAATACCGGCTGTTCAACGATTTCTATTACCGCGACCCAGCCTGGCTGGCCCTGAACCCGCCCGGCACAGCCTACGGCCAGGGCGGCGCCACGGCCTATGGCAAGGGCTTCCAGAACCTGGGCCACCCGCAGCCGGGCCTCGTCAGCCTGTACGCCGCCTACGGCCCCGAGGAAGACAAGGCGGAAGTGTTCGGCTGGATGATGACGCCCGCGTATGCGTTGCGGCTGGAGCAATGGAGCCTGGCGGATGCGGCGCTGGCGGCCAAGCGGCAAAGCTTGACGGAAGTAGTGGGAACCTTGGCGGATTCTTACTAAATATCAAGTATTTCCTTGCAATCTCATGGCATTGTCGGTTCTCCAGCTTGATTAAGAGCATATCCCAGTAGGGAGCGTCTTCTGCTGGCAGCACATCAGGAGCGCGGACAAGGCGTGAGGAGGACGCGTGGCGAGCCACGCAACGACGATCAACGCAGTCCCCGCTTCTGAGGCGCGCCAGCGGGAGATGTATTCATCTACTGGGATAGGCTCTAAATGCAAGTGCGAATGAGGAGAACTCCATGGACGGTGACGAGTCGATATCTGGTGCCCAGCGTCCCTTGCGCCTGCGCCTGGGTGTCTCGCCCAAGGTGCCCGCCGGCGTGCTGATACCACAGCGTATCGCCGGCAGCGAGGCGATCTGTGGCGGTATCGAGTACCGTGTGCTGTGTGTTTCGACGCATGCCGACTTGCCGCTCAGTAGTTTGATTGCCTTGCCCGCCGCCATCGATCTCGTGACGGATCAGGGCAGGCTGCGCAGTATCTGCGGCCTCGTCACGCAAGCCAGTGCCGGCGACAGCGACGGTGGGCTGGCCAGCTACCAGTTGGTGCTGACGGATGCCTTCGCCATCATGGAGAAGCGCTGCAATACGCGCGTCTTCCGGCGCCTGACGGATATCGAGATCGTCAAGACCCTGCTCGACGAGTGGATACGCAGCAATACCGTGCTGGCGCACGCCTTCCAGTATGCATTTGCCGATTTCTTCGAGGCGCAAATGTATCCGCAGCGTGAATTTGTCATGCAGCACAATGAATCCGATGCAGCCTTCGTGCGCCGCTTGCTCAAGCGTAGCGGCGTCGCCTGGTTTTTTCGTGCGGCGGGCAATACGGATACGCATGCCGAGCCGGCGCATACCCTGGTGCTATTCAACCATGCCGATGGCTTGCGGAAAAACATGGCGGATACCGTGCGCTATCACGCGGACCGCGCGACGGAACAGCGCGACACCCTGACGTCGTGGAGCGAAGTGCGCAAGCTGCAGGCGGGCAAGGTAACGCGCCATAGCTGGAATGAAGAACACCCGCGCGCGCGGCCGTTCATGACTGCCGATGCCTTGGGGCGTGGACAGCAGGGCATGCATGGCAATGCCGTTGCCGCCACGCTTGATGATTACCGCGTGCTGCCGCCGCGCGCGGGCATCGATCATGAGGCCTTGTGCCAGCTGGGCATGCTGGCCATGCAGCAGCACGATTACGAGAGCCATTGCTTTCATGCCGAAGGCAGCGTGCGCGACCTGTGCCCGGGCGAATACTTCAGCCTGGCCGAGCACCCGGACATTGACGCCTTGCCGGCGGCCGAGCGTGATTTTGTCGTTACATCGCTGCAGGTGGCAGCGCAAAATAACCTACCCCGAGAGCTTGCCGCCAGGGTAGCACGCCTGTTTGCGCGCAACCGCTGGCTGGCCGATGACATAGCGCTGCCGCAGCGCGAACTGGCGGCGGCGGTGGATGATGGCCCCCTGCGCATGCATATTGCACTGACTGCCGTGCGGCGCGGCGTGCCCATCGTCCCATCCTATGACACGCGCATCGACCTGCCGTCAGTCGCCATGCAAAGCGCCGTGGTGGTGGGACCGGCGAATGAGGAAGTTCATTGCGACGCGATGGGCCGGGTCAAGGTTCGTTTTCCCGCCACGCGCAAGCTGGACCACGAGCATGCGGGCGGCACGGGCGCCTCCGACACGGATGCCGATTCGGCCTGGATACGCGTCGCGTCGAATTGGGCGGGGAACGGACCTGGCAGCATGCAGCAATGCGGCTACCTGGGCTTGCCCCGCGTGGGCAGCGAAGTCCTGCTGGCCTTTCTGGGGGGCGATCCGGACCGGCCTATCGTCGTCGGCCAGCTGTACAACCACAACGCGCAGCCGATCGCCCTGAGCAAGGCAGGCGACTTGCCCGGTAACCGTTACTTGTCCGGCATTAAGAGCCGCGAAATCAAGGGCACGCGTGGCAACCAGCTGCGTTTTGATGATGTCCATGGGCAAATCAATGCCCAGCTTGCCAGCGATCATGGTTCCACTCAGCTCAACCTGGGCTGGCTGACGCAGGATAGGCGCAACGGCCAGGGCACGGCGCGCGGCGAGGGTGCCGAGTTGCGTACCGACGAGCAAATGGCTATGCGGGCGGGCAAGGGCATGCTGATTTCGGCCTGGAAGCGCCTGAATGGCGATGGCAGCCATATGGCGCGCAGCGAATATCTGGGCCTGATGGAAAACTGCCTGGAATTGTTTCGCTCGCTGGGCAGCTATGCGGTGGCGCATCAGGCACTGGAACAGGAAGACCAGGCGCAGCAGGCATTGCAGCAAAGTTTAAAAAATTGGGAAGGCGGCAGCAATACGGAGCCCCGCGCCGAACTGGGCGGTGCGGCGGCGATTGCCGTCACGGCGCCCGCCGGCATCAGCTTTGCCAGTTCGAAGGCCATCGTCAGCTACGCCGCCAGCAATATCGATACGGTGGCGCAGCAGCATCTGCAAACGGTCGCGGGCCAGCGCTATAGCGTGAATGCGGGCAAGGGCATATCGCTGTTTTCCCATGCGGACGGCATCCGCGCCATCGCGCACCATGGCAAGTTCCTGCTGCAAAGCCAGCATGACGACATGGAACTGAATGCGGGGAAAAACCTGAAACTGACGGCCAGCGACGGCAAGCTGACGGGCATGGCCGATGAAATCGTGTTGATCTCCAAGCACGGCGCCTTTATCCGCATCGCCGATGGCATCACCTTCGGCAGCAAGTCGCCGCTGAATTTCAATGCACCCAACTTCGTTTTCAATGATCCGCAGAGCATGGCGGTGCAATTGCCAAACTTTGCCGAGGGCAAGACCGACCAGCAATTCATTTTTCAATACGAGGGCGACGACAGTCCCGTCGATGGCGTGCCGCAAGAACCGCAGCTGGCGCCGCAGGCGCACTTTGCAGTGAAGCTGGGCGATGGTTCAGCGACGGATGGCTGCAGCGATGGGCGCGGCAAGACGGACGTGCTGGAGCGCACGGCGATGCATCTGGCCGCCATCGAAGTGTTCAACAACAAGGATTGATGACGCCAGGAGAGTGCGATGGGCAGTTATCCGACAGTGCCGTATGTCGTGGGCGACGATGTGGCGATCCTGCATTGCGAACGCAGCGTGTGCAAGAAGGTCAAGATACGCCGCAATCTGCCGGGCAATATCATCGTCATTCATGGCGTCAACGATGTGGGCGTCAGCTACAAGGCGGTGGAAGAGGGCTTGTGCGAAGGACTGACGCAAAGGCTGGGTCGCGGCTTTACGGCCGCGTCTTACCGCATGCCCGTGGCGGCGGACAAGGACAGGCTGGAAGACGATCCCGACGCCGTCTTCTTCAAGCGCACGATTGCCAAGGACACCAACAGTCCCGTGATTCCATTTTACTGGGGCTACCGCGAAGTGGGAGTGAAATGCAGCAATATCAACGGCCAGTTCGTCGACCGCTACGGCAACCGCCTCGACAAGGACCTGTCCAAGGAAGGAGGTCCTTTCGGCAACGCCACCAGCAGCTTACCCGACATGTGGCGTCCGGGGATCTATGCACCTGCGGATCCCATGGGCGATGCTTTGCGGCCCCTGAGGACGGCGCCCGGGCGCATGTACATGGTGCTGGCGGCGCAGCGCCTGGCCGCACTCATTTCCATGATCCGCGATTATGACGCGGAAGACACCGTCAGCATCGTTGCACATAGCCAGGGTTGCCTGCTGTCGCTGCTGGCGCAAGCCATGCTGATGGAAAAGGGACTGGCGCCGGCCGATAATCTGATACTCACGCATCCGCCGTACAGCCTGGTGGACAGCCTGCCCCTGTTGATGCGAGGTGCCGCCTGGTTCGACGGCGGCGAGGATGTCGCAATGAAGTCCTATTACCATTTGCTCAGTGGTGCGCAGACCATGGGCGCGCGCCTGAAGACCTTGGCGAATATAGTTACCGGCGTGGCGAAGGGCAACGGCCAGGCATGCAAGCCGTCGTTTGCCGACCTGAAGAAGGACGAATATCGTGGCATGGTCGGCAGCCGCTGGCAGAGTGCAGACGACCGCGACAATCGCCGCAAAGTCTATCTGTATTTTTGCCCTGAAGATATGACAGTGGCGCTGGACAACATCCAGGGCATAGGGTGGGATGGCGTGCCGGATTATGCAATGGGAAGTGAACTCATAGAGGAAGATGAGACGTCCAGTATCGATGGAAATAGTGTTTTTACTGGACATACCCGCATCGTGGAGCGCGAGCAGGTACGTAATGCGCTGGCGGAACTGGGCAGCAGATTTTATCAACGAATATTCAGCAACAAGACTAGGCTGGATCCTGCCACTGGAAAGTTCACGGTGTCGTTGGTAGGCAAGCCACCGCCTTTTGATTTTCCACTGCGCCTCACGACAGAAAGCGAACAGGCACACGTCGATGTTTCATTACGAAAATACCGTGCACAACACAAGGCGGTGGCCTGGCCTATCAATACCAGGTTGAGCAAGACGGAACAGCGTAACGGCATACGCACCATCACTGGCGAAACATTGAAAAAGCCGGTGCCGGCCGATTTGCGCGGTACCTCGCCAATCGATACGCCCAATATTCCCAAAACTTCCATGATGCGAAACCGTAAAGCGGAAGATCAGGGACCTGTGGAGGAAGTCGATCCCTGCGATGCATCAGTGGCACTTACCAGCGGGAGCGGCCTGCACACAACCGCCGAGGATCGCCCGGATCCGGCCGGTTATCGCCGGTTTCCAGAGCGCGATGAAGCCATACGCGGGGCCGAATTGGGCTTGATGACGACTGCCTATAACAAGGAAAAGAAACTCGATGGCAAAGGGCCGCTCGATCAACGCAAGGTCATTGCCGCTACACGCTACACGGAAGGAAATGTCTTGGCAACCATCCAGGAAAGTCCGAATGAGGCACGGTTGCGCTGGCAGCGGGAGGTTAGCGCCAAGTCTTTTCATAGCTCCATTATCGGTAGCGCGAAGAATCATAGCCAAGTGACCGCATATGACGTGGCGATTGGCAGCGGCAAGGCCAGTTCTGATCCGCAGTTCTATGCATATCTATGTGCGGTGGCGGATTGGCGGGTGAAGATATCGTATGAAGGCGGAAAACGACGGCCAGGAATCCTTTTATGGTCCGAGTTTCTTGAGACTTTTCGTATGTATTTTGATACGGAAAATAGTTGGAGAAAAAATGTAATTAAAGGGAACATATCTTATTACAACTCAGGTGTTTTACCCGCTGATTTACCGTTGCTGACAGGGCCTTTGTGGAAAATCGTCATATCAGAGACTAAAAGCGGGAAAAAAACTTCTGACGTCAAGAAGTCGAAAATTTGAATGATTTTAGATTGCTATACTTTTTTGCTCGCTCTGCGATTAACTGAAGAGCGATACCACTCAATAGTTAGAACAGGAGGTCATCATGACCGTCGTTCGTTGGATTGGTATTCCATTGCTAGTACTGTTTCTTGTCCTATTTGTTAGGTGGGTCAGTGTGTCGGCACAAGCAAATGAGCGAGAGTCAGCATCAAAAAAGAAATCTGCGCAGGTTCAGAAAGAGAGTGTAGATGGTACGACATCACGGGATGAATACGTCTTGGAAGTGATAGGCCTTGGTGTGACCTTTGATAGGTATCGGCAAGCCAAGCTATGGGATGCCTTACAAGAAGGAAGCGCTTTTACTTCTATCAGAGAACAGGATAAGAGCAAGTACGCGTGGAGCGCCTTGGATAAAAACGGGGTGAGCGGAGGGCGTGCATACGATGCGATGGAGAATGGAATCAACTTTACACCGTTGTATTGGGGAGTGCCGTCATTTTATGCTGGCCCACCAATTCGTGATTCTAAGCAACAGCCTGAAGCTGGAGTACCGATGGCGGGATTGATTGCCAGCGCGGGGACTTCCGGCATGGCATGGCATCTGTTTTCGATAGCTCCCTGGAGTCTGGCTGAACATCCTGATCAATTGCTACTGAACATATTTGAGTTTTTTGATACCCATCCTGATGTGCCATACGTGGTTCTGATGGCAGATGATAGTGCAGGGACGAGAGATGGTATTCGCGCGAAAGGGGATGTAAAGATGTTGCAGGACGGATATTACATACCTGATATGCCCGATACCACCGTGGCATTTGTGCTGGCACGGCGCGAACGTGTTGAACTTTTGCGGCCAGCGATATGGGGCGACCCCGGAAATAAGTTTGTACAAGAGCAATTCAGAGCGATGTATTATCAATTGATGGAATCTCTGGCGAAACCAGATAAGGAATTAGGAGCGGATTTTCCTTCCATACCTCGTCAACCCACCGTCGCCGAATGGCTCGCCGCCGCCGCCGCCTTCGCTCAGCGGCCCGATATCCGCGGCGTGGGCTTGCATACCTTCGATAAACTAAACCCATGGGAAAATCGTCCGCCGCGCAACTGGAAACCGACGCCGTGGTTCCCCATTCCATGGAACCGGGAACAGATGGAAACCTTCGACCGCTTGCCCTCGTTCGGTTTCGTGCACCGGCCCGTATTCGTCAAATTTACGGATGAGGAAGGCAAGCCCGTCACGCGGCGTGATGCGCGCCAGAAGATACTCAATGCGGGCTGGCAGCAGGCGCTGCAGACCTTGCCGGAAGCGGAACGCGGCAAGGGGCCGGCGCGCATCGTGGCCGGTACGGGCAAGCAGCCGGAGCAGCTGCTGATACTGGAAAGCATGCTGCACGATTACGCGGCACAGGGCGGCCCGGAAATCGACAGCGGCAAGAGCGCGCAGTTCATCAATACCGATCATCGCCTGGGCAATACCGGTGCGGCCACCTGGTTCGTGCAGATGGCCATCGGCGTGCTGGGCAGCTATCGCGACGGTGGCGCCAGTGCGGCGATCAATCTGCGCGACAATAACGAGGCGAGCATCATCTTCATCACGCCGCCATCGGACGCAACCCGCAAGAAACAGGATGCCGGCGGCGATATCTTCCGCAGCCGTATCACGCCAGCCGTCGACCCCGCAAACTACGCGGCGCCATCGGTGGAAGCCATCCTGGAAAGCCAGGCGGGACAATGATTCTGGAGGCAGCATGCGCAAGGTCATCCGGTTGGGAGACGCCACTTCGCACGGCGGCAAGGTGCTCAGTTGTGCCGCCACGCATTTTACGGTCAATGGGATTCCTGTCGCCTGCGTCGGGGACTTGTGCAGCTGCCCCATCAAGGGACATCAGGGTTGCAAGATTGCCAGCGGCTCATCCCGGCACAGCATCAATGGCATCGCTATCGCCTTCGAAGGCGATAGCACCACCTGTGGCGCCAAGTTGCTCGCTGGCGGCGCCAGCTTCCGCACGTCCTGACGTCCGCTCCTCCTGGTATTTCCTGGTAACTATATAATCTGCGCTTGGGCGATACCCGCCCTTGAACGTCGATGAAGGAATGCCATGCCTGGATCCATGCCTAGATATATCGTGCGCCCCTTGGCGCTGTGCGTAGTGTCGGCTGTGTGCCTCTCTGCCAGTGCCGCCGAGGCGGTGGCGGTGGATGCGCAGCAGCGCGCGTCCTTGCTGGAGTTTTATGCGCAGCAATATCCGGGCGAGCCGGCTGCGCGCACCGTGTTCGAGAGCGTGCCCGTGGTGGGCGGACGCGGCAGCGAAGTGGTGGGCAGCGTGGAAACGGCGCCGTATCGCGGTCATGGCGCGCTGTGCCGTACGCAGCGCACCAAGTTCGTGCTGCACGGCGAGGGTAAGCTGGCGCGCTGGCAGGAGGCGGGTATGGAGTATTACGCCTGGCTCGACCGTGGCACTTGCCGCGCCGTGGCCGAACCCGTGCGCATGCTGCAGCGCGTCCCCGATGCGGAACTGGAAGGCGTGTTGCTGTACCAGAAGCCGCTGCTGGAGCGGGCGCGCTTATTGATGGCGGGCAATACGGCCTGCGCTCCGTTGCGCGCGCTGAAGTTCGCGCTGGCGGCCGTCGACGTGGGCGCCGCCGCACCGCGCGCCGAAGAGCGCTATGCGCTCGTGTTCAAGAGCGACCGCGACAGCTACGCCCGCGTCTGGCTGCGCAAGAGCGGCGCCCAGTATGACGCGTGGAATGTGACTTGCCCGCCAGTGCTGTAAGCTGCGCCCCCTCGATTGTTTTTTTTGACTGTTGCAACCATGAACGAAAATTCCACTTCCGCCCGCAGCTGGGGCACCATCGTCACGCATAGCGACGAGATGGCCATCATCTACCGCTATGTCGACACTTTCCATGACGATTGGGATCTGTCGTCGCAGCCGGACCGCATCATCATCGCCTGGCGTTATGAGGACGAGACGGGCATGCCCGCGCCGAACGAGCGCGAGCACATGGAAGAGCTGGAAGCGGCGCTGGCGCCCGTGGTGGAAGAGGAAGGCTTCGCCACGCTGGCGCTGGTGTCGACGGGCGAGAACTTGCGCGAATGGATTTATTACACGCAGTCGGGCGAAGAATTCTTCAATCGCCTGAACAAGGCGCTGGCGCCGCGTCCAAAGTTCCCGATTGAAATCCGCAGCGCGGCCGACCCCGCCTGGTCCACGTATGCAGGCTTCATGGCCGCGCTGCCGAAGTAATTACGTCAATGCGGCGGCCACGATGCGCGTGGCGGCCGTGATGATGTCCTGGTTCGTGTCCGCTTTTTTCTGTTCGCGCGTGTAGTACACGGCGATGATCAGCGGCGCGCCGCTGGCCGGGTAGGCGACGCCGATGTCGTTGACGCTGCCATACGCGCCCGAACCCGTTTTATCCGCCACCTGCCAGCCGGCAGGCACGCCGGCGCGGATGCGCTTGTCGCCCGTCGTGTTGCCGCGCATCCACGCGTCCAGTTGCTGGCGCTGCGGTGTTGGCAAACTATTTCCCAATAACAATTGCTGCAAGCTGTGCGCCATGGACGCGGGGCTGGCCGTGTCGCGCACTTCGCCGGGAATGGCGCTATTCAATTCCGTTTCCCAGCGTTCCAGCTGGAATACCGTATTGCCGATGCTGCGCGCAAACGCCGTCACGGCTTGCGGTCCGCCCAATATTTTCATCAAGAAATTAGCCGCGCTATTGTCGCTGTACTGCAAGGTGGCGGCGCACAGGTCGGCCACGTTCATGCCGTCGGCCAGATGCTTTTCCGTGATGGGCGAATACGTGACCAGTTCTTTTTTCTCGTAGCGCACGTGCTGATCCAGCAAACCCGGCTGGCTGACGCTGCGGGCCAGCACGGCGCCCGCCAGCATGGCCTTGAAGGTGCTGGCCAGGGGAAAGCGTTCGTCGGCGCGATAGGCAACGCGCTGTTCGCTGCCGTGGCGCCAGGCGGCAACGCCGAGGCGTCCGCCTGCGGCCTGTTCCAGCGCGGCCAGCTGCGTCTGGGCGGCGGCGATACCGGTGGCGGGCGCGGCAAACAGCAGCGGTGTCGGGCACAGCAGGGCGGTGCCGCCGGCCAGCAGGAGGTGGCGGCGGACGTGGTTCAGGGATTCAGTCATGGTCGGTCAGTGTTGTTGGAGTGGAAAGGGTGGCCAGCAGTTCGCCGATGGCAAGCAGGTTGGCCGGTTTGGTCAGATGGTGGTCGAAGCCGGCCGCGCTCGACTGGCTGCGGTCGTTTTCGGCGCCCCAGCCCGTCAAGGCAACGAGCACGACGTTGGCGCCGGCCGGTATCCGGCGCAGCGCGCGCGCCACTTCGTAGCCGTTCATGCCGGGCAAGCCGATGTCGAGGAAGATGACGTCCGGTAAAAATTGCGGCGCCACGGCCAGGGCCTGTGCGCCGTCGTGGGCCACTTGCGTGGCATGGCCCATCATGTCGAGCACGGCGGCAAGGGTATCGGCCGCATCGACATTGTCGTCGACCACCAGCACGCGGAAATGCGGACCGCCGGCGGCACTGGCGGGCGTGGCCACTGTTGCGGGCGCTGCCGCTGCCTCCGCCAGCAGGGGCAGGCGCACGCTGAAGGTGCTGCCCAGGCCGGCGCCGGGACTGGCCGCCGTGGCGCTGCCGCCATGCAACTCGGCCAGGCGCCGCACCAGCGACAGGCCGATGCCCAGCCCGCCCTGCGCGCGGCCCATGTTTTGCCCCACCTGCGTAAACATGTCAAACACGGTCGTGATCGACTCGGCGGGGATGCCGACGCCGCTGTCCGTGACCTCGATCAATGCCTCGTTGCCATCGCGCCGCGCGCGCAAGCTGATCTGGCCGCCGGCCGGCGTGTACTTGGCGGCATTGTTGAGCAAATTGCCCAGCACTTGCGCCAGGCGCGTGGGGTCGGCCTCTAGCGGCAGCGCCTGCTCATCGACTTGTACCTGCAATTGATGGCGGCTGGCCTCGATCAGCGGCATGCTCGTTTCCACGGCGCTGGCGATGATGGTTTTCAAGTCCGCGCGTTCCAGCTTGAGTTCGATCTGGCCCCGCGTGATGCGGGCCACGTCCAGTAAATCGTTGACCAGATGTACCATCTGATTGACTTGCCGCTCCATCACGTCGCGCACTCTCGCCACGGTGGCGGGCTTGTCGGCGGCCAGGCGCATGATTTGCAAGCCGTTGCGGATGGGCGCCAGCGGGTTGCGCAGTTCGTGCGCCAGCGTGGCCAGGAATTCCGTCTTGCGCCGGTCCATTTCGGACAGGTTGTCGGCCAGCTGGCGCAATTGCTGCTCAGAACGCTTGCGCTCGCTGATGTCGCTGAACAATACCGTCAGCAGGCGGCTGCCGGGGCCGCCCAGGCGCGCGGCGAAGACTTCGAACCAGCGCTCCATGGCCACGGCTTCGTTTTCGTAGCGCACGGGCTCGCCGGTCTTGACGACCTGGTCGTACATGTCGAACCAGTGCTGGTCGTGGTCGGGCACGAAGCTGCGGATGGTCTTGCCGATGGCATTGTCCAGTCCCGACTGCTTGACGAAGGCGGGGTTGCCTTCCAGGTAGCGGAAATCGATGGGGCGGCCTTGCTCGTCGTACAGCATTTCGATGACGCAAAAAGCCTGGTCCATCAGCTCGATCAGGGTGCGGTAGCGTTCCTCGCTGCGGCGCAGCGCATCTTCCACCTGTTTCTGGCGCGTGATGTCGAGCAGGACGCCGGGCAATTGCAGGGGCGTGCCATCGGGCGCGTATTCCGCACGGCCCCGCGCGATGACCGAGCGGTACTGGCCATCGCCGGCGCCGACGCGGTAGCTGGCCTCGAACGGCGTGTGCGCCTGCAGCGCCTGGGCAATCTGCGCGCTGACTTGCTCGCGGTCATCGGGATGGATGATGTCCAGGTAGCGTGCCAGCGGCGCCGCCGTGGCCGCATCGGCATTGACGGGGAACAAGCGCGCCATATTGCTGTCGGCCGTGACCCGGTCTGCCACGATGTCCCAGTTCCAGGTGGCCACTTCGCCGGCCGCCAGGGTCAGGCGCAGGGTTTCCTCGTTCTGCTTGCTGGTTGTCAGGTCGAGCGAAATGCCGGACAGGGCGATCACGTTGCCGGCGCCATCGCTGGCGCAGGTGCCGCGCATGTGCGCCCAGTGCAGTGAACCATCGGGCCAGCGCACGCGGATGTCGATTTCGAAATCGCTGGCGCTGGCGATGGCCGCGTGCACCACCGTTTGCCAATGCTGCAGGTCGCCGTCGAGCATGGCGCCCGTCAGTTGCGCGTAATCGATGCGGCTGTCAGGCGGCAGGCCCAGGTTCGCCTTGAAGGCGTCGGAGCCGGCCATGCTGCCGCTGCCCAGGTCGATCTCCCACGTGCCCATGCGGCCGCCCTGCATGGCCAGGCGCAGCCGCTGTTCCGTCTGCCGTTGCCGCGTCACGTCGCTATGCGAGCCCAGCCATTCAACGATGCTGCCGTCGGGCGCCAGCACGGGCAACATGCGCACGAGCATGTTACGGTAGGCGCCGCTGACGTGGCGCAGCCGGTATTCCGCTTCGAACACGCTGGTCAAATGCGATGGCATGACGTAAGGCAAGTTGCGGTCGTCCGGATGCAGGGCATTGACCCAGCCGCGGCCCAGCAGTTCGGCCTCGGTCTGGCCCGTGAAGGCGCGCCAGGACGGCTGGTCGGCATCGAACAGGCCGAAGGTTTTCGTGCTCCAGACGATGTCGCAATGGGCGCTCAGCAGCAGATGCGCCGCCTGGGCGGCGACGGTGGAGGACGGGACGGCGTTGCTGGGCTGGCTGGGTTCTGGCATGGAGGCTATCGATGATGGTGCAGGGGGCCGGTGCCGCACTGGAATGGGGCGGCCTGGCAACTTCATTCTGGCGATATTACAACTATTTTTACCCTCGGGGCTGTCTCGCAGGGCAGCAATTCCGCTTTCGGCTGGCCTGGCGAAAAGGTGCGTCACGCGGCATGGCATCGGAGGAAATAGCAAGGCGAGCACGCTATTGTGGCTGAATAACCACTAGTCTGGCCTTTATGTTGATGAATGAATATTTTACATAACAATATTCTTGCAGCGCATAAGGCGCTTGAATTAAATTGGCGCCTTACTTAAAAGTTGGTGTTCATCAGACATCCCGGAGATGCGGCCAGAACCGCTGTCAGCTTGGACGACAGCCAGGGCAGAGCCAGTGACGCCGAGAGCGGAGAGACATCCGCTCGCGCTGTTGCACCGAAATGGTGCAAACGATCATCCAGCGCCGTACATAACCCGGAGACAGGTTTCGCAATTCTTTTTTAAACTTCTGGGAAACAACATGATCAAGATGTCCAAGATGCACAAGCGTTTGTGCGCCAAAAGCGCTGCTATGCTGGCACTGTCCGCTGCCTTGCCTATCGGCTCGGCTTATGCTGATGAAGTCGTTGCTGATACGACCCCTGCCGCCAGCCAGCTGGAAACCGTGACCGTGACGGCGCAGCGCCGCAAGGAAAATATCCGCGACGTGCCCGTCTCCGTGTCGCTGCTGCGCGACGAGAAGCTCGACGTGCTGGTGTCCGGTGGACAAGACATTCGCGTGCTGGCCGGCAAAGTGCCGAGCCTGAACGTGGAATCGTCGAATGGCCGCACTTTCCCCCGCTTCTACATCCGCGGCTACGGCAATACCGACTTCAACATCTTTGCATCGCAACCTGTTTCCCTGATTTACGACGATGTCGTGCAAGAAAATCCTATCCTCAAGGGCTATCCGATTTTCGACGTGGCTGGCGTGGAAGTGCTGCGCGGCCCGCAAGGCACCTTGTTCGGCCGCAATACGCCTGCCGGCGTGGTCAAGTTCGAATCCGTCAAGCCGAACCTGGACAAGGTTGAAGGCTATTACAACGTTTCCGCCGCCACGCACAACACCACCAATTTCGACGGCGCCGTCAACGTGCCGCTGAGCAAAGAATGGGCCATGCGTGTCTCGACCTTGCGCCAGCACCGCGACGATTACGTCGACAACACGTTTACGGGCCAGAAAAATGCGCTGGACGGCTACAACGAACACGCGGAACGCGTGCAATTGATGTATGCGCCGAACGGCACGTTCAACGCCCTGTTCAATGTGCATCAGCGCAGCACCACGGGCAGCGCGCGCGTGTTCTTCGCCAACGCCATCAAGCTGGGCACGAATGACCTGGTCGACGGTTTCAATCCGACCAAATCCTACACCGATGCCTTGAATTTCCAGGAACTGCGCACCAATGGCGCCAGCGCTCGCCTGAGCTGGGAACTCGACGGCGTGAAGCTGTACTCGATCACCGGTTTCGAACGCGTGGGCAAGTATGTGTCGCATGGCGACATCGACGGTGGCGCGCCGGGCATGGTGCCAAAGATTCCATTCCCGGTTGAAACGGCTGGCGGCATCAGCAGCGTAAAACAATACTCGCAAGAATTCCGCGCCGAATCGAAAAATGCCGGTCCGCTCAATTGGCAGGCTGGCGTGTACTACTTCAATGAAGATGCCAACGGCTACACGGATAATTTCGGCGGTAGCGACCATGCGCTCGTTTCGCACCTGGCCAGCCGCCAGAAAAACAGTGCCTGGGCCACCTTCGGTTCCGTCAACTACGCCGTCAACGATGACTTCATGGTGCGTGCCGGCTTGCGCTACACCAAGGACAAGAAGGATTTCAACACGGTGATTGCGACCAACGTCCCGCAAATCAACCCGACCAGCGCCGATGTCAGCAAAGCCAAGGTCAACTGGGACCTGAGCGGTACCTACAAGTACAACAAGGACGTGAACTTCTACGGCCGTATCGCTACCGGTTTCCGCGCGCCAAGTATCGCGCCAGCCAGCAAGGATGTGTCTGTGACCGTGGCCGATGCGGAAACGATCACCTCGGTTGAGGCGGGCATCAAGGCCGACCTGTTCAACCGCCGCGCCCGCGTCGCGTTCAGCGTGTACGACTACCAGGTGAAGAACCAGCAACTGACGGTCGTGGGCGGCACCGCGAACGTGACGCGTTTGATCAATGCAGCCAAGACGAATGGCCGCGGCGCGGAACTGGAACTGGAAGGTTTTGTCACGCCTAGCCTGAAGATGTCCCTGGGCGGCAGCTATAACTTCACGGAAATCAAGGACCCGAGCCTGTCGGTAACCCCGTGCCGCAGCTGCACCGTGACCGATCCGAAAAACGCCGCCGGCTTCGCCATCATCAATGGCAATCCGTTGCCGCAAGCGCCGAAGTGGACGGTTACCGCCACGGGCCGTTATTCGATCCCGATGGAAAACGGTGAATTCTTCGTCTTCACGGACTGGGCTTACCGCAGCAAGATCAACTTCTTCCTGTACGAGTCCACCGAGTTCACCGGCAAGCCGATGGTCGAAGGTGGCTTGCGCGTGGGCTACACCTGGGATGCCGGCAAGTATGAAATGGCCGTTTTTGGCCGCAACATCACCGACACCCAGCGTATCACGGGCGCCATCGACTTCAACAACCGCACGGGCTTCATCAATGAGCCACGTCAGTTTGGTGTGCAGTTCAAGGGCAACTTCTAATTGCCTGATACCAGGTGCCGGCCATGTGCTGGCGCCTGCATTGCTGCCCGCCCGGTTCGCCGCGGCGGGTTTTTTTATGGATGCTCGGGAAGCTGCGCCAGCCGCTGCGCCCAGGCGGGAATGGCTTGCCGCCAGAAGTCTTCCACCTTGTCGGCACGCACGTCGAGGCCGAGGAAGCGGGCCGCCGGCAGCAGCGCCGACGCCAGCAGGTCGGCGGCATTGCTTGCCGTATCAAAGGCGAGGGCGCCCGTCTGTTTGGACAGCTTTTCGCCGCTGTCGTTCGTGACGACAGGCACGTGCAGGAAACCGGGGTGGGGCAAGCCCAGCACATCCTGCAGATACAGCTGGCGCGGCGTGGAATCGAGCAAATCCGCGCCGCGCACCACCTGCGTGATGCCCTGCGCGCCATCGTCGACCACGACGGCCAGCTGATACGCCCAGTAACCATCGCCGCGCAGCACGATGAAGTCGCCCACCTCGCTGGCCAGGTCCTGCCGCTGCGGACCCGCCCAGCGGTCGGCAAAGGCGTACACGGCTTCGGCTCCCTGCGGCACCCGCAGCCGCAAGGCCCGTGCCGCCTTGCCCGGCGCCAAGCCATGGCGGCAAGTGCCCGGATACACGGCGGCCCCACCCTTGGGGCCACCCGCCTGCAGTACCGAATCCTGGATTTCCTTGCGCGAACAGCCGCACGCATACACGAGGCCATCGTCCTGCAACTGCTTCAGCGCCGCCTCGTACAGCGGCAAGCGCTTGCTCTGCCACGTCGCCTCGCCATCCCACTGCATGCCGCAGCGTTGCAGGCTGGCCAGGATGCCCAGATCGGCACCCTCGACATTACGGTCATAGTCCAGATCCTCGATGCGCAGCAGCCACGTTCCTTGATGCACCTTCGCATCGAGATAACTGGCCATGGCGGCAACGAGCGAACCCATGTGCAGGGGGCCTGAGGGGGAGGGGGCGAAGCGGCCGATGTAGGGGACGGCGAGGTGAGAACTGTTCATTCGTGCTGGCGCAAGCGCTACACAGGTAGTCTGCGCTTGTGAAGTTGGCTATGGTTGGAGTCCAGTATCGGGGAGCGAACGAGGTGTGTCAAATCGGGCGACAGGTTAGTTAATTAGTAAATACTCTACTTTATTGAAAATCTCTGCTATCTCCTCTTTGCAATAGTGGGGATCATTTAATTCTCGCCATTGAATTCCAGATAATTTTTTATTTTCCTCATGAAATTTATCTCTGAAGCTAACTACAATGCTTCCATTGTTTGGCCAGTTATTGTTGCTTATGCTTTTTAGTATATTTCCTTTTTCCATCTCATTTATTAGTGCGATCATTATATTTTTTGGCATATGTTCCAGATGATCTACCCATTCGCATTTTCTATTTTTTATTTTTTCAATATTTCTTTTATTTTCTTCAAGTATTTCTTCTTCACTCCATGACCTAGGATATATGAAGTCGTATGTGGGATTTTCTTTAGTTCCATTGTTTTTCCAGTATTTTTTATTTTTCATCTGAATTTATATCTTTCTTCTTATTCCAGGGGTGAGGCTGCTTATGTCTGATGGGGAAACGTAATATTGTGTTGCGCCACCGCTACCAAATTGTGTATTTGCTGTTGCTATTCCTTTTGCTACGCAAATATCTTTGTTTACGCGATAGACTTGTACTTCTGTCCTCATAGATCGTGGATTGCCCATGCTATCTTTCCCTGCGGTTACCTGGGTTAGCTCATGATACTTCTTTACGTCGCCGGCTGATTTCATTAGGGTATGATTTGTGACGCCAAAGCCTGGTGCTGCTCCTGGTGATAAGGAATATAAAATTGTCCCCTTTTTTAATACCATATTGGTATAAGTATCTACAAAAGCGTAAGGATTGTTTGGGTATGTTGCTGTTCCTTGAGTTGCCCTTGCTTCGGATGCAGGATCCTTCCCAGCGCAAGGGTCGCAAGGTGTATTTTTTTGGCATCCAGCAGACAAACCCAGTGGATCGATCCATTGGGTTGGTGATTGAACATAAGTATATCCGTTCAGCCCTCCTAATAATCCTATCGGATCCTGCGTCAAGTACCTTGCAATGCCAGCGTCATAGTAGCGATATCGGTTATAAAACAGTCCAGTCTCTTGATCCTCATACTGCCCCTGAAACCGCAGCGGCTGCTCGATTTCCCCTTCCACATAAAGCAAGCGCCCCCAAGCCTTGTAGCGCCCGCTCCAGACCACGTTTCCTTGCGCATCCGTCAGCTCGCGTGGCGTGCCCAGGTGGTCGCAGTGGTAGTGGGTGATGCGGTCGCATGCTGCCGCGTCGCCGGCTGCTGCCTGGATACCTTGCCATGCCGATACATGATGCGCTTCAATGTCCGCCTGTTCTTGCGCAATGGCTGCCTGCAGTTCGACGTCGTGCCGGGTGGCGGGTAAATCCCACTGTGCGATGCGCGGCAGGTAGACCGCACTTGCCTGGCGGCAGGTTGGCGAACTGATCCTGGCCAGCGGCACGAAGCTGTCCGGCTCGTACAAATATGTGACAGTCTCGTCGTGCCCAAGTTCCTGCGCCAGCGTGTCACCGTCCCAGACGAAGAAGGTGGTGGCGGCGCTAGTGCGTGCGGGCTGGTCTTTGGTGATGTCCTGCCGATTGCTCCAGTGTGCTTCTTCTACCCGCTTGGCGATGCGGCGGCTGAAGGCGTCATAAAAATAGCGGGCGTGGTGGCGCGACTGGCGTTCTGTCCTGGTGGTGTGGCTGAGGCGGTTTTCGGCGTCGTATTCAAGCGCCAGGTCGCTCCACGTCGATTCCCTGCCCGGTGGATGGAAGCGCTTGCCGGTGGCATTGCCTTGCTCGTCGTAGTCGTATTCCGTATCGCCGTAGCGTTGCAGGACGTTGCCGGTAGCGGGCGCAGTGTCGACCAGATTGCCTGCCGGGTCGAAGGCGAAATGTTCGGCCAGGCCCGCTTGCACGGCGGACAGCAACTGTCCGACGGGGTCATAGGCGTAGCTGAGTTTGCCGAGCGGGCCGGCAGCCGTGGAACCCGTTTGGAAAATAGTGGTCAGGTTGCCTTGCGCATCGTAGTCGAAGCGGCGTTCGCGCACAGGGGCGGGCGCATCGGCGCCGCGTGCCAGGGTCAGCTGGGTGAGCCGCGATTGCGGGTCGTACTGGCGCGTGGCCAGCAAGCCGCTGCTGCCCAGCTGCCGCTGCTTTTCCCGGTGCAGCTTGTCGCGCTCCACGTCAACCACGGCCTTGCCTTGCCACAGTACGCCATGCCAGTGGCCGGAACCGTAGCGCAAGGTATCGATGCGGCGACCGTTCGGCAAGACCGTCTGGATACGGTTGCCCAGTTCGTCATAGGCGTGCGTCATGACAAAGCTGGCGTCCGGTACGCGCGGGGCGTTCGGCAACCGTGCCGTCGCTGGCAAGTCTTGCAGGAAACAGGCGCTGCGCTCCTCGATCAGCTGGCCCAGCGCGTCGTGGACAAAGCGCTGTTCGGCTTGTGGCGCGGACACGGCCGTCAGGCGGCCCAGCGCATCGTAGGCGTAGCGCACCACGCCATCCGCCGTGGTCTTGACTTGTAACAAACCGAGCGCGTCGCGCAGCAACTGCGTGCGCTTGCTGCCGCACTCGGTGGCGGTCAGGTTGCCGGCCTGGTCGTAACTGTACTCGGTGCGCTTGCCGTCGAAGCCTGTTTCCGACGTCAGCCAGCCTTCCGTGTGATACGCGAGCCGGTAGCTTTCGCCCTTGGCATTGATCAATTCCGTTAGTTGCAGCGCGCCATCGTAGCGATACTGCAAAGTCTGGCCGATGGCGTCCGTGCGTTCGACGGGCAAGCCCTGGCCGTTGTAGCGGTAGCGCGTCTGCTGATCGGCCGCATCCACGTGCAGGAGCAGATTGCCGTCCCCATCGTAGGCGTATTGCTCCCGGGTTTGATCGGGCGCCGTGAGACGGATCAGCCGGCCCAGCGCGTCATAGGCATAGCGGGTGGTATGGCCCAGTGCATCGCGGGCCGCTTCCAGCCGCCCCAGCGCATCGTAGCGGTATTCGCTGGTATGGCCGGAGCAGTCCGTGTAGGCGGTCAGCCAGCCCTGACGGTTGTACTGAAAATGCTTGCTGCCGCCCCTGGCGTCGATCAGCTCCACCAACTGGCCGCGCTGGTCGTAGCGATAGCGCGTGACGTGGCCCAATGCATCCGTGATGCTGACGGGACGGCCTGCCGCGTCGTATTCGCGCAGGGTGGTGTTGCCCAGCGCATCCGTGAAGGCGATAGGTTGATTTCCAGCATCGTATGCGATGCTGCTGCTGTGTCCCTTGGCATCGGTGCTGCGGGTCAGGTTGCCGGCTGCATCGTAGGCATAGCGCATGGCGGCGCCGTTGGCGTCGATATCGGCCAGCAGCATGCCATCGCGATCCCATTCGCGCCGGCCCAGCGAGGCAGCCTTGCCATCGATGACGCGGCGCACTTCGGTGACCAGCCAGTTGGCGTCGAATGTGTATTCGAGGACGCCGCCGTTTTCCGTGACGCGGCTGGTGTCGTTGTCCACATAATCGATGCGCGTGTGCTCGCTGCCGTCCTGGGCGAGCGTGGCGATGGCGCGCGCCTGGTAACTGTTGGCCAGGGTGACGGGGAAACGTTCGACCAGCTCCTGCTCGCTCAAGGGGGAACCGCTCCAGCGGGCGCGCAGCGCGTCCAGGCTGATCCATTCCAGCTCGTAACTAAAACCCGTGTAGCTGCTGCACGACGTGAGCAGGTGGTGACGATAGCTGTAGCAACGCGTGTCACCGAGCGCATTCGACTGGCTGATCAGGTTGTGGCGCGGCGCGAAGGGCGCCAGGGTATCGTTCGTCTCGACGGCATAGGCGTAGCGGACGTGGCAGAGGCGGCTGCCGTCTGGCAACACCTCGTCGACTCTTCCGATGTGGATGGCCTTTTCCGACTCCCCGCGCATGGCTTCGAGCACGCTGCCATCGTCGCTGCGCAGGCGCAGCAGCACTTCGCCCGGCTTGGTATCGATCAAGCGGTCGATGCTGATGCCGCGTCCGTCGCGCCCTTCGCTACGCACGAGTGCAAAGCGCTGCGTGGCGATGGGTGCGGACGGGGCCTGCATGGCGTTGACGCCGTCGTAGCCGTGCGGCAGCCAGCCGCCTTCGGCGCGCGCATAGCGGTCGACGCTGCCGTCGCGCCATAGCACGGTAAAGGTGTCGGCGCCGTCGCGCGTGAGCGTAAAACCTTCCTTGCGGCTGTCGTGCCGCTGGCCCGGTTCCAAACCAGGCAGGCGCAGGGCGCGGCCGCTGTCGTCGTGGTAGACGATGCCTGCCTCGCACAGCGACAGGCTGGTGGTGTAGGGCGTGGACCAGCGCGCACCCAGCAAGCCCCCGTCTTCGCATTCGGCGCCGGAACGGTAGCAGCGCGTCCAGGCGATGGGGATGCTGCGTTCGAGCGTGAAATCCGTCTGGTACAGGATTTCCTGGCCCGTGCCGAAATGCACGGGCTTGCGGCCCTTGACGGTTTTTTTCGCGGGGCCGCTATCCTTGGGGCAGCAGTCGGAAGGCGGCTCCGATTTCGGTTCTTTCTTGCCACGGCTCTTGCCGTCGTCGCCGCCGTTTTTCGGGGGCGGTTTGTCGAGCTTGGGTGGTGGCTTGTCCGGCTTTTTTCCGACCAGCTTGTCCTTCACCTTGTTGATGGTCGGCGCCGCTTTTTTGTCGAGGAATTTGCTCAGTATTTTTCCACCAGGAATCTTGCTGAACACCGCTGTTTGCAGTAATGTGCCTGCCGCATTCGTGACGATGTCCGAGGCCGTATTGAGTAAATCAGGGGTCTTGCCTGTCAATATGTAATCGGCCGCCTGGTCGAGTACCGTGGCCGACGCTTCCATGGCCGTGCCTGTCACAACGGTCGTCGTGCCGGTAACCGCGCCAGTTGCTGCCGCTGTTTCCATCGCGGCAGCTGCCGGCAGGCCAACGCCGGTTGCCGCAGCGCCCAGTCCGGCGACACCCAGCACGGCACTGCCTGTCAGGACGGTGCCGCCCACGTCTACCAGATCTTCGGCGGCGCCATGCATTTTCTTGGAGCCATGATCCTTGTAATCTTGTGCCGCTTCCCGTATCGCCGCCTTCAGTTCCTTGAGCATGGGCTTCGCCGCCTCCCCACCCCGTTCATAAATCTTGCCCACGGTATTGCGCGAATTCATCCACACTTCGCGCCCCATCTGCACCAGGCTGGCGCCGTTGGCGCGGTGGATGGGGCTGGCCACCTTGGTGTCGACCTGCTTGCCGACGGTGCCGCTCTTGACGCCGCCCGCCTTGCCGGCCGCGTCGCCCTTGACGGTGGGAATGATGCTGCGCTGGTGCAGGATGACGGGCTCGCTGTGCGACTTGACGTTGGGCGAGGCGTTTTGCGCCTCTGAAAATTCGCCGATGATGTTGTAGGGAATAGGTGGCGTGCTGGAGCCGACGGGCGTCTTGCAAATGTCGGGGCTGAGGCTGACGCAATAGAAGCGCGAGGCCTTGGTGACGGTTTCATTCGTCATGGTTTCTTGCCTTGCCCGGCGGCTTCGCTTAGCGCTTCCTGCGCTTGCTCCAGCAGTTCGATGCGGGCGATCTGCGCCGGCTCCATCACGTGCAGCAGGCGCGACGCGACCTGGCCCGCGTCGGCCGGCACGATGGCGCGCCACACCAGTTCCACGGTGCCCGCCTCGGGATCGACCAGCACCGTATCGATGGCCAGGCGCCAGACGAGCAACTGGTCGTTCTTGTCCGCCAGCAGCAAACACAGCACCTGCCGAGGCAGGGAAAAGCGCAGCACCGTGTTGCCGCGCGGGTCGATGCGGGCCGAGCGATGGTCGTGACGGCACAGATTGGTCAAGCTGAATTGTTCCAGTCCCGCCAGATGCGGGCATTGCTGGTCGGGCGGCGTGCAGTTCCAGTACGCGAAATCGAAGTCTTCCGGCAGGGCGGGGATGTCGTCGGCATCCCATTGATCCTTGACGACGATGTTGCCGGTCAGCGCGCGGCGCGGCAGCCAGCCACGGCCGATAACGGCCAGCCCCGCTGGCGGTGGCAGTTCCTTGCCGCCGGCGCCTTGCCAGAACTGGGCGGCCGTGCACGGCAGCGATGGCTGCGTGATACGGGGCGCGGGCACCTCATCGATATGTTTTCCATCCAGGTACCAGTGCCGCGCGAAACCGCGTCCCAGGGGATTGGCCTGGCAGGAGTCGTGCGCCGCCGCGTTGCAGTCATCGGCCTCGATGCGGCATTGCCCGCCATACGCGTAGGCATAGTGCAGCGGCAATTGCAGGAACGCTAACGGTGCAGATAGCTGCCACGGATTGGGCCGCAGCAAGCCCACGGTGGCGATGCGGGCACAGCCTTGCACCAGGCGCGTGAGGACGGCTTTCTTGCGGAAGGCGCGTTCGCCGCACCCTTGCAGGGTCTTGTCGATCAGGGTCTTCTTTTCCGATTGCACCTTCAGGTTGACGAGAAATTGCGGCATCGCCTGGCCGCGCGGCGCGTGCGCCACGCCATTGACGATCACGTCGCAGCGCGGTTTATAGGGCGCGAAGTCGCTTTCCTGCACGGTGCCCGCCTGCGTGTCGTCGTCCAGATGCAGGTCTTGCGTGGCCAGCGGCGACTGGCGCGCCATGGGCAGCAGGCTGGCCAGGCCGTCCGCGCCGCAGGGGCCAAGCGTGTAGCCCATGCGCACCACCACCACATGGAAGGCTGCGCCAAACTGGTCGAGCATGTCGAACTGGCTGGCTGCATGCGGCGTGCGGTTGTCGAACAGCAGGTTGGGAATATCGAAATGGGCTGTGCCGGCGTCGTTCATCGTCAGCCCGGATTGTTGTCGATGTCATCGCCATGGATCTGTACCTTCGATCTGCCGCGGATGATGATTTCATCGGCAACAAGTTCGATGCGACCCGGCGTGATGGTGATGCTGGACGTGCCCACCGTCATCGTGTGCGAGTCGGCGGCCGTGAGTGTGCTGTCGGCGCCGACGATGACGCTTTTCGCCAGGCCGATCTGCTCGGCCTGCGCCAGCACCACGGTGGTGTTCATGGCGCCGATGACGGTGGTCTGGTAGGCGGCGCCGATGGTCAGCACCTTGGCCAGGCCGATGGTTTCGTCCTTGGCCAGGGTCACCCGTTCCGAGCGGTGGCCGTCGATCTGCACCTGCTCGTTGCCGCCCACGTGTTCGCGGCGGTTGTCGCCGATGTCGATGTGTTCGTCATGGTCGACGCGCTCACGGCGGTTGTTGTGCACGGTGATGTCTTCATCGTGGTCCACCGTTTCCGTGCGGTCGCGCTTGACGTGCACGGTTTCATCGCGGTCGACGGTTTTGCGCCGGTCATTGCCCACCCAGTGCGATTCGTCATGCTCGACTTCGATGCGCTGGTCTTTTTCCGCATGCAGCCACAGCTCTTCCGCATCCTTGCGGTCTTCGAAGCGCAAGGCGTTGGCGTGCGCGGTCGAACCTTTCTTTGAGGAACGGCTCAGCATGCCGCTCTGCGTCTTGTTCGCCGGTAGCTCCCACGGCGGCATGTTGCGCGCGTTGTAGACGCAGCCGATGATGAGGGGCATGGCGACGTTACCGTCGAGAAATTGCACGGCCACTTCCATGCCCACCCTGGGCAGGCTGATGTGGCCGAAATTCGGGCCGGCCCAGTTCGATATCACCCGTATCCACGGCGAACTCTTGTCGTCGAAGGTACC
This sequence comes from Janthinobacterium sp. SUN137, assembly GCF_030587265.1. NCBI lineage: Bacteria > Pseudomonadati > Pseudomonadota > Betaproteobacteria > Burkholderiales > Oxalobacteraceae > Janthinobacterium > Janthinobacterium sp. SUN137. The sequence goes on along the minus strand of NZ_JAPWHZ010000005.1, from coordinate 334,411 downwards.
CAGGCGGTCCCAGTGGAATTGCACCTTCACGCGCCCGTAGCCGTCCGTGTGGATTTCCTCGCCGGGCGGCCCGACGACGGTGGCCGTTTGCACGCCGTAGATCTTCGGTTCGCGGCTATGGAAATTGCGGCCGGGGCGCCAGGGGATGGCGCGGGCGATGCAGGTAAAGGTGTTGCTGTAGTGCGAAGTGGCGCCGTGTCCTTGCTGATAGTTGTTGCTGGCGTAGTGGTGCACGGACAGGATTAGGTATTCGCTGGCTGCGTTGTCGAAATGTCCGCCCAGGGTGAACCAGCGTCCCGGTTGCGCCGTGCGATCGTTGCCTTGCGCCTCGAACAGCTGTCCCTGGGCGTCGCGCTCTTCCATGCGGCGCCGGGCCAGCTGTTCTCCATCGTCGATGTTTTTAAAACCGTAGCTGCCCGTGTTTTCATATACTTCCAGCGATGGCACGGCGCCCTGCCGGTTCAGCGAGTCGCGGCTGGCGCGGGCGCTGCGCGGGTTCTTGAAATTGAAGCTGGCTACCGTCATCTGGCTTGGCGCCATGCGCCGCACGGTGCTCCATTGATGCACGCCATCGTCTTCCAGGGAGCCGGCCTGATGCTGGAAGGGGATTTCACTCAGTTCACCATCGATGGGCTTGCCGGATGTGCTGTCGTCCGACAGCCACAAGGTGTGGCCGTCAAGGCGGTGTTCGTAGCGGTAGTGCCAGCCCAGTTGTTCCCAGTGGCGGTGCAGCAGGTTGTGGTCGCTCTCGTTGTGCTGGCATGTGTAGGTGATGGCGGGATCCGGGCCGCCGGCGGCCAGCTTGTAGTCGCGCATCAGGTAATCATCGAAGACCTTGTCCGTCAGCGCCGCCACCGTCAAACCGTGGAAGGCGACATTGTTTTGGCGCAAGTGCAGGTGCGACAGCCACGGTTCCAGCACCATTTCGTAAAACGCAAAACCGCCGTCCGTGCGCAGGAAGCGAAATTCAAATACGTAGCCATTGAAGTAGCGCAAGGTGCCGTCTTCGCGCACCAGGTCGACGGTCACCATCTTGCCCATCACTTTGTCGAGCGCGATGCTGGCATTTTCGGACAGCACTTCCACCACATAGGAAAAGTCGCGCGACAGGCTTTCGCTCGCGGCCAGGCTGTTGGCCAGGAACTGGATACCGGCGGGGCCATCGCCCTGCGGAAAGTGCAGGCGCAGCAGGCGTTGGCCCTGCATGTCGCCCGTTATTGCCGTCCATGCCGCCGTCGTATCGGGGAACTGGCTCATCGTGCATCGCTTCACGGTAGGGATCGTTGGCCGACTGTAGCAATAGCGAACACAGGCGTTTTTGCGCGGCCGCAAGGTTCAATCGTTGAATGAGGGCATCAATTGCATTTCGTAGTGCATGTCATCGCGGTGGCGCGGCGCTGCCGTATCGCCGAGGAAACTGTTGCAACCGAGGCCGCCTTGTGGCGCGGCCGTCAACGCCACCCCCCGCACCTCGCTGGCGCGCAGCACCAGCACGATGTCGTAGCGCACGAGCGGCTGGCCGAACAGCATCAGCATGTGGCGCAGCGCCTGGCTGGCCGGGGCACGGGGCAGGAAACTGGCGTGCTGCTGCGCCGTGAGCGGGCCGAGGCGCAGGCGCACGGCCAGGTCGGGACGGCGGCAGCGCCCGCCGACGAGGGCGCGCTGGCCCAGCACGGCGTTTTCTCTGCCCAGCGCCGTTTGTTCGCGCGACGCCAGTACGTCCATGGCGCCCGTCGCCTCGTCGATGTGGCAGGGCACGCCGAAATGGTCGCCGAGGATGCGCGCCATGACGATGGACGAGACGTCGTGTTGCTGGAGCAAGCCGCTGTACAGGCCGGCCGCCGCCTCGTGCTGGCCCGGGCGGCAAGCGGCCAGGGCCAGCAGGCGCGACAGGAAGTCCTTGGCATGGCCGGCTTGTTCGATGCGGTATTTTTGCCAGGCCTGGTAAAACAGGGCGACGGCGCGGCTGGAAAACAGGTCGAGAAAAGCGCGCGGGCCATTCTCGCGTTCGCTATGCTGGTGCGCGGCGATGCGCTCCGAATAGTGGCTGGGCAAGCTGCCCTGGCAACCCAGCAGGCCCATGAAGGCGGGCGTGAGGTGGATGGGCTGGCCCTGACCGGACAGCAGCGCTTGCAGCAGGGCATCGGCATCGGCTATGCCGCCGGTCGTGAGCGCCTCGACCTGGCTGGCGGGAAAGCGCAGCGAGACGCTATTGTCGAAGCGCACGAACTTTGCCAGCGCCGTGGGCTCGTCGACGCCGTGTGCGGCCAGCCAGGCCAGCAGCAGGCGCAGCGCCTGGAAGCACTCGAAGCGCTGCGGCGCGTCGAGCAATTGCTGGATCACGCTGGCGTGGCGTCGGCGCTGCGTTCCGGGCATCGCAGGATTTCCTCGCCGCTGCGTTGGGACCGCAGCGTCAGTTGGCTAAAGCAGTTGAGCTGGCTGTTCAGGGCGAAATAGCGCTGCAGCACCTGGGCAAAAATATAGATGCTGCTGCCGACGAACGCTTGCTCGTCGATGCCCAGGCGGATGGCGATGCCGGGCATCAGGGTGGGAAACGGTACGGTGGGCATCCACGCGCGCGTGCTGCCGTGTTCGAGCGTGACGATGCCCTGGATCAAGCGCTGCGTGGCGGGCGAGCGGGGCAGGTCGTACAGACTGAGCATTTTCTGGAATTCGCCCAGGCCCGCTTGCGTCAGGCTCGAGTAATTGAGCGACAGGTGTGCAATCAGGCGCCAGTGCGTGTCCGCCTGAAAGCGCATGCTCGGTGACGGTTTGCGCAGGAAGCGTGCGGGGATGCCGTCGGGCACGTCTTCGGCCAGCAGGTCGCCGCCGGGCAAGCCGTAATGCAACTGCGTGGGCAAGTCGCGGTTGCTGCACAGCAGCTGCGTCGAGACGGTGGCGCTGGCCGCGCAGTCCGGGGAGAATTGCGGGTCGATCAGACTCAGGCGCATTTCATGGCCGGGGCTGATGGCGGCCACGGCTTCGTCGCGGCGCGCCAGCCAGTATTGACCATACTCCTGGCCACGCTCCTGGTCATATTCGCCCTGGGCGCCTTGCAGCGAGGCATACAGCGGCAGGAAGGCGCTCAGGCGATCGCCGGCCTGATCCTTGCGCACCACGGTGACGGCTTCGATGCTGTGGATGTCGTAGGCAAACGCATGCGTGGCATCGGCCACCAGGGCGTAGTCGGGCTCGGTATGCGTGAGGCGGATCGGCACGCCGGACTTGGCAAACAAATTGACGACGGGCGTGCAGCCGAGCAGCAGGTTGTCGCGGCTGGCGCCGGACAAGAGCCGCGCTTCGTGGCTGTCGCTGCGCACGCCCTTGAGCGGCAGGTGCAAGGTGAATTGGCGGCACTGTTTCGGCAGCAGGGGCGCCAGCAGCGACCATCCGATATCGATGAAGTGAAATTTTTCCGGGAAGGCAAAGTATTCGGTCAGCAGGCGCAGGGCCGGGTGCGAACGGGCGGAAATGGGGATCAGCGCCTCGTCGTCCGCATAGCCGGCCGGCGCCAGCAAGGTGCCATTGACGGCTTGCCACGGCCCGTGTTCGTCCAGCGCCACGTAGGCGCCCGCGCCGTGCAGGAACAGGGCGTCGAGCAGGGCGGCGCGCACGGACGGTTCGCCATCGGCAAACAGGCGCAGGCTGGAAAAGCCGGCCTGGTCCAGGTGGTACTGTTCGCTGCTGCTGGTGAACTGAATGCTCAGCAAGGCGCTGGCGCCGGCGGGCAGGCGCAGGCCGGGCGGCGCGTCGAGGAGCGGTGAAAAATGCAGGCGAGAAATGGTCAGCGGCGCCAGGGTCACGTCATACGCGCTGGTGAACTTGCAAGCCACGCCCTGCACCGGCTGCGAGCGCAGCACCGTGCCGCGCGCCACATGCGCAAGCTGGGCCAGCTGGCCGCCGCCCGGTGCTTCGTCGGCGGCGATGCGCACGATGGAGCACGAGGGAAACGGCCGCAGATAGTGCGGATACAGGGTGTCGAGCAGGGAATGGGTAAATTGCGGATAGGCGTCGTCGAGGCGCTTGGCGACCCTGGCCGTGAGCAGGGCGACGGACTGGATCAGGCGCTCGATGTGCGGGTCTTCGCATGTCTCGCCGGCGATCAGCAGGCGCCCAGCCGCCTTCGGATAGCGGCTGGAAAACTCGCGCGTGTACTGGCGGAACAGGCCCAGCTCACGCTCGTAATACGGCAATAGTTGTTCCACGGTCGCGCTCTCCGCCAGCAGGAAAGCTCCATGCTGGCATCAGGCGCGACCGTGTGTGTTGATGCGTAACAATGAATTTTAGAAATGGTACTCCGCGCGTATCATCGGCGTCTTCGCCGTCTGGCCCACGTTGCCCGTGGTGGCGGGCGAGTTGCCGAACTTGTTCTTCCAGTACTGGTATTCCAGGCCCACGCGGAAGGTGTTCTTGGCGCTGCCCAGGGCCGCGCCCACGTCGAACATCACTTGCATGTCGATATTCGTTTCCACCGCCGTCTTGCGCCCCACTTCATCGTTGCCTTTTGAATCGATGAGATTGAAGAAACCTTCGAACGAGAACAGCGGCGACAGGGGGATGCCCCAGGCGCCCGTCAGCATGGCGTGCGTTTTATACGTGTAGCGGCCCGTCACCTGCGAGATGGGCGGGAAGGCGCCGCTGGGGGCGTTGCTTTCGCGCAGCAACAGCAGGCTGGTGTTGAAGAAACCGGGAACGTCCCACATCAGGGTGGGGCCGGCCACCAGCATGCGCTTGCGCGAGTTGTAGCCGACGTCATTTTTCGTGTTGACGTCGAAGCCCAGGGTGACGCCGACGCCGCGCACGGGGCCGAACTTGATGTCGCTGCCGCGCACCTTGCCGATGTCGATGGTGTTGCGGTAGACCAGGTACGCCTCTTGCGCGCCGGAGGTTTTACCCAGCGCGCCAGGGTCCTTGCTGTCGGACATGAGGAAATCGAGGTTGACGAAGTTGCTGCCGTATTTGTAGCCGCTGGCGTGCGTGATGGCAAAGATATTTTTCTTGATGTCGTCCGGATTGAACGGCTCGCGGTAGTCATTGCCGGCGCGCCAGCTCAGCGCGGTATCGCTCCATTCGGCAGCCTGGGCGGTCGCGCCCATGCCCAGGGTGGTAGTGAGGCAGAGCAACAGACACGGTATGATTTTTGGCACTTTCGGCTCCTGATGGCGGTGTTGGAAAACGGGAAATGAAATAGCAGGGGGCGTAGCCCGCATGAAGCGCTGCGATGGGGCATATTGCGCGCCGTTCAATCCATGATGCGAGAAGCGCCGCGTCGGGCGATATGTCTTATCTGCATACTTACTATCAGTTCTTGCATATAATCATCGCACCTTCTCGCCCTTGCGGGGCAAGGCGGCCGCTGTAAAGCTGATAATTTTTTTCAAAATTGTATACAGGTGTTGTTTTTTTGTGGAAATAGAAATGCGCGCCGCCGCGCCATCCCCCAAGCGCCGCGGATGCCGATACGATAGAGACAACAGCTTGAATTTCTCCACCGGCGACGATGCCGGCGACCTTGCAGCGAGGCACGAAAAAAACAATGACGGCACGCCTGGAATTACTCGATATCAGCAAGCGCTATCCGGCCGTGGTGGCCAATGACGGCATCTGCCTCACCGTCGCGTCCGGACAGATCCACGCCGTGCTGGGCGAAAACGGCGCCGGCAAATCGACCTTGATGAAAATCATCTACGGCGCCGTGCAACCGGACGGCGGCCGCATCCTGTGGAATGGCCGTGAAGTCGAGATCGCCAACCCCTCGGCCGCGCGCGCGCTCGGCATCGCCATGGTGTTCCAGCACTTTTCCCTGTTCGACACCCTCACCGTGACGGAAAACATCGCCCTCGGCTTGCCGGCCGGTACCAACATGGCGGAGCTGGCGCAGCGCATCGAAGCGACGGCGCGCCAGTACGGCCTGGACCTGGAACCGCAGCGCCACGTGCACACGCTTTCCGTCGGCGAATGCCAGCGCGTGGAAATCGTGCGCGCCTTGCTGGCCAAGCCGCAACTGCTGATCCTCGATGAACCGACGTCCGTGCTGACGCCGGGCGCCGTGGAAAAACTGTTTACCACCTTGCGCCAGCTGGCGGCCGAAGGCTGCAGCATCCTGTATATCAGCCACAAGCTCGACGAGATCCGCGCCCTGTGCCACACGTGCACGGTGGTGCGCGCCGGCAAGAACGCGGGCGTGTGCGACCCGTCGCAAGAGTCGGCGGCTAGCCTGTCGCGCATGATGATCGGCGCCGAGCCTCACGCCGTCACGCGCGTGGCGCGCACGCCGGGCGCCGCCATGCTGAGCGTGCGGCAGCTGGACCTGCCGAAGAGCCACCCGTTCGCCACGCAATTGACGGATATCAATTTCGACGTGCGCGCAGGCGAGATCGTCGGCATCGCGGGCGTGTCCGGCAATGGCCAGCAGGAATTGCTGGCCGCGTTGTCGGGCGAGGACATGCGCGCGGCCGCCGGCAGCATCGTGCTGAACGGCACGCCGGCGGGCCGCTTGCCGCCGGGACGCCGGCGCGCCCTGGGCTTCGGCTTCGTGCCGGAAGAAAGGCTGGGACGGGGCGCCGTGCCCGACATGGGGCTGGCCGACAATGTGCTGCTGAGTTTGCAGACCCCCGCCACCATCCGCCACGGCTTCGTGCGCCACAAGGTCATCGCGCAGCGGGCGGCCGCCATCATCGCCCGCTTCCAGGTGAAGGCGGGCGGGCCGCAGGCGCTGGCGCGCAGCTTGTCGGGCGGCAACTTGCAGAAATACATAGTCGGACGCGAAGTCATGCGCGAACCCACCGTGCTGGTGGTGGCGCAGCCGACCTGGGGCGTGGACGTGGGCGCGGCCGCGCAAATCCGCGCCGAATTGCTGGCGCTGCGCGATGCGGGCTGCGCGCTGCTGGTCGTGTCGGAGGAACTCGATGAATTGTTCGATATCAGCGACCGCTTGCTGGTGATGGCAAAGGGAAAGATCTCACCGTCGCTGGACGTGGGCGAAGCCAGCGTGGCGCAGGTGGGGCAATGGATGAGCGGGCTGTGGCCGCAGGAGGCCATCCATGGCTAAGTTCGCCTTGCGGCTGGAAGCCCGTCCCACACCGTCGCGGTTGATGTCGTGGCTGTCGCCCGTGCTGGCCGTGCTGCTCACGGTGCTGTGCGGCGCGCTGTTGTTTCTTGCGCTGGGACACGATCCGCTGGCCGGCCTGGCCGTCTTCTTTGTCGAACCCTTGCGCGACGCGCATGGCTGGTCCGAGCTGGGCATCAAGGTGGCGCCCCTGCTCTTGATCGCCGTGGGCCTGGCCATCTGTTTTCGCGCCAACATCTATAACATCGGCGCGGAAGGGCAGCTGACCCTGGGCGCCATCTGCGGCGGCGCGGCCGCCCTGTACCTCGATGACGGCGTCGGCGGCGCGGCCATCATCGGCGTGTCCTTGCTGGCCGGCATGGCCGGCGGCATGGTGTGGGCGGGCCTGGTGGCCTGGCTGCGTGACCGCTACAACGCCAGCGAAATCCTCGTCTCGCTGATGCTGGTGTATATCGCCCAATTGCTGCTCAGCTATCTCGTGTATGGCGTGCTGCGCGACCCGGAAGGGTTTAATTTTCCCCAGTCGAAACTGCTGTCCGATGGCTTGCTGCTGCCGATGGTGATCAGCGATACGCGCTTGCACATCGGCATCGTGTTCGCCTTGCTGGCCTCGCTGGGCGGCTGGCTGTATCTGTCGCGCAGTATTTCGGGTTTTCGCCTGCGCGTGGGCGGTATGGCGCCCGCCGCGGCCCGCTATGCGGGCTTTTCCTCGCGCAAGACCTTGTGGTCGTCCCTGCTGATCTGCGGCGCCCTGTCCGGCCTGGCGGGTGCGTGCGAAGTGCTGGGGCCGATGGGGCAGTTGACGCCCACGGTCTCGCCCGGCTACGGCTTTGCCGCCATCATCGTCGCCTTCGTGGGGCGCTTGCATCCCGTGGGCGTGATTTTCTCCAGCTTCGTCATGGCCCTGTTTTATATCGGCGGCGAACTGGCGCAATCGCGCCTCGGCTTGCCCAGCGCGATCACGGGCGTGTTCCAGGGCATCTTGCTGTTCGCCTTGCTCGCTTGCGACGTGCTGATCCAATACAAATTGCGCTGGAGGAAACATGGATAACCTGGCTTTCACCATCGCGCCCCTGATCGCCGCCAGCATCAATGCGGGCACGCCGCTGATGCTGGCCGCCCTCGGTTTATTGGTGAATGAAAAGGCGGGCGTGGTGAACCTGGGTGCGGAAGGCATGATGCTGGTCTCGGCCATCACGGGCTTTGCCGTGGCCGTCAATACGGGCAGTCCCACCCTGGGTTTCTTGGCGGGAGCGGGCGCCAGCATGCTGCTGTCCGGCTTCTTTGCCTGGCTGACCGTATGGCTGGGCACGAACCAGTACGCGACGGGCCTGGCTTTATCTTTGTTCGGCGCGGGCGCGTCCACGTACATCGGCTTGAAGTATGTGGGCAACAGCTTGCAGAATGGCCGCTTCGGCATCCCTTACCTGGAAGACATTCCCGTGCTGGGGCCGGCCCTGTTCCGCCAGCATGCGATGGTGTATCTGTCCTTGCTGCTGTGCGTGGCCATCGCCTGGTTCCTGTACCGCACGCGGGCGGGCCTGGTGCTGCGCGCCGTGGGCGAGTCGCCGTCTTCCGCGCATGCGCTCGGCTATCCCGTGCGGCGCATCCGCCTGGCGGCCGTGCTGTTCGGCGGCGCCTGCTGCGGCCTGGCCGGCGCCTTTTTGTCGCTCGTCTACACGCCCCTGTGGGTCGAGGGCATGGTGGCGGGGCGGGGCTGGATCGCGCTGGCGCTGACCACCTTTGCCACCTGGCGCCCGGCGCGCGTGGTGGGCGGTGCCTACCTGTTCGGCGGCATCACGATATTGACCTTCCACGCGCAGGCGCTGGGCGTGCCCATCGCGTCGCAACTGCTGTCGATGCTGCCCTACCTGGCGGCCATCGTCGTGCTGGTGCTCATTTCCAGCAATGCCAATTACATCAAGCTCAACATGCCCGCTTCGTTGGGGAAAAATTTCAATCCCGGAAATTAATCACTCACCACAAGGAAAACCATGTCCAAGAAACTAGTATGCGCCGCCGTTTGCAGTGCTGTTTTGATGCCCGTCATGGCCGCCGCTCCCGCGACGGCGCCGCTGAATGTCGGCTTCGTGTATATCAGCCCCATCGGCGACGCGGGCTGGACCACCCAGCATGACCTGGCCCGCAAGGAAATGGAAAAGGCGCTGGGCAGCAAGATCACCACCAAGTATGTGGAAAACGTGCCGGAGAGCGCCGATGCGGAACGGGTGATCCGCGACCTGGCGCAAACGGGCAGCAAGCTCGTCATCACGACTTCGTTCGGCTACATGAATCCCACCTTGAAAGTGGCGAAGCAATTTCCTAATGTGAAGTTCATCCACCTGACTGGCTACAAGACCGCCGTCAACGTGGCCAACACGAATGCGCGTTTTTATGAAGGCCGCTACCTGGCAGGCGTGTTGGCGGGCAAGATGAGCAAGACCCATGTGGCTGGTTATGTGGCGGCGTTCCCGATCCCCGAAGTGTTGCAGGGAGTTAACGCTTTCACGCGCGGCATGCGCAGCGTCGACCCCAAGGCGGAAGTGAAAGTGGTGTGGGTGAATAGCTGGTTCGACCCGGGCAAGGAGCGCGACGCGGCCATCACCCTGATCGGCCAGGGCGCCGACGTGGTCACCCACCACACGGACTCGACCGCCGTGGTGCAGGCGGCGGAAGAGAAGGGCAAGTATGCGATCGCCTACCATTCGGACATGAAAAAGTACGGTCCGAAGGCGCAGCTGGCCGCCGTCACCCACCATTGGGGCGACTACTATACGAAGCAGGCGCAAGCCGTGCTGGACGGCACGTGGAAGTCCAGCAGCACCTGGGGCGGCATCAAGGATGGCATGGTCAAGCTGGAAGGTATCAACGCCGCCGTGCCCGCCGATGTGAAACAGTTTGTATTGGCGCGCGAGAAAGACTTGGTAGCTGGCAAGCTCAATCCTTTCAGCGCGCCGATCAAGGATAACGATGGCAAAGTGCGCCTGGACAAAGGCGTGCTGGACGATGCAGCGCTGACGAAGATGGATTATTTTGTCGAAGGCGTGGCAGGGAAAGTTTCCGGAAAGTAATAGGTTTGAGTATAAACTTGCTGTAATATTGCCGGAAACGGGAGCAGGGCCGGGGATACATGCGCGTTCCCGGCCCACCCACAGAGCAGAGCTTGAACAAGCCCGTACCGGAGATTGACCCATGGATAGACTGGAAGTATTCAAGATTATCGCGCTGCAAGCGAGCAAGGGCGAGCTGACGTTCCCCGCCAACGTCAAGGCCACCTTGAAGCTGCAGGAAGCGCTGGACGACCCCGATTGCCATATCGAAGCGGCCGCCCGCATGGTCATGGCCGAGCCGCTGTTGTCGGCCAGGGTCGTGGCCTTGGCCAACTCGGCCGCCTACAACCGTTCCGGCAATGAAATCGCCAACGTGCGCGCGGCCGTCTCGCGCCTGGGCTTTGCCACCTTGAAATCGATGGTGGCGTCCGTCATCGTGCGCCAGCTGGGCAGCCAGATCACGGACCCGCAATTGCGCGCCAAGGCGGCCAAGCTGTGGGAACACACGGCCCACGTGGCCGCGCTGAGCCAGGTGATCGCGCGGAAAGTTACGCATGTCGATGTGGAAACGGCCATGTTCGCCGCCATCGTGCACGAAGTGGGCGGCTTTTATCTGCTGTCGCGCGCCGAGGAATATCCTGGTTTGCTGGACGATAATACCGAAGACTGGATCGAATACGGCGAAAAGCTGATCGGCCGCGGCGTGCTGCGCCAGCTGCAGGTGCCCGACATGGTCTTGCAGGCCGTGGAAGGCATGTGGCATGGCGGCAGCCCGTTCCCGCCCCGCACCCTGGGCGCGACCCTGGTGCTGGCCAACGATCTGTCGCCTGTCGGCTCGCCCCTGCATCCGCCGGAAAGCGCCGCGCGGCGCCAGGCGGCCGCGAAGATCGACTTCGGCATCGGCGGCAGCACCTTGCACACCATCCTCGACGAATCGGCGGAAGAGATCGAATCGCTGGCGGCGGCCTTGCTCGTGTAATTGCTGGTCTGACGCAGCTTCCATCGCCCATCCCCGCCCTTGCCGCGGGGATTTTTTTCGTCCGCATTTTGATCCATCTTTCCCCATGGCATACAATCGCCGGCTCGGCCATCCGCCGGACCGCTTTCCTCCTCTTACCCAAAGGATATTATGCAGAAGCTGTTTTCTTCCCTCGCCTTGACTGCGCTGGCGTTTTCCGCCCAAGCCGCTACCGGTTTGCCCATCGTGCAGGAAGCGCCCCTGCGCGCCCACCTGGCCTTCCTGTCCAACGATTTATTGGAAGGCCGGGGCACGGGCCAGCGCGGCGCCGACCTGACGGTGGCTTACCTGGAAACCCAGGCGCAGATGGCCGGGCTGCAACCCGTGCGCGGCAACAGCTACCGCCAGAGCGTGCAAATTGCCGGCGTGAAATCCTTGCCGCAAGAGAGCAGCCTGCAAGCCGTGGCGGGCGGCAAGGCCGTGCCGCTGGCGTTCGGCCCGGACTGGGTCTGGGCCACGGGCGACTCCGTTGCCGCGCATACCTTCGATGCGCCGCTCGTGTTCGTCGGCTACGGCATCACGGCGCCGGAAGAAGGCTGGAACGATTTCAAGGGTGTCGATGTCAAAAACAAGATCGTCGTCATGATGGTCAACGACCCGCAACCGACCGCGCTTGATCCGAACCGCTTCGCCGGCAAGGCGCTGACCTATTACGGCCGCTGGACCTACAAATTCGAGGAAGCCAGGCGCCAGGGCGCCGCTGGCGTGTTGCTGATCCACACGAAACCGTCCGCCTCGTATGACTGGAGCGTGGTGCAGAACAGCTGGAGCGGCAGCGAGCGCTTCCAGTTGGCGGACCGCACGGCCGGCACGCCGCTGCAGGGCTGGATCGCGGAAGACGCGGCGCGCCGTCTGTTTGCGGCTGGCGGGCAGGACCTGGACGCCTTGCGCGCGCAGGCGGAAAACAAGGATTTCAAGGCCGTCGCATTGAACGCCAAACTGTCGGGCGAGATGAAATCGGCCGTGCGCAAGGTGGAGCAATTCAATATCGCCGGCATGGTGCCGGGCACCGACCCGAAACTGAAGGATGAAGCCGTCATCTACAGCGGACACTGGGACCACCTGGGCAAGCAGGGAGACAGCGGAGACACGATCTACAACGGCGCCGTCGACAATGCGTCGGGCACGGCCGGCTTGCTGGCCATGGCGCAGGAAGCCGTCAAGCAACCCGCGAAGCGCACGCAGATCTTCCTGTGGGTGGCGGCCGAGGAGCAAGGGTTATTGGGCAGCGCCGCCTACGCGGCCGACCCGCTGTGGCCTTTGGACAAGACGGCGGCCGCGCTGAACCTCGACAGCTTGAATTTCGTGGGCGCCACGCACGACATCGGCGCGCAGGGCAGCGAGCGCACGGAACTGGGCGCGATCGCCGCCACGGTGGCCAAAGCCATGGGCATGCATATCGCGGCGGCCCGTCCCGACCTGGCGGGCGGTTATTTCCGCAGCGACCATTTTAGTTTTGCCAAGGCGGGCGTGCCCGCGTTTTCCATCAATGGCGGACGCGAGTACATCAAGGATGTCGAGGCATCGAAAGCCAAGGCGGCCGCCTACGGCCCCCGCTACCATCAGGTCACCGATGAGTACGATGCCAGCTGGGATTTGTCCGGCATGACGCAGCAGGCGCAATTTACGCTGAACCTGGGGCAAGCCGTGGCAAATGGCGCGACGATGCCGGCCTGGAAGGCGGGCGATGCGTTCGGCAAGGCGCGCGCGCCGGCGAAGTAAGGACGTAAAAAAACCGCTCGGCCGAGCGGTTTTTTTCGCGCTGGTTCAGGTGGCGCTTGCCCGTTCCAGCCGGCGCTGCGTGTGGCGGTACTTGCTCCACACCAGCAGCATCAGCAATGGCATGGCGCCGCCCACCATGCACAGGGCGGGCCAGCCGCCGGCGGCAAAGCTGGCGCTGGCCAGGGCCGAACCGGCCGAGGCGCCGATGAAGCCGCCCGCGATGAAGACAGTGGTGACCCTTGCCCGCGCATGCGGCGCCAGTTTATAGATGATGGATTGGTGCGTTACTTGCAAGCCCATCACGCCCATGTCCAGCAGGACGATGCCGATCAACAACAGCACCAGCGAATGGGCGCCAAAGCCGATCAAGGCCCAGCCCGCGATCGAGGCGACGGCCAGCAGCCAGGTGGCCTGGCGCGCGTAGCCGCGGTCGGCCATGCGGCCCGCCGTGTTGGCCGCAAAGGCGCCCGTGGCGCCGGCCAGGCCGAACAGGCCGATCTGCATTTCCGAGTAGTGATACGGCGCGCCGCTCAGCAAGAAGGTCAGCCCTGTCCAGAACACGCTGAAGGTGCCCAGGCCCAGGCCCGAGAACAGGGCGCGCTGGCGCAGCAGCGGTTCCTGGCGGATGATGTCGGCCAGCGAGGCCATCAATTTTCCGTATTGCAGCTTGCCGCGTGGCGCCTCGTTTGGCAGGATGCGGCGCAGCATGACGAGCAGGGCGGCCACGACGATGGCGGCCAGCACGTAGACGGTGCGCCAGCCGCCGCTGATCTGCGACACCGTGCCGGACACGGTACGCGCCAGCAAGATGCCCAGCAACAAACCCGTCATGACGGTGCCCACCATGCGGCCCCGGCTGTGATCCGGCGCATACGACGCCACCATGGCCGTGACCACCATCAATGCGCTGGACGTGATCCCCATCAAGACGCTGGCGATGGCAAAGACGATAATATTCTGGCTGGTAGCGGCCAGCAGCAGGGCGCCGATCTTGGCGATCAGCATCCACGTCAGCAACTGGCGGCGGTTCAGCACGTCGCTGAGGGGCACGAGGAAGACGATGCCCAGCACGTAGCCGATCTGCGTGGCCGTGACCAGGTAACCGGCTTGCGGCACGCTGACGCCAAACGAAGCGGCCAGCATGGACGTGAGCGGCTGCACGTAATACAGGCTGGCGACGAGCACGCCGGCGGACAGGGCGAACAACAGGATGCGGGTGGAGCTCAGCAGGGTGCTGGCATCGACGGAAGAGCTTGCAGATTTCATGCGGTACAGCTTTCTTGGAATAATGCTTTTGGATGAGCATGATAGCGGGGCTGCACATTTCCTGCCGGGCAGGGCCGATTTTGCGGCAGGGGGGAGACAAGACGGCAGGCAAAACGGCAGCTAAACACGCTAGGCAAAAAAATCCCGGCGATCGTTGCCGACGGCCGGGAAAAGGGTATAGGGGGATATACCAGGGAGAGTTAAAACTTAACGAGCGCTCGCCAGCTCCGCATGCACCTGCGCCGTGATTTCATACGAGCGCAGCCGGTGCTGGTGGTCGAAGATCTGCGAAGTGATCATCAGCTCGTCGGCGCCCGTTTCGGCGATGAAGGCGGCCATCTTCACCTTGACGGTGTCCGGCGCGCCGATGGCCGTGCATGACAGGACGGAATCGAGCATGGCGCGTTCCTGCGGACCCAATTGCTCCAGATAACCGGGCACGGGCGGCTGCAGGCGCGACGGGCGGCCCGTGCGCAGGTTGACGAACGCTTGCTGCATCGACGTGGCGCGCAGGTGCGCTTGCTCATCCGTGTCGGCGGCAAACACGTTAAAGCCCAGCATCACGTATGGTTTCGCCAATTGTTTTGACGGCTTGAAGTGTTCGCGGTAATACGCCACGGCTTGCATCATCATCTGCGGCGCGAAGTGCGAGGCGAATGCATATGGCAAGCCCAGGTGGGCGGCCAGCTGGGCGCCGAACAGGCTGGACCCGAGTATCCACACGGGCACTTTCGCGCCCTTGCCGGGTACGGCCAGCACGCGCTGGCGCGGCTCGTCGGACATGTAGTCGATCAATTCCAGCACGTCTTGCGGGAACTGTTCCGCATCGGACTGCAGGTCGCGGCGCAGGGCGCGCGCCGTCGTCTGGTCGGAACCGGGCGCGCGGCCCAGGCCCAGGTCGATGCGGCCCGGATGCAGCGCTTCCAGGGTGCCGAACTGTTCCGCGATGACCAGCGGCGAGTGGTTCGGCAGCATCACACCGCCCGCGCCCACGCGGATGGTCTTGGTGCCGGCCGCCACGTGGGCGATCACGACGGCCGTGGCGGCGCTGGCGATGCCGGGCATGCCGTGGTGTTCGGCCAGCCAGTAGCGGTTGTAGCCCCAGCGTTCGCCGTGCTGCGCCAGGTCGAGCGTGTTCTTGAACGACTGGCTGGCGTCGCTGCCTTCGGCGATGGGGGCCAGGTCGAGTATGGAAAATGGAATCATGGTAGCGATATCGGGACGTGGTGGAAAATCACAATGGACGATTTGTCTATCCCCTGACCCCAGTAGGGTCGGCCTTGGAAGCGGCAGGGATGACAGGCTGTGCACATGATAATGCGAATCGGGAATTTGCGTACTGATCGGTAAAAAACTCGTATCGATTGGAAATCGGTGCGGGCGATGCTAGAGTTGGCCTCCCCACTTTATGCGCCACTCCATGTTCAAGAAACCCATCCTGCTGACTTTGATGAGCCTGCTGCTGCAGCCCTCCGTTCACGCCGCGCCCGTCAGCCAGCAGGCGCAGGACACGGCCCGCTACGCGCTGGCCACCTATCCGGAACCGCTGATCGCCAGCCTGGCGAAGATGATCAGCTACAACACGGTGGCCGACCCGGCTGTGCCCTTTGCCGACAATCCACAGCACACGGGCTTCAAGCGCTACCTGGCGGCCGAGGCGCAGCGCCTGGGATTCGATTTCCAGGATCACGGCCACGTGCTCATCATCGGCATGGGCAGCGGCAGCGAACGGGTGGGCGTGATCACGCATGGCGACGTGCAGCCTGTGAACCCCGCGAAATGGGCCCGTTCGCCGTTCGAGCTGGACCGCAGCAGCGAACCGGGCAAGCTGCTGGGACGGGGCACGGAAGACGACAAGGGGCCCATCGCCACGGCCCTGTATGCGATGAAAGCCATCCAGGACAAGCAGGTGCCGCTGAGCAAGCGCATCGAACTGTACGTGTACATGGCCGAGGAATCGGACTGGGAACCGTTGAAACAGTTCCTGAAAACCCATACGCCGCCGCAGGTCAACATCACCATCGATGCGGAATACCCGGTGGTGACGGCCGAGAAGGGCTACGGTTCCATCAAGCTGACCCTGCCGCCGCGCACGGCCTTGCCGGCCAAGGGCGGACCCGTGCTGGCGAAGCTGGCGGGCGGCTTTTTCGGCAGCCAGATCCCGGAAGACGCACAAGCCGTGATCGACCACGCGCCGGCCGCGCTGGAAGCGGCCATCCGCGCCCGCGCGCAGGGCCAGCAGGGCGTGCGCTACAGCTACGCGCGCACTGGCGATACCTTGACGGTAACGGCGCTGGGCGTGTCGGCCCACTCGTCGAAGCCGGAAGACGGCGTCAACGCCATCAGCATGCTGGCCGACGCGCTGGCCGTGCAGCCCTGGCAGGGCACGCAGGCGGCCGACATGCTGTCGTTCTTGAATGAACTGGTGGGCACCGGCATCTACGGCGAGCGCTTCGGCCAGATCGCTTACCGCGACGGCTTCATGGGGCCGATGACGGTAGCGCCCACCGTGCTCAAGCAAGATGGCGGCGCGCTGGAACTGAACATCAACCTGCGCCGTCCGCAAGGCAAGACTGCGGCCGTGCTGCAGCAGCAGGTGACGGCCGCCTTCGATGGCTGGAAGGCGCGGCGCCAGGTACCCGCTACCCTGCAGGTGCAGATCGGCGAACCGTGGCTGCAGACGGACGCGCCGCAGATTCCCACCCTGCTGTCCGTGTTCGGGCACTACACGGGCATCGCGCATCCGCAACCGGTCGCCATCGGCGGCGGCACCAATTCGCGCCTGTTCCCGAACGCCGTCAGCTTCGGTCCGGCCATGCCGCACACCGTGTACACGGGGCATTCCGAACACGAGTTCATCACGGAAAAACAGCTGCTGCTGAATCTGCAGATGTACACGGCTGTCCTGATCGAGCTGGCGAAATAGCGGCTTGCAAAAACAGAGGGAAGTCATAGACTGCAAGCCTGAGACGCATCCGGGCACTGAACTTTTGATGGGGGCGCCGGTCTTACGTTTCCATGTAGGAAGGGAGCAGCTATGCATGCACAACAGGAGACCCGGCTGGTGCCAGGCAGGGCAGGTGGCGTGGCGCCGCGCCGGCGCCCGCACGAGGGGCGGTCATGAACTGGCCGCTGGAACTGGAAGTGGCGCACAAGCTGGCGCAGATGCGGGGCTGGCTGGAAGACCAGCGTGCTGGCGCCGTGCGCCTGCGCGGCGGGGACTGGTTTGCGTGGGCCACGGCGGGCGCGTCGAACAGCCACTACCATACGGCCGAGTGCGGCTGCGCGGAAGTGCTGGTGACGCGCGACGCCGCCTATATCTTGACGGACGAAGCCGAAGCCATGCGCATGCGCGAGGAAGAAGTGCGCGGGCCATGGACGTGGCAAGTGTCGCCCTGGATGCAGCCGCAGCTGTATGAATTGCGCGAGCATTTCGTGCAGCATGCGGCCGGGGGCGCGCCGGTCCTGTCCGACCGGCCGGGCTTGCACGAACGCAGCCTGCCCGTAGCTTTGCGCGAAGAGCGTCTGGTGCTGCTGGAATCGGAACAGCTGCGCTACCGGCAGGTGGGGCAGCTGGCTGCCCGCGCGGCCGCGGATGCGTTGCGCCAGGCCCGCCCCGACTGGAGCGAGCTGGAACTGGCTGCCGCCTGCGCGCGGGCGTTGTGGCTGCGGGGCTTGCAGGCCGTGCACGTGCTGGTCAGCGGGGCGGAGCGTCAACAGCGGTATCGTCGCGCACCGCCAGCCCAGGTGGAGCTGGGCCCGCAAGCCGTGCTGGCCCTGTGCGCGCGGCGTTTCGGCCTGTGCGCTAGCCTCAGCCGTCAACGGCGCTTCGGCCCGGCGCAGCATCGCGCCGATGGCGTGGCGGTGGTCATGGACGATGCCGATGCGGCCATGCTGGCGCTGGAAGCGGTGGCGCTCGATGCTTGCGAAACGGGCCATGCGCTGAGCATGGTGTATCACGCGCTCGACAGCGCCTACGCGTATGCAGGCCAGCCCGACACGGTGCGCACCAGCCGGCAGGGCGGCATCCACGGCTACCTGGCGCCCGAAGTGGCGGCCGGCGCGCACACGGAAATCATCCTCAAGCGGGGCATGGCGCTGGCCTTCCACCCCAGCCTGCCCGGCAGTACGGTGGAAGACACGTTTTTGCTCGACGGCAGCCAATTGCACAACCTGACGCATGACCCGGCCTGGCCCTCGGCCCTGGTGCAGGGGCGCAGCCGGCCGCTGACCCTGGCCTTGGCTTGAAAATGATAACTGCGTGCCAACTGCGTATCAAGTGCGTGCCAAATGCGGCCAGGCGTGGAGGAAATCGGCCAGCGCCGGCCAGCGTTGATACCGATCAATAGCGCTGCATCACGCCTTTTTGCACGCTGACCTTGTCGCCGATCTGGAAGGCGGGCTGGGTGTTTTGCACAAAGGTGCGCGTCGTGCCGTCGTCCAGACGCAAGGTGACGCGGTACAGCATGTTGCCCGCCGCCCCCGAGGTGCTGCCGGCCGTGCCCGACGTGCCCGCCTGCATGTCGCCACTGCCCTGGTCCATGCTGCGCGGCACGGTTTCTATCGACTGCACCGTGGCCGAGCTGATGTTCATGGTGGACTGGTTCGCGTCATTGCGCATGTCGCTGCTCATGCTGCTCTGGGCGTTGCTGGTATCGGCGGCCGTGCTGCTGGCGGTGCTGGCCGTGCTGCTTTGCGGCGTCGTGCCGGCCGGCGCGGCATAGGTTTCGCCGCTATTGCTGCGCGCCAGACTGGTCTTGTCCGTGGAATGGCAGGCTGCCAGCAAGGCGCATGTCAGGCCGGTCAGCAGCAGGGTGGTTTTTGATCTCATCTTGGTCTCCTCATGGTCGCACACTCAGGATCGGCACCCGCGGTGATGCGGATGGCGGCGATTGCTGCATGTAAGAGCACGGCGGAACAGGGATGTTCGGCGGCCGTCATTGTCGATTGAGCTAGATCAAGTGTCTAATTGCCGTGCTTGGTATAAACGATGCTGGCAATTACCACTTCGTGCGGCTGCACGTTTCCTCACTGTTCAATCGGGAGAAAAAATGTCATCTGGCCCTACAGCAAAACTGATCGATGAATTGGTGCTGGCCATCGGCGGCACTGCGCACGATGTCCGTGCGCGCCATGTGCTGGCCCAGGCCTTGCATGGCCTGGTGCGGCTGGCGCGCTCGGAACAGTTGCTGGAGATGCAGCGCGATACGGCACGCGCCATGGGGGCCGGCAGCCGGCGCGAGACGCGCGCCCTGATGCGGCGCCTGGGCAAGCGGGGCCAGGGACAGTTGCGGCTGGCACTACAGGATAGCGAAGCGGACCGCGCCTGACGGGCGCGAGCCATCCCCCGTTCAGGCGTCGGGCAGCGGCGCGTCCTTGCCAAGGGCAGCGGCGACCATTTTCGGCCACAGGAAATACAGCGGCAGGCAGACTGCTGCCGCAGCCGTGACATCGACCACCCAGTCGCTGACGGCGCCATGGCGGTAGGGCAGGAAACTCTGGATGAATTCGTCCAGCGCGCCCATGGCCGCCACCATCAGCACCGACAGCAGTGCCCGGCGCGCCATGCCGCCGCCCGTGCCGCTGAACAGGATCAGGGCCAGCACGCCATAACCGAAGGAATGCAGCACGCCGCCCGACGCATACTGGCCCACGTCCGCGCGCACCCCGGGAATGTCGCCGATCAGGATCACCAGCACATATAGCACCAGCGCGGTGCGGTAGCGCAGGCGTTCGTAGCGGTCGGCAAAACACAGTTCGGGCAAGGGTACGGGCATGAGGCGTCAGGACAGGTGGAAAGGACGCCACAATATCATGGGCAGGGCGGGCCACCGTGTTTTTGCGCAAGAGCTTGCTGGACAGGCAAAAAAAGGCCCGCGGGGGCGCGGGCCAAAAACCCAAATGAAATGGGTCAAGAGTTGAGAGTTGCTCGGTACTTACCATGTCGCGCGCCTTGCGGGCGCCCGCCACGGTCATGAAAGGGGAGTGGTGTGCCATCGCGGCACACCTGTCTGTAGTCAGGCATATCGGTTGCCTGTACAGCAGATGAAGCAAGTATAGGGGGCGAACATGACGGCCTGATGACACGCCGCAACATTTTTTTGCGGCAGCGCAAATTGTCGGAAAGAGTGTGGAGCATGGCAAGAATAGCCATGTTTCAAGACTGATAGCGAAAAAAAAGCCCGCTGGTGAAAGCGGGCTTAAAACTATTTTCTTGGAGGAGAATAGTGGAGACAGGTGCATTATGCTGCGTTGCACGATATGTGTCTAATGATCTTTTCGGATAACTATTATTCTTTTTTGATATAACTTACCGCGCCTGCCTTCATTCCTTCACGGCCACCGTGTAATTGAGCGCCATGCGCCCGCCATCGACATAGATGGTCTGGCCCGTCATGTAGGTGGCGTCGTCGCTGGCCAGGAAGGCGGCGATGCCGGCCACTTCTTCCGGTTCGCCGCAGCGGCCCAGCGGCGTGCGCGACAAAATCGTGTGGCGCGCTTCCGGGCTCGACAGCACCGCCTGCTTGGCCAGTTCCGTCAGGATGGTGCCCGGCCCGATGCCGTTGACGCGCACGCCGTGCGAGGCCAGGTTCAGGGCCATGACCTTGGTCAGCTGGTTGATGGCGCCCTTCGATACCACGTACGGCACCTGGTTCGGAATGGCCAGTTCCGCATTCACGCTGGACATGTTGATGATGCAGCCGCTGTTGCGCTTGACCATTTCGCGCGCCACGGCCTGGCCGCACAGGAACATCGATTTCAGGTTGATGCGCATGACCCGGTCGAAATCGTCTTCGCAGACGTCGAGGAAGTCGGCCGCGTGCGTGACGCCCGCATTGTTGACGAGGATATCGATGTGGCCGAACTGCGCCAGGGTTTCCTTCAGCATGGCGTCCACGTCCGCCTTCTGGCTGACGTCGGCGCAAAAGAAGCGCGCCTGCGGGCCGAGGGCGGCGGCCGCCTGTGCGCCTTCTTCCTTGATGTCGACCAGCATCACTTGCGCCCCTTCGGCGATCAGGCGGGTGGCGCAAGCCAGGCCGATGCCTTGCGTGGCGCCCGTGACGATGGCGGTTTTATTGACTAATTTCATGTGTGCTCCTCGGCGGGGTATCGGGGCCGCGCTGCCAGGAACACCAGCCCGCGCGGCAATGGGCAGATTTTAATCCCTGGGCAGGAATCAGAGGAGGATGGGCTCGTTCGGCAACTGGTTGCCGCGCGTGCCGTTGGCGGGGAAGTGGCTTTGCAGCAGGGTATTGAGCTGCGCCAGCGCTTCCAGGGTGCTGTCGTGGTAATTGCCATCCTTGAACCCTTTGGTCATGGTGCGGCACACGGCTTGCCACTGTTCCGGCGTGACGCGGCGCCCCACGTTGCGGTCGGCCACGATATCGACCTGGTGCTCGGCCAGGTTGATGTAGATCAGCACGCCGACGTTGTCTTCCGTATCCCACACGCCATACTGGGCGAACAGTTCGCGCGCCCGCTCGCGGTTGCTCACGCCCTGGTACGCCATGCCCGGCGTCAGGGCCGCTTCGACGATCAGGCGCACTTCCGCCTGGTGCATCGCTTCACCGTCGGCAATCGTCGTCTCGATGGCTTTCAGGGTGCGTTCCGGAAAGGCGTGGCGCGCCGTCGCCGGCGTGCCACGCAAATGTTTCAAGGCCCGTCCGCAGCGTTGTCCGAATGTCAGTTGTTTCGTCATTACCAATCTCCCGAGGCGCCGCCGCCGTCAAAACCGCCGCCGCCGCCACCGAAACCACCGCCGCCACTGCTGCCACCGCCAAAACCGCCGCCGCCGCCGAAGCCGCCACCGCCGCGGTTGTTCAGCGCCTGGCTGAGGATGCTACCCAGCACGACGCCCGTGGCGCCGCTGGACCAGTTGCTGCCGCGCTGCAGGCGCGTCGGCCCGCCGCGCGAGCGGAACAGGGTCAGCACGACGAGGAAGCCGAAGAACAGCAGCGGCAGCCAGAAAGTCATGCCGCCCGCTTCCACGGTGGCTGGCGCCTTCTGCTGCGCCGCAGCGGGGAATTGCTCCTGGTTCAGCAGGGTGGCAATCGACCCCACGCCGGCCACCAGGCCGCCGTAGTAATCGTTTTGCTTGAAATGGGGGGCGATCACGTCTTGCAGGATGCGTTTCGATTGCGCATCCGTCAGCACGCCCTGCACGCCACGGCCCGCCTCGATGCGCAGGCGGCGCAGGGACGAGGGGTTGTCCTTCGCCACCATCAGCAGCACGCCGTCATCGACGCCTTTGCGGCCCAGCTTCCAGGCATCCGTCACGCGGATGCTGTATTGCTCGATGGCTTCCGGTTCCGTGCTCTTGACCAGCAGCACGGCGATCTGGCTGCCCGTCTTGGCTTCGTAATCGGCCAGCACGCCTTCCAGCGCCGCCTTTTGCTTGGCGTCCAGCATGCCGGCGTTGTCCGTCACGCGCGCGGCCAGCGGCGGCACGGGCTGCAAGCCCTGTGCGCCGGCTGGCGGCATCGTCCACAGCAGCAGCGCCGTCGCCAGCGCCGCGAGATAGGACCAGGCTTTCATCTTATTTGCCAAAGTTGACGGTCGGTGCGGTCGAGATGGCTTTTTCATTTTCCACCGTGAACGATGGCTTGACCTTGTAGCCGAAGACCATGGCCGTCAGGTTGTTCGGGAAGCTGCGCGCATGCACGTTGTAATCCTGCACGGCAACGATGTAACGCTGGCGTGCCACGGTGATGCGGTTTTCCGTGCCTTCCAGCTGCGACTGCAAGTCGCGGAAGCTGGTGTCGGCTTTCAAGTCCGGGTATTTCTCGGACACCACCATCAGGCGCGACAGGGCCGACGACAGCTGCCCCTGCACTTGCTGGAATTTCTCGAACGCGGCCGGGTCGTTCAGCACTTCGGGCGTGATCTGGAAACTGGTGGCGGCGGCGCGCGCCTTGGTCACCGCTTCCAGGGTTTCGCGCTCGTGCGTGGCATAGCCCTTGACGGTATTGACCAGGTTGGGGATCAGGTCGGCGCGGCGCTGGTACTGGTTGACCACTTCGCCCCAGGCGGCCTTGGTGGCTTCATCCTTGCTCTGGAAGTCGTTGTAGCCGCAGCCCGTCAGGATGCCGGCCAGGACGGTGACGCTCAGCGCCAGGCGCAGCCATTTGGTGAATTGATTGGTGATTTGCATGATGGGTTCCGTGCAGAGTAAGGGAGGTGAGGCAAATATACCTGAAACGGCCCGTAATGTCGGTTTAATAAGCGCCGGCCGCCGGCCCCGACCGCCTTGTGACGCCGTGGCAAGCCTGCGCCGCGTTACAATACGGGGTTTGCAACTGAATATAGAGAAGGTGTGCCGTGAATTTCATCAATAAATTATCCGCCGCGTGGACGGCCAATAATTCCCTGCTGTGCGTGGGCCTGGACCCCGACCTGGCGAAACTGCCGGCCGAACTGCGCGACCTGCCTGATGGAATCACCACCTTTTGCACGCGCATCATCGATGCCACGGCCGACCTGGCCTGCGCCTTCAAGCCGCAGATCGCGTATTTTGCCGCGCTGGGTGCGGAAAAGCAGCTGGAAGACATTTGCCGCTACGTGCGCGAGAACTATCCGCACATCCCGCTGATCCTCGACGCGAAACGGGGCGACATCGGCGCGACGGCCACGCAATACGCGCGCGAAGCGTTCGAGCGCTACGGCGCCGACGCCGTTACCGTGAATCCGTACATGGGAGAGGATTCGCTCGATCCCTACCTGGCGTGGAAAGACCGCGGCGTGATCATCCTGTGCCGCACGTCGAACCCGGGCGGCTCGGACCTGCAATTCCTCGACACGGACGGCGTGCCCCTGTACCAGCGCGTGGCGCGCCTGGTGGCCGAGAAGTGGAATAAAAACGGCCAGTGCGCGCTCGTCGTCGGCGCCACTTTCCCGGAAGAACTGGCGCAGGTGCGCGCCATCGTCGGCGACATGCCGCTGCTGGTGCCGGGCATCGGCGCCCAGGGCGGCGACATCGCCGCCACCGTCGGCGCGGGCCAGACGGCCAACGGCATGGGCATGATGATCAGCTCGTCGCGCGCCATCATCTACGCCACGCCCCAAGCGGGCGAAGATTTCGCCGACGCGGCGCGCCGCGTGGCCATTGAAACGCGCGATGCGATCAACGCGCACCGTTCGGTTTAAAAACGATATACAGTCAGCCTCACAGCGCCTAACAAAACCGTAGCGAGCGGAAGGGAGAGGTGGCCGAGAAGCGCAACCGTACTGGAGTACGGTGAGCATCGCAGGCCACCTATACCGACGCGCAGTAGGTTTGGTTAGGTGCGACTAATCGCGCTGCGGGGCAACGATCTCCGCGTAATCGTAGAGTTCTCCCAGAATTTCCTCGCCCCGCTCATCGACGGATTCCGACAGCACGTCGATTTCCGTAAACAGCATTTCGATGGTGCGGGCGCCGGCGTCGCCGTCGAACAGGCGGGCGGCGCGGTGCTGTTCCCAGCGCAGGCTTTCCGCTTCGCTCAGGGTTTGCGGGAAATTGCGGGCGCGGTAGCGGAACAGCAGTTCCTGCAGGCGTTCGTCGGCAAACGAAGGGCGGGCCGTGGCCAGCTTGGCCGGCGTGTCGCGGCGCAGCGATTCGAGCAGGCGGCGGTCATCGTTGCTGACGAAACCATTGTACAAATCCTCATCCACGTCCAGCGCGGCATTCGCGCCCGGGCGCTGGAACACTTCGGCCCAGACGGCATCCATGTTCGGCGCCGCGGCGGCGAATTGCGCGTTGACCTTCGCCGCGTCCAGATCGATGCCCCATTGCGCGGCCATGGCGGGCGACAAGGTCTTTAAATTGCCGACCAGCATGGGCGACTTGTTCAGGTGCACGCTTTTCACGGGCAGGCGCGTCATGCCTTCCGGCATGGCGTCCTTGCGCGTGAACAGGCGCGTGCGGATGGTGTCGGCGTCCAGCTGGAACAGCTCGCGCGGGTCGTAGGCGCAATCCCAGACGAGGATTTCATTTTTATTGCTCGGATGCGTGGCCAGCGGCCAGACGACGCCCAGGCAGCCCCGTTCGGCGGGGAACATGCCCGACACGTGCAGGAAAGGCTGGCGCTCGCTGGCGGCCAGGTGCATGCCCATTTCGCTGGCGACCCTGTCCTTCTTGTGCAGCGCCAGGCAGAATTCGAACAGTTTCGGCTGCTTTTCCTTGATCAGGCGTGCCAGGGCGATGGTGGCGCGCACGTCGGACAGTGCATCATGCGCCGCTTCGTGGGCCAGGCCATTGGCCTTGCTCAAGTGTTCCAGTTTAAAACTGGTCTGGCCATCGTCGCGCTTTGGCCATTCGATGCCTTCCGGGCGCAGCGCGTGCGTCATGCGCACCACGTCGAGGATGTCCCAGCGGCCGCAATGGTTCTTCCATTCGCGCGCATACGGGTCGATCAGGTTGCGCCAGAACAGGAAACGCGTGACTTCATCGTCGAAACGGATGGTGTTGTAGCCCACGCCGATGGTGCCCGGCTCCGAAAAGGCCGCTTCGATGGTGGCGGCGAACTGGTGTTCGGGCACGCCCAGCTGCAGACACTGCTGCGGCGTGATGCCCGTGATCAGGCACGATTGCGGGTCGGGCAGGAAATCATTGGCAGGCTGACAATACAGCATGATGGGTTCGCCGATCTCGTTGAGGTCGGCATCCGTGCGGATGGCGGCGAACTGGGCCGGGCGGTCGCGGCGCGGCTGGGCGCCAAAGGTTTCGTAGTCGTGCCAAAGAAAGGTCTGGTTAGTCATTGATGGTCGTTGCTTGATTGGTTATCCGGGCCGCCAAAAGCGGCCGCTGCTACAGTTTTCTGAAAACCTGCCGATACTACACGAGAGGATGGTCATCATCGCGTTTCCCGCATGGTGGCATACATTGCCCGTTCAAGGAGGTCTATCGTGTCAATTCCCATCGCCGCAAGCGGCAATTCCACCCCTTCCGTGACTTCCGTCAGTACGGGCGTTGCCGGCAAGGACGATAAAGTCCAGCAAAAGGACGGCGTCAACGCTGAAATGAGCGTGAATGACCGCACCAAGCTGCAATTGAACGCTTCCATCATGCAGGCGTCGCTGAACGTGTCGATCGGTTCCGAGAACGAGCCGCTGGCGCTGCTGTACAAGACGGCCATCACCAACATCAATGAAGCGCTGAAGGGCCAGTACGGCGAGGACGCGATCCAGAACGCGGCTTCGCAGGATAACAGCGCCGAAGCGACGGCGAACCGCATTGTATCGCTGTCGACAGGTTTTTTTGATGCCTTCAAGAAACAGAATCCCGGCCTGGACGACGATACGGCCTTGACCAAGTTCATGGACACCATCAGCGGCGGCATGGAAAAAGGCTTTAAGGAAGCGCGCGACATCCTGGGCGGCTTGAAAGTGCTGAATGGCGACATCGCCGGCAATATCGACAAGACGTACGAGCTGGTGCAAAAGGGCTATGCCGACTTCATCGCTGCGCACAGCAGCAAGAAGGATGATGCCGCCAAGCCGGATGCCAGCAAGCCGGCCGACAGCAAGGCTGCCTGAACTACAGCATGACCCTGTTGCGGCCCGATGCTTTGGCGCGATACAGCGCCGCGTCGGCCGCGGCGATCAGCGCATGGTCGTCCTGTTCGGCCGCCAGGCTGGCCACGCCGAAGGAACCCGTGATGTGCGGCAAGGCGCTGCGCATGTCAGCGAAGATGACGGCGAGCTGCATGCGCTCGCACAAGCGCTCGGCCACCCGCAAGGCCACGTGTTCGTTGGTGTCGGGCAAGATCACCATCATTTCCTCGCCACCGTAGCGCACGGCAAAATCCGTGGGCCGCAGGGCCGCGCCCAGCACTTGCGCGGCGATGCGCAGTGCCTGGTCGCCCGCCTGGTGGCCGTGCGTGTCGTTGAAGCGCTTGAAATGGTCGAGGTCTATCATCACCAGCGACAGGGGCGAGCCGCTGGCGTGGGCCGTGACGATCATGTTGGGCAGTAAATCCGTCAGCCAGGCGCGGTTGTACAAGCCCGTCAGGCTGTCGACCATCGACAGCTGGCGGTAGAATTCGCCCAGTTTCTGGCGCCGGCGCAGCAGGGCATTGGCGGCGCGGATGCGGAAGGACAGCAGCCGCAGCAGGTTGCGCGCCAGGCCGTTCGACTGCTCGATCAATTCCCATACGATGGCCGCGTCGATCACCAGCAAGTCGGTTTCTTCCAGGGCGGAAATGGCGGCCAGGTTGCTCGCTTCATCGAGCACCGATTGTTCGCCCACGCTTTCGCCGGGCAAGACCTTGCTGACGGTGCCATCGTCCATGCCCGTGTGGGTGTCGGCGGCCACGGCCAGCGAGCCGCGCAGGACGATGTACAGGCTGGCGCCTTGCGTGTCGGCAATGGCTTCGCCCGCTTCCAGGCGCATCACGGGGCAGGGCGCCAGCATGGCGGCCGTCTGGCTATCCGCCCCATCGCGAAATAGCTGTAAATCGCCGATGTTGCAGCCTGAAGCGCCGAAGTTGCCGATCTGTTCCACAATCACACTTTCAAAAAGCCGGCGCGCGAGCAGGGGGCCGGTAGCTTCATGATAGCGTAAAGCGGCCTTGGCTGTAACGCCAAAGGCTTGCTTGAGGTCACTTACTGTGAGAAATACGACAATTATTTCATTGCCGCGTCAATACGCAGGAATGCTTGCGGTTTTGTTATGGATGTTGCCGCGCGCGAAAGGCGGGCCGGATGTGCAAAGGCAGCCTTGAACGGCTGCCTTGGTCTCTGGAAATCCTGCAGGTGGGGATTACTCGGCGGTTTCTTCCGCTTCGGCCGTATCGATCACGGCATTCTTGCCGGTGGCGTGGCGCTTGCTGTCTTGCAGGCGGCCCAGGGCGCTATCGATGGCGCGTTTCAGTTTGTCGGTGGCGCCGGCAACGGATTGATGCACGGTGGCGTTCTGTTCGGTCACGGCGATCGGTTGATAGCCAGCAACGCGTGCTTCCATGACGCAGCGGATATCGTCGGCGCCGCCTTTCGGGCCATTCGTGTCGCTGATGTGGACTTCGATGCGGGTCAGGTTGTCGCGGAAGCGGTTCAGTGCGCTTTCAAGTACGGATTGCACATGTTCGTTCAGTCCAGCGGTGTTGGCGATGGTGCTGTCGGTATGAATATTGATTTGCATATGCTTACTCCTGTCAATTCAAAAAAAACCCATCTCAGGCGCCTTGCTTGGCAGTGGTCAAACCCGCTGCCAGGGCGCGTCGGCGCCTGGTTCTTGCCTCATGCACTTGATCCCTGTGCATGACTTATCTTACTCCTCTTTCCAGTATTTCAAGAGGGTGCGCACGATTAAGATGAGCTTAACCCTTCAGCCAGGTCAAGTTTCCACTACGAAATTATTTACCCTCAGCCATTGATGAGACCGGCCGCGATATTGATCGACAGCCCCAGCACGACCAGGTTGAAGAAAAAGCTCAGCACGGATTGTCCCAGCACGATTTGCCGCATCATGCGCGTCTGCACGGAAACGTCCGACGTTTGCACGGCGACGGCGATGGTGAAGGCGAAATACAGAAAATCCCAGTAATCGGGGCTTTGCTCGTCGTCGGGAAACTTCAGGGGGCGCAGCGCGGGATCGGCCTGGTAGTACAGGTGGGCATAGTGGAAGCAGAACAGGGTGCCGACGAGGAACCAGGAACCGACCAGGGTGAGGATCGTCAGGCCGTAATGCAGCGCGCGCTCGTCCGGCGCCATGTCTTTCATCGAGGACAGCTGCGAAACGATGGCTACCAGGCTCATCACGGATGCGACGGACAGGGCCGACAGGACGGTTGCCGCCCGCTCATCCTGGCGCGCCGCCATGGCTTTGACCTTGTGGTGGTTGGCGCGCATCATCATCCAGGCCATCGTCGCCAGGTAGAACCAGACGGCGACATTCCACGCCGTCAGCAGGCGCGTCATCTGTTGCCAGGATGCGGGCAGCAGCAGGCCGGCCGCCACGCCGATGGCCGTGGCCATGCTCAGGTGGGGGCGGCTGCGGATGAAGCCGTGGAATGGAAGCGTGATTTTCATGGTGCGGATTCGTCAGTGGGGATAGCGCATCTTAGACCTTATGCGCTCTCCGCGGTGGCCGTCCTGGCGGCCGCTTCCTTCTCGTGGTGGGGAAAGCGGTCCATGCGCGACAGCACGGGGAACAGCACGGCCCACACGCCCGTCACGGCCAGGGTGGCGGCGCCGCCGAAGAGCACGGCGCGCACGAGGCCGAACCAGCCGGCCGTCAAGCCCGATTCGAATTCGCCCAGCTCGTTCGAGGCGCCGATGAAGACGGCGTTCACGGCGCTGACCCGGCCGCGGATCTCGTCCGGCGTCTCGAACTGCACCAGCAGGTGGCGGATGTAGACGCTGACCATGTCGCCGGCGCCCATCAGGAACAGCGCCGCCAGGGCCAGCGGGAAATAGCTGGTGCTGCCCAGCACCAGGGTGCCCAGGCCGAAGACGGCCACGCCGCCGAACATCCACGCGCCCACGCGGCGCGTGATGGGAAACATGGCCAGCGCGATCGAGCACAGGGCGGCGCCCGCGCCCGGCGCCGTGCGCAGCAAGCCCAGGCCGCTGGGTCCGGCATGCAGCACGTCATGCGCCAGCGCCGGCAGCAGGGCCGTGGCGCCGCCGAACAGCACGGCAAACAGGTCGAGCGAAATGGCGCCCAGCACGATGGGCTTCGACCAGACGAAGCGCAAGCCTTCGAGCAGGGTATGCCAGCTGACGGGTTCGCGTTTCACCACTTGCGGCGCCGGGGTGGTGGCGCGCATCAGCAGGACGGACACGACCAGCAGCGCGGACGAGATCAGATACACGACCTTGGGGCCGAAGTAGTACAGCAAGCCGCCCAAAGTCGGCCCCAGGATGATGGCCACGTGGGAACTGGATGAACTGAGCGCGACGGCGCGGCTGAAGTGTTGCGTGGGCACCATGTTGACCAGCACGGCTTGCGTGGCCGGCATCATGAAGGCGCGCGCGCTGCCGAACAGCACCAGCACGGCAAACACGGGCCAGACGATGGAAATATTGCTTAACGTAAACGCCAGCAGGGCCAGCGCGCACGCCAGTTGCGCCGCCAGGCACCACGCGATGATGTTGCGGCGGTTGTAGCGGTCGGCCACGTGGCCGGCCGGCAAGATGAGCACGAGGAAGGGGGCGAATTGCGCCAGGCCGATCAAGCCCAGGTCGAACAGGCTGCCCGTGATCTGGTACACCTGCCAGCCGATGGCCACGCTTTGCATCTGCACGGCCACCGTGCCCAGCACGCGGGCGGAAAGATAACAGGCGAAGTTGCGGTGACGCAGGATACTGAAGCCGTTGCCGGCAGAGGCGAGAGACATGAAATTTCCAGGAAACAGCGGGGTGGAGCGGCAGCGGATGCCGCGCCAGCAGCACCCCGCTGTCTGGATGCTTACTTGGCCAGGTCAGCTTCCGTGGTGAAGGCGTCCGCGTAGAATTCGTCGGCCGGCAATTGACACAATTGCACGAAATCGCGGTTGGCCGACTCGACGACGATCGGTGCGCCGCAGGCATACACTTGATACGCGGACATGTCCGGCAAGTCGGCGATGACGGCCTGGTGCACGAAGCCCGTGCGGCCTTGCCACGCGTCTTCCGGCAGCGCGTCCGACACGACGGGCACATAGGTGAACTGCGGCAAGTCGGCGGCCCACTGGCGGCACAGGGCGTCCATGTACAGGTCGTGCGGACGGCGGCCGCCCCAGTACAGGGTGATCGGACGCGGCGACTGCTCGTTGATCATGTGCTCGACGATGGCTTTCAAGGGGGCGAAGCCCGTGCCCGAGGCCAGCAGCACGACGGGCTTGTCGGAATCTTCGCGCAGGAAGAAGGTGCCCATCGGGCCTTCGAAGCGCAGGATGTCGCGCTCCTTCATGCTGCCGAACACCTGGTCGGTGAACAGGCCGCCCGGCATGTGGCGGACGTGCAGGCTCACGGGGCCGCCTTCGACGGGCGCGCTGGCCATGCTGTAGCTGCGGCGTTTGTTGTCGCGCAGCATGATTTCGATATACTGTCCGGCGCGGTAGTGCAGGCGCTCGCTGGCTGGCAATTGCAGGGTCAGCACGACGACGTCGGGCGCGACTTTTTCGATGGTGGTCACGCGCGACGGCATTTTCTTGATCGGGTAGTCGCTGCTGCCCGCCACTTCGCGCGCCTGCACCACCAGGTCGCCCTGGGGCACGGCGCAGCACAGCAGCGAGTAGCCGGCCGCCGCTTCATCTTCCGTCAGGGAGCGGGCCTGGTATGGCTTATGCTGTACGCTGCCGGACACGATCTTGCCCTTGCAGGAGCTGCAGGCGCCGCTTTTGCAGCTGTACGGCAGGCCGACGCCGGCGCGTATCGCCGCCGACAGGACGGTTTCGTCCGCTTCGCAGCTGAATTGGTGGCCGCTGGGCTGAACAGTAATTTGAAAAGTCATACAATCCTTGAGATGAAAAATATGTTAATGCACTCTTTGCGCAAGCCGTCAGGCTTGCCGCGCTTGCTGATCCTGGGCTGCGGCGACGTCGGCATGCGGCTGCTGCCCCTGCTGCGCGCGCGCTTTCGCGTCTTTGCCGTCACCAGCCAGCCAGCGCGCTGCGCGCAGTTGCGGGCGGCCGGCGCCGTGCCCATCGTGGCCAACCTCGACGAGCGCGCCAGCCTGAAACGGCTGGCGGGACTGGCGACGATGGTCGTGCACCTGGCGCCGCCCATGTCGTCGGGCTTGCTGGACCGGCGCACGCGCAATCTGGTCGCCATTTTACCCGAGCATGCACGCATGGTGTATGTGAGTACCAGCGGCGTGTATGGCGATTGCGGCGGTGCCTGGGTCGATGAGACGCGGCCGACGGCGCCGGCGAATGCGCGCGCGAAGCGGCGCGTGGACGCCGAACAGGTCTTGCGCGGCTGGGGCGCGCGCCGCGGCGCCAGCGTGGCCATCCTGCGCGTGCCGGGCATCTATGCGCAAGACCGCCTGCCGCTGAAGCGCTTGCGCGAAGGCACGCCAGCCCTGGAAGCCAGCGACGATGTGTACACCAACCATATCCATGCCGATGACCTGGCGCGCGTCATCGAGCGGGCCCTGTGGCGGGGCAAGCCGGGACGCGTGTATCACGCCAGCGATGACAGCGAACTCAGGATGGCCGAGTATTTCGATGCCGTGGCCGATACGTTCGGCTTGCCGCGCCCGCCGCGCCTGCCGCGGTCCGAGCTGCGGCAAGTGGTCACGCCGATGTTGCTGTCGTTCATGTCCGAATCGCGCCGCCTGCACAATACCCGCCTCAAGCGCGAGCTGGGCGTGCGCCTGCGCTACGCGCGCGTGGCCGATGCCTTGCAGGCGATGGCAGCCGATGGCGCCGGCATCGGGTAAAATGGCCGGTTATCTGCGCACTTTGCTGGGCCGGCGCGCAGCGCGCCGTTCCCGCGCTGCGCCACTCACTTAAGGACTACAGCATGAGCACCCTCACTTACGAAGAATACCTGGACGAGGTCACCACCGTCCTGACGGAACTGTACGACCTCGACGACGAGGCCGCCATCAAGCTCGTCGTGGCCGCGCAGGACGCCGAATTTTTTGTCCCGCACGATGCGCATGAGGAAATGCGTACCGTCGAACAAGCCAAGAAAGATGCGGTCACCTTGTTCGAGCGCAAGCAGAATCGCCAGCAAACGCAGGAAAAGCAGCAGCAGCGCGTGCGCCAGCAAAAGAAATAAGAATATGGGCCTGGCCGCCGGGGCCATGGCGCAGTACGGGTCTCGGCGCAACACCGGGGCCGTGACCTTTGACGCAGCGCAAACGCGTCATGGCGCGCTGGCGATATGGTGAGCAATGTCGTCACGCGTCTGGGCTCTTGTGGCGGGCTCTGCATAGCGTGACGCTGTTTCCCGTCAGCAGGAGCGAGCCATGCGAGCTACGAGTCACCCCAGCAAGGAACAGGTACGCGCTTACATGCGCCGTCGCGAACGTGCGCTGCAGCCGCCGCCGCCGCCCGATGAAATCCGCCGGCAACTGGCCTGGTGCCGCGTGGATGCCGTTTCGGGCACGTGCCCGCTTGCCACCCCGGCCGGCGTGGCCGCGCAAGGCTGGCATCTATCTGCCGAAATGGCGCGCCTGAGCGCCCTCATGGCCATAGCTTGGCTCATGCATAGCGGTGTTGCTCATCGTAAAAATTGATGACTTGCAGCAAATTTTTCCAATTTGAGTTATCCTCTAGCACATTCCAAGTGCGTCAATTCTCTTCAATTATCACAATTTTGCGTTAAGTTACGCAAAAATCAACAATAGCGTGTATTATATTGTTTGCGGCGTAAAAGCCGCATAAGTGATGGCGCTTTTTAGTGTGTTTACCCTGAATTATTGCAGAAGAGACATTCGGTTTCTTTTTGCTCTAATACAACAAGTACGGATTTTCGATCATGTCTCTCAAACAAATTACCTCTTTGCCTACCTACAACCCGAATCGCGTCCTCGATGCGATCATCGACAAGCTGCAACTGAAAAACGATGCCGCCTTGTCGCGAGCCCTGGAAGTGGCGCCACCGGTCATCAGCAAGATTCGTCACAATACCTTGCCGATCGGCGCCACGATCCTCATCCGCATGCATGAAATCAGCGATTTCAGCATTCGTGAACTGCGCGAGTTGATGGCTGCCTAAGAGCGCCTGACAGACGGCAAACTGAGAGGTGCCGTCTGGGTACGTCAGGCTTGCCGCGTGCGGCAGCCACATCTGTTTTCCGCTTTTCTATTGCGGGTCGCGGTTCAGCACCGGACGATCGACATAGAAGCGCCCCATTTCCAGGCCAGTCGAGGACGACTTGACCACCGCTGCGGCCAGTGAGGCAGGGGCGCTGGAAAATGCGGTGTTGGCAGCCCCGGTCGCGCGGCCCGAATACGCCGTCGCCTGCACTGCCGCACTGGAAAACGCCGTTTGCACGGCCCGGCCCGAGTAAGCCGTCGCTTGCACTGCCGCACTGGAAAACGCCGTTTGCACGGCGCGGCCCGAGTAAGCCGTCGCTTGCACCGCCGCACTGGAAAATGCCGTTTGCACGGCGCGGCCCGAGTAAGCCGTCTCCT
The DNA here is from genome assembly GCF_030587265.1 of Janthinobacterium sp. SUN137. Taxonomy (NCBI): domain Bacteria; kingdom Pseudomonadati; phylum Pseudomonadota; class Betaproteobacteria; order Burkholderiales; family Oxalobacteraceae; genus Janthinobacterium; species Janthinobacterium sp. SUN137. Next base: position 300,238 of record NZ_JAPWHZ010000005.1, on the reverse strand, counting down.
GCACCGCACGTCCCGAATACGCTGTTTCAGCGCGGATATAATCTTCCCCGAACGTTTGTTCATACAACTGTTTCATGCGCTCGCCCACGCGATGGTGCGCCGCTTCGTCGTCTTCGCCGCGCAAGCCGATGTAGGGGAAGTGATGGAGGAAGTAGCCGAACACCTGTTCGCAGTCGGCCGCATATTTCAGGGTATCGAGGATGTGGTAGTGCCAGAAGGTATCGACATCCATCAAGGGCGCCGTCTCTTCTTGCGGAAACTGTTTCATCAGGATCAGGAAGCGGCGGTATTCGAATTCCACCGCGTTGGCCTTCTCCAGACTCCATCCTTCGCCTGACTCCCGGTGCATCAATTTGACCTTGATCGCGTCCAAATTCAAATCGGCAATAGCCTTGAAACTGTCGTTCGTATCCATGAATGTCCTTTGGTAAAGAGCGTTGTGGGAAATACGGTGAAACAAGGGAAAGCGGCGGGTGTGTACTCCTGGCAAGTAGTCGAGGAATGCCTTGCCCATGGCGGGCAGGCGCTAAGTTGTTCTACATCAATATTGCATCTTATTACGAAATATGCAAGCTGAGCTTGATTCATGCGGGGCGCGTGCCGGTCAGCCGCTGGCCCGGCTTTCTTCCTCGTAGGGAAACGCGGTGGCGTCCGCGCCCAGCGGCACGCTGACGTGCACGCTCATGCCGGCGCCGGGGCTGCTTTCGATGTAAAAAGTGCCACCTAGCAACTTGATGCGTTCCTCTATCCCCACCAGGCCAAACGAACCGAGCTTGTTGCGCCCGTCGATGGCCGCGCCCACGCCGTTGTCGCTGACGCTCATCGACACCGTATCGCGGCACTTTTCCAGCTTGACTTGCACGCGGCTGGCATTCGCATGCTGGGAAATATTGCTGAGCGACTCTTGCAGGATGCGGAACAGGGCCGTCGCGCATTGGTCGCTGAGGCAAATGTCGTCATGGCTTTCGCTCACTTCGCAGGCGATGCCCGTGCGCTGGCGAAATTGCGCCACCTGCCATTCGACGGCCGCATTCACACCCAGGTCCAGCACGGTAGGGCGCAAGTCGTTGATGATCTGCCGCACGCTCTTGATGGTGGCGTCGATCTGCTCCAGGGTCGAACGGGCGCGGGCATTCAGGCGCGGGTGGCGGCGCTGCGTGCGCGAGGCCAGCATGTCGGCGTCGATGCGCAGGACGAGCAGATTCTGTCCCAGGTCGTCGTGAATTTCGCGCGCGATGCGCTTGCGCTCTTCTTCCTTGATCTGGTCGGCATGCGCGGCCAGGCGGCGCAGTTTCTGGTGCGACAGCTGCAATCGGATCTGGCTGGCGCGCAATTCCTCCGTCATGCCCGTCGCCATCTGGATGGCGCGCCGGCGCGACGACGCCAGGGTATGGAACAGTACATACAGCAGCATGGTGCTGGCAAAGCCGATCAGCAGGGCCAGCCACGGCAGGAAGGCGTCGAAGCGCGAATACAGGTCGCTCTTGCGCACGCTGAACAGCGCTTGCCAGGCGCGGCCATTGTGCTCGATCAGCAGCGTGCTGCTCAGGTAGCGGCCCGAACTGCCGGGCTGCCACCATGGCGCATGCATGCCCGCCGCCGTGCTGTCGAAGATGGGGCGCATGTCGTGCGGCAACTGCAGCGGCACGTCCCGCTGTTGCAGCGCCTGCGGGCCGATATCGAACAGGGTCAGGCGGACGTTGCGTACCGGCATGTCGGCCAGCGCGCTGCGCATCATCGTCACCAGGTCGTAGCCGATGCCGACGGAACCCTGGTAAGCGGCGCGCCTCTGCTCCACCGTCTCGACGGGCATGCCGAAACGGTACACGGGCAGGCGCATGGCCATGCCCGTCAACTGGGGACGGCCGTCCATCGGCACGGGCACGCCGGAATTGCTGATGTGGCCGGAATCGCGCGACTGCGCCAGCGCTTCGGCGATCTGCGGGCGCGAGGCGATGTCGTAGCCATACTTTTCCGGGGCGCTGGCGATCGGCTCGATGTATACGAGCACGGAATACTGGGCGCGCGGGCCGGGCGGATGGATGGCAAACGCCGGATAGCCGTCGCGCCCGGGCGGATAGTCGCGCCGCATGACCGTTTCATGAGCGGGGCGCTGCGTCTCGTCGAGTTCCTGGCTGTAATTGAGATTCATCACGCCCGGATAGTTCTGTTGCAGGGCGATGTTAGCCACGTAGCGGTGGAATTGCTCGCGGCTCACGTGTTCGTTGGCCTGGAACAGGCTGGCCGTGCCGCGCAGCAGGTTGGCATACGACTTGGTGCGCGATTCGATGTTTTTCTGGGTGTTGCGCGCCAGATTGTTGAATTGTTCGCTGGCATCGCTTTCGATCGACAGCGAAGCGGCCATGTAGAACAGCAGGCCCACCATTGTCGACACGACAAAGCCGAACAGCCACAGCGGTCTTTTTTCAGCAGCTAAGGGGTGTTCGCCGGCAGTAGAAGACATCGCCATCCGCATCAGGAAGAGGAATCGGGTGCCGCCTGTGTGGTGGTGGCTGTACTCAGTTGCACAAGGACTATTGAAATTGCAAATTGCTCAATAGCTGCCTAATATACAAAACTATCGTGAATATAGTCAACAGGCAATATTTCTCTTTGAAACGAAAAAAAACCGCCGCAGCGGTTTTTTTCGTGTGCCGTCCAGCCCTTATTTGGCGGGCTGCCAGCTGTCTTTCAGGGTGACGATGCGGTTGAAGACGGGCTTGCCCGGCTGGCTGTCGACCCGGTCGGCCGCAAAATAGCCGTGGCGTTCGAACTGGAAGCGCTGTTCCGGCTGGGCCAGTTCCGCGCCCGGTTCCAGCCACGCCTGCACGACTTCCTTGGCCAGCGGATTCAAGGCCAGCTTGAAGTCCTTGCCGCCCGCGTCCGGCTGCGGGTCGGTAAACAGGCGGTCGTACAGGCGCACTTCGGCGGGAATGGCCGTCGGCGCGCTGACCCAGTGCATATTGCCCTTGACCTTGTAATTGGCGCTGCCTTCCGTGCCCGACTTGCTGTCCGGGAAGTAGGTGCAATGCACGGCGATGACCTTGCCGTCCGCATCCTTGTCGTAGCCCGTGCACTCGATCACGTAGCCGTAGCGCAAACGCACCTTGCTGCCCGGCTTGTCGTCGATCGGCGGATACAGGCGGAAATAGCCCTTGTTCGGCACTTCCATGAAGTCGTCTTCCTCGATCCACAGCTCGCGCGAGATGGGGAAGGTACGCAAGCCCCGTTCCGGGAAGTGCGGGTGCACGGGCGCCGTGCATTCCACGCTGTCGTTTTCAGGGAAATTGTCGATGATCAGTTTCAACGGACGCAGCACGGCCACCGAACGGGGCGCCTTCGGATCCAGGTCTTCGCGCAGGCAGCCTTCGAGCACGCTGTAGTCGATCCAGCCGTCGGATTTCGTCACGCCCGTGCGTTCGCACATCAATTGAATCGCTTCCGGCGTGTAGCCGCGGCGGCGCATGCCCACCAGGGTCGGCATGCGGGGGTCGTCCCAGCCGTCGACGATTTTTTCTTCCACCAGCTGGCGCAGCTTGCGCTTGCTGGTGACGATGTAGGTCAGGTTCAGGCGCGAGAATTCGAACTGGTGCGGCACGGGTTGCTGGAAGAAGCCGCCGGCCGACAGGGTTTCCAGCAGCCAGTCATAGAATGGGCGGTGGTCCTGGAATTCCAGGGTGCAGATCGAATGCGTGATGTTTTCCAGCGCGTCCGAGATCGGGTGCGTGTAGTCGTACATCGGATAGATGCACCAGGCGTCACCCGTGCGGTGATGGTGCGCATGGCGGATGCGGTAGATGGCCGGGTCGCGCAAGTTCATGTTCGGCGAACTCATGGCATCTTCGCTCATCTTCGCGCGCAGGATGTGCTCGCCATCCTTGAACTGGCCCGCCTTCATGGCGCGGAACAGGGCCAGCGATTCGTCGCGCGGACGGTCGCGGAACGGCGAATTCTTGCCGGCCTGGCCGAAATTGCCCCGGTTGGCGGCCATGTCTTCGGCGCTCTGGCTGTCGACATAGGCGAAGCCGGCCGTGATCAGGTATTCGGCCATCGCGTACAACTGGTCGAAATAGTCGCTCGCGTAGTGCAGGTGGCTCTGGCCATCGGCCTGCTTCGGTTCCCAGTCAAAGCCCAGCCATTTCACGCTGTCCATGATGGTGTCGACGTATTCCTGCTCTTCCTTCGCCGGATTGGTGTCGTCGAAACGCAGGTTGCACTGGCCGGCGTAATCGCGCGCCAGGCCGAAGTTGACGCAGATCGACTTGGCGTGGCCCACGTGCAGGTAGCCGTTCGGCTCCGGCGGGAAACGCGTGATCACCTGGGGCAGGCCGGGACGCACATGGGCGCCGGCAGCCAGGTCGGCTTCGATGATGTTACGCAAGAAATTGGGCGCCAGCGCCGGCGCGGCGTTATTCGGTTTATCGTTGCTCATTGATCAATGCGGAAGAGTGACAGTAAAAAGCATTTTACCGTACCGCAAGCGCTTTATAAGCACGTATTTGCCCCCATTTCCCGGCATGCAAGCGACGCGGACGCCGTTCTATAGGATAATTCGCCTTTAATTAGTAGAAAAACGTGACCCCGGAGCCTTTTATGGAAAATTTATATAACGTCCTCGGTGTCGCGCCCAATGCCAGCGACGATGAAATCAAGAAGGTTTACCGCTCGCTGGCCATGCGCTTCCACCCCGACCGCAACCAGGCCCCCGGCGCCGAGGCGCGCTTCAAGAGCGTCACCAAGGCGTATGAAATCCTGGCCGACCCGGCCAAGCGCGCCGAATACGACCAGAGCGTGAACCACCGCATCATCATCGATCCGGAAGCGGAAGCCTATGCCCTGTGGTGCGGCGTGTTCCGCCTCCACGGTACAGTATTACCTGCCGATTAAATCGATGCGGCCCGCATCAGCCGGCCAGAATTACTTGAAAAACAACAACAACGGCGCCGTTAATCCAGCGCCGCGCATCACATTGGAAAGCACAGCATGAGAAGAGTACACCCTGAATTCGCGTATCAGTCGCGCGAGCTGGAAGGCCAGATCGAAGGCATCCTCGGCGACCCGCCGAACCGCAAGAACTACAAGAGCATGGTCGACGCGCTGGTGGGCGAATACGCGAGCGGCGGCGGCATCGAAGACGTGAACATGCTGGCCTTCGCGCTGGTCGACCACGTCACCTTCAGCGACCCGAAAGGCTTGCTGGCCGAAAGCGAAGATTACGAATTCGGCGATACGGCCCGCGTGTTTTCCATGGCCGCGTGCGCTGCGCCGGAAGCGGCCAAGATGTACGCCGCCATCGAGGAAAGCTTCCCCGACCTGGCGCGTCAGGCCATCATCACGGCCTTCCTGCACAAGAATCCCCGCCTGTGGGACGACGACGACCAGTCGCTGGACCAGCTGGCCGCCAATGACGACGGCGACGACGAGCACGATGAAGACGAAGCGACCGACGATTTCGCCCAGATGTTTGACCAGGATGGAGATGACCATGGCAGATAATGACAAGCAAAATGCGGATCAAAAGAGCAATCTTCCCGCGCTGACGAAACAGGTCACGGAATTGGTGCTGTCCGGTTCGCTGGGCCACGCCGAGCAGGCGTTTGCCGACGCGGCCGACCAGTACGGCGATCTTGCCGTGGTGGAAGTGTTGAATGCCATCCCGCCGCAAGTGACGGCCCTGCACCTGGCCGGTTTTGACGGCGGCAAGATGTCGCTGGCGACCTTGCTGGTGCCGCCGAAAGCCTGGGCCGACAGCCTGGCCTTCATCGCCGCCACCTGGAGCGACGACCAGATCGAGGATGATCCGGAACGCATCGCCGAAGCCCTGTTCGCGCACATCCACGGCGTGGTGTTTTCCACCGACGACGCCGAGCGCCGCCGCGAGCTGCTGCTCGAAGCGTCCGCCACCGACTGGGGCGCCACGGCGTTTGCCATCCTGTTCTCGATGGCGCCGAAGGAAATCCTCGAAGTGGCGGGCGAAATCGTCATCAAGGGACCGTACGTGACGGGCGTGACCTCGTCCGACAACGACGTCGTGCCGCTGGCCATCGAGCTGGCGCAAGCGAATGAAGACGGCTGGGACCGCTCGCTGTTCGAACTGTTCCCCGACTTCCGCCACAGCGCCGACCTGGCCGACGCGGAATACTCGGACGACCCGGACGAAGAGCCGACCATGTTGCAGCGCAGTACCAAGGAATTGCTGTACCGCCTGCGCAAGCAAGTGCCGAGCACGCGCAGCGCGCCGCGTTCCAGCACGCGCCGCAGCCTGGGCACGGGCATTTTCTCGTAATGAAAGCAGGGAACGTCTAATGCTGCCAGCAATTGTTGTAGAGAATCTTCCGCGCCTGGTGCGCGCCATCAAACTGTTGCCGGGCGACCCGCGCGAAGACGCGGCCCTGAACCTGGCCGATGAATTGACGGGCATCACGGCCATGGTGGCCGAGAAGTTCACGAATGAACGCACGGCCGACGGCATCCAGAAAGCGCTGTATTTGACGGTGGGCGGAGTGTCCTTGGGCCTGGAACAGGCCGTCACGCATGAAGGCGACCAGGCCGCGCTCGATTTCCTCGTCGAGCACGGCGCCGAGCACGCGTTCCAGGTGGGCTTTCGCCTGATCAAGGAATTGTCGCAGCTGCCGGAAGACGCCCTCGTCGGCGAATACGACCAGGACCCCGTCTACCTGCAGCGGCGCCTGCGCGAGCTGTTCATCGATATTTGCCAGGCCGACCCGAACCAGAACTGGGCCGGCTATGAAAAGTATGCGTTGCAGTTGCAACAGCGCAAGGAAGTGCAAGCCGTCGTGCGCCTGGCCGGCTGGCTGCGCCGCCACCACGACAATGGCCCCGTCAGCGACAGCGATTTGAATGCCGAGGGCGTCATCGCCCTGGCCATCATCTTCGCCATCGAAGGCGGCGGGCGCGTCATCGCGCGCACGGGGCAGAAGGAGTTTGAACGCTTCGTGCGTTCCGTGCGCAAGAACAAGCCCGACTTCGAGGAAGGCTGGGCCGCCCTGGTGGCCAAGGTGCCCGTGCAGCACCATCCCGTGTTGCTTGACCGCATCGCTTCGTACCGCCGCAGCTGCACCGTCGTGCATAAAATCCTCACGCGGGCCAGCATGAAGAGCCTGTTCGAGGACCTGGAAAACTATGCAGGTTCGGAGCTGGACGCCGACTACTCGTAATGCAGTACGTGGGCCGGCGCCTGCTGGCCTACGCTCCCCCTTCCAGCGCCGCTTCCTCGGCCAGTTTCACGAATGCCGCCACCAGCGGCGACGTTTCTTCTTCCCTTTGCGCCAGTAACAGACTGGTCGTCGCCTGCGGGTCGTCGATCGGGCGGTAGCACACGCCATCCATGCGGATGCGGTCGAACGAGGCGGGCAGCACGGAAATGCCGCAGCCGGCCGCCACCAGGCCGATGATGGTCGACGCCTCGCCCGCTTCCTGCGCCACCTGGGGCACGAAGCCGGCCGCCTTGCACAGGCGAAAGATCTGCGGATAAATCCCCGTGCCCGCATCCTTGGGATACATGACAAAACCTTCGCCCGCCATGTCGGCAATGGCAATCGCCTCCTTGGCCGCCAGCGCGTGGGCGACGGGCAGCACGAGGAACAGCGGGTCCTGGCGCAGTTGCGTCAGCTTGATATCGGAGGGATACGTCGTTTCCGGCGGGCGCACGAAGCCCAGGTCCATGGTCCGCCCCGAGATCGCTTCCAGTTGATGCAATGTCGCCATCTCGTGCAGGGTCAATGTGACGTGCGGAAAGAGCTGACGGTAGCGGTTGATGACGGTGGCGAAATACGGCGTGAACGGCGTGGAAAAGGTAAAACCGATGCGCAATTCGCCCGCTTCGCCCCGCTGGGCCCGGCGCGCCGTCACGGCCGCCTGCTCCGACAGGGCCAGGATGCGCCGCGCATCGCCGAGGAACAGCGTGCCCGCCTGCGTCAGCCGCACGGAGCGCTTGTTGCGCTCGAACAACTGCGCGCCCAATTCCGCTTCCAGCGCCTGGATTTGCTGGCTCAGCGGCGGCTGGCCGATGTGCAGGCGCTCGGCCGCGCGCGTGAAGTGCAACTCCTCGGCGACGGCGACAAAGTAACGCAGGTGGCGCAGTTCCATATTCGTCCAGTAATCGTTTTAAAGTATGAGTTGGGCCTTAAATATATATTGGACGATATGAGTTGGCAATCCTAAGATGAAGACTCGCTTCTTTCACGAACACGGCCATGTCTGATTCATCGCTCGCTTATGCCTCCGCCGCCACTCCGGCGCTTTCGCCTGCCGCTCCCGCTTCCCGCACGGCCATCGCCAAGGGTTCCATCGAATTCAAGCGCAGCAACCGCGCGCTGTTCTTCGGCGGCTTTTCCACCTTCAGCTTGCTGTACTGCATTCAGCCCCTGTTCCCGCTGCTGTCGCACCAGTTTCATCTGACGCCGGCGCAAAGCAGCTGGTCCCTGTCCGTGTCGAGCGGCTTGCTGGCCATCTCGCTGGTGCTGCTGAGCGCCGTGTCGGACCGGGTGGGACGCAAGCCGCTGATGGTGGCGTCGATGTTTTCCGCCGCAATATTGACCATTTTGTCTGCGTTCGCGCAGGATTATGCGCAGCTGCTGGCGATCCGCGCCGCGCTGGGCGTGGCTCTGGGCGGCATGCCGGCCGTGGCCATGGCTTACCTGGGCGAGGAAATCGAAGGGCCGTCGCTGGGCTTGTCGATGGGGCTGTATATCGCCGGCAGCGCGTTTGGCGGCATGTCGGGACGGCTGGTGGCGTCCATGCTCAGCGATTTCCTGTCGTGGCGCTGGGCCCTGGGCGTGCTGGGTGTGGCCGGCGTGTTGGCGGCGGCGGAATTCTGGCGCAGCCTGCCCGCGTCGAAGAACTTCGTGCCCAGCACCAAGGGCTGGAATGCCTTGCCGCATGCTATCAAGCAGCATTTTTCGGATAAGGGCTTGCCGTGGCTGTTCTGCCTGGCCTTCGTGCTGATGGGCTGTTTCGTCAGCCTGTATAACTACATCGGCTACCGTCTGCTGGCCGCGCCCTTCGGCTTGCGCCAGAGCACGGTCGGCTTGCTGGCCTTTTTGTACCTGATCGGCATCTTCAGTTCCGTCTGGGCGGGCCGCCTGGTGGACCGCCTGGGGCGCCGGGGCGTGCTGTGGATCATGCTGTCGGTGATGCTGTCCGGCATTGTATTGACCCTGTTCGACTCGCTGCCGCTGATCGTCATCGGCATGGCGCTGGCCACCTTCGGCTTCTTCGCTTCGCACTCGGTCGCCAGCAGCTGGGTCAGCCGCCGCGCCCGCGCGCCGCAGGCGCTGGCCTCGGCCTTTTATCTGTTGTTCTATTACCTGGGTTCCAGCCTGATCGGGTCCGCCTCGGGCATGATGTGGGGCTTCGACGGCTGGACGGGCGTGGTCGTCATGCTGGGCGTGTGCCTGGGCGGCGGCGTGCTGATCGCCTTGCGCCTGCGCCATTTGCAGCCGTTGGGCGTGCGCGAAGCCGTCGGCTGAGCGGTTACTTGGGGCAGTTGCCGATCATCGTTTCCCCCTGCTTGCCCGCGCGCGTGGTCACGCACAAGGTGCCCAGCGCGCTGGTGATTTTATAGGTGCGGCTGCCCTTGGCCTCATTCGCGCCGATCTCCTCGATCCTTGACGCTTCATACCATTTCGGCGGCACGGCCGCGTAGGCCTCGGCAAATCCCTGCTGCATGCGCTTGAAGCCCGTGTCGTCGAATTTCTCCCCACCCCGTTGCGGGAATTCCTTGCGCAAATCCTTATCGATCTTGCCCACGTCGCGCTTGGCTTGCGCCAGGATGTCGGCCGCGCTGGGCGGCGCGGCGACCGTGATCGCTTCCGGCATTGCCGGCGCCGGCGCCTGTTTGGTGGCGGGAACGGGCAAGGGGCGGCTGACGGGCGCCGGCACGGGCAGGCGCGGCGGGCGTGCGGCGGCCGGTTTTACGTCGGGCAACGGTACGGGGACCGGCTTGGGCGGCGCCGGCAGCGTGTGGCGCAGCCAGGCGATGGCCGGGCCTTGCGGCAAGTGTTCATCCATGACGGCGCGGGGCCGCGACTGCAAGACGATATACGCAAAGCCAAGGTGCAGCAGGACGATCAGCAGCAGGCTGGGAGCGCGGCGGGGCAGGGTAGTTGGCGAGGTCATGGAGGGCATGGTGGTTCAGGTACGCCAATGTATCTGAAGGATTTGATAATTATCTAAAATGTCACCAGTGCTTACAAAAAAGTGCCAGGTGGAAATTTCGATGCCATGGCGGCTGGCGGGGAACCCTGCGCCAGTCTGGTGATCCAACCCGGACACCACGCGAACAGGAGATCATCATGATGCAAGTAAAGGAAGTGGCACGGCGCTTTGGCGCCATTGAACATGCGATCGGCCAGGCGGCCCAGCTGTGCGGCAAGCAGCAGGGCATGCCGATGGACTTGAAGGATTGCATCAACCAGCTGGACCAGCAAAAGAATGCCGTGCGGCAAGCCATCGACACGCAGGACGATGCGCGCATCCGGCAAGCCGTCGACCAGATGGAATCGCTGGGCGACCGCGCCAAGCGGGCATGCGGCACGGCGGCCAGCGTGACGCCGGAAATGAAGAGCGCCGTGCTCAAGGTGCATGATGAATTATCGGACTTGAAGCACCAGCTGCATTAACGGTTTTACATCTGGCGGAACAAATGGGCATATAAAGGGCTGACGCGCAGTTGCGCCGGATGCTGGCGCAGGGTCAGCGACAGCTTGCCGGCCTCGTCGCGCACGGCCGTGGCGATGGCGCTGGCGTTGACGATGGTGCCCCGGTGGATTTGCCAGAATTGTTGCGGGTCCAGCTGGGGCAGCAACTCTTTCAGGCTCGTGCGTATCAGCGCTTCGCTGTCCTGGCACACGACGTTGATGTATTTGTCCAGCGCTTCGAAATACACGACGTCGGCCAGGGCGATCATGCGCACGCTGTTGCCGACGGCGGCCCGTATCATTTGCAGGCGCGGCGCGGGCGGCAGCATGGCTTGCAACTGGCTCAGCAGGCGGGCCATGTTGCCGTCGCTGGCGGACTCGGCTGCCGTGGCGGCTGGCGCAGTCGCTGGCGTTGGGCGTGCCGTAGCCGTAGCTGTAGCTGTAGCGTTGTTGTTGCCGCTTCCGCTGCCGCTGTCGCGCAAGCGTTGCTGCAGGCGTTCCACCGTCTTGCCCAGGCGCGCATCGTTGACGGGTTTTAAGACGTAATCGGCGGCCGCGTGTTCGAAGGCGGCCAGCGCGTATTCGTCGTAGGCGGTGACAAACACGATGTGGGGGAAAGGCACGCCGTCCGGCCACTGTTCCGCCAGTTCTTCGGCCGCTTCCAGGCCCGTCTTGCCCGGCATCTTGATGTCGAGAAAGAGTATGTCGGGTTGCAGCGCCAGGCCTTGCCGCAAGGCTTCCACGCCGTTGGGGCAAGTGGCAACGATGTCGAGCTCCGGCCATAGGCGTTGCAAGGCGTGCGCGAGGGCGGCGGCGAGGATGGGTTCGTCTTCGGCGATCAGGGCGCGCGGCGCGCGTGGGGTATGTGGACTCATGCGAGGTGGCTCGTGATGGTGGGTGTGATGGTGGGTGGAAGGGGAAGTGTCAGTCGGGCGGTCGCGCCTGCCGGATGGTTGGCGGTCAGCGACAGGCTGGCGGCATCGCCATGCATGCCGTGCAGGCGTTCGCGGATATTCGCCATGCCCAGGTGCGTACCCTTGGTCTGGCCCGGATGGTCGAGGCCCAGGCCATCGTCGCTGACGGTGAGCAGCAGTACGCCAGCGTCCGTGGATGCCTGCACGTGGATGTGTCCGCCTTCGATCTTCGGTTCCAGGCCGTGCTGGATGGCGTTTTCCACCAGCGGTTGCAGCAGCATGGGAGGCACCTTGATCTGGCGCAAAGTGTCGGGCAAGTCCAGCGTAAAGCGCAGGCGCGCGCCCATGCGTATCGACATCAGGCCCAGGTAGGCTTGCATCAGGGAAAATTCCTGCTCCAGGGTGGTGGCCCCGGCGCGCGAGGAGGAGAGGGTGGCGCGCAGATACTGGATCAGCTGGTCGAGCAGCAACTGGGCACGCTCCGGGTCAAAGCTGATCAGGCCCTGCAGGTTGGCCAGGGTGTTGAACAGCATGTGCGGCTCGATCTGCGCCTGCAGCAGCTGCAGCTGGGCTTGCATAGCCTGGCGCGCCACGGATTCGGCGCGGGCTTTTTCCTGGGCGGCTTCCATTTGCAGGCGGGCAATTTTTTCGCGGCTGGAGAAAAACAGCACGGCGCCGCCCGTGGCCAGCAGGGTGAATACGAGCGTGCTGATCATCTGGGTAGGCAGCAGGCTTTCGAAGCCGCCCACGTCCACGCCTGTCAGCCAGCTGAACAGGGTCAGGCCCAGCATTTGCGCCACGGGCACGGAAATGAGGATGATGAGCATGAAGGGCAGGAATTTCGGCCGCTGGCCTTCGCCCCACAGGGTCAGGCGCATGCCGTCGATCAGCAAGAAGGCGATCGTGCCGATGCACATCGAGGCGATCAGGTTTTGCCCGAAATGGCTGCCCGGATTGAGGATGAAGGTAATGACCAGTGCGCAAATCACGTTCAGCGCCAGCGCATAGCGCGCGTCGGGCAGCATGCGGTAGTACGGAGACCTGGCCTTGGCTGCTGGCGCAGCGGCGGATGTTGCGTCGGTTTTCATGGTGGTGTCTGCTGGTAGCGATGGGGCATTGTGTGCCAGCGCAAGCCTGGGCGCAACCGGGCTGCGACGAAACGGGGCTGGCGCGCCGCCATTCGCCGCGGAGGATCGCCAAACGGGGCCGCTTTACTTTTCAAGGCAGGCACGCAATAGTATGGCAAGACAGTCTGTATCCATGGAATTGCTATAAAGGAAGCATCATGTGGCCTTATCCACGCACCCTGGCGCACCGCGGCGGCGGCACCCTGGCGCCTGAAAATACCCTGGCCGCCCTGCGCTGCGGCCTGGCCTACGGCTACCGCGCCGTGGAATTCGACGTCATGCTGGCGTCCGACGGCGTGCCCGTCGTCGTGCACGACCCCGAACTGGGCCGCACCGTGGCCGGCAGCGGCCTTGTCAACGATTACACGGCCGCGCAGCTGGGGGCGATGGAGGCGGGCGTCTGGTTCGGCACCGCTTTCGCGGGCGAAGGCGTGCCCACCTTCGCTGCCGTGGTGGATTACTGCAAGGCGCAGCGCATCTGGATGAATATCGAAATCAAGCCGGCGCCCGGCTTCGACATGCCGACAGGCAAGACCGTGGCGCTGGCCACGCGCGATCATTTTGCGCAGGAAATTGCTGCAGGGCAATTATTGCCGCTGCTATCGTCGTTCAGCATTGCGGCGCTGGAGGCGGCGCGCCAGGCGGCCCCGGAACTGGCGCGCGGCTGGCTGGTCGAACAGATACCGGATGGCTGGGCGCGGACGGCCCGCGAACTGGGCGTGGTGGCGCTGCATTGCGACCACCAGCAGCTGACGCGCGCGCAGGCGCTGGAAGTCAAGGAAGAGGGATTGGGATTGTTTTGCTACACCGTCAACACCCCCGAGCGGGCCAGCGAGCTGCTGGCCTGGGGGGTGGACGGGTTTTGTACGGACCGGATCGATCTGATCAAGGCAAGCTGACAACATCCAGCTCAACAGCGACTGACAGAAGCGTAGCGAGCGGAAGTGAGATATGGCCGAGAAGCGCAGCTGTGCTACAGCACAGTGAGCATCGCAGGCCGTATATCACGACGCGCAGTAGCTTATGTCAGGTGCGACTAGAACGTCACGCGCACGCCTGCTGCAATATTGCGCCCCGTCAAAGGCGCCGCATTCTTGATGAACGAGGTGTGGCTGTACGCCAGTTCATTCGTCAAGTTATTCGCCTTGATGTAGAACTGGGCCGGCGTCGTGCCGATGCGCGTGTCGTAGTTGGCGGACAGGTTCAGCATGTTGTAGCCCGGCGTGGCCGTTTCGAACGCTGCCACTTTATCCTGCTTGCCCACGCGGTAGAACTCGGCCACGCCGCTCCATGCCTGCCAGTTGGCGTCGACCTTCACGCCGACGCGCTGGGCCGGGATGCGCGGCAAGTTGCCGCCACCATCGGCCAGCTTGGCCCGTACGTAATCGCCGAACACGCTGGCGCCGAACATGGGGTTCAATTGCTGGCGGATCTGGCCTTCCACGCCCGTGAAGGTCGCGTCGCGCTGGGCGTACTGGATCAGCTGGAAGCCTTCGTGGCTGTCCAGGGTGGAGCCGAAGATGTAATTATCCACCTTGTTGCGGTAGGCGCTGGCCGAGAAGGTCGTGGCGCCCGCGTATTTGCGCAAGGTCAAGTCGATATTGTTCGACGTTTCCTTGCCCAGGTTTTGATTGCCCAGCTCATACGTGGCCGTCGCCATGTGCACGCCGTGCGCATACAGTTCCTCGGCGCTGGGCAAACGGTGCGTGCGGGAAATGGTCGAACCGAGCGAATACTGCGGTGCGAATTTCCACACGGCGCCCAGCGAGATGGACGTGCCCTTGGCGCTGCGGTCTTGCAGGGTGGCGCTGTCGACCGTGATGTCTTGCCATTCGTGGCGCAAGCCCGCTTCGAAGCGCCATTGGTCGAGCTTGTATTCCTCGACCAGGAAGGCCGCGTGTTTCTTCGTTACCGTCGGCGCCACGTACGCTTCTTCGCCCAGGGCGGAGAAATCGCGTTTCGACGTTTGCAGGCCCACCACGCCGCGCCAGCCGAAGACGGGATGGTGTTCCATTTCCAGGCGTGCATCGTGGCCCTTGTTCTTGAAGGTGGTGGCGATTTCCGTGCCTTCGATTTCATCGTGCTTGTAATCGGTAAACGAAGCGCGCAGGCGCAGCTTGGCGAAGCCGGGCACGGGGTCGCGCAATTCGCCGCGCACGTCCCAGCGCTCGCTTTTGAGTTTCACGTAGGGAACGGCGCCATCTTCGTGGTCATGGTCGTGTTCTTCCTCATCGCCATGGCCGTGGCCTTCGTGGCCGCCGCAATGCAGATGCGTGCCGTGCGGGTGGCAGCTTTCGAATTCGTGGTTGTGGCCAGGCAAGCCGTATTCCGCATGCTGGCTCGTGAAGGCCAGGCCCAGGAAGCCGCGCTGTCCCACCCACGACACGCCCACGCTGCCCGTGTCCGTCTTGTTGTAGCTGCCGGCCACTTTCGAGCCGCCTTCCCAGCCGCTGCCGACCTTGTATTCCTTCGCGTCGCGCTTGACGCCTTCCGCGTGGAAGGCGATGTTGCCGGAGCCGCCAGTGACTTCAAAGGCGCCCGCCTTTTCGCGCGCGGCCGAGTTGGCGCGCACTTCCGCGCTGCCTTCAAAGCCTTTTGCCGGCACGCGCGTGGGGATTTTCTTGTCGATCACATTGACCACGCCACCGACGGCGCCGCCGCCATACGCGAGCGCGGACGGGCCGCGCAAGACTTCAATCTGTTCCGACAGCATCGGTTCGGCCGCGACAGCATGGTCCGGGCTGATGGTCGATGCATCCTGCACTTCGGCGCCATCGGAGAGCACCTTGACGCGCGGGCCATCCATGCCGCGGATGATGGGACGGCTGGCGCCGGCGCCGAAATGGCTGGAGGTGATGCCCGGCTGGCCGGCCAGGGTTTCACCCAGGGTCGCTTCGCGGGCGCGCACCAGTTCCTCGCCTTCGAGCACGGTGACGGGCGTGCTCATGTCGTCGCTGCCCAGGGCCAGGGCGCTGGCCGAGACGGTCACGGCGGGCAAGGTTGTCGCTTGCTGCGCCACGGCGCTGGCAGGAGCGGCAAAGGCCAGCATGATGGCCAGCGCGAGGGGAGTGGGTTGGTGAGGACGGACGGACATGGGCAAGAATTCCTTTATCGGCGATCGGTTTGACGGGTCGGGGCAGGCCATTGCCGGATGGGGTGGCTGCCAGAAGATGATAATGATAACCCATTATCATTACTGTGTGACAGTTTTTCCGGGCAGGGGAGTCAGGCGGATGGTGTATTCTGTCGGCTATGGAACGCACAACACGTCAAAAAACCGCTATTCAAGCCGCCATCGAGTCGGCCCAGCGCCCCTTGTCGGCGCAGGAAATCCTCGAACAGGCCAGCTTGCAGGTGACGCAGCTGGGCATTGCCACCGTTTACCGCAACTTGAAATCGCTGGTGCTGGAAGAAAAGGTGCACGTGGTGACCTTGCCGGGTGAAAACCCGCGCTATGAGTCGAACACGGCCGCCAATCACCACCACCACCATTTCCAGTGCACCACGTGCCAGCGCGTGTTCGACGTGCATGATTGCCCGGGCGACTTGAAGCGCATGGCGCCGCAAGGCTTTGTCGTCGAGCGCCACGAACTGACCCTGTACGGCCGCTGCGCCGACTGCAATGCGGCCGCCGGCGCCACAGGCTCCGCGGCCAAGGCCGCACCTGCACCGCACGCCTGCGCCAGCCACCACGACCCGGCCTGAGCGGGCAGGTTGTCGATGTTGGCACGGGCGCAACAATGCCCTGGCCCGCCGTCATTGCCGCACCCCATATCACGTATAATCTTCCCTTTAAAGCTGCCGCCACTCTTTGCCAAAAAAACATGAAATCAACTGAAATCCGCGACAAGTTCCTCAAATTTTTCGAGTCCAAGGGCCATTCCATCGTCCGTTCCAGCTCCCTGGTGCCAGGCAACGATCCGACCTTGCTGTTGACGAACAGCGGCATGGTGCAATTCAAGGATGTGTTTACGGGCACGGACAGCCGTCCGTACACGCGTGCCACTTCCGTGCAGCGCTGCGTGCGCGCCGGCGGCAAGCACAACGACCTGGAAAACGTCGGCTACACGGCGCGCCACCATACCTTCTTTGAAATGCTGGGCAACTTCAGCTTCGGCGACTATTTCAAGCGCGACGCGATTCAATACGCGTGGGAACTGCTGACCAAGGTATATGGCTTGCCGGCCGATAAGCTGACCGTCACCGTGTACATCGAAGATGACGAAGCGTACGATATCTGGGCAAAAGAAATTGGCGTGCCAACCGAGCGCATCATCCGCATCGGCGACAACAAGGGCTCGCGCTACGCGTCGGACAATTTCTGGCAGATGGCGGACACGGGCCCATGCGGTCCATGCACGGAAATCTTCTACGACCACGGCGCCGACATTCCTGGCGGCCCGCCGGGCTCGCCTGACGAAGACGGCGACCGCTTCATTGAAATCTGGAACCTGGTGTTCATGCAGTTTAACCGCGACGAAGCGGGCGTCATGCACAAGTTGCCGAAGCCATGCGTGGACACGGGCATGGGCATGGAGCGCCTGGCCGCCGTGCTGCAGCACGTGCATTCGAACTATGAAATCGACCTGTTCCAGCACCTGATCAAGGCTGCCGCGCGCGAAACGGGCGCCACGGACCTGGAAAACAAGTCGCTGCGCGTGATCGCCGACCACATCCGCGCCGCCGCCTTCATGATCGTCGACGGCATCATCCCGGGCAGCGAAGGCCGCGCGTATGTGTTGCGCCGCATCATCCGCCGCGCCTTGCGCCATGGCCACAAGCTGGGCCAGACGAAACCGTTCTTCTACAAACTGGTGGCGGACCTGGCCATCGAGATGGGCGGCGCCTATCCGGAGCTGGAAGAAGCGAAAGACAACGTCGCTAACATGCTGAAGGCCGAGGAAGAGCGTTTCGGCGAAACCCTGGAAACGGGCATGAAAGTGCTGGAAGCGCAGCTGGCCAAGGATGCCACGGGCATCGACGGCGCCACCGCCTTCACCCTGTACGAAACCTACGGCTTCCCGCCGGACCTGACGGCCGACATTTGCCGCGAACGCGACATCACGTTCGACCAGGCCGGCTACGACGCGGCCCTGAAGGAAAGCCAGGAACTGTCGCGCAAGGGCGGCAAGACGCACAAGGACAGCAAGGTCGAGTACACGGGCGAGAAAAACACCTTCGTCGGCTACGATCAATTGACGTTCAGCAGCAAAGTCGTCGCGCTGTATGCAGCCGGCACGCAGGTAGCTGAACTGAAAGCCGGTGAAGCGGGCATCGTCGTGCTCGACACCACGCCGTTCTACGCGGAATCGGGCGGCCAGGTGGGCGACCAGGGCGTGATTTCCTCGGGCACCGGCAGCTTTGCCGTCAGCGACACCCTGAAAATCCAGGCCGACGTCTTCGGCCACCACGGCGTGCTGGAATCGGGCGTGCTGAAGGTGGGCGACGCCGTCTCGGCGCAAGTCGATACGGCCAAGCGCGCGCGCACCATCCGCAACCACTCGGCCACGCACTTGATGCACAAGGCCTTGCGCGAAGTGCTGGGCAGCCACGTGGCGCAAAAGGGTTCGCTGGTCGACCCGGACAAGACCCGTTTCGACTTCAGCCACAATGCACCGATGACGGCAGAGCAAATCGCCGCCGTGGAAACCATTGTCAACAAGGAAATTCTGGAAAACCGTGCCACGCAAGCGCACCTGATGTCGTTTGACGATGCCGTCAAGCATGGCGCGATGGCCCTGTTCGGCGAGAAATACGGCGACGAAGTGCGCGTGCTCGACATCGGCAGCTCGAAAGAGCTGTGCGGCGGTGTCCACGTGCAGCGCACGGGCGACATCGGCTTGTTCAAGATCATCGCCGAAAGCGGCGTGGCCGCCGGCATCCGCCGCGTGGAAGCCGTGACGGGCGAGGGCGCGCTGGCGCTGGTGCAAACCATCAACCGCCGCCTGGTCGAGGCAGCCAACGCCCTGAAGGCGCAGCCGGAAGAGCTGACTGCCCGCATCGGCCAGGTGCAGGACCACGTGAAGGCGCTGGAGAAGGAGTTGGCTGCCTTGAAATCGAAACTGGCGTCGGGCCAGGGCGATGAACTGGTCACGCAAGCCGTCGATGTCAACGGCATCAAGGTGCTCGCAGCCGTGCTGGACGGCGCCGACGTGGCCCGCTTGCGCGAAACCATGGACAAGCTGAAGGACAAGCTGAAAACGGCCGCCATCGTGCTGGCCAGCGTGGCCGACGGCAAGGTCAGCCTGATCGCCGGCGTCACGGCCGACGCGACTGGCAAGGTCAAAGCGGGCGAGCTGGTGAACTTCGTTGCACAGCAAGTGGGCGGAAAAGGCGGCGGACGCCCCGATATGGCGCAAGCGGGCGGCACCGATCCGAGCGGCCTGGCGAACGCCCTGGCCGGCGTGCCGGCCTGGGTCGGCGAACGCGCGAAATAAGGCGTAAGCTAGGCTCCATGCGGGGTTTTCGCCCCACAGCCCCTTGAAAACGGCCCGCAGACGGTGTTTGCGGGCCGTTTTGCCGTGTGGAATCTCGTTGTGACACCACAACAGCCGATGAACTATTTTGGTGCAGCGCGTCAATGCCCCTGATTTAGAGTAGTATGTCGAAAATCAGTACAACAAAAATGGCGGGATATTGATGATGAGCGACACACTACTTGATACCGAGATTATGGAATTTCATAAAGAACTCGACGCGCGGGGCTTGAATTGCCCCTTGCCGATTCTGAAGGCGAAAAAGGCTTTGTCAGAGCTGCAGAGCGGGGAAGTGCTGCGCATCATGGCAACCGATCCCGGTTCCGTGCGCGACTTCCAGGCTTTTGCCAAGCAAACGGGCAATGCCCTGCTGTCGCATGTGCAGACGGGTACCGAATTCGTCTTCCTGATGCAACGCAAATAATTCTGCCAGCCGGGGCCGCCGTGGCGCGGCCTGGTGAATACCCTGCCGTGTGCGTCACTTTCGTGCCCTTTTGCTGCCTTGCAGCGTAGCGGCGGACTCCCCTGAAATCCTCAAAGCTGGACAGTTTAGATGGATTGCTCTAACAAAAAATCGCACGATCGTGCTTAAATTCGGTTCAAGATTCAAATTTCTCTTATAATCGAACGCACAATCAGCACTTGATCCGTCATTTTTATAATTTCCCAAAGGCATAGCTATGAAAGTCTTGGTACCCGTCAAACGCGTGGTCGACTATAACGTCAAAGTCCGCGTCAAGAGTGACGGCACTGGCGTCGATACCGCCAACGTCAAAATGTCGATGAACCCTTTCGATGAGATCGCGCTGGAAGAAGCGATGCGCCTGAAAGAAGCCGGCAAGGTCACTGAAGTGGTCGCCATCTCCTGCGGCGTGACGCAGTGCCAGGAAACCCTGCGCACGGCCATGGCCATCGGCGCCGACCGCGGCATCCTGGTGGAAACGACGACTGAACTGGAACCGCTGGCCGTGGCCAAGCTGGTCAAGTCCCTGGCCGAGAAAGAGCAGCCGCAACTGATCATCCTGGGCAAGCAAGCCATCGATGACGACAGCAACCAGACCGGCCAGATGCTGGCAGCCCTGCTGGGTTGGCCGCAAGCCACGTTCGCCTCGAAAGTCGTGCTGGAAGACGGTAAAGTCACCGTCACCCGCGAAGTCGACGGCGGCCTGGAAACCCTGGCATTGACCTTGCCAGCGATCATCACCACCGACCTGCGCCTGAATGAGCCACGCTATGTGACCTTGCCGAACATCATGAAGGCCAAGAAAAAGCCGCTCGAGACCGTCAAGCCGGAAGACCTGGGCGTCGACGTTGCGCCACGCCTGAAGACCCTGAAAGTCGTCGAGCCAGCCAAGCGCTCGGCCGGCATCAAGGTCCCGGACGTCGCTACCCTGGTCGCCAAGCTGCGTACCGAAGCCAAAGTCATCTAAGCGGCTTTGCCGTCTACCCAGAACAATTACAGGACATATCATGGTCGCATTAGTTATTGCTGAACACGACAACGCTACCTTAAAGGGCAGCACCCACCACACCGTGACCGCGGCTGCCCAGTGCGGCGGCGACGTGCACGTGCTCGTCGCAGGCTCGAACGCATCGGCCGCCGCCGCTGCCGCCGCGCAAATCGCCGGCGTGACGAAAGTCATCGTCGCCGACGCGCCATATTTTGCCGACGGCCTGGCCGAAAACGTGGCCGAGCAAGTGCTGGCCATCGCCGGCAACTACAGCCACATCCTGGCGCCAGCCACCGCCTACGGCAAGAACATCCTGCCGCGCGTGGCCGCCAAGCTGGACGTCGCGCAAATCTCGGAAATCACCAAGGTCGATTCCCCGGACACCTTCGAGCGTCCCATCTACGCCGGTAACGCCATTGCCACCGTGCAATCTGGCGACAAGGTCAAGGTCATCACCGTGCGCACCACCGGTTTCGACGCCGCTGCCGCCACCGGCGGTTCGGCTGCCACGGAAACCGTCGCCGCCGTCGCCGACGCGGGCAAGTCCGCCTTCGTGGGCCGCGAACTGGCCAAGTCCGACCGTCCTGAACTGACCGCCGCGAAAATCATCGTGTCGGGCGGCCGTGGCATGGGTTCGGCGGAAAACTTCCACATCCTGGAGCCGCTGGCCGACAAGCTGGGCGCCGCCATGGGTGCTTCGCGCGCCGCCGTCGACGCCGGCTTCGTGCCGAACGATTGGCAAGTGGGCCAGACGGGCAAGATCGTCGCGCCATCGTTGTACATCGCCGTCGGTATCTCGGGCGCGATCCAGCATCTGGCCGGCATGAAAGATTCGAAGACCATCGTCGCCATCAACAAGGATCCGGAAGCGCCGATCTTTGCCGTGGCCGACTACGGCATCGTGGGCGATCTGTTCGAGATCGTGCCGCAACTGGTCAAAGAACTGGGTTAAGTCACACCCCTTCCGGTTTTGTTACTGACAAAGCCACGCCGGCCCGCCCCACACGGCGAGCCGCGCGTGGCTTTTTTCTTGGAGAAAAGAAGATGAGCTATCAAGCCCCGCTGAAAGACATGTTGTTCGTGATGAACGAACTGGCCGGCCTGGCCGAAATCCACACCTTACCCGGCTGCGAAGACGCCACGCCCGACACGGCCGAAGCCGTGCTGGAAGAGAACGCCAAGTTCTGCGGCGGCGTGGTGGCCCCCTTGAACGGCCCCAGCGACAAGGAGCCGAGTTTCTGGCACGACGGGCAAGTCACGACGTCGAAAGGCTTCAAGGACGCGTTCAAGGCGTATGGCGAAGCGGGCTGGCAGGGCGTGCAGCATCCGACCGAATTCGGCGGCCAGGGCTTGCCCAAGCTGCTGGCCACGCCGTGCATCGAAATGCTCAACTCGGCCAGCATCTCGTTCGCCCTGGTGGCCCTGCTGTCGGACGGCGCCATCGAAGCGCTGCTGACGGCCGGCAGCGACGAGCAAAAAGCGGTGTATCTGGAAAACCTGGTGTCGGGCAAGTGGACGGGCACGATGAACCTGACGGAGCCGCAAGCGGGGTCCGACCTGGCTGCCGTGCGCACGCGCGCCGTGCCGCAGGACGATGGCACGTATAAAGTCTTCGGCACGAAGATTTTCATCACGTACGGCGAACACGACATGGCGGAAAACATCGTCCACCTGGTGCTGGCCCGCACGCCGGACGCGCCCGCCGGCGTGAAAGGCATTTCCCTGTTCATCGTGCCGAAATTCCTCGTCAATCTTGACGGCAGCCTGGGCGCGCGCAACGACGCCCATTGCGTGTCGATCGAGCACAAGCTGGGCATCAAGGCCAGCCCGACGGCCGTATTGCAGTTCGGCGACCACGGCGGCGCCATCGGCACCCTGGTGGGCGAGGAAAACCGCGGCCTCGAATACATGTTCATCATGATGAACGCGGCCCGCTTCGGCGTGGGCTTGCAAGGCATCGGCCTGGCCGAGCGCGCCTACCAGCAGGCCGTGGCGTTCGCCAAGGACCGCGTGCAGTCGCGCGACCTGGCCGGTTCGCCGGGTCCCGTTTCCATCATCCACCACCCGGACGTGCGCCGCATGCTGATGTCGATGCGCTCGCAAACGGAGGCGGCGCGCGCGCTGGCCTACGTGGGCGCGGCCATCAGCGACGTGGCGCACCACCATCCGGACGCGGAAGTGCGCGCGGAAAGCCTGGCGACGTATGAATACCTGGTGCCCGTCATTAAGGGTTGGGCGACGGAAATGTCGCAAGACGTCACGCGCGACGGCGTGCAAGTGCATGGCGGCATGGGTTTCATTGAAGAAACAGGCGCCGCCCAGCATTACCGCGATGCCAAGATTCTCACCATCTACGAAGGCACGACGGCCATCCAGGCGAACGACCTCGTGGGCCGCAAGACGGTGCGCGACGGCGGCGCCGTGGCGAAAGCCATCATCGCCCAGGTGCGCGCCACGGAAGCCCAGCTGGGCGAACTGTCCGGCGCCGACTTCCAGGCCATGCAGCGCCACCTGGCCGAAGGCAGCGCCGCGCTGGAAGCCGTAGTCGAGTATGTGGTGGCGAACATGAAGACGGATATCAAGGCCGTGTTCGCGGGCAGCGTGCCCTATTTGAAACTGGCCGGCATCGTGCTGGGCGGCTGGCAAATGGCCCGCGCGGCCGTGGTGGCGCAGCAAAAGCTGGGAGAGGGCAGCGGCGACGCTTCGTTCTACAAGGCGAAGATCGCCACGGCACGCTTCTTTGCCGACCACATCCTGTCGCAGGCGCCAGGCTTGCGCGCCACCATCATCGATGGCAGCGCGGGCGTGATGGCCTTGTCGGAAGAGCAGTTTTAAGTTGAAACTTGGCCGGCGCAAGCTGGCTGAATGCAAAAAAGCGCTGGAGATTACTCTCCAGCGCTTTTTTTTTACTCTTTCAAAAGCTTATCTTCTGGCAATGCCGTTGCCGGAATTGCGCACCAGGTCGCCAGCAGCCAGGCCAGGGTCCTGGTCGAATGCGAAGTCGGCCTTGGCGCCCGTTTCGTACTGCACGGTAACGGTCCACACCTTGCTGTTTTTCATGTGGCCTTCGACTTGCTTGCCCGCGAAAGCGCCGCCGGCGGCGCCGGCCAGGGTGGCCAGGTCCTTGCCGCGTCCGCCGCCAACCTGGCGGCCCAGCAGGGCACCGGCCACGCCGCCGCCGATCATGCCCAGCGCGCCGCCTTCGCCCGCTTTTTCAGCGACGTTGACTGCCAGCACCTTGCCGCACTCGGCGCAGATCTGCTGCTGGGCTGGTTTGCTGTTCTGGCCCGCATACGAATTGCCCGCCTTTTGCGCGGCCTTGGCGTTGATGATGGCCTGGTCGTATTCGCCCTTGGCGTCGCGCAGGCATTGCATGCGGGCTTTCGAGCTGGTTTCTTCTGCGCACAGTTTCTTGTCGTCCGCATAGCGCGTGTTGGCTTGCTTGGTGTCGTACGCGTATTGCGCCTTTGGCGACAGGTTTTGCGCGAAGGCGGAGGTGCTGAACAGGGCCGTGACGGCGACTGCGAGGATGAGTGGGCGACGAATCATGATCTTCTCCTAGGGGGTGTTGAATGTGCCAGTAATGTCGGCATTGTGAATGCAGTATAGAGGAAAATCATGATTGCTTACCAACACTTACATGTGCGTGCGGCAGGCGCGATCCGATGCTATTTCCGGGTGGAAATTAACCGTAGGCGCCGCCTGTATACAGCAAGTCGAACAGGCGCGCCATGGTGGCGATCAGCACGCCTGCGCCTAGCATCAAGGTAGCGACCAGCACCACGGCCAGGGGCCAGCCCGTGTCCGACTGGCGGCTGGAGGCGGCGTTGTAGCGCGCGTCCCACTTGTCGTCCGGCATCAGGCCCAGCACCAGCGCTTCCAGGAAACCGCCCAGGGCGGACAGGGTCAGCGGCAATATCTGGTAAAACCAGTCCGCTTCGGGAAGCAGTTGGCGCAGCAGCAGCGAGGCGGGCAGGGCAGCCAGGTGCAGCCAGCCCCAGCGGTCCTTGGCGCCGTGCAGGTAGAAGCGGTGGGCGCCCAGCATGCCCAGCAGGAAGGCCAGCAGTGTCGTGAAGGCCTTGTTCTTGTGCGATTGTTGCAAAATGGTAGCGGTGGTCATGGGACTCCAGAGTTGCTCATCGGTAAAGATTGCCAGTATCGGTCATTGCTTGCCGCAACGATAGCACTTTCAGGCAGCGTGCAGGCGATGCTATCGTGCAATATCATCGCCTGGACGTGGCATGGCAGGCACGATAGACGCACGCGCCTATTGCGTCTTCGGCCATGACTGGTCATAATGTTTGATTAGCCCAAATTACACGCCCGTCATCATAACGCTTGCTGCCTGGCGGTAAAGCGCGCTATAATTTGCGGCTTTTTCCGCCTCAGCACACTTTTTGGAAATATTATGGTCGTTATTCGTTTAGCTCGTGGAGGCGCCAAGAAGCGCCCGTTCTTCAACATCGTCGCTACTGACTCGCGCAATCGCCGCGATGGTCGCTTCATTGAGCGTATCGGTTTTTACAACCCGATGGCGCAAGGTGGCGAAGTTCCACTGCGTATCACCGCAGACCGTCTGGCCTACTGGCAAGGCGTTGGCGCACAATTGTCGCCAACCGTTGCTCGCCTGGTAGCTAGCAACAACAAAGCAGCAGCTTAATTAGATCACTGGTTTGACGGTCAAGACTGCATCCGGGGTGAAAGTCCCCGATGACCTGGTACAGGTAGGCTATGTCTCCGGTGCTTATGGCATTGCTGGCGGGGTCAGGATCACTCCTTTCTCCGACGACGCGGATGCATTATTAAGCGTCAAAACCTGGTGGTTTGATAAACCGACCTTGCATGATGTTCAAGTCAGGCAAGCGAAGTTACACGGCGGCGACGTCGTGGCCCAGCTGGTGGGTGTGGTCGGGCGGGATGCCGCAGAAGCGCTGAAAGGCGTCTCTGTGCAAATTCCGCGTAGCCATTTCCCGACGCTGTCGGCCGATGAATTTTATTGGTCCGATCTGATCGGACTGACAGTCGAGAATTTGCAAGGCGAGTGCCTCGGCACAGTGCACGACATGATGAGCAATGGTCCGCAGTCGATCTTGCGCGTTACGCCCGTCGCCACTGCCGATGAGACCGTTGAAAAGGCGCCTGAGCGCCTGATCCCGTTTGTTGGCCAGTTTGTCATTAACGTTGACAAGGCTGCCAGCAAGATCACGGTCGACTGGGGCCTCGATTATTAAACCGCCTGCGCTTAACTTTGCGCCGGGCAAACTTTGCAGGATGGTGATCGATGCAATTTGATGTCGTGACCCTGTTCCCGGAAATGTTTGCCGCGCTGACGCAGTCGGGTGTGACCCGGCGCGCCTTCGAGCAGGGGAAATGTGGCTTGTCGCTGTGGAATCCCCGCGATTTCACCACTGACAATCACCGTACCGTGGATGACCGCCCGTATGGCGGCGGCCCCGGCATGGTGATGATGGCCCGTCCCCTCGAAGCGACAATTAATGCCGCGAAGCAACGTCAGACCGATCTCGGCCTGGCGGCGCCCCGCGTGGTGTTCATGTCGCCGCAAGGCCGTCCGCTGACGCACGAGCGCGTCACGCAGTTGAAAGCCGAACCCGGTTTGGTGATCCTGTGCGGCCGCTATGAAGCCGTGGACCAGCGTTTGCTGGACCGTTGCGTCGACGAAGAAATCAGCGTCGGCGACTTCGTCCTGTCGGGCGGCGAGCTGCCCGCCATGGCGCTGATGGATGCGGTGATCCGCCTGTTGCCGGGTGTCTTGAACACCGAGGCATCGGCCATCGAGGACAGCTTCGTCAATGGCTTGCTCGATTCGCCGCACTACACGCGGCCGGAAAGCTATGAAGGCATGGCCGTGCCGCCCGTCTTGATGGGTGGCAATCATGCCGAGATCGTCAAGTGGCGCCGCCAGCGCATGCTGGAAGCGACCGCGACAAAGCGGCCTGACCTGCTGGTCAGTGCGCGCGCCGCCGGCTTGCTCAGCAAGACCGACGAAAAATTCCTGGCCAGCCTGTAAGTCGTCCTCGGACGGCCAGCAGGGTGGCTTTGCAGTGCCGGGCATGTTGCCCAAATTGGTAATACCCATCCTCTACCGGGCGGATAGCGCGCTATCCACAGTGCGCCGGCATGATGGTTTTCGGAGTTATAAAAATGGACTTGATTCAACAATTAGAGCAAGAAGAGATCGCCCGTCTGGGTAAATCGATTCCTGACTTCGCACCAGGCGATACCGTTATCGTCAGCGTCAACGTAGTCGAAGGTACGCGCAAGCGCGCCCAGGCTTACGAAGGCGTCGTTATCTCCCGTCGTAACCGTGGCCTGAACTCGAACTTCATCGTTCGCAAGATCTCGTCCGGCGAAGGCGTTGAGCGTACGTTCCAACTGTACTCGCCGCTGATCGCTTCGATCGAAGTGAAACGCCGTGGTGATGTTCGCCGCGCCAAGCTGTACTATCTGCGTGAGCGTTCGGGTAAATCGGCGCGTATCAAAGAAAAATTGCCAAATCGCCGCGTTGTGGCGAAAGCAAGCGCGTAATATCAGCGTCTGCGTTGGGAAAAGGGGTGCCTCTCGGCGCCCCTTTTTTATTCTGAATTGCTATTGAGGCAAGCTGCCATGGCCACCATCGCATTTGATCCCAAACAACTCGCCATCGATTCGATCGCCGGCGAGGCGGCGCTGGACGCCGAACGCCTGACGCCGGACTGGCTGCGCCAGCGCTTGGCCGAACAACCCGACTGGCAGCCCGAGATTACCCAGGATTTCCTGTCCGCCCGCGCCGTGCCCGTGCGCGCCGCCGTGCTCATTCCGCTGGTGCAACGGCCACAGGGCTTGACCATCTTGCTGACCATGCGCACGGACCACCTGAGCAGCCATGCGGGCCAGGTCAGCTTTCCCGGCGGGCGCAGCGAACCGTTCGACGGTTCGCCCGTGGCCACGGCCCTGCGCGAAACGGAAGAAGAAGTGGGCCTGGCGCGCGAACACATTGAAGTGCTGGGCTGCCTGCCCGACTACCTGACGGGCACCGGCTACCAGGTCACGCCCGTGGTGGGCCTGGTGACGCCGCCGTTCGAGTTGCGCGCCGACCCGTCGGAAGTGGCGGAAATCTTTGAAGTGCCGCTGGCCTTCCTCATGGACGGCCTCAACCACCAGCGCCTGTCGGTGGAATTGCCCGGCGGACGGCGCTCGTTCTACGCCATGCCCTACGAGCGCTTCTACATCTGGGGCGCCACCGCCGGCATGCTGCGCAATCTGTTTCACCTCTTGCGCGCGTAAAATGGCACCCCGCACGTAATAAGTTTGATTCCAGCACTGCACTGCGCTATCGTAGCGGGCATTGCGGTATTGCTGAAAAAGACAAAAAGGACCATTGATGACATTTCTCTCCATACTTTGCGCATTGCTGATCGAGCAGCTCAAACCTTTGCGCGCGGACAATCCGATCTACGCCGAAATCAAGAGCCTGGCAATGCGCATGGAGACCTGGTTCAATGCCGGCCACGCCAACCACGGCCGCATGGGCTGGTTCCTCATGATCGGCGTGCTGATGGTGCCGACGGCCGGCGTGTACTGGCTCTTGCGGCATTACCAGCTGACCCCCCTGGCCTTCGTCTGGAATGTCCTCATCGTCTACCTGACCCTGGGTTTTCGCCATTACAGCCATTATTTCACGTCGATCCAGCTGGCCCTGAGCGCCGGCGACGAGGCGTCCGCGCGGACCTTGCTGGCCGAGTGGACCAAGCTCGACACGGTAGGCATGGAAGCGAGCGAAATCGCCCGCATTGCCGTGGAAAAAGCCCTGATCACCACGCATCGCAATGTGTTTGGCGTGTTCTTCTGGTTCCTCATGCCGCTGGGCCCTGCCTGCGCCGTGATGTACCGCGTGGCCGAATACCTGGCGCGTGCCTGGAACGAGCCCGAGCACATGCGCAATGAAGCGTTCGGCCAGTTCGCCGCGCGCGCCTTTTACCTGATCGACTGGATTCCCGTGCGCCTGACGGCCGTGGCGTTTGCCGTGGTCGGCAATTTCGAGGATGCCATCTACGCCTGGCGCAACTTCGCCCAGCGCTGGCAGGACGAGGCCATCGGCATCATCCTGACGGCCGGCGGCGGCGCCATGGGCGTGCGCCTGGGCACGCCGGCGGAAACGGCGGCCCGCGTGGTCGTCACGCCCGACATGGCCGTCGACGACAGCGACAGCGAAAGCGATATCCTGCCGGGCGAAGAGCCGGGCGCACGCGCTTTGCAGAGCACGGTGGGCCTGGTCTGGCGCGCCTTGCTGCTGTGGATGCTGCTGCTGCTGTTGATGTCGGGCGCCGTTTTCCTCGGCTGACGCGGGCGCACACGCGCCATCCATGCGCCTGGCGCGTGGAACAAGGTTAAAATAGGGGCTGGCGCGTTACGCGTGCCGGCCCCTGTTTGCATCGTCAGGGCAGATCGAGGTAGAACCCAAGTCTTCTATAAGATATAATACTGGCTTACCGCAGCAAACGTAGTTGAATTACCAGCCCGGCTTACCCGCCGGGGCCATTCACGCAATCCAGTCCCGACAAGCCACATGGCCGAGTTATCTCAAAAAACAGGGGAACTCTCAGACGAGTTCTTCATCCTTGGTCTCACCAGCAATGGCAAGCAATTCCGACCCAGCGATTGGGCCGAGCGCCTTTGCGGAGTGATGTCCTGTTTCAATCCCGAAGGCGGCGGGCGCAATGCGCACCTCCAGTATTCGCCCTACGTGCGCCCGACCGTCGTCAATGGCGTCAAGTCGGTGGTCGTCAACACGAAGCTGCGCGAGATCGAGCCGATGGCGTTTCACTTCGTGCGCGAATTTGCCAAGGATAACGACCTGCAGATCGTCGAAGCCTGCTTCCTGCCGCCCCCCGAAGAAAAGTAAGTACCGCTCCATTGATTTGCCTCAAGCCCGCCACGGTGGGCTGGCGTAGCGTGGACACTCTGCCTCAAACGGAGTGGCGACATGCGCATCGGCGACATCTGTACCCTGCACACCATCCATTGCCAGCGTGACACCAGCGTGCAAGATGCGGCGCTGCTGATGCGCCAGCACCACGTGGGCGACCTGATCGTGGCCGAACAGCCGAACGGCGAGCGCGTTCCCATCGGCATCCTCACCGACCGCGACATCGTCATTTCCGTCATCGCCCTGGGCCTCGACCCCGCCAGCCTGCTGGTGGGCGACATCATGAGCGCGCAACTGCTCACGGCCAGCGAAGACGAAGACGTCTACGACATCATCGAACGCATGCGCGTCAACGGCATCCGCCGCCTGCCCGTGGTCAACAGCCTGGGCGCGCTTTCCTGCGTCGTCAGCATCGACGACCTGCTCGCCTTCCTGGCCCAGGAAATGGCCGAACTGGCGCGCATCAGCAGCGGCCAGCTGGTTTACGAAAAGCGCACGCGCAAATAAGCCTGCATTGCGCAATTTCAGTCAAATCCTCGTGATCTGAAAATGCTACAGTCGCAGCTCGTTCAACGGGAAGCGTCCATGCACTATCTGGCCAAGGCACTCTGGTATATCGAATCGCATTATGCGGAGAATATCTCGCTCGGCGACATCGCCCACGTGGGCGGCGCTTCGCCGTGTCACCTGACGCGCGCGTTTGGCCTGGCCACGGGCCATTCCGTGATGCGCTATGTGCGGGCGCGCCGGCTCAGCGAGGCGGCCCGCGCGCTGGCGCAGGGCGCGCAAGACATCCTCGCCGTCGCGCTGCAGGCTGGCTACAGTTCCCACGAGGCATTTACGCGGGCCTTCCGCGAGCAGTTCCAGCGCACGCCGGAAATGGTGCGGGCCCAGCGCCATGTCGCCAACCTCGCGCTGGTGGAGGCCATCAAACTGGATGTGGCGCCAGGCGTGGCGCTGGAAGCACCCCGTTTCGAGCTTGGCCCCGCCTTGCTGGTGGCGGGCCTCGTCGAACGTTATCGCGCAGAAACGGTTGCCGGCATCCCCGCCCTGTGGCAGCGTTTCCTGCCCCATGCGGCGCCCGGCCAGCTCGTGTATGGCGTGTGCTGCAACAATGATGATGCGGGCAATTTCGATTACCTGTGCGCCATGCCGGTGAACGACTTTTCGCAGTCCCCCGACGGCTGGACGCGGCTGCGCATCGCCCCGCGGCGCTATGCCGTGTTTCATCACCGCGGCCACATTTCCACCATCCGCGCCACCTGGCACACGGTGTGGAACGAGTGGTTGCCCCGGTCCGGCCTGGAAGTGGCCGACGCGCCCGATTTTGAACGCTACGACCAGCACTTCGATCCCGTCAGCGGCAGCGGCGGCGTGGAAATCTGGCTCCCCTTGAAAGCATGACCATGCTCCATACCTTGTCTGCGCCGGCTGCCGGCGGCACCGCGCTGCGCCAGCGCCTGTTGCAAACCGTCGCCGCGCTGGCGGCGGGCCTGCCCCTGTACTGGGTGCTGGGGCCGCAGCCGCTGGGCTGGCTGGCCTGGTGCGCGCCGCTGCCCGTGCTGTGGCTGGCCCTGCGCTCGTCGCGCCGCGATGCGGCCTGGATGACGTTTTTGGCAGCTCTGTTGGGCCTGTCATCGAACGTTGCCTATTTTCGCCTGCTCATGCCCTTGCCGGCCGTGCTGGCCGTGATGTTCGTCAAGGCACTGCTGTGGCTTCTGGTGGTGCTGGCCACGCGGCGCCTCGTGCTGCGCTACCGCTCCGGCTGGACGGTGCTGGCGTATCCCGTGCTGTGGGTGGCCATCGATACGGTGATGGCGGCTTTGCTGCCCGACGGTAACTGGGGCAGCCTCGCGTATTCGCAGGCGGATAACCTTGCCGTGCTGCAGGTGGCGGCCCTGGCGGACGTGCCCGGCCTGCTGTTCTTGCTGTGCCTGGCGCCATCCGCGCTGGCCTTGCTGCTGGCCGGCGGCCGCGCATATGCGCCAGCGGCGGTCGCGGTCGCGCTGCTGCTGGCGGCCGCGTTCGCCGGCGGCGCCTGGCGCGTGCAGGGCGCGCCGGCCTTGGCGCCGGCAGGGCCGCTGGCGGGACTGGTGGCCATCGATGACTTTATCGGTCCGGCCACGCCGCCCGCGCGCGCGCAAGCCGTCTGGGACCAGTACGCGCGCCACGTCGGGCAACTGGCCGGGCAGGGCGCCCGGCTGGTGCTGTTGCCGGAAAAGATAGCCGTGTTGGCACCCGCACAGGCGGATGCCGTACGGCAACGCTTCCAGGCGCTGGCGCGCAGCACGGGCGCGTGGATCATCCTGGGTATCGGCGTGCAGGACGTTGCCGGGCGGCGCAACCTGGCCTGGCTGTTCGCGCCCGATGGCGCCGCGCCTGTCAGCTATCAGAAGCATCATCTGGCGCCGCCCGAGCGCGAGTTTCTTGCTGGCAACGCGTATGCCGTGCAGCCGGTGGCGGGGCAGGCCATGGGGCTGGCCATTTGCAAGGACATGCATTTTGCGCCCCTGGGGCGGGCATACGGCGTGGCCGGCGCGCAAGCGATGCTGGTGCCGGCCTGGGATTTCCAACTGGACGCCTGGATGGGCGCGCGCATGACCGTGGTGCGCGGTGTGGAAAACGGTTATGCGGTGCTGCGCGCGGCGCGCGAGGGCGTGCTGACGGTCAGCGATGCGTATGGGAACGTGCTGGCGGAGCGGGCCAGCAGCGCCATGCCGGGCAGCACCTTGCTGGCGCCGCTGCCGGCAGCGCGGCCCGTGGCCACGTGGGCCGGTTGGCTGGGGCCGCTGTTCGGCTGGCTGTGCGTGGCGCTAAGCGTGATCCTGCTGGGCGTGGGCCGCCGCGCCGCGCCCGCCGTTTGACGTATAACGCCACGTTTTGTTGCAATGCGCAAAACCGTATTGCACAGCCTTCTTTTATATTCTGCGCGGGCGGCCACATAATCGCCGTTGATTATTGCACCATTGCCGTGCATATATAGGCGCGATGCCGGCATATATATTGCACTGCAATAAGTGGTGTTATCTGGTATTGAGAAATTCGCGCATCCGGTATTAATTGGTACTTAATTCGGCCACGAAGTCATACATATCGCCGCGGAAGTAGGAGCGGCAAAATTCCACGGCGCGGCCATCGCGCAAAAAGCCCAGCCTTTCCACCGACAAGCCCGCGTCGCCTTCCTCCGCCTGCAACAGGCTGGCCTGCTCTCCCGTCAACAACAAGGCGCTGAGGCGCTGCAAGGCGCGCACGGGCCGGTTGCCCGCCTGTTCCAGCGCGTCATACATGGAGATATCGACAGCGTCGAGGTTCGGCAGGCAGCTGGCGACGATGGTCGCGTATTCCAGGCACATCGGCACCTCGTCCGCATAGCGGATGCGGTGGAAGCGGTACACGGGCGCGCCCGGCGACAGCCGCAGGCGCAAGGCTTCTTCCGGCGTGACGGTGCCTTCTGCGCGCTTGAGCCACACGCTGCGCGGCGTGCGTCCGCGCGCCCGCATGTCCTCGGAAAACGAGGTCAGCTTGGCGAAGTTTTTCTCGATGCGCGTATTGATGAAATTGCCCGAGCCGGGGCGCCGCACCAGCAAGCCCTCGTTGACGAGCCCATCGATGGCCTTGCGCACGGTGATGCGCGAAACGGACAGGTCGCTGGCCAGCTGGCGTTCGGCCGGCAAGGCTTCCTCTGGGCCGAGGATGCGCTTGTCGATCGCTTCTCGCAGCGCGCGCTGCAGTTGCTGGTACAGGGGCAGGCTACTCGTCTGCCCCAGGCCTTGCATGATGTGAGCGAGGGTTGTCATACGCTGAGGGTCTCCGTTACGGCGCGTTGCAGACGCGCTCTGTATCTGTTTTGTGTCGCTGGATAATACCAAAAAAGGCCGTTATAAAACCAATTTGAATTATCAGGCCAACAATTTATGCCTGGCTTCCCCCGTATTTAAGCCGCTCATACGGGCTACGGATTGATTTAGATAAAGTGGTCTGTGTGATTCAAACAACGTTATAAAAAAAAAGTTGCAACTGGTAGTGTTCTGGTATTGGATAGTAGTATATTGGCGTTGAATTGGTTTTGTAAGTGGTTGTGCCGAAGGGTCTGCAGCATGCCGGCGAGAGTGGGCGGGCTGGAAAGAAGACCTACGTTAAAAATGAAAAGGTTCCAATCCTGGAGCCTAAATCAAGGGGGAGTACATGAAACGCAATTTGACACCTGCAGCTGCCGTCGTGAAATCCGGATCGCGTAGCCGTACGCCGATCGCCGCGGCCGTTGCCGTGATGGTCGCCGGCCTGGCTTTTTCGGCACAGGCGCAGGAAGCAGCCGCCGACGACGTGGCTACCGTGACGGTGACCGGCGTGCGTGCCTCGCTGGAAAAGTCGCTGAAGCAAAAACGCAATGCGGATTCCGTGGTGGAAGTGGTGACGGCCGAAGATATCGGCAAGATGCCTGACCGTAACGTGGCTGACGCGATCCAGCGCCTGCCAGGTGTGAATACCCAATCGTCGGCCGGTGGTGAAGGCGGCTTCGGCGAAAACGACCGCGTCAGCCTGCGCGGCACCAGCCCCAGCTTCCAGCAAACCCTGTTCAACGGCCATGCCATCAGCACGGGCGACTGGTTCGTCCTGAACCAATTCGGCGGCAACGTCGGCCGCAGCAGCAGCTTCTCCTTGCTGCCATCGGAACTGGTGAGCTCCGTTGTCGTGCACAAGAGCGCCACGGCAGACCTGCCTGAAGGCGGCGTTTCGGGCGTGATCGACGTGATCACCCGCCGTCCGCTGGAATTCAAGAACCAGATCACTGCTGAAGGTTCGATCCAGGCTTTCCACAATGACCTGGCCGGCAAGACCGACCCGCAGTTCTCCGGCCTGGTAAACTGGAAGAACGACACCAATACCCTGGGCATCATGGTGCAGGGCTTTTCGCAAAAATCGACCGTGCGCCGCGATGGCCAGGAAATCCTCGGCTACACGCCGATTGCCGCAGACAGCGTTGCGGCCAAGGCCCGTCCTGAACTGGCCGGCGTGAAAGTGCCGACCTTTATCGGCGCCACCCTGTTCGAGCAAAAGAAAACCCGCGAAGGCGGCGCATTCGATATCGAATTCAAGCCCAGCAAGGACTTGACCCTGGACGTGAACGGCTTCTATTCGCAACTGAAGGCGCCGCATCAAAACACGAACTGGCTGGCCGCGCCCGCCAACTCGATCAACAGTACGAAAGACGGCGTGCCGAACGGCCAGATACCGACCAACTACACGGTCAAGAACGGCACCATGACAGGCGCGACCTTCGCCAAGAACGCTGGCGAAGTCGACAATATCTACCGTCCTGATGCCGGCGGCGAATCGTACTACCTCGATTTCAACTTCAAGTACCGCGCCACCAAGGACCTGACCCTGACCGGCAAGCTGGGCAAGACCCATGGCCTGGGCTATGACCGCAACGATGTCTACTACCAGAACAACGTCGATGGCGGCATGGTCTATCAATTGAACGGCATGAGCCCGGCCAGCGTTTCCTATCCGGGCGGCACCACCACCAAGCCAGGTTCGACGGCATGGATCGGCGGTGGCGAATCGCGTTCCGTCGATCAGGAAAAATATGCCCAGATCGACGCGGAACTGCGCCTGTCGTCCGGCATCTGGGATTCGATCAAGTTCGGGGGCCGCCTGACCGATCACAAGCGTTCTGCCGAGCATCCGATTGATGCCAAACCGGGTCCTCTGGGTATCTCCAATCCGGGCCCTGTCTGGAATGGTACCCAGTATCCTGGCGATTTCGGCAAGGATCTGGGTGGCAACCTGTCGAGCAATTACTTCAAGTATGACGGTGCAGCACTGGCCGCCTGGGCCGCGATCCCTGGTAACCGCAATCTCGATCCAGTGCAACGCCATAACTGGACAGACGAATTCAAACTGCAGGAAAAAACCTCGGCCATCTATGCCATGGCCAATTTGACCGGCGATAACTGGAGCGGTAACTTCGGCCTGCGTGCCGTGCAGACCAAGCAGTCGACCCTGGTCAACAAGCTCGGCGGCCCGATCGTCGGTTCCGACTGGAAACCGTACTCGCAGAACTTGTTTGAGCGCACCTATAATGACTACTTGCCTAGCGCCAACATCAAATTCGATGTGCGCAACGATCTGGTCATCCGCGGCGCCGTTGCCCGTACCATCGCCCGTCCTGATTACAGCGCGCTCGGTGGTTCGGTATCGCTGAACGACGATGCATTGAGCGGTGTCGGCGGAAACGTCAAGCTTGACCCTGTCAAGTCGGACAACGCTGAGATTAGCGCAGAATGGTACTTTGCGCCAAAATCGGCATTCTCGGTGGGCCTGTTCTACATGGATTTGAAGTCCGTCGTATCCAATGGAACTGTTAGCGGGACTTATTACAATAGCAAGCGCGGTACCGACGCCGTGTACCAGATCACGTCGCCATTCAATACCAGCGGCAAGAACAAGGGCGCGGAGTTCAGCTACCAGCAACCGCTGTTCGGCGACTTCGGTATTTTGGCCAACTACACCTATGCCGACGGCAAGCTGGATAACGGTGATGAACTGGTCAACGCATCGCGCAGCACGTATAACCTGACGGCCTTCTACGAAGCCAATGCCCTCAGCGCTCGCCTGGCCTACAACTACCGTTCGTCCTACAAGGCGGGCGTGGATCGTGGCGCCAGCCAGCACGTCGAGGGCGCTGGCGGCCTGGCCGGTTCGCTCAACTACAAGATCAACGAACATTTCACGGTCACGTTCGATGCGCTTAACCTGACGAACACGACCATCAAGATGTACGCTGAAAACCGCGATCAGCCACGCGCGTTCTACAGCAATGGCCGCACCTTCTACCTGGGCCTGCGCGCCAAGCTGTAAGCAAGACGACCCGGCCTGGCGCACACGTGCTGGGCCTGGCCTTCCTCGGTCTTTTCAAGGCAAGTCCCTGCATCAGGGCCTTGCCTTTTTTGCTGAGTGGGTGAGTTGTTTCTGTTATTGCCACTCAGTAACAGTCACCGTGTGGCAGGCTACGCCATCGGTGGTTGTCAGTACGTCGTACCCAGCCTTCGGCGGTACAGCCCTTCTACCAGCAGCGGGCGAATATTTATCTTTTTATATGGCATCATTATGACTATTGCACCTCAACGCTACCTCGCCCTCGATGTCCTGCGCGGCCTGACCGTGGCCCTGATGATCGTCGTCAATACGCCTGGCGACTGGGGCAGCGTGTACGCCCCGTTCCTGCATGCCGAATGGCATGGTTTTACCCTGACGGATCTGGTCTTTCCCAGCTTTTTGTTTGTCGTCGGCAATGCCTTGGCCTTTGCGCTGGGCAAGTATGAAAACCTGGGCCATGGCGCCGTGCTGGCCAAGCTGTGCAAGCGCAGCGCGCTGATCTTTTTACTGGGCTTCCTGCTGTACTGGTTCCCCTTCTTCAAGATCGACGACGCGGGCCAGTTCGCCTGGTCGCCCCTATCGCACACGCGCATCCCCGGCGTGCTGCAGCGCATCGCCGTATGCTACCTGGCCGCCGCGCTGATCCTGCATTACTGGAAGACGCGGGGCGCGCTGGCCTTCAGCGCCTGCGCCTTGCTCGGCTACTGGGCCATCCTGGCATGCTTTGGCGACTACAGCTTGCACGGCAACGCGCCGGCCAGGCTGGATCTGATCCTGCTGGGCGACAGCCATTTGTACCACGGCGAAGGCATCGCCTTCGATCCGGAAGGCATCCTCGGCACCTTGCCCTCGATTGTCAATGTGATCGCCGGCTACCTGGCGGGCAGTTTCCTGCGCCAGACGCCGCCGGCGCGGCTGCGCGCCAGCTTGTATCAGCTGGCCGTGGCCGGCGCCATTTGCGTGGCGGTGGCTTTGTGTTGGAACGAGGTATTTCCGATTAACAAGAAGCTGTGGACCAGCTCTTACGTGATGCTGGGCATCGGCCTGGACTTGCTGCTGCTGGCGCTGCTGATGTTCATCATTGATGTACGTCAAATGACGGGCTGGACTTACTTCTTTGAAGTCTTCGGCAAGAACACC
Organism: Janthinobacterium sp. SUN137; assembly: GCF_030587265.1. Classification (NCBI taxonomy): domain Bacteria; kingdom Pseudomonadati; phylum Pseudomonadota; class Betaproteobacteria; order Burkholderiales; family Oxalobacteraceae; genus Janthinobacterium; species Janthinobacterium sp. SUN137. The sequence continues at coordinate 262,661 of NZ_JAPWHZ010000005.1, read as the reverse complement.
CTGTTCATCTACCTGGTGTCGGAAGTGCTCGTGATTATCGCGTTTACCGTGCGCATCGGCAGCGGCAACCTGTACCAGTGGCTGTACCAGCAGTGGTTTACGGGCTGGGTGCCGGCGCGCGTGGGGTCCATGCTGTTTGCCGTCAGCTTCATGTTGCTGTGCTGGCTGATCGCCTACGGCATGGACAAGCGCAAGATCTATATCAAGGTCTGAAACTTGACGTCAGCCCATGCCGCGATACCCATTCTTGGGTGGATGGTCGAAAAAAAAGCAGCCCCGGCCTGAGCCGGGAACTGCCTTGAGTCTGCTTGAGGGCGCAGGAATTACTGTGCCGCTGCTGCCGGTGCCGCCGCTGCCGTGGCAGGACGGTTCAGCCACAGGATCCAGTAGCGGGCCAGGTCGCCCACGCCGTCGCCGCCCTTGACCGTTTCCAGGACCTTGATGGCGTCGTCTTTCTTGCCGGCCATGGCGTAGGAATAGCCGAGGCGCAGCTTGGCGTCTTCTGGACGCTTCAGGCCGCCCTTGGCGATGCCTTTCTGGATCAGGTCGATACCTTTGTCGAACTGGTCCATCGTCACGAAAGCGTAGCCGAGGTTGATCAAGCCCGTGCCATCCTTGCTCTTCATGGCCGACGCTTCGCCGCTGGCGATGTTTTTCGCATCGTCGGCGGCAGCCTTGTTGGCCTGGTCGCGCAGTTTCTTGTGCTTGGCAGCATTCGCGCCCGTGCCCAGCACGCCTTTGGCAAAGCCCGTGTCCAGCACTTTTTTCGCTTCCGTCGGGAAAGCGTTCTGCAAGGCAATTTCAGCCATGTCGCTGTAATCTTGCGGTGGCATGGTGCCGACGGCCTTGAATTGCAGGCGCAGCACGTCCAGCGCGAAGCGGTCGGAATAGCCGGCCTTGCCTTGCGTGCGGCTCAGCAAATCGCTCCAGTAGTCATCCGACGGGTAGTAGCGCACCAGGTTTTCCATGGCGACCAGGTAGATGGCCGGGTCCTTGCTTTTCGAACCCGTGTTGGCCAGCAATTGCAGTTCTTCGATGGTCGGCGTCTTGCCCGCCTGCTGCTTGGCCGTCAGGTCGGACATCAGTTCCTGTTTCGCGCGCGCGAAATCATTGCTGAAGTAATACGCGCGGATGATGTAGGGACGCACGCCAGCCACATCGCCTGTTTCCGTCTGGTAACGGGTGAACCACTTGATGGCGTTCGGATAATCCTTGGCGTTGTAGTGGTAGTTGGCCAGTGCCTGGATGAAATCGCCCTGCACCTTTTTTTCCAGCTTGCCCGATTCGATCACCGCTTCCAGCGCCGTCATGGCCATAGTCGCATTGTTGGTGGTCGAGGCCAGCGCCACGCGCAGGCGGTTCAGTACGAACAATTCATAGGGCGTCAGGGCGGGAATGGCGGCAGCCTGGTCGATGCGGCTTTGCACGTCGGCATAGTTTTTCGCATCCATCGAAGCCTTTACGGCGTCCGGATCGAGCAGCTTGAACACTTCAGGACGTACCGTGTCGGCGGGCACGGCGGCGGGCGCACCCGCAGCGGCGGCTGGCTTGGCATCCTGCGCGTGCGACAGGGATGGCAGGACATTCAGGCCGATGGCGGCCAGGAGCAGGCTAAGACGGGCAAGACGGAATTGGGACATGGGTTATCCTTCAATCAATAACAAAAATACGCACCTGCACTGGCAGCCGCAACATCGTGCAGTGGCATTGCCAGAGGGGCAAGGAAGCTCGAAAAAACACATTTCTGCCGTTCTGCCTGCATAAGTCAAACAGAAGCGGCATGATACGAAGCGGCTATTGTCACATAAACGGCTGAGCGGGTGCGGCAAACGTGCGCGCTAGGGCTTGCCCTGCGGCATCGAACAGCAGGCAGCGCTGCGCCGGCAGGTGCAGGCGCATGGCGTCGCCCGCCTGACGCAAGCCTTCCTCGGCCGGCAGCTTGACGGCCAGCATCTCGGTCACGCCCGCCATGCCGGCGTAAACGATGGCCACGTCGCCCAGGTATTCGACATGGCTGACGGCCGCGTCGATCACGTTGTCGCCTGCAGCGTCCCCGTCCTGCAGGACGACATGCTCGGCGCGCACGCCCAGGGTCAACTGGTCGCCCGGCGCCACGTTCCCGCCCTGTGCTTCGACGTCGATCACGGCGCCGCCGGGCAGGCGCACGGCCACCGAACCGGGGCCGCTGGCGACGGCTGCGCAAGCGATGAAGTTCATCTTCGGCGCGCCGAGGAAGCCGGCCACGAACAGGTTGCCGGGATTGTTGTACAGCGCGTGCGGACTGCCCACCTGTTCGATGCGCCCGCCGTTGAAGACGACGATGCGTTCGCCCAGGGTCATCGCCTCGACCTGGTCGTGCGTGACGTAGATCATGGTCGTTTTCAGTTCCTGGTGCAGGCGCGAGATTTCCACGCGCATCTGCACGCGCAGCGAGGCGTCGAGGTTCGACAGCGGTTCGTCGAACAGGAATACCTGCGGCTTGCGCACGATGGCGCGGCCGATGGCGACGCGCTGGCGCTGGCCGCCCGACAGGTCCTTCGGCTTGCGTTTCAACAGTGGCGTGATCTGCAGGATCTCGGCCGCGCGCTCGACGGCGGCGCGCACCTCCGCCTTCTTGTGCCCCGCCAGCGAGAGGGCGAAGGCCATGTTTTCGAATACCGTCATGTGCGGGTACAGGGCGTAGCTCTGGAAAACCATGGCCAGGCCCCGCTCGGCCGGCGCGATATCGTTGGCCAGCTTGCCGCCGATATGCAGCTCGCCGTCCGTGATGTCTTCCAGCCCCGCGATCATGCGCAACAGGGTTGATTTACCGCAACCGGACGGCCCCACGAAGACGACGAATTCGCCGTCGCGGATATCGAGGTCGATGCCGTGGATGACCGGGTGCTTGTCGTCGTACAGCTTGACGATGTTCTTTAACGCGATATGTGCCATGAAGTGGTTCTATCCTAGCTGGCGCTGGCCGGCGCGGACGTGGCGCCCGTGTCAGTCTGGCCGGAGGCATCCTTCGGTCCGATGCGCATGAAGCGCGACAGGATCAATACGGGCACGGCCGACACCAGCACCCACAGGAAAAAAGTCTTGTAGCCGAGCGCCGTCTGGATGTCGCCGCTGATCATCTTGAACAGCACGAAACCCAGCTGCATCACGCCGGTGGCGAACGCATAGTGGGCCGTCTGGTACTTGCCGACGGAGACCACCTGCATCATGAACAGGATCAGGCCGACGAAGCCGAAGCCATAGCCGAACATCTCCACGCTGAGCGCGGCTGTGATCAGGGTCAAATCGGTGGGCATGCTGTGGCTCAGGTAATAAAACACCAGGTTCGGCAAATTCATGGCCAGGATCAGGAAGAACATGGCGCGCTTGAGGCCCAGCCACGAGGTGAAGTAGCCGCCGCCGATGCTGCCCAGCAGGAATGCGACGGTGCCGGCCGTGCCGTACACGGCGCCCACTTCCGTCGTCGACAGGCCCAGGCCACCCAGTTCGCGCGCTTCGCGCAGGAACAGCGGGCCGATGGTCTGCACTTGCGCCTCGCCCGCGCGGAACAGGATGATGAAGGCGATCATGCCCCAGATGCCGGGTTTTTTCAGGAAGTCCACCAGCACGTCCCACAGCGTGCGGCTGATGCCGGCCACGCTCTTGTCGGCCACGGCCGCGTTGCGCACCTGCGGCAGCGCCCACAGGTGGTACGCGGCCAGCGACAGCATCATGGCGCCGATGATCAGGAAGATCACCGACCATGCGGGCTTGATGCCGATTTTTTTCTCCAGGTAGCCGGCCAGGATCACCAAGCCGCCCAGCGAGATGAATTTGCCCGCGTTGAAGAAGGCGCCTTGCCAGCCCGCGTAGGCCGCCTGCTGCTTGTCCGACAGGCTGGCGATATACAGGCCGTCGCAGACGATGTCGTGCGTGGACGAGGCCAGCGCGGCGACGAACAGCACGGCGATGCAGGCGGCAAACCACAGCGGCGTTTGCAGGGCCAGCGCGATCAGGCCCAGGCTCAGGCCACCGGCGAACTGGAACAGCACCACCATGGTCTTCTTGCTCGACGCCAGTTCCAGGAAGGGACCCCACATCCACTTGATGCCCCAGGCAATGCCGATCAGGCCCGTCCAGCGGGCGATCTGGTCGTTCGGCACGCCCATGCTCTTGAACATCAGGCCGGCCACCAGGGCCACGGCGTAGAACGGCAGGCCCTGGGCGAAGTACAAGGTCGGCACCCAGGAAATCGGGCTGCGTTTGCCAATGTTGGTGCTCTTGTCGTGCATGGAGGCTTCCTTATCGAGAGACGTTTTCATTTGACTGCGCCGTCCATGCCGCGCATGAAGAAGCGTTGGGTAAACAGGAAGGCGAGCAGGGTCGGCACGATGGTGATCAGGGTGCCGGCCGCGATCACGCGCGTGCTGCTGCCGAAGGTGCCGCGCAAGTACAGCACGCCCACCGACAGGGGGAATTCATCGGGCTTGCTCATGACGATCGACGGCCAGATGTATTCATTCCACGATTCGACGGCTGTCAGGATGCCGACGGTAGCCAGCCACGGCGTGATCAGCGGCAGCATGATGCGGCTGAAGATCACCCATTCGGAGGCGCCATCGACCCTGGCCGCGTCGATCAGGTCTTGCGGCACTTCCTCGAACGCCTGCTTGAGCAGCAAGATGGCCACGGCCGTCACCACGTTGGGCAGGATCACGCCCGTGTAGGTGTCGACCAGGCTCATTTGCGTGATGGTGATGAAGTTGACGAGGAAGTTTACTTCCGACGGCAGCACCAGCGTGGCGAGAATCAGGCCGAATACCAGTTTGCGGCCGCGGAATTTCAGGCGCGCCAGCGGATACGCGGCCAGTGAACACAGCAGCAGTTTCCAGAACACGGTGAACACGGCGATCAGCACGGAGTTCTTGAAGAATGACCAGATGGGAATCGCGTTGAACACTTCGATGAAGTTGTCGAAGGATGGCGCCTTCGGCCAGAACGTGGGCGGGAAGGCAAAGATATTGCCCTCCGTGGAAATGGCCGTCACCAGGGTCCACCAGAACGGGAAGACGCAGACGACGGCGATCGCGCACAGCACGGCATAGTGGCCCGCATATTGGCCAAAGCGTTGCAGGCGGGTTTTCAGGGGGCGGGAACGTTTTTGCATGGTCATTCCCGGTCAACGGTGCTTGGGTTTGAGGTAGCGCAGGCACAGCAGGGCGATGCCGATGCAAAATAGGGACACGACGAAGCTGGCGGCCAGCGCGCGCGGCAGTTTCAAGTGCTTGAGGCCCTGGTCGTACGCGTAGTACAGCGCCGTGAAGGTGGAATTCATGGGGCCGCCCTGAGTCAGCACGTCGACTTCCTGGTACGCCTTCAGGGCCGCCAGCACGGACAGGATGGAGCACAGCATGATGGTGGGGCGCAGCATGGGCACGGTGATCTTCCAGAAGCGCTGCCAGCGGTTGGCGCCGTCGAGCATGGCCGCTTCCTGCATGTCCGACGGAATCGATTGCAGCGCCGCCAGGTACATCACCATGTACCAGCCCAGGCCGCGCCACAGGGTGACGAACATGACGGCAAACAGGGCCAGGCTGTCGTTCGACAGCCAGCCCACGGGCGCGTTCACGAGTTTCAGGGTCAGCATCACGTAGTTCAGCGCGCCCTGCTCGTGGAACATGAAGCCCCACATGATGCCGACCACGGACACGGTCGTCACCACGGGCACGTAGAAGGCGGCGCGGAACAGACGGATGCCGGGCAGGCGGTTGTTCACCAAGACTGCCAGGGTGATGGCGCCCACCTGCACGAAGGGCACCATCAGCAGGAACATCAGCGAATTCTTCAGGCCCGAGACAAACATCTCGTTATTGAAGATGTAGCGGAAGTTATCGAGGCCGACGAATCGCGTCTCGCGTATCAGGCTGTAGTCGGTGAAGGCCAGTACGGAGCCGTAGCCGACGGGCCAGAAGGAAAAGGCGGCCAGCAGCAGCAGGGCGGGGGTCAGGAACAGCCAGGCTTGCAGAGTGTGGCGGTGGGAGAATGTCATGGTGTCCTCAGTGGCGCGGCAGGGTGGCCAGCTTGCGGTTCCAGATGGCGACGGCCTGGTCCAGCGCCTGCTTCACATCCTGCTTGCCCGTCACGCCCGCCTCGACGGCTTTTACCAGCGAGCGGCGCAGCTCGTCGTAGTCGACGATGCCGGCCACGTACAGGGTGCGCGAGTGGCCCATCGACAGGGCGCCGGCGGCGACCGCCTTTTCGGCCGCGCCCGCGTTGGTCGGCGTGGCGAGGAAAAACGGATCGGCCGCCGCTTTCACCGTGGTGGGGAAGACGCTGGCCTGGCGCGCGAACGCCAGCTGGTTCTCGTCGTTCGTCAGGAAGCGCGCGAACTTGCCGACCAATGGCAACTGGCGCGCCGGCACGCCTTTCGGAATGGCGAAGTGCACCAGCCAGCCGCCGTCGGCGATGCCGGTGGGGCCCAGCGGCGCGGGCGCCACGTCGGTGATGGCGTAGATGTCTTTCGCGTCGCCGCGGATGCGCTGCATGGCCGTCGGCGGCGCCAGCAGCATGCCCAGGCGGCCGCCCTTGTAGGCGTCGATCACGGCGGGGAAGTTATCTTCGGCGAACAGGCTTTCCTTCAGCAGACCGCCCACCTTGTAGGTGTCGGCCAGCTTCTGCACCAGCGCCACGTGCTGCGGCGAATTGAAGACGGCGCGGTTGTCGGTAATCACGGCCAGGCCCTGCTGCATGAACAGGCCGTCGATTTTCGACAGGGCGGGGGCGATGCCGGCCTTGCCCGTGCGTTGCGCGATCTGGCGCGCGAACGCCAGCTGTTCATCGAGGCTGGCGGGGCCGCGCACGAGGCCCGCCTGCTTGAAGATGGCAGTATTGAAGGCGATTACCGCGACATTGCTGTACATGGGGAAACCGTAGGTGCCGCCCTTGAAGCGCAAGTCCGCCAGGGCGCTGGGAATGTAGCTGGCGCGCGCCTCTGCGATCAGGCCATCGACGGGCGTGAGCAAGCCGTCGCGCGCGAATTCGTCGGCCCAGGGCACGTTCAGGCTGACCAGCGCGGGCGGCGTGCCGGCCACGATGCGCGTGACCAGCTTGGTCTGGATGACGTCCCACGGGAAGTCGATCCATTCGATCTTGACGCCGGGATTCTGCGCCTCATAGCGCGCCACCACCGCATTGAAATACGGCGTGAACTTGGGCTTCATGCTGAAGGTCCAGAATTCGATTTTCTCGGCAGCCCATGCCTGCGGCGCGAGCAGGCCCGCGCAGGCAACAACCGCCAACAGTCTCTTGATCGTCATTTTTATCCTGGAGCGCGAGGCTCCAATGTCCATGAGTCCGCGGCGCGGGTACATGCCCTTGCCATCGCTTATATTCGGGTGCTACGGACGGCAGCCGCGCCCCGTGCCGGGGGCGCAGCTGCCGCTTGCTGCTTAATTGGTTTTGGTGACCTTGCTCAGGTGACGCGGCGCATCAGGGTCCATGCCGCGCGCGGCCGACAGTTTGGCCGCCATCACGTAGAAGGACTGGATGGCGACGATCGGATCGAGGTCCGGCGTGGCCGCCACGGGCAGGGTCAGGTCGCGCTCGGCCACGTCGGCGGGGGCCGCCAGCAAGACCTTGGCGCCGCGGCCGCGCATCTCGGTTGCCAGCTGCAGCAGGCCGGCCTGGGTCGGGCCGCGCGTGGCGAAAATGAGCAGCGGGTAGCCGTCTTCGATCAGGGCCATCGGGCCGTGCTTGATTTCGGCGCCGCTGAAGGCTTCTGCCTGCAGGGCCGAGGTTTCCTTGAATTTCAGCGCCGCTTCCAGCGCCACGGGGAAGCTGATGCCGCGGCCGACGACCATGATGTTGCGTGCCGGCGCCAGCACGTCGATGGCGGGCGACCAGTCGACGCGGGTCGCTTCGAGCAGCGCTTCGGGCAGCGCTTCCAGGCCCGCCTGCAGTTCGGGGTCGTTCTGCCACTGGGCCACCATGCGCGCGCCGGCGACCAGGCTGGTGATGAAGCTCTTGGTGGCGGCGACGCTTTGTTCCTTGCCCGCGCGCAGGGGCATGGCCCACTCGGCGGCGTGCGCCAGCGGCGAGTCGATGTCGTTGACGAGGGCCACGGTGGTGGCGCCGCCGTCGCGGAAGTAGCGGATCGGCTCGACCACGTCAGGGCTTTGGCCCGATTGCGAGATCGAGATGGCCAGCGTGTCGCGCGTCACCAGCGGCGACTTGTTCAGGGTCACCAGCGACATCGGCAGGGATGCGACAACGCGGCCCAGGCGCGCCATGATCAGGTAGGCGACGTAGTTGCAGGCGTGGTCCGAGCTGCCGCGCGCGATGGTCAGCGCGGTCGAGAACGAGGTGCTCCTCAATTTGCGGCCCAGTTCCGCGTAGCGTTCCGTGTCGCTGGCCAGTTGCAGGGCGACGCATTCGGCGGCGGAAATGGCTTCTTTAAGCATCATTGAGGTCACAGATTTCTCCTTCTATATACACAGCTTTGAGTTTGAGATCGCGATCGAGTACCACCAGATCGGCGTAAGTACCGGGGGCCAGCCGGCCGCGTTCTTCCAGGCCCAGGTAATCGGCGGCGTTGGTCGACACGCGCTTGGACGCGTCGGCCAGGTCCAGTCCCAGTCCCACCAGGTTGCGCAGCGCCTGGTCCAGGGTCAGGGTGCTGCCCGCCAGGGTGCCGTCGGGCAGGCGCACGCCGCCCATGCATTTCTGCACGGCGTGGCGGCCCAGCATGTATTCGCCGTCCGGCATGCCGGTGGCGGCGGTGGAATCGGTGACGCAGTACAGGCGCGGGATGGCGCGCAGGGCCACCTTGATGGCGCCCGGATGCACGTGCAGCAGGTCGGGGATCAGTTCCGCGTATTCGGCGTGCGCCAGGGCGGCGCCGACCATGCCCGGCTCGCGGTGATGCAGGCCGCTCATGGCGTTGAACAAATGCGTGAAACCCATGGCGCCATGTTCCAGCGCGGCCACGCCGTCTTCGTACGAACCGAGCGTGTGGCCGATCTGCACGCGCACGCCGGCGTCGGCCAGGGCACGCACCAGGTCCAGGTGGCCGGCGATTTCCGGTGCCACGGTGATGACGCGCAGCTTGGCCAGGGTTTGCAGGCGCTCGATTTCAGCCAGGTTGGCGGCGCGCGCGTAGTTCGGCTGCGCCCCCAGCTTGCCGGAATTGATGTACGGGCCTTCCAGGTGGGCGCCCAGCACGCGCGCCGTGTTCGGGCGGCGGTGGTTGGCGGCGATGCCGATGGCCGTCAGGGCCATGTCGATGTCTTCCGGCGGCGCCGTCATGGTGGTGGCCAGCAGGCTGGTGGTGCCGTGGCGCGCATGGATGCCCGCGATGGTGTACACGGCTTCGCCGCCTTCCATGATGTCCTTGCCTGCGCCGCCATGCACGTGCAGGTCGATAAAGCCGGGCAGGATGTAATCGTCGCTGTTGCCCGACGGGTGGAGCGAATCGCCCGTGATGCTGTCGACCCGCTCGCCGAAGGCGATGGCGCCGTGGATCCAGCCGCCGGGGGTAAGGATATTGCCTTTGATAGTGCTGCTCATCTGCGCGACTCCGCTACGAATTCATAATAATCACTGCGGCAATACGAGTGGGTCAGTTCCACCGCTGCGCCGTTGTCGAGATAACTGACACGGGTGATGTGCAGCATGGCTTCACCCGTCTTGATATTGGCCAGCTTGGCCTGTTCCGCCGTGGCGTTCACGGCGCGGATATGCTGCAGCGCGCGCATCGGGATGGTGCCGCGCGACTCCAGATAGCCGTACAGCGAATCGGTGACCTGCTGCGGGTCCGGCATGTACAGGGCGGGGATGGTGGTCGTTTCGATCGCCATCACCACTTCGTCGGCCGTGCGCAGGCGGCGCAAACGCGCCACCGGCATGTGCGGCGACAGTCCCAGCGACAGCAGTTCCAGCGGCGCGGCCGCGCCGATGTCGCGCTGCAGCCAGCGCGAGCCGGCCGTGAAGCCCCGCTGGCGCAATTCTTCCGAAAAACTCGTCAGGCGCGACAGCGGCTGTTCCAGCTTGGGCGTGATGTAGGTGCCCGAGCCGCGCTTGCGCGTCAGCATGCCCCGGTCGCACAGCATGTCGATGGCCTTGCGCGCCGTGACGCGCGAGATTTCCAGGATGTCCGACAGCACGCGCTCGGAAGGCAAGGCCTGGTTGGCGCGCCAGTCGCCGCTGGCGATGCCGTCCGACAGCATGTTCGCCAGCTGCATATAGAGCGGCGTGTCGCTGGCCGGATTGGGTTTGAAGGCGGACAGTTTGGCCAGCATGGTCATTGCTCCTGCAAGTGCTTGCGTATCAGGCGCAGGCCGCCTGCGGCCGAGTCGCCCTGTGCCGGCACGACCAGTTGCAACAGTGCCGCCGGCAGGTAGCTCGACAAGGGCGCCGCCAGGCCGCCGCACAGGGCCACGGGCAAGGCACCGGCCGGGTCGAGGGCCCTGGCGATGAGGGCGATCTGCTGGCCCGCGTCCACCAGGATGGCGCGCGCCACCGCATTGGTGGCTGCGTGTTCGAGCACCAAGCGCGCCAGTTGCGCGAAATTGGTCTGGCTGGCGGCCGCCAGCCACACCTGCATGGCGTCGCGCTGGCCGCCGCAGGCATCGATGATGGCCGTGGCGAAGGCGCTGCCGGGCACGCGGCCGTCGGCCACCTGCTGCGCATGGTTGATGGCGCGCATGCCGATCCAGGCGCCGCCCGCTTCGTCGCCGGAGGGGAAGCCCCAGCCGCCCACTTCATGGCGGCTGCCGTCCGCGTGCAGCACTTCGCCCACGCTGCCCGTGCCGATGGCCACGATGGCGCCCGGCTGGCCCGCATGCGCGCCCAGCAGGGTGGTCAGGGCGTCCGATTCGAGCGCGACGGCGGCATAGCCGGGATTGTGTTCGATGAAGCTGGCGGCCCACTGCTTGTTGTGCACGCCGGCCAGGCCCAGGCCGATGGCCATGCGCTGCAGCGGCGGCTGTTCCAGTCCGGCGGCGCGGAAGGCCAGGGTGACGGCATGCGCGACGGACGTCCAGGCCCGTTCGATGCCCAGTCCCAGGCCGGATGGGCCGCTTTGTCCCTGCGCCAGTTCCTGGCCGTCGAGGCGCGCCAGGCGTACGCGGGTTCCGCTGCCCCCGCCGTCGACGCCGATTATGTATTCGATCATGTTGTGCAGTCCCGCGTTTGGTTGATTGCGCCTGTCTCGGTTCTTTTATTTGTCGGGCGGCGAAAAAGCTGAAGGCACTATATTGTCGCCCCGATGGCTTGTCAACAGGTATTTAAGTGGTATTAACAAATGCGTTGCGCGCTGTCGCGGCATGCCCGAGGGCATGATTGCAAGTGATTGTTAATAAAGGGATTTTTATACTTGCCGAATGGTATTGAAATTGGCCTTGTTTAATGCCAATTTTTTCAGACTGGTCTGTGCCGCGCGCGGTAGTGTTGCTTCCGCGCATGCTTGGCAAGGGACGCCATGAAGAGTAAAGTCCGCCTTTTACACCTGAGTTGGAAGAGCATGATGAACGACAAGGCAGCAAAGAGCGATTACTGGGACGACTGGCAGCAAGAGGCGCTGGCCGCTGGCGTGTCGGCGCCGCTGGCTGCGCTGGGCATGGAACTGATGCGCACGCACCGCAAGAACCGCTGGCCGAAGGATTTCCTGGGCCGCGAAAGCGATGGCCCGGTCATGATCGAAATGTGCCTGGACGACGAAGCGGAAACGGAATTGTTCTTCATCGAAAACCTGTATCCCTACGATGCGGCGCTGATCGAAAAGACGCGCCGCCGCCTGTGCCTGCACTGATGGTGCGCTGACGCGCGACTGGAACGGCCGCCTTGTGCGGCCGTTTTGCTTTTCGGGTGGCATTTTCATGGGGGAGTGTCATAATGGCCCAGGCATTTCCGCCCAGGTATGGAGTAGATAATGAGCAAGGCACAGGACAGCAAGAAGGAAGCCAAGAAGGAACCGGCCAAGACCATGAAGGAAAAGAAGGAAGCCAAGAAGGTCAAGAAAGAAGAGCGCAAGCGCTGATCATGCGCCTGCGTCGCTTACTGTCGCGCCCGTGGCGTGCGCCGGCCCTGCTGGCGGCGTTCGCCCTGCTGGCCGTGGGCACGCCCGTGTCCGGCGTGCTGGCGCAGCAAAAGCCGCCGCCATCCACGTTCGGGCAAGTGGTGGGCAATGCCGTGCTGTGCATCGACCAGATCGACAACAAGGCTTTCTATGCGTATCTGCTGACGGCCTTCGGCCCCGCCTACAAGCATGAGGGGGGCGCTTACTGGTTCCGCACGGACGCCACCTTGTGGGGCGCGCCGATTACCGACGTGATCGTCAGCGACGACACCAGTCCCCTCGTCTTCATGGGCGTGGTGGCGGACGCGACGCCGGAAAAGCTGGAACCGGCCATTCGCGGCGTCTCGGGCCTGCGCTTCAATAAGCTCGACAATTCCGCCTTTCCCGTCCGTGGTTCCGTGCCTGGCAGTAAAATCGTCTACTTCCGCAGCAAGGCGAAAGTGTATTGCGCCAAATACAAGCCGTTGCCGCCCGCCCGCACCCGATGAGGGGTTCGGCTTGCCGCCGCGCATTTTGATCGTTTCATCCGCAGGGTCTCCATGTACACGCATTATTTCCAGCTCAAGCAATCGCCGTTTTCGATCGCCCCCGATCCGCGCTACCTGTTCATGAGCGAACGCCACCGCGAAGCGCTGGCGCACCTGCTGTATGGCGTGGGCAGCGGCGGCGGCTTCGTGCTGCTGACGGGAGAAATCGGCGCCGGCAAGACCACCGTGTGCCGCTGCTTCATGGAACAGATTCCGGAAAATTGCCAGCTCGCCTACATCTTCAATCCGAAACTGTCCGTCGAGGAATTGCTGCTGTCGATCTGCGAGGAATTCCGCATCGCCCTGGCGCCCGGCGTGGCCAGCGTGAAAGGCTATGTCGACGCCATCAATGCGCACTTGCTGGCCAGCCATGCGCAAGGCAAGAATAATGTGCTGATCATTGACGAAGCGCAAAACCTGTCCGCCGCCGTGCTGGAGCAGCTGCGCTTGCTGACCAATTTGGAGACGAGCGAGCGCAAGTTGTTGCAGATCATACTCATCGGCCAGCCGGAATTGCGCGCCATGCTGGCCCGGCCGGAACTCGAACAGCTGGCGCAGCGCGTGATCGCCCGCTATCACCTGGGTTCGCTGACGGCGGACGAGACGGCCAGCTATATCCGCCACCGCCTGGCCGTGGCGGGCAGCACGGCGCAGACGCCGTTCGCGCCGCGTTTGATGGCGCAGATCCATGCCTTGAGCAAGGGAGTGCCGCGCCGCATCAACCTGCTGTGCGACCGCGCGCTGCTGGGCGCCTACGTGGAAAACCAGCCGCAGGTGACGCGCCAGATATTGCGCCGCGCCGCCGAGGAAGTGTTTGCGGAAGAGGGGAAGTCGGCTGCCGGACGGGGTCTGCGCTGGCCGCACGTGGCGGTCGGCGTGCTGGCCGGCGCCGTGGTCACGGCCGCGCTGGCCTGGCATTTCATGCCGCGCCCGTCCGCCGTGCCCCCTGCACCTGCCGTGGCCGCCTCTGTGCCGGTTGCCTCCTCCGTGGTGGCCGCCGCCGCATCCGTGCCAGTACCTGCGCCGGCGAGCGTGCCGGACCGCAACGCCGTGCTGCGCCAGCTGGCCAGTCTGTGGGGCGAGCAGTTGCCGGCCGGTGACGCTTGCCAGGCGGGCGCCCGCGCCGGCCTGCGCTGCCTGCACAGCCGGGGCGGCATCGCCGAGTTGCGCGTGCTGGACCGTCCCGCCGTGCTGGCCTTGCGCGACGGGGAGGGTGTGGAGCAGCTGGCGCTGCTGACGCGCGTGCAGGACGAGAACGCCACCGTCCTGCTCGATGGCAAACAACAAAGCGTGCCGCTGGCCCAGCTGGCCCAGCGCAGCGACGGCAGTTTCACCACCTTCTGGCGTGCCCCGCGCAGCTGGCGCGACGAAGTGCCGCTGGGCGCCCGCGGCGCCGACGTGGACTGGCTGGCACAGCGCCTGGCGCAACAGCAGGGCTTGCCTGCACCGGCCGCCAATCTGCCGCTCGATGCCGAGATGCAAGGTCTGCTGCGCGCTTTCCAGCAGCGCCAGAACTTGCGTGCCGATGGCCTGGCGGGCCCGAAAACATTCATACGCCTGATGCAGCTGGGTGACAATTCGGAGCCGCGCTTGAGCAGCGCGGCTCCTGCCGTGGCAGCGCCCGCTGCGACGGCGATGGTGGCGGGGAAATAAGATGTCCTACATACTTGAAGCACTGAAAAAGTCGCAAGCCGAGCGCCAACTGGGCGAGTTGCCGTCGATCCACGCACCGCAAGTGCAACTGCACGATGCCGCCGCATCCGGCGCCGCGCGGCGCGCGCCCGTCTGGCTGGCGCTGGGCGGCGTGACGGTGGCAGTGGCTGCCGCGCTGCTCCTGTGGCAGCCGTGGCAAGCGGGCACGGCAGCACCTGCGGCCGTCGCCCCTGCCGTGCTTGCCCAGGCCGTGCCCGCGCCGCTGCCGGCAGCGCCGCCGCCGGCTGTCCCCGCGCCCGCGCCCGCGCCTGTGGCTGTGCCCGTACCCGTACCCGTGCCACCGGCGGCCACCGCCGCGCCCGTGCACCATGCGAGGCCAGTGCCGGAACCGAAGCAGGAGACGCCAGGCCAGGCCGCTCCGCCTGTCCCCGCTCCCGCTCCGGCCATGCCCGCACCCGCGCCGGCGGCCGAAGAGACCGTGCCCGGCATGCGCGACTTGCCCGAGCCGATACAGCGGCAAATCCCCGCCATCGCCATCGGCGGCTATATCTATTCGAAGAATCCGGCCGACCGCCTGTTGCTGATCGACAAGGTCTTGCGCCACGAGGGCGAGGAGCTGGCGCCCGGCCTGGTGCTGGAAAAGTTGCAGCCGAAGGCGGCCATCTTCAGTTTCAAGGGCTACCGCTACCGCGTGCCATATTGAGTTGTTGTGCATCAAGGCCGGGCCGCCATAGCTGAACCATACTGGCCAGGCCTGGTCGAACCAGGGTCGCTGCGACCGTGAGCGCGGCCGGGGAGGTCCGATGATTGCTGCCGCAACTGCTGGCGAGGGTATGCTTGATGCACAGGGCCTGGGAAACCTGGCGCGCATCGACCATATCGTCGTGCTGATGATGGAAAACCGCTCGTTCGACCACATGCTTGGTTACCTGAGCCTGGAAGGCGGACGTACCGATATCGATGGCTTGCAGGCAAGTCATGCCAACGTGCATGCGGGCGTGCGCTACCCCGTGCACCATTTGCTGCGTACGGCCTTTGGCCCGCAGCAAGACCCGTCGCATACGGGCATGTCGGTGGCGCAGCAATTGCAAAACAATAACGGTGGCTTCGTCGACGATTATGCGCAAACGCATCCGGGCGACCCCGACATCGACCTGGTCATGGGCTACTACAACGGGGCCGATTTGCCCATGTACGATTTCCTGGCGCAGCAGTTCTGCGTCTGCGACCGCTGCTACAGTTCCGTGCCGGGCGCCACCTGGCCAAACCGCCTGTATGCGGTCAGCGGCAAGGCGGCCGGCAGCAAGGACAGCAAGCGCGTGCCCCTGTATGCGAACAAATCCTTCGTGCGCCACCTCGAGCGGGCCCAGGTCAGCTGGAAGTTCTATTCCGCCTGGAAGCCCTGGAGCCTGGCGCTGACGGACGACCATTACCGCTCGTCCGACATGTACGAACCGTTCGGCTCCAGCGCCCGCCGCTATGGTTTCATCGGCGATGCGCTGGCGGGCGCCTTGCCCTCGGTCAGCTGGATCGATCCCCATTTCTTCGATAATGACGACCATTCGCCGGCCGATATCCGCGCCGGCCAGGCGCTGGTGGCGCAGGTCTACCAGGCCCTGTCGCGCGGTCCTGCCTGGGCGCGCACCTTGCTCATCCTCAGTTATGACGAGCACGGCGGCTTTTTCGACCATGTGCCGCCACCCGTCGCCGTGGACGACGACCCCGGGTTTCGCCGCTACGGCGTGCGCGTGCCCATGCTGCTCGTGTCGCCGCTGGTCGCGCCTGGCAGCGTCAGCCACGAGGTTTACGATCACGCGTCGATTATCAAAACCATCCTGCAGCGCTTTTGCCGCGCCGCCGACGGCGCCTTGCCCCAGATGGGTGCGCGCGTGGCGGCCGCCAGCGGCCTGGGCGCCGTGCTGACCCTGGCGCAGCCGCGCGCTGCGCCTGCCGTGCCCGCAGCCGTGCAGGCGCAGCGCGCCGCCTGGGAAGCGGATGTGCGGGCGCAGGATTTCGCCCCGCTGGCACCTGCTTCCCCGCCGGATGGCGCGCTGGCCGCCGCTGTCGCCGTTCCCTTCCAGTCCGATGCGGAGGCGGGCGCGATCGCCGCCCACCGGCAATTGGCGCGCAGGGCGAGGAATGCGCAGGCGGTGGATGGTAAAACGGCGAGTAAAACGGCGAGTCAAGCGGCGGGAGCGGCAGCGCCGAAGCCGGTGGGCAGGCGCCGGCGGCAGGGCGGCAAGCCGGGGCCCGCCAGTGCCAGGAATGGCGGGAAATCCGGCGGCGCTTGAGTTGTGCGATGAGTTTTGCGCGATGAGTTGCGCGATGAGTCGGGCGATGCGCGGCGCCTGCGTCAGGCGGCGGCGCCGGTGGGCTGCGTATAATCATTCCTTCTCAATCAAGGAGTGACCATGCACGATGCGATGCCCGTACACCCGGTACTCGGTGTGATCGGCCGTTCCGGTAGCGGCAAGACGACCCTGCTGGAATTTGTAGTGAAGGAAATGGCGGCGCGCGGCTTGCGCGTCAACCTGGTCAAGCACAGCCACCATGACCTGGCGCTGGAGCCGCCGCAGAAGGACAGCGCCCGCCTGCGCCTGGCCGGTGCGGCGGAAGTGCTGGTGGCGTCGCCGTACCGTTTTGCCATCGTGCATGAACTGCGCGGCGCGCCGGAACCCAGCCTGGCGCAGCAATTGGCCCGCATGGGGCCGGCAGACCTGACCCTGGTCGAAGGCTTCAAGACGGACCCGATTCCCAAGCTGGAAGTATTCCGTCCGGAAGTGGGGCAGGCACCCCTGTATCCGCATGACCCGCATGTGATCGCCGTCGCGTCGGACAGCCCGGCGCCGACCGATTTGCGCGAGGGCGTGCAATGGCTGGACTTGAATGCGCGCGAACACGTGCTGGCCTGGCTGCTGCTGCAGTTGGAAAATAAGCTGGAAAAATAAGCTAAAGGTTTGCCGGCGGCATCCGTTAACAAGGGTAGAACCTCATTGGAGAAACGTATGGACGTCGGAAGCATTGCTCAACTGTCAACCACGATGGCGGAGACAGGCACGCGGCAAGCCGTCGGCTTGACTGTCCTGAAAAAAGCCCAGGATATCCAAAGCTCGACCGCCACGGCCTTGCTGGCAGCGCTGCCACCGGTACAGTCGGCGCCAAGTCTGCCGGCTCACCTCGGCAACCGCATCAACACGACCGCCTGAGCGCAGTCCCGCGGCGCCCGTCTGGCGCTTGCATTACTTACGGCCACACCACCGTCATCGACGGTGGCGCGTGGGCGTTTTTGTCTGCAGCCTGCCTTCCTTCCGTTTTTCTCCCCGCCTCTGTCAAGTTGATTAATTGACCATGGTTCGCCATGGCACGGCCGATTCAGTAGAATGACGTCCATCACCTCGCGTTGCCCATCAGCGCAGCCCGGGGCGTGCCATTACTTTGACCCATGCAAGAGGATTCCCCATGAACAAACGTCAAGCTCTCATCGCCGCCGCCCTCGCGGGCATCTGTGCCGGCACCACCCTCAACGCGGCCGCGCACGATGGTCCCGCCCCTGGCGACAAGGAAAAGTGTTATGGCGTGGCCAAGGCAGGGCAGAACGATTGCGCCTCGTCCGACGGCGCGCACTCCTGCGCGGGCCAGGCGGAGGCGGACAATCTGCCGACGGAATGGACGTATGTTGCCAAGGGCACGTGCGAACAGGCGGGCGGTTCCGTCAAGCCCATCAAGGCCGGCAAGGCGGCAAAACCAGCCACGCAGCCGTAAGCATCCGCCGCCTGCCCATGCCGCCGTCAGTTCAAGCGCTTGCCGGCGTCGGCTTGCGCGCCGCGCACTACCGCGACTTCCTGGCGCGCCGCCCCAGGGTGGGCTGGCTGGAAGTACACGCCGAAAATTATCTGCAGCCGTCGGGCTGGGATAACCATGTATTGGACACCCTGCGCCAGGATTACCCCATCAGCCTGCATGGCGTGGGCCTGGGCCTGGGATCCGCGCGCGGTTTTTCCGAGAGTCACTTGCAGCGCGTGCGCGCCGTGGTCGAGCGCATCGAGCCGGTCCTCGTGTCGGAACACCTGAGCTGGGGCGCCGTGGCGCAGCAGCAACTCAATGATCTGTTGCCGCTGGCCTTGAATGGCGCCGTCCTCGATTGGCTGTGCGCCAGGGTGGGGAGGGTGCAGGATGTGCTGAAAAGGCCGATCTTGCTGGAGAATGTGTCCACTTACCTGCGTTTTGCCGACGATGCCATGAGCGAGGCGCAATTCCTGGCGGAGCTGGCGCGCCGCAGCGGCTGCGGGCTGCTGCTCGATATCAATAACCTGTATGTGAATCAGTGCAATCACGGCGAAGACGCTATGACGGCCATGCAGTCCATCGCGCCGGGCAGCGTGGGCGAGCTGCACCTGGGCGGCCATCTGGTAACGCCGCATGCCGTGATCGACCATCACGGCGCCGCCGTGGCCGATCCCGTCTGGGACTTGTATGCGGCCGCCTTGCAGCATTTCGGCGCCGTGCCCACACTGGTCGAATGGGATACGGACTTGCCCGCCCTCGATGTCTTGCTGGGCGAGGCGGACAAGGCGCAAGCCATGCTGGCGCGGCATGCGCCGCCAACGCCATGGCAGGGAGCGGCGCTGCCGTCCCCGCCGCCGCCCGTGTCGCTTGATGCGCTGGCGGCAGGCCAGCAAACGTTCGCCACGGCCTTGCTGGATGCCGAGGCAACATTGCCACCGTTCGCGGGCGAGCAGGTGTCGCAGCGTTTTGCACTGTACCGTGGCAATATGAGCGCCACCTGGCGCCGCACCCTGGCGCACGCCTATCCCGTCGTGCTGGCGCTGGTGGGCGAGGAATTCCTGGGTGGCCTGGCGCGCGCGTATGGGCGGCAGATGCCATCCGATAGCGCCGATTTGAACCAGTTTGGCGCCCGTTTCGCCGATTTTCTGGCCACTTTCCCGCATGTCGCCGACTTGCCCTATCTGCCGGACATGGCGCGCCTGGAATGGGCCGTGCACCTGGCCCACTACGCGGACGATGCGCAGGGCCTGACGCCCGAGTCGCTGGCCGCCTTGCATCCCGACCAGCTGGAAGCGCGGCGTTTCAGCTTGCATCCCGCCTGCGCCTTGCTGGCATCGGATTGGCAAGTGGCGGCCCTGTGGCAGGCGCATCAGGAGGGAGAGGGGCAGGGGAGGTTTCCGCAGGATATGCAGGTGGCGAGCTGCGCGCTCGTATGCCGGACGCGCTGGAAGGCGCAGGTGCTGCTACTGGATGCGGCTGCGCATGCCGCCTTGCTGGCGTTAAGGCAGGGGCAGACGTTTGGCGCCGCGCTCGATGCGGCGTTCGAGCTGGACCCGGCATTCGACCTGGCCGCGCACTTGCGCCAGTGGCTGGCGCATGCGGTGTTGACGGCGTGAGGGGTTATTCGAAGGCCCGCAGCAGGCGCGCTTCGCCCGTCTGATCGCGGTACAGGGCATTCGCGGCCAGGGTGGCATCCATCATGCGCGTGACTTGCTCTTCTTCAAAGCGGGCGAGTTCGGCCGTGGCCGCGACGAGGGCCAGTTCCAGTCTGGCGCGCGCGCTCTGGTACAGGCTGCTGGTGTATTTGTCTGTGTTACGCAGCAATTCTTCCGCGTTTTCTATTACCTGGCGCAAGTCGCCGATCAGGCGTTCCTGGCTGCGCGTACCTTGTTCGGGATGGTCCATGGCGCTTCCCTTCTGCAATCGATATTTATCTGACAATAACGACGTGTTTGCAGCTTGATCCAGGCAGCCGGCTGACAGGGCGCCGGCTCGATGCATGGGGCTGCTTTCGCGCCCCATGCCGGCATCAAGCGGGAGCGACGACCGTGATACGGATATCGCCCACGCTGACGACCTGGCCGGCGCGGATCTTGGCGGTCTTGCGCAATTCCTTCTTGCCATCGACCTTCACCACGCCGCTATCGACCATGACCTTGCCTGCGCCACCGCTGTCGCACAGGCCGACCAGCTTCAACAGCTGGTTCAGCTCGACGAACTCGGATGTTAAATCAAAGCTTACTTTTTGCATTGTATCCCTTATTGCAACGATGTGTTTTAAACACTTAATGACGGTGTCAACTAAGGTCATAGTTTACATGAAGCCAGGAGGAATGCAGGCTGAGCCTTAACTTTTGTTGGGCCGCGTCATGTCCAGGGGCACGATCCACGCACCGAATTGCTCTTCCGTCACAAAGCCCAGGGCCAGCGCCGCTTCCTTCAAGGTCGTGCCTTCATGCTGGGCCTGCTTGGCGATTTGCGCCGCCTTGTCGTAGCCGATGTGCGGCGCCAGCGCCGTGACCAGCATCAGGGAGCGCTCCATCAGTTCGGCGATGCGTTCGCGGTTCGGCGCGATGCCGTGCGCGCAATGCTCGTCGAAGCTGCGCATGCCGTCGCCCAGCAGGCGCGCGCTTTGCAGGAAGTTGTGCGCAATCAAGGGCTTGAAGACGTTCAGCTCGAAATTGCCCGAGGCGCCGCCCACCGTGATGGCGACATCGTTGCCGAATACCTGGCAGCACAGCATGGTCAGCGCTTCGCATTGGGTGGGGTTGACCTTGCCCGGCATGATGGAGCTGCCCGGCTCGTTTTCGGGGATGGTAATTTCACCGAGGCCGGAACGGGGGCCGGACGCCATCCAGCGCACGTCGTTGGCGATTTTCATCAGGGCCGTGGCCAGGGTTTTCAGCGCGCCATGGGCGGCCACCAAGGCGTCGTGGGCCGCCAGCGCGGCAAACTTGTTGCTGGCCGTCTCGAACGGCTGGCCCGTCAGGCGCGCCAGTTCCGTCGCGATGCGGCCGGCAAATTCCACGTGGGCATTCAATCCCGTGCCCACGGCCGTGCCGCCGGCGGCCAGCTGCAGCAGCGGCGGCAACGATGCCGTGATGATGTGCTCGGCAAAGTCCAGTTGCGCCACGTAGCCGGAAAATTCCTGGCCCAGGGTCAGCGGCGTCGCGTCCTGCAAGTGGGTGCGGCCGATCTTGACGATGTCGGCAAATTCCGTCGCCTTCGCGTCCAGCGTGGCGCGCAGCTGGCGCAGCGGCGGCAAGACGGTGTTGGCGACGGCCAGTGCGGCCGCCACGTGGATGGCGGTGGGGAAGATGTCGTTCGAGGACTGGCCCAGGTTGACGTCGTCATTCGGGTGCAGCAGGCGTCGCTCGCCCCGCAAGCCGCCGATCAGCTCGGAACCGCGGTTGGCCAGCACCTCGTTCATGTTCATATTGCTTTGCGTGCCAGAACCCGTCTGCCAGACGGCCAGCGGGAATTCTGCCTCGTGCTTGCCGGCCAGTACTTCGTCGGCCGCCTGCGTGATGGCGATGGCTTTCTTGCCATCCAATAGACCCAGGTCCAGGTTGACGTGGGCGGCCGCGCGCTTGACGGTGGCCAGGGCGGCGATCAGTTCGGGCGGCATCTTTTCCGTGGAGATATGGAAGTGCTCGAGCGAGCGCTGCGTTTGCGCTCCCCACAGCCGGTCGGCGGGTACGTCGATCGGGCCGAAACTGTCGCGTTCGATTCTGCTACTCATGGCATCCCTTTCATCGATAGAGGTGGATCGAGTGTACTCCAGGCGTCAAAAAAGCACAGGATGATGCTGTATTGCATCATTTTTGCCCTGACCCATCTATATTTTTGCGATTTCCTGCCGTTAAAGACAGGCGAGTTCCCCTTCCTATCCTGTTATCAAAGCGATCAGTCCATGCAGAGCAGCATCTTTCCCCGTTGGTCCCTGATCGCGTGCGCCGCCGCCAGCCTGGCCTTGCCGCCCGTCATGGCGGCCGAACTGGGTGACATGGCCGTGCTGTCGCACGTGGGCCAGCCCTTGCTGGCGGAGATCGAACTTACGGCCCTGGCGCCCGAGGAAGCCGGCGGCGTGGCCGTGCGCCTGGCTTCGCCCGATGTGTACCGCGGCGGCGGCATCGGCATGGATCCGGCCCTGCAAACCTTGACCATCAGCCCGCTGGAGCGCGGTGGGCGCCATTATGTGCGCGTGACAACGCGACAAGCGATCCAGGCAGGCCACGTGCATTTGTATTTATTGCTGGGCAGTGGCAATGGCGCCGTCGTGCGCCTGGGCACCTTGTGGCTGACGCCGGCCCCGCCCGCCGTCGTCGCCCCTGTCAGCGCGCCAGCCAGGCCCGCCGTTCCGGCGCCCGCGCCCGCGCCCGTGCCGCAACCGTTGCCATTGCCGCGCGCCGTCTCCGCCGCGCCGTCGCCCGATGCCGCCGCCCTGGCGGCCCGCGCGCGCGCCGAGGGCCTGGTGCGCCCGGCGCGCGTGTTCGTGCCGCCGCCCGCCGCGCCCGCGCCGCCCGCTGCCGCACTGCGTCCGGCGCCGTTGCGCCGCGCCACGGCGCCCGTCGCCGCTTGCGCGCCGCAAGCCAATATGGAGCAGGCGCAAGCATGCGTGGCGCTGGACGAGAAAAACGCGGCTTTGAATGACAAGCTCGGCGAATTGGAAGGCAAGATCGGCGCCTTGCAGCAGGCGCTGGCTCAGCCTGCCGCCGCTGCTGCCGCCGCTGCTGCCGCCGCTGCCGCCGCTGCGCCGGCTGCCGCGCCGGCTGAGGCGCAGGCGCCGCATGCCAAGCCCAAGCCCCTGCACGCGGCGCCCGCAGCCGAGAAGAAGGCGGGCGGCAACGGCTTGCTGTGGCTGGGTATCGGCACCCTGGCCTTCCTGTTGCTGACGGCCCTCATCGTGTATGTCGTGCGCAAGCGCAAGCAGGCGACGGGGCCGGGTGCGCCGTCGAAATACTGGGTTTTGCTGCGCAAGCCATTCGGCCGCAAGAAGAAGGACGTGCCCGTGCTGACGGAAGCGGTGGAAGAGGACGCGGCGGACGAGCCGGAACCGGAGCCGTTCTCGCGTTGATGATGTTGCAATGGCTGCGACAAGGCGGTGCCGGAATTTGATATAAAAAAAGATATTGAAAAAAGACAGAAAAATGCTTGTATCGCGTGTTGCCTGTTTCTTAAATATGGTGATATGATTAATTCAGTGGACTTGCTCTACGACAAAACAGCCCCAGCCTGGCGCAGTCACCAACGATAGTGTGGCGCGGCAAACAGGTGTAGCGTTGCATAAACGCCTGGGTCTGGAAGCGGTTCGCGATGCCGACGATGTGCTCGCGAACGCCGGATGCAACCGGCAGCGAGGCGACGCCAGGAGATACCTGGGGCTCGCCTTCCAAATTCCCCTCCTTGCTTTCCGACGCCACAGATGGCGCGCTCCCCGGCAAGGCGGCAGACGTAAAAAAAGCACCCGCGGGTGCTTTTTTCGTTTCTGGTGCTGCAATATGACTTACATGCGGGCGCGCGAACCTTGCATGGCGTTCGGCAGCTGCGTCATCCACGGTTCCGTGATGGTGCGGATTTCGCGGTCGTTTGCCAGGATTTGCTTGAGCAAGTCGATCTTGCGCAGGCGCGAGGCGCCGGCCAGGGCGGGTACCTTGCCCGTCATGACCGTGCTGGCGGCGCTGGCGCACTGGTTTTCCAGGGCATCCAAGTCATTCCAGTCGCTCGAACGTGCGGCCACGACCATTTTATTGGTCATTCCTGCAATATTTTCATACATCGAGAGAACGTCGTTGGAGGTCATGAGCACACCCGTAACTAGTGAATGGATTACCGCTTGTCTAGATTAACGGCGTGCTTGACGGGAACTTGAGGGTGTTTTTGAAAAAAAAGTGAAAATAATTTGGATAATTTTGGCGATCCGCCGGAATCGCCCGCAAACCCGCATGGGTGCAGGGTCGGCGATGCCGGCGCCTGTCACTATTTGACGAGTTCTTCCAATCCCGCGCTCAGTTCGGCTGGCGGCGGCATCTTGTCGACCAGTACCGAGGGCGGCAAACCCAGCGCTTCGGCCACGTTGCCGGGGTAGCAGGCGATGATTTCTTCATTGCTCAGGGCGTTTTCATCGATGCGGGCGCGCCAGGCTGCCAGGTGGATGATGGCGGCCAGGCGGTTCAGCGGCGCCTTGGCCAGCGGGTCGGGAAAGGCGGCGATGGCGTCGGCAAAGGCGCCGGGGAATTTCCAGCGGCGCGCCAGTTCGGCACCCACCTGCGCATAGTCATAGCCCAGCGAGACCCGCTCCGCGTCGAGCCGGCGCGCATCGAGCGGTGGCGCGATCCTGTCGAGCTGCATGGCTTGCTCGGGCATGGCGGCATGGATCACCAGTTGGCCGATCGCATGCATCATGCCGATGGTGAACGCCAGGTCCTGGTTGTCGCCCGTCTGCCTGGCGATCCAGCGGGCCGACACGGCGCTGTGCAGGCTGTAGCGCCAGAATTGTGGCAGGTTCAGGCCTGGCACGGCCTTGAAGCCGCTGACCAGGCCCGAGCTGATGACGAGGGTGCGCACGGTAACAAAGCCGAGCATCAGCACGGCGTCTTCCACCGTGCCGATGCTGCGCGAGACGTGGTAATAGGCTGAATTGGCCAGCCGCAGCAGCTTGGCGCTCAAGGCCGGGTCCGCTCCCAGCTGGCGCGCGATGTCTTCGGTGGCGATGGCGGGGTTGTCGAAACTGCGCACCAGTTCATCGACGATCTTCGGGGCGGCAGGCAGGGCGTGGGGTTGCTGGAACAGCGCTTCCAGTTGCATGGCAATCTCCTTGGCGTACACGCGGCACGGGGTCGTGAAACTATAGGCCGATTTTTTGTCCGCATGCAAAAAAGTTCCGGGATGCTTTTTGCATGGGAAACAGGCTATGATTTTGACTATTCCATCGAAAGGATCGCCATGCACGGTTTGCGTTTTTCCTGGTCCCGGACGCCAGTCCAGGCCGCCATCGTCCTCGCCCTGGCCGGCGTCTCGCTGACCGGCTTGCCCGCCCGGGCGCACGGCCAGCCGGCCGCCGCCGATGTCGCTGGCGCCGCCGTCCCCGCCGCCTTGCCCGGCGACGACTTCTATGACTACGTGAATGGCGACTGGCTGCGCGGCACGGAGATTCCCGCCGACCGCAGCAGCTGGGGTTCGTTCGCCATCCTCGCCAATGCGACCAACGAGCGCATCATCGCCCTCGTCGAAGGCTTGGCGGCGGCGCCGCAGGCCGATGCCTCCGCGCGCCAGGTCAGCGATTTTTACCGTTCCTGGATGGATGAATCGGCTATCGAAGCGAAAGGCTGGGCCCCGATCAAGCCCTTGTTGAGCAAGATCAATGGCATACGCGACCAGGCAGGGCTGGCCCGGGCGTTGGGCGAGAGCTTGCGCGCCGATGTCGACCCGCTCAATTCCACCAATTTTTATACGGAAAACCTGTTCGGCCTGTGGGTGGCGCAAGACTTGAACGACACCACGCGCAATGTCGCCTACCTGCTGCAGGGCGGACTGGGCTTGCCCGACCGTGCCTTTTACCAGGACGACAGCGCCCGCATGCAGGGCTTGCGCGCCGGCTACCAGGCGCATATCGCCGCCATGCTCAAGCAGGCCGGCTACGGCGATGCGCCGGCCCGCGCCGCGCGCGTGTTTGCGCTGGAACAGAAAATTGCCGCCAGCCACGCCAGCCGCGAGGATTCGGCCGATGTCGCCAAGGGCAACAACGCGTGGCGCGCCGCCGACTTCGCCAGCAAGGCGCCGGGCCTGGACTGGCAAGCTTTCTTCCAGGCGGCGGGCCTGGGCAAGCAGACGGATTTCATCGTCTGGCATCCGTCGGCCATGACGGGCAGTGCCGCGCTGGTGGCGAGTGTGCCGCTGGCCACGTGGAAGGATTTCCTGGCCTTCCACGCCATCAACCATTTCAGCACCACCTTGCCGAAGGCGGCCGCCGACCAGCGCTTTGCCTTCTATGGCAGCACCCTGAGCGGCACGCCGCAGCAGTCGCCGCGCAGCAAGCGCGCGCTGGCCGCGACGAATGCGGCCCTCAGCGACGCCGTCGGCAAGCTGTACGTGGAACGCTATTTCCCGCCGGAATCGAAAGCCCGCGTGCAGGAGATGGTGACGAATATCGTCGCCGCCTTCTCGCGCCGCATCGACAAGCTGGACTGGATGGCGCCGGCCACCAAGGCGCAGGCGCAGGAAAAACTGCAAACCCTGTACGTGGGCGTGGGCTATCCGGAACGCTGGGACAGTTATGCTGGCTTGCGCGTGGTGCGCGGCGACGCGCTGGGCAATGTGCAGCGGGCGGAACAGTTCCACTATCGCCAGGAACTGGCCAAGCTGAGCCAGTCGCCCGACCGCAAGGCCTGGGCCATGCCGGCGCAGCTGGTCAACGCCGTCAACCTGCCGCTGCAAAACGCGCTGAACTTCCCGGCCGCCATCCTGCAGCCGCCGTTCTTCGACCCGCAGGCATCCGATGCGGCCAATTACGGCGGCATCGGCGCCACCATCGGCCACGAGATCAGCCACAGCTTCGATGACCAGGGCGCGCAGTTCGACGCCCAGGGCAAGCTGCGCGACTGGTGGACGCCGGCCGACCTGGCGCATTTCCAGACGGCATCCAAGCAATTGGTGGCGCAGTTCGCGGCCTACAAACCATTCCCCGACCTGGCCGTGAATGGCCAGCTGACCCTGAGCGAAAACCTGGCCGACCTGGCCGGCGTGGCGGCCGCGCACGATGCGTTCACCCTGTCGCAGCAGGGCAAGCCGCTGCAGGCGGGCGCGGACCGCGATTTCTTCACGGGCTATGGCGTCAGCTGGCGCAGCAAGGCGCGCGAAGCGGCGGCGCGCCAGCAGATCCTCACGGATGGCCATGCGCCGGCGCAATACCGTGCCGCCACCGTGCGCAATCTCGACGCCTGGTACCCGGCCTTCGACGTCCAGCCGGGCCAGCAGCTGTACCTGGCGCCGGAGCAGCGCGTGCGCGTCTGGTAAGAGTGCTGACGCTGCCGGCCGGGGAGCTGGTCGGCAGCGTAAAATGGCGGAACATATCGACAGGACCGCCATGATGCCAAGCCCACCGCAAGACCCCATCCACGCCATCACGGGCCGCACCCTGGCCCATTACGACGCCAGCGCCGAGCAGTTTTTCGAAGGCACGCGCGACCACGACGTCAGCCAGAACATCGCCGCGCTGCTGGACGCCATCGGCAAGCCGGCGCCGCTGGCCATCCTCGACCTCGGTTGCGGCCCGGGCCGCGACCTGAAGGCGTTCACGGCCATGGGGCATCACGCCACGGGTGTCGATGGCTGCCCCCGCTTCGTCGAGATGGCGCGCGCCTACAGCGGCTGCACCGTGTGGCAGCAGGATTTCGTCGACCTCGATTTGCCGGCCGCGCACTTCGACGGCGTGTTTGCCAATGCCGTGCTGTTCCACGTGCCCAGCGCCGTCTTGCCCGGCGTGCTGCGCGCCTTGCACGCTTGCCTGAAGCCCGGTGGCGTGCTGTTCAGCTCGAATCCGCGCGGGCAGAACCAGGAAGGCTGGAATGGCGCCCGCTACGGCAGCTATCACGACGAGGAGACGTGGGCCGCCTACGTGCAGGCGGCCGGTTTCAGCCTGCTCGACCAGTACTACCGCCCGCCGGGCTTGCCGCGCGAGCAGCAGCCGTGGCTGGCCACCGTGTGGCGCAAGCCCGCGTGATCGCCGATATTGGCGCAAATTGAGCATGTGTTAGGAACCGTACAGAGCATTGATCCCCCGCCCCGTAGTATGGACACATCGACACGCAGCAAGCAGTTTGCAACAGCGTGTGAGCCGCAGTACCGGCCCTTCGGGGCCGGACAACAGATGTACCAACTACAGTGAGGATCCATCATGAACAAAGATCAAGTCGAAGGTAAACTGAAGGAAGTCGGCGGTAAAATCCAGGAAGCCGCTGGCAAGATCGTCGGCAGCGAAGAACAGCAAGCCAAGGGCCTGGCAAACCAGGTCGAAGGCAAAGTGCAGAAGAAAGTTGGCGATGTGAAAGATGCGGTGGAAACCGTCACGCGCAAACCGTAATCTGGCGCACGCATAAAAAAACCGCCGCCTGTCGCGAGACAGGCGGCGGTTTTTTATTTGATGCCGGTCAAACCTATTTCACTGGATCGGCCAGGTTCTGCTTGAAGAACATCTCGATTTTCTTGTACACGTGGCGCTGGCCCGCGCGCGACGAGATGCCGTGCTTGGCGCCCGGATACGTCATCAGGTCGAATTGCACGCCGCGGTTCACCAGCGCGTCGATCAGGCGCGTGCTGTTGCTGAACAAGACGTTATCGTCGGCCATGCCGTGCACCAGCAGCAGCGGCGACTTCAGGCCGTCCAGGTGGGCGAACACGGTGCTGGCCTTGTAGCCATCGACGTTTTCCTTCGGCATGCCGAGGAATTGCTCCGTGTAGTGGGTGTCGTACAGCGACCAGTCGGTCACGGGCGCCACCGAAACGCCCATGGCGATCTTGTCGGACGCGGCCGACAGCAAGCGCAGGGTCATGAAGCCGCCGTAGCTCCAGCCGAACACGCCGATGCGTTTCGCGTCCACGAAGCTTTGCTTGCCCAGCCAGTCGATGCCCACCAGCTGGTCGGCCACTTCCGCCGCGCCCAGGTTGTGATAGATGGCGTCCGTGAACGCGCGCTCGCGGCGCGACGAGCCGCGGTTATCGAGGCGGAAGACGACAAAGCCCTGCTGCGCCATGTACTGGTCGAAGTTGTTGCCCCAGCGGCGAGCCACGTGCTGCGAGTGCGGGCCGCCATACGTCGACAGGTAGACGGGATAGCGCTTGCCCGCGTCGAAGTTCGACGGCTTGACGATCGAATAGTGCAAGGTCTGGCCATCGTTGGCCTTCAGGGTGCCGTATTCCGTCGGCAGGTGGTCCGCCTTGTACTTGAAGTACGGGTGGCTGGCGTTCAGCGCGTTTTCTTCCAGCCAGCCCACCATGGCGCCGTCCGGGCGGCGGATGCTCACTTGCGGCGGCGTGGCCGGGTCGGAATACGTGTCGACGAACACTTCGCCATTGCGCGAGAACGTCGTGTCGTGCCAGCCATCGGCCTTGGTGACGCGCTGCGGCTTGTCGGCCGTGCTGCCATCGAGGGCCAGGGCGTAAGTCTGCTTGTCGATGACGGCGTCGCGGTTCGACGATACGTAGACTTTGCCCGTCTTCTGGTTCACGGCCAGCACGCTGTCGATGCCCCACTCGCCGGAAGTGACCGGGTGCAGCAGCTTGCCGCCCATGTCGTACAGGTACAGGTGGTTGCGGCCCGTGCGCTCGGACGACCACAGGAACTGGCCGTTCGGCAGGAAGCGCAGGTCGTCATGGATGCTGACCCAGGTCTTTGACGTTTCCGTCAGCAGGGTGCGCTGCGCCAGGGTGGCCGCATCGACGGCGACCAGGTCGAGGGTCTTCTGGTCGCGCGACTGGCGCTGGTACACGAGCGACTTGCCGTCCGCGCTCCAGTCGGCGCGCACCAGATAGATGTCCGGGTTCGTGCCCAGGTCCACCTGGCGCTGCGCGCCCGTTTCCGGCGAGACGATCAGCAGCTGCACCAGCACGTTCGGGTCGCCCGCGGCCGGGTAGCGCTGCTCGACGACGTCGGTGCGGTCGGCGAAGATTTCGAAGCGGCGCACGACGGGCACGGGCGCTTCGTCATAGCGTTTATAGGCGATGGCGGAATCGTCGGGAGCCCAGTAGTAGCCGGTGCGCTGGCCCATTTCTTCCTGCGCCACGAATTCGGCTTCGCCATTGCGGATGGTGCCCTTGCCATCGGTGGTCAGCTGGCGTTCCTTGTTCGTCTTGAGGTCGATCACATAGATGTTTTGATCGCGCACAAACGATACGTAGCGGCCTTTCGGCGAGATTTTCGGGTCGAGCACATTGCCCTTGGCGACCAGGCGCGCCTTGTCCGGGTGGGCCGCGTCGACCAGGTACAGATTGCCGGCCAGCGGCACCAGCAGCTGCTTGCCGTCCGGCGACCAGCTGTAGCTGAGAATGCCGTTCAGGCTGGCCGTGCGCTCGCGTTCGCGGCGCGCCTGCTCTTCGGGCGAAATCGTTTCATTCGGCACCAGCGCCTTCGAGTCGACCAGGCGGTGCGTGCTCTTGTCCTTCAGCTTGAATTCCCACAGGTCGAGCTGGAACTGGTTGTCCGAGCGGCCGCGCAGGAACGTGACGCGCTCGCCGTCGGGCGAGACCTTCAGGTTGCGCACGCCGGGGCCGGCCAGCGCCGGATCGGCGTGGATGCGTTCCAGGGTCAGCTTTTCAGCCGATGCGGGAACGCTGGCCATCGCGGCCAGAAAACAAAGAATAAAACGCATGGATGTCTCGGTGATTGTAAAGGGATGTCAAGAAGATGCTTGACAGCAAACGATACCAGAGCACGGCGTTTAATGCGATAGGGCCAGCCACGGAATAATCCGGCAATTGCCTTCTTTACTTTGGCGGAAAGAGTGCAGCGCTGGGGCTTTGTATGGCGAAGCAGGGAGGGCGGCATGCATAAATTGCGCGCCGCCCTGTGTTCCATGCATTGTTTCAATGCGCCGCGCGCAGGCGTTGCAGCGACAGCCGGTTCAAGTACCAGGTCAGCAGCACGGCGGCGACCGTCAAACCCGTGACGAGGCCGATCCAGAAACCGGCGGCGCCCATCGGCTCGGCCGGCGACCAGGGGAAGCCGGCTGGCGCGAGGCCCAGCACGTAGCCGATCGGCAGCGAGAAGCCCCAGAAGGCCAGCAGCTGGATCAGCATCGGCTGGCGCGTCACCTTGTAGCCGCGGATGGCGCAGGACGTGGCCACCTGCGTCGCGTCGGACAGCTGGAACAGGGCGGCGAACAGCAGCAGCTGCGCGCACAGGGCCTGGACTTGCGGGTCGGACGTGTAGGCTTGCGCGATCTGGTGGCGGAACACGGTGATGACGGTGGCCGAGACGATGGCCGCCGTCAGCGACATGGCCACGCCCACCCACGAAATGAAGCGCGCGCGGCGCAGATTGGCTTCGCCCACGGCGTGGCCCACGCGCGTGACCAGCGCGATGCCGAACGTGAGCGGCACCATGAAGACGACGGACGAGAAATTCAGGGCGATCTGGTGCGCGGACACCTGGATCACGCCGAAGCGCGCCACCAGCAGGCTGATGACGCCAAACGCGCTCACTTCGGCAAAGTAGGTCACGCCGATGGGCAGGCCCAGGCGCAGCATGGGGCCGATGGACGACAACTGCGGCCCTTCCCAGTGCGTGAACGGGTACGTGGCGCGGTAGGCGGGCGCGATCTTGATCCAGGCCAGCATGGCCAGCAACATCATCCACACGCAGCAGGTGGTGGCCACGGCGCAGCCCACGCCGCCCATCTTCGGCATGCCCCAGTGGCCGTAGATCAGCAGGTAGTTGACGAGGATATTGAGGCCCAGCGCGGCCAGCGCGATGACCATCACGGGCTTGGTCTGGTTGATGCTGGTGCTGTAGCCGTACAGCGCGCGGTAGGCGGCGAACGGCGGCAGCGCGCAGCTGATGATGTGCACGAACAGCTTGGCCTTGGCCGCCACGTTTGGCTCCAGCATCAGGTGGTCGAACACCAGCGCCGCCATGTTCGTCAGCAGGCAAGCCACGAGGCCCACGAGCAGCGCCTTCCACAGCGACTGGCGCACGATGTGCGGCACCCGGTCGTGGCGCGCGGCGCCGATTTCATGCGCCACCAGCGTATTGATCGCCATCATGATGCCGCTCACGGTGACGAGTACGATGGACCAGATGGCCGCGCCCAGCGAGACGGCGGCCAGTTCCTCGGGATTCGTATGGCCCGTCATCGCCACGTCGGCCGCGCCCATGCCGACGGTGGCCAGCTGGCCGATCAGGATGGGCCATGCCAGCTTCCACAGCGAAGAAATTTCAGTACGGACGGCGGGCAGGGTGAACGAGGTAGTGTGCGGCATGGTCGGCAAGCTTGACTAAACACAAGATTCTACCGGCATTCGCCGTGCTTGTCCGCCGTGCCGCCCCCGGGGGCAGCGCGCGGTAATCATTTGTTACAGCTAAGTGGGCCAGTCGCGGATAGACTGCGCGCTCTATTTGGCAAAATGACCAAATAGTCAACCGCAGTACCCTGACTATGGAGTAAGACCATGTTGAAGAAAGCTTTGAACTGCGCCCTGCTGCTGGGCGCCGCCATGACGGCCGAACTGGCCGGCGCAGGCGAACTGACGCTGTATTCGCGCGACGATTATCACGGCCGCTCGCACACCGTGCGCGACGCCGTCGCCGACCTGGAAGAGGTCCGTTTCAACGACACGACGCAAAGCATCCGCGTGCGCTCGGGCCGCTGGGAAGCGTGCGAGGAAGCCGATTTCCGCGGCGCCTGCTTCCTGCTCGAGGCGGGCGAGTATCCATCGCTGGACGGCCATGCCAACAAGATCACCTCGCTGCGCGAAGTGCGCGGCGGCTGGGATGGTTATCCGGGCCGCGACCGCGACCGGGGGCGCGACTGGGACGGCCGCCGTGACCGCGACCGCGAGCGCGGCCATTTGCCGGGGCGCTCGCTGGGCGGCGAACTGACCTTCTATACCCGCGACGATTTCGCCGGCCGCAGCTTGACCGTGCGCAATGCCTCGGCCGATTTGCGCGAACGCGATTTCAACGACACGGTGCAAAGCGTGCGCGTGCGCTCCGGCTATTGGGAAGTGTGCGAGGACGTGGATTTCCGCGGCCGCTGCCGCACCCTGGAACCCGGTGAATACGCGAGCCTGGAGCGCCTGAGCAACCGCATCTCGTCGGTGCGCGAAGTGCGCTGACGCGGGGCAGCGCGTCAGCGAAATGGCAATAACCGGCTCCCGCAGGGCCGGTTATTGCTTTTGGTAACAATTTGTTGTCCTTTTCTCATACTTTGTTACACCGTTTTTTCTACGGATGGCTACACTGGCATCAGTTGTCATGTCGATCACTTGCCTTTGCCGCCACCGGAGACCGCCCCATGAATCGCCCGTTCGCTTTTGCCCTGCTGTGCGCCAGTTCGCTGTTTGTCCACCTCGCGGCGCAGGCCGGCGAGATCCGCCTGTACACCGACGATAATTTCAAGGGCAGGGTGGTGGTCTTGCGCGATACGACCGATGACCTGTCGCGCGTCAATTTCAATGACGCCGCGTCGAGCATCCAGGTCGAGTCGGGCAGCTGGGAAGTGTGCACGAATTCCGATTTCAAGGGCGATTGCAAGACGCTGGAACGCGGCGACTACCGCTCGATGCCGGGCATGAACGACAAGATTTCATCCGTGCGCGAAGTCGGCGGCAGCAGCAGCAGCGGCGGCCGCCGCGCGGCGCTGGAACTGTATGCGGACGGCGGCCAGCGCGGCGCGTCTGCCGGCATCAACGCGGACCGCGACGACCTGGTCGACATCAGCTTCAACGACCGCGCCAGCAGCGCGCGCATCGAATATGGCTACTGGCAGCTGTGCAGCGATTCCAACTACCGCGGCAGCTGCCGCGTGTTCGGACCTGGCAGCCACGATGACCTGGGCAGCCTGAGCGGGCGCGTGTCGTCGGCGCGCCTCGTCGATCCGCGCGAAGAGAACCGTCCGCAGAATAACGAGGGACTGGTGGTGTTGTACGGCCGCGCGTTCCTGAATGGCCCCGGGCTGCAGGTGAACCGCGACGTCAGCGACCTGGTGCGCCTGAACTTCAACGACCAGGCCGCCTCCATGACCATCCATGAAGGCACCTGGGAAGTGTGCACGGACTCGCAGTTCAGCGGCACCTGCGAGCGCATGGGACCGGGCAAGTATGAAACCCTGGGCGCGACGCTGGAAAAGCGCATTTCCTCGCTGCGTCGCCTGTATTGAATGCGCGACCGGGCCTTCGCCGAGGCCTTGTATTTGTTACACTAACACCCTGGCGTTTTGGCCAGGCGTATCATCACCAAAGAATGAAGAATGGAGTTAATCATGACGGGCCCTTTCAAACACGCGCTGGCATGCGCGGCGACCTTGCTGCTCTCGCTGGGGGCGCATGCAACCGCCCATGCGGGCGATATCACCTTGTTCGAGGATGATAATTTCCGGGGCCGCGCCGTGAACCTGCGCGAGACGACGGACGATTTGTCGCGCTTTGGCTTCAACGACAAGACATCGAGCATCCTGGTGCGTTCAGGAACCTGGGACGTGTGTACCGATGCCGGCTTCCGCGGCAATTGCAAGACCCTGGGGCCGGGCGAGTACCGCTCGATGCCGGGCATGAACGACGCCATCAGTTCGGTGCGCGAATCGGGGCGCGGCGACGGCTACAATCCGGGACGCCCCGGGCGCGATCCGGACCGCGGCCATGGCGGCTATGGCCGTGGCGGCACCCTGGAAGTGTATTCGGGCGCGGGGCAGAATGGCGGCTCGGCGCGCCTGAACCGCGATACGGACGATTTCGTCAGTATCGGCTTCAACGACCGCACCACGAGCATCGTCATCTACAACGGCTACTGGCAGCTGTGCAGCGATTCGAACTACAACGGCGTGTGCCGCATCTTCGGCCCCGGCCGCCACGACGACCTGGGGCGCGGCCTCGATGGGCGCGTCTCGTCGGCGCGCATGGTCGACGAGCGCGAAGCGCGCCGCCAGCAGCAGTATGAGCAGCAGTACCAGCGGCCGCAATACGAGCAGCAGTATCCGCAACAGCAGTACCAGCAGCGCGGTGCCGTCCTGCTGTTCCCCGAAGCGGGCATGCGCGGCGAACCGCTGGCGCTGGACCGCAATGCGGAAGACCTGGTGCGCTACAACTTCAACGACCGCGCCTCGTCCATCGTCGTCAACGAGGGGCAGTGGGAAGTGTGCAGCGATTCGAACTTCCGCGGCCGCTGCGAAGTGATCGGGCCGGGAGAATACGGCCGCCTGAACAGCATGGAAAACCAGATTTCCTCGCTGCGCCGCGTGCGCTGATCGCGTCTTGACGCGGTACTGACAGGCCGCCTGCCGGGTTGACCCCGCCAGGCGGTTTTTACATTCCCTGCCGTGTGCTGACATTTGCTTGCCCTTTGTTACACTCGCCGCCTGCCGCCTGGACTACACTGGCGAAAATGTCTCAGTATTGGAGTTGTCATGGTTCGATCTTTCCGGCCCGCGCTGCTGTGCGCCGCCACCTTTCTCGCCCCCCTTGCCGCATCGGCGGGCGAAATCACCCTGTTCGAGGATGCCGGTTTCCGCGGCCGCCCGGTCACCCTGCGCTCCGATACGGGCGATCTGTCGCGCATGGGCTTTAACGACAAGACCTCCAGCATCATCGTGCGCTCGGGCACCTGGGAAGTGTGCAAGGACGCCAATTACCGTGGCAACTGCCGTACCCTGGGACCGGGCCGCTACGACACCATGCCGGGCATGAACGACGCCGTTTCCTCCGTGCGCGAAGTGGGCCGGCCGGGCCATGGCGGCGGCGATCACCGTCCCTACCCGCCGCGGCCGAACCGCCCGTATCCGGAGCCGGAACGCCCGTATCCTGGTCACGGCCATGGCGGCGGCCACCGTCCCGACATGAATGGCGCCGTGCTGATGTTCCCCGATGCGGGCATGCGCGGCCGACCCGTGCGCCTGGACCGCGAAGTGCATGACTTGAGCCGCTACGGCTTCAACGACCGCGCCGAATCGATCGTCGTCAATTACGGCCGCTGGGAATTCTGCGTCGACGCCAACTTCCGCGGCCGCTGCGTGGTGATGGGGCCAGGCAGCTACGGCCGCCTGCACCATGGCCTGGACCGCCGCATTTCCTCGCTGCGCCGCGTGCGCTAGGCGTTTCCGCTTCCCTGCTGCCGCCCGCGCGACCCCAGTCCCGCGGGCGGTGTTGTATTGTGCGCACGCGCCATCGGCGCCAATTCGTGTACTCTTCCCATAGGCACTTCAACCATGGGGAGCAGGCACGGTGGAATACAAGGATTATTACAAGGAACTTGGCGTCGAAAAGACGGCGACCGAGGCCGAGATCAAGAAGGCGTACCGCAAGCTGGTACGCAAATACCATCCCGACGTGAGCAAGGAGCCGGACGCCGACAAGCGCACCAAGGCCCTCAACGAAGCCTACGGCGTGCTGGGCGACGCGGAAAAGCGCGCCGCCTACGATGAACTGGGGCGCAGCGCGCAGGGCCATCCCAAGGGAGAACCTTTCCGACCGCCGCCGGACTGGGGTGCGGGCTACGAATCGTCGGGCGCCGACGACAGCGACTTCTTTGCCGACCTGTTCGCCCACGTGGGCGGGCGGCGCCGCGCCAACAGCACGTTCCAGATGCAGGGCGAGGACAGCCACGCCGCCATCACCATCGATTTGCAGGACAGCTACCAGGGCGCCAAGCGCCATATCGTCATGCGCGTGCCCGAGGCGGATGCGCAAGGCCACGTGGTGACGCGCGAACGCACGCTGGAAGTGACGATACCGAAAGGCGTCACGGAGGGCCAGCAGCTGCGCATGAAGGGGCAGGGCAATCCGGGCAGCGGCGGCGCGCCCGCCGGCGACCTGTACCTGGAAATCCGCTTCCGGCCCGATGCGCGCTACAAGGTGGAAGGGCGCGACGTCTTCGAGACGGTGCCCGTCACGCCGTGGGAAGCGGCGCTGGGCGGCGAGATCGACGTGCCCACGCCATCGGGCACGGTGTCCGTCAGCGTACCGCCCAATTCGCAGACGGGGCGCAAGCTGCGCCTGAAGGGACGGGGCATCCCCGCCGCCCAGCCGGGCGACCTGTATCTGCTGCTGGAAGTGGTGCTGCCGCCAGCGAACGATGACAAGGCGCGCGAACTGTATGCAACCATGGCGCGCGAGATGGCTTTCAATCCGCGCCAGAAGCTGGGAGGGTAAATCATGACAAACAAGGTAATTGGCGAATTGCTCGAAGACCGTGCCCTGAGCCTGGAAGAACTGGCGCGCGCCTGCGCCGTGGAGCCGGACTGGGTGGTGCAGCACGTGCAGACGGGCGTGCTGCTGCAAAATGGCCCGCCGGCGGGGCAACTCACGGCCTGGCGCTTCACCAGCCTGGACCTGGTGCGCGCGCGCCGCCTGCACGAAATCGAATCCGTGTTCGACGCGAACGCCGAACTGGCCGCGCTGGTGGTCGACTTGTCGGAAGAAGTGGCGCGCCTGCGGCGCCGCCTGCACGTGCTGGGCGTCGATTAGGCCTTATGCCGGCTCGCCGTGCCGCTGCACGGTGAGCCGGGCAATATAGAACTGCCCGTCGACGACCACCCGGTGCGGGATGCCGGCCACGTCGAAGCCGGGGCCGCCGTCTTCCATCCATTCCTGCGCCAGCGAATCGAATTGCTGCGGCGTCATGCGCAGCATCTGCGCCGTGATGACGAAGCGCGCGCCAGGTTTTTGTTTGTTGACGAAGTCGTCGATGCCGGCCATGTGGTTCCTTCTGATGCTGATCAATGTATGCGCGCATGATACCCGCCCGCGCGCGCTTCTAGAAGACTTGTGCCAGTAGCGGCAACTGTTCCGCGAACCGCTCCGTCAGCCACTTGCCCGCCTGGCCCGGCGGCGTGTCGGCGCGCTGGATCAGGTAAATCGGGTAATTTTCGCCATTGTCGACGGCCAGCGGCAGGTGCGCCAGGCGGCCTTCCGCCAGGTCGTCGCGCACCATCGCTTCGGGCATGTTGCCCCAGCCCAGGCCCGCGCGCAGCAGCGCGTGCTTGGAACCGAGGTCGCCCAGGCGCCAGTTGCGCAATCCCAGCACGCCGAAATCCTGGCCTTCCGTCAGCACGCTGCGGTCGCTGAGTACCAGCTGCACGTGTTCGCGCGCCACGTTGGAGGGAATCGGGCCTGCCAGCTGCGCCAGCGCGTGGCTGGGCGCTGCCACGGGAATCAGGCGCACGTGGCCCACGGCCAGGCGCTCGAAGACGCTGGCCGTGGCCGTCATCCAGCCACCGAGGCCGATGTGGCAGCTGCCATCCATCACCAGTTGCGCCACGGCGCCCATCGCCTCGATGCGCAGGCGCAGGGCGACGGTGGGGAACTGCGCCTGGAACGCTTCGAGCACGCGCACCAGCACGCAGGTGGGAAACATCACGTCGACCACCACCGACACTTCCGCCTCCAGCCCGCCGGCCAAGGCCTTGGCACGCGCACGCATGCCGTCGACCTTCAGGGCCACGGCGCGCGCGTCGGCCAGCAGGGCCTTGCCCGCGTCCGTCAGGGTGGGCTTGCGCTTGCCGCGGTCGAGCAGCACCACGTTCAGTTGTTCTTCCAGGTTGGCGATGGTGTAGCTGATCACCGACTGCGTGCGGTGCAACTGGCGCGCCGCGTGGGCGAAACCGCCCGCGTCGATGACGGCGACAAACACGCGCAACTGGTCGAGCGAAGGTTGGCCCGGTTCTCTCATGCTGACTCCATATCTAGAAATTCGATGCTAATCATTTATATTTACACGGTTTTCTCGATGGTAGACCCGAACTATGCTGTGTACAAGGGCTGCGATGCGGCCATTCCCGTCACCCGTTTTCACAGGAGCACTTCATGAGCAAGGTCTTATACATTAATAGCAGCGTGCGCAACAGCGGTTCCCTTTCTCGTCAATTGTCCGGCGAATTCGTCGCCAAACTGGCCGCGCAAGGCGCCAGCGTGGTCGAACGCGACCTGGCGGCGCAGCCCGTGCCGCACTTGACGGAAGAGGTGATGGGCGCCTTCTTCACGCCGGCCGACCAGCGCAGCGCGCACGCGGCAGCGGCCGTGCAATTGTCCGATACCCTGGTCGACGAATTGCTGGCGGCCGACGTGCTGGTGCTGGCCGCGCCCATGTACAACTTTTCCGTGCCCTCGACCCTGAAGGCGTGGATCGACCACGTGGCGCGCGCGGGCCGCACGTTCCAGTACACGGCGACGGGCCCGGTCGGCCTGGCCACGGGCAAGAAAGCGGTCATTTTCACGGCCAGCGGCGGCGTCTACAGCGAAGGCCCCGGCGCCGCGTATGACTACCTGAGCACTTATCTGCGCACGGCGCTGGGCTTCATCGGCATCACCGAGATCGAGTTCGTGCAAGCCGAAGGCGTGGCCATGGGCGAGGAAGCCGTCAGCAGCGCGATTGCCAAGGGCCGCGCGTCGATCGAAGCTCTGGCTGCCTGAATCAGGGTCGCCTCTAGTTCCAAAGGGGGATTGCCAATCTGCCATGGTTGACATAAGCTTGCCGGCGGCACGCCCCGTGCCGGCCCGGCGAGCGGTTCGCCATGAAAGTCCCTCATGCACAAGTTGGCAAGCGCAATATTGTTCGGATGTTCTTTGTTTTCAGCAGGCATTGCGCTGGCGCAAACTGCGCCCGTGGCGCCGCCCCACGTGGGGCGCCACGCTTCCACGCCCGAAGATATCCGCGCCATCGAAAAAGTCGTCGCCGACTTCCAGGCGGCCCTGATCGCCAAGGATGTCAAGCTGCTGTCGTCGCTGCTGCTGCATACGAACATCCTGTTCGCCTCGCCTGCCGACGACGATTTCATCAAGAAAATGCGCGACACGACGGACGTCCACTTCGACGGCGTCGGGGCGGCCGGCTATGTCGGTTTCGCCAACTTCATCAAGCGCGAACCGCAGCGCACGGAAGAAAAATTCTACAACGTCAAGATCACCCAGGACCGCCATGTCGCGTGGGTCAACTTCGACTACGAATTCCTCGTCGGCAATAAATTGTCCAACTATGGCGTGGAAGCGTGGCAAATGGTCAAGCGCGATGGCGAATGGAAAATCCTCAGCGTCGTGTGGTCCATGCATTCCGCGGCCGAGGCCGGAAAGTAGGGGGCCGGCGACGCCGTGTCAGTCGCGCGGCAGCTCGCGGATTTCCACCGTCCCCCCTGCGTTCAGTACGGGGTTTCCGATTAACAATTTTTTTGCATCGTCTATACTTTCAGCTTGTACACGTATATAACCTGACAAGTGTGGCGTCACCGGTTTGGCCTGGCCGGACCGGTGCACGCAGATACCGGGACCGATGGAACTGCCGCCGCAGAAGCGGCCGCTGGCCCTGAGCATGGCGAAGTAATCTTCCCAGGCCGGCGTGGCGACGTCCACCGGTGTTTCCGTGTCGTCGTGCATGAAGATGAGGTAGTCATTCATCCATTTTCTCCTATGCCGCGTTATAAAAACAAAGCCGCATCGGGTATCCCGAGCAGGCGTGAACGCATGGTTTTACCTTTTTACCGCGTCAGTCCGTAGAGACAAGCTGTCCGGCCATGTCATTTTTGGAGCGAACATCGTGCCGATAAAGTATGTTGATTTTTATGAGGTGAATTACACGGCGGAACCCTTGCGGGGCTGCAAGCTATGGGGCGCCTACGTCGCCATCTATGCCCCGTCGCGCAACCCCATGCACCGGGTCAACCTGGTGAAAAAGCGCCGGGTATCGGCCGACCACCAGTTTACAACGGAAGCGGACGCCGTGGCGGAAGCGGGCGAGGTGGCCGTCAAGCTTGTCGAGCGGCGCCAGCGCCGCTATGTCTTCCATCCCTGAAGCGTCGCGTGGCTTGTTTCGGCGCAAGTTATTGCGAGTGAGCACAGTCCGGGCGTAGCCGGTGCAGGCGCGCCGGCGCAGTTGCCCGTATCATGCGAACTATTGCCACGCCAGAGGACCGCCATGAAACGCCAGTTGCACCTGCTCGTCATCGATCCGCAAAACGATTTTTGCGACTTGCCCGCCGCATGGCTGCCGCCAGATGCCGCACCGGCGCTGGCCGTGCCCGGCGCCCACCAGGATATGCTGCGCGTGGCGCAATTGATCCGCGAAGGGGGAGGCGGTTTGACGCAGATCAGCATCACGCTCGACGCGCACCACCGCTACGACATCGCCCACCCCGCCTTCTGGCGCACGGGCGATGGCGGCGCCGTGCCGCCATTTACGCAGATCAGCGCGCAGCAGGTGCGCGACCGCCTGTTCCTGCCCGCCGCCAGCGGCGCCTTGCCGCGCGCGCTGGCTTATCTGGATGCCTTGCAGCAAGCGGGGCGCTATCAATTGATGGTGTGGCCCGTGCATTGCGAGATCGGCAGCTGGGGGCAGAATGTCCATGCGGCCGTACGCGCCGCCTACAACGCGTGGGAAGTGGAGCGGCTGCAAGTGGTGGCCAAGCTGAGCAAGGGTTCGAACCCATGGACCGAGCATTACTCGGCCGTCATGGCGGAAGTGCCCGATCCGCAGGATGCCGCCACCCAGCTCAACCGCGCCTTCCTCGATACCTTGCTGCCGGCGCAGCAGATTTATGTCACCGGCGAAGCGGGCAGCCATTGCGTGAAAGCCAGCACCGAGCACATCGCCGACTACCTGCAAGCGCAGCAGGGACGGCAGGCCCTGTCGCGCCTGGTCTTGCTGACGGACTGCATGAGCCCCGTCACGGGCTTTGCATCACAGCAGCGCGACTTCCTGGCCGCCATGCAAGCGCGCGGCGCGCGGCTGGCCACGTCTGCCGACGTCTTGCCCGAACTGCAGGCGAATGCGATTGCCTGAGCCATTGTCGATTGTGTCCTGCTGAAATGCTTGCAGTGGCGTACTATTCTGGCTTCAGGAAGTTGGAGAAAACACACATGACCCCGATAGTGCGCAGTTTGCTGGAAACCGATCTGTATAAATTTACAATGTGGCAAGCATTGCTGCACGGTCATCCGAATACTCATACCGAATACGAATTTGTCTGCCGCAACGCCACGGCCTTTCCCCTGGCCGAACTGAAGGGCGAACTGGAGGAACAGCTCGACCATTTATGCTCGATGTCGTTTGCCGACGACGAGCTGGCCTATCTGCGCACCCTGCGCTTCATGAAGAGCGATTTCGTCGACTTCTTGACGGTGTTCCGCTTCCAGCGAAAATTCATCGACGTCAGCACGGATGGCGACACCTTGCTCGTGCACGCGGCCGGGCCGCAAGTGCACGTGATGGGCTTCGAGATTTTCGTGCTGTACATCATCAACGAACTGTATTTCCGCCGTTTCGACCTCGATGCGGCCATGCGCGAAGGGCGCCACCGCCTGGGATTGAAAGTGGCGGCCGTGAAGGAGTTCGGCAAGCTGCCAAGGCGCAAGCATCCATTCGAATTTTCCGATTTCGGCGTGCGCCGGCGCTTTTCCGGCGCCTGGCATGACGAGGTGGTGCAGCGCCTGGCGCGCGAGGTGCCCGAGTATTTCAAGGGCACGTCGAATGTCTACCTGGCGAAAAAGCTCGGCATCGTGCCGATCGGCACCATGGCCCATGAATACATGCAATCGTTCCAGTCGTTTGGCGTGCGCCTGCGCGACTTTCAAAAGGCGGCACTGGAAGACTGGGTGCAGGAATACCGGGGCGACTTGGGCATCGCCCTGACGGACGTGGTGGGAATGGACGCCTTCCTGGCCGACTTCGACCTGTATTTCGCCAAGCTGTTCGACGGCTTGCGCCACGATTCGGGCGACCCCGTCGAGTGGGGCGAGAAGGCGCTGGCCCACTATGCGGCCCTGCGCATCGACGCCAATACCAAGCGCCTCGTATTTTCCGACGGCCTGGACCTGGACAAGGCGTTTGCCCTGTACCAGCACTTCGCCGACCGCATCATGACGGGCTTTGGCATCGGCACCAATCTCACCAACGATGTCGGTTTGACGCCGCTCAACATCGTCATGAAACTGGTGCGCTGCAATGGCCAGTCCGTGGCGAAACTGTCGGATTCGCCGGGCAAGACCCTGTGCAAGGATGAAACTTTCCTCGCTTACTTGCGGCAAGTGTTTCACCACCCGGCAGTGTAGGTGCCTGTCTAGAAGCCCGTCACTACCGTGTTCATGTGCTCGACCTGGGGCGGGGCGGCAAAGAATTCGCCCACCAGGCCGCGCCACGCCTGGAAGTCGTCGCTGCCGCGGAAATGCACGGTATGGTCTTCCAGCGTCGTCCAGCCCACGACGAGGCGGTAGGCGTCGCCGTTTTCGATCGAGCGCTCGAGGCGCATCGACTCGCAGCCGCGCGCGCGCTGGAACAGGGGGATGGCTTTCGTCACGGCCGCTTCGAAGGCAGCGTGCGTGGCCGATTTGATCTGGATGTGGGCAATTTCAAAAATCATGGCAAGTTCCACTGAGGAATGAAGGAAGCTTGATCTTGCCATAATTTGGCCGCGCGGGGGAGAGCGCCTCAGCCAGCGAGCGTAGCGACGCCTGCGCGCCGGCCGCCCGCGTGGCTGGCCGTGCGCTGGTCGATATCGCAGCCGTGATGCGCCTGCACGATGGCGTGCGCCCGTTCCCGTTCCTGCGCATTGCCGATGGCTACGACGAGGCGGAACATGCCGCGCCACGCGGCCTTGCCCTGTATGGGGACGGTGGGGACGGCCTCGTCGTCGACCGTGTCGAGCTGCACGGCGTGCGCGGGGAAACCATCGTCGAGCAGGGCGCTGCGGGCCTGCTGCGCATCGGCAAAATGGTCGAAGATGCGGATCAGGGCAGGCACAGCAAGGGGGCTGGTGGCGGTGTGCATGGCCAGGCTTTCGAGTGGGGGCGTCCGAGTTTGACCTGCCAGCCTGTAAAAAATTCTGCCTCAGCCTGTAAAATCCTCGATCAAGACGCAAAAGTTTGATAAATATCCAGTATGGTTGCCAAGTCGCGCTAAGATACGGCTTGCGGTGTGTCCTGCAGGCAAGGATATGGGATCAATCTTTCATAGGAGAACTAAATGGCAGCGAAGAAAATTCTGTTTTTGACCGGCGATTTTGCAGAAGATTATGAGACGATGGTGCCGTTCCAGGCCCTGCTGATGCTCGGCCATACCGTGCATGCCGTGTGTCCCGGCAAGAAGAGCGGCGAGACGATCAAGACGGCCATCCACGATTTCGAGGGCGACCAGACCTACACGGAAAAGCCGGGCCATTTGTTCACCCTGAACGCCAGCTTCGACGACATCGACCCGGCCCAGTATGACGCCGTGATGATCGCCGGCGGCCGCGCCCCCGAATACCTGCGCCTGAACGAGAAAGTCATCGCCGCCGTGCGCCATTTCGCCGAGGCGGGCAAGCCTGTCGCGGCCGTCTGCCACGGTGCGCAGTTGCTGGCCGCCGCCGACGTCATCCGCGGCAAGCGCATTTCCGCCTATCCCGCCTGCGCGCCGGAAGTGAAGCTGGCGGGCGGCACGTATGCCGACATCGCCGTCACGGACGCCGTCACGGATGGCCAGTTCGTCACGGCGCCCGCCTGGCCCGCGCACCCGGCCTGGCTGGCGCAGTTCGTCAAGCTGCTCGGTACCGAGATCCGTTTGTAACCTTTACCAGCCCGGCAAGCCGCAGCGCTTGCCGGGCGCACCACTTTTCAGATTCGAGTTCTTCATGCATGCGCCGCGCAGTCAATCTTCCCGCAAACAACTTCCAGCGTCGCGCTGGCGCCAGCGCCGCCTGGCGCAAGCCGAGTCGGGCCTGAGCGCCGCGCAGGAACGCCAGCTGGCCACCCTGCACGAGATTTCCACCTTGCTGGCGGGACAGCACGCCATCGATGCGCTGTGCCGCGGCTTCCTGCGCCACGTGATGCAGTTCGCGCAAGCGGAAGGGGGCACCGTGCGCATCCTCGATCCGCAGCACGATACCGTGCACATCATCGTGCACGAGGGCATTTCCGACGCCATGGTGGAAGAGGAACACTGCATCCGCAACAACGATTGCCTGTGCGGCGCGGCCGTGGCGCAGGGCGTGATCCAGATCCGCGATTTCCGCCAGGTCGATGCCTTGCAGCGCTACCGTTGCCAGGACGAAGGATTTATCGCCATCGCCGTCTTTCCCATCCTCG
This sequence comes from Janthinobacterium sp. SUN137, assembly GCF_030587265.1. Classification (NCBI taxonomy): domain Bacteria; kingdom Pseudomonadati; phylum Pseudomonadota; class Betaproteobacteria; order Burkholderiales; family Oxalobacteraceae; genus Janthinobacterium; species Janthinobacterium sp. SUN137. The sequence continues at coordinate 217,892 of NZ_JAPWHZ010000005.1, read as the reverse complement.
CGCGCGACCAGGTGGTGGGCAGTTTTTCGCTGCACTTTGCGCGCCCGCAAGCCGTGCATGCGCAGCAGCAGGGCTGGCTGGAAACGCTGGGCCAGAGCCTGGGCATCGCCATCGAAAACCAGCGCCTGATCGCGCGCGAAAAGGAATTCGCCGTGGCGCGCGAACGCAGCCTGCTGGCCGAAGGCTTGCATGACAGCATCGCGCAAAGCCTCAACTTCATCAGCCTGCAAGTGCAGATGCTCGACGATTCCGTGCGCCGGGGCCAGCTCGACGAAGCGGCCGAAGTGTTGCCGCTGATGCGCATGGGCGTCGAGCAAAGCTACCAGGACGTGCGCGAATTGCTGGTCAATTTCCGCACGCGCTGGCATGGCAGCGACCTGGAAAGCAAGCTGTCGGAAGTGCTGGCCAAGTTCGAGCTGCAGACGGGCGTCGTCGGCACCCTGGACATGAGCGGCAATGGCGCGCCGCTGGCGCCCGAGCAGCAGCTGCAGATCCTGTTCATCGTGCAGGAAGCGCTGTCGAATATCCGCAAGCACGCGCAGGCGAGCAACGTGGCGCTGCGCGTGGTCAACGGGCGCGATTTCGCGCTGCAGGTGCGTGACGATGGCGAAGGCTTCGCCGCCAACCTGCGCGACAAGAAAACGGAATTGCAGATCGGCTTGCGTATCATGCAGGAAAGAGCCGAGCGGCTCGGTGCGCAATTTGCCATCGACAGCACGCCCGGCGGCGGCACGACGATCTCGCTGGCCTTGCCGGCAGCCCGGCGCCAGGCCGCGTAACAGATGACTTATCCCTATCAGGCCACAAACATAGTGAACGCACCAATCAAAATCCTGCTGGTCGACGACCACACCTTGCTGCGCAGCGGCGTCAAGCTGCTGCTGCAGCGCAATCCTCAATTCCAGGTGGTGGGCGAGGCATCGAACGGGCTGGACGGCGTGCGCCTGACGGCCGAACTGCGGCCCGACGTGGTGCTGATGGACTTGAACATGCCCGGCGTGTCCGGCGTCGAGGCGCTGCAGCTGATCTTGCAGGACTTGCCGCAGATGGTCGTGCTGATGCTGACCGTGTCGGAAAACGCGGCCGACCTGGGCGCGGCCCTGCGCGCGGGCGCGCGCGGCTACCTGCTGAAAAATATCGAAGCCGAGCAGCTGGGCCAGGCCATTTGCCGCGCCGCCGCCGGCGAATCCGTGATCGCCGACGCCATGACGGCCAAGCTCGTGTCGCAGTTCCGCGCGGGGCAGAACGCGCCCCAGGCCGACTATGACAAGCTGACGCCGCGCGAACGCGAAGCCATGGCTTGCCTGGCGCAAGGATTGAGCAACAAGGAAATCGCGCGCCAGCTCGATGTGGCCGAAAGCACGGTGAAAATCCACGTGCAAAACATCCTCAAAAAGCTTAAGCTCAGCAGCCGCGTGCAGATCGCCGTGTATGCCGTCGAGCGCGAGTTGAGCAAATAAAGATCAAACAAAGTGCAAATAGTGCGCAAGGAATGCGCGATTGTTTGATCTGCATGGCGTTCCGGCCTAGACAACCCTAGTTCCTTTGACGTATGGCCTTGACCGTGCCTGCGCATTACACTCTTAGTCATTCGCTAATCTAATAAGAGAGTGTCATGCATAAGGTCAACGTCGATGGCTTGCTATCGAGCCAGGCTCTGTTTCGCCATATTTCCCCTTCGCAATTAGAGCAATTGCGCCAGGATGTCGTGCGCGTCGAAGTGGAAAAAGGCAAAGTGCTGTTCCGCAAGGGCGAAGTGGCGGAAGGCGCCTATGTGGTGGTCTTCGGCCTCGTCAAGCTGAGCGTGTTTTCCATGGAAGGTACCGACAAGGTACTGGAACTGATCCGCCCGGGCCAGAGTTTCGGCGAAGCCATGATTTTCCTCGATGAACCGTATCCGTTCTGCGCCGAAGCGCTCGAGCACTGCCTGCTGCTGCGCATTCCGCCGCACGCGCTGCTGCGCCTGCTGGACCAGTCGCCCCGTATCGCGCGCCAGATGATGAACAGCCTGTCGCATCACCTGATGGGTTTTATCCGCAACGTGGAGCGCTGCTCCGTGCAGAACGCCACCCAGCGCGTGGTCGAGTACCTGCTGCAAGCGTCGGACCAGCAGCGTTCGAACGAGGTCAAGCTGGACCTGAAGAAAAGTCTGCTGGCATCGTTCCTGAACCTGGCGCCCGCCACCCTGTCGCGCGTGCTGCACCAGTTGACGGACTTGCATTTGATTAAAGTCAGCGGTTCGCTGATCCAGATCCAGCCGGACGCCTTGAAAACCTACCGCCATGGTTCCGCCACGGCCATGCTGAACTAAGCACCTAACATAACCTACTGCGCGTCGCGATTTGCGGCCTCCGATGCTCACTGTGCGTCCGCACAGCTGCGCTTCTCAGCCGCAACTCACTGCCGCTCGCTACGGTTCTGTTAGGCGCTCTCAGTTTTTTCAGCAGGCAAGGTCAGCCGCCAGAACAGCAGGGCGAGCAAGCTGACCGCCGCGCCCAGCGCGCATACCCCATGCCAGCCCGCCAGCGCATACACGCTGGTGGCGGCAATCGCACCGAGTCCGCTTCCCACTGCATAAAACAGCATGTAGCACGCCACCAGGCGGCTGTGCGCGTCGCTGTCCTGCTTGAAAATCAGGCTCTGGTTCGTCACGTGGATGGCCTGGCCCGCCAGGTCCAGCGCGATGATGCCGACGAGCAAGGGCCACAGGGCCGCGCCCGCAAAGCTGAGCGGCAGCCACGCAACCAGCAGCAGCAACAGGGCTGCGCCCGTCGTCCACTGCGCGCGGCCATTATCGGCCAGCGCCCCGGCGCGCGCCGCGCCCAGCGCCCCCGCCACGCCCACCAGACCAAATGCGCCGATGGCCGCATGGCTGTAGCCTTGCGCCGTCAGGGGCAGCACCAGGGCGCTCCAGAAAATATTGAAGACGGCAAACATCAGCAGGGCCAGCGTGCCCCGCACGCGCAATACCTTGTTGTGCATCAACATCCCCGCCATCGAGGCGAGCAGGGCGCCGTAGGCCAGCCGCTGGCTGGCCGGCTGCGCCGGCGGCAGCTTGCGCCACAGCAGCAACAGCAGGGCGCAGGCGATGGCCGCCGACACAAAGTACACGGTGCGCCAGTCGGCCACATCGGCCACCACGCCGGACAGGGTGCGCGCCAACAGCAAGCCGATCACCACGCCGCCCTGCGCCATGCCGACCACGCGGCCCCGCTCGTGGCTGGCCGCCGCGCTGGCCGCATAGGCGATCAAGCCCTGCGTCATGGCCGTCCCCAGCAAGCCGACCAGGAGCATGCCGCCCAGCAAGGCGGCCGTGGAGCGGGCGCAGCCCAGCGCCGCCAGGGAGATGGCCAGCAAACCCAGCTGGAACAGGGTCAGCCGGCGCCGGTTCAGCATGTCGCCCAGGGGCACCAGCAGCAGCAGGGCCAGCGCGCAGCCGAGCTGCGTGGCCGTGATGACCATGCCGCTGGCCGCTTCCGTCATGCCGAATTCCTGCGCCAGGGTGGCGAGCAAGGGCTGGGCGTAATACACATTGGCCACGCTGAGGCCGGCCGCCGTGGCAAACAGCCAGACGAGGGAAGGGGGAAGTGAGGTGGTGAGGGGAGTCGTCGTATCGCGCATGGGCTTGTATGTAGGTGGTTTCAAATTAAAACCAGTTGGAGTCTACGCCGGGAAGTTTTAAAATGCAACCACTCAATCCTGGAGAATGCCCGTGGCCAAGCGCAAGAGCCTGAAAACCGACCCCTGTCCCGTGGCGCGCGCGCTCGACGCGATCGGCGAGCGCTGGTCGCTCCTGATCGTGCGCGACGCCTTCGACGGCATGCGCCGGTTCGGCGAGTTCCAGAAAAGCCTGGGCGTGGCGAAGAACATCCTGGCCGACCGCCTGCACACGCTGGTGGAAGAGGGCATCTTTACGGTCGCGCCCGCTTCGGACGGCACGGCTTACCAGGAATACGTGCTGACAGCCAAGGGACTGGCGCTGTTTCCCGTCGTCGTCGGTTTGCGCCAGTGGAGCGAGGCGCAATTGTTCGAAGCGGGCGAGGCGCATTCGACCTTGCTGCAGCGCGGTTCGGGCTTGCCCGTGCGCAGGATGGACGTGCTGGCGCCGGACGGCAGCGTCTTGCAGGCGGGCGATACCGTCGTGCACAAGGTGTCGCCACCATGACGCGGGTGGCTGTGCTGGGCGCCGGCATCACGGGCGTCACCACCGCTTACGCGCTGGCGAAACGGGGCGTCAATGTCACCCTGATCGAGCGCCACCGCTACGCCGCCATGGAAACGTCGTATGCGAACGGCGGGCAGTTGTCGGCCTCGCACGCGGAAGTGTGGAACCACAAGGCAACGATCTTGAACGCCCTGAAATGGATGGCGCGACGCGACGCGCCCCTGCTGCTGCATCCCTGGCCCAGCTGGCACAAGCTGAGCTGGTTTGCGCAATTCCTTGCCGCCATGCCCGCCTACGAGCGCAACACCATCGCCACGGCGCGCCTGGCGATCACTGCGCGCGCACACTTGTTTGCCTGGGCGCAGGAAGAGCATATTGATTTCGATCATCGCCGCGCCGGCATCCTGCACGTCTACCGTGACCGGCGCGGCTTCGAGCGGGCGGCCGGCGTGTCGCGCCTGCTGGCGCAGGGCGGACTGGAGCGGCGCGCCGTCACGCGGCAGGAAATGCGCGCCATCGAGCCGACCTTGCAGGGCGACTTTTACGGCGGCTACTACACGGACAGCGATTCCACGGGCGACATCCACAAATTCACCAGCGGCCTGGCCGACGCCTGCGGCCGCCTGGGCGTGGTGTGCCGCTATGGCACTGCGGTAACGGAGCTGGCGCGCGAACACGGCAAGGTGCGCGTCAGCGTGGGCGTGGGCGAGGACAGCAGCGTGTTCGACGCCGTCGTCATCTGCGCGGGCACGGCCAGCCGCGCCATGGCGGCTTCGCTGGGCGACCACGTGAATGTGTATCCCGTGAAAGGCTATTCGATCACGGTGCAGCTCGACGACGCAGCCAGCCGCGCGGCGGCGCCGAAGGTCAGCCTGCTCGACGACGCGACCAAGCTGGTCAGCAGCCGCCTGGGCGAAGACCGGCTCAGAGTGGCGGGCACGGCGGAGTTCAATGGCTTCAATGACGACATCCGCGCCGACCGCATCCGCCCGCTGGTGCGCTGGGTGGAGCAGTGTTTTCCGGGCGTCAATACGCGCAAGGTGATCCCGTGGGCGGGCTTGCGCCCCATGCTCCCGGACATGCTGCCGAAAGTGGGGCCGGGCAAGGCGCCGGGCGTGTACTACAACACGGGCCACGGCCACCTGGGCTGGACCCTGGCGGCCGCCACGGCGGAGATGGTGGCAGAGGTGCTGCTTAGTTCTTCGGCAATAAATCGCTGAGCGCGGCGCGGCCCTTGACGGTAAGGAAGGGGCCGACCTTGCTGTACGGCAGCAGAAAATCGTTTTCGCAGCCGCTGCCGTTCGAGTCTTCCCAGAACGATACGCCTTCCGGCTTCAGGGACAGGTGGAAGCGGCCGCGGCCGTCGTAATCCGTGCCCTTGCATTCGGCATCGATTTTCACGTCCTTGAACAGGGCCTGGCGCAAGCGGTCCGGCAATTCGGCCTTGTCGTCGCCATCGCTGGCGCTGGCGCCAAACCAGTTCCACACGTCCGTTTCCTGGCCCGTCTTGACGTCCCAGGTACGGAATTTGATGGAGATGCCGCTGGCGCCATAGCCTGCAGCCCAGCGGTAGAACTTGATCGTCACCCAGCGCGGCGACCAGTAGGTCGGCTCCGCATACACTTCGTCTTCCGTCGTGAACCCGTTGCGGCCCAGGTATTCGCGGCGCGTGGCATAGAAGTCGGCCAGGTCTTTTTTATTTTTTGCCAGCACGGCGCGCAGCTGCGCATTGATTTTTGTCACGCCATCGCCGGGCGCGATCAATTCCACGGTGATGGTGTCGCCCACCTGCAGGTTGCGGTATTGCCTGCCTTCGAAGGTGATCGGCTTGCTCGTCTTGGTGCTGGGAAAATCTTCCAGCGCCAGGTTGTAGGCATCGCTGGCGCAGGATGGATGCTCGCGGTCGCCCGCCGCTTCCAGCAGGGTCAGGGCCAGGGGCAGGGTCTTGCCGCTTTTCGGGTTCGCCCAGGTGCCGGTGACTTTGCCGTCTTGCGGCGCATTCAAGGACCAGGTGCCCGTTGTGTCGCCCTTGGCGTCGAGTTCCTGCCACAGCGTCTTGCCGTTCTGCTTGGCCAGCATGATCGGCGTCTTGTAGCGCGTGTAGTAATAGTTGCCGCTGCGGTCCGCGCCTTGCGTGGGGCTGGGCTGGTTGAAGCAAGCCACGATATTGGCCTTGCCCACGGTGCCCTGCCACACCCCTTGCACGGGCGGCTCGGCCGCCATGGCGGCGTGCAGGGCGGGCAGGGTCAGGCAAGCAAACAGAAAGCGGCGCATCGGTTGTTCCTCTCGTGGGCGAAGGCCGATTCTACATGGCCCCGCCCACGAGATGCCACACGTCAACTTATTTGGCGGGACGCTCCTGCGCCACCACGGCCATCGCCGCGCCCAGGTATTGCAGCATGGCCCCGTCGACGAAGCTGCCTTCCATCAGACGCGGTTCCTGCTGGTGCGCCTGGCGGAATTTCAGCTGCGTGGCCGGGTTCGTGCCCGCATACGAGCGGAACAGGTCCAGCCACTGCCGCGCCAGCTGCAGCACGGCCGGGTCGGTGGGCGGCGTGTGCGCATCCATGGCGGCGCGCACGGCGGCGATCAGGGCCGGCCACTCGCCCGAACGCCTGCCGTAGTTGGCCACCAGGTACGCATATTCCTGCTCATCGAGGAAAGGTCGATACAGCGCAATGCGCGAGGCATTGAAGGCGGCGATGATGAATTGCATCACGTCCGCATCGACGCTGGTCGTCGCTTGCATCGATGGTTCCTGCTCGTGCATGCTGTTCAGGCGCGCGAACAGGCCCGGGTGGGCGCCCGTGTCGCGCACCAGCTTGACCATCCATTCCGTGGCCAGCGCTTGTGCTTGCGCATCGCCGGGGCCGGCGCCCGCCTCCTTGACGGCGCGCACCCTCGCTACCAGTGCTTTCCATTCCTGTTCCACGGCGCTATCTGTCAGCAGCGGCAGCTGTTGCAGTTCTTCGGGACTAAAGTATTTATCGTACATGGTCATTAACTCCATAGTGGTAAGCCACTCGGTCAGTTCCGGCGCCTGCCCCTGCGCCAGTTGCGCCTGCAGGGTGCGCAGGCGTTCGCGCAAGGTGGAAGCTTGCGCGATCTGGCGTTCCAGCATGGCGATCTGCTGCGCCACGATGGAATGCAAAGGCAGGTCCGGGCCGGCGAGGGCGTTGGCGATATCGGCCAGCGACAACCCGAACTTGCGCAGCGCCATGATCCGGTGCAGCCGGTCCATGTCGCCGTGCTGGTACAGGCGGTAGCCAGCTTGCGTGCGCGCCGAGGGCGAGAGCAGACCGATGCTGTCGTAGTGGTGCAGGGTGCGGATGCTCAAGCCTGTCATCTTGGCCAGTTCACCGATTTTCAACAGCATGGGGTACTCCTTTCCGGGTGCGTGCAAGCAGAATCACACCTGACGTAACGTCAGGGTCAAGCGGAATTTTCAACTGAATCAACTGATCGTCAGCCGCTGCCGCAGTTCCTGCAGCAGGGTGCCTGTTTTCGGTGTCAGCTGGCGTGCCAGCGGCCACGCCAGGTACAGGGGCAAGCCTTGCGTGGCCAGTGCCGGCAGCACCGCCACGATGGCGCCCGTGGCCAGGTGTTCGTGCACCAGCCACGTGGCCAGCTGCGCCACGCCCAGGCCGGCCAGTACGGCGGCCGTGCGCGCTTCCGCGTCGCCCACTGTCATGCGGGGAGACGCCAGGCGGTGCTCGACCTGCCCGCCCGTGGCGCCGTCAGGGAAGACCCACGGCATGGGCGAACCGTCGCCGCGTCCGTAGGCGATGCAGTCGTGGCCATCCAGATCCGCGATGGACGCGGGCGTGCCGCGCCGCGCCAGGTAGCTGGGCGCGGCGCACAGGATCAGCTGTTCGTCGCCCAGGTGCATCTGCCCCAGCGCGGCCGGCCAGTGCGAGGGCGCGCCGATGCGCACGGCGATGTCGATGCGCTCCTCGAACAGGTCGACGAAGCGGTCGCTGAAGGCGATCGACGGCTGCAGGCGGGGATACTGCGCGCACAGTTCCAGCAGCGCCGGCATCACGCGCAGGCGCCCGTACGAGGCGGGTACGCCGATGCGCACCTTGCCCGCCAGCTCCGTCGCGTGTTCGGCCAGCACGTCTTCCGCATCCATCAGTTCCTGCAGCACGCGCTTGCAGGTGGCGTAGTAGGCGCGGCCCGCGTCGCTCAGTTTCAGCCGGCGCGTGCTGCGCTCGAACAGCAGCACGCCCAGCCGTTCTTCCAGCCGCGCCACGCTCTTGCTGACGGCCGAGCTGCTCAGGTGCAGGCGCTCGGCCGCCCTGGTAAAACTGCCCGCGTCGGCCGTGGCGAGAAACGGTGTGAGGCCCTTGAGATGTTCCGATGAAAACATGATCCGCGAATTTTATTCATGAATAAAGGGAAATAGTATCGCGAATAAGAATTGATGTCGCGGATATGATGTTTTTTCTTTCGGAGGCTTTCTCTCATGCAAAAACACGCTCTCATCATCGGCGCCAGCGGCGTCATCGGCAGCAACCTGGCCAAGCACTTGCTGGCGCAGGGTTGGCAAGTGACGGGCGTCTCGCGCGGCCGCACGCCCGTGCCGGCAGGCTGCACTTCCCTGCAATTGGATGCCACGGATGGCGCGGCAGTAAACGCCGCCCTGGCGGGCCTGGACGCCAGCCACGTCTTTTTCACGGCCTGGGCACGTCAGGCAAACGAGCAGGAAAACATCCGCGTCAATGGCGCCATGGTGGCCAAAGTGCTGGCCGCGCTGGGACCGGCCGGCCACTTGCGCCATGCGGCGCTGGTCACTGGCCTCAAGCATTACCTGGGGCCGTTCGATGCGTATGGCAAGGGCAGCGTGCCCGTCACGCCATTTCGCGAAGAGCAGGGCCGGCAAGCGGTCGAGAATTTCTACTATGCTCAGGAAGACCGGCTGTTTGAAGCGGCCGCGCAATACGGATTTACGTGGAGCGTGCACCGCCCGCACACCATCATCGGCTACGCGCTGGGCAATGCCATGAACATGGGCCTGACCCTGGCCGTGTATGCGAATTTGTGCAAGGCCGGCGGCCAGCCCTTCGTCTTTCCCGGTTCGCCCGCGCAATGGCACGGCTTGTCCGACATGACGGACGCGGGCCAGATCGCGCGCCACCTGGCGTGGGCGGCCGACAGCCCGGCCGCGCGCAACGAGGATTTCAATATCGTCAATGGCGACGTCTTCCGCTGGAAGTGGCTGTGGCCGCGCCTGGCCGCCTATTTCGGCGTCGCGGCGGCCGGTCTGCCCGAGGTGATGGCGCCGCTGGGCGGGCGCATGCAGGATGCCCCCGCCCAGTGGCGCGCCATCGCGCAGCAGCATGATCTGGCCGAGCTGGATGTCGGCCGCCTCGCTTCCTGGTGGCATACGGATGCCGACCTGGGCCGGCCGATGGAAGTGATGACGGACATGGGCAAGAGCCGCAAGGCCGGCTTCCCCGATTACCAGGATACGCAAGACGCCTTCTTCAACCTGTTCGAGAAGTTGAAGGCGGAGCGCGTCATTCCGCGCTGACGGACTCCGTGGCAGCCGGTGGCGGGGCTGCCGCCGCTGCCGCCGCATTTGCCGCATTTACTTTATGCTGCTGCGCCCGCTGCCATTCCAGGCCCGGGCGGTCGACGCGAAATTGCAGCAGCCGTCCCTGCACCACTTCCGTCACGTACGCCGTGCGGCCATCGGGGCCGCCGAAGGTGATGTTACTCGGCTTGGCGCCGGGCACGCTGATCTCGCGCAAGATGCGGCCCTGCGGCGATAGTTTGACCACGCTGCCCTTGCCGTAGCGCGTCACGTACAGGTTGCCGTCGACGTCCACGCGCATGCCATCCATGCCGAAATCGTCGAACTTGATCAGCAAACGCTTGCCGCTCAGGCTGCCGTCCGCGGCGATGTCGTACATCCAGATATTGCGCTGCACGCTTTCATTCACATACAAGATCTTGCCGTCGGGGCTGACCTCGATGCCATTGGCCGTGCCCATGGTGTCGAGCGCCAGGGTCACCGCGCCGTCTTGCGCGATGCGCCACACGCGGCCCGTGTTTTCCTTCCAGTTCGGGTCGCTCGCATACAGCACGTCGTCGGCCGTGATGGCGATGTCGTTCGGCTGCGTCATGCGCGGTTCGCGCGCGTGGATGGTGAGCGCGCGCGTGGCCGGGTCGACCAGGTAAATCGTGTGTTCCATGTAGTCGGCCAAATACATCTGCCCACGGCTGCCGAAGCGGATGCCGTTGGCGATGCTGGTGCCGGGCAGGGTCAGGTACACCTCGCCCATGCCGCCGGGGCTGACCTTGCCGATGGTTTGCTGGCGCGCAAAGTTGACGGCATAGATATTGCCATCCGCATCCACGGCCGGGCCTTCGATGCCCTTGGTGAAGGAGTGCGCGGGCGTCAGGATGGTGGCGAGGAACAGCGTTTCGTGCGCGGGCGGGCTGGCGCAGGCGGACAGGTTGGCCAGCGCGGCGGCCAGCACGGCCGTGCGCAGCGACGGCAGGGCGTATCGGGAATGGGGCATCGGGTGTTCTCTGTATGGCAAAGGTGGCGTATGTTACCCGACGCGCGCCGACGCAGGCGCCTGGCTAGGTTGCCACCTAGGCCGCCACCACGACGAGGTCGGGGAAGTCGTCCTGCCAGCCGTCCCATTCGTCTTGCAGATGGGCATGCATGCCGGCCCGGTCTTGCGCCTGATCAAAGGTGTCGGCGCTGGCCAGCAGGAAGCGGGCGATGGCGCGCAGGGTGGCCGGGTCGGCGTGGATGGTCACGTCGGAGCAGGGCAGGGGCCGCTCGGCGGCGGCGTCCTGCAGATAGCAGTGCAGCGATAAATGTGTGCTCATGGGTGTCGGTGGCTGATATAGGCGCCCAGCATGGCGTGTGCGTTCAGTGCGGTGCGGGCGGCGTCCAGTTCCTCGGGTGGCAGATACCAGAAAGTCAAGCCGGCATGCTCTTCGCAGCGGCCATACGCCAGCATCGCGTCGCGCAGCGCTTGCCGGCGCTCTGGCGGCAGCGCATCCAGTCTGGCTTGCGTGAAACCATTGATCGGATATACATCGCGCAGGTGCGAATCTTGCAGCCCGCGCCGCTTGATGGCGGCCCAGTTATTTGCGGGGCAAGGAGTGCCAAAGGTCATCGGATGGGCTTCATCGATCTGCCGGTAGCCGAGTGCGTAGCCGGTGCCATAGCCCTGCGTTTCAGCGTAGCAGTACACATATTCGCAATGCTCAAACAGGCCGGGTATGGCCCGGGCACCGTCGAACAACGGCATCAGCGCAAGCTTGCTGGCGCGTATGGACAGAACCAGCTCCGAGCCCGATGAATACATGGCCTGCGCGTCGCAGTTGACGGCCTCGTCAGCTTCGTCGGGCGGCACGAGACGCGGCGAAAGCAGTCCGATGCCGTCGGTCTCTGGCGCGAACAGCATCTTCTCGTAATTTCGCTGTGAGAACTTGACGATCTTGCCGCGCTTGTTGCCGTAGCGCTCGACGGGTTCGCCGATGTGCGCGAACCAGGCGAACAGCTGCGCGCTGGCCGCGGCGGCAATGAAGGGGGTATTTTTCTTGAATTCGCCAACGAGGAAGTGATATTGGTCCATGTGTCGCCAGAGTGAATGGGTAACGCGCATGATGCCATGTGCGGGAGCGTGCGGCTAGCGCGCACGCGAGGAATGGCGCAGGTCTGGATGCACGGTAACGTAGCAGGACGGGCGGAATGGAAAAAGATGCGCGACAGGACGGCGCAATGGCCGGGTTGAGGCGTATGATGGAAATACGGATGTGGTTGCCGCAATGCAGTGCGACCGGCATGGGCCGCACGTCTTGCAGGTTTTTTTCGTGGTTTTGGCAGTACTGACAACGAGGAGACATCATGGACAAACCCGAATTCATCCTGGCCGCCAAGGCCATGGAAACCCTTGAGATGTATCAAACGTTTTACGGGCACTCCAGCGAATACCAGGCGCACCAGCAGGAAGTATTGAAACTGCTGCGCCACAAGGGTGCCTCCCTGCTGGTGTCGGACCATGGCCCGGCGAAGTTCTTGCTGGCGTTTGCCGATGCGCTGGAGGTGGCCAGCTTGCCGGGGGAATACGTGCCGTTGAGCCGGCGGTAGGGCGGGCGCTGCCTGTCAGCCGCGTGTGTCGTTGAGAAAAGAGCGAGCACCATGGCGCAGCAGGCAAAGTGATTCTTCATCCATGCTCCCTGGCAAGTGCAGTGGTAATTTTTTTGTATCTTGTTTGTGACGATGTGTGAGTATGTTGCTGCCTATTTGGTGCACACTTTGCGGCATGTCAATCCGGGAGTGTCGCCATGATCAGGTCACGCAGCTTGCCGCCACGCTTGTTGGGAGCAGGTTTCCGTGGATTTTCCTTGCTGCCGCTGGCCATCTCATTTGTCGTGCTGGTGTGCCTGTCGCTCCTGGCGATCCAGTTCTGGATGACCTTGCGCGCACGGGAAGTGCAGCTGAGTGAGGCGGCCCGCGAAAGCGCCAATCTGGCGCAATCTGTTGCGCAGCATGCCTATGACACCATCAAGGAAGCCGATACGGTGCTGGTCGGACTGGTGGAGCGGGTGGAAACAGACGGTGTTTCCGATAGCGAATTGGCCCGCATGCACAAATTGCTGGTCGCCCGTGTCGCCGAGCTGCGCCAGTTACACGGCATCTTCATCTATGCGAGGGATGGCAGCTGGCTCGTGAATTCGCAGAAAACGCTGTTGAGCAATCTGAATAATTCTGATCGAGATTATTTCAACTACCATCGAACGCATGAGGACAGGGGGCCCTATGTCGGGCCTCCCGTGCGCAGCAAATCAACGGGGCAATGGATAGTCACGGTATCGCGGCGAATCAATATGCCCGACGGAAGTTTCGGCGGCGTGGCGCTGGCGACCATCGACATGAATTATTTCAGGCTGTTTTATGAACGCTTTTCGATAGGGAAAAAAGGCGCCATTTTCATTGCGAATGGAAAAGGCATTCTTTTATTGCGAAGGCCTTTCGATGAAAGCCTGTTGGGACGCGATATTTCGCAATTCCCCGTGTTCCACGATTATTTGCCCAAAAGTCCCGTTGGCACGGCCGTGATCAAGTCGGGCGTCGATGGCGTGACGCGTATCAATAGCTATCGAAGGGTCGAGGAATATCCGCTGGTGGTCTCTGCCGCACTGTCACAGGATGAAGTCCTCGCTTCGTGGCGTCTCGACACGATTTTACAGAACGCGGTGGGTGGCGTGCTGGTGCTGCTGATTGCCTTCATCGGATACCGCGTGGTGCGGCAAATCGATTTGCGGGTCAAGAGCGAGGCTGGATTGCTCGAGGCGCGCAATGAGCTGGAATTGATCAATGAAACCCTGGCCCGCCTTGCCAACCAGGATGGATTGACGGGGCTGGCGAACCGGCGCCACTTCGACCAGTCGCTGCTTGCCGAGTTCAGCCGTGCACAGCGTGAAGACGGCTCGCTTGCGCTGGTGTTGATCGATGTCGACTTCTTCAAGCAATACAACGATATCTATGGCCATGTGGCCGGCGACGAGTGCCTGAGAAAAATCGGCAAAGTGGTCGGCTACAGCATGCGCCGGCCGGGCGACCTGGCGGCACGCTATGGTGGCGAGGAAATGGTCATTTTATTGCCTGGAACGGATTTGCCGGGCGCCCTGGCGGTGGCGGAAGGCGTTCGCCAGGCAGCGCAATCGCTGGGCGTCGAGCATCGGGGCAATCCCCTTGGCGTGGTGACGGTCAGCGTCGGCGTGGCGGCTTTCATGCCGACGCACCTGGAAAACCAGGCGGTCGAACTGGTTGAACTTGCTGATACGGCACTGTACAAGGCCAAGGCATCCGGCAGAAATCAAGTCTGTTATGCCTCGCCTTGCGAACCTGCCGAGCGGGCCGCGACTGCTTTTGCGTTTCGATAGCGATTGCTGACGGCGGAGGGCGGGGCGCGTGCGCCAGGCTGATCCATGTACAATCGGCAACATCCGGATCGACGTATCCGCCCCTTCATTGCGGAGTACGCCTGAGCGTGACACAAACATTGCAAACCTGGCTGCTGGCCTGGCGGGAAGCCTTCACGTGCATCGGCCTGGGAGTGCGCGATGCGCGTCATGCGGGGCTGTGGTGGCGCTCCGCGCTGTGGTGCATGGCGGTCGTGGCCCTGTGGCTGGGGTTGTATGGCTGCTTCGGCCGTTTTTTTGTCGAGCTGAGCGCCATGCTGGCGCTGGTGTCGGTTACCGGCTTGCTGGGCCTGGGCGTGATGGATGGCGTCGGGACACTGGCCAACGGGCCTGCCACGCTCTCGCAGATGGGCAATATCGCCGGCGGCCTGGGCAGCGCCGCCAAGGCCCTGCTGTCGATCGGCCAGATCGCCCTGGCCTTGCTGGCGCTGGCCACCTTGTTCTATGTCATGGTCTTTATCGTCGGCGCCATCGGTACGGCGCGCCTGCCGCTGCGCTGGCTGTTGCTGGAACGGGCCAAGGCTGTGGCGGCACGCCGCTATGCCCCGTGGCAAGCGCCGGCCGGCCTGGAGCTGTCCGCCCCGCGCCCTGTCTGGCGGCGCCTGTTGCTGCTGCTTTCCCTGCTGATCCCCGTGTGGGCCATGTGCGTGCTGGTCTCGTACTTGCTGGCCTGGAACGTGCAGATGCTTTACGGCGCGGCGGCCGAAGACGTGCTCGGCGCAGAACAGCAAGCGGCGTTGCGCCGCGCACAGCGTCCGGCGATTGCTGCCCTGGGCCTGCTGCTGTGCTTGCTGATGCTGATACCGGTGTTCAATTTACTGGTGCCAGCCTTGCTGTGCAGCAGCGTTTGCCATTTGCAGCGCCGCGGCTGGCGCACAACGGGGTCAGCAACCAACGTGGAGTGAACAAGGAATAAACATGAGTGAACACGCAAGACGCGGCACCCTGGAACGCGCGATTGAAATCGCCGCCGCCACCCATGCCGGCCAGACGGACAAGGGCGGCGCGCCATACATACTCCACCCCTTGCGCGTCATGCTGCGCGTCGCCCCTGGCGCCCAGCAAATTGTCGCCGTATTGCATGATGTGGTGGAAGACAGCGATGGAAAAATCACCTTCGACGACCTGGCGCGCGAAGGATTTTCCCGGGAAGTCATCGACGGCGTGCGCGGCGTGACCAAGATCGCGGGCGAATCGTACGACGATTTCATCGCCCGCGCGGCCCTGAATCCGGTCGGCAAGGCCGTCAAGCTGGCGGATCTGGCCGAGAACAGCGATTTGTCGAGGATAGGGGAGCCGACGCGGAAGGATTTGGAGAGGGTGGAGAAGTATCGGAGGGCGATGGGGTATTTGCTGGGGGAGGTTCTTTAGTCTCAAAGTGGCGCGGGGTACCCTTGTGCTGGTTCAACGTCATGGCTGCAATTAGCGATAACGCCATCAACGTACAGGGATTTGATCCTTCGCAATGCTCAGAAGATGTATAACGGCAAAAATTGTCGAGTGTGCAGATTTCTTTGCGTGGCGCGAGGATTCCTGCCAGGGACGTCGGTGCGTAACATCTGCATCAAGATGTGCAGCGAGCACTGTTTGTTGCCATGGTTTGAACTGAGCGCTGGGATGTTACATTCAGGAGCACGCATGCTGGAATTGCAGCCAAGGGATGCACGCGGCTACTTTAATCTTCCGCAAAGACCGGAAGGCGCGGGATATTACACCTATGGCACACCGCCCAATGGTGCCGGACAATATGCCCATCCCAAGTTACTTTCGCTACTATTTTTGGTCGAGCATCAATGGCAAGGTATCGATAGCCGGAAAATTGGTTTTGGAAATATCAGCCTGGCTGATGGCGTTGTTTACCATAACCATGCGAGCCATCGAAGCGGAAAAGATGTCGACGTCCGATTGTTTCGCAAAGATAAAATGGAGCGCGTGGTGACAAGGTTTGACACGCAATATGATCGCGATGCAACGGCGCAGCTAATCCGCATATTTTTTGAATTCAGCTTTGTCCAAGTTATTTATTTTAATGACCCTACTATCCCCCGGATAAGACCACTCATACATCACGACGACCATTTTCACATCACGATTAAATAGCGGGACGGATGACATGAAACGCCTTCTCGCTGTTTTTCCGCTCCTTGTCGTTGCTATGGCCATGGCTCAGTCCGCTCCCAAATGGTTATTTTCTTACCAGTCAATCAAAGGCCGCTATGCCATCTATAGCGGAGGCCTGAGCGATCCGCAACCGTCGACCGGTAAAGACAAGCGCATTGCATTCTGGATCGATGGCAAGGCGGCAAAGCAGCTATTCGATGCGATGGGGCCGGACTTGCGCAACGCATGCGGCGCGGATGGCGAATATCGCCTGCGCCAGCGGGCGGAAGTGCGCTGTTCCTATCATCCCCGTGATGGCCATCATTGCGACTTTGGCTTTGATCTGGTGACCGGGCGCAGCATCGGCGGCTCCGTATGCTGAGGCGCGCTAGCCTGCTATTCGTCGCGCTACTGTGCTTGTTGTTGGCGCACCAGGCCAGGGCCGTATGGGAATTCGTGCAAAAGGATTTTTCAGGGGCGTACGCGATTTATGGCGCATATCTCGACGATGCCGTGGCACCGGTTGCGGGCGATACCAAAGTTGCGTTTCGTTTGACGGGAGCCGCTGCAAAAGACATGTTTGACGCCATCGGGCCGGATATGCGCGATGGCTGCCCCGACCTGCAAATACGCATTCGCAATCGTGACATGCTGCTGTGCCGGCATCGTCCGAAAGATGGCTATCGCTGTGATTTTGGTTTCGATTTGTCGACGGGCTTGAGTATCGGGGGAGCGGTGGGTGGGGCGGTGTGTGGGGAGTAATGGGGGCGACCGGTCACCGGGTACGAGCAAGAGCTTTGCGGATGGCTTGTTCGACGGGGCGGTCTATCAGCGCCAAAACGAAGACCACGACAGCGGTAACAATCATTCCCTCCAGTAAAGCTGGATCGGGGAAAAGTTGCTGATTGGTGATGGCACCGGGCACGGTTGCTCGTTTCCAGACAAGGAGCAACAGTGCGGCACCCGCGGCGAGAAGCATGGCCGGTCGACGATGGTGCAAGCGGGCGATTTGTCCCATCAGCAGCAGCGCGATACCCCACGCAAAAGGATAGAAGCCGTGGTCGAACAAGATCATGCGCTCATCGTAGTATGCGCCGGTGTACCAGGCAAAACGGGAGAGGCCGAAAAGACCATAGGCGACGAGGGCTACGGCTAGCACGAGGAAACTGGAGGAAAGGAGGCGAGCAATTTTCATGGTTGGGGTTTCTCTGCCAAGGCCTCGATATTGTGCCCGATCAGGTGGCCTTGCTGCTTGGTTACTTGGATAGTCTTGTCTTTGCTGAATATGGCTCGCTGGCCGTGTTTGTAGTCTTGCTTGCTATTTTTTTCTCGCGCCGGCGTGGCTTGCCAGGCCACCTTTGCGTATGATTTTACCGGCTAAAGGGCGAGGGGCAGGTCCGCCATTCGTACACGGCCTGAGCAGTTCATGTTGTCGCTAGGAAAAACCGCCTGCGGCGCAAAACCTAGTCAGACGAATCGGAGAGGGTTGCGCTTGCAAGCGCAACCCGGTTTTGCGGCTATCGGACGAGCAGTGCTCGTCCCCCGCAAAACCCCCGCGCCCGTACCGGACGCGGATTCGACGCCCGCGCTCTGCATGCATGGAATAAATAGAAAGGGCCTCCCCGCCAAAACGGGGAAGCCCTTTTTATTTATTCAGTGGTGGAGACGGCGGGAATCGAACTCACGGAATTTGAACAATTATGCGGGTTTCCGCGCTTAGGTTGGAATCACATTGTCATTATGCAGCCTCTGCCCAGTGGGCGTTTAGAACCTCATGACACCACATCTGCAGCAGATAACGTTTGGCGTTCTCGGGCGCTCCACCGGTCGACCGGTAGAGGATCGCGGTTGAGTCAGTCTCGCCTCTCAATAACGTCATCAATATGTACAAAGCACCGGTGCGCAACCATGGTACTCTTTTCGCAACCCTACAAATGGAGTGTTGAGATGCAAACTTATTCGACTGCGGGGCGTCCCCTGTTAAGTTGCACTGAAAATTGACCCACTTTCCCCACGAATTTGCAACGGAATCTGACCCACGTTAGTAGCACAATTCCACCTGTCTTATCGGCAGGAGATCGGAGTGATCAACGTGGCTCTACTCGGTATCATTCGACGCTGGCACCTTCGTGACCAGATCCCAATACGAGAAATCGCCAGGCGACTGGATATCTCTCGCAATACCGTCCGACGCTATCTGCGATCGGAAACCACTGAGCCCTCCTATGCGGAGCGGCGATCAGTTAGCGGATTAGACAAATACTCGGTGCAGCTATCCGGGTGGCTCAAGACTGAGACGACTAAGCCGCGTAAGCAGCGGCGCAATTTGAAGCAGATCCATGAGGACCTGAAAGAGCTGGGCTATGCAGGGTCATACGACCGCGTGGCAGCGTTTGCCAGGCAGTGGAAGGCGGGTCAAACAGAGTGGGTCAATTCTGCGAGCAAACGAACACTGGCAATCGGACAAAAGCTTAATAGCTTTGTGCTCCGAAGCAGGTTGAATTCCACGACGCCAGTTCTATAAAAGCTGAGGCTGTG
This sequence comes from Janthinobacterium sp. SUN137, assembly GCF_030587265.1. Lineage (NCBI taxonomy): Bacteria > Pseudomonadati > Pseudomonadota > Betaproteobacteria > Burkholderiales > Oxalobacteraceae > Janthinobacterium > Janthinobacterium sp. SUN137. The sequence goes on along the minus strand of NZ_JAPWHZ010000005.1, from coordinate 199,135 downwards.
TCAAAATGTCGGGCCTGACCCCGACACTTCAATTGAAGCACAAAGTAAAAAGCCCACATACGTGGGCCTTTCAAATAAAATGAACTAAATGGCTTGTTGATATGGGCGTTTCATGAATGTATGTACGGTGCCATATTCACTGCCGTTTACAGCCGCTGGTGTGGAGTGCCTAATGTCAAAAGATGGACCAAGTTTGCTAGTCCAATTGCCGTCACGTAGTTGACGAGCCATATGAGTTGGCTTTTTTCTCCCATCAACGTACAAAACAACTTTCTCATAGTTGGCTTCGAAATCTCCATTGGCACATTGTCTATAACCCAAAGTTGCGAACGCTGCAATGAATGCTTGCACCGTTGATTCGGGAGGTATAGGCAATGGCCAGTAACCCAATGGATGATTAACAGGCCACCAAACACGGTCAACGTCTCCTGCCGCCCATCCTATGCAGTTATAGTCTTCCGTTTGTGGACTGGTGATAGCATGGTTGTTTGGATTTAAATTTGGAAATTTTGGACTCTTTATCATTTTATTTTAATTAAATTAACTTGTTTTCACGACCCCAGTTTAGCCAAGCTTCTTTCATTTTTTTTATCCTTCCTGCATCTGAAGGATGGACAGGATTTATATTGGTGAGTTCTTGTAGTGCTTGGAACCAGTATCCGCCATTTAATTCTAAATCGCGAAGAATCAAAGGAAGGGCGCGCATGCCCCAGCTTACGATTTCTCGATATGCTGCATGCTCGACAATACTTACGGGTGAGGAGGAAAACTCAGTATCTTTTCTCCATAACTCGGTCAAAACGGAAAATTTAACCGCCAAGTCTTCAGTTCTAGTAATAGGAACAACGATTAGTGGTTGGAAAGTTTTCTTTATTGCGACCCAAGGAGTGGCAGATGCACTTCTGTAATGAGAGTGCAATGTTGGCGAAGAAATAAAATAATTGAGGCCCAGTGCAAGATCGGTAAGTGCCAGAGATGAAACCGCTGAGCAACTTTCAACGTTATATCCAATTTCACCATCGTTGCATTCGTCGTAAGTGAATTGTTGGAGATTAAATTCTCCATTTTCATCAGTGCATTCACTATGAATTGATCCATTCGACCATTCCCTCTTATCAAAATAAGCTTGATAGGTTCGTTGGGCAAGCGCGCTCATATACGCTCCGGATTAATTAATAATAAGTTGGTCTCATTAAAAATTTTCTGAAGTTTATCCGCTTTTTGCTGGGCTCGCTGTAAAGTGGAAATTAGACTTTGCACGTCAACGGCATCCATAGAGACAAAAAACTCACGTTCACTATCTCCTTGTGATGCGAAGCTGATTTTCAAGTTATGAAGAATAACTGCAGCGGCCACATCAGTAGATTCCAACTCAAAAACAGGTCTTACATCAGTCAGTATCCGTGCACTCAGAAAATTAGATTGGTTGTCGGTAAGTACACTGGTTGCTTTCGCTCCCATGTATATAGATGGGACACGTAATAGCTTTTGAAGATTTGCGCGAAGTTGCTCTATTTTATCTTCTTCTAGATTTTTTCCGGAAGGAGCCTGGTTTCGGATTGCATTCAATAACTCTTCTACAACCTCGTTTACAGGTTTGCCAGATGAAATTAGCAAGGGAATCAACGAGAATAGCGTATCTGCTATTACGGAGACATTTTCAATTCCACTTCCTTTAAGACTCTCTGCTATCTGATCGGGTAAATCGGGACCGAATTTTTGAGGAGGTACTTTTGCCAATTCGGCAAATAAAATCTTGACAGCGTCAGCTGACATATCAGCGAGCCTGACCAAGGCTTCCCATCTATTCTTCGGGATGCGAATGTTCATTTTCCTCCACCTTAAATTGACACAATGATTGTAAACCGCAGCAGTGCGATTCAAGCAAGTCTATCACTGTCGACCAACGCCAAAGTTCACATATTGTAACTTTTTGCGCAGGTTTAATAGTGTATCTCGACAACGCTTGCAGGTTATTCTATGCTAGCACTTTGTATTTAATCTACGTCAAACATGCATCAGATGGGACAGGGGGGCCAATACTTGTCCGTCAGGATGCGCGTGACGAAATAGCAACTTCGGCTCTGCCCGAGAGCTACTGGATGTTTTATTAGGCCAAAAAAAAGCTGTCATTGTGTTGTCATTCTAGTGCTTAAATAGCCCCAAAATACACCAACAAATGACAGCTTTCTCTTTTGCAACTACTTGATTCTAAACAATTCGGTGGTGGAGACGGCGGGAATCGAACCCGCGTCCGCAAGCACTCCACAGACAGTTCTACATACTTAGCACTATCATTTAATTTAACTCAGCCAGCACGGATGTGCACGTTATGGGCAAGCGAGTTACCTATTATTTAGTCGGACGCTAAGTAACCCAGCATACGACGAGTCCCTGTAAATGACTCTAGAGCTTTTGACGGCCCACCCCAGGGACGAGGTGTTCTAGAGCTAACAGCGATTAAGCTGCCAGTGCGTACGAGTTATCGTTTGCAGTTAAGTTTTTTCAGGTTGTATTTACGAGGTAGCCCGCCCTCGGTATGCCCTGCGCTGCTTTGCAACCCACGTCGAAACCAGGTCGTCCCCACAGAACCTTTATTGTAGCGCAATCCGCCCACTCTTGCATGGTGCATTCGCTTGCTGGCGTGCCAGATCAAGCGCAGGCCGATTTATGCCGCCAATTGCCGCGCCTGCGCCGCCTTCACCACCGCGCTGACCAGCTCGAGCAGCGCATGCGGGGTATCCAGCAGGTGGTCGGCGTTCCAGTGCTGCGGTTCGACGGGGCCGCAGTAGCCCCAGGCGCAGGCCACCGTGCGCATGCCGGCGGCGCGGCCGGCCTGGATGTCGCGCAGGTCGTCGCCCACGTACCAGCAATCTGCCGGCGCCAGGTCCAGGCGGCGCGCCGCTTCCAGCAGGGGGGCGGGGTGCGGCTTCGGGTGGGACATGGTGTCGCCCGAGATCACGCAGCCGGCGGCGCCCAGGCCGATCTGGCCCACCAGCGGGTCGGTGAAGCGGGCGGCCTTGTTGGTGACCACGCCCCAGGCCAGGCCCAGCGCTTGCAGGCCTTCCAGCAGGGCAGGGATGCCGTCGAACAGGCGGCTTTCCACGGCCAGGGCCGCTTCGTAATTGTTCAGAAAGCCGTCTTTCAGGGCTTCGTAGCCGCTTTCGCCTGGGCCGATGCCGTAGGACGCGACTATCATGCCGCGCGCGCCGGCCGAGGCCGTGGGGCGCAGGACGTCATACGGGGTCGGCGCCAGGCCGGCGCGCGCGCGCAGCAGGTTGATGGCCGCCGCCAGGTCGGGCGCGGTGTCGGCCAGGGTGCCGTCGAGGTCGAACAGGATGGCGCGCGGGGCTGGCAGATGGTCAGTGATCATGGCGGACAAAGTGTGTCAAGTAGGAATGAAAAATGGCGGCCGCAGCCGCCTTGTATTGTGCGTGATGGTTACACCGGCCGGGTGCAGGCCACCAGATAATTGACGCTGGTATCGCTATTAAGTGAGTAAATCTTGGTCAGCGGATTGTAGCCCATGCCGCGCATGCTGTTGACGTCCAGGCTGGCGCTGCGCACGTATTGCGACAGCTCGGACGGGGTGATGAATTTGTCATAGTCATGCGTGCCTTTCGGCAGCAGGCGCAGCAGGTATTCGGCGCCCAGGATGGCGAACAGGTACGCTTTCGGGTTGCGGTTCAGGGTCGACAGGAATACGTGGCCGCCCGGTTTCACCAGCGCGGCGCAAGCCTTGACGATGGCGGCGGGGTCCGGCACGTGCTCGAGCATTTCCATGCAGGTGACGACGTCGTACTGGCCTGCCTCTTCCTCGGCCATGGCTTCGGCGGCGATCAGCTTGTAGCGCACCTTGGCGCCCGATTCCAGGCTGTGCAGGTCGGCCACTTTCAAAGCCTTGTCGGACAGGTCGATGCCCGTCACGTCGGCACCCTTGCGGGCCATCGATTCGGCCAGGATACCGCCGCCGCAGCCGATGTCGATCACGCGCTTGCCGGCCAGCGGCACTTTCGCGTTGATCCATTCCAGGCGCAGGGGGTTAATTTCGTGCAGGGGACGAAACTCGGAAGTGGGGTCCCACCAGCGGTGGGCCAGCTCACTGAATTTTTGGATTTCGAGAGGGTCGGCGTTCATAGGTCGAATAATAGCGGCAATTTTACAATTGGGCAGCCACGGACGAAAAAAAACCCCGCCGTGGCGGGGTTTTTCATGCTGTTCTTGACTTGCGCGATGACTTGCGGCAAGTCCAGGGGGTCAGCTATTACTTGTTGCGGGTACCAACAACTTCGATTTCCACGCGACGGTTTTTCGCACGGCCTTCGGCAGTTTTGTTATCAGCAACAGGTTGTTTTTCGCCTTTGCCTTCGGTGTACACGCGGTTGCTTTCAACGCCTTTGGTGACCAGGTAGGCTTTGACAGCATCAGCACGACGTACCGACAGTTTTTGGTTGTAAGCATCGGTGCCGACGGAGTCGGTGTGACCCACAGCGATGATGACTTCCAGGTTGATGCCGCCCAGTTGTGCGGACAGCTCGTCCAGCTTGGCTTTGCCTTCTGGCTTCAGCGTAGCTTTGTCGAAATCGAAGAATGCATCAGCAGCGAAGCTGACTTTTTCCGAGGTAGGAGCAACGACGACTGGTACTGGTACGACAACGACTGGTGCCGGTGCTGGTACGACTGGTGCTGGAGGAGCCACGCATTTGCCGTCTTGCAGGGTTTCTGGCTCTACGCACAGTGGCACGTCGCAACCTGGCACTGCGTCAGCAGGTGTCCAGTAGCCGGTACGCCAGCACAGGCCGAATGGGTCACGCACGATCACGCCGCGGGCATCTTGCACGTAAGCGCTTTTTGGGCTTGGTGCTTTGATGTCAGTGGTAACTGGCGCGAATGGTGGGGAGGTTGGGGTTTGGGCCGAAGCCGAGCCAGCAATCACTGCGGATGCAGCGAAAAACAGCGTTACAAATTTATTCATTCTTTTTTCCTTTCGGGGGGTGATATCCGCAGAACAACACTGCGCTACTGGTGCTACGTGCCAAGATTTTATCATGTAGACCATATGCGCTCGTTTCAGATTGCGAAACTAGCAATTAACTTCCCAGTCATTTTGCCACACGCATCAGGGGCGCACGACCGTGGTTAAATCAAAGCTTGCCCGATTTTAGACCGCGCGTTGTTTTTGCGCAACGAAAATGCCCATTTGTAACGCGTCTGTAACAATTGATCGCTTTTTTTGCCTCTTTTAAGGGCAGGTGTCTTGAACTGGTATTGCCATTGTGCATTATCGAAAGGTCAGGCTGCACGGCTCCCGTGCAAACTGCCAATCTTGTTGGTATGGCCAATTTGTACAGGTAGCTGGGCGCGCATGCTAAAATCGTGCGCTTGACTGTTAAGAGTGTCGGGCATATGCCCACGGCGGCACTGCATGGCCAGCTCGTACCACTGCGGTGCACGTACTGACCGTGCCGCCAGCCCGCCGATTTGTTCCGGCACTCTGCGACATGGAAGCCGGGCCGCGCCAGCAGCGCGCGGCGCGGCGTCCACGACGACAGCCACCCAGGATATGCAGTATTGCGTCATACATTGCGTAACAGATAAGTTAACCACAGCCTGAGATCAGTCGAACCGCCAATGGATCAATTCGCAAAAGAAACAATTCCTATTTCCCTCGAAGAAGAGATGCGCAAGAGCTACCTCGATTACGCCATGAGCGTGATCGTCGGTCGCGCCTTGCCCGATGCGCGCGATGGCTTGAAGCCAGTGCACCGCCGCGTCTTGTTCGCGATGCATGAAATGAACAACGTGTGGAACCGCCCTTACGTCAAGTGCGCCCGCGTGGTCGGCGAAACCATGGGTAAATACCATCCCCACGGCGATGCCTCGATCTACGACACGCTGGTGCGCATGGCGCAGGATTTCTCGCTGCGCTACATGCTCGTCGATGGCCAGGGCAACTTCGGTTCCGTCGACGGCGACGGCGCCGCGGCGATGCGTTACACCGAGTGCCGCCTGGACAAGATCGCCAGCGAGCTGCTGGCCGATATCGACAAGGACACCGTCGACTTCCAGCCCAACTACGATGGCAAGGAAAAGGAACCGACGGTCTTGCCGACGCGTATCCCCAACCTGCTGATCAATGGCTCGTCCGGTATCGCGGTCGGCATGGCGACGAACATTCCGCCACACAACATCACCGAAGTCATCGACGGCGCGCTGCACGTGCTGCGCAACCCCGAGTGCACGATCGATGAATTGATCGAGCTGATCCCGGCGCCGGACTTCCCGACGGCCGGCATCATCTATGGCGTGTCCGGCGTGCGCGACGGCTACCGCACTGGCCGCGGCCGCGTCGTCATGCGCGCCAAGACCCACTTCGAAGAATACGGCAAGGATGGCGGCCGCATCGCCATCATCGTCGACGAGCTGCCATTCCAGGTCAACAAGAAATCCTTGCTGGAACGCATCGCTGAAAACGTGCGCGACAAGAAGCTCGACGGCATTTCCGACATCCGCGACGAATCCGACAAGTCGGGCATGCGCGTGGTGATCGAGCTGAAACGGGGCGAAGTGCCGGAAGTGGTGCTGAACAACCTGTACAAGCAAACCCAGTTGCAAGACACCTTCGGCATGAACATGGTGGCCCTGGTCGATGGCCAGCCGAAGCTGCTGAACCTCAAGCAGATGCTGCAATGCTTCCTGTCGCACCGCCGCGAAGTGGTGACGCGCCGCACCGTGTTCGAACTGCGCAAGGCGCGCGAACGCGGTCACGTATTGGAAGGCCTGGCTGTCGCGCTGGCCAACATCGATGACTTCATCGCCATCATCAAGGCCGCGCCGACGCCACCGATCGCCAAGGTCGAGCTGATGGCCAAGGCCTGGGACTCGTCCGTCGTGCGCGAAATGCTGGCCCGCACGGGCGACGGCTCGACGCCAGGCGGCATCGACGCCTACCGTCCGGAAAACCTGCCGAAGCACTATGGCATGCAGGGCGATGGCCTGTACAAGCTGTCGGACGACCAGGCGCAGGAAATTCTGCAAATGCGCCTGCAGCGCCTGACCGGCCTGGAACAGGACAAGATCGTCAACGAGTACAAGGACGTGATGGAACATATCGCCGACTTGCTCGACATCCTGGCCAAGCCGGAACGCGTCACCGTCATCATCACCGACGAAATGACGGCGGCGAAGAACGAATACGGCGCCGGCAACAAGGATGTGCGCCGCTCGCAGATCGAATTGAACGCGACCGACCTGGAAACGGAAGATCTGATCACGCCGCAGGACATGGTCGTGACCCTGTCGCACACGGGCTACATGAAGGCCCAGCCGATCACCGAATACCGCGCGCAGAAGCGCGGCGGCCGCGGCAAGCAGGCCATGGCGACGAAAGAGGAAGACTGGATCGACCAGCTGTTCATCGCCAACACGCACGACTACATCCTGTGCTTCTCGGATCGTGGCCGCATGTACTGGCTGAAGGTGTGGGAAGTGCCGCAAGGCTCGCGCAATTCGCGCGGCAAGCCGATCGTCAACATGTTCCCGCTGCAGGACAACGAAAAGATCACCGTGATCCTGCCGCTGTCGGGCGAGAACCGTACGTTCCCGGAAGACCATTATGTGTTCATGTCGACCAGCCTCGGTACCGTCAAGAAGACGCCGCTGAAGGACTTCAGCAATCCACGCAAGGCCGGCATCATCGCGGTCGACCTGGACGACGGCGACTTCCTGATCGGCGCGGCGCTGACCGACGGCCAGCACGACGTGATGCTGTTCTCCGATTCGGGCAAGGCTGTGCGCTTCGACGAAAACGACGTGCGTCCGATGGGCCGTACGGCGCGCGGCGTGCGCGGCATGAACCTGGAAGAAGGCCAGCACGTGATCGCCTTGCTGGTGGCCGAGAACGAGCAGCAGTCGGTGCTGACAGCCACGGAAAACGGCTACGGCAAGCGTACGCCGATCACCGAGTACACGCGCCATGGCCGTGGCACGAAAGGCATGATCGCCATCCAGACCAGTGAGCGCAACGGTAAAGTGGTTGCCGCGACCCTGGTCGATACCAGCGATGAAATCATGCTGATCACCACCGGTGGCGTATTGATCCGCACCCGCGTGTCGGAAATCCGCGAGATGGGCCGCGCGACGCAGGGCGTGACCCTGATCGCCGTGGAAGACGGCACCAAGCTGTCCGGCCTGCAGCGCGTGGTGGAGACGGATATCGACGAAGTCGAGCTGACGACGGAGGCGGGCCAGGAGGCTGCGGCCGCGCCGGCAGCGGCTGAACCGGCCGATCCTGTCGACCCGGCGCAGCCGGAGTAAGATGATTGGGGCTCTTTCGGGAGCCCCAATTGCTGTTGGCGTGCCAGTTGCGGCGCCAGCCTGCGTACCCCCAGATAGTTCCCCGCTTTTGTAAAGTCCCGCATGCCATGAGAAAAATCGTCGCCACCTTCTTCGCCGCGTTTTCGCTGGCCTTCCTTGCGACCCTGCCGGCCCTGGCCCAGAGCACGCAAGCCACGCCCGCCCGCCAGGCGGCGCCCAGCCCCGCCATGAAGGTGGCCGTGCGGCGCATGCTCGACGCGATGCAGTTTCCGCAACTGACGCGCAACATCTTCGACCAGATGCTGCAATCGGTGCCGGCCATGATCCGCCAGTCGGCGCAGCAGCAAATCAGCAGCAACCCGAACCTGGACGAGCAGCGCAAGGCGCGCGCGCTGGCCAGCGCCGAGGAAGAAATCCCCCTGGCCATCGCCACCCTGACACAGGTGCTGGCCGACCCGACCCTGATCGACGAACTGGCCGCCGAAATGGTGCCCCTGTACGCGCGCTTTTACACGGTGCCCGAAGTCGAGCAGCTGACGACCTTCTACAAGACGCCGCTGGGCCGCAAGATGCTGGCCACCATGCCGCAGCTGTCTGCCGAATCGATGGCCATCAGCCAGCGCGTGCTGATCCCGCGCGTGAATGCGGTGCTGGACCAGGTCATGCGGGCGGCCACGCAGGCGCCCCAATAAGATTTCCATTTTGCCAAGGACCGTATCGTGACCCATATCTACAATTTTTCCGCCGGCCCCGCCGTCCTGCCCAAGGAAGTGCTGGCGCAAGCGGCTGCCGAGATGCAGGACTGGCATGGCAGTGGCATGTCGGTGATGGAAATGAGCCACCGTGGTCCCGAATTCATTTCCATCTACCAGCAGGCAGTGGCCGACCTGCGCGAGCTGCTGGCCGTGCCCGACAACTACAAGATTCTGTTCCTGCAGGGCGGTGGCCTGGGCGAGAACGCCATCATCCCGATGAACCTGGTGGGCCTGGCCGCGCAGCAGCCGGCCACCGTGGACTTCGTGCACACGGGCTCGTGGTCCGGCAAGTCGATCCAGGAAGCGGCCAAGTACGCCAACGTCAACGTGGCCGCGTCGTCCAAGGCCGCCCGTTTCACGGGCGTGCCGCCGGTCGCCGAATGGCAGCTGACGCCAGGCGCCGCCTACCTGCACATCTGCACCAATGAAACCATCGACGGCGTGGAATTCCAGCAGGCGCCGAGCGTGCCGGCAGGGACCACCATCGTGGCCGACATGTCGTCGCACATTTTGTCGCGCGTTATTGATGTATCGCAATATGGCGTCATCTTCGGCGGCGCGCAGAAAAATATCGGCCCGGCCGGCCTGACCCTGGTCATCGTGCGCGAAGACTTGCTGGGCAAGGCGCTGCCGATCTGCCCGTCGGCCTTCGACTGGAGCATCGTGGCCGAACATGAGTCGATGTACAACACACCGCCCACCTACGGCATCTATATCGCCGGCCTGGTTTTCCAGTGGCTCAAACGCCAGGGTGGCGTTGCAGCCATGGAACAGCGTAATATTGAGAAAGCGGCGCTGCTGTACGCGGCGCTCGATGCGGACGACTTTTACCAGAACCGGGTCGCCCCAGAATACCGCTCGCGCATGACCATCCCGTTCTATCTGCGCGATGAAAGTCTGAACGACGCATTCCTGGCCGGCGCGAAACAGCGCGGCCTGCTGCAACTGAAGGGCCACAAGTCCGTCGGCGGCATGCGTGCATCGATTTATAACGCGATGCCGATCGAGGGCGTGCAAGCCCTGGTCAACTATTTGAACGAGTTTGCCGGACGCTGAGTCGCCTAGACGACCGCGCCGGCCCGCCGCCGGCGCAGGCCGCGCGGCCATGATTGAAGTACAGCTGACGAAACAAACCAACCATGACCGATAAATTGAAACCGCTGCGCGAACAGATCGATGCGATCGACGCGCAAATCCTCGAACTGCTGAACCGCCGCGCGCAAATCGCCCAGCAAGTGGGCCACGTGAAGGCTGAAACGCAGGCGCCCGTGTTCCGCCCCGAGCGCGAGGCGCAGGTGCTGCGCGGCGTGGCCGAACGCAATCCCGGCCCCATGGGCGACCGCGAAGTGCAGACCATCTTCCGCGAAATCATGTCGTCCTGCCGCTCGCTGGAAAAACGGGTCACCGTGGCGTACCTTGGCCCGGCCGGCACTTTCAGCGAACAGGCCGTGTACCAGCAGTTCGGCAGTGCCGTGGAAGGCTTGCCATGCGCGTCCATCGACGAAGTATTTCGTTCCGCCGAGGCGGGAACGGCGGATTTCGGCGTGGTGCCGATTGAAAATTCCTCGGAAGGCGCCGTCAACCGCACCCTGGACATGATGCTGCAGACGAGTCTCATCATCAGCGGCGAGGTGGCGATTGCCGTGCACCACAGCCTGATGACGAAGAGCGGCAACATGGATGGCGTCACCTCCATCTGCGCCCATTCGCAGGCGCTGGCGCAGTGCCAGGTGTGGCTGAACCAGAATTACCCGCACATCGCGCGCCATGCCGTGGCCTCGAACGCCGAGGCGGCCCGCATGGCCGGCGAAGACGGCACGGTGGCGGCCATCGCCAGCGAATTGGCGGGCGCGCAGTACAAGCTGGGCGTGGTCAAGGGCCATATCCAGGACGACCCGCACAACCGCACGCGCTTTGCCGTCGTTGGCACCTTGCAGACGGCGCCGTCGGGCAAGGACCAGACGTCGCTGGTGCTGGCCGTGCCGAACAAGGCGGGCGCCGTGTACCAGTTGCTCGCGCCCCTGGCGAAACACGGCGTGTCGATGACGCGCTTCGAGTCGCGCCCGGCGCGCATGGGCAGCTGGGAGTATTATTTCTATGTCGACGTGGAGGGCCACGTGCACGACGCAGCCGTCGCCCAGGCGCTGGCCGAGCTGCAAAGCAATGCGGCGTTTTTCAAGGTGCTGGGGTCATATCCTGTCAGCCTGTGAAGCTGTAGCTATTCTTACAATCACCCACTTTTTTAAAGAACACCATGTCTAAAAATATCGGTCCAGAATACGTCCGCGCCATCGCCCCTTACCAGAGCGGCAAACCGATCGCGGAAGTCGCGCGCGAATTCGGCCTCGACGAGGCAGCCATCGTCAAGCTGGCGTCGAATGAAAACCCGTACGGCATGCCGGAATCGGCCAAGCAGGCGATGATCGCCGCCATCGATGACCTGGGCCGCTACCCGGACGCCAACGGCTTCGACTTGAAAGCCGTGCTGTCGAAGCGCTATGACGTGCCGGCCGACTGGATCACCCTGGGCAATGGCAGCAACGACATCCTGGAAATCGCCGCGCACGCGTTTGTGCAGCATGGAGAATCCGTCGTGTACTCGCAGTATTCGTTCGCCGTGTACGCGCTGGCCACGCAAGGCCTGGGCGCGCGCCACATCGTCGTCCCGGCGCAAGCCTATGGCCATGACCTGGACGCCATGGCGGCGGCGATTGCCGACGACACGCGTCTGATTTTCATCGCCAACCCGAACAACCCGACCGGCACCTTCCTGACGGCGGCGCAGCTCGAAGCCTTCCTGCAGAAAGTGCCGGCGCATGTCGTCGTCGTGCTGGACGAGGCCTACAACGAATTCCTGTCGGCCGACGAGCAGTACGAGTCGACGGCGTGGGTGCGCCAGTATCCGAACCTGGTGGTCTCGCGCACCCTGTCGAAGGCGTATGGCCTGGCCGGCCTGCGCATCGGCTTCGCCATCGCCCAGCCGGTGCTGACGGACCTGATGAACCGCATCCGCCAGCCATTCAACGTCAATTCGCTGGCGCAGGCGGCCGCGATTGCCGCCTTGAACGACAAGGCATTCCTTGAGCAAAGCGCGCGCAACAACGCGGCCGGCTACCAGCAGTTTACGGAAGCGTTTGCGCAACTGGGCCTGGAATACGTGCCGTCGCACGGCAATTTCGTGCTGGTGAAGGTGGGCGACGATGATGAAGCGGGCGCGCGCGTGAACCTGGCGCTGCTGAAACAGGGCGTGATCGTGCGCCCCGTGGGCAGCTATGGCTTGCCGCAATGGCTGCGCATTTCCATCGGCCTGCCGCAGGAAAACGCCATCTTCATCGCCGCGCTGACGAAAGCGCTGGCCTGACGCCATGACGACGCCTGCACTGAAGAAGGTCGTCATTTTTGGCGTAGGCCTGATCGGCGGATCGTTCGCGCGCGCCTTGAAACACGCGGGCGCGGTTCAAACCGTAGTCGGCATGGGCCGCTCGCCCGCCTCGATGGTGCGCGCGCTCGAACTGGGTATCATCGACGAAATCGGCGGCGATATGGCGCAAGCCTTGCTTGGCGCCGACCTTGTGCTGCTGGCCGCGCCCGTGGCGCAGACGGGTCCCATCCTGGCATCCATCGCGCCGCACCTGCAGCCCGGCACCATCGTCACCGATGGGGGCAGCACGAAGAGCGACGTGGTGGCGGCCGCGCGCGCGGCGCTCGGCGGCAAGGTGGGCCAGTTCGTGCCCGGCCACCCGATCGCGGGGCGCGAGACGAATGGTCCCGACGCCGCCATCATTGATCTGTATCAAGGCAAGAAAGTGGTGCTCACGCCGCTGGCGGAAAACGCAGCGGACGACGTCGAGCGCGTGGCGGCCGCCTGGCGTGCCTGCGGCGCCATCCTGCACACGTTGACGCCCGAAGAACATGACAAGGTGTTTGCCGCCGTCAGCCATCTGCCGCATTTGCTGGCCTTTGCGCTGGTCGACGATATCGCCAACAAACCGCACGCGGGCCTGCTGTTTCAATACGCGGCCAGCGGCTTTCGCGACTTTACACGCATCGCCGGCTCATCGCCGGAAATGTGGCGCGACATCAGCCTGGCCAACCAGCCGGCGCTGCTGCACGAACTGGACGCCTACCTGGCGCAGTTGACGACCTTGCGCGCCCACCTGGCCGCGCACGACGGCGCCGCCATCGAGGACGTGTACGCGAACGCCCAGCACGCGCGGCAGCAATGGATCGAGGCGATCGAGACGGCGGAAGCTCCCGCGCCCGCACAATAAATACTCAAGGATTCCAGCATGACCCAGACCAAGCACTACCCCCACCATATCGACTTGAAGCCGGTGATGCACGCCGAGGGCACGGTGCGCTTGCCCGGCTCGAAAAGCATTTCCAACCGCGTGCTGCTGTTGGCCGCGCTGGCCAAGGGCACGACGAAGATCGTCGACTTGCTCGCTTCCGACGACACCTTCGTCATGCTGACGGCCCTGACGTCGCTGGGCGTCAAATGGACGCAGGACGAGTTGCAGGGCGACCCGGCCACCGCGCACCAGATCCACCACGTGGAAGGCTGCGGCGGCGTATTCCCGCACCACGAGGCTGACCTCTTCATGGGCAATGCGGGCACGGCGATCCGCCCGCTGACGGCGGCGCTGGCCGTCATCGGCGGCGACTACACCTTGCACGGCGTGTCGCGCATGCACGAGCGCCCGATCGGCGACCTGGTCGACGCGCTGAACGCCGTCGGCACGCAGATCGAATATACGGGCGAGCAGGGCTTCCCGCCGCTGCGCATCCGCCGCGGCCACATCCACGCGCAGCGCATCGCCGTGCGCGGCAACGTGTCGAGCCAGTTCCTGACGGCCCTCTTGATGGTGGCGCCGTTGATGGCGCGCGACCATGCCGTCACCATCGATGTCACGGGCGAGCTGATTTCGAAGCCGTACATCGAGATCACGCTGAACCTGATGCGCCGTTTCGGCGTGACGGTCGAACATGACGGCTGGCAGTCGTTCACCGTGCAGCCGGGCCAGCAATACCAAAGCCCGGGCACCATCCACGTGGAAGGCGACGCTTCGTCGGCCTCGTATTTCCTGGCGGCCGGCGCCATCGGCGGCGGTCCCGTGCGCGTGGAAGGCGTGGGGCGCGACAGCATCCAGGGCGACGTGCGCTTCGTCGAAGCCTTGCAGCAGATGGGCGCGACCATCACCATGGGCGAGAACTGGATCGAAGCCCGTTCCAACGGCGTCCTGAAAGCCGTCGACATGGACTTTAACCACATTCCCGACGCGGCCATGACGATCGCCGTGGCCGCCCTGTACGCGGACGGCACCAGCACCTTGCGCAATATCGCCAGCTGGCGCGTAAAAGAGACGGACCGCCTGGCCGCCATGGCAACGGAACTGCGCAAGCTGGGCGCGGAAGTGGAAGAGGGCGCCGATTACCTGCGCGTGACGCCGCCGGCGCAGATTCTTGCCGCCACCATCGACACGTATGATGACCACCGCATGGCCATGTGCTTTTCGCTGGCTTCGCTGGACGGCGCCGCGCGCCGCGGCAACGAGATGCGCATCAACGACCCGAAATGCGTGGCCAAGACCTTCCCCGAGTATTTCGCCGCCTTCGCGGGGATTGCCAAAGACACTTTGATTTAATTGATTGCTAACACTATGCCGACCTCCAACATCCCAGTCATCACCATCGACGGCCCTACCGCTTCCGGCAAGGGCACGGTGGCGCACCGCGTGGCAGACAAGCTGGGCTTTCATTACCTGGACTCGGGCGCGCTGTACCGCCTGACGGCCTTGAGCGCGCTGCGCCGCGGCACGGACTTGCGCGACGAGCACGCGCTGGCCAAGCTGGCCGAACACTTGCCCTGTCATTTTGCGGGCGGCGAGATCCTGCTGGCGCATGAAAATGTCACCGAGCAGATCCGTGCCGAAGAAGTGGGGAATACGGCGTCGAAAATTGCCGTATTGCCAACGGTTCGCCATGCCTTGGTCGGTTTGCAGCTGGGCTTTCGCAAGACGCCGGGCCTGGTGGCCGATGGGCGCGATATGGGCACGGTGATCTTCCCGCATGCCCCATTGAAGGTGTTCCTGACCGCCAGCGTCGAGGCGCGCGCGCAACGGCGCTACAAGCAATTGATAGACAAGGGTTTTTCTGCTAATATGGAAGACCTTCTGATGGATTTGCAGGCGCGGGACGAACGTGATACTCACCGTGCGATTGCGCCGCTGGTCCCCGCGGAAGGGGCGCATGTCCTCGATACCTCGGCCATGACGGCAGATGATGCTGTTGAAACCGTGTTGAAATGGTATGCCGCAGTTGCAAAATAAGCAGCAAAATAGCGTGTATTGATGTGTAGTGCGTGCTATGTGGTGCCCGTTGACGGCTCCTGGCCTGTCCGGGTGTGTCAAAAACCTAACCCAGTTTAAGTCGCATCGTGCGATCTCTGCTGGATAACCTGTGTGAACCCTATGTCTACTGTTACAACTAACGAATCTACCGGTATGGAAAGTTTTGCTGCGCTCTTCGAGGAATCGTTGTCGCGTCAAGATATGCGCTCCGGCGAAGTTATTTCCGCTGAAGTCGTGCGCCTCGACCACAATTTCGTGATCGTGAACGCTGGCCTCAAATCCGAAGCATTCATCCCTGTCGAAGAATTCAAGAACGACCACGGCGAACTGGAAGTCAAAGTTGGTGACTTCGTTTCCGTGGCGATCGAATCGCTGGAAAACGGTTTCGGCGATACCATCCTGTCGCGCGACAAAGCCAAGCGTCTGGCTTCGTGGCTGGCTCTGGAAAAAGCGATGGAATCGGGCGAAATCGTCGTCGGTACCGTCAATGGTAAAGTCAAAGGCGGTCTGACCGTGTTGACCAACGGCATCCGTGCATTCCTGCCGGGCTCGCTGGTTGATACCCGTCCTGTCAAAGACACCACCCCATTCGAAGGCAAAACCCTCGAATTCAAAGTGATCAAGCTGGATCGCAAGCGTAACAACGTGGTTCTGTCCCGCCGCGCCGTCATCGAAGCTTCGATGGGCGAAGAGCGTCAGAAACTGATGGAAACGCTGAAAGAAGGCACGGTCGTGACCGGCGTCGTCAAAAATATCACCGACTACGGCGCGTTCGTGGATCTGGGCGGTATCGATGGCCTGCTGCACATCACCGACCTGGCATGGCGCCGTGTACGTCACCCGTCGGAAGTTCTGACGGTTGGCCAGGAAATCACCGCCAAAGTCCTGAAGTACGATCAAGAGAAAAACCGTGTTTCGCTGGGCGTGAAACAACTGGGCGACGATCCTTGGACCGGTCTGTCCCGTCGTTACCCACAAAGCACCCGTCTGTTCGGTAAAGTAACGAACCTGACCGACTACGGCGCGTTCGTTGAAGTGGAGCAGGGTATCGAAGGTCTGGTACACGTTTCCGAAATGGACTGGACGAACAAAAACGTTGCTCCTAACAAAGTTGTCCAACTGGGCGACGAAGTAGAAGTGATGGTTCTGGAAATCGACGAAGAGCGTCGTCGTATTTCGCTGGGCATGAAACAGTGCAAAGCCAATCCATGGGACGACTTCGGTGTTACCCATAAGAAAGGTGACAAAGTCCGCGGCGCGATCAAATCGATCACCGACTTCGGCGTGTTCATCGGCCTGGCCGGCAACATCGACGGTCTGGTGCACCTGTCCGACCTGTCCTGGACCGAAACCGGCGAAGAAGCCGTGCGTCGCTTCAAGAAAGGTGACGAACTGGAAGCCATCGTTCTGGCCATCGACGTTGAGCGCGAGCGCGTTTCCCTGGGCGTCAAGCAACTGGAAGGTGACCCATTCAACAACTTCGCAGCCATGAACGACAAAGGCTCGCTGGTAACCGGTACCGTTAAATCGGTTGAGCCTAAAGGCGCCGTGATCCAACTGTCCGAAGAAGTTGAAGGCTACCTGCGCGCTTCCGAAATCTCGCGCGACCGCGTTGAAGATGCTGGTACGCACCTGAAAGTCGGCGACACCGTCGAAGCAATGGTTCTGAACATCGACCGTAAAGCCCGTGGTATCCAACTGTCGATCAAAGCGAAAGACAACGTTGAAACCCAGGAAGCCATGCAGAAGATGGCAGCTACCGACAACAACGCAGCTTCGGGCACCACCAGCCTGGGCGCCTTGTTGAAAGCTAAGTTCGATAACAAGAACTAAGACTGCGGATACGGCAGATGACAAAGTCCGAGCTGATCAACCGCCTCGCTGAGCGTTATTCTCAGCTGGTGGCGAAAGATGCGGAGTATGCCGTCAAGACCATTCTCGATGCGATGACCAACGCCCTGGCGACTGGTCAGCGTATCGAGATCCGCGGTTTTGGCAGTTTTGCCCTGAACAGCAGGCCCCCGCGCATCGGCCGCAACCCGAAATCCGGCGACAAGGTGATGGTTCCCGAAAAACGGGTACCCCACTTCAAGCCGGGCAAACAGTTGCGCGAGCGGGTGGACGCGATGGTCGGACAACCGATCATCGAGGATTAATCGTCTGCTGGAAGGCGACACAAAGAGCGGCGTCCTTGGATGCCGCTTTTTTTTGTTAATATGTTCTAAGTTTATGCCCTGTCGGCATTCACACCACCTTGTGTAGCTTTCTTTGGACCTATCGATGAAAATCATCTCCACCATCGTTGGCTGTGTTCTCTTCGTCCTGTTCTTCAGTTTTGCGCTGAAGAATGCGCAGGTTGTCGACCTGCATGTTTTCCTCAATTATGAAATTCGCGGCCCCCTGGTCCTGATGCTGCTGGGCTTTTTTGTCGCCGGCGCCAGCCTGGGCGTACTGGCCCTGACGCCGACCGTGTTCCGTCACCGCCGCGAAGCGAGCAAGCAAAAAACCACCATTGCCGCGCTGCAAACCGTTGGCGTGGCCAGCAATGTCCAGCCGCAACCGGACAGCGTGAGCGCGCAGTAAGCGGCGCCATCGCTCCTATCTCTCTTACTCGAATAAAAACAATCGCATGGATTTTGAACTCTGGTGGCTCTTGGGTATCCCCGTGTTTTTCGCGCTGGGCTGGATTGCCGCGCGTGTTGACATTCATCAACTGGTGTCAGAATCGCGCAGCCTGCCGCGCAATTACTTCAAGGGCTTGAATTTCCTGCTCAATGAGCAGCATGACAAGGCCATCGACGCCTTCATCGAAGTCGTCAAGCTGGACCCGGAATCGGCCGATATGCACTTTGCGCTGGGCAATTTATTCCGCCGCCGCGGCGAGACGGAGCGCGCCATCCGCGTGCACCAGAATTTGCTGGCGCGCCCGGACTTGCCGCTGGAGCAGCAGGGCCATGCCGCCTATGAACTGGGCATGGATTACCTGAAGGCGGGTCTGCTGGACCGCGCCGAAGAAACCTTCAACAGCCTGGTCGACACGCAATATGCGGCCCAGGCGCGCCGCGCGCTGCTGGAAATCTACCAGCGCGAAAAGGAATGGCCACGCGCCATCGAAGCGGCCGTGGGCTTGCAGGAATCGGGCGCCGGCGCGCGCCAGAAGGAAATCGCCCAGTTCTATTGCGAACTGGCGCATGACGCGCTGGTGCACATGAAGCCGGACGAAGCCATGCCGCTGCTGGAAAAAGCCTTGCAGACGGACCGCAAGAGCGTGCGCGCCACCATCCTGACGGGCGACGTGCTGCTGGCGCGCGGCGACGTGGAAGGCGCGCTGACCACCTGGCGCCGCGTGGAGCAGCAAAGCGTGCCGCACGTGGCCCTGGTGGCGCAGCGCCTGATGGACGGTTATACCAAGCTGGGCCGTCCACAGGAAGGCGTCAACCTGCTGCGCTCCTACCTGGAAGAGGCGTCGTCGATCGACCTGATCGAAGTCGTCTTCAAGGCCGTCATCGAGCTCGACGGCGTGGAAGCGGCGAAACAGCTGGTCAGCGCCGAGCTGCGCCGCACGCCGACTTTGCTGGGCCTGGATAAACTGCTGGAAGCGCGCATGATGGATGCGCCGGCCGCCATCTGGTCGGAGCTGTCGATGGTGAAAAACCTCGTGCACGGCTATACGCAGAAGCTGGCCCGCTACCAATGCAGCCACTGCGGCTTCAAGGCGCGCCAGTTCTATTGGCATTGCCCGGGCTGCAACAAGTGGGAAACCTATCCGCCGCGCCGCACGGAAGAACTCAACGTCATGAATTAGTCGTGCCCAGCACAGGGCCCATGGCTGCGTTGCAGCGCCTCGCCGTACTATTCGTACTGTCTTCGGCGCCGCGCCTCGCCCTGAACCCTGTGCTGTGCACTTGCAGGTCAGATATATATATTACAAATACGGCACAACCATGAAAATCACCATTATCGGCACGGGCTATGTGGGCCTCGTGACGGGCGCCTGCCTGGCGGAGCTGGGCAATGACGTCTTTTGCCTCGACCTCGACGTACAGAAGGTCGCCTTGCTCAACAGCGGCGGCATCCCCATCCATGAGCCGGGCCTGGAAGAAGTCGTGGCGCGCAACCGCGCCGCCGGCCGCATGACCTTTTCCACCGACGTCGAGGCTGCCGCCGCGCACGGCGTGATGCAATTCATCGCCGTCGGCACGCCGCCCGATGAAGACGGTTCGGCCGACCTGCAATACGTGCTGGCCGCCGCGCGCGGCATCGGCAAGTACATGACGGACTTCAAGGTCATCGTCGACAAGTCCACCGTGCCCGTCGGCACGGCCGAAAAAGTGCGCGTCGCCATCCAGGGCGAACTCGATGCGCGCGGCGTGGCCGCCACGTTCTCGGTGGCGTCGAATCCGGAATTCCTCAAGGAAGGCGCGGCTGTCGAAGACTTCATGCGCCCGGACCGCATCGTCATCGGCGTCGACGCCACGCCGGACGGCGAACGCGCGCGCGAATTGCTGAAAAGCCTGTACGCGCCGTTCAACCGCAACCACGAGCGTACCTACTGGATGGACGTGCGCTCCGCCGAATTCACGAAATATGCTGCCAACGCCATGCTGGCCACGCGCATCTCGTTCATGAATGAGCTGGCGAACCTGGCCGACAAGGTGGGCGTCGATATCGAAGCCGTGCGCCACGGCATCGGTTCCGACCCGCGCATCGGCCACAGCTTCCTGTATGCCGGTTGCGGCTACGGCGGTTCCTGCTTCCCGAAAGACGTGCAGGCGCTCGAGCGCACGGCGCGCGGCCACGGCCAGGAATTGCTGATCCTGCGCGCCGTCGAAGCCGTCAACGACCAGCAAAAGCAGGTGCTGGGCCGCAAAGTGGTCGCTCGCTTCGGCGAAGACTTGACGGGCCGGCATTTTGCCGTCTGGGGCCTGGCCTTCAAGCCGAATACGGACGACATGCGCGAAGCGTCGGCCCGCGTGCTGCTGGCCGACTTGCTGGGGCGCGGCGCCACGGTGGCCGTGTACGACCCCGTCGCCATGGCCGAGGCGCGCCGCGTGCTGCAACTGGACTTGACGCCGGAGCAACTGGCGAAGGTGCGCTTTGCCGACAGTCCGAAGGATGCGCTGCAGGACGCCGATGCGCTGGTCATCGTGACCGAATGGAAAGCCTTTCGCAGCCCCGACTTCGAGCAGGTCAAGGCGCGCCTGAAGCAGGCCGTCGTCTTTGACGGGCGCAACCTGTTCGAGCCGGCCGTCATGGCCGAGAATGGCATTGAATACCACGGGATCGGCCGCTCGATCCTGACGCGCGCATGAGCGCCCAAGAGGTGGTCGCCTTGACGGCGCCGGCCGCGTTGGCCCAGGTACGCCTGCTGGTGGTGGGCGATGTGATGCTGGACCGCTACTGGTTCGGCGACGTCAGCCGTATTTCGCCGGAAGCGCCCGTGCCCATCGTGCGCATCGAAAAGCGCGAGGAACGCCTGGGCGGCGCGGCCAACGTGGCGCGCAACGCGGCCGCGCTGGGCGCGAAGACGAGCTTGCTCGGCGTGGTGGGCGACGACGAGGCCGGCAGCCAGGTCGAGCGTCTGCTCGAAGGCGGCGGCATCCACAGCTATCTGCAGCGCGACGCAGCCATTTCCACCATCATCAAGCTGCGCGTGATCGGCCGCCAGCAGCAGATGCTGCGCATCGACTTCGAGGATGCGCCCAGCGATACGGTGCTGCGCGACAAGCTGGCGCAGTTCAATGCGCTGCTGCCCCACTATGACGTGGTGATCCTGTCCGACTACGCCAAGGGCAGCCTGGTGAACGTGGCCGAGATGATCAAGGCGGCCAGGGCCGCCGGCAAGATCGTCATGGTCGACCCGAAAGGCGATGATTTCAGCCGCTATTCAGGTGCGTCAGTGCTCACTCCGAACAAGTCCGAACTGCGCCGCGTGATCGGCAGCTGGAATACGGAGGAGCAACTCACGGAGCGCGCGCAGCAGATGCGCGCGCAACTGGGCCTGGACGCCTTGCTGCTGACCCGTTCCGAAGAAGGCATGAGCTTGTACACGGCCGATGAGGTGCTGCACATGCCGACCGATGCGCGCGAAGTGTTCGACGTCTCGGGCGCCGGCGACACGGTGATCGCCACCATGGCAGCCATGCTGGGGGCCGGCATGGCCCTGGGCGACGCCGTGCGCACGGCCAACCGCGCCGGCGGCATCGTCGTCGGCAAGCTGGGCACTGCCACCGTCACCCGCGACGAGCTGTTTTCGCAGTAATATGTTGTATCGCCTGCGCCGGACCGTTTGATCTGGCGCAGGTTTTCCCGCAGTTCCGCAGTCCCATCTTGTCAACCGTATCACGCTACAGCCGTTAAGCCGTTAAGGCGCTGTTCCTCCCTTGCGTTCGAGTCATCTTGAAACCACATCACGGAGAGATACCCATGTTCAAAAAAATACTGCTGGCCATCGCCACCCTGATCGCGACGATGGGCTTTGCCTTTGCCCAGGTCGATGTCAACAAGGCGGACCAGGCGGCACTCGACAGCGTCAAGGGCATCGGCCCCGTCACGTCGAAAGCCATCGTCGATGAGCGCGCCAAGGGCGGCGCCTTCAAGGATTGGGCCGATTTCGAAAGCCGCGTAAAAGGTATCGGCCCGAAAAGCTCCGTGAAACTGTCGGAAGCGGGCTTGCAAGTGAATGGCCAGGCCAAGTCCGGCGCGCCAGCGGCACCCGCTCCGGCGGCGAAAGCTGCCCCGGCAAAAAAGGATGCTGCAGTGAAGGAAGTTGCAGCGAAAGAAGCCGCACCGAAGCCAGCTGCTGCGACCGACACCGCTGCGGCACCAGCCAAGTCGGCCGCTGAAGCGAAGAAGGAAGCTGCTGCCGCCAAGAAAGAAGCCAAGGCCGCTGCCGCTGCCGCCAAGAAAGAAGCCGCCGCCAAGGCAGTGCCTGCTGCTGCGCCGGCTCCCGCTGCTGCCGCGGCCGATGCCGCCCCTGTGAAAACGGCTGCCGAAACGAAGAAGGAAGCGGCTGCTGCGAAGAAAGCGGCAACGGCGGCCAAGAAAGAAGCCAAGGCTGCGGAAGCGGCTGCGAAGAAGGAAGCCAAACTGGCTGCTGCCGACGCGAAGAAGGCAGAAGCCGAGAAAAAGTAAGCGTGTTGCTGTAAAGCGTGTTGCGTGGTGGTGCCGCGCAGCACGAGAAGAAAGCCCCGCGTGGTACCGGCCGCGCGGGGTTTTTTTATTCCGCGGCCGGAACTTCCCGCTTGCCGGTGGGCCGGAATGGCGCCGCCAGTTGCCCGGCCAACGACTTCGGCATGTGCGCCTCGATGCCGCAGGCATCGGGCCATGTGCGCGGCAAGTGATGGGTGCCGAACACCCGGTCCAGCACGGGCAGGGTCGACGCATAGTTGCGGTTGATGTGTTCGAACTTGCTGTGGTGCCAGTGGTGGAAGGCGGGCGTGGCCACCAGCCATTCCAGCGGGCCGAAGCGCCAGCGCA
This sequence comes from Janthinobacterium sp. SUN137, assembly GCF_030587265.1. Taxonomy (NCBI): domain Bacteria; kingdom Pseudomonadati; phylum Pseudomonadota; class Betaproteobacteria; order Burkholderiales; family Oxalobacteraceae; genus Janthinobacterium; species Janthinobacterium sp. SUN137. The sequence goes on along the minus strand of NZ_JAPWHZ010000005.1, from coordinate 176,235 downwards.
GGTTGGCGTGGATGAAGAACCCCCAGACGGTGCCGATCAGCAGCAAGAGCACGGGTGCCGCGCTGCCTGCCGCGCCGGGGCCGGCCAGGCCCAGCAGATACAGCGGTGTCAGGCCGAACAGGCGCGTGATGACCATGTCGACGGGATGGGTGCGCGTATTGGCGAGGAAATACAGCTGTTCCGTGCTGTGGTGCACGGCATGGTAGCGCCACAGCCATGGAATTTCATGGCTGAGCCTATGCCCCCAGTAAGTGCCGACTTCGCCGATCAGCAAGCCCAGCAGAAGCTTGCCCCACAGGGGCAGGGTAGACAAGGTGGCGGGGATGGCGTCCGGCAGCAGGTGCTGGCCGGCGACGGCGAGCAGGGCCAGCGGCGCGGCCAGCAAGGCGGCCGGCAGCAGGCTGCTGATGAAATAAAAGCCCAGGTCGCTGAACAGTTCCGTGCGGGAGCGCCCCGCGTGGCGTTCGCCAAAGAAGCGCTCGAGCGGCACGAAGATCACGGTTAGCAGCACCAGCCACAGGCTCAGGCGCAGCACATCGATGGCGATGCCGGGCAGGTGGGTTTGCAGGGTGTGCAGCAGGCTCATTTCATTCCGTCAGGTAAGAAGCAAAAAAATCCGGACAAAGCTGGGCTGGTCCGGATTCTGTCACGCGCGCTGGCGGCTCAGACTGCTACAGCAGCCTTGCGGCGGCGTGCCATGAACCCCAGAAGGCCCAAGCCGCCGATCAGCATGCCCCAGGTCGACGGTTCCGGTACGGCCGACACCAGCGAGACGCCGTCGAGCAGCATGAATGGCGGCGCGCCGGACGGGCTGCCCTTGGCCATGAACGACAGCAATTCGCTGCTGTCCGTGGCCGTGAAGGTCATGCTGGCCTGGTGCCAGCCCGTGAAACCCTGGCTGACGTTGGCCAGGGATGCGGTCTGCTGTTTGCTGTTGCCCAGCGACACATCCCAGTAATTGACCAGGTTATCGCCACGGAAGCCCACTTGCTGGGCCGCGCCGTAGGAAAAGCTCAGGGTGTAGGCCTGGCCGGGGATCAGACCGCTGACTTGCTGCGTGACGGGGCCGGGAAAGTAATCCCAGTCGGCCGCCAGCACATTGCCGCCTGTCGGACTGGCGCCAAGGCCGTTTTGCGGGCCGTGGCCGCTGTACGAATTCGGACCCCACAAGGCCAGCGCCGTTGCGGCGTTGGTGTCGTCGATGTTGTTACCGTTCAAGACGAAGTTATAGCCTTTGCTGGACCAGTCGCTCAGGTAGGTGCGGTCCGCGCGCGCGTACGTGCCTTCGTTCAGCTGTTTCGAGGTGCCGTTGCTGGTCAGTTCGAAATCGCCATTCTTGACCAGATTGGTCGTGGCGGCCTGGGCGGTGGTGACGCACAGGGAAGCGACGGCCAGCACCAGCAAGGTAGATGTTTTACGCATGATAAAGCTCCAAAAGTGACAGGGTAGTGTTGCAGTCTGTCGGCGAGCTTTTGGCCAACGTTTATTCAATCGCGGAAGGGGCGAGAAAGGTACTTCAGGGACAGCGGTGGTGTCCCGTCGAAGCGATTATAGCAGCGTTTGGCAAAACAGCATCTAACATGTCTCGAAAACAACAAATATTTTTATATGGTAATCTTGCCAGGATTAAAGTTTTTACATGCCGCGCACGCCTACAGCTGCGATTCGATCGGCAGCCAGCGCATCACGGACACCAGCGTGCGGCGCCAGAAGCCGGCTTCGGGATCGTGCGTCCACACCTTGGCGGGCTCTTCGGTAGCATCGGACCAGCGCAGGGCGCCGTTGTCGAGGAACACGCGGTAGCTGGTGTCGCTGGCCGTCGAATGCTGGAACAGCGCGCGCATGTCGGCCGCCAGCGCGGCATCGTCGAACAGCACGCCCATTTCCGTATTCAGCTGGGCCGAGCGGGGATCGAGGTTGAAGGAGCCGACGAAACCGCGCTGGCCATCCACCACGACGGCCTTGGTATGCAGGCTGGCGCGGCTCGACCCCATCAGGCTGATGCGCTTGCGGTGCAGGGTCTTCAATTCATACAGCTCGATGCCGCCGCCCAGCAGCGCCTGGCGGTAGCGCGCATAGCCCGCATGCACGAGGGCAACGTCGGTGGCGGCCAGCGAGTTGGTCAGCACCTGGACCTGGACGCCGGCGGCAACCTTTTCACTCAGGGTCTGCGTCAGTTCCGCGCCGGGCACGAAGTATGGCGAGGTCAGCAGTGCTTCCTCGCGCGCGTCCGTCAGCAGGGGCAGCAAGCTGTGCATGAGCCAGTGCTCGCTGCGCTGCAAACTGGCCACGGGCGCGGCTTTTTCCGGCGGGTCCGACAACACTTGCACGTGCGTGCTCCAGTGCAGGCGCAGGCGGCCATCGAGGTGGGCTTGCAGCTGGCCCGCATCGGTCAGCTGGCGCAGGTAGGGCGAGGCACCCAGTTCACCGGTCAGCGCGTCGAGGCGGGCGCGCACGGCCTGCAATTCGGGAGCGCCCGCGTTCTTGCCAGCGTGCAAGGCGCTGATGGGAATGACGGCGCGGCTGTTCCAGAAGCGGTCGAAGATGTCGCTCGTCTGCTGCACGGCGGGGCCCACCAGCAGCAAGTCCGCATCCTGGAAATTGACTTGTTCTGCGGCATCGAAGTATTCATCGCCGATATTGCGTCCGCCGACGAGGGCGACCCTGCCGTCGACGATCCAGGCCTTGTTGTGCATGCGCCGGTTCAGGCTGACGGCGCGCAAGGCCATTTCCATGGCGCGCAGCCAGATGCCGTCGCGGTTGCGGCCCGGATTGAAGATGCGCACGTCGATCAGCGGGTGGCTGTCGAGCGCCAGGATGGCGGCGTCCTGGCCCCGCGCGTTGATATCGTCGAGCAACACGCGCACGCGCACGCCACGGTCGGCCGCGCGCAGCAGTTCGCGCACGAGCAGGCGTCCCGTGACGTCGTTATGCCAGATGTAGTATTGCAGGTCGATGCTGCGGCCCGCTTCGCGCGCGCTCAGGGCGCGCAGGGCGAACGCTTCCAGGTTGTCGTCGATCAGCGCCGTGCCGCTGTGGCCCGGGCGTTGCGCCAGCTGCGGCGCCAGCACGCGGTCGAGTAGGGTGGCATCCGCCGCCACGGCCAAGGCCATCCCTGGCGCACCCAGCGACCGCTCGGCGAAACGCCCGTAGCTGTACAGGGCGGCGATGCTGAGCACTGTAAACAAGGTGGCCAGCAGCAACAGTTTGACGAGCATGCGGCGCACCGTCAGCGGACCGCGGGCATGCTGCGGCGCGAGGAAAGCTTGGCGGTGTGGGGCATGCGGACTCTTTCAGCTGGATGGCAACAGCCGATTGTAGCAGTTTCTACAATGCACGATTTTCAGGCGGAGCCCGCCGGCAACCGCGCCAGGAAGCCGTGAATCTGCGACACCACGGCCGCCCCTTCGCCGACGGCGGCGGCCACGCGCTTGGTGGAACCGGCCCGCACGTCGCCGATGGCGAACACGCCCGGCACGCTCGTTTCCAGGGCAGCCCGCTCGGGCAAGTCCGGCGGCGGGTAGGCTAAATGCGACGCATGGCCATGCGCGCGGCATTCGGCGCGCGTGACGTCGAAGCCCGTGCGGATGAAGCCCTGTTCATCGACGGCCACGGCGCAGTCGTGCAGCCAGTCCGTGTTCGGATCGGCGCCGACGAAGAGAAACACGCGGCGCACGGCGCAAGCGGCTTCCTCGCCCGTGCGGTTGTTGCGCCAGCGCACCTCCGTCAATCCATCGTCGTCGCCTTCGAGGGCGATGATTTCCGTGTGCGTGTGCAAGGTGATGTTGGGCGTGGCGGCGATGCGCTCGATCAAATAGCTCGACATGCTGGCCGCCAGCCCTTCGCCGCGGATCACCATGTGGACCTTGGCGGCGTGGCCGGAGAGAAATACGGCCGCCTGGCCGGCCGAATTGCCGCCGCCGACCAGGATGATCTCTTCCTGCCGGCACAGCTTGGCTTCGATGGGCGAAGCCCAGTAATACACGCCCCGTCCCTCATACGTTTTCAGGTTGGCCAGCGAGGGGCGGCGATAGCGCGCGCCGCACGACAGCACCACCGTGCGGGCCCGCACCTGCGTGCCGTCGCACAGGTTGACGCGCAGGGGCCAGGTGTCGCACAGCAAATTGGCGGCGCTGGCCGGCGTGGCGATTTCGACGCCGAATTTTTGCGCCTGCACATAGGCGCGCCCCGCCAAGGCGCGGCCAGAGATGCCGGTGGGAAAGCCCAAATAATTTTCGATGCGCGCGCTGGCGCCCGCCTGGCCGCCGTACGCGCGCTGCTCCAGCGCCAGCACGGTGAGACCTTCGGAAGCCGCATACACGGCCGTGGCCAGGCCGGCAGGGCCGGCGCCCACCACCAGCACGTCAAAGATCTTGTCGCCGGACAAATCGGGCAGCATGCCCAGGCAGCGCCCCAGCGCCGCATTGCCGGGATTCTTCATGATCTTGCCGTCCGGACAGACCACCAGCGGCCATTCCTGCGGCGTGGGCTGGTAGCGCCCGGCCAGCGCGGTGGCGGCCGCATCCGTGGCCGGATCGAGCACCGTGTGCGGATGGCCATTGCTAGACAGAAAACTTTGCAGGTGGAACAGATTGCCGTTGCCGCGCGGCCCCACCAGCACGGGGCCGCCCGAGTTGGATTCGATCAGCGCCACGCGGCGCAGGATCAGGGCGCGCACGATGCGTTCGCCCATCTCCGCCTCGGCCACGATCAGCGCGCGCAAGGATTCCGAGCTGATGTCGAGCAATTCCACGGCGCCCACGGCGCTGCCGTTGACGAGGGTGGGGCGGCCGGACAATTGCGCCACTTCGGCAATGAAGTGGCCGACGCCCACTTCGCGCAGCTGCGACGCCTGCCCCAGCACCTCATGACGCTTGATGCTGACCCGCCCGGACAATATCACCAGCATGCCGAAGCTGCTGCTGCCCGCCTCGAACAGCGTATCGCCATCGGCAAAACGCCGCCGCGTGCCATAGCGCTGCAAGCGCTGCAGTTCGAGCGCGGTGAAGACGGGCGAGATCTGGTGGCTGCGGCCCTGCAAGTCGAGCGTGGCAAACTGGACGGGATCGTCCTGCGTCGTTTCGGGAATGAATTCGGGTGTGTTGCTGGCCATGGCGAGTCCGTTCGGAGGCTGAATAAGCAAATAACAAAAATAACTAACAGTGGCGAGTCTAGCGCATGCGGCGCGCGCCTGCCGCAATCGCCCTTGTACACGCCCGGAAACGGCAGCGCGGCAGGCGCCGTGCGGGATGCGGCGGCGCAGCCGGACGCGCACGCAGGCCCGGATGCAGGCGCCGATGAGCGATACGCCACCCAGCATCTCATATTAGAATGGGTCTTTGTTGAATCTACTCAAACAGACACGATGGCTTACAAGACACTTGAAGATACGATAGGCAATACCCCGCTGGTGCAGCTGACGCGCTTGCCGGGTGCCGATGCGCTTGCGCGCAACAACGTCATCCTTGGCAAGCTGGAGGGCAATAATCCGGCCGGCTCCGTGAAGGATCGCGCCGCCATGTCCATGCTCAAGCGCGCTGAAGAGCGCGGCGTCATCAAGCCGGGCGATACCCTGATCGAGGCGACCAGCGGCAATACGGGCATCGCGCTGGCCATGGCCGCCGCCTTGCGCGGCTACAAGATGCTGCTCCTGATGCCGGACAATCTCAGCGTGGAGCGCCGCCAGAGCATGGCCGCCTACGGCGCCGACATCCTGTTGACGCCGAAGACGGGCGGCATGGAATATGCGCGCGACCTGGCCGAGCAGATGCAGAAGGATGGCCGCGGCGTGATCCTCGACCAGTTCGCCAACGAAGACAATTCGCGCGCCCACTATGAAAGCACGGGGCCGGAAATCTGGCGCGATACCAATGGCCAGGTCACGCATTTCGTCAGCGCCATGGGCACGACGGGCACCATCATGGGCGTGTCGCGCTATTTGAAGGAGCAGAATCCCGCCATCCAGATCATCGGCGCCCAGCCCGAGGAAGGTTCGCAGATTCCCGGCATCCGCAAGTGGCCGGAAGCGTACTTGCCGAAAATCTATGACAAGTCGCGCGTGGACCAGGTGGAATACGTGAGCCAGGGCGTGGCCGAACGCATGGCGCGCAGCCTGGCGGCGGAAGAGGGCTTGTTCTGCGGCATCTCGGCTGCCGGCGCGTGCGAAATCGCGCTGCGCATCTCGCAAACGGTGGAAAACGCGACGATCGTGTTCGTCGTCTGCGACCGTGGCGACCGCTATCTGTCGACCGGCGTGTTTCCTGCTTGATAGTTGATACGGGAAAATAATATCGGCCAGAACGGCCTGAGAACTGCTGGAAATACCCCCTCCCCATGGCGGGGAGGGAAAACCTGCGCAACTGGCAGGATCAGCCTTGTGGCGTTTCGCCTTCTTTTGGCTTGAATTGCTTGTCGCTGATGCGGAATTTGTTGCGGCGGTCACCCATCAGGTAACGCAGGTCGCGGATGCTCAGGTCGCTGACTTCGTGCATGCGGATCAGCAGCGATGCGCCGACCGGCAGGCGGTGGTGGCGGATTTTGCTGATGACTGGTGGCGCTACTTCCAGCGCGCGGGACAGGGCTGCGTCGTTTTTCAGGCGCAGGTTTTCGATCAGGGTATCGAGCAATCTGTTTGGGTTGTATTGAAGCAGATCGTCGGAGTCCGAATCGCTGTTCATATCAATGCCGACTTGGTTTGTCATGATGTTATTGTTCCTTCTGTAGTTGCACTGCAAAGTAAAAAACACTCGGAGCTCGCTCTTGCTGCGTTCATGTTCATTCTTTACTAAAAGGAACGAATTCACACACGGTACGATCCGGGATACAGTTTTTCGTAATATATACACAATTGTACAACAGGATTCAATTTCAGGCCGGAAAGCCCAGTAATCTTGCTTTGTACAAAATAGGTGTTGTCTTGTTGCAACACCTATTTATTCTTTATTATGCTCTATGATAGAACAAAAATTGTACTTTGACAAAAGTTAAGTATAAAACCATTTCCGTATTCCGTGCCGCACAAAGGCTGGCGAGCAAGGCTGGCACATGTTATCGGCCCTACCATAGACTTGTTTTCTGGTCGCTTCAACATCCCTTACGCTTTCTTACAAGTAATATTATAACTTTACACCGACTTTCAGTTAGCGTGCGCGCACTTGACTGATGGCCTTGCCCAAGTCGATCACTGACATGGCATAAAAATAACTTCTGTTGTACTGAGTTATAGCAAAGAAGTTATTGGTTGCCAAGTGATACTCAGTTGCTTCTGAACCATTTTGCAGATCGATCAGGCCGAACAACATGTTTTGCGGCGTGGACGGGGCGGCGCTCACGCCGGCCTCCTGCAATTCCGCCAGCCGGTACTTGGCTTGCAAGCCCTGGCCGATGAATTTTTCCCAGGCGCGGCTGGCAGAGACGGTGACGGGATAGGTGCTGATGACGGGATCGTCGCGCCGCCAGCCGTGCTCGACGAGGAAATGCGCGACGCTGCCGATGGCGTCGGCCGTGGAATTGCGCAGGTCGATGTGACTATCGCCATCGAAGTCCACCGCATATTTCATGATGCTGCTAGGCATGAACTGGGGCAAGCCGATGGCGCCTGCATACGAGCCGAGCAGGGTCAAGGGATCGATGCCATCCTTGCGCGCATACAGCAGCGCGTTTTCCAGTTCTCCCTTGAAAAACTCCATGCGCGCGGCGCGGGTCGGGCTTTCCGGATAGGAAAACGCCAGGGTGGTCAGCGCGTCGAGCACGCGGAAGCGGCCCGTGTTGCGTCCGTACACCGTTTCCACGCCGATGATGCCGACGATGATTTCGGCCGGCACGCCATACTCGCGTTCGGCGCGCGCCAGCGCTTCCGCGTTTTCTTCCCAGAATTTCACGCCCGCATTGATGCGCACCGGCTCGATGAAGCGGGCGCTGTACGCTTGCCAGTTCTTCGGCTTGCCCGGCGGGGCCGGCTTCATCAGTTGCACGGTCGATTCGACATAGCGCACCTTGCCGATCAGGGTATCGAGTTCGGCGCGGTTAAAACCATGCTTGGCGGACATGTCGTCGAGGAAGGCGCGTACTTCTTTCCAGTTGGCATAGTCGACAAATTCGCCCTCGAAGTCGAATTTCGCCGGTGCTTTCTTCGCCGCCGGCTTGCCGGCAACCTTCTTGACGGGCTGGGCCTTGGCCGCGCGCACGGCGCGGGCGCGGTCGGCGTCGGAAATATTGCTGTTTTCGCCAGCGTGCGCGGTGGACAGGCACAGGGGAAGGGAGAGGAGCAGGGACAGGGCGGAGGTTTTGATCGGTAACAAGGAGCGTCTCATCGGCATTGGGTTAACAGGCGGCGCAAGCTGCGCCGCGCGCGGAGTTGTTCGTCTGGGTTGGCATTACCATACTTCATCGCGGCATAGATTGCCAGAAACTGTGCGATGGCGGCGTGCGCTTCTTGTGTGGCCTTGCCTGCGGCCAATCTGGCAGCATAACCGTGCGGGCCTTCATGCGGCGCACGGCTGTAGCCGCGCCGCGCCTGCCGCTGGCAAAACTGCGCGTACAGGGCGTCGAGCGGATCGCCTTGTCGCGCCTGCCGCCACCAGACCAGTGCGCCGGCCAAGGCTGACAGCAGGGCCAGCACGGCGCAAGCGACTGCCAGCTTCTTTGCCGGCACGTTTTTCAAGCCATCGAGCATGGCGCGCCGGCGTTGCGGCGTGGTGTCGAGCACCCAGCTGCTCCAAGCTTGCTCGGCTTGCTGCCATTGCTGGCGCCACGCGGCAAGCGCTGCGTGCGCGCCGCCGTCGAGGCCGGCCAAGGCGCGCCATGCCGTCAGCGGCGACGGGGCCGGCGGCAGGGCGGCATCGAGGTTGCGCTCCGTGCGCAGGGGCGCGACGGCGCTGGTGGGATCGACGCGCACCCAGCCTTGGCCCGCCAGCCACACTTCGCTCCACGCATGGGCGTCGGACTGGCGCACGCTCAGGCTGTTGTCCGTCGCGCCATGCAGGCCGCCCTGGTAACCGGTGACGACGCGCGCGGGAATGCCCATGGAGCGCATCAGCACGACAAAGCTGCCCGCGTAATGTTCGCAAAAGCCCGCTTGCGTGGCAAACAGGAAGTCGTCGACGCCATGCTTGCCCAGCAGCGGCGGCTGCAGGGTGTAGCGGAAGGGTGCGCGGCGGAAGTGTTCGAGCACGGCGGTGATGGCGTCGGCGGGCGCCAGCGCCTGCGCGCCATGGCCGCGCAATGCGCGGGCCCAGGCCACGCTGCGCGGATTGCTGCCGGCAGGCAATGCCAGCCAGGGCTGCTGTTGGGCAAAAGTCAGGCTGGCCTGCAAGCGGTAGCGGGGCTGGGAACTGACGCGGTAACGTACGGTCGAAGTAATGGGCTGTATGGTCAGCACTTCCAGCGCGGACGACACGACGTACGGATTGCCGGGCAAGCGTTCGATGCTGCGCGGCACGTCGAGCGCGAAGATGCGCCGCTGGCCGCTCGCTTGCAACGTCACTTCGTACTGGCTGGGCTGGCCTTCCAGGGCGATGTCTATCCGGCTGTCGCTGGCAGGCGTGCGCTGGCCGGCGCCCCTGCGCGTCCAGGTGGCGCCGTCGAAGTCGCCCAGCACCACGCCGCGCCAATACAGCTGGTCTTGCGGCGGGAGCGGCGTGCTGAAACGGGCTGTGAGGACGGGTTCGCTTGACAGGGCCAGCGAAGCGATGGCGCCAGGCTGCATGCTGTCAGACAAGCCCGTGCGCGCCTGCGTGCCTTCTGGTGCCGCGCCCCACAGGGGGCCGTCGACGCGTGGCACGGCAAGAAACATCACGGCTGACAGGGGGAGGGCCAGCGCCAGCATGCGCCCCAGCAAGCCCAGCCTGTGCGCCAGCCGTGGTTGCACGGCGCCATACTGGGATGACAGCAGGCCGGCCAGCAGGACGATGACGGTAGCCAGCATCCAGGCGGCGCTGACGATGCCTTGCGCATGAAAGAAGTTTGCCAGCAGGAGGAAAAAACTGAGGAAGACAAACACGAAGATGTCGCGCCGGCCATGCATTTCCAGCGATTTCAAGGCCAGCAGCAAGGCCAGCATGGCTACGCCCGCATCGCGTCCCAGCACAGTGCCGTAGCTGACATAGACGGCGGCGATGCCGAGCAAGGCCAGCGGCGCGAGCACGGCCAGCCGCGGCTGGCGCCGGCCCCGCACGGTGATGAAGGCGCGCCACAGCAGGGGCGCGGCGGCGGCGGCCGACAGCCACACAGGCAGGTGCAGCGCGTGCGGCGCCAGCACCATGGCGGCGGCCAGCAACAGCAGCAGGATGTCGGCCTTGTCGCGCGGCAAGTTGGCTAGCCATTGCCTCATGGCATGGCCTCGTCCTGTGGCAAATCGTGCAGGGCCAGCGCGCGCAGGCAGGCGTCGCGCTGGTGGGCGCCCAGGGCCGGCGCCATGGTCAGCGTGCCCAGGCGCAAGCCGTATGGCAGGCCCGTGCGTTCCGCCTGCAGCACCCAGGCGGCCAGGCGCGACAATCGCGCTTCCGGCGCCAGCGCGTGCAGGGCGGCGTGCTCGAGCGCGATGCTGTCAGGGGCGTCTCCCGTTGGCGCGTCGGCGGCTGGCTGGAATTGCTTGCTGAATAAATGCTCGCCGTCATGGCGGGCGATCTGGCGCCAGGCCAGGCGCCGCAGCGGGTCGCCCGCTTGGTAGGCGCGCACGCCCGCCAGTTCCACTGCCAGTTCCAGGGCGCCATCGGACGTGCGTGGCCGTGCTTTCTGCCGTGTCTGCTGTACTGTGCCGGCCGGCAAGGGCAGCGGCGGCGCGTTGTGCTCGGGCTGCGGATACACGAGCACGCGCGCCTCGGGCTGCCAATGGCACCAGGCGATAAACAGGCCCAGCGGGAAACTGCCGGACAGGCGCACCGGCGGGGCAATCACCCATCCACGTTGCCGCGCCGCAACGACGATGGTGACGGCCGTTTCCCCGTGGGCGGCGATGTCGACCGGGCCGGGCGCCGCCGCCGAATCGCGCATGGCCAGGTGGATCGCATGGCGCGGACGCGTGCTGCGGTTGATCAGGCGCAAGGTGAACGTGGCTTGGCTGCCCGCGAACACGGGATTGTCCGGCGTGGCGGCCAACGCCAGGCCCGCCAGGTTACGGCTGGCAAACAGCATGTCGGCGATGGCGCAGGCGGCCGCGAAACAGGTCAGCGCGTAGCCCAGGCCCAGGCGGTAGTTGACGGCGGCGATCCACAGCGCCAGCAGCAGCGCGGCAAAGGCCAGGCCCGCGCGCGAGGGACGGATGTGCACGCGCTGCGCGCCCAGCCAGGGGCGCGCCGGCAGCCAGCGGATGGTGCGCAGGCGCACGGCTGTCAGACGGGTGTCGCCAGCAGCAATTGCTGCAGCAGCATGCGGCTGTCCGTGACCCCTTGCGCGGCGTGCAGGCGGTGGGCGCAGACGGGAATGAGTACGGCTTGCACATCGTCGGGCGTGACGTGGTCGCGTCCGGCCAGGGCGGCCCAGGCGCGCGCCGCCTGCAGCAAGGCCAGCGCGGCGCGCGGGCTCAGGCCATCGGCAAACACGCCCGGCACGCGGGTGGCATGCACGAGGGACAGCACGTAGTCGACGACGGCAGGTGAGGCGTGGATGGCGCGCAGGCCTGCTTGCGCCTGCAGCAATTCTTCCGCGTTCATGACGGCCGGCAAGGTTTGCAGCATGGCGCGGCGGTCGGCGCCCAGCAGCAGCTCCCGTTCGGCGGCCGCATCGGGGTAGCCCAGGGTGACGCACATGAGAAAACGGTCGAGCTGCGATTCGGGCAGGGGGAAGGTGCCCAGCTGGTGCGCGCAGTTTTGCGTGGCGATGACGAAAAACGGCTGCGGCAGCGCGCGCGTGACGCCATCGAGCGTCACTTGCCGCTCTTCCATCGCTTCCAGCAAGCCCGATTGCGTCTTTGGCGTGGCGCGGTTGATCTCGTCGGCCAGCAGCACCTGGGTAAACAGGGGGCCTGGATGAAAGATGAAACTGCCACTGCCCCGGTCATACACGCTCATGCCGGCCACGTCGGCGGGCAGCAGGTCGCTGGTAAATTGCTGGCGCTTCCATTGCAGGCCCAGCGAGATGGCCAGCGCATGCGCCAGGGTCGTCTTGCCCACGCCGGGCACGTCCTCGATCAGCAGGTGGCCGCCGGCCAGCACGCAGGCGAGGGTCTGGCGGATCTGTAACTGTTTGCCGACGAGAACTTCGCCGATCTGCTGTGCGGCCTGGTGTATTTTCGAAAACATGCTATTTCTATCACAGTAAGACGGATTATTTAATTTACAATCGCTTTGGCCAGGTCAAACCGCGCCGCCCGCCGCTTGCGCGCTCGTGGTAGATTAGCGTGACAGCAAAGGCGGCAAGGGCGGCACAGACCAGCCAGTGATTTTATGCGAGAACGGGCCAGGCAGGCAGGAATGCTCTGCAGTGATTCCGGCATGCGTTCCCGGTATGGATAGAGAGCAGAGACAGAGGTAACCAGTACAGCGCATGAGCACAGCCATTTATACCCATCCCGATTGCCAGCGCCACGAAATGGGCGACTGGCATCCCGAATCGCCGGCCCGCTTGCAGGCCATCAACGATCAATTGATCCTGGCGCACATCAGCGACCTGGTCGAGCACCGCGACGGCGTGCGCGCGCAATTGTCCGATATCGAGCGCAACCACAGCGCCACGGCCATCGGCCTCGTGCGCGACAACGTGCCGCCCGCAGGCGACTATTACCCGCTCGACGGCGACACCCTGCTCAACGCGCACAGCTACGACGCGGCGCTGGCCGCCGCTGGCTCGGCCGTGGCAGCCACGGACGCCGTCATCGACGGCGAGATCAGCAACGCCTTTTGCGCGATCCGCCCGCCCGGCCACCATGCGCGGCCCAGCGAGCCCATGGGTTTTTGCCTGTTCAATAACGTCGCCATCGCCGCCAAGCATGCGCTCGACGTGCGCGGGCTCGAACGGGTCGCCATCGTCGACTTTGACGTACATCATGGAAATGGCACGGCCGAATCCGTGGCGCACGATCCGCGCATCCTGATGGTCAGCTTTTTCCAGCACCCGTTCTATCCGTACAGCGACGTGGAATCGTACACGGACACGCGCGTCAACGTGCCCGTGCCGGCCCGATCGAAAGGCGACGCCGTGCGCCAGCTGGTGCTCGACCACTGGCTGCCCGCGCTGCACCGGCAGCAGCCGCAGATGATTTTCATTTCCGCCGGTTTCGACGCCCACCGCGAAGACGACGTGGGCGGCATGGGCCTGGTGGAAGCCGACTACACGTGGATGACGCAGCAAATGATGGCCGTGGCCAATCAGTATGGCAAGGGCCGCATCGTCAGCTGCCTCGAAGGGGGCTACAACCTGTCGTCGCTGGGCCGCAGCGTGGCCGCGCACGTGAAGGCGCTGGCGGAGCTGTAAGGGGGAGCTTGAACTACAGCAGGCTGGGGCGGCTGCGGGAATTCGTGTGGCGGTGCGTCTGGTAGTCGAGCGCGTCGCCAGCCATGAAGCGGCGCCAGGCTTGCGTGTAGACGAGCGATGATTTATCCGCGTCAAAACTGTTGAGCTGCAACATGTCGCGGTGGTGCTTGATTTCATTGACCAATTGGTCATACAGCACTTGCAAGCCATAGCTGTCGGCGCTCTGGCGCTTCAGGCGCTCTTCCAGCTGCGCCACTTGCCCCTGCAATTGCCGGCATTCCTTCTTCCACTGCAACAGGCTGCCATTGCGCGGCACGCGCTTGGCCGCCGCCTTGGCCGGGCGCGCGCTGCCACGTTCGCATTCCACGTGTGCCGCTGGCGCCTTGCCAGTGTGTTCCATCACCATATCGAGCCATCCCTATCGCCTATCTCCCTGCACCCGGCGCTAGCCAGCCTGGAAAATAATTGCTTTTCATTTAAGAGGCGATATTAGAACATACTTCTTTATTTCTTTCAGTAAATATAAGAATCCATGTGGAAATATTTGACCTGGCTGCGCGGGCGGCGCCTTACTGGTGCTGTGCTGCCTGCGAGGGCGCTGCCGGGGCGGCTCCCGCCATTTTTCCGTCGTCGGCGTAGGTCAGGGTCAGCAGGGTATTGTCGTCCCAGTTCAGGTCATGCAGCGGCGGCACGAAGCGTTGCCGGTCTTGCGTGACGCGGATGTCCAGCGTGCGCTCGCCCGAGCGCGCCTGCACGGCAAGCAGCTTGCGCACCACGGGAAACGGCACGTGGATCAGCGACGAGTGGCACGGCCCGCCTGCCAGGCGGAACAGGTTGCGCCGGACAAAGGACAACTCATCCTGCTCGACGGCCCAGCGGATTTCGCATTCCAGGCGCAAGTCGCCCAGGCGGCGCACGTTCTGGGGCAGGCCCGGCGTATGGATGTCGGCGCGCCAGCGCAGGGTGTCGCGCTTCTTGTTGCTGACCAGGTCGGCATTCGCATCGTAGGCAGTCTTGTCGCGCGACAAGGTGAAGCCGCCGTCCGCCGCCAGCGGCACGGGGATCGACAGGTTGTCGGCGGACAGGTGCAGTGTCACGCCATCGAGCCTGGCCTGCGGCGTGGCGGGAATCAGCATGAAGCGCAGCGGCGCGCCCGGCGCCAGGCGCTGGTGGTCGGCATACGCATCGAGTCCCTTGAGCATGGTGCGGTAGGGGCGCAGGTCGGGATCGCGCGTGCTTTGCACGTCGACAATCTGCTGCATTTCCTGGCTTGCCGCGTCGCCCGGCGCCGCCGCTTGTTCCTGGGCCATGGCGGGCAGCAGGCTGGCATAAAGGGAGGCGAGGAGGCAAAAGCGGGGAAAGTGCATGGATTGCGTGCCAGGTTAAGCTTGCGATGGGAAACCGTCCAGGCTGGACGGACTGCGAATCTTATCATTCATGTAACTGCCAAATTATCACCAATTGTCTCGTTCGTGTCGCACGGCTGGCGTTGGCGGCGGAAAATGGGACGTCGTGGCGGCAACCACGTAAAATAGCGGATTGACCGAACGATTTTGAAAGCAAGAGCATGGCGATACAATGGTACCCAGGACACATGAACGCGGCCCGCAAGAAAGCGGCCGAGACCATGGAAAACACCGATCTGGTGATTGAAGTGGTGGACGCGCGCCTGCCGGCAGCCAGCTGCAATCCCATGGTGGACGAGTTGCGCCTGTTCCGCCAGCGCCCTTGCCTGAAAATCCTCAACAAGACCGACCTGGCCGATCCTGCCGCCACCGCCGCCTGGGTGGCCTATTTCAATGCCCAGGAAGGCGTGACGGCATATGCGATGACGACCAAGAAGCCGGGCGACGTGGCGCGCATCCCGGAACTGGCGAAATCGCTGGCGCCGCACCGCGGCGTGCCGACGAAGCCGCTGCGCATCATGATCATGGGCATCCCCAACGTGGGCAAGTCGACCCTGATGAACGCGCTGCTGAAAAAGCGCGTGGCCAAGGTGGGCGACGAGCCGGCCGTCACCAAGATGCAGCAAAAGTTGTACCTGGACAAGAACACGATTTTGGTCGATACGCCCGGCATGCTGTGGCCGAAGATCGCCATCCCCAGCGACGGCCTGATGCTGGCGGCCAGCCATGCCATCGGCTCGAACGCGCTGATCGAAGAGGAAGTGGCCGTGTTCCTGGCCGAGGAATTGCTCAAGCGCTACCCGGACTTGCTGGCGGCCCGCTACGGCACCAAGGTCGATGAAGTCGACGCCATCGGCGTGGTCGAGGGCATCGCCGCCAAGCGCGGCTTCCGCATCAAGGGCGGCGACTACGATTTCGAGAAAGCCTCGCATACCCTGCTGCTCGACTACCGCAGCGGCATCCTGGGACGCATTTCGCTGGAAACGCCGGACACGCGCGCGGCCCTGCTGGCCCAGCACGCGGCCGAGATGGCGGAAAAAGCGGCCAAGGCGGCGGAAATCGCGGCCGAGAAGGCCAGGAATGCGGCGCGCGGCAAGCGCGGCACGTAAGTTACCGCTTCATCATGCAAAAAGCGCCGCGACAGCAATGTCGCGGCGCTTTTTTCATGCGCTGGCCGATTAGCCGAATTTGAAGCTGGTGACGGCCAGCGCGCCAAAGAAATCCTCCTCGTGGTACACGACGTGCGCCGCTTCCTGCTCGGCCGCGCCCAGCGCCACCATCAGCGGCAGCAGATGGTCTTCCTGCGGATGGGCCTGGCGCGCGCCCGGCGCCTGGTCCCAGGCCAGCAATTGTTCCAGACGCTGCTGCGGCGGCAAGGCCATGGCCTGGCGCAGCCAGGCGTCGAACTGGTGCGAGGCGACGGCGCCCGCCTGGCCGAACTGGCGCAGGTTGTGATAACTGAGGCCGCTACCGAGTATCAGCACGCCCTGGCGGCGCAGGCTGGCCAGCGCGCGGCCCACCTCGACGTGCGTGAGCGGGTCGTAGCCGTGTTTCAGCGACAGCTGCACCAGCGGCATGTCCGCCTGCGGGTAGATGGGGAACAGGGCGCTGAAGGTGCCGTGGTCGAAACCCCGCTCGTGGTCCAGGCGCGCCGGATGGCCAGCCGCGTCGAGCAACTGTTTCACCTGCGCCGCCAGTTCCGGCGCGCCCGGTGCCGGGTACTGGATCTGGTACGTATGCGGCGGAAAGCCCGAATAATCGTAGATCATGCCCGGACGGGGGCTGGCCGAAACGAGAAATTGCGGCCCTTCCCAGTGCGCCGTGACGACCAGCACGGCCTTGGGACGCGCGCCGACCTGGCGCGGGATAGCCTGCAGCGACGCTTCCAGCACGTCGTAGCGGCCGCCGAACTGGTCTTTCATGAACGGCCACGGGCCGCCGCCGTGCGACAGGAAGTAGGTGGGGAAGGTGTGCTCTTGCATGGCGGCTCCTGGTGGGAATGGCTAACGATGGAACCATGATAGTCATGCGCAGTCAGTTGATCAAGATCGCTATTATTGATATATCATTTCCATTTTGTTGATGATTGGGTCGTCATGGATACCTTGCGCAGCATGCGCGTGTTTCGCGCCGTGGTGGAGCTGGACAGTTTTGTGCGCGCCAGCGAGCGCCTGGACCTGTCGCCGGCCATGGTCAGCAAGCATGTGATGCACCTGGAGCGCCACCTGGGCGCGCGCCTGCTGAACCGCAGCAGCCGCCACCTGAGCCTGACGGAAATCGGCAAGGTGTATTTCGAACAGTGCCGCGACATGCTCGACAATCTCGACGAGGTGGAAGCCACCGTCGGCCGCACGACGGTGGTGCCGCGCGGCATGCTGCGCCTGAGCGCGCCCGTCTGGTTCGCCAACGCCATCTTTACGCGCACCCTGGCCGCCTACCGCGAGCGCTTTCCGGAAGTGACCTTCGACATCGACCTCAGCGGCCGTGTGGTGAACCTGGTGGAAGAGGGCTTCGACCTGGCCCTGCGCGTGAGCCAGGCCCCATCGCCGACCCTGATCGCGCGGCCCATCGGCAGCATCGAATTCCACCTGGTGGCCGCGCCCTCTTATCTGGCGCGCGCGGGCCACCCGCACCTGCCGCAAGACCTGGCGCAGCACGCCATGATCAGCTATTCCTTGTTGGCGAACGGCAATGAACTGGCCTTCGACGGGGTACAGAGGCGCGAGACGGTGAAGTTTTCGCCCGTCCTGCAATGCAATAACGAAAGCCTGCTGCACGCGGCCGCGCTCGACGGCATGGGCATCGCGCTGTTGCCGTCGTGGCAGACGGATGCGGACCTGGCGGCGGGGCGGCTGGTGCGCCTCTTCGACGATTTCAAGCTGGCGGGCGGCAAGGTGTACGCCGTGTACACGAGCCGCCGCTACCTGTCGTCGAAAGTGCGCACCTTCATCGACTTCCTGGCCGATGAAGGGCGCCTGGGGGCGTGATTACGCGAGCGAGCGCTTGACGTCGATCAAGGCGAACAGGCGCGCGCTGCGCATCCACGCCAGCACCAGCGCCGCCAGCTGCGTCACCAGCAAGCCGGCCACGATGGCCAGCGGGCCGGGCGCGGCCAGGTTCAGGCGCGCCACGCCCAGCAGCGCATACAGCGCCAGTCCCAGCAAGGTGATGACGAGGTAGATGGCCAGGCTGGCCAGCGGACGCCGGCGCAGCATGCCCAGTCCCCGCCACCAGGCCTTGACGGCCGACGTGCGGCGGCGGTCGACGGCCAGCGCCGCGCGGCCGGCGTCGAGCGTGGCGCAGGCCAGCAGGAACAGCAAGCCCGTGAGCAGCAAGGCCAGGTGGCGGGCCAGGTCGGCATCGGCTTCCAGGATGGCCTTTGCCGCGTGCTTGTCGGCCAGTTTCAGCGCGCCGGCGCCGATCGCCAGCGCCACGCCCAGCGGCACGATGCTCCACAGCAACATGCGCAGCATGCGGCCGTATTCGCTGAAGGCACCCGTCAGCAGGGGGCCGAAGCCGGGTGGCGCAGGCGCGCGCGCGGCCGTCACCACCAGGCCGCTCAGCAGCGGCGACAGCAGCAGGGCCAGCACGACGCCGGTGATGGCGGCCTGGCTGATGGCGGCGCCGTTGCGTCCCGTGTTGGCCACCAGGTCGGCCAGGGTCATCAGGTCGAGCTTGTGCGCCAGGGCCGCCGCATGCACGGCGTTATCGAGGCTGGCGCTCAAGGTGCGCCAGAGGGGTATGACGGCAAGGATGGCGGGGATCAGCAGCAGGCCCGCCCACAGCAGCAGCAAGCGCCATTGCAGGGCGGCGCGGCCGGCGCGCGTGGTCAGGGTCAGGCCGCTGGCCCGTGTCGTGGAAGTGGCGCTCATACGGTGGCAATCAGGGAAAGGAGGTATTGGAAGACGGCGGCAAGGTCGAAGCTCCAGCGCCGCGCGGCCGAGGTGTCGGCTTTCAGGGTGCGGCTGTCATCGAGCTTGTTGACGTCGAGGTAGTGCACGCGGTCGGGATCGAGTTCGGCCGAGACGGCCTTCACGGGCTTGCTCCAGGTGTAGCGCTGCCACAGCTGCTCGTTATCCCACACCACGCGTTCGGAGCTGCCGTCGGCGAATTTCACCAGCAGCACCTGCGGCACGGGCGCGCCGCGGCGGCGCAAGACCACGCTGGTGAGATAAGGATACGGGCCCGTGCCGGGCTTGGCGTCCGGATGCGCCTTGTCCCACGCCTCGCGTACCTTTTTCTCCTCTTTTTCCAGCGCTTCGGCCGTATGTTCCACGCGCTTGCCGTTCACCACCGCCATGCCGGCCAGCGGCGTCTGCTCTTCGCTGGTGAAGGTGCCGATGCGGTCGTCGATATTCGCGCTGGCATAGACCTGCTGCGCGAAGACCTGTTCCACGATGCGGCGCTGGCCCGTCGCCTCGGCCAGCGTTTCGCGCAGGTCGGCCACGCTCGGGTGGCGGAATTTCCACTGTTCGTAATAGGCCTTGAAGCCCCGTTCCATGGCTTCGCTGCCGATGCGCGCCTCCAGGTCGCGCATGGTGATGGCCGTGCGGCTGTAGACGGGGCCCACGCCCTGCAGGCGGTTCCACGCGTTCTGGCCCAGCGGGTCGGCCGCATCCTGGCGCGGGGCGGCCATGCGCTCGAATTCGAAGACCTTGAAGACGGGATCGAAGCCCAGGCGCTTGAGCAGGGGCGTGGTGGCGTGGATGTCCTGGCCGCGCGCGCGCAGCATGCGCTGATCCCAGTATTCGTTCAAGCCTTCGTCGAGGAGGGGTTCCTCGAACTCGTTCGACGCCAGGATGCCATAGAAATAGCCATGACCGAATTCATGGATGGTGACGAAATCGAGGCCGAATTCGGGGATGGTCTTCGGCTGCAGGTTGGCGTAGCTCGAGGCCGTGATGAAGGTCGGGTATTCCATGCCGCCCGCTTCGGCCGCGTTAAACGGCGGAATCACCACCGTCAGGGTCTTGTACGGATACGGGCCCAGGGTGCGCGAGAAATACGTGAGCGAATCCTTCGCCGCCTGCAGCGCGGGCGCCGCGTTCGACGCGTATTCGGGCGGGTACAGCACCTTGATGGCCACCGGCGGGCTGCCCGGGCCGCTCCAGCTGCCCGTCAACGGCTGCGCGCTGCGCTTGTCTGCCGTCCAGGCGAAATCGTGCACGTCGCCCTGCACATAGTGATGCGTGAGCATGCCGTTCTTTTCCTGCGGCGCGGCCTGCAGTTCGCCCGTGGCGCCCACCGTGTACTCCTTGGGCACGGTCAGCTTCACGTCGTAGTTGCCGAAATCGGCGTAGAACTCCGAATTGAGGTGGAATTCATGCGCGTTCCAGCGCGGCGCGGTGGCGCCCCGTTCGCCGGGCAGTTCCAGCACGGCGATCTTGGGGAACCACTGGCCCACCAGGTGGAAGCTGCCGAAATAGCCGGTGCGCGCGATGACGCGCGGCAGCTGGTCGAAGAAGCGGATGTCGAGCGTCGTCTCGGCGCCCGGCGCGACGGCCTGCGGCAAGTCGACGCGCACGACCGTGCGGTCGGTGGCCGGGCCGTTGTCCGGCTGGACGAAATGCCAGGGCGCCTTGGCGCCGTTCTGCGTCATGCTGCGCAGTTCGATGTAGCCCCACTCGCCGTCGCGCGTGTCGACGCCCGAGCGGAAACCCGTGTCGAGCTTGCGCTTTTCGGTGAAGAAGGTCGAATGTTCGCCTTCGAAGGCATTCAGGTACAGGTGCAGGTACACGCTGCTGACGGCTTGCGCGCTGCGGTTGCGCCAGCGCAGTTTCTGCTGGCCGTCGATCGTGTGCTTGACGGGATCGAGCGTCGCTTCGATCTGGTAATCGACGACGCGGTCCGACAGGGTCGCTTGCGCGCCTGTGCGCGCACCGCCCCAGGCATTGCTGGCGCTGGGCGTGCTGACGGCCGACGCATGCGGCGACGCCAGGGCGATGCCGTCGGCGGACGGCGCCAGCGGCGCGGGCGCGCCGGCCGGCTTGCCTTGACCCGGCTGGGCGAACAGGTCGGCCTGCAAAGCAAGGCCGGCCAGCAGCATGGCGGTGATGGAAAGGGCTTTGAGCTTGCCCGAGATGGGGAAAAAACCAATGCTGCGGCGCGTGCCGCGGGGACTTGGCGGCCCCCGGCGCGTTGTGCTACGACTTTCCATGCGTGACTCCCACAGTGACTTCTTATTGTTGATTTTTAAATGCAGTCGGCTGCGCCCAGGATCGCCGGGCGCACCTTAATATACCTACAAAAATGCCAAATAACCAATAAAATATTGGCATAAGGAAAGTACCACCGGGCTGGCGCTTGCGGCGCCGTGCGCCGTGCGTATAATGATTCGCTTTTGCCATCCCTCCGTTCCACCAGCGCGCGTCCGCGCCGCGGTGACGCCTCAAGCCTGCCGCCATGATGCCTGCCCCTCCCATCCTGACCATCGCCACGCGCACCTTGCTGCTGTGCGCCCTGGCCATGCCGGCGTGCGCGCAGGAAGGCGTGGCTGCCGGCGCGGCCGGCGTCACGCATGGCGACGTGTCCGCCGAGCTGGCGCAGGGCGGCCAGCACAGCGTGCGCGGCGCCCTGTCGCGCGAACAGGACGGCATGACGCTCGATGTGGCCATGGATGGGCTGCGCAACGGCAATTACCGCGATGGCAGCGTGTTTCACCAGCGCGGCTTCAACGGCGGCGCGGAATGGAAGGCGCGCCAGGGCCGCTTCGGCTTCAGCGCCGACCAGCTGAAGCAGGACACCCGCTATCCCGCACCCGAGGCGCCGTTCCTGGCCTTGCTGTCGGCCCGTCCGGAAGACCTGTACTGCTATGAGGTGCGGCGCGCCAGCGCCTTCGTGCAGCGCTATGTGGGCAGTTTCGAGCTGGGCGTGGAACTGTCGCAGCGGGAAAAGCGCGCCACGGCCCACTATGCGGGCGAGGACGGCAGCAGCGAATCGAGGTACAGCAGCCGCCGCCGGCAACTGGCACCCCGCCTGCGCCATTACGGCAAGGTGGGCGGCGTGGGCACGGATACGGAAGTGGGTCTGGACCTGATGCAGTGGCAGCGGCGCTCGGACCGCGATGGCGACGGGCAGCGCCGCCAGTATTCGCGCGCGCTGCTGCTGCGCGAAGAGCTGGCCTTCGGCGGCCCGTATGCGCCGCGCCTGCTGCTGGGCCTGCGGCATGAGCAGTTCCAGCTCGATCCGGCCGACCTGCCCGCCGGCGGCAGCGACTGGGAAAACCAGAATGCCTGGGACTTGCAGGGCAGCCTGCAATTGCGCCCGCAATTGAGCGTCTACGCCAAGGCCGCGCGCAGCTACCGCATCGACGACGATGGCTATACCCGCGCCGGCTACCGCCCCCTGGCGGGTCAGTTGCGGCGCGAAATGGAAGTGGGCGCCACCTTTGGCGACGCGGCGCGCAGCGCTTCCGTGCGCGTATTCAGCGAGCGCCTGAGCAACCAGATCGTCTTCGACCAGAGCCTGGGCCAGCTGGGCTTTGCGGGCAACCTCGACCCCTCGCGCCGCGACGGCATCGCCATCGAGGCCAGCATGGCGCTGGCGCGCGACTGGCGCCTCGACGGCCAACTGCGGCAAGTGCATGCACGCTACGACGATTATGCCTATGACGGCCCGGATATCGCCCTCGTGCCGAAAACCCTGGCCAGCCTGCGCCTGTACTGGACGGGGCAGGGCGGCGCCAGTGCCGACGTGGGCGTGCAATGGCTGCGCGCGCTGCGCTATGGTCCCGATTTCGCCGGCAGCTGCCTGGCGCAGGTGCCCGCGTTTGCCACCGTGGACGGGCGCTATGTGCGCAAGCTGGGCGCCTGGGAGCTGGAACTGGCCGGCAGCAACCTGGCCAACCGCCGCCATTTCGGCGATGCGCCCGGCTGCCGCTCCAGCATTTACCTCAAGGATGCGCGCCAGCTGCGCGTGTCGGCGCGCTACCATTTTTGAGGCGCGGGCGCAGCGGGGCTTAAATACGGCTTAAGCTGGCGCAAACCGGGGCGATAAACACGGCTTTTTTCCGCCCGGGCCTCATCGCCCGGCGCAAAAAGTGGTAATCTCGCCCCGTTCACGACCACTTTATGATGAAGGATTATTATGCGTTTTCTGCGTTTCTTGCGTCCCCTGCTTGCCGCCGTCACCCTGGTGGCGGCCACCGGCGGCGCCATGGCGGCCGATACCGGCTTTACCACGCTCCCGACGCCAGTGCGCACGGACACGGGCAAGAAGGTGGAAGTGGTGGAGTACTTCATGTATTCCTGCCCGCATTGCTACGCGCTCGATCCGCTGATGCACGACTGGGTCAAGAAGCAGGGCGACAAGATCGCCTTCCGTCGCATCCACCTGGCCTTCAATGGCCCGAAAGATCCGCAGGCGCACGCCTACGCCACCCTGGAAGCGATGGGCCAGCTGGACCAGTTCCACGACAAGATCTTCCGCGCCATCCACGTCGAGCGCAACCGCCTGAACCGCGATGACGCCATCCTCGACCTGCTGGTGAAGAACGGCATCGACAAGGCGAAATACCTGGACATGTTCAATTCCTTCGGCGTGCAGACCAAGCTGAAACGCAATGAGCAGCTGATCACCGCCAGCAAGATCGACAGCGCGCCGACCATCGTCATCGATGGCCGCTTCGTCACGTCGCCGGCGCAGCTGTCGCGTCCGGGGCAGTCCGAGCCGCAGACCCAGACAGCGACCCTGCGCGTGATGGATGAACTGGTGGCGCGCGTGCTGAAAGAGCGCGCCCCGGCGCCAGCGAAGAAGTAATACAGGAGAACGTCATGAAACAGCTGCCCTGGACCCTGTGCGCGCTGGCTCTTGCCCTCGTGGCCTGGCTGGCGATTGCCATCGTCAATGTGGAAAACCAGCGCAATGCGCTGGCCACCAAGGCGTGCGTGGACCCCGCGTTCAAGAACGAGGTCGACGCGAAATGCCTGGCGTCCGTGCAGTCGCGCGAACACTGGTGGCAGCACCTGACTTACGCCATGACGCATTTCAGGCCATAGAACGCCGGATAAAATCTACTGCGCGTCGCGCTTTGCGGCCGGCGATGCTCACCGGCTCGGCGCCCCCGTACAGAGTACGGTTGCGCTTCTCGGCCACAAATCACTGCCGCTCGCTACGATTTTCTCCGGCGTTGTGACGATAAGGAATAGACAGACAAACTGCCCGCCTTGCGCGGGCTTTTTTACGACTGCAGCTTACGGGTATCATGAAGCCGCAACCATTCAGGAGGGATAATGAAGGAAGTGATCTTGATTACCGGTAGCAGCCGCGGCATTGGTGCGGCGACGGCGCAGCTGGCGGCGCGCCAGGGCTATGCCGTTTGCGTTAACTATGTGCGCGATGCGCAGGCGGCCGAGGCGCTGTGCGCGCGCATCGTCGCTAGCGGGGGCGAGGCCATCGCCGTGCAGGCCGACGTCAGCGATGAAGCCGACGTGCAGCGCTTGTTTGGCGAAGTCGACGCGCGCCTGGGCACGCTCACGGCGCTGGTCAACAATGTGGGCGTGCTGGAGCAGAAATGCCGGCTGGCCGACATTTCCGTGCAGCGCCTCGAACGCGTGCTGCGCACCAATGTGATCAGTTATTTCCTGTGCTGCCAGCAAGCCGTGCGGCGCATGTCGACGGCCAATGGCGGGCAGGGCGGGCGCATCGTGAACGTCTCGTCGGCAGCCGCGCGCCTCGGCTCCCCGGGCGAATACATCGATTACGCGGCCTCGAAAGGCGCCGTCGATACGCTCACCATCGGGCTGGCGAAGGAAGTGGCGGCCGAGGGCATCCGCGTCAACGGCGTGCGCCCCGGCATCATCTACACGGACATCCACGCGTCGGGCGGCGAACCGGGACGGGTGGCGCGCCTGGCATCCGGCGTGCCCATGCAGCGGGGCGGCCAGCCGGAAGAAATCGCCGACGCCATCCTGTACCTGCTGGGACCGGGCGCCACGTATGTGACGGGCAGCATCCTCGACGTGGCGGGCGGCCGCTGATTTTCAGCGCATTTTCAACTCATTTTCAACCACTACAAGCAAGTGATTCAAGCGCTGGGCCAATTATCAAATAGGGCAAGCAAGTCCAGAATGGCGGGGTGCCCTATGCAGCAGGCACGCCGATCAACCCACCTGGATTCATTATGCCCGCACCTGTTCTTGCCCCCGCCATCCTGGCCCTTTCTCTGCTGGCCGCTGCCGCGCCAGTCCATGCCACCGTAAATCTGCCCATGCCGGCCCACCTGTCCGGCGCCGCCGCCACCGACAAGGTGGCGCTGGCGGCGCGCCGCTACGCCGCGTTCTGGCAGAGCGGCGACCCTGTCCTGGCGCGCCAGGCGCTGGCCGACGATTTCACCGACCGCAGCTTGCCCGCCGGGCGTCCGCAGGGATTGGCCGGTCCGCTGCAGGCCTCGCAAGTCTTTCATGCGGCCGTGCCGGATTTGCAGGTGGCCATCGAAGACATGCTGGTGGCGGGCGACCGTGTCACCTTGCGCCTGCATTTCACGGGCCGCTTCACGGGCGTCTTCCCCGCGCCGCAGGGCCCCTTGCAGGGGCAGGGCCAGGCCATCGATTTTTACGCGTTTGATCTGTACCAGGTGAATGCTCAGGGGCGCATCAGCGACAACTGGCACCTGGAAGACAACCTGACCCTGCTGCGCCAGCTGGGCGTGCTGGCGCCCTGACCGTGGCCCGCTAGCGCTGCGGCGGCAGGGCGGCGAATTGCTGCAGCAGGAAGTCGGCCAGCAGGGCCACGCGCGGCGGCTGGAAGCGGCTGCGCCGGTACAGCAGGTTCAGGGGGACGCTGTCGGCAAAGTAATCGTCGAGCACCGTGTGCAAGCGCCCCGCGCGCAGGTCGTCGCCGATGTCGAGCAGGGATTTATAGGCATAGCCATGGCCGGCCACGGCCCAGCGGCGGATGATTTCGCCATCGTTGCTGTGCCAGGCGCCTTGCGGGCGCAGGCTGTGGCGCTTGCCGTCCTCGCGATAGCGCCACTCCTGCGGCGCGCCGTCGCCCGCCGTGAGCACGAGCGCCGGCAGCAGCGCCAGGTCGCGCGGCGTGGCCGGCACGCCCACTTTGGCGGCCAGCGCGGGCGCCACGCACACGACGCGCCGGCCCGGGTGCAGCAGGCGCGCCACCATGTCGCTGTCGGGCAGTTCGCCGTAGCGGATGGCCAGGTCGATATCGTCCTGCACCAGCCTGGCCGTGGCATCCGTCAGGGTCAGCGCATGGCGCACCTGCGGGTGCAGCGCGGCAAAGTGGTCGAGCATCGGCAGCAGCAGCTGGCGGCCGATGTCGGACGGCGCCGAGATGCGCACCACGCCGCGCACGGCGCCGCCGCCCGCATGCAAGCCGTCTTCCGCCTGCGTCAGCAAGTCCAGCGCCTGTTCGCTGTAGTGGCGGTAGTGCAGCCCCTCGTCCGTCAGGCGCAGCTGGCGCGTGGTGCGTTCGAACAGGGTGACGCCCAGCGCCGTTTCCAGGCGCGCGATGGCGGCGCTGGCGGCGGCCGGCGACAGGCCGTGCTTGCGGCCGGCCGCGGAAAAGCTGCCCAGCGCCGCGGCGTCGAGGAACAGGGCGATTTCCGCCAGGCGTCCGGCGCCGCCGCGGCTCATGCCGGGTGCGCGGCCGCCGGTTTCTGTGCCGGTGCCGAGTGGGGCGCGGAATGGGGCGTGATCACCACGGTGCAGGTGGTGCCGGCCACCAGCAGCTGGCCTGCCGGCTGCTCGTCGATGTGGATGCGCACGGGCACGCGCTGCGCCAGGCGCACCCAGTTGAAGGTGGGATTGACGTCGGCCAGCAATTCGCGGCCCGTGGCGGCGTCGCGGTCGGTGATGCCGCGCGCGATGCTCTCGATGTGGCCATGCAGGGTGCCGCCGCTCATCAGATTCATTTCCGCCTTGTCGTCCTGCGCCAGCATGCCCAGCTTGGTCTCTTCGAAATAACCGACGACATAATATGAGGCGCTGTCGATGACGGCCAGCTTGGCCGCGCCGACGGCGGCGAAATCGCCCTTGTGCACGTTCAGGTTGGTCACGTAGCCGCTGACGGGCGCGCGCACGGTGGTGCGCTCCAGGTTCAATTGCGCCAGCGCGCGGGCGGCCACGGCGGCCTGCACTTGCGACGAGGCCGAGCTGGCGGCAAAGGCGGCGCTTTCGCGGCTTTCCGTCGAGATGATGCTGGCGTCGAGGCCTGCGCGGCGCTGCGCCTCCTTGCCGCGGCGGCCTTGCTCCGTCCTCTGCGCGGCCAGCACGGCGTCGGCTTGCGCCAGCGCGCTCGCATAGCGTTCCTTGTCGACGACGAACAGCACGTCGCCTTTTTGCACCACCTGGTTGTCGCGCACCAGCACGTCCGTGACGGTGCCGGCCACATCGGCGCTGATGTTGACGATGTCAGCCTTGATGCGACCGTCGCGCGTCCACGGCGACTCCATGTAGCGGTCCCAGACCGTCTTGCCTATCCACAGGGCTGCGGCCAATAGCAGCAGGGTGATTGCATAGCGGGTCAGTTTGCTTACCATGTCGGCAGCCTTTCCTTGATTGGGTTGAACAGTTTTTTTTATTTGCAGCGCTATTTGTAAAGCGACAGGGCCAGCGCGCCGAAGATGGCGATGAAGATGCACAGCCGCGCCAGCGACGGGTGCCACACCATGCGGTACACGCCCAGCCAGCCCAGCACGCGGTCGAGCAGGGTTTGCAGGCCGATGCTGAGGATGAACAGGGGCAGCAGGGTAGGAATCAGAATTCCGAACAGGGCGAATTCACGCGGCATGGTGGTCTCCGGCGCCAGGCGCCATGTGGTCGAGTAAAGAGGTGTAGATCGAATGCAGGTCGGCCAGCGCCGTCTGCAGGCGCGCGCTGCGCTCGGGCGTGACGCCGGCTTCGTTTTGCGCCGCGCGCACCACGGCGCCCGCCTGCAGGGTGGCCGCCAGGGCCGCCTGCAGTGCCGTGTCGCCGCGCGTGCGCAGCCAGCCGGCGATGTGGTCGACGCATTGCTGCAGCGCGTGGAGCGTGGCGCCTGGCCGGGCGGTCGCGATCAGTTCGCGCAATTCGATCACCGAGTGGCCGATTTCCAGCAGCGTCAATGCCTGGCGCACGACGGCGCGCGTGGCCTCGCCAGGCGCCGGGCCGGCCGCCGCATTGAGCTGGCTGAGCAAGTCGCGCACGCGGTTGTCGAAACGGTGTTTCACGCGCCGCGCCGGGGCCGTGCACGCATGCAGCGCTTCGCGCCACAGGGCGCGGCCGATATGGTCCTTGTGGCCCATCGTGTGCTCGGGCAGCAGCACGGCAAACACGAGGGCGGCCAGCATCAGGCCGACGATCAGCGCCATGCCCGTGTTGAGGAAGGCGGCGCCGTCGACATGCATCAGATTCGTCGGCGCCATCTGCGTGATGAAGGTCGACACGCCCAGGCCCACGCCCAGCTTGGCCGGATTCGTCATCAGATACAGGCCCACGGCAAGGAAGGGCGCAAAACTGAGTACCAGCATGGGGAAGCCGTCGCCGTGCACCAGCACGAAGTACACGCACACGAGCGACAGCGGCATGGCGATCAAGAAGCCCGCCAGCACTTGCCGGATCATCAGGATGGGGCGCGGCGAGGACGAGGCCAGCGCGCAGAACACGGCCGCCATCAGCATCGCCGTGCTGGCGTAGGGCCAGGCGAGAAAGTAGGCGCCCAGCGCCAGCAGGGCCAGGCTGATGGCCGCGCGCGCGCCGCTGGCGATCACCAGCGCGGGCGGCGTCTTCGGCGCGTAGGCCTGCGGCGTGCTGATTTCCAGTGGCGTATCGTGCGCCAGGCTGAAATACACTTCATGAAAGCGGCTCATGTCGCGCGCGAAGCGCTCGAGCAGCTCGCACACGGTGTCGAAATCGATGCGCTGCGCATGCGCGATGGGGGCGCCGTCGATGTCCGCGCGGGCCTGGCCCAGCGCCGTTTGCAGGTGCTGCTGCATGGTGTCGAGCGAGTCTTGCGACGGCGTCGTTTGCAGCGCTTCGGCGACGATGGCGTACAGGGGCGCGCAAGCCTGCATGACTTGTGTCTCGTCGTCGCGCTGCAGGCGGTCGAACAGGCGGTGGAAGGTATAGAAAGTGGTCAGCGCCGTCATGAAGGTGGCGTTGAAGGCGTGCAGCTTGCGGTTTTGCGCGCGCACGTGGCTCACTTTGCTGGTGACTTCGAACAGGGCGGCCGAGCGGCCCAGCTCCAGCGCCGCCACGTCGGCGGCGAATTGCAGGTGCGTCAGTTCCACCTGCGCCGGCGTGAGTTTTTGCTGCAGCACGTCCTGGCAAAAGGCGAGGAATTTGCCGTAGCGCGCCTGCACCGTGCGCATCACCTGCGTGCCCTGGTGGCGCGGCAGCAGCACGCTGGACACGGCCGCCGAGCAGATGATGCCCAGGCTGACCTCGGCCACGCGCGTGACGGCCAGCGCGAACACCTGCATCGGCTGCTCGATGGCGGGCAGCACGATCATGCAGGCCGTGTAGCCGGCCAGCACGTACACATACGATTGCGCGTTGCGGTGCAGGGCCGAGCCGCTCGTGCACAGGCCCACCCACAGGGCCAGGCCGGCGAACAGCAGCACGGGCTGCTGCGGGAACAGGCCGATCAGGGTCAGCGCGGCCGTGCAACCGAGCAGGGTGCCGCACAGGCGGTAAAAGCTTTTTTCCAGCACCATGCCGCTGCTGGGCAGGGCCAGGATGATGGTGGTGGTCATCGCCGTGCTGGGCGAATCGAGGCCCAGGCGGTAGGCCAGCCACAGCGCGCAGAACGAGGCGATGAGGGTCTTGCCGACGTAGATCCAGCGTTCGCCTTCCGTCGAGCGCCAGTCCTGCAGCGCCAGCGCCAGCCAGTGGGCCGCCCGGGTCAGGGGGCCGTATATAGGTTTTGTTGCTGTGGCTGGCGTCATCGATAGGCTATCAGTTCTGGTTGTTGAGATTGTTGAGGTTGCGCAACTGGCGCATGTACAGCTTGTCCAGCACTTGCAGCTCTTCGTCCGTGAAACCTTCGTACAGGGCCGAGGTTTCCTGGTACACGTCCGGCAGCGCCGTTTCGATCAGGGCGCGGCCCTTGTCGGTCAGCGAAATCATCACGGAGCGGCGGTCGCCGGGGCGCGTGCCGCGGTGGATCAGGCCGCGCGTTTCCAGGTCGTTGCACACGCGCGTCAGGTTGGCCGGCTTTTCATGGCACGCCATGCCCAGGGTGCAGGCGTTCGAGGTTTCGTCGTCCGTGCCGTACAGCACGGCCAGCACCATGTAGCTGGCATCGACCAGGTCGTGCTTTTTCAGCGCGGCATTGGTCAGATCCTTCATGCCTTTTTGAATGTGGTACGTCATGCGCAACAGGCGCATCAGTTCCATGGGGAAGCCTGGCATGCGCGTGCGGATGTTTTGCAGCCGCTTGGAGGTGGCGTCAAAAGCGGTCATGTCATATTCCTTCATGTGTGAATAAAGTTCCGATTGTATCTTGTTGGGCTAGGGCAATGCCAGGATTGCAAGCTCAGATGCCGCCTCCCAGTGCATTCATCAAGGAAACGTACAGATCGAGCTCGCGCGCCCCATTTTGCGCCTGCTGCTGTTCTTCCGCCAGCAGCGCCACTTGCGTGTTGAGCATGTTGATGGCGTCGCTCATGCCCGCCTTGTAGGCCTTCTCCGCCAGGTCGCGCGCGCGCTGCGCCGTGGCCAACGCCTGCACGGTCAGCTGGTGCTGTTTGGCCAGCGACTGGGCCTTCGTGACGGCGTTGGCCACGTCCGACATGGCGTTGATGACGGTGGCGTTGTATTGCTCCACGGCGCCGTCGTACACGGCCGTCTGGCTGCCCAGCTGCGCGCGCAGGCGGGCGCCGGCGAAGATCGGCAGGCTCAGCGCGGGCGAGGCGCCGCGGATGTCCGAGTTGGCATCGAGAAAGTGGCTGAAACCGAAGGCCTGGAAGCCGGCAAAGGCCACCAGGTTGACGTTCGGGTAGAACTCGGCCTTGGCGGCGTCGATGCGCTGCGCCGCCGCTTCCACGCGCCAGCGCTGGGCGGCGATGTCGGGGCGGCGGCCGATCAGGTCGGCCGGCAGGGCGGCGGGAATGGCCAGTGGCTGGTCCAGGCGCAGCACGGGCCGCGTGAGCGCCGCACCGGCCGCCGGACCCTTGCCCGACAGGGCCGCCAGCTGGTTGCGCAGCAGGGCCAGCGACTCGGCCGACTGTTCCAGCTGGCGTCGGCCGGCGGGCAAAGTGGTTTCTATTTGCGCTACATCAATGTCGGTGCCGATACCGGCTTGCTTGCGCTGGCGCGTGATGTCGAGGATGCGGGCGCGCTGCGCCAGGCTGCGTTCGATCACGTCCTGCAGCTGGAATTCATACGACAGCTGGATGTAGGTGCGCACCAGCGCCGTTTCCAGCGCCAGGCGGGCCATCTGCGATTCGGCCGACGCCATCTGCACGTCGCCCAGGGCGGCCGACAGGGCGGCGCGGTTGCGGCCCCACAGGTCCAGGTCGTACGAAGCCGTGACGGTGGCCTGGTTGCGCCAGGCGTAATTGCCGGCCAGGGGCGCCGGCGTGCTGCCGTGCTGCGAATACAGTTCGCGGTTGATGGAGACGGCTGCGTCGGCTTGCGGGCGGGTCTTGTCTTCCGCCGCGCCCGCCAGCGCCTCGGCCTGGCGCACGCGCGCCTGGGCCCCGCGCAGGGTGGGGCTGTCGGCCAGCGCCTGCTCCATCAGGCGGTTCAATTGGGGGTCGTGCAAGTCTTGCCACCATTGCGTGCGCGGCCATTGTATGGCGGCGCTGGCGGCGGCATCCATGGCCTGGCTCGCCTGCAGCTTGTTGGCGTCGAGCATGGCCGATTGCGGCGCGATATGGCCCATGTCGGCGCAGGCGCTCAAAGCAAGGATCAGGCTGGCGGCAAGCAAACGGCGGTGCAGGGACATGCAGGGACTCCGGGAAAGATCGTGTTGGGGGTGTTGCTGACAGCTCGCCGCGGTGAGCTTCGGGAGTGGCCCGAGTGCTGCGCCGCAACTGAGGTGTGTTACTGACTGACTGAAACCGGCTGACTGGTTTCTTATTTCACGACGTGCTTGGTCGTTTGCGCGACGTCAAAGTCTGCTTCCGTTTGCGGGATCAGGCCAGCCTTGCGGGCGGCGTAGAACTCGGCCATGACTTCTTCGCGCGTCACTTTGCTGGCGGCGGTGGCCGGCGTTTTCGGGTAGTCGACTTCGCTGGTGGCGATTTCGCCGGCGTTGCGGGCACGGATGTATTCGGCCGTGACGTCAGCGCGCGTGAGTTGCTGGCTGGCAGCGGCAGGCGCGGCGCTTTGGGCGAAAGCCGACGTGGCGGCGGTGATGGCAAACAATGCTGCGATGAGTGATTTGGCTTGCATGATAAAACTCCAATATGTGCATGATGGCTGGGTGGATGGGCCGGCTCGCCACGTACCGGTCGGTTCGGCGGCATGGCGCTGGTGGGCGCCGTGCCGCCGATGAAGCAGTTTCTGGATGAGAAGATGCTTACTTGAATTAACTATAGCAATGAATAGTACATTTGTGAAGTAATTTCTGAAAATAGTTGTGCGCCGCCGCATTTTTCCCACGGAAATGCCGTGCAGGCGTGCGCCGCAGGTCAGGCCAGCGGAGTAAGCTGGTTTTTTATGAACGGGAGGCCGCCATGAGCAGCAGCACACTCGATCCGGACAATTTGCCCGTCACGCCTGACCGCGTTCTGGGCAGCGGCCATGGCAAGGGGGCGCTCGGTCCCAGCGACAGTTCCGACAGCGGCAGCGACATGCAGGGCGTGCCGGGCCAGGATGCGGAAGCGCTGGAGAACGACAGCGATGCGGCCGGCACTGGCGAGCGGGCCGGCGTGGAGCCGCGCAATACGGCGCCTGCTGGCGGCGACATTGACGTCGATCATGTGGAAAGCGTGGCGCCCGTGCAGCCGGCGCAGGGTGGTGATGGCGAATTGCCCCCATGAATTACCGCCTCTCCTGCGCCATCGGCGTAAAATGCAGGCAAGGCGGCGTGCGCGCCGCCATGGCCAGCCGGCCGGCACAGGATAGGATGTCAGAGGATGCAAACGCAGATGTCGGAAGAGAAAGAAAAAGACTTGATGTCGATGTACCGCGAGACGCGGCCGCGCGAGTTTTTTGGCGAAAAAAGTAACACCAATCACCTGGCCTGGAGTTCGCTGGTGGTCTTGCTGGCGCTGGCGTTCTGGCTCGTCGTGGCCCTGGCGGCGGCGGAGAATCAGCGTTACGCGCTGGAAACGAAGGTGTGCCAGGATCGTGTCTTCCCCGCGGAAATCGACACGTCTTGCCTGAAACAGGTCAAGTCGCGCGATCACTGGTGGCAGCACGTGGGCCATGCGCTGGTGCGGATGGGCGCCTGAGCGGCGCAAGCATATCCTGAAGGACGCGCCGCTGCAGCGATGACGCCGGCGCCCTTCCTGTTGCGGGAGGCGAGATGCCACGCGATACTGCACGGGAACAGCCGCAATGGCTGTTTACGCGCCACAGTGCCTTGACGGTGCGCCAGTTGCTGCGCGCCTATGGTGTGCTGTGCCTGTTTTCCACCGCCATCGCCGCCGCCTTTGCGCTGCGCGGCTACTGGTACATCCCCGTCTTTTCATTTGCCGAACTGGTCTTGGTGGCCATTTCCCTGCTGTATTACCTGCGCCATGCCCGCGACTACGAGCATCTGGCCCTGCGCGACGGCGTGCTGGTCGTCGAGCAGGTGAGTGCCGGCCGCCGCCAGCGCAGCAGCTTTCGTCCCTGGTGCACGCATATCGTCGTGCCGGAGGGGCCGCGCCAGCTGATATGCATCAGCTGCGGCAGCATGCATGTGGAGGTGGGCGCCTTTGCCACGCCGGAACGGCGGCGGCAGGTGGCGCAGGAGTTGCTGGCCTGGCTGCCGCCGCCCTTGTAGCCGTCGTGATTGCGTTACACGGCCCGCGACGGACCTTCCCACAGATTGATATGGCCTTCGCGCGCCTGCATGTCGATGGCGGCCAGCTCGTCGGCCGTGAAAGACAATTGCTGCAGTGCGGCCACGTTTTCGCGGATTTGCGCGCTGCTGCTGGCACCGATCAGGGTCGAGGTGACGCGCGGATCGCGCAGCACCCAGGCCAGCGCCATCTGCGCCAGGGTTTGTCCCCGCTGCCCGGCGATCTGGTTCAGCGCGCGCACGCGGGCCAGGTTTTCCGCGCTCAGGTGTTTTTGCAGCAGCGAGCCGCCGCCGGGGCGGTTGACGCGGGCATCCTGCGGCACGCCGTCCAGGTATTTGTCGCTGAGCAAGCCCTGCGCCAGCGCCGTGAACGTGATGCAGCCCATGCCTTCTTGCTGCAGGGTATCGAGCAAGCCGTCTTCCTCGATCCAGCGGTTGAGCATGTTGTAGGCAGGCTGGTGAATCAGACACGGCACTTTCCACTCTTTCAGCAGTTTGGCCGCCTCGGCCGTCTTTTGCGGCGAATACGACGACAGGCCCACGTACAGCGCCTTGCCCTGCTGCACGGCGGTGGCCAGCGCGCCCATGGTTTCTTCCAGCGGCGTGTCGGCGTCGTAGCGGTGCGAGTAAAAGATGTCGACGTAGTCGAGGCCCAGGCGCTGCAAGCTCTGGTCCAGGCTGGCCAGCACGTACTTGCGCGAGCCGCCGCCCTGGCCGTACGGGCCTGGCCACATGTCCCAGCCTGCCTTGGTGGAAATGATCAGTTCATCGCGGTACGGTAAGAAATCGTCGCGCAGCAGCTTGCCGAAATTGCTTTCCGCGCTGCCATATGGCGGGCCGTAGTTGTTTGCCAGGTCGAAATGCGTGATGCCCAGGTCGAAGGCCGTGCGCAGCATGTCGCGCTGCGAGGCCAGGCTGTTGCTGTCGCCAAAGTTGTGCCACAGTCCCAGGGACAACAGCGGCAGTTTCAGCCCGCTGCGCCCGCACGTGCGGTATTGCATGGTGTCGTAGCGGTTCTCGGCGGCGTGGTAGGTCATGGCATCTCCTGGTTGAATGAAGCGCCTATTTTCGCGCAAAATCAAGGTCGGTGCGCGTGCTCCTTGTATGTGGCCGGACGCGCCTTACAATGGGCGTTCAGGAGTCTCGCAAGGAGCGGTCATGGAAATCGAATTGAAATTGTTGCTGGCGCAGCAAGATGTAGCGCGCCTGCGCGCGCACCCGTTGCTGGCGCAGCAGGCACAAGGAGAGGTGCAGCTGCTGCAGATGCACGATATCTATGTCGATACGCCCGATTTGCAGCTGTGTCGCCACCAGGCGGGCTTGCGCGTGCGCCAGGTGGACGGGCGCTGGGTGCAGACCCTGAAGGCCGGTGGCACCGTCAACAGCGGCTTGCACAGCCGCCACGAATGGGAAGGCGAAGTTTCCGGGCCGCAACCGGACCTCGCCGCGCTGGACTCGGCCATCGGCCGCAAGCAGCCCATCCGCGCGCTGCTGCGCCAGGACGCCGTCCGCGACGCCTTGCAGCCCGTGTTTACCACGCGCATGGAGCGCACCGTATGGCAGCTGCGCACGCCGCAGGGCGACGAGATCGAATGCGTGCTGGACCAGGGTGTCATCGAAAGCGGCGCGGATGGGGCGAATGGCGCCGTCCGCAGCGTGCCCGTCAGCGAGATCGAACTGGAATTGAAGCAGGGGCAAGCGGCCAGCCTGTTCGACGTGGCGCTGGCCCTGCTGCAGGACGTGCCGCTGCAGCTGGGCCACATGAGCAAGGCGGAACGTGGCTACCGCCTCGCGGCGTCACAGCCTCTGCAGGCGGTCAAGGCGCAGCCCCTGGCGCTGGACGCGGCGATGTCGGTGGAGCAAGTGTTCCTGGCCATCGCCGGCAATTGCCTGGAGCAGGTCAGCGGCAACCAGGATGGCGTGGCGGCGGGCGAGGATGTGGAAAGCGTGCACCAGATGCGCGTGGGCCTGCGCCGTTTGCGCTCGGCGCTGGGCATGTTCAAGTCCCTGCTGGCGTTGCCCGAGGCCTTGAAGGCTGAACTCGACTGGCTGGGCGGCGCGCTAGGCGAGGCGCGTGACTGGGATGTGTTGGCTGGCAATACCCTGGCGCAGCTCGATGGCGAGGCGCAGGCGGATGCGGCGGCGCTGGCAGAGGCGGCGCACGCGCAGGCGCGCCTCAAGCATGCGCAAGCGGCCCAGGCCGTCACTTCGGCGCGCTACACGGCTTGCATGCTGGGCTTGCAGCGCTGGCTGCAGGCGCGCGCCTGGCGCGACAGCTGTTCCGCGCGCCAGGTGCGGCGCCTGGATGCGCACGTCTCGCCGTTTGCCCGCGCCACCCTGCGCAAGGACCAGCGCCGCCTGGTGAAGCGCGGCAAGCGCCTGCTGCATGCCACACCGCTGCAGCGCCACCGGGTGCGCATCGCGGCCAAGAAGACGCGCTATGCGACGGAATTTTTTGCCTCGCTGTTTGCCGCGCGCGCCGTGCAACCGTATGTGGGGCGGCTGTCGGTGCTGCAGGATGAACTGGGCTGGCTTAACGATGTACAGGTGGCCGACCGGCTATTGCAGCAATTGCCCGATGTTCAGACTGGTCAGGCTGACCAGTCCGCCCAGGACGGGTTGCGGCAGCACGCGGCCTTCGTGCGCGGCTACCTGGCGGCGCGCGCGCAGGCGCAGGGCAGCGATGGCCGCATGCACAAGGCTTGGCGGCGCTTCAAGGCGGCCCGTTTGCCGGCCTGAGCCGGTTTGCCTGAGCCTGGCTTTGCCGGGGTGTAGTGCCTGGTCAGGCTAGGCCAGCGGGCGTTGCAACTGGCGCTCGAGGATGGCCAGCGGCGACTTGTCGGGGGCGGCCATGGCACGCACGGGCAGCAGCCAGGTTTGCTCCAGCGCATGCTGTCCCCGCAGGGCCGCGTGCGATACGGCGTCGCTGAAGACGATCCACGTCTGGCCCGGCGCGAAGGCATGCGTGTGCTGTTCCACCTGCGCCTGGTAGGCCAGGTCGGCCTTCATGGCGTCGTGCAGCTGCAGCATGTAGTGATCGTAGGCCGTGCGCCGCGACTTGGTGATGCGCAGCCATTGCAGCAGGGTCGCCAGCACGGGTTGCGGACGCTGCGCGACGGGTAAAAAATGCTGCGCCACCTGCTCGAAGGGCGGGCCCAGTTTCCACACGCGGGGCGCGTCGCGCGGATGGATGTTGGTGAAGACGCGCAGGATGCGCCGGCCCTGCGTGGGCGAGGAGGGGAAACTGTCGATATGCAGGCGCGTATCGTCCTTGCGCCAGGACGTTACCCTGCCGGCGATTTCCACGGGGCGAAAGCTGCCCTTGCCTTGCTGCAGATGCGCCTGGTAGCTGGGCAGCAAGCCGGCCAGCAAGCTGCGCGTCTGGCGTGCGTAGCGCTGCATCAGCGCCGCCAGCAGGGCCGCATCGCAGGCGTCGCCCTGGCCGCGTACTCCGCGCGCGGGATCCCAGCTGATGTTCTTGGCGCCGCTGGCGCTACCCGCCGCGCCGTTCAGCAGCCCATGCTCTTCCGGGTGCAAGGCGAAACCCAGGCGGGGCAGCAGCAGTACTTGCCCATCTTCGAGGGCTTGCAGCGCCGCCGCCTGCTGCGCGGGGCTGCCGCTGGCGTCCCATTGATCCAGGGAAATATCGATGAGTTTGCTCATGGCATAAACGGAAAGACCTCCGAGTGGCCAGTATGGGTGATTACCGCCCGCTCGTGTTTGTGCTGGCGCAGCTTCAGCTCACAGTTTGCTGTTCTGGCAGCCGGCGCTCACGCATTCGCGCACGCGGTCCTGCAAAAATTGCGCGCGTTCGATGGTGGTCTGGGTGGCGCAATCGAGGTTCACATAGAAGCCCGAGGATTCGCGTTTCGAGCAGTTCTGGTTGCGTGCGCTGATCCACGCCAGCTGGCCCGCTTTCAGCTTTTGCTTGCCGCCGGCATCGAGTTGGGAGCTCAGTTTCTTGTAGTTGGCGTTGAGTTCCTTGTCCGCTTCCTGGTACACCTTATTGAGGCAATACAGGCCGTCGAAGTCGTTGCGCGGCGTGTCGCAGGCCGAGTTGGCGAAGGCGGAACCGGAGGCGCAGAGCAGCAGGGCGAGCATGAATCTTTTCATTTTTTTCTTTCAGCAAGGAAACGGGGACAGGGCGCATGGAGGAGCGCAGCTCTTGCGCATCTTATAACATTCCGATTGCCATACTGGTTCGCTTGACAGCGCGTGGCGGGCACGCGTGTTCTGCAGGGGCAAAAAAAAGAAGCCCGGCTCGCAAGCACAGGCTTCTTTTCAAGACGGGTCACTGCGGCACATGCCGCAAGCGCGTCCGTTTTACGTTGTCAGGAACGCGCTTACGCGAAGTTCTTGGCAACGAAGTCCCAGTTGACCAGGCCCCAGAACGTTTCCACGTACTTGGCGCGCAGGTTGCGGTAGTCGATGTAGTAGGCGTGTTCCCACACGTCGCAGGTCAGCAGCGGCTTGTCGCCGGTGGTCAGCGGGCAGCCGGCGTTCGAGGTGTTGACGATGTCGACGGAGCCGTCGGCTTTTTGCACCAGCCAGGTCCAGCCCGAACCGAAGTTGCCCACGCACGACTTGGTGAATTCTTCCTTGAACTTGTCGAACGACGACCACTTGGCGTTGATCGCGTCAGCCACGGCACCCGCAGGCGCGCCGCCGCCGGCCGGCTTCATGCCGTTCCAGTAGAAGGTGTGGTTCCATACTTGCGCTGCATTGTTGAAGATGCCGCCCGACGATTTCTTGATGATGTCTTCCAGCGACAGGTTCTCGAACTCGGTACCCTTGATCAGGTTGTTCAAGTTGGTGACATACGCCTGGTGATGCTTGGCATAGTGGTATTCCAGGGTTTCTTTCGAAATATGCGGCGCCAGAGCGTCCATTTCATACGGCAGTGGTGGCAGAGTATGTTCCATGTGATGTCCCTTTGTGGTGAATGTTCGGAGTCTTCCAGCCTGCGGCCGGAGGGTTGAGCCAAGCTTGCTTGAAGCAGGCATTCTTGCTGAACGAGCCACTATTGTAAAGCGGATGCGCCATTGCTGCAGATTCCGGCACGCGGCGCGGATACTGGTAGCGTATTGATTCTCGTTCAGGAAAATAGTGGTGTATGGTGAAGCGTCAGCACCTTGAGAAACCGTAGCGAGCAAGCCCGATATCGGGTTGAGTAGCGCAGCTGTACAAAAAGTACAGCGAGCAACGCCGACCCGAGAGTGGGCTGCACAGTAGGTTTATCATGGTGCAATCCTTAGCGGATGCGGCGCGTAGTCTCGCGCACGATCAGCGCCAAAGGCGGAATGGCGGCCTGCACGGCTTCTCCATTGATCAGCCCCAGCAGCGCTTCGGTGGCGATGCGGCCGATGTCGTACAGGGGCTGGTGGATGGTGGTCAGCGGCGGCGTCGTGTAGGACGAGCCGGGCAAGTCATCGAAGCCGACGAGCGAGATATCGTCGGGCACGCGGATGCCCTTGCGGTACAGGCACAGGCGCACGCCATAGGCGGACAGGTCGTTGGCGGCGAAGACGGCGCTGAACTGCTGCTGCGTATCGAACAGGTGGTTCATGGCCAGCATCCCGCTTGCCTCGTGGAAATCACCTTCCGCCATCAGCTTCGGGTCGATGGGTATGTCCGCTTCGCGCAGCGCGCGCTGGTAGCCCGTCAGGCGCTCTGCCGCATCCGTGTTGTTGGCGGGGCCGGCCACGAAGGCGATGCGCCGGTGGCCCAGTTCCACCAGGTGGCGCACGGCCAGGTAGGCGCCGTATTCGTTGTCGAGCTTGAAGCCGATGGCGCTTTTCGTGGCCAGCAGGCGGCCCGTCGAGACGATGGGCCGCTGCTGCGAGAAATCGAGCACGCTCTCGTCCGAGATGCGCCCCGACAGCAGGATGATGCCGTCGACCTTCCTCGCCAGCAGCAGACGGATGCGGTCGGCCTCTTCCTGCGCATTCCAGTGCCCGCTGACGATGACGGACGCGTAGCCCGTGTCTTTCAAGCCGTCGTCCACGCCGCGCAGGCTTTCGTCGAAGAATGGGCTGGAAATGTCCTGCACCACGATGCCGATGGTCATCGAGCGGCCTTTTTTCAGCCCCTGCGCCATCTGGTTCGGCGCGAATTTCATCTGCGCAATGGCCGCCAGCACGGCGTCGCGCTTGTCGTCGGAGACTCTGGCCGTGCCGTTCAGGATGCGCGAGACGGTGCTGGGCGACACGCCGGCCTGGCGGGCCACGTCGAGCAGGGTGGAAGGGGGAGCAGCGTGGGCGCTATCGTTCAAGGTGATTCCTGGGTATCAAGATGGCTGGTTGTCAGTGCTCTGAAAACCTTTTCATCGAAAGATTACCATAAATGGCCATAGCTGATAGCGCAGCAGGTCGGGCGCAGCGCGGCTTGGCCCGCAGGGTGTAAGCCGACAGATTGTGGGCCGTGCACGTCGGATGATGCCGGCGCACCTGGGCGGCCCTGCTGATCGACCCTTCCTTGAAAACGTTTTCACAAAAAACAACAGCGCTATCGGCAGCCCGTATTTTCGCCTCTGTCATAGGGGAACACGCGCCGCGGCATGCCGCTTGCGACGCTCCCCTCAATAAAAATGACAACTTTTTCGGTTGACTTGATTTTCTTTGCGGTGTTAAATGGACGCATGTTGTGAAAACGTTTTCAAGATAGAAGACGCTCAATAATCGGAGATGAAATAATGAAGTCAAGCATCCTTGGCGCCGCCCCGCTGGCAGCGCTGACCCTGGCCTGTGGCGTGGCCGCCGCGCCCGCAGTCGTCCCGCCGGCGGCACCGTTGCCCACGCTGGCCCCCGCCACGATTACCGTCGCCTCGTTCCCCGACCTGGATCGCGCCGTCAAGACGGCCTTGCCCCTGTGGGAAAAACTGTACCCGCAAGTGAAGGTCAAGCTGGTCAGCCTGCAGATCGACGACCACCATAACTCGATGACGACGGCGCTGGCGGCCGGTGCGCGCCTGCCCGACGTGATGGCCATCGACTTCCGCTATGTCGGCAGCTTCGCCGAATCGAAGGGCATGGAAGACCTCTTGCAGCAGCCTTACGGGGCAGGGCAGTACCGCGCACAGTTCGTACCGTTCACCTTCGTGCAGGCCACCAGTTCGCGCGGCACCCTGGGGGCCATGCCGGCCGACCTGGGACCGGGCACCTTGTTCTACCGCAAGGACCTGATGGACAAGGCGGGCATCAAGGAAGCCGACCTGACGCAATCGTGGGAATCCTACATCGCCGCCGGCAAGAAGCTCAAGGCCGCCACCGGCACCTATCTGCTGGCCGGTGCCAGCGACCTGGCCGACATCGTTATCCGCGCCAATTTGAAAGATGGCGAAGGCATTTACTTTGGCGACAAGGGCCAGGTGCTGGTCGATTCGCCCCGCTTCGTCAAGGCGTTCGAGCTGGCCAAGGCGGCGCGGGTGGCCGGCATCGATGCGCGCACCGTGGCCTGGACGGGCGAGTGGGCCGAAGGCTTCAAACGCGACAAGGTGGCCAGCCAGATGATGGGTTCATGGCTCAGCGGCCACCTGGCCAAGTGGCTGGCGCCCGATTCGAAAGGCCAGTGGCGCGCGGCGAACTTGCCGGCCGGCGCGCTGGCGTCGTACGGCGGCTCCTTCTACGGCATCCCGAAAAAGGCGGCGAATAAAACCCAGGCCTGGGAATTCATCAAGTTCATGACCGTCAACAAGGATATCCAGCTGCACTCGCTGAAGGAAATCGGCGCGTTTCCCGCCCTGAAGGCTGCCTATGCGGATCCCATGATGGACGAGCCGCAGCCGTACTTCGGCGGCCAGAAGACGCGCTTGCTGGCGCGCGACACGGCGGCGAAGATTCCCGTCATCCGTGTCGACAAGTTCGACGCCGTGGCGCGCGATATCGTCAACATGGAGCTGGAAAGCGTGCTGGCGCAAAACAAGGATATCAAGACGGCGCTGGCCGACGCCAAGGCCCTGATCACCCACCGCGCGCGGCGCTAGGAGCAGCATGACTACCTCCATGCCTTGTACCGAGGGCGCGCCCGCTGCCGCTGCTGCGCGGCCCGCCAGGAAACGCTTCAACATGAAGAAGTGGGCGCCGTACATTTTCATCAGCCCCTTCTTCATCCTGTTTGCCGTCTTCAGCCTGTTCCCGCTGCTGTTTTCCATCTATTTGTCGTTCAACCAGTGGGAAGCGGCCAGCGGCGTGGACGCCATGCAGTGGGTGGGCCTGGATAACTACAAGTACGCCTTGAGCGACCCGTGGTTCTTGCGCTCGCTGGGCAATACGGTCTGGCTGGCGCTGGCTTCGGGCGTGCCGCAGCACCTGGTGGCCATTCCGCTGGCGGCCTTCATCCACAACAGCTTCAAGCGCTCGCGCAACCTGGTGATCGGCATTTACTTTTTACCGTTCATCACCTCCAGCGTGGCCATCGCCATGGTGTTCAACACCCTGTTTTCGCGCGACTATGGGCAGATCAATGTATTGATCGAATGGTGCGCCAGCCTGCCGCTGGTCGGCGGCCTGTTCCCGGCGGAGTCGATCGACTGGCTGGGCAGCTCGCTGTTCATCAAGCCGGCCGTCGCCTTCGTCATTTTCTGGCGCTACCTGGGCTGGAACTTGGTGCTGTACCTGTCCGCGCTGCAGGTGATTCCGAAGGATTTGTATGAAGCGGCCACCATCGACGGCGCCTCGAAACGCCAGCAATTCTGGTACATCACCCTGCCGCAGCTGCGCCCCATGATCTACCTGGCTGTCACCTTGACCATCATGGGCAATCTGCAGCTGTTCGAGGAACCTTTCGTGCTGGTGGCCGAATCGAGCGGCGTGAGCCAGTCCGTGATGACGACTGCCATCTTTGTCTACAAGACGGCGTTTTCCTCGGGCGACTTCGGCACGGCGTCGGCCATTTCCTGGCTGCTGTTCCTCATCATCGCCAGCACCACCTGGGTCAACAACCGCATCTTCAGCCGCAATGAACGCAAGGAGGTCCGATGAAAACCACCCGCTGGACGGCCTACGCCATGGTGGCCATCGGCGCCCTGATCATGGTCGCGCCGTTCTACTTCATGTTCGTCTTCGCCACGCACACGAGCGCCGAAATCTACAGCCTGCCGCCGCCACGCTGGTTCGGCACGGCCCTGCTCAACAACCTGGAACTGCTGCAGGAGCGCCTGCCGTTCTGGCGTAATATCGGCATCAGCCTGTACGTGGCCCTGATGACCACAGCGCTGACTTTGTTCTTTTGCTCGCTGGGCGGCTATGCCTTCGCCATGTACGAATTCCGCTTCAAGCGGCCCCTGTTTACGCTGGTGATGGCGTCGATGATCATCCCATCCTTCATGAACATGATCCCCACCTTCATGCTGATGGATTTCCTCGGATGGCTGGACCAGCCGCGCGCCCTGTACGTGCCGGGAGCGGCCGGCGCACTGGGGATTTTCCTCATGCGCCAGTACATCGGCACGGCGATTCCGAAGGATTTGATCGAGGCGGCGCGCATCGACGGCTGCGGTGAATTCGCCATCTACTGGCGGGTCGTGCTGCCTCTGATCGGCCCCGCCATGGGCACCCTGGGCCTGATCACCTTCATCAACTCGTGGAACAATTTCATCACGCCGCTGGTCGTCATGCGCTCGGTCGAGAACTACACGATCCCGCTGGCCCTGCGCAGCATGCAGGCGCCGAACAACACGGAGTGGGGCGCGCTGATGACGGGCGCCGCCATTGCCGTGCTGCCGTTGCTGTTGATGTTTTTTGTTGCCTCCAAGCGCCTGATCGAGGGCTTGACCCAGGGCGCCGTCAAAGGCTAGCACTCTCTTTAATCCACTCACACTGACATGACCACCATGCATAACGACGACACCGACAGCAATTTCCCCGCCAC
The DNA here is from genome assembly GCF_030587265.1 of Janthinobacterium sp. SUN137. Taxonomy (NCBI): domain Bacteria; kingdom Pseudomonadati; phylum Pseudomonadota; class Betaproteobacteria; order Burkholderiales; family Oxalobacteraceae; genus Janthinobacterium; species Janthinobacterium sp. SUN137. The sequence continues at coordinate 132,664 of NZ_JAPWHZ010000005.1, read as the reverse complement.
CTTCACCTGGGGCGTGGCCACCAGCGCCTACCAGATCGAGGGCGCCGCCGCCATCGACGGTCGCGGCCCGTCCATCTGGGATACCTTCAGCCACACGGATGGCAAGATCATCGACGGCAGCAATGGCGACGTGGCCTGCGACCACTATCATCGCTATGCCGAGGACGTGGAGCTGATCGCCAACCTGGGCGTGAACGCCTACCGCTTTTCCATGTCCTGGTCGCGCGTGCAGCCCACGGGTTCCGGCGCCTGGAACGAGGCCGGCTTCGACTTCTATGCGCGCCTGCTCGACGCCCTGGCCGCCAAGGGCCTCGATGCGCACCTGACCCTGTACCACTGGGACTTGCCGCAAGCGTTGCAGGACGAGGGCGGCTGGCTCAATCGCGCCACCTGCTATCACTTTGCCGCCTACGCGGCCGAGGTGGCGCGCCGCTTCGGCCACAAGGTCGCCAGCATCGCCACCCATAACGAACCGTGGTGCACGGCCGTGCTGGGCCACGGCACGGGCCAGTTCGCGCCCGGCATGGCCGACCCGGCCGCCGCCGTGCAAGTGTCGCACCATCTGCTGCTGTCGCACGGCCTGGCCATGCAAGCGATGCGCGCCGTCAATCCGCCCGCGAAACTGGGCATCGTGCTCAATCAGTGGACGGCCACGCCGGCCACCGACAGCGCCCAGGACCGCGAGCTGGCCGAACTGGAATATGCGCGCTCGGTGCAGTGGTATATGGACGCCATCTTCAAGGGCCGCTACCCGGCCCTGGCCCTGAAACATGCCGACGCTTCCGCTTTATCCATCTTTGAAAACGATTTCATGGATATCAAGCAGCCCATCGATTTCCTTGGCGTGAACTACTACACGCGCGCCTTCATGAGCGCCGAGACGCCGCCGCGCAAGCCCGAATGCAAGCTTGGCGTCAACGACATGGGATGGGAAACCTATCCGCAAGGCTTGACGGAGCTGCTCGTGGGTCTGCACCGCGAATACCGGCTGCCGCCCGTCTACATCACGGAAAACGGCATGGCCGTGGCCGACAAGCCCGTCGGCGGCAAGATCCACGACGAGGCGCGCATCGAATACGTGCAGCTGCACCTGGATGCCTTGCGCGCCGTGATCGCACAGGGCATCGACGTGCGTGGCTATTTCTACTGGAGTTTGATGGACAACTTCGAGTGGAATTCGGGCTACGCCAAGCGCTTCGGCATGCTGTACGTCGATTACGCCACGCAGCGGCGCAGCTTCAAGGACAGCGCCCTGTGGTACCGCGATTTCATCGCCGCGCAGCGCGCCGCGCATGCCGATGCGGCCGTCCTGGCCGGGGAGCACTGACATGGCCGCCATCTCCCTGCGCGGCATCCGCAAGACCTACGGCGACGGCCCGGAAATCGTCAAGGGCCTGGACCTCGATATCCACGACGGCGAATTCATGGTCTTCGTCGGGCCATCGGGTTGCGGCAAGTCGACCCTGCTGCGCATGATCGCGGGATTGGAAGACATCAGCGCGGGCCAGCTGCGCATCGGCGACCTGCTGGCCAATGACGTGGCACCGGCAGAGCGGGGCATCGCCATGGTCTTCCAGAGCTACGCCCTGTATCCGCACATGACGGCGCGCGACAACATGGGCTTTGCCCTGAAGCTGGCGGGCAGGCCGGAAGCCGAGGTGCGCGCGGCCGTCGGCAAGGTGGCCGAGATTTTGCAGATCACGCATCTGCTCGACCGCAAACCCAAGGCATTGTCCGGCGGCGAGCGCCAGCGCGTGGCCATCGGCCGCTCCATCGTGCGCCAGCCGAAGGTGTTCCTGTTCGACGAGCCGCTGTCGAACCTCGATGCCTCGCTGCGCGTGCAGACGCGCATCGAGCTGGCCAAGCTGCACCAGGAACTGGGCACCACCATGATCTACGTCACCCACGACCAGGTCGAAGCCATGACACTCGGCGACAGGGTCGCCGTCTTCCACGGCGGCCACCTGGAGCAGGTGGGTGCGCCCCTGGAGCTGTACCGCCATCCGGCCAGCCAGTTCGTGGCCGGCTTCATCGGCGCCCTGCGCATGAACTTTTTGACGTGCGCCGCCATGCCCGCGCTGGCCAGCGAACTCGGCGGCGAGGCGGGCATGCTGGTCGGCATACGCCCCGAACACCTGCGCCTGGTGCCGCGCAATGAAGGCTACGGCGCCACGGTCACCCTGATCGAGCAGCTGGGCGATGCGCAAATCATCCACGCCACGCTGGACGCCAGCCCCCATACGGTGGCCATCAAGCTGCATGGCGAGGCGCGCCACGCGCTGGCGCAGGGCAGCGCCATCGGCTTCGCGCCGGAAGAAGGCCATGCCTTTCTATTCGACACGGCCGGGCGCGCCGTGGCTACCCATTGACCCCGCACGGAGGCGACATGACTTCAGATTGACACCCAAAAAATGTGCAGCAGTAGCCAAAGAGCTATGTGATCATCATTCAACCAGCGGTACAGGAGACAACAACAATGCAACAGCTCAAACGCAATACCATCGCCCTCAGCCTGGCGCATGCGACCTTCGCCCAGTTCATCTTGCTGGGCAGCGGCGCCGCCATGGCCCAGGAAGCGGCCAGCACCGCGGCAGCCACCGACGCGGCAAAACCGGCCGCCGAGCAGATGGACCGCATCGTCGTCACGGCCACGCGCCGCAATACCTTCGTGCAGGAGACGCCGCTGGCCGTCACCGCCTTCAACCAGGACACCCTGCAAAACAACCAGGTCAAGGACCTGGCGTCGCTGGCCACCATGGTGCCCAGCCTCGTCGTCGAGCAGCATGGCGACTCGGGCGGCGTGCACGTCTACATGCGCGGCGTCGGCTCGGCCAATCACACGGAGCTGGGCGACCCGGCCGTCGCCTTCTATGTCGACGGCGTGTATTCGCCGCGTCCGCAGGGCGCCACGGCGCTGATGTATGACTTGAGCCACGTGGAGGTGGCGCGCGGACCGCAGGGCACCCTGAATGGCCGCAATTCGACGGCCGGCGCCGTCAACCTCGTGTCGGCTGCGCCGAGCACGGCCAAGTTCATGGGCTCGGCCGGCATCACCGTGGGTGACAAGCGCCATCTGCAGACGCAGGGCATGATCAATATCCCGTTTTCGGACGACGTGGCGCTGCGCATCGCCGCCATCAAGGATAGCCATGATGGCACGGTGGACTTCCGTCGCGGCTCGAACGTCATGCCGGGCACGGCCAAGTATGGCGCCGGCGACCAGATGGGCGTGCGCGCCTCCCTGCTGTGGAAGTTCACGCCGCAGTTGCGCGGCACGTTCATCGCCGACTACTTCCTCGACCAGGGCGCGGGCAACGTCTACCTGGCGGCCGAACCGAAAGCGGGAGAGAAGCTGCGTTCGGCCCTGATCGACACGCCGGGCACCCTGGATCAGTCGATCCTGACCTACAAGGGCAAGCTCAATTACAAGCCGACCGATGCGCTCGACTTCACTTACCTGGGCAGCTGGAGCCGCTACAAGCGCCAGAACAGCAACGATTCCGATGCGGGCCTGTTCCCCGGCTTCAAGTCGGAAAACCGTACCGACTGGGCGCAGTTCGACAGCTATTCGCACGAGCTGCAGGCGCGCTCGGACGACGATGCGCCGTTCCAGTGGGTGGCGGGCCTGTTCCTGTTCAATGAAAAGAACAAGGTGCGCTTCGACATCGACCGCAGCCAGATTTCGCAGGCGGCCGTGCAGCAGGATATCGCCAACGGCGCCGTGATTTTCGTGCAGCCCACCGTGGGCCAGTATGCCTCGGCCATGTCCTTCATCCAGGGCGACCGCCAGCTCAAATCGAAAGCCGTGTTCGGCCAGGTCAGCCAGCAGGTGACGGACCAGATCAAGCTGACGGCCGGTGCGCGCTATACGAAAGACCATAAATTCGATATCGGCGGCAAGAACTGGGCTTGCCCGAACTGGCCCGCCAACACGCCGCTGGGCACCACGGTCCTTACTGCCGACCAGCTGCGCCAGCTGGTCACGCCCGGCACGGGCCTGGCCAACACGCACAATATCGGCCCCGGCGGCGCCATCACGGCCGCCAGCTGCGGCAATACGCCGGGCGACAACACGGCCGACCTGAAATACGGCCAGGCCACTTGGCTGGGCCGCATCGAGTACAAGCTGCGCCCGGATATTTTGCTGTTCGGCTCCGTGACGACGGGCTTCCACTCGCCGGCCATCGGCGACGGCGGCGCCACCACCAAGCCGGAAAAGCTGACCAGCTATGAAATCGGTTTCAAGTCGGACTTGCTGAACCGCGAACTGACCCTGAACCTCGACGCGTTTTTGATGAAGTACAAGGACAAGCTCGAGTCGCAGGTGGTCAACAGCGTGCTGGCCAACTTCAATGCGGCCGGTGCCACCGTCAAGGGCCTGGAAGCGGAATGGGTCTGGCGGCCAACGAAGGTCGACCGCCTGACGGGCAACGCCACCTGGCTCAAAGCCGTGTATGACGATTTTATGTCGTGCGACGTCGATGCGGCGCGCGCGAATGGCCAGTCCTGCGGTTCGACGGCGCCATTGGTGAACGTGGGCGGCAGCACCATGAAGCATGCGCCGAAGTTTTCCACGACCGTCCAGTACGAGCATGATTTCAATGTCGCCGGCGGCCAGCTCACGCCGCGCGCCTCGGTGCACTACGAAACCATGTCGTATGTCGGTGCGGGCGCGTTCAACGGCGACGTGCCGGGCCATGCCGGCGTCAAGCGCCAGGAAGCGTATACGACGCTGGACCTGAGCCTGCGCTTCCAGCCGGCGAACAAGGCCTACACGGTGGAAGCGTTCGTGCAGAATGCCACCGACAAGGCCGTCAAGCTGGACGTCAATGAAATCTGCACGGACGTGGGCATGCCATGCCAGCCCACACAACAGATCTACGGCGCCTTCTACAACGCGCCGCGCACCTTTGGCGCGCGCGTGTCGATGAAGTTCTGATGGCGTAGGGGGAAAGAGCAGTCGCAGTAGCAGTCCACTCAGTAGGGAAGGTGTTGGGCCGGGGTTCTTCCCCGGCCTTTTTTATTCCAAGGTCGCTTGCACGCTGGCGATGCCGATCTGCGCGCTGCCTTCGGCCAGGCGCACGTTGACGTTCTGGCGCGCCTGCAGCTGCGCCGGCGAGCGCACGATCGCGCCTTTTTCATCGCGCAGGATGGCGTAGCCCCGTTCCAGGGTGCGCTGGGGATTGAGCAGTTCCAGCTGCGCCGCCAGGCCGTCGAGGCGGTGGCGCCGCTGCGTCAGTTGCTGCGCCATGGCCGCGCCGCCGCGCCGCTGCATTTCCACCAGGCGCGCGCGCGGCGCCGTGACGTCGGGTCGCAAGGCCGCCCAGCGCGCACGCAGGCGCTCCAGTGCGTACTGCGACTGGGTCACGGGCGCGCGCGCCGCATGCGTCATGGCCGTCGACAGGGCCAGCAGCTGCAGGCGCTGCTGCTGCAGCTGCGCCTTCGGGTTGAGCAGGCGGCGGCTGTGGCGGTCCAGGGTCTGCGCCGCATCGTCGAGGCTGCGGCGCATGGCGCGGCGCAGGTCCGCCGCATCGGCGCGCAGGGACGCCATCCAGTCGGCGCGCGGCGTGGCCGCCAGTTCGGCCGCCGCCGTCGGCGTGGCCGCGCGCAGGTCGGCCGCGAAGTCGGCGATGGTGAAATCCGTCTCGTGGCCCACGCCGCTGATCACGGGCATGGAGCAATCGGCGATCGCGTATGCCACGGCTTCATCGTTGAACGACCACAGATCCTCGATGCTGCCGCCGCCGCGGCACACCAGCAGCACGTCGCACTCGGCCCTTGTTGATGCCGTGCGGATGGCGTGCGCGATTTTTTCCGGCGCCTGCTGGCCCTGCACTGGCGTGGGGTAGAGGATGATGTTGACGTGCGGCGCGCGGCGCTTGAGCGCGATCAAGACGTCGCGCAGGGCGGCCGCCTGCGGGCTGGTGACGATGCCGATGCTGCGCGCGAACATGGGGATGGCGCGCTTGCGTTCCTGGTCGAACAGCCCTTGCGCGGCCAGCTTTTCCTTCAGGCGCTGGAACGCTTCATACAGGGCGCCCACGCCGGCGCGGCGGATGGCTTCCACGTTGATCTGGTAATCGCCGCGCGCGCCGTACAGGGTGACGAGGGCGCGCACTTCCACCTTGTCGCCTTCGCGCGGCGTGAAGCCGGCAAACTGGGCGCGGCCGCGGAACATCACGGCGCGCACCTGGGCGCCATCGTCCTTCAGGGTGAAATACCAGTGGCCGGAAGCGGCGCGCGTGAAGTTGGAAATCTCGCCGGCGATCCAGGTCAGGGGAAACGAGCGCTCGAGCAGGCGCGCGACGGCCTGGTTCAGGGCGCTGACGGTCAGCACGGGCGGGGCGGCAAAGCCGCTGTCAGTCGGGGTGTCGGTCATGATCAAGCTGGGGGAGGTGAGGGAACTGTCCACATATTATCGGCGAGGTCATGCTTATGTCATATATCGTGCAAAACAACAAGTTCTATTTCTAAGTATTTGATTTCATGATGAATTCCCGTATGCCTGATTTGCGTGCACAGGGAAAAAAACCTTTAATATCAAGCACATCAGTACAGCCCCTGCCACTTACGCACAAAGTTATCCACAGAAAGTGTGCGGAACTTTTTGCCTTGGACAAACATGGCCCGGCAAGCCGGCATTGACCGATAAAAATGCCTTGCTACATTTTTGCGCACGGAAATAAAGAGCATAGGAATCAAGCGCTTAGTATGCCATGCATGGCCTTGCGCACAATCTTATCCACAAAAAATGTGCAGAACTCTGGCGCGGCGCCGGATTTATCCACTGGAATGCCCATGGCATGGCTTGCCTGAATTTTGCGCAGCATAAAAATAGCCATATAAATCAATGGTATAGCATCACATCGTGGGCCTTGCTCACAATCTTATCCACAGAATATGTGCAAAACTGCATAAATCGTTTCGTTTTTTCGCCTGGTTTTCCACTACTCGGCCAGGTCGTTGCACTGCCTCATTTTTCAGCATTGAAAAAAACTCCTTTAAAATCAATGATCTTGCATGGAGTCAATCCGCTTGCTCACAATCTTATCCACACTTTATGTGCGAAACTGCCTTTGCGGTGGAAAACTGCCGTTTCGAAGCGCAATCGGACCGATAAAAGCCCGCTTTTCAGCGCTTGCCACATTTTTATGCATGGCAATAAAAACGATATAAATCAAAGTACTTAGCGCGTATCCTTGCGCTTGCACACAATCTTGTCCACAGATTGTGTGCAGAACTTTGACGGTCACTCTGGCGTCGATTTCGTGCTCGCTGCCACTTTTTTACTCATTGATTTAATTTCCTTTAAAATCAATGGTTTAATTGAATTCCTCGGCTTTGCGCACAATCTTGTCCACAGTAAATGTGCAGAACTCTTGAATTCTTGATTTTATGACATTGACTCCTGTCGATAAGCTGCTATGCCTGTATTTTGCGCAGTACAATAATTCACTTGTAAATCAATGGCTTGCATGCTGGACTTCATGCTTGCTCACAATCTTATCCACACAAAGTGTGCAAAACTGGGGGCGCTTGGCGCGCGCCCGCCGGGCCGTGTGGACAAGTGCCATGCGGGCGCCACTTGCCGCCGGCGCGGCAACGCGCTACATTGCGCCATTCCCGCGCGGACGTACAATCGGTCTTCGGCGCTCGGTACAATACAGGCTGTTCGGGCGGTTCATCGCCTTTCCTCTATCAGGAGTTTCTTTTGCTCGCTATATTTCAAGCCGCTGGCTGGCCCATCTGGCTGTTGTTGATCGCTTCCATCGTCGCCCTGGCCCTGATCATCGAGCGCCTGCTGTATTTGCGCCGCGTCAAGATACTGCCCCGCAAGCTGTTTGATGAAGTGGTGCAGGTGTATCGCAGCGGCAAGATCACGCCGGACACGGTGGCCAAGCTGGAAGGCAACTCGCCGCTGGGCGTGGTGCTGGCCGCCGCCCTGCGCAACGTCGACGCGCCGCGCGAAGTGATGAAGGAATCGATCGAAGAGGCGGGCAGCGGCGTGGCCCACACGCTGGAACGTTTCTTGACGACCCTGGGCACCATCGCCACCCTGGCGCCGCTGATGGGGCTGTTCGGCACGGTGATCGGCATGATCGAGATTTTTGCCTCGCCCGGCGCCACCGCGTCGAACGCGGCGCTGTCGCACGGTATTTCCGTCGCCTTGTATAACACGGCGTTTGGCCTGGCCATCGCCATGCCGGCCCTGATTTTCTACCGCCACTTCCGCGCCCTCGTCGACAGCTTTGTCATTGACATGGAGCAACAAGCGGTCAAGTTCGTCGACATCGTCCACAGTGGCCGCAAATGAACTTCCGCAAAGGCAAGGGGCGTGAAGACCCCGAAATCAACCTGATCCCGTTCATCGACGTGTTGCTGGTGATCCTGATCTTCCTCATGGTCAGCACCACCTACAGCAAGTTCACGGAGCTGCAGATCACCTTGCCGACGGCCGATGCCGAGCAAGCGAAGGACAAGCCGCAGCAGCTCGACGTCACCATCGATGCCAAGGGTAACTACACGGTCAACCGCGAACCCGTCTCGTTCCGCGACGTGGCCGGCCTGGCTGACGCCTTGCAGGATGCGGCCAAGGCGGCCAATGGCGGCAAGGCGCCCGCGCAGACGCCCGTCGTGGTGGTCAACGCCGACCAGTTCGCCATGCACCAGATGGTCATCCACGTGATGGAAGCGGCGCGCCTGGCCGGTTATGAAAAGCTGACGTTTGCGGCGCAGGCGGGCGGCAAGTAAGTTCCTACCGTTACCGGCAACAAAATTGGGGTCAGACCCCAGCCCTTTACCCTTCACCGCATGCCCACTTCCCCACCCCTCAAGCTTGAATCCACTCTCACCCGCGCCTGGCTGACGCGCGGTCCGCTGGCGTGTGCGCTGTGGCCCTTGTCGCTGCTGTTCGGCGCCTTGAGCAGCGTCAGGCGCGGCCTGTACCGGGCCAACCTTCTGAAATCGGCGCGCCTGCCCGTGCCCGTCGTTGTCGTCGGCAACATTTTCATCGGCGGCACGGGCAAGACGCCGTTGACGATCTGGCTGGTGCAAGCCTTGCGCGACGCGGGCATGCGCCCGGGCGTCATTTCGCGCGGCCATGGCAGCGCCGACCGCTTGCCGCGCGCCGTCAGCACCGCCTCCACGCCGCAGCAGGTGGGCGACGAGCCGCTGCTGATCTTCCAGCGCGGCGGCTGCCCCGTGGTGGTGGGGCGCGACCGCGCGCAAGCGGGCAGGGCGCTGCTGGCCGCGCACCCGGATGTCGACGTGCTGGTGACGGACGACGGCTTGCAGCATTACGCCCTGCAGCGCGACGTGGAAATCGTGCTGTTCGACGGCCGCGGCGCCGGCAATGGCTGGCTGCTGCCGGCAGGACCGCTGCGCGAATCGCCGCGCCGCCGGCGCGACGTGACGGTGATCAATGCGCCCGAGCTGGCGCCGGCACTGGTGGACCAGGTCGCGCCGCAAGGCGGGCTGGTGGTACAGATGTGGCTGGCCGGCGGCGTGGCCGAGCGCATGCTGAACCGCGGCGAAAGCATGGCCCTTGCCGACCTGGCGGCCAGCGGCCTGCGCATCGTGGCGGCGGCCGGCATCGGCAATCCCGGGCGCTTCTTTGCCATGCTGCGCGGGGCCGGACTGGACTTCACGGAACTGCCCCTGCCCGACCATCACGACTTCCTCGACCAGCCATTTGCCGCCCTCGACACGGATGTGATCTTGATCACCGAGAAGGATGCAGTAAAATGTGCGCAAATTGAACATCTCAAAGATGACCCGAGACTGTGGGTCGTCCCCGTCAGTGCGCGCATCGATAGCGCGCTGGCCCAACAAATTGTGGAGAAATGTCGTGGACGCTCGACTGCTTGATATCCTGGTCTGCCCTGTTTGCAAGGGTCCGCTTGAACACGATAAGAAGGCGCAGGAACTGATTTGCCGCGCCGACCGTCTGGCCTATCCTATCCGCGATGGCATCCCCATCATGTGGGCGGACGAAGCGCGCACCCTGCAAGACGCAGTGGAATAACGATGGCGTTCATCGTCATCATCCCGGCCCGCCTGGCCTCGACGCGCCTGCCGGGCAAGCCGCTGGCCGACCTGGGCGGCAAACCCATGGTGGTGCGCGTGGCCGAGCAGGCGCTGCTCTCGGGCGCCGCGCGCGTCATCGTCGCCACCGACCATGACAGCATCCGCGCCGCCTGCGCCGCGCATGGCGTGGAAGTGTGCATGACGCGCAGCGACCATCCGTCGGGCACGGACCGCATCGCCGAAGTGGCGCGCACGCTCGGGCTGCCGCCGGACGCCGTCGTCGTCAACCTGCAGGGCGACGAACCGTTGATCGATCCGGCCCTGCTGGCCGCCTGCGCGGCGCAGATCAGCGCCGCCGTCCCCATGGCCACCTGCGCCCATCCGCTGCATGATGTGGCCGACGCGTTCAATCCGAACGTGGTCAAGGTCGTGCTGGACAAGAACGGCCGCGCCTTGTATTTCTCGCGCGCCACCATCCCTTGGCACCGCGACGGCTTCGCGCAGTCGAAAGACAGCTTGCCTGCAGGCTACGTTCCCCTGCGGCATATCGGCCTGTATGCGTACAGCAATGCGTTTTTGCAAGAATATCCGCAATTGTCCGCCTCGCCGCTGGAAGCCATCGAAGCGCTGGAGCAGCTGCGCGTGCTGTGGCACGGTGTTGCCATCGCCGTCCACGTGACCGATAGCGCGCCGGCAGCCGGTGTCGACACGCCGGAAGATCTTGCCAGGGTGCAAGCCCACTACGGCGCCCTGTAAGCGCTACCCGCAAAACGGCAGGCGTGCAAATATAATTTTGTGCGCCTGCAGTAAAAACCACATTTTGAAACGTGCGCCGCGCGAATTGCTGGCTTTGATCAATCAGGGCATAGCAATTCGATAGCAAACTGGCGTTCCGGGGATTTTTTGTGGTAAGTTTCGTAGGGAAAGATAGCCTTAGCAACACCATCTAAAAAAAATTACACATACCACCATCCAAAATCTGTTTTTTAGGAACTTTTCAATGCGTCTGATACTTTTAGGAGCACCCGGTGCCGGCAAGGGCACCCAAGCTAATTTCATCAAAGAAAAATACAACATTCCACAAATCTCCACGGGCGACATGCTGCGCGCGGCGATCAAGGAAGGCTCCGAACTGGGCCTGGCAGCGAAAAAAGTCATGGATGCGGGCGGCCTCGTGTCGGACGACATCATGATCGGCCTGGTCAAGAATCGCCTGCAGGAAGCCGATTGCGCCAATGGCTACCTGTTCGACGGCTTCCCGCGCACTATCGCGCAAGCGGACGCCATGAAAGACGCCGGCATCAATGTCGACTACGTGCTGGAAATCGACGTGCCTGACGCTTCGATCATCGAGCGCATGGACGGCCGCCGCAGCCACCCGGGTTCGGGGCGCGTGTATCACGTCAAATTCAACCCGCCCAAGGTCGACGGCGTCGACGACATCACCGGCGAACCGCTGATCCAGCGCGACGACGACAAGGCGGAAACGGTCAAGAAGCGCCTGGACGTGTACCACAACCAGACCAAGGTCTTGTTGGGCTACTACAATGACTGGGCCAAGTCCGGCCTGCCAGGCGCACCGAAATACCGCCGCATCGCCGGCGTCGGTCCGGTCGAGCAAATCCGCGACAGCGCATTTGCCGCCCTGGCGGAATAAGCAGTTTATGAAAAGCGGACCTGAGCGTCCGCTTTTTTTGTGCCCGCTTTTCGCCAGCGGTGCCGCATCGTTTTCGTAGTTCAGGTTTTTTGCAGGTCGTGTTTTCCTGGCTGCGCGTGCCTACCCGGTGCGGTCTGCAGCTGTTGGCAATGACGTCGGATAAAAACAGAAGGGGACGATATGGCAGCAAGCTTGTGGTTTGCGGTAGCCTGCGGCGTGGTCGCAGTCATTTACGGTTTGGTATCGCGCAGCTGGATCCTGAGGCAGGATCCCGGCAACGCGCGCATGCAGGAAATCGCCCTGGCCATCCAGCAGGGCGCGGCCGCCTACCTGGCGCGCCAGTACCGCACCATCGCCATCGTCGGCGTGGTGTTGTTGATCGCCATCTACGCGCTGCTTGGCCTGCACACGGCCCTGGGCTTCTTGATCGGCGCCGTGCTGTCGGGCGCCTGCGGCTTCATCGGCATGAATGTCTCCGTGCGGGCCAATGTGCGCACGGCGCAGGCGGCCACCCTGGGCATCAACCAGGCACTGAACGTGGCCTTCAAGGGCGGGGCGATCACGGGCATGCTGGTCGTCGGCCTGGGCCTGTTGGGCGTGACCCTGTTCTACTGGCTGCTGGCGACGACGGGCGCGCCCGGCCTCACGCAGCATGACCTGATCAAGCCCCTGATCGGCCTGGCCTTCGGCGCCTCGCTCATTTCCATCTTCGCGCGGCTCGGCGGCGGCATCTTTACCAAGGGCGCCGACGTGGGCGCGGACCTGGTGGGCAAGGTCGAAGCGGGCATCCCCGAGGACGATCCGCGCAACCCGGCCGTCATCGCCGACAACGTGGGCGACAACGTGGGCGACTGCGCCGGCATGGCGGCCGACCTGTTCGAAACCTATGTCGTGACCCTGATCGCCACCATGCTGCTGGGCGCACTGCTGATGGCAGAGGCCAGCAGCACGGCCATCATCTACCCGCTGCTGCTGGGCGCCGTCTCCATCCTCGCTTCCATCGTCGGCTGCTCGATGGTCAAGACGGCCCCCGGCAAGAAGATCATGTCGGCCCTGTACACGGGATTGTGGTGGGCGGCCGGCCTGTCGCTGGTCGGTTTTGCCGTGGTGACGTGGCTGCTGTGGCCCGACGACGCCATGCGCTACAAGATGCTGGGCGCCACCGTCGTCGGCATCGTCCTCACGGGCCTGATGGTGTACATCACCGAGTACTACACGGGCACGGATTTCAAGCCCGTGCGCCACATCGCCGAAGCGTCGACGACGGGCCATGGCACGAACATCATCGCCGGCCTGGGCGTGTCGATGAAGTCCACGGCGTACCCGGTGCTGGCCGTCTGCGTCGCCATCCTCGTTTCGTATCAATTGGCGGGCCTGTACGGCATCGCCATCGCGGCCACTTCCATGCTGTCGATGGCGGGCATCATCGTCGCCCTCGACGCGTATGGCCCCATCACGGATAACGCGGGCGGCATCGCGGAAATGTCGGGCTTGCCCGACTCCGTGCGCGCCATCACCGATCCTTTGGATGCCGTCGGCAACACGACCAAAGCCGTCACCAAGGGCTACGCCATCGGCTCGGCCGGGCTGGCCGCGCTGGTGCTGTTCGCCGACTACACGCATGCGCTCGAATCCGTGGGCCAGCACATCACCTTCGATTTGTCGAACCCCATGGTCATCGTCGGCCTGTTCATCGGCGGCTTGATACCGTATCTGTTCGGCGCCATGGCGATGGAAGCCGTGGGCCGCGCGGCCGGCGCCGTGGTGGTGGAGGTGCGGCGCCAGTTCCGTGACATCAAGGGCATCATGGAAGGTACGGCGCGGCCCGAATACGACAAGGCCGTGGACATGCTGACGGCGTCGGCCATCCGCGAAATGATCGTGCCGTCCCTGCTGCCCGTGGTGGTGCCCATCGTCGTGGGCATGCTGCTGGGGCCTGCGGCGCTCGGTGGCTTGCTGATGGGGACGATCGTCACGGGCCTGTTCGTGGCCATTTCCATGACCACGGGCGGCGGCGCCTGGGACAATGCGAAGAAATACATCGAGGATGGCCATTTCGGCGGCAAGGGTTCGGACGCGCACAAGGCAGCCGTCACGGGCGACACGGTGGGCGACCCGTACAAGGATACGGCCGGTCCAGCAGTGAACCCCTTGATCAAGATCATCAATATCGTGGCCCTGCTGCTGGTGCCGCTGCTGCCGGCCACGGGCTGGCTGGCCGTCAAGGCGCCGGCGCCCATCCACGCGCCCGCGCCGCCCATCCTGGCGCCGGCGACACCCGTGCAAAGCTTGCCCGCGCAATAAACTGCGCCATCCCGGCAGCCCCGTGGCCAGCGCCGCGGGGCTGTTTGTATTTTGCGTAAATGAAACTTTCCTGCCGTCCATATCCTCGGCGTATCAAAGGTGAGCAATTGTTACGGCGCCTTTGCTTGTGCTGGCTCTCTGTCAATAATGGAATGAGCGTCACAGTTGGGCATGAAGGCGGGAGGATGTCATGGACAGCATCAGCAGGAAGGGCGGCGCGCTGGCGGCGCTGTTGGTATTGGCGGTCACGGCGGGAGTGGCCCAGGCGGCGCCAGGCCGGCATGGCGGCTTTCACGGCGGCCACGGCCACTTCCATGGTCGTTCGCACGTGGGCGTCTGGGTGGGATCGCCCTGGTGGTATGGCTACGGGCCGGGCTGGTATGGCGACCCGTGGTATGGCTATCCCTATCCATATGGGCGCACCCTGATCGTGCAGCCGCCGCCCGTATACATCGAGCAGGGCGGCGAGCCGACGGTGCAGATGTGGTACTACTGCGCGAGACCGCAGGGCTATTATCCCTATGTGAAAAATTGCAGTACGGCATGGCGTGCCGTGCTGCCGACCAGCGTGCGCTGACGGGGAGGCGAAGATGAACACGAAAGCGTTGATGGGGCGTGCCGGCCTGCTGGCGCCCCTGCTGCTGGCCGCCTGCACGGTGATGCCGGAAGGGCCGTCGGCCACGGCCTTGCCCGGCACGGGCAAGAGCCCCGAGCAATTCCGCGTCGATGACGGCAGTTGCCGTGGCTACGCGCAGGCGCAGCTGGCCGGCACGGGCGCGGCCGACAGTTCCTCGCATGGCATGCAGCGCAGCTACGATGATTCTTATCAGAAATGCATGTATGCGAGCGGCCACAAGGTGCCCGCGGCCGGGCGGATGCTGGGCAGCGTGCCGGCGAATGCCGCCACGCCGCCGCCCGATACGCCGCCGCCCCGGTACTAGCCGCTTAGAAGCGCGACGTCAGGCCGACAAACATGCGCCGTCCCGGCACGTAATAGTCGACCAGTCCATCGGCCATCGGACCCTTCTTGAACAGGTTTTGCACGCCGCCACGCACGGTCCATTGCGGCGTGACCTTGTACGACACGACGGTGTCGACGATGGTGTAGGCCTTGTCGGCCAGCTTGCCGGCGTCGAGTTCCTTGCCCGTGTACTGGGCCGAGACTTCGCCGAACAGCTGGTCGTTGACTTGCCAGCCCAGCGCCGAGTACCACGACAGCTTCGGCGTCGACAGCAGGTTGGCGCCCGTGGTCAGGTTTTTCGCTTCCGCCATGTAGGTGACGTTGTTACGCCAGTTCAGGTTTTTCGTCAGCGGGATGGTGGCCGTCGCTTCCAGGCCGCTGGTGCGCGCCTTCTGGATATTCGTCATCTTGGTCCACCAGCGCTGCTGGTAAAAGCCCAGCGGCGCATAGTCGATCTTGTTCTTGAAATCCGTGTGGAAGTAGGTCAGGCCCACATCCCAGCCATTCTGTTCCCACGCCACGCCGATCTCGCCGGCCGTGCTCGTTTCCGGCTTCAAGTCCGCATTGCCGGCCATGTAGCAGTCGCCCTTGATGTAGCCCAGCGGCTTGAGGCTGCCGCAACCGCGTCCGGCCGAGTTGGTCGCTGCCGCTGGCGAGTTTTCCTTCAGGCTCGGGGCGCGGAAGCCTTGCGAGATGCCGCCCTTGATGGTCCAGGCGGGGGCAGGGTGGTACACCAGGTACAGGCGCGGACTGTAATGGTTGCCGAACTTGCTGTGGTGATCGAGGCGCAAGCCGGCCGTGGCCGTCAAGTCCTCGCGCAGGAACAATTGATCTTCCGCAAACAGGGCCGAGGTGGTGCCGGACAGGGTCGCGCCGCTCACGGTGTTGCCCAGGTAATCGGTGGGTACGGTGCCGATGGTGTTCGTGTTCGTCAATTCCTGGTGCTTCCACTGGCCGCCCATCACCAGCATTTGCTCGATGCCGCCCCAGCCGACCCGTTTTTCCAGGCTGGCATCGAGCGTGCTGTCCTTGGATTTGGCCACCGTGCCGACGAATTGGTTGTCGAAATCGTTGTGATACAGGTTGACCGTGGTCTTGCCGAAGTCCCAGCGGCCTTCGTAGCCGAGGCTGACGCTCTTGCGTATCAGCTTGTTGGCGCCCCAGCTGGGAACCAGCGACTCGCCGTCCGCATCGCGTGTGCTCGAACCGCTGGCTTCCTGCCTGCCATAGCTGGCGTCCAGCGACAGGTTCTGTTTCTTGCCCAGCGCCCAGGTCAGCTGGCCCGAGACAGTCTGGTTGCGTTCGCCGCCGATGCCACCGGCTTTGTCGAATTTTTCATCGGGATTCTGGCGCGTCTGGCTCACGCCCAGGCGCATGCCCACCGTGTCCGACAGGGGGCCGGCCAGGTTGACGCCCAGCTGGTGAGCCGTGCCGCGGTCGCTTTCCTGCGGTTGCGTGTAGTTGGCCGTGGCCGAACCGTTCCACTTGCCCGGCACCTTGCGCGTGATGATGTTGATCACGCCGCCCATGGCGTCCGAACCGTACAGCGACGACATGGGTCCGCGCACCACTTCGATGCGCTCAATCATGTCGGGCGAGATCCAGTTCAAGTCCTGGCGGCCCAGGTCGGGACGGTAAGCCGTGTCGCTCGAGCTGCCCACGCGCTTGCCGTCGACCAGGATCAGGGTGTATTTGTCGGGCAAACCGCGCAGCTTGATCTTCGACGCTTCGCCTTCGGGGCCGGTGCCGCCTGTCACGCCGGGGATACGGCGCAGCAAGGTATTCAAGTCATACACGGGCTGGCGCTCGATTTCCTCGCGCGTGATGACGCTGATGCTGGCCGGCGCATCCTTGATGTCGATGGCCGTGCCGGACGCCGTGACGACTACCGTGTTCATGGTGGGATCGGCGGCCACATTGCCTTCGGCCCAGGCGTTGCTGACGGCCAGCGAGAGCAGGCAGGGCAGGAGCAGGGCGGCGGAATGGAGGGGGCGGGCGGGAGTGGCGACGGGGGCTACGAAGGCGGGACTACGCTTGGTCATGGTGAACTTTCCGGATGTTGTTATTTCCTGGCTGCCTTCCGGGTGGCTCGGGTATGAATGAATGAAAAGAGTAAAAAATGCGCTCCCATCCTGCGAATGAGAATAAGAATCGTTCTTATTGTAATGCCATACTGGCAAGAAGGAAAGTGCTGAAAGGAAATAAAACACCGTTACGCTGTGCGCATGGCAGGTACAAGCGTGACAAATTGTTACCCGCGCTGGCATCTGGCGCGGCGTGTGCCAATAATGAAAGTTGCGATGGATGCTTGGGAGGCGGCATGAAGAGGCTGGCAAAAATGATATCGGCACTGGCGTGCTCCATGCTGCTCGCTGGCGGCCATGCCCGGGCGCAGGAGCAGGCGGCGCCTGCTGAGTCCTTGACTGAGCCTTTGCCCGTGTGCCAGCTCGACCCGCGCGACAGCGGCAAGCTGGCGGTGGAGCCGTGCCGCCCGGCGCCGCCCGTGCAGCCGCGCCGTTCCGTGGCACAGGTGATCGGCCGCATGCCGGCGCAGCCTGCGTCACCGGTCGTGCCCATCGCGCCCCTGCCGCCCAGCCCCGCCGTGTCGATGCCGCGCGCGCCGCAGCCCATCGGCTCATGCGATTCAGGCGGTTGCCGCGATGCGGCAGGCGCGCGCTACAACGGCGCGGGCAACGCCACGCTCGATGCCAACGGGCGCATCTGTCACCGCAATGGCGCTTTCATGCAGTGTTTTTAACTTTCTCATTCGCCAGCGCTGCAAGTTTTCGCTCGGTGACCATAAAAATGGCTACAATTGTCGCCGACATTACGTTTACGTAAACGTAATGATGGCATCATGTATCAACCATCAGGCGCCGGGAACACGGCCCTTATCACTCAGGAGATTTCATGCAGATTCAGGACAATGTATTCATCATCACGGGCGGCGCATCGGGCTTGGGCGCCGCCACGGCGCGCATGCTGACGGCGGCCGGCGGCAAGGTCGTGCTGGCCGACGTGCAGACGGAAGCGGGCCAGGCGCTGGCCGCTGAACTCGGTGGCGTGTTCGTCCAGTGCGACGTGACGTCGGAAGAGGACGGCCTGGCCGTGGTGGCGGCAGCCACGAAGCTTGGCACCTTGCGCGGCCTGGTCAACTGCGCCGGCGTGGCGCCTGCCGTGAAAACCGTGGGCAAGGATGGCCCGCATCCGCTGGCCCTGTTCCAGAAGGTCGTCAACATCAACCTGGTGGGCACCTTCAATATGTGCCGCCTGGCGGCCGACGCCATGGCGAAACAGGATGCGACGGCCGAAGGCGAGCGCGGCATCATCATCAACACGGCGTCCGTGGCGGCCTACGATGGCCAGATCGGCCAGGCCGCGTATGCGTCGTCGAAGGCGGCCGTGGTGGGCCTGACCCTGCCGATGGCGCGCGACCTGTCGCGCAACGGCATTCGCGTCATGACGGTGGCGCCCGGCATTTTCGAAACGCCGATGTTGCTGGGCATGCCGGCCGAAGTGCAGGACGCGCTGGGCAAGATGGTGCCGTTCCCTTCGCGCCTGGGCAAGCCTGGCGAATACGCGCAACTGGTGAAAGCCATCGTGGAAAACGTTATGCTCAATGGCGAGACCATCCGCCTGGACGGCGCCATCCGCATGCAGCCCAAGTAAGGGGCAGTGCCTTGACGGGCATTTGATGTAGGATACCCCCGTATGGGGCGTACAGCCTTGCCTGGCTGTGCGCCCTTTTTTTATCGGAGAATCCATGATCATATTGAAGCCGCTGGCGCTGAGCCTGACCTTGCTGGGAGCCCTCGCTGCCAGTCCCGCATTTGCCGAAGTGCCGCAAAAGGCACCGGAAATCGCCACCGCGTATGCGGAAAAATCGGGTTGGGCGGCACAGAAATTCATGGTTGCCGCCGCCAATCCGCTGGCCGCCGATGCCGGCTACCAGATGCTGAAAAAGGGCGGCAGCGCCATCGACGCGGCCATCGCCACGCAGCTGGTCCTCACCCTGGTCGAGCCGCAATCGTCGGGTATCGGCGGCGGCGCCTTTTTGCTGTACTCCACGGCCAAGGGCGTGCAAGCGTTCGACGGACGCGAAACGGCGCCTGCCAGCGCCGATGAACACCTGTTCCAGAATGCCGACGGCAGTCCCGTCTCGCGCGCCACGGGCGTGGTGGGCGGGCGTTCCGTGGGCGCGCCGGGCGTGCTGCGCATGCTGGAACTGGCGCACAAGGAACACGGCAAGCTGCCGTGGGCGACCCTGTTCGGCCCCGCCATCAAGCTGGCGCACGGCGGCTTTCCCGTCAGCCAGCGCCTCAACGGCCTGCTGAACTGGGACCAGGCCTTGAAGCGCGACCCTGTCGCCGCCGCGTATTTCTATGACCCGGACGGCAAGGCCTGGCCCGTCGGCCACGTGCTGAAAAACCCGCAGCTGGCGCGCACCCTGCGCGAGATCGCCCGTGGCGGCGCCGACGCGTTTTACAACGGCCGCATCGCGCGCGACATCGCCGCCAAGGTGGCAGCGCATCCGACAAATCCGGGCAAGCTGACGGCGCAGGATATCGCCGGCTACCGCGCCAAGGTGCGTGAACCCGTCTGCAGCGATTACAAGGCCTGGACCGTGTGCGGCATGCCGCCGCCATCGTCGGGCGGCATCGCCATCGCGCAGATGCTGGGCATGCTGGAAGTGAAGGATATCCGGCCGTATGCGCCCGTCGACGGCGTGCTCGACGCGCGGGCGATCCACCTGTTCTCGGAAGCGGGGCGCCTGGCTTACGCGGACCGCAACCGCTACGTGGCGGACACGGACTTCGTGCCGCTGCCGGGCAATGGCGTCGCCTCGATGCTGGATAAAACCTATCTGGCGCAGCGCGCCTCGCTGATCGGCGAGAAATCCATGGGCCGCGCCTTGCCTGGCACGCCGCCGGGCATGCAGGTGGCGTGGGGCATGGACAACGCCTTGCAGCGCCCGTCGACCTCGCACCTGGTGGCGGTGGATGCTTTTGGGGGCGGCCTGTCGATGACCACCAGCGTGGAAGACGCGTTCGGTTCGCGCCAGATGGTCGACGGCTTTTTGCTGAATAACCAGCTGACGGATTTCTCGTTCGATTCGCGCGATGCGGACGGCCCCATCGCCAACCGGGTCGAAGCGGGCAAGCGTCCGCGCAGCGCCATGTCGCCCACCCTTGTGTTCGAGAAGGGCACGCACAAGCTGGTGCTGGCGACGGGTTCGCCCGGCGGCTCGTCCATCATCAACTATGTCGCCAAGGTGCTGGTCGGCACCATGGACTGGGGCTTGAACGTGCAGCAAGCCATCAGCCTGCCGAACTTCGGCAGCCGCAATGGCCCGACGGAGCTGGAAAAGGGCCGCGCGCCTGTCGCGCAAGTCGAGGCGCTGCAGGCGATGGGCCACGAGGTGCGCGTGATCGAACAGAATTCCGGCTTGCAGGGCATCATGCGGCTGAATGCGCATGGCAAGGACTTCTGGTTTGGCGGCGCCGATCCGCGCCGTGAAGGCATGGTCAAGGGAGATTGAAACTTTTCCACAAAGTATCAAGACCCTGCTAATCTGCCGGCATGGGAATGCAAAATAAAACAGGCTTGATACTCACGGGAGGAGGCGCCCGTGCCGCCTACCAGGTGGGCGTGCTGCAGGCGATTTCGGCGATTTTGTGGGAAGCGGGCTGGGCGCCGGCGCGCAACCCGTTCGACATCATCTGCGGCACCTCGGCCGGCGCCATCAACGCCACGGCGCTGGCCTGCCGTGCCGATAACTTCGGCGAAGGCGTGCAAAAGCTGCTCGACGTGTGGCAGCACATCGAAGTCGAGCAAGTCTACCGGGCCGATTCGCTGGGCGTGATCCGCTCGGGCGCGCGCTGGCTGTCGCTGCTGTCGTTCGGCTGGCTGCTGCGCCAGTGGCACGCGTCGCCGCCCAGCTCCCTGCTCGACAACACGCCGCTGGTCAGCCTGCTGCACCGCATGCTCGACCTGCCGCGCCTGGACGCGGCCCTGGCCGACGGCCTGCTGCATGCGCTGGCCGTGACGGCGTCGTCGTACTCGGGCAGCCGCCACATGACGTTTTACCAGACGGCCGAGGATATCGCGCCCTGGGTGCGCACGCAGCGCCTGGCCCTGCCGGACCAGATCGGCGTGGAGCACTTGCTCGCCTCGGCCGCCATCCCCTTCATCTTTCCCGCCGTGCCCCTGTACGTGGGCGGCCAGCGCGAATATTGCGGCGACGGTTCCATGCGCCAGCTGGCGCCGATCTCGCCGGCGATCCACCTGGGCGCGAACAAGGTGCTGGTGGTGGGGGCGGGGCGCATGACGGAACCGGCGCCCGCCGCGTCCGAAGCGGCACGCTACCCGAGCCTGGCGCAGATTGCCGGCCACGCGCTGTCGTCGATCTTCCTCGATGGCCTGGCCGTCGACATCGAGCGCCTGAACCGCATCAACCTGACCCTGTCGATGCTGCCGCCCGAATTGCTGGGCAAGACGGCCTTGCGGCCCGTGGAATTGCTGGTCATCGCGCCGTCCGAGCGGCTCGACGCCATCGCCAGCCGGCATATCGGCAGTTTGCCCCGCCCCATCCGCACCATGTTGTCGGGTATCGGCGCGGCCGAAGCGCGCGGCGCGGCGCTGGCATCGTATTTATTGTTCGAATCGACGTATACTAACGAGCTGATCCGTCTTGGACAGCGCGATACGCAAGCCCGCAAGGATGATGTCCTGGCGTTCTTTGGTTCCTGAGACGGCCCCTGGAGCGGTGTGCGGGTTTTTCGCGTTTTTTTTGACAGGACGATTGTGCTGGTATTTCGACGTGTTTGCGATGTTGCTTTACTGTTAATTCTGCTGCTGGGCGTCCCGGCCGCGGCGGCGCCTGCGCCCACCCTGCGTTTTGACCAGCTCAGCGTCGACCAGGGCCTGGCGCAGGAGTCGGTGCTGGCCATCGCCCAGGACCGGCAGGGCTATATGTGGTTCGGCAGCCAGTCTGGCCTGAGCCGCTACGATGGCTACCGCATGGTCGTCTACAAGAATATCGAGGGCGACAAGACCAGCCTGGCCGACAATTGGGTGGGCGAGCTGCACGTCGATAGCCAGGGCCAGCTGTGGATCGGCACCGACAATGGCCTGGACCGCTTCGACGCCGCCAGCCAGACCTTCATCCATTATGTCCCGGCTGAAAAGAGCAAGCGCGGCAACGGCAACCGGCATATCCACGCCATCCTCGACGATGGCGCGCGCGGCTTCTGGATCGCCACCTCGGACGGCTTGCAGCATTTCGACCCGGCCACGGGCACCTTCCGCACCTGGCACCATGAAGAGGGCAACCCGCACAGCCTGGGCGACAATGAAATCAAGGCGCTGGCGCTGGACGCGCAACAGCGCCTGTGGATCGGCACGGTAACGGGCCTGGACATGCTGGCGCCTGGCAGCGAGCGCTTCGAGCATTTTGCCGTCGATACGGAGCCCGGCTCGAAATACAACGTGATCCAGTCGCTGCTGATCGACCGCCAGCAGAACCTGTGGATCGGCACCATGGCGGGCGCCGAGCGCTGGCGCCTGGGCGGCGCCGGCCAGCCGCCGCAGGCGCGCGTGCGCTTCGGCGAGAAGCATGGCTTTTCCGCCATCCGCGTCGCCAGCCTGTACCAGGATGTCGACGCCACCGTCTGGCTGGGCAGCAATGCCGATGGCCTGTTCCGCTGGCTGCCCGGCAGCGACACCTTCCTGCAATACCGGCACCAGACGGGCGACAAATTCAGCGTCGCCGACAACCAGCTGTCGTCCTTGTACCGCGACCGCGCCGGCACCTTCTGGGTCGGCTCCTGGTACAGCGGCGTGAGCCGGGTCGACCTGGGCAGTGGCGGCTTTTCGCGCATGGCGCGCGCCCCCGGCGACGTGGGCGCGCTGGCGGACAAGAAGGTGCGCGCCGTGGCCGATGCGGGCGATGGCAAGCTGTGGCTGGCCACCAAGGGCGGCCTGAAACTGTACGACACGCGCGACGGCAGCTCGCGGCTGTTCGATCTGCGCAGCTCGCCCGGCATGTCGCGCGACGAGCAGGTCACCACCCTGTACAAGGCGCCGGACGGCGTGCTGTGGGTGGGCGGCTCGACGGGCTTGCACCGCTTCGATCCGGCCCTTGGGCGTTTTTTTACCATGCGCTTTGCCGCCGGCGACCCGAACAGCGACACGATCCGCAATATCGTGAGCGACCGCAGCGGCATGCTGTGGGTCTCCACGCGGGGCGGCGTGCACCGTTTCGACCCCGTCAGCCGCCGCTTTACCACCTACCGCCACGACCCGGCCAACCCGAACAGCCTGTCCGACAACATGGTGCGGCCCGTGCTAGAAGACGGCAAGGGGCGCTTGTGGATAGGTTCCTTCCACGGCCTGGACTTGCTGGACCGCGCCAGCGGCCACTTCCGCCATTTCCGCCACGATCCGCAAAACCCGCATAGCCTGAGCCACGATGAAGTGCATTTCCTGCACGAAGACAAGCGCGGCGTGCTGTGGGTGGGCACGGCTAATGGCTTGAACCGCATGGACGTCGACGCCAAGGGCGAGATCCGCTTCCGGCGCTTCGTGCGCAAGGATGGCATGGCCGACGACGCCGTCGCCAGCATTCTCGGCGACGACAACGAGCAGCTGTGGCTGAGCACGAACAGCGGCATCACGCGGCTCGACGTGCGCAGCGGCCTGTTCCGCAATTACGACAGCGCCGATGGTACGGTGGAAGGCTCGTACTTCGATGGCGCGGCCCTGCGCGCGGCCGATGGCACCATGTATTTCGGCGGCTTCAACGGCATGACGGCGTTTGTGCCGGAGGATATCCACGACAACCGCGTGCCGCCGCTGGTGGCCATCACGGAGCTGCAGATATTCAACAAGCCGGTGGCCATCGGCCGCGGCGAGTTCGCGCACGTGCTCAAGGCGGCGATCGACCACACGCGCAACCTGGTGCTGACCAGCCGCGAAAGCGTCTTTTCGCTGGAATTCGCGGCCCTGCATTTCGCCGCGCCCCAGCGCAATATGTTCGCCTACCGGCTCGAAGGCTTCGATCAGGACTGGGTCATGACGGATGCGGGGCGGCGCTTTGCCACCTATACCAACCTCGATGCCGGCAACTACGTGTTTCGCGTCAAGGCGGCCAACAAGGATGGCGTGTGGAACGAGAGCGGCGCCACCCTGGCCATCACGATCCTGCCGCCGTTCTGGAAAACCTGGTGGTTCCGCACCCTGATGGCGGCGCTGCTGCTGGGCGCCATCTATGGCGCGTACCGCCAGCGCGTGCGCGCGCTGCGGCATCAGCAGAATGAACTGGAAAAGCAGGTCAGCGAACGCACGGCCGAGTTGCAGAGCAAGGAAATCGAAGTGCTGGCGCAGTCGGAAAAGCTGGCGCAAGTCAACAGCAGCCTGACGAAAAACGAGGAAAGTCTGCGCCAGGCCAAGCGCAAGGCCGAGGACGCGACGCGCCAGAAGTCGGAATTCCTGGCCAACATGAGCCACGAGATGCGCACGCCCCTGGCTGGCGTGATCGGCATGCTGGGCTTTGCCCTGCGCGACGAGCAGCTGCACGACGCCACGCGGGAGCAGATCCTGCGCGGCCAGGCCAACGCCCAGTCGCTGCTGGTGATCATCAATGACTTGCTCGATTTTTCCAAGATCGAGGCGGGCAAGCTGAGTATCGAAAACATCGACTTCGCGCTTGGCGCGGCGATCGAGACGGTCGTCACCCTGTTCGAGGAGCAGGCGGCCGCGCGCAGCATCGGTTTCGCCATCGATTTCGCGCCCGACCTGCCGCCCTTCGTGGTGGGCGACCCGACCCGCTTGCGCCAGGTGCTGGTCAACCTGGTCGGCAATGCCTTCAAGTTCACCCAGCGCGGTGGGGTCAGCCTGAGCGTCGAACGGGCCGGCGTGGCCAGCGGCAGCAGCGGACGCAAGGTCAACCTGATCCGCTTTACCGTCAGCGACAGCGGCATCGGCATCGATGCCGAGGCCATGGCGCGCCTGTTCCAGAAATTCGAGCAGGCCGACGCCAGCACCACGCGGCGCTACGGCGGCACGGGACTGGGCCTGGCGATCTGCCGCCAGCTGGTCGAACTGATGGATGGCCAGATCGAGGTGGCCAGCACGCCGGGGCAGGGCAGTACCTTTGCCTTCACCTTGCCGCTGGCCGATGGCGTGGCGCCGCCGCTGGTGCCGCAGGTGGCGCTGGCGCCGCACAGCCACCAGTTGCGCGTGCTGTGCGCGGAAGACTTCCCCACCAACCAGATCATCATCCGCGTCATGCTCGAAGAGCTGGGGCACCGGGTCGACGTGGTCGCCAACGGCGTGCTGGCGGTGGCGGCTTGCGTGCATACGCGCTATGACCTGATCCTGATGGATGGGCGCATGCCGGAGATGGACGGCGCCACGGCGACGCGCCTGATCCGCGTGGGCGGCTGGCCGGACCAGCCCGTGCGCGACCAGGAATTGATGATCGTGGCCCTGACGGCGAACGCCAGTGAAGAAGACCGCAGCCGCTATCTTGGCGTCGGCATGGATGATTTCCTCAGCAAACCCGTCGACGAGGCGGTGCTGCATGGCTTGCTGGCGCGCGCCATCGAGCGCCAGCTGCAGCGCGGTTTCATGTTGCCGCGCATGCCGTCGAACGCGCCGCGCGGCACGGCGCGGGGACAGGCCGAACTCGACGCCCTGTTCGGCATCGCGCCGGCACTTCCCGTCGCGGCGCCTTCCCAGTCCATTCGCAGCGGCGAACTGCAACGGCGCATCCGCGTCGCCTTCGTCGCCGACCTGGAAGGGCGTTTGCGTGAACTCGACGACGCCCTGGCGGCGCAGGACAAGGACAACGCCGGGCGCCTGCTGCACGGTTTGAAGGGCAGCGCCGCCTACCTCGATGAAACGCAGCTGCACATGCTGTGCACGGAAATGGAAGAAGCGGCGGACGGCGGGCGCTGGACGCAGGTGGCCCTGCATTTGCCGCAATTGCGCGCACTGTTGGCGCAAATAGCTGTTTTGGACAAGGAAATGTAAAATAGGCAATGCCGGCCATGGAGCGCGCGGCGAAACTGGGTAGAATACGGCCAGGCACCGAGACGCTGCCGCCAATGGAGAAAGCAATGAAAGTACTGGTGGTTGACGATGATGTCGTGTCGCGCATGGTATTGATGCATCTGATCGACAGCTGCGGCGTGCACGATATCGTGGAAGCCGAAGATGGCGCGGCGGCGTGGGAGCAGCTCGAAGGCGGCTTGCGCCCGTCGTTGTGCTTCTGCGATTTGCGCATGCCGCGCCTGTCCGGCATGGAGCTGCTGCAGAAAATCCGCTCCGACAGCGCGCTCGATGCCATGCCGCTGGTGCTCGTGTCGTCGGCCAATGACCAGGATACGGTGCGCGACGCCGTGCAGGCCGGCGCCGCCGGCTACATCGTCAAGCCTTTCCAGCCGGAGCAGGTGCGCCAGCATATCGACGCCTGCTTCGACGTCTCGGCCTTGCCGGCCGAGGCGCCGCGCGACACCTTGCAGCGGCTGGGCATCGACAGCGAACGCCTGCTGGCGTATCTGACGGGCTTCCAGGGACAGATAGTCGCCGCCAGCGAACAGGTCGACGCCTTGCTGGCGCGCGGCGAACCGGCCCAGGCGCGCCAGCAGCTCGAACGGCTGCACCTCGGTTGCCGCACCCTGGGGTTGCATGGCGCGGAAGCCGGGATGATGGCCCTGCTGCAGGCCTCGGTGCTCGATGGCGACCAGATGCAGACGGCGCTGGCCGCGCTGGCGCGCAGCGTGGCGCAGCAGGCGCGCCTGCTGCGGCAACAGGACGGGATCGACTGAATCTGCTGTTTTTTGCTTGCCGGGAAAATACTTTAGGTTTAAAGTATCTGCTTCCGGGCCTTGTGCACGCGCCCGCTACCAGCCAGGATGAGCATGAGCAGCGACCCTTCGCCTACCACCGCATCTCCCCAGGACGACTTTGCGCGCACGCATTTGCCGCCGCGCGCACTCTGGCCGCAGCTGTGCCTGGACTTGCCCGAGTTGCAGTATCCGGCGCGCCTCAATTGCGTCGCCGCGCTGCTCGATGCCGCCGTGGCCAATGGCGGCGGCGGGCGCACCGCCATCCTTGCCGACGGCCAGCGCTGGACCTATGCACAGCTGGCGCGGCAGGTCGACCGCATCGCCCACGTGCTGCGCAGCGACCTGCGCCTGATCCCCGGCAACCGCGTGCTGCTGCGCGGCGCGAATACGCCCATGATGGCCGCCTGCCTGCTGGCCGTGCTGAAAGCCGGCTGCATCGCCGTGCCCACCATGCCGCTGCTGCGCGCGCGTGAGCTGTCCACCATCCTGGCCAAGGCGGAAGTGAACGCCGTGCTGTGCGCGCAAGGCTTGCGCGCGGAACTTGACGCGTTAGCGTCCCTGCCGCCCATGCTGTGCTTTGGCGCCGAGGGCGCCGAACTGGAACAGCGCATGGCGGCCCACGATGCGCCATTTGCCGCATGCGATACGGCGGCCGACGACGTCTGCCTGATCAGCTTTACCTCGGGCACGACGGGCGTCCCCAAAGGCACCATGCACATGCACCGCGACCTGCTGGCCATCTGCGACTGCTTTCCCCGCTCCATGCTGCAGGTGCGCGCTGACGATATTTTCATCGGCACGCCGCCGCTGGCGTTCACCTTCGGCCTCGGTGGCTTGCTGCTGTTCCCCCTGCGCTTTGGCGCATGCGCCGTGCTGCTGGAAAAACTCACGCCCGACGCCCTGCTGCGCGCCATTGATGCCTATCACGCCACCATCTGCTTCACGGCGCCCACCTTTTACCGTCAGATGGCGCCCCTGGCGGCCAGCCACGACCTGCGCAGCCTGCGTTTGTGCGTATCGGCCGGCGAGGCGCTGCCGCTGGCCACGCGCGACGCCTGGCAGGCGGCGACGGGCCTGGTCATGACGGACGGCATCGGCGCCACCGAGATGCTGCACATCTTCATTTCCGCCACGGGCGAGGGCATCCGCCGCGGCGCCATCGGCAAGGCCATCCCCGGCTACCAGGCATGCATCGTCGATGACGCCGGCGTGCCGCAGCCGCCCGGAGTGACGGGCCGCCTGGCCGTGAAAGGCCCTACCGGTTGCCGCTACCTGTCCGACCCGCGCCAGCGCGAGTATGTGCAGAATGGCTGGAACCTGACGGGCGACACCTTCGAGATGGATGCCGACGGCTATTTCTATTACCGCTCGCGCAGCGACGACATGATCGTCTCGGCCGGCTACAACATCGCCGGCCCGGAAGTGGAGGAGGCGCTGCTGCGCCACCCGGCCGTGGCCGAATGCGGCGTGGTCGGACGCGCCGATGCCGAGCGTGGCCAGATCGTCGAAGCGCACGTGGTGCTCAAGGAGGGCTGCCAGGCCAGCGACCTGCTTGCGGCCGAACTGCAGGACTTCGTGCGCCAGCAGATCGCCCCGTATAAATACCCGCGCGCCATCCATTTCCTGCCTTCCCTGCCGCGCACGGAAACGGGCAAGCTGCAGCGCTTCAAACTTCGCACGGACACTCCATGAATATTGTCTGCATCGGCGGCGGCCCCGCCGGCCTGTATTTCAGCCTGCTCATGAAAAAGCAGAACCCCGCGCACCGCATCACCGTCATCGAGCGCAACCGCCCCTACGACACCTTTGGCTGGGGCGTCGTGTTTTCCGACCAGACCCTGGGCAACCTGGCCAACGCGGACGAGCCGACGGCGCGCGCCATCCTGCAGGCGTTCAACCACTGGGACGATATCGAGATCCACTTCAAGGGCGAGACCGTGCGCTCCGGCGGCCATGGCTTTTGCGGCATCGGCCGCAAGCGCCTGCTCAACATCCTGCAGGCGCGCTGCGAGGAACTCGGCGTGCAGCTGGTGTTCGAGACGGAAGTGCAGGACGACCAGGCCATCGCGCGCCAGTACGGCGCCGACCTGGTGATCGCCAGCGACGGCTTGAACAGCCGTATCCGCACGCGCTATGCGGCCAGCTACCAGCCCGAGATCGACCAGCGCCATTGCCGCTTCGTCTGGCTGGGCACGCGCAAGAAATTCGAGGCCTTCACGTTTGCCTTCCGCCAGACGCCGCACGGCTGGTTCCAGGCGCATATCTACCAGTATGACGGCGACACCTCGACCTTCATCGTCGAAACGCCCGAACACGTGTGGCGCGCGGCGGGCATCGATGCCATGAGCCAGGAAGAGGGCATCGCCTTTTGCGAAGCCCTGTTCGCCGAGGAACTCGATGGCCACGGCTTACTGAGCAATTCGCCGCACCTGCGCGGCTCGGCGCAGTGGATCACCTTCCCGCGCATCGTCTGCCGCCAATGGGTGCACCGCCAGGATGGCGTGCCCGTCGTGCTGATGGGCGACGCGGCCCACACGGCGCATTACTCCATCGGCTCGGGCACCAAGCTGGCGCTGGAAGACGCGATCGAACTGGCGCGCTGCTTCGGCCAGCATGGGGATACTGCTGCCGCGCTGGCCGCCTACCAGCAGTTGCGCGCCGTCGAAGTGCTCAAGATCCAGAGCGCGGCGCGCAATTCCATGGAGTGGTTTGAAAACGTCGAGCGCTACAGCGCCATGGAAGCGCCGCAGTTCGCCTATTCCATGCTCACGCGCAGCCAGCGCATCTCGCATGAAAACCTGCGCCTGCGCGACCCTGCCTACGTGGCCGATTACGAGCGATGGCTGGCGCGGCGCGCGGGCGAGCAGGCCGGCGTGGCGATGCGGGACGAGGCCTTGCCGCCCATGCTCACACCCTTCCGCTTGCGCAGCGTGCTGCTGAAAAACCGCATAGCCGTCTCGCCGATGGCGCAATACAGCGCCGTCGATGGCGTGGCAGGTGACTACCATCTGATGCATCTGGGCGCGCGCGCCATGGGTGGCGCGGGGCTCGTGTTTGCCGAGATGACGTGCGTCTCGGCCGATGCGCGCATCACGCCCGCCTGCCCGGGCATGTACAGCGAAGCGCACACGCAGGCCTGGCGCCGCATCGTCGATGTCGTGCATGCCAACAGCGATGCGAAGATTGCCCTGCAGCTGGGCCACGCGGGGGCGAAAGGCTCGACGCGGCCCATGTGGGATGGCATCGACCTGCCCTTGAAAGAGGGTAACTGGCCGCTGATCTCGGCCTCGGAGCAGCAATACCTGGCTGGCGTGTCGCAGGTGGCGCGTGCGGCCACGGAAAGCGACCTGGCGCGCATCGAGCAGGATTTCGTGCGCGCCACCCTGGCGGCGGCCGTCGCCGGTTTCGACTGGCTGGAGCTGCATTGCGCGCACGGCTATCTGCTGTCGAGTTTTATCTCGCCGCTGACCAACCGCCGCACGGACGACTATGGCGGCAGCCTGGAAAACCGCTGCCGCTATCCGCTGCGCGTATTTCGCGCCATGCGCGCAGCCTGGCCGCAGGATAAGCCCATGAGCGTGCGCATCTCGGCCCACGACTGGGTCGAAGGCGGCATCACGCCCGACGACGCCGTCGTCATCGCGCACCTGTTCAAGCAGGCGGGCGCCGACCTGATCGACTGCTCCTCGGGTCAGGTCAGCAAGCTCGAACAGCCCGTGTACGGGCGCATGTACCAGGCACCGTTCGCCGACCGCGTGCGCAACGAGGCGGGCATCGCCAGCATGGCCGTCGGCTCGATTTTTGAAGCCGACCACGCCAACAGCATCATCGCCGCCGGGCGCGCCGACCTGTGCGCCGTGGGCCGGCCACACCTGGCCAACCCGGCCTGGACCCTGACGGAGACGGCGCGCATCGGCTACAGCGGCGCCGGAGCTGTCTGGCCGAAACAGTACCGGCCGGGCCAGCAGCAGCTGGAACGCAATCTGCAGCGCGAGCGCCAGCTGGCGGTCGCCAATACGGGTCTCACCCCGCAACAGGTAGCCGCACGGCTGCTGGAAGGATGACATGAAGACGCAAGCGATAATCGACAGGCACGCGCTGGTGACGGGCGCCGGCAGCGGCATCGGCCTGGCCTGCGCGGGCGCCTTGCTGGACGCGGGCGCCCGCGTCACCCTGGCCGGGCGCGACGGCGCGCGGCTGGCGCGCGCGCGCATGCAGCTGGAAGAAGAGGGCCATGCGGGCAGGGTGGCCATCTGCGTGCTCGATGTGGCCGTGGAAGCGTCCGTGCAGGCGGGTTTCGCGCAGGCCGCCGCGCATTTCGGCCGCATCGACATCCTGGTCAATAACGCGGGCCAGGCGCATGCGGCGCCTTTCGGCAAGACGGACGCCGCCATCTGGCAGCAGATGCTGGCCGTGAACCTGACGGGTGTGTTCCACTGCTGCCAGGTGGCCATGCCGGGCATGCTGGAAGCGGGCTGGGGACGCATCGTCAACGTGGCGTCGACGGCGGGCTTGAAAGGCTACCGCTACGTCAGCGCCTACGTCGCCGCCAAGCATGGCGTGATTGGCCTGACGCGCGCGCTGGCGCTGGAAGTGGCGCCGCGCGGCGTCACCGTCAACGCCGTCTGCCCCGGCTACACGGAAACGGACATGGTGGCCCAGGCCGTGCAGAATATCGTGCGCAAGACGGGGCGCGGCGAAGATGCGGCGCGCGCGGAACTGGCGGCCAGCAATCCGCAGCAGCGGCTGGTGCAGCCGCGCGAAGTGGCCGATGCGGTGGCGTGGCTATGCCTGCCCACGTCGGCCGCCATGAATGGACAATCGATCGCCGTCGCCGGCGGTGAAGTCATGTAACGGAATGAAGACCATGGATAAAGAACCCGACAATGTGCAGGACGAACCCGTGCTGGATCTGGCCAGCCGGTTGACGCAGGACCACCACCAGTCGCTCAAGCTGTGGCTGCGCATGCTCTCGTGCACGGTCAAGATCGAAAACGAGGTGCGCACGCGCCTGCGCTCCACCTTCGGCATCACCTTGCCCCGCTTCGACCTGATGGCGCAGCTCGAACGCTTTCCCGAAGGTTTACGCATGGGGGAACTGTCCAAACGCATGATGGTCACGGGCGGCAATATCACGGGCATCACCGACCAGCTGGAGCAGGAAAAACTGGTGGCGCGCGTGGTCGACCCGAAGGACCGCCGCTCGTACAGCGTCAAGCTGACACCGGCGGGCCGGCGCGCGTTCGACGAAATGGCGCGCGTGCACGAAGGCTGGATCGCCGAACTGCTGCACGGCGTGACGCCGGACGACAAAACCCGATTGATCGACCTGCTGTCGCACATGAAGCAGCAGTTGAATAACACCCCCCTAAAGGACTGAGCATGCGCCATCTCCCCGGCCAGCCGCAAGACCTGCCAGGCAACCGCGCCAGCCTGGCCGGCTACGCCGCGCGGCATTTCCTGTTTTCCGTCGACGCAGGCGTCGCCACCCTGACCTTGCACCGGCCCGAGCGCAAGAATCCGCTCACCTTCGATTCGTATGCGGAGCTGCGCGAGCTGTTCCGCGCGCTGGCGCATGCGGACGACGTCAAGGCCGTGGTCATCACGGGCAGCGGCGACAATTTCTGTTCGGGCGGCGACGTGCACGACATCATTGGCCCCCTGACGCAGCTCGATATGCCCGGCCTGCTGGCATTTACCCGCATGACGGGCGACGTGGTGAAAGCCATGCGCGCCTGTCCGCAACCCATCGTCGCCGCCATCGACGGCATTTGCGCGGGCGCCGGCGCCATGCTGGCGCTGGCCTCCGATATCCGCATCGGCACGGCGCGCAGCAAGACGGCCTTTTTGTTTACCCGCGTGGGCCTGGCCGGCTGCGACATGGGCGCCTGCGCCTTGCTGCCGCGCGTGATCGGCCAGGGCCGCGCCGCCGAATTGCTGTACACGGGGCGCTCCTTGCCTGGAAGCGAGGCCGAACGTTGGGGCTGGCTCAACCGCCTGGTCGAGCCGGAAGAATTGGCCGAGGCGGCGCAGCTGTTCGCCGCCGGCCTGGCCGGCGGCCCCACCTTCGCGCACGGCATGACGAAAAAAATGCTGCAGCAGGAGTGGAACATGGGCGTCGATGAAGCCATCGAGGCGGAAGCGCAGGCGCAGGCCATTTGCATGGCCACCAACGATTTCCACCGCGCCTATCACGCCTTCGTGGCGAAAGAAAAACCGCA
This sequence comes from Janthinobacterium sp. SUN137, assembly GCF_030587265.1. Classification (NCBI taxonomy): domain Bacteria; kingdom Pseudomonadati; phylum Pseudomonadota; class Betaproteobacteria; order Burkholderiales; family Oxalobacteraceae; genus Janthinobacterium; species Janthinobacterium sp. SUN137. The sequence continues at coordinate 99,643 of NZ_JAPWHZ010000005.1, read as the reverse complement.
ATTCGAGGGCGACTGACATGAGTAGCACGCGTGATACGACTTACCTGGACTGGCCGTTTTTCGAAGCGCGGCATGCAGAGCTTGAGTCTGAACTCAATGCCTGGGCTGCGCGGCACCTGCAGGAAGCCCATGGCGCCGATGTCGATGCCGCCTGCCGCGCGCTGGTGGCGCAACTGGGGCAGGGCGGCTGGCTGACATACGCGACGGGCACCGATGGCAAGATCGACACGCGCGCCATTTGCCTGATGCGCGAAACCCTGGCGCGCCACAACGGCCTGGCCGATTTCGCCTTCGCCATGCAGGGACTCGGTTCCGGCGCCATCGGCCTGTTCGGCAGCGCGGAAAACAAGGCGCGCTATTTGCCGGACGTGGCCAGCGGCAAGCGCATCGCCGCCTTTGCCCTGTCCGAGCCGCAGGCCGGCTCCGACGTGGCGGCGATGGCGTGCGCGGCGCGCCGCGATGGCGACGACTACGTGCTCGATGGCGAAAAGACGTGGATCTCGAACGGCGGCATCGCCGACTTTTACGTGGTGTTCGCCCGCACGGGCGAGGCGCCGGGCGCGCGCGGCATCAGCGCCTTCATTGTCGACGCGGACAATCCCGGCCTGGAAATCGCCGAGCGCATCGCGGTGATCGCGCCGCACCCGCTGGCGCGCCTGCGTTTCAATGCTTGCCGCGTGCCCGCCACGCAGCGCCTGGGCGAGGCGGGGCAGGGCTTCAAGGTGGCGATGGCCACGCTGGACGTGTTCCGCACGTCGGTGGCCGCCGCCGCGCTGGGCTTTGCGCGGCGCGCGTTTGACGAGGCGCTGCGCCACGCCATGGCGCGCCAGATGTTCGGCCAGACCCTGGCGGACTTCCAGCTGACGCAGGCAAAATTAGCGCAGATGGCCACCGGCATCGAGGCGGCTGCCTTGCTGACCTACCGCGCCGCCTGGCAGCGCGACCAGGGCCGCAAGGTGACGAAGGAAGCGGCCATGGCCAAGCTGACGGCCACGGAAACGGCGCAGCAGGTGATCGACGCGGCCGTGCAGCTGTTCGGCGGCATGGGCGTGGTCAGCGATCATCCGGTCGAGCGCCTGTACCGTGAAATCCGCGCCTTGCGCATCTACGAGGGCGCCAGCGAAGTACAGCAATTGATCATCGCGCGCGAATTGCTGCGCGAGGCGGGACATGTATGAATAACCAGGAGAATGCAATGCAAGTGCTGCAACCACCGGGATGGGCCAGGCCGCGCGGCTATGCGAACGGCGTGGCCGCCAGCGGACGCACGGTGTACGTCAGCGGCATGATAGGCTGGGATGCGCAGGGCCGGTTCCATACGGACGATTTTGCGGGGCAGGTGCGCCAGGCCTTGCAGAATATCGTCGCCGTGCTGGCGGAGGCGGGCGCCTTGCCCGAGCACATCGTGCGCATGAACTGGTATGTGCTCGACAAGAAGGAGTATGTGGCGGCGTATCCGCAAATCGGCGTGGCGTACCGCGAGCTGATCGGCAAGCACTTTCCAGCCATGACGGCCGTGCAGGTGGCCGGCCTGATCGAGGATCGCGCCAGGGTGGAAATCGAGGTGACGGCCGTGCTGCCGCCATGATGGCTACAATAAACTATTGTCTTAACTGCATTTCAATTGAAATAAATTAATGCAATTAATATATCACCCTGTGCTATATTGATATGCCGAAAATTCGCGGCATATATACAGGGGGAGCGATGCAACAACAAATCATGCTGAAAATCAAGGCGGTGCGGCCCGTCACCTTGCTCGCCGGTGCCTTGCTGTGCATCGGCAGCGTTCCTGTCGCCTCGGCGCAATCCTTGCTCAACGGCGCGCAGGAAGCACAGCTGTCCGCCTGGCTGGGCGAAGGGCCGCTGGCGCTGACGGCCATCTACACGAAGTCGGCGGGCGACACCTCGCGCGACTTCCACCTGGCCGCCGACGGCAAGGGACGCACGTTTTCCGTGATGCAGGCGAGCAACGCCGCCGGCCAGACCTGGCTGGTGGGCGGCTACAACCCGCAAAGCTGGAATTCGTCGGGTACCTACAACATGACGCCGGAAGACCGCGACCGCACGGCCTTCATCTTCAACCTGACGTCGGGCCAGTATTTCCGGCAGACGCCGAAAACCTATGCGCTGGACTCGGTGGGGGCGTATCAAACCTTCAATGATATCGACGCCGGCCCCACGTTCGGCATCGGCGCCGACCTGGGCATGTCGGCGGACCTGAGCACCAATGGCATTTCTTCGCGCTATTCGTACATCGACCCGGTCAATGGCATCTTTGGCGCAAGCTTGCTCGATGGCGCGCCGTATGGCTCCTATCCGAACGTCACGTTTGGCGCCATGCAAGTATTTAGCGTCAGCGCCGTGCCCGAGCCCGCGATGTTGCAACTCATGCTGGCCGGCTTGTTGCTGGTTGGTGCAGGCGTCGCGCGGCGCAGGAAATTCAGCGTGCCGCCGTTTGCCACCATGGGTCACAAATAAGGCAGGACGCTGGTACGAGTTCGGCAGCGTGGCGGGAAATGGTGTGCAGGAATGGCTGACGGCGACGGCGCGCCTGGCCGTGGCAGTCCGGCGCATGCCCGCACGTTGTGCGGGCAAGAGTTCGTCTCGTCACCATGTTCAGAATAATAATAAACAAATATCAGCGTTAAAAGCATAAACTTGCCATTGCTGGCTGCCAACGCGTTACGTATAAGCAACTTTATGGAATTGCACCGTGTTATTTAATTCATTTCCGTTCTTTCTGGTGTTCTTGCCGTTGGCGTTGCTGGGATACTTTCTCCTGTCAAAATACTCGCTGCGGCTATCCATAATTTTCCTGTTGCTGGCCTCGCTTGCATTCTATAGCTACTGGGATGTCGCCTACCTGCCGCTGTTGCTGCTGTCAATCTGCTGTAACTTCAGCATTGGCCGAGTCGTTTCGAAACGTCAAGAGACGGGCCGCAAGCGCGAGGCAAAGCACTGGCTGTGGCTCGGACTCGCCTTCAATTTGTCGCTGCTGGTGTTTTTCAAGTATTTTGATTTTTTTATCAGCAATATTGCCACCCTGACGGGGGCGACATTCCAGCCGCTGGGGATTACCCTGCCGATCGGCATCTCGTTTTTCACCTTCACGCAAATCGCCTACCTGGTCGATTGCCACGCCGGCAAGGTCAAGGATTACCAGCCAGAAAGCTATGGTTTGTTCGTCACCTACTTTCCGCACCTGATCGCCGGTCCGATTCTGCATCACAAGGAGATGATGCCGCAGTTCGTGCAGGCCGAATCGCATGTCTTCAGCCGCGGGCGCCTGATCGTCGGCCTAACATTCTTCACGATTGGCCTGTTCAAGAAAGTCATCTTGGCCGATGGCATCGCGCGCTACGTCGCACCCGTCTTCGACCTCCATCACGCCCATTTGAGCATGCTGGAGGCATGGGCTGGTGCGCTGGCCTATACGTTCCAGCTGTATTTCGACTTTTCGGCCTATTGCGACATGGCGTATGGCTTGTCCTATATGTTCGGCATTATCTTGCCGATTAACTTTCTCTCGCCATACAAGGCGACCTCCATCATCGATTTCTGGCGCCGCTGGCACATCACGCTGTCCAATTTCCTGCGCGATTATCTGTATATCCCCCTGGGCGGGAACCGCAAGGGCGGGTTCTTGCGTTACCGCAACCTCCTGATCACGATGCTGCTGGGCGGACTGTGGCACGGCGCCAACTGGACCTTTGTGGTCTGGGGCTGCTTGCACGGCGCTTATCTGATCGTCAACCATGCCTTGCGCCATCTGCTGGGCCAGCGCAGCAACCTGGCGATACGGGCCGGCGGCGCACTGGCGACTTTTTTTGCCGTGGTGCTGGCCTGGGTGTTTTTTCGCGCCAGTTCCCTCGAGGTGGCGCTGGACGTGCTGCAAGCCATGGGCGGAGGCACGCTGACGCCCGCCATGCAGGAAAGCATGCTGGGCGTGAACCGCATCATGCAGCTGAGTTCCTGCCTGTGGTGGCTGGGCGTTTGCGCCGCCATCGTTTTCTTCCTGCCGAATGTGTATGAGTTGCTGGGGCGAGGCTTGCGCCTGTCGACGGAGCAGCGCCTGGACAGTGGCCGGGGCAGCGTCTTGCTGGGGGCCATGTTGATGCTTTGCCTGGTCTTGCTGGCAATTAGCGAGACGCGTGGCGTTTCTGAATTCTTGTATTTTAATTTCTGACAAATCATATGCGCTCCATATTTGCGATAGGCCTGGGTGTGCTGGTCACGGCACTGGCGTTGGAAGCGTTCCTGCAATGCATGCCGGTGGTGTCCGGATTGCGCATGGAGCAGAGCAGCGAGCAGCGCCCGTATGCCCGTTATCTGCCGCAGCAGGACTACGTGTATTCGCACGGCTGGGCCATGGCGAATGCCCGGCATGGCCGCACGAATCGGCAGGGCTTTACCAACTCCCCCGATTTCAAGGATGGCGCGGCCGTGCTTGTCATCGGCGACAGCTTTATCGAAAGCCTGATGCTGGAATACCCGGAAACCCTGCAAGGCCGGCTGAGTCAAGCCTTGGGCGGCGGCGTGTATGCCGCCTCTGCCTCGGGCAACGGCTTTGCCGACGCGCTGGAAGTGTTCCGTCATACGCGTGCGCAGCTGCATCCGCGCACGGTGGTGATGTTTGTCGAGCCGATGGACATGCTCGACATCCTGGCGCCGGCGCAGCGGGGCCACAGCATGTTTGTCAGCGAAGGGAACGATATCAGGCTGGTGCATGTTCCCTATGTCGAGTCCAAGGCCAAGCGGCTGGTCGCCTATTCGGCCCTGGCCCGTTATATCTATTACAACTTGAAATTTCCTGACTGGTTGATGAGCCAATTGCGCCGCAGTCCTCCTGCCGCGGCGCAGGAGCCGGCCGCCAGCGCGCCTGATGCACGCCGCGCCGCCGCGCTCGAGTACTACATGACGCAATTGCGCGCGCTGGGCGGCGCTGGCGATACGCGCTTTATCTTCCTGGTCGACGCGGACCGGAACATGCTGTATGCGCCGCAGAAGGCGGTACCCAACTGGAAAGCGGGCGATCGCGCATTTTTCATCCAGACGGCCCTGCGACACGGCCATCAGGTGGTGGACATGCAGCCGGTATTCGCGCGCCATTGGGCGCAACAGCGCGAGCGCATGGATTTCCTGCCGATGGACGGCCACTGGAACCCGGTGGCGCACGATCTGGCGGCGCAGCAAATCCTGCCCTTGTTGCCTTCGGCATCGCCTGCGTTGCCGGCGCCATTGCGGCAGGTGGCAGGGCACTGAGGCGCCGGCCCCACGCACGCGCTGCCGGACTGTCAATGGCAGGAACTAGCCTGTATAATGCCGCTGCGCGTGTCGCCATCGTACAATGGATAGTACAAGGTCCTCCTAAGACTTAAATGCAGGTTCGATTCCTGCTGGCGACACCACGTTTCCACGCAACGCGCGTCGGCAGCCTGTGATCATCCAGGCGGTAATTACTGGTCGATGGCGATTGAAGTCCGAGTTATCGGTACAATGCGTGCTTCATTCATCCAATCGGCGGCTGTTTTGCACACCACGCGGTGTGCGCGAGACGGCGCCCGAGCACTCTTACTCATTATGGCTGTCATTTCTCTTTCATCGGCGCAACTTGCGTTCGGTCACGTCGCGCTGCTCGATCACGCGGAATTTTCACTGGAAACCTCGGAGCGGGTCGGCTTGATCGGCCGCAACGGCACGGGTAAATCGTCGCTGTTGAAGGTTATTTCGGGCAAGTTCAAGCTCGATGATGGCTTGTTGGTAATGCAACAAGGCATCAAGATCGCGTATGTGGAGCAGGAACCGCAATTCGACCCGGAAATGTCCGTGTTCGACGCCGTCGCGTCCGGCATGGGCGAATCGCAGGCGTGGCTGAAGGAATACGATGCGTTGACGGGCCAGTTTGGCCAGGGCAATGACGACGAACTGATGGAACGCATGCACGACATCCAGGTCAAACTCGATGCGGCCGATGCATGGAGCTTGCCGAACAAGGTGGAAACCGTGCTCGACCGTCTGAACCTGACGGGCGACATGGCCATGAAAACCCTGTCCGGCGGGATGCAGAAGCGCGTGGCCCTGGCGCGCGCGCTGGTGTCGGCGCCCGACGTGCTGCTGCTCGATGAGCCCACCAACCATCTGGACTTCAGCTCCATCCTGTGGCTGGAAGGCTTGTTGCGCGACTTCAAGGGCAGCGTGCTGTTCATTACCCATGACCGCTCCTTCCTCGACAACGTTGCCACGCGCATCATCGAGCTCGACCGCGGCCGTTTGCTGTCGTATCCGGGCAACTTCACGGCGTATCAAGTGCGCAAGGCGGAGCAGCTGGAAATCGAAGAAGTGGAAAACGCCAAGTTCGACAAGTTCCTGGCGCAGGAAGAAGTGTGGATACGCAAGGGCGTCAAGGCCCGCCGCGTGCGCGACGAAGGCCGTGTGCGCCGCCTGGAAGCGCTGCGCCTGACGCGCAATGCGCGCCGCGAACAGCAAGGACAAGTCAAGCTGGACGTCTCGGCCGGCGAACGCTCGGGCAAGATCGTGGCGGACCTGGAAAACGTCTCGAAGATTTACGGCGACAAGGTCATTGTCAAGGATTTCAGCGCCACCATCTTGCGCGGCGACAAGGTCGGCCTGATCGGCGCCAACGGCGCCGGCAAGACCACCCTGCTGAAGATGATCCTCGGCGAAGAGCAGTCGGACACGGGCACCATCCGCCTGGGTACCAAGCTGCAAGTGGCGTATTTCGACCAGATGCGCACGCAGCTGAACGAAGAGGCGAACCTGATGGAAACCATCGCGCCGGGCAGCGACTGGGTCGAGATCAACGGCCAGCGCCGTCACGTGATGACGTACCTGAACGACTTCCTGTTCGCGCCGGAACGTGCCCGTTCGCCCGTCAAGTCGCTGTCCGGTGGCGAGCGCAACCGTTTGCTGCTGGCGCGTCTGTTCGCCAAGCCGGCCAACGTGCTGGTGCTCGATGAACCGACCAATGACCTGGATATCGATACTCTGGAATTGCTGGAAGAGTTGCTGGAAGAATACACGGGCACCGTCTTCCTCGTCAGCCATGACCGCACCTTCCTCGACAATGTGGTCACACAGGTGATCGTCGCCGAAGGCGAGGGCAAGTGGCGCGAATTCGTCGGCGGCTACACGGACTGGGAGCGCGTGCGCACCTTGCCGATCGCCACGGCGCCAGCCAGCAAGCCGGCCGTGAAGGTCGAGGCTGCCGCGCCGGCCGCCAAGCAGAAAAAGCTCAGCTACAAGGAACAGCGCGAGCTGGAAGAGTTGCCGAAACTGATCGCCAAGCTGGAAGACGAGCAATCGGTGCTGGCCGCCGAACTGTCGCATCCGGACTTCTACAAGAAGACGCCAGCCGAAGGCAAGCGCCTGAATGCGCGCGTGGCCGAGATTGAAGGCGAACTGCTGGAAGCGCTGGAAAAGTGGGAGCAGATCGAGGCGCGCGCGAATAGCTGATGCTTTTTTGCATACCCTGTTGTAATTAAGTCAGGATTATTTGCCACGGCAACGGTTCTGCTTGATATAATTATATAATTATATTTATTACATCGGAGGATGCATGTTTGTCATGAAAAACATGCGCTCCGGACCACCGCGTCCGGCGCGCAGCTCCTCCTCCGATGCGTGGCAGCATGTTTGACCGCGCCGCCTTGCCCCGGGTAGCGCCATTCCTGGCCTATCTCTCCTTCATTGCCATTGCCGACATACTCGGCCGCCTGGGCGTCGCCGCGCAGGACTTGCGCTGGCTGTATGTCGTCAAGATCGGCGTCGTGCTGGGCTTGTTGTTGTACTGGCGCCGCAGTTACACGGAATTACGGTGGACGCCGTTGGGCGCGCGTGCCATTCTCGGGGCGCTGGCAGGCGGTGTTGTTGTTTTTTTGCTGTGGATTAATCTCGATGCCAGCTGGATGAGCATCGGCAAGCCTGACGGTTTCGACCCCCGCACCGATGGCCGCATCGAGTGGAGCCTGGTTGTGCTGCGCATCGCCGGCGCGGCGCTGGTGGTGCCCGTGATGGAAGAGCTGTTCTGGCGCTCCTTCCTGCTGCGCTGGATCGACAAGCCGGACTTTTTGCGGGCCGATCCGCGCCTGGCCAGCGCCAAGGCCTTTGCCATCAGCGTGTTGCTGTTTGGCTTTGAGCATAATTTATGGCTGGCCGGCATGGTGGCCGGTGCGGTCTATAGTTTGTTGTACATGCGTAGCCAGTCCCTGTGGTCGCCCATCCTCGCGCACGGCGTGACGAACGGCGTGCTGGGCCTCTGGATTATTTCTGGTGGGCACTGGATTTACTGGTAGTATTGCCTATCAACTGTGTGATCTTTCAAAGACAAAATCCATGTTGAATTCCTTGCGTAAAAAAGCCGTTGCCGCCGCCTTCACGGCCAGCCCACGTTTGCCGGTTGCGCTGTTGCTCTTGGGCACCCTGGCCAGCGGCGCCGCCGTGGCCGATATCAGCGACACCATCAAGCCCTTCGTTGCCACGTCCTATTCGTACGACGACAACCTGATGCGCCTGCCGGACGATGTGCGGGGTTTTTCCGGCCCCCGTTCGGATACGTCGAGGATGCTGCAGGCGGGCTTCCTGTTCAACCGTCCCATCGGCCGCCAGATACTGACGGGCCAGGCCAAGTGGTCGAAGGTGAGCTTCAACCGCTTCAGCCAGTTCGACTACGACGGCAAGGATTACCTGGCCGACCTGGAATGGCACATCGCCAACCACCTGGAAGGCCATGTGGGCGCCAGTTATTCGCAGACCCTGACGCCGTTCAGCGACTTCCAGAGCTCGGTGCGCAATCTGCGCACGCAGCGCCGCGAGTACGTGAATGGCGCGTGGCGCTTCCACCCCAGCTGGCGCGTGCGCGGCGGCCTGTCGCGCGACCGCTACTCGTATGACCTGCCGTCGCAGGCGTTTTCCAACTGGGTGGAAGACGCGACGGAATTTGGCGTCGACTACCTGGCGCGCAGCAATAGCCGCGTCGGCGTGCAGCTGCGCCACCTGAATGGCAAGTATCCGAACCGCGGCGCGTTCGACGCCAGTGTGTACGGCAACGGCTATAGCCAGGACGAGGTCAAGGCCAATGTCCTCTGGGATTTCAGCGATATCACGCAGATGGAATTCCTCGGTGGCTGGGTGCGCCACCGCAACAACTTGCTGTCCGGGCGCGATACCAGCGGCACGAATGGCCGGCTGAGCGTGTACTGGAAGCCGTTGGGCAAGGTCAATTTCACGGGCATCGTCTGGCGCGAATTCGGTTCCGTCGACAATTCGCTGGTGACGAGCAGCCTGAACACGGGCGCCAGCCTGGGCGCGACCTGGACGGCCACGTCGAAGGTGCGCGTGGATGCGCAGCTGCGCCAGGAACGGCGCGATTTCGAGGCCGTCAGCGGCCTGGTGCTGCCCGGCGACGGGCGCGACACCACGCGCACGGCTTCGCTGGGCGCGACGTATGCGCCGCACCGGAAAATCCAGCTTGGCGTGCGCGTGTTCCACGAGCGGCGCGAAGGCGTCGCCATCATCGATAGCGGCAGCTACCGGGCCAAGGGCATTTCCTTCAATGGCAGCGTACAGTTTTAAAGATCAACATGACTGTCAATGATATACCCCTGATTTCGTTTTTCCAGCGCGTTCTCGACCCGATCATCATCATGGGCTTGCTGTACCTGATGACGGTGTTGTCGGGTTCGACCTTCACCGGCTATACGCTGGTGCTGATGATACTGGCTGTCTTCATTTCATCGACGGTCTACCAGCATGTCGACCCCTACCGTACCTGGCGCAGCGGCCGCATGCTGGCGTATGCGCGCGATATCCTCGTCGGCTGGACGATCGTCGCGCTGATCCTCACCTTCCTGGGCTCGGCCACGGGCCTGGCCTATCATTTCGATACCGAAGTTGTGCTGGCCTGGTTTGTCCTCACGCCCTTCGTGCTGCTGGCCGGGCACCTGGCCGGGCGCAGGTTCAGCCTGCGCCCGGACGGCGACAGCGAAGTGCGCTCGGTGGTCATCATCGGCGCCAACGACGCCAGCCTGAAGTTTGCCGCCACCGTCGAGCGCAATGCCAACCTGTTCATGCACGTGCACGGCTTTTTCGATGACCGCACGGACGACCGCTGGCCGGAAAAGATGCGCGAACCCATGCTGGGACGCATGGATGATATCGCCTCCTACGTGCGCGAACACAACATCAAGATGATCTTCATCAGCCAGCCGATTTCGGCCCAGCCGCGCATCCGCAAGATGCTCGACGAGCTCGAAGATACGACGGCTTCCGTGTATTTCCTGCCGGATATTTATATCTTCGACCTGATGCAGGCGCGTTTCGACAACGTGGGCGGCATGCCCGTCATCGCCATCCGCGAATCGCCGTTCACGGGCTTTAACAGCATGGTCAAGCGGGGCAGCGATATCGTGCTGGGGCTGATGATCCAGATCCTGCTGCTGCCGGTGATGCTGGTCATCGCCATCGCCGTCAAGACCACTTCGAAAGGCCCCGTGATTTTCCGCCAGCGCCGCTATGGCCTGTATGGCGAGGAAATCGTCGTCTACAAGTTCCGCTCCATGACGGTGGGCGAAGATGGCGACACGGTGGTGCAGGCCACCAAGAACGACCAGCGCGTGACGCGCGTCGGCGCCTTCCTGCGCCGCAGCTCGCTCGACGAGCTGCCGCAATTTCTCAACGTCCTGCAGGGCCGCATGAGCATCGTCGGGCCGCGTCCCCATGCCGTCGTGCACAACGAGCAGTACCGCAAACTGATCAAGGGCTACATGCTGCGCCACAAGGTCAAGCCCGGCATTACGGGCTGGGCCCAGGTCAACGGTTTGCGGGGCGAGACGGAAACGCTCGACAAGATGGAGGCGCGCATCCATTTCGACCTCGATTACCTGCGCAACTGGTCGCTGTGGCTGGATCTGTGGATTATCGCGCGCACGGTCAAAGTGGTGCTGGCGCGCGAGAACGCCCATTGAGCGTCAGTATGCTGCCCGCAGGAAAAAATAGCGTTTGAATATACTTTGCACGGAGTCAATACGCGTTAAAATGGAGCATCTATAGAGCACCAGCGCATTACGCGACCACTCCGCGCTCACCTTGCCACGAGTCGTGCCGGCCATGCGCCATTACTTTCCTCTTGGAAAGGGTTCACGATGTGAGCAGTATCCGGCCTTGCCCCTGCCGGACGTGCGTCACCCTGACGGGAAGCCGTCCGGGACGGCACGCGCCAACTATCGATTTTAAAGTCGGTCTGAACCACGCAATACATAATTTTTTGCAATCAAGTAGACTGTGGAAATAGTTGTTTTTATATCTCATTAGTAGATTTTTAAGCAAATATTTTGCTTGTCGTCATGCATTATGTGTATTATGTTTACAATATTGTTAATTATTTGACGAATAACTATTTTTCGGGGCATCCGTGCAGTGCAGCCTGGCCATGGCCCGTTATACTGCGCCGGATTTTCCACCCCCGTCATACCTGTCATCCGAAGGAGCACGCTTGAATCATTTTATTCACTCCCGCCCCGCGCCACGTTTGTTGTGCGCCGCCCTGGTCCTGCTGGCCGCTGCTGGCCTGTCCGCTTGCGGCAACAAGGAAAAAAAGGCTGGCCAGGCGCTGGCCAGCGTGAACGGCGAAGAAATCACCGTCTTGCAGTTGAATGAAGAGTTGCAGCGCGCCGGCGTGCAGGCGCCGCAGCAGGCCGCGGCCAGCAAGCAGTTGCTCGAGTCGCTGATCGACCGCCAGTTGCTGCAGAACGAAGCGGCCAAGGAAAAGGTCGACCGCGATCCGAAAGTCATGCAGGCCATCGAGCGCGCCAAGGCGCTGATCGTTGCCCAGGCATACATGCAAAAGCGCATCGGCGCGGCCACCCGCCCGAGCAAGGCCGAAGTGGAAGAGTATTTCGCGAAAAATCCGCTGTTCTTCAGCCAGCGCAAGCAATTCGATCTGCGCGAGCTGGTCATCCCGACGGCGGCGCTGAACGATGAGCTCAAAGCCGTCATGGACCGCGCCAAGTCGCTGGAAGACGTGGCGCAATGGCTCGAGGAGCACAAGATCGCGTTCGGCCGCACCCAGGTGTCGCGCACCAGCGCCGACCTGGCGCCCGAACTGAGCAGCAAGCTGCAATCGATGCCGAAGGGCCAGCTGTTCATCGTGCGCGAAGGCGAGCGCAGCCTGCTCATCGCGCTGGCCGATATCAAGGACAGCCCGGTGGGCCTGGACGCGGCGGCGCCGCAAATCGAGCAATTCCTGGCCAACAAGAAGAACAAGGATGCGGCCGAAGCGGAACTGAAGCGTCTGCGCGCCAGCGCCAAGATCGAGTATTTCAACAAGGATGCAGCGGCTGCGGCCTCGGCTACGGCCAGCGCACCTGCGGCAGCGGCGCCGGCGAACAGCGCGCATGAAGCCAACGAGCGCGGCGTGGCGGGCTTGAAATAAGTGACTTATCGACAAGTAGTTAAACATCAGCAATCTACCAACGGGAATCTGTAATCATGAAACGACTCGCAAACTGGATGATGGCGGCCTTTCTGGCCCTCGCCGCAGGCATGGCCGGTGCAGCCGATGTCCCCCTTGGGGCTGGTGACGTGCTGAAAATCTCCGTCTACGGCAACCCGGACCTGGGCCTGGAGACGCGCGTGAGCGAAGCGGGTGAAATCACCTTCCCGCTGGTAGGCGCGGTGGCCGTCGGCGGCCTGTCCACGTCGGCAGCGGAAAAGAAACTGGGCGGCTTGCTCGAGAGCGGCGGCTTCCTGCGCAAGGCGCAAGTCAACATCATCGTCACCAGCCTGCAAAGCCAGCAGGCGTCCGTGCTGGGCCAGGTCAACCGTCCGGGCCGCTACCCGGTGGAAGGCAAGCGCAGCGTGATGGACATGCTGGCCATGGCTGGCGGCGTCAGTCCTGACGGCGCCGACCAGATCACCGTGATCCGCAAGCGCGGCGGCACTGCCACGCGCGACGTGGCCGACATTCTCGACATCGTGCGCAACGGCGACCTGAAGGGCGACATGGAAGTGGGCGGCAACGACATCATCTACGTGGAACGCGCGCCGCGCTTCTACATCTATGGCGAAGTCCAGCGTCCGGGCGCTTTCCGCCTGGAACGCAACATGACCGTGCTGCAAGCCCTGTCCGTGGGCGGTGGCCTGACCTTGCGCGGCACCGAACGGGGCGTGCGCGTCAAGCGCCGCAATGCGGAAGGCCAGATGGAAGTGTTGTCGGTCAAGCATGACGACCTGCTGCGCGTCGACGATGTCGTGTATGTCCAGGAAAGCCTGTTCTAAGAGCAACTGGCTCCCTACCTTTTTGTATTGAAAGTTTCCAAATGAACCTCACCCAACTATTGCTGATCCTTCGGGCGCGCAAGAAGATTGTGCTGCTGACCTTGATGATCACCGTGGCGCTGGCGCTGGGCGTCAGCCTGGTGCTGCCGAAGACCTACAAGGCCACCAGCACCCTGCTGCTGAACTACAAGGGCGTCGATCCCCTGACGGGCATGACCATGCCGGGGCAGTTGCTGCCTGGCTACATGGCGACCCAAGTCGATATTATCGGCAGCAAGAACGTGGCCTTGCGCGTCGTCGACCAGCTGGAACTGGCGCGCAGCCCCGCCGTGATCGCCCAGTTCAATGACGCGGCGCAAGGCAAGGGCACGGTGCGCGACTGGCTGGCCGACTTGCTGCTGAAGAAACTCGAAGTGATGCCGTCGCGCGAAAGCAGCGTGGTCGATGTCAGCTTCAAGGGCGCCGACCCGCAATTCGTCGCGGCCGTGTCGAACGCCTTTGCGGAACAGTATCAAAAGGTCAGCATCCAGCTGAAGGTCGACCCGATGCGCAAGGCGACGACGTACTTCGATGACCAGACCAAATTGCTGCGCGACAACGTTGAGCGCGCGCAAAGCCGCCTGTCGAAATACCAGCAGGACAATGGCATCGTCAGCGTCGACAACCGCCTCGATGTGGAATCGAACCGCTTGAACGACCTGTCGGCGCAACTGGTGCTGGCGCAGGGCCAGGCCATGGAAGCCAATTCGCGCCAGCGCATGGCGCAGGGCGGCAACCTGTCCGAATCGCCGGACGTCGCGTCGAATCCGCTGATCCAGAGCCTGAAGCTGGGCCTGGGCAATGCCGAGGGCAAATTGGCCGAACTGGGCCAGCGCCTGGACCGCAATCACCCGCAATACCAGAGCGCCAAGGCCGAAGTGGACAAGCTGCGCCGCGACCTGGCCGAGCAGACGCGCGCCACCTCGCAAAGCGTGGGCAACAATGCGCAGATCCTGCAGCAGCGCGAAGGCGCGATCCGCGCCGCACTGGCGGCGCAAAAAGCCAAGGTGCTGGAACTGAACCGGACGCGCGATGAAATGGGCGTGCTGAGCAAGGATGTGGAAAGCGCCCAGCGCGCCTTCGACGTGACTTCGCAGCGCCTGTCGCAGACGCGCATCGAAGGCCAGGCGGAGCAGTCCGATATCGCCATGCTCAATCCGGCCACGGCGCCGATCGAGCCGGACAGCCCGAAGATTCTCCGCAACGTGCTGCTGTCGATCTTCCTCGGCCTCATGCTGGGCTGCGGCATCGCGCTGCTGGCCGAATTGCTGGACCGCCGTATCCGTTCCGACCAGGACCTGAGCGAAGTGCTGCAGATTCCCGTGTTCGGCGTGGTCGACTGGAAACCTAAACAGCGTCGCATGCGCGGCATGCTGCCGCGCCGTTTGCGCCTGAACTGAGATGGAACCTATCATGACTTCAAGTCCACACCTCCTCAACACCACTGCGCCGCTGGCGCGCGGCACCGATTCCAGCATTGGCGGCCTGTTGCTCGAATCGGGCAAGATCACGCCGGAAAACGCCGAACGCGTGCTGCGCATGCAAAAGGAACTGGGCATCCGCTTCGGCGAAGCGGCCTTGCGCCTGGGCCTGATCACCGAAGCCGATATCGAGCAAGTGCTGGCGCGCCAGTTCGACTATCCGTACCTGCAGCCGGGCGCCGGCAAGTATCCGCAGGAACTGGTGGCCGCCTACCAGCCTTTCAGCCACCAAGTGGAAACCCTGCGCGCCGTGCGCAGCCAGCTGATGCTGCGCTGGTTCGCCCGCGGCAGCAAATCGCTGGTGGTGCTGGGCATGGAGCCGGGCGACGGCGCCAGCCTGTTCGCTGCCAACCTGGCCGTGGTGTTTTCCCAGCTGGGCGAGCACACCTTGCTGGTCGACGCCAACCTGCGCGCGCCGCGCCAGCAGGAAATCTTCGACCTGAAGACACGCCAGGGCCTGTCCGACGTGCTGGCCGGCCGCGCCGAACTCGATATCATCGCCAAGGTGGAATCGTTTGTCGCGCTGTCGGTGCTGTCCGCCGGCACCTTGCCGCCGAATCCGCAGGAACTGCTCAGCCGTACCTCCTTCGTCACGCTCAACAAGCAGCTGGAAAGCCGCTACGACGTGGTGCTGTACGACGTGCCGGCGTATGCCACCGGTTCCGATGCGCTGGCCGTGGCGGCGCGTGCGGGCGGCGTGCTGCTGGTGGCGCGCAAGAACAAGACGCCGATGGCGGAAGTGGCGGCCATGGCCGAGCAAATGACGCATAGCGGCGCCCAGGTGGTCGGTTCCGTGATGGTCGACTTTTGATGGCTGCGCCAGGCCACGCCATGCCGCCGGCGCAGGCCGGCCGCTCCGCCGTGCCGGACTGGCTGCCGCTGGCGCTGGGTTTCCTGGCCATGCTCGCGCCCAGCCTGGTCGGGCTGTTCCGCGGCATCTGGTCCACCGAAGAGCAGGCGCACGGTCCCATCATCCTGGCCCTGTCGCTGTGGTTGATCTACCGCAAATGGCCCGAGATGCTGGCGCAGAGCGCCGGCGCCCGTCCGGCCCGCGCCGGCTGGCCGCTGCTGGCCGTTTCGCTGCTGCTGTATGTGCTGGGCCGTTCGCAGCATATCCTGTCGCTGGAAATCCTCGCCCTGATCGGCACCGGCCTGTCGCTGCTGCTGCTCAAGCGCGGCTGGATTGCCGCGCGCATTCTGTGGTTTCCCTTCTTTTTCATGCTGTTCATGGTGCCGCTGCCGCTGCCGCTGGTGACGACCCTGACCATGCCGATGAAAATGGCGGTTTCGTATGTGACCGAACACCTGCTTTTCCTGGCCGGCTATCCGATCGCCCGCAATGGCGTGATCCTGCAGATCGGCCAGTACCAGTTGCTGGTGGCCGACGCCTGCGCCGGCTTGCAGACCCTGCTGACGCTTGAAGCGCTGGGCCTGTTCTACCTGAACCTGGTGCGGCATACTTCGCCGTTCCGCAACATCGTGCTGGCCCTGCTGATCGTGCCGATTTCCTTTACCGCCAATGTCATCCGCGTGATGGTGCTGACCCTGATCACGTATTACTTCGGCGACGCGGCCGGGCAGGGCTTCCTGCACGGCTTCGCCGGCATGGTGCTGTTCATTTCCGCGCTGCTGCTGATCCTCAGTGTCGACAGCTTGCTGCAGTGGATCGTGCGCAAGCGCCAGGCGGGCCGCGCGCCAACCGTGGGAGCGTCGACATGAACGCTGCATTGCGCATGAATATGCTGCTGGGCGCCTTGCTGCTGGGCGCGGCCGTCCTCAGCCACGGCGTGGCGCCGGGCGTGAAGATGGCCGACCAGCGCCCGAGTTTTTCGCTGGAAGCGGCGATACCGCAAGCGTTCGGCGACTGGCGCGTCGACAGTTCCATCGTGCCGCTGCAGGTGGATCCGGAAACCCAGGAACGCCTGAACAAGATCTACAACCAGACCTTGTCGCGTACCTACATCAATGGGCACGGCGAACGGGTGATGCTGTCGATCGCGTACGGCGGCGACCAGAGCGACAACATGGGCGTGCACAAGCCGGAAGTGTGCTACGCGGCGCAGGGTTTCCAGGTCGAGCGCGACGAATACGGCGAGCTGGCCTCGGCCTACGGCAGCCTGCCCGTGAAGCGCTTGCTGGCCGTGAATGGCAACCGCAGCGAGCCCATCACGTACTGGATCACCATCGGCGACAAGATCAGCAAGGTGGGCATGCAGCAGCGCCTGGAGCAATTGCGCTATGGCCTGACGGGCACCGTGGCCGACGCCATGCTGTTCCGCGTGTCGAGCATCGATACGGACTTGCCGCGCGCCTACCGCTTGCAGGCCGATTTCGTCAACGGCATGCTGGCCAGCATGCCGGCGGCGCAGCGCAGCCGCCTGATCGGCGCGCCGCCCGGATGAGGCATGGCTTGAACGATGACAAAGCGCCGGCGGGCGCGGCACGGCGTGGCGGACAGCGAGAATCATGAGCAGCGACATCAACAAGAAAAGCGTCAGCGCCGTCAAGTGGGCGGCGATGGGCACGGTCCTCATGTTTGGCCTGCAGCTGGTCACGCAAGTGGTGCTGGCGCGCCTGCTGGGGCCGGAAAACTACGGCTTGTTTGCGATGGGACTGATTGTGCTGACATTTAGCAACTTTCTGGCCGATTTTGGTTTTTCCTGGGGGCTGGTGCAAAACCGCACGCTCAGCGAGGAAGACGTGCGCTTCACGGTGACGTGGCAGGCGCTGACGGGCCTGGCGGCCATGAGCTTGCTGTTTTTCATGGCGCCGTGGATCGCCGCGTACTTCAAGGAACCGCGCATCGCGCCCGTGATCGCCTGGATGAGCCTGACTTGCCTGCTGAATGCGCTGACGGCGCCGGGCAGCAGCCTGCTGCGGCGCGCCCTCGATTTCCGCTGGCTCAACATCATCCAGGTGATCAGCTATATCGTCGGCTACCTGCTGGTGGGCTTGCCGCTCGCGTATGCGGGCGCCGGCGTGTGGACCCTCGTGTGCGCCTGGCTGGGACAGGCTTCCACGGCGCTGGTGCTGACGTATGCGCGCACGCGTTTCTCGCTCAAGCCGCTGCTGTGGTACGAGGGCGCGCGGCGCTCGACGAATGTGGGCGTGACGGTGTTCGTGACGAATCTGTGCAACTGGTGCCTGAACAATATGGACCGCGTGTTCCTGGGCCGCTTCCTGAATGCCCACGCGGTGGGCGTGTATGCGGTCGGCTACAACCTGGCCAATACGCCCAACTCGCTGTTCCTGAGCGCCTTGCAGCCGGCCTTCCTGGCCACGGGCGCCAAGCTGCAGGACGACTTGCCGCGCCTGCGCGACACGTATCTGTCGGTGCTGGCGACCATCTGGATCATCATCCTGCCGCTGTTCGTGCTGCTGGCGATGACGGCGCCGGACTTGATCGGCGTGTTGTACGGCAAGGTGTGGCAAGAATCGGGCATCGTGCTGAGCATCCTGGCGCTGGCCATGCCCGCGTACATCACGTGGGGCATGTCGACGCCGATCTTGTGGAATACGGGCGGCAAGCACCTGGAAAGCCTGCTGCAGCTGCCGCTGATCGTGCTGGCCGGCGCGGCGCTGGTGCTGTGGGCGGGGCAGGGCGGGGCGGTGGTCGCCATGATCGCCGCCGGCACCTTGCTGGCGCGGGCGCTAGTGGTGGGCACGGTGGCGTGCCTGCGCCTGCAGGTGGGGCTGGGCGATCTGGCGCCGCTGGCCGCGCGCGGCCTGGCCATGGGCTTGCTGGCCGCCGCCGGCAGCTGGGGCGGCGCCATGCTGGGCAGCCTGGGCGGCAGCCATCCGCTGCCGGCATTCCTGGGTGGCGCGCTGTTCGGCGGCCTGACCCTGCTGCTGGCCGTGCTGGCCTGGCCTGAACTGCTGGGCACGCGAGCGGTGGGCATGCTTGCCCGCTTCAGCCCGCCGCTGCCGGCCAGGGTAGTCTCCTATTTGCGCGCCCGCTGTGGCGCGCGCGACAACTTACTGGATACGCGAGAACTACATGAGTGAAATACTGTTTGGCCTGTTTGCCGTGGTCGCCGCGCTGGTGGTGGTGTTCGTGATCGCCTTGAGCATCCATTGGGGCAGCAAGCGCGAGACGGGACTGGTGCCGTACGTGTTCTATCCGGTCTTCCTGTCGATCGCCGTGGCGGCCATCCTGTCGAACCGCGATGTCTCGGGCGATGAACTCCAGATGGGCATGCAGGCGCTGGCGCGGCATCCGGCCAGCTCCTGGTTTGGCCGGCTCACGTCCCTGTTCGTGATCTTTGCCTGCGGCGAGCGCATTCTGCACCGCCTGACTACGCGCGACAAGCTGCAGCCGATACCGATGCTGCTGTTCTGGGCGCTGTTCGTGTATTTCCTCAGCAATATCGTCAGTCCGGCCGTGCTGGGGCGCCATACCAATGTGTCGCATGAATACCTGTACATGTTCCTGGCCGGCTATGCGGCCTTGCTGATGACGCACAAGGAGGTCGACCTGAGCGTCATCTCGATGCGCAACGCCACCCTGCTGTTCCTGGTGCTCAGCGCAGCCGTGTTTGCCTGGAAGCCGAACATGGTCGTCAACCGGAATTACCACGGCCTGATTCCCTTCCTCAGCATCCGCTATACGGGCCTGGCCAATCACGCCAACAGCCTGGGACCGATGGTGGTGGTGTTCCTGCTGTGCCTGTGGCGCAAGCCCTATGGCTGGCGCCCGCTGAACCTGTTCGCCTGGGGCCTGGGTCTGGGCAGCCTGCTGCTGGCGCAATCGAAAACCAGCTGGATCGCCTGCTTCCTGTGCTTTGCCTGCGTCGCCTATTTCGGTTTCCGCGAACAGATCAAGGAGCGGCTGTTCGATTACCGCCGCCCGCAATTGTCGATCGTCGGCATCTTCTGCTTCATCCTGCTGTGTACGCTGGGCATGTTGTATGTGATGTTTGGCAATATCGATGCCAAGCTGGCGCACTTTGCCACCAGCAGCGAAGGCTCCGACTTGATCAGTTTGACGGGCCGCGACGTGATCTGGCAGGTGGCGTTGCAGGAGTGGCACAAGAATCCCGTGTTCGGCTACGGCTTGCCGCTGTGGGATGACGCATTCCGCATCAGCATCGGCATGCCATACGCCACCCATGCGCACAGCCAGTTTTACCAGAGCCTGGCCAGCGCCGGCACCATCGGCGCCATCGGCCTGGTGCTGTATGCCATGGCGCTGCTGTATGCGTGCGCGCGCACGGCGCGGGCCAGCCAGGGCCTGTCGATGGCCTTGTTCGTCCTCATCGCCATCCGCTCGATCAGCGAAGTGCCGCTGTCGCTGACGGGCTTTGCCGCCGAGGCGATGACGCATTTGTTGCTGCTCATTATCGTGACGGCGTATTTTCCGGTGGCCGACAAGCAGGCCGTGAGGGCGCGCAAGGTGCGCGTGCCGGGGATGGCTTGATGCTGTGCTCGGTCATCGTGCCCCTGTATAACAAGGGGCCGTATATCGAAGCGGCGCTGGCCTCGGTGCTGGCGCAAACCCATGCCGACTGGGAAGTGGTGGTGGTCGATGACGGTTCCAGCGACGATGGCGCGCAGCGCGTGCGGGCTTGCGCCGATGCGCGCGTGCGCCTCGTCAGCCAGGCCAATGGCGGCGTCTCGCGCGCGCGTAACCGCGGCATCCTCGAAGCGCGCGGCGACTTGATCTGTTTTCTCGATGCGGACGACTGGTATGGTCCCGTGTATCTGGAAACCATGGTGGGCATGGCGCGGGCCCATCCGTCCGGCTCGTTTTTCGCCTGCGGCTTCGAACGCATACCCGACAGCCGCGCCGCAGCGCTCAGCTACCAGGGCGCGGCCGTGCGCGAGACGCGCCTGCTCGACGACTTTTTCGAGCGCCGCCGCCGTGGCGGACCGTTTTTCTGCACGAATTCAGTGGCCATCCGGCGCAGCGACTTGTTGCCCTTGCAACCATGCTTCCCGGAAGGCGAGTCGGCTGGCGAGGACCAGGATCTGTGGTTCCGCCTGGCCGAGCGCCTGACGCTCGTGTTTACGCCGGCACAGCTGGTGGCCTACCGTGTCGAGGTGGCCGGCAGCCTGTGCGCGATCGAGTCGGCCGATGTGCTGGCGCCCACGTTCGAACGGCTGGAACGGCGCGCCCTGGCCTGGCCGGCGGCCAATCCGGCGCGCCGTTCCGCCTTGCGGCTGGTGTCCGATGCGCGCGTCAGCGTGGCGCGCGCGGCGCTGGCGCGGGGCCGCCGCGGCGAAGCGCTGGCCGGGTTGCGCCGCGCCGCCGGCGGCGGCATGTCGCGCCACTGGTGGGTGGCCCTGGCCTTGTGTTGTTTGCTGCCGACCCGGCTCGCCGTCAAATGGCAAATGTGGCGCGAAACGCACATTAATAGCTGAGCTGCAACTAATATTAATGTTCGGAAGAATACTTTAGGTATATGCTTACAGGTATTCGCAGTGCCTTCCGCAGTGTCTTCGCCTTTTGCCCGATTTTGTACGGCGGGCCGTCCTGTGTCTCGCAAGCAGCCTCGACAGGAGGCGTATGATATGCCCCACGCAGCGGCGGTATCTTGCTCGATAGTTGATGTTAAGAAGGTAATCTATGAAATTCGCTAAATATACGCTGGTCAAAGTGGCGCTGCTGCTCGTCTGTTCAGCCTGCGGCCAGGCCCAGGCCGACTGGGCCCTGGCGACCGACCCATTGGCCGTCCGCACCTTGCCGGACAACCGCCAGATCCAGCCGCAAAATCCCCCCAGTTTTACCTGGTCGCGCCATCCGCTGTCGCCGGCGTCGTATGTCATTGAAGTCAAATTGGCGGGCGCCGTGGTCAGTACCTTCACGTCGGCGCGCAACTGGTATCTGCCATCCAAGAAATTTGCGGCAGGCACCTATAGCTGGCGCGTGCGTCCCAGCACGAGCAATGAGTGGTCGAGCCCGCGAACCTTTGTGATCGACGCCACGTCGAAAGTGTTCGAAGTGCCGGAAAGCAGTACCTTGCGCGCTGCCATCGTCTTGCGCCCGCGCCCGCGCGGCCTGGAGGATAATGCGACCTTTTTTGCGAGCTGGAGCGCGGCCAAGCGCGCCGACCGCTCCCAGGTGCTGACCTGGCTGAGCACCGAGGTGATACGTAATATGACGGCGATCGCGCCCGTCTCCGACGCCGAGTGGCCATTGTCTCCAGGCAAGGTGCGCACGGCCGCCAACGAGGCGCAGAATGCGCGCGTCATTTCGCGCACGAATCAGAGCTCCCGCCAGCTTGAAGCGGCCTCGCTGCTGTACCGCGTGACGGGCGAGAACCAGTATCTGGTGGAGGCGATCGCGCGCGGCGACCAGGAAGCCGCGCTCAGCCCGAACGGCGGTACCAGTTTTGTCAACCATGACCAGGGCAACCGCGCCATTGCGCAAAGCCTGATCAAGGCGGTCGACAACCTGGGCAGCGCCCTCGATGCGCCGCGCCGCGCCGCGTGGCTGGAAATGGTACGCGTTCGTACCAATGCGATGTACCTCGACCTGGCTGCGCAGACGGGGCGCCTGGACCAGTATCCCTACGATTCCCACGCCGCCAGCAATATCGGTTTCCTGACGCTGATTTCAACGCTGTCCCTGGGCGATATCCCGGAGGCGAAGGACTGGTTCGATTTCTCGTTCCGCGCCTTTGTCAGTTCCTACAGCGTGTGGAGCGGTCCGGAGGGCGGTTTTGCCAACGGCACGGCGTATGCCGAATATGAAGCCGACTATGCGCTGCAGATCTGGCCGGCGCTCGCCTACACGACCAAGGTCGACCTGTTCACCAAGCCCTGGGCCAGCGGCTTCCTCGATTACCTGATGCATTTCGTGCCGCCCGGTTCGCAGACCCACGTGTTTGGCGACGGGCACGAGTCGCTGCCTGAAATCCGCATGATGAAGGGTTTCGCCGCGCATTTCGCCACGCCTGCCGCGGCGTGGTATTACAAGAACCTGATCCGCACCGACGATTCGCTGGCCACCTTGCAGGCGCCGTACCCGTTGCCGGTGGCGACGGTGGCCACGCCCGCGCCGCCAGGCAACTCGGCGTATTACCCCAGCATCGGCTGGGCCGCCATGCACAGCGACATCGGCAATCTGCAGCGCACCTCGGTGTATTTCAAATCGAGTCCCTACGGTTCGTTCAATCACAGCCACGGTGACCAGAACGGCTTTGTGCTGGCCAGCGCGGGCGTGCCCCTGCTGACGGAAAGCGGCTGGTACGACTGGTACGATTCGCCGCTGTGGAGTTCCTGGTACCGCCAGACCAAGGCGCACAATGCCTTGACGTTCGACAATGGCCAGGGCCAGCTGGTCGACGGCTATGAAACGACCATGGCGCGCAACGGCCGCATCACCGCCTTTGCTCCCAAGGCCACCGTCGACTATGTGGCGGGCGACGCCACGCTGGCCTACGGCGGCCAGCTGACATCGGCGCTGCGCAAGCTGTGGTTCCTGCGCACCACGGACGCCGTGGTGGTGCAGGACCAGGTGACCTCGGCCACGCCGCGCGTGTTCGAGTGGAACTTCCATACGTATGCGCCTATCGTGGTCGACGCCGGCGGCGCCATCTCGGTGACGAATCAGGGCCGCAAGGTGTGCGTGGTGCCGGTCAGCACCGGTGCGCGTTTCGAAAAGCGTACGGGACCTCCGCCGCAGCCCGGTACCTATGAAGAGCATGGGGTGTTCATCAAGTCGACCGCAGCGCTGAGCGGCGAATTCCTCACGGTGCTCGATGTCGGCTGCAAGAAGCCGCTGATCAAGCTGGGCAAGAGCGGCACGGCCCGCACGCTGACGGTCGGCAAGCAAGTGGTGACATTGCCGAACTGACCGCTGCTTCAAGAAAAATCCACTGCCGTCGTTGCGGCAGTGGATTTTTTAATTGGCGAGCAGAAATTGTTCGATTTCCTGGCCCGGTCCGCCGCGCTGCTCCATCCGGGCACAGGCGCGCGACACTTGCTGGGCCAAGCCTGCGCGGAAGGCGTCGTCGGACAGGGCGCGGCGCAAGCCTTCGCGCATGGCGCCGCTGTCGCCGGCGGCAACGAAACCGGCATAATCGCGTCCCAGGTACGCTTCGATGGCTTCGTGGCGCGTGGCGATCAGCGGTTTTCCATTGCGCAATACCCGCAGCAGCACGCTCTGGCCACAGGCTTCGCCCTGGCTTTTCAGCGGCATGGCGACCACCCGGCTGCTTGCCAGCAGCTTTTCAAACTGCGCTTCCGGCAAGTCGAGATGGACCGTGGTCTGCGCCGGGTCTTGCGCGGGGATCTGGTTTTGCGCCGACGCCACGATCACCAGGTGCGCTTCCAGCCCGTGCGCCGCATCCAGCAGCAGGTCGTAATCGCGGTTGGAAAAGCCGCCGGAGAAGATGCTGCCGTCATCTTGCCGCTGGGACGCCGTGGTGGCGCCGTCGAGATGCTGGCGCCACAGGTGGAAATGCACGGCGGAGGGTGCGATGCCGACGTTGTCGGTCAGGTTGCGCGTTTCTCCGCTGGAAAAAGTAATGAATTCCAGTCCGGGGAAATTGAGCAGGCGCCAGGCCCGGTTGATCACGTTGCGGGCCCGCGTGCCATGGATGAAACAAGCCATCACCAGCAGCCGTTGCGGGCGCGGTAGCAGGCCCAGGCGTATCAGCGCCAGCACGGGCAACGCTTGCCAGCCGACGACCAGCAGGCGGTCTTGCTGGCACCATAATTTGCGCGTGCGCAACAGTGACGGCGACAGCATGGCGGCCAGGATGGACAGTTTGCTGCGCATGTGCGCCTGCGCGTCCGGCCCGATATGCGTCACGCGCGCGCCGCCCGCTGCCAGATGCTCGACGATGTCGTGGTAGGTTCCCGCTTCCGACAGCAGCACGTGGATCATTGTTGCGCCTTATTAAAAATGAACATTATCACATTAAAACAACAGCCAGGGCCGTTCCGGCGCTCGTTGTCACACAATTAATGATTGGCAATCGACCGCATTATTACAATAGCATTAAAATGGACGTTTACACATTGTTTCAGCGTGAGACCTGTCATGCTGCGGCCAGCTTGCCGCTCATCAATGGTGCAAGCTTGGTTTGATGCTACTAATGCAATATAATTAATTATTTCGTAAGGGCATGATATGCTTCGGCGCATGGCGTATTGTATCTGCCTCAACCTTTTTTTGCCGTCGAACCGCCTATGTCCCTGAAGATTTTGCAACTGGTGCCGGAAAGCCTGCCCACGTTTCGCCCCGATGTCGCGGTACTGTTCGGCAAGTACCTGCCGCGCCACGGCGTCGAATGCGATATCGTCGGCATGCCGTCGCAACAGCCGCCGCAGGCGCAGGGTTTCCGTTCGGTGCGCCACGGGCGTTTCCTGGGCAGCCGCCTGTTGCGCGAACTGGCTTTCCAGTGGCTCTGCCTGCGCGCCCTGGCGGGTGCCCGCCGCGCCGGTTGCGATGCGATCCAGGTGCGCGACATGGTGCCCACGGGTCTGCTCGCCTTGCTGGTGGCGCGCCTGAAGGGCATACCGTTCTATTACTGGGTGTCATACCTGATCAGCGAGGGACGCATCGAACGGGCGCGCAGCAGTCTGGCGCAGCGCCCCACCTTGCGCGCGCGCCTGGTGCTGTGCAAGGGTTTGCTCGAACAATGGTTGTTGTACCGCATTGTGTTGCCGCGCGCCAATCACGTCTTCGTGCAAAGCGACGCGATGCTGCGCATGATGCAGGCGCGCGGCATCGCGGCGCAGCGCCTCACTGCCGTGCCCATGGGGGTCGACATGGAAGTGTTGCAGGCGCAAGCCATCGCGCCCGTCCGGCCGGAGGGCTGGGAGGAGGTGCCCTTGCTGGCCTACCTGGGCACGCTCGACCAGTCGCGCCAGCTGGAACGCTTGCTCGATGCCTTGCTGATCGTGCGCCAGCGCATCCCCGCGGCCTGTCTGTTGCTGATCGGCGCTTCCGATACGCCATCCGACGTCGATGACTTGCTTGCCTATGCGCAGCGCGCCGGCCTGGCCGGGGCCGTGCGCGTGACGGGCTGGCTGCCCTCGGACCAGGCGTGGCCCCTGCTGGCCGGGGCCGACGCCGCGCTGTCGTATATTCCCCGTGGCGCCCTGTTCGACGTCAGTTCGCCCACCAAGCTGCTCGAATACCTGGCCTTGCGCATGCCGGCCGTGGGCAATGACAGTCCGGACCAGGCCGAAGTGCTGACGGCCAGCGGCGCAGGCTGGCTGACGGCCAGCGAACCGGCCGCCATGGCCGCGGCGATGGCGGCCATCTTGTCCGATGTGCCCGCAGCGCGCGCCCGCGCCCAGGCCGGCGTCGCCTATATCGAGGCGCGGCGCAGCTACCGCGTGCTGGCGCAGGCACTGGCGCAGCGCTACCTGGATCTGGCCGGCGCGCACCGTTGATGCCCGTGGCTGGAAGCGTAGGCAAGAAGTTGTTGCCGAACACGTAAACGGCGCTCAGAATGCACCATGGGTGGTGTTCCCTGGAAGAAAATTGTTGTAGATGTTAGCGCAATGCAGCAAATATATTTGTCTTCGCGTCTAAATTACAAAAGTACAACATATAATACCAATATGACTACGATAATGCTGCTAGGACCTGCACTTAATGCGGTGAGCGGGGTAACCACCCATTTGAATCAACTATTTCACAGTTCTTTGTCGCAAGACTACAAGCTGGTGCACTTTCAGGTCGGCAGCGAGGGCCGCAACGAGTCGCGCCTGCACAAGCTGCTGCGTTTCGCCTGGAGCCCCGTGCAGTTCGTGCAGGCCATGCGCAAGCAGCGCCCGCAGATCGTGCATATCAACACGTCCATGGAGTGGCGCAGCTACTGGCGCGACATCGTGTATCTGCTGCTGGCCAAGGCCATGGGCAAGCGCGTCGTGTACCAGGTGCATGGCGGCGCCCTGCCGCAGGTGTTTTTCAACGGCAAGCCATTGCTGACGGGTTTGCTGCGGCGCGTGCTGCGCGCGGCCGATGTGGTGGTGTTGCTGGCGCAATGCGAACTGCAGGGCTATCGCGATTTCGATCCGGCGCTGGCGCTCGACGTGATACCCAACGCCATCGATGCGGGCAGCGACCCCGGCGACAGGCCGCTCGTGCCGCAGCGTCCGCTGTCACTCGTGTACGTGGGGCGCCTGGCGGAAAGCAAGGGCCTGTTCGACTTGCTCGAAGGGCTGCGCCTGGCGCGCGCCGCAGGCGTGCAAGCCACGCTGGCGCTGGCCGGCAGCGGCCCCCAGGAAGCGGCGCTGCGCGAGCGCGTCGCCGGACTCGGCTTGCAAGAGGCGGTGCGCTTTCTCGGCCCCGTCTTTGGCGCCGAAAAGGAAGCCGTGTGGCGCCAGGCCGACCTGTTCGGTTTCCCCACCTTGCACCAGGAAGGCTTGCCGTATGCGTTGCTGGAAAGCATGGCCGCACGCACGCCCGTCCTGGTATGCCCCGTGGGCGCGATAGCCGACGTGATGCAGGATGGCGTGCATGGCGTGTTCTTGCCGCGGCGCAATCCCCAGGCGCTGGCGGACGCCATCGCGCGCCTCGACGGCGACCGCGCCCTGTTGCAGCGCATGGGACAAGCTTGCCGCGAGCGCATCGAAAGCGCCTATACGGTCGAGCGCCTGGCGCAGGATTTTCTCCGCGTCTACCGCGCCTTGCTGGCGCCGCCGGCAGTCTAGCCGAACCCTTTTTTAAGCGAGCCCATATGTGCGGTATTGCCGGTTTGATTTTCCCCTCGTCCGTCGCAGGCTTGCCCGCGGCGCTCGACGCCATGGGGCGCGCCATCGCGCACCGCGGTCCCGATGACACGGGCGTGCTCAACGCGGCCACGGCCGACGGCGCCTGGCAGCTGGGCTTGCTGCACCGCCGCCTGTCCATCATCGACATCGCCACGGGCCACCAGCCGCTGGGCAATGAGACGGGCGATGTGCAAATCATCTTCAATGGCGAAATCTACAATTTCCAGCCCCTGCGCGACGAATTGATCGCGCTGGGCCATCATTTCCGCACGGCATCCGACACGGAAACCATCGTGCATGCCTACGTGCAATGGGGAGAGGAATGCGTGCAGCATTTCCGCGGCATGTTTGCGTTTGCCATCTGGGATGCGCGCAACGACCGCCTGTTCATGGCGCGCGACCCGTTCGGCAAGAAACCCCTGTTCCTGTGGCAGCACGAGGGAAAACTGGCTTTCGGCTCGGAAATCAAGGCGCTGCTGGCCTTGCCGGACGTGGCGCCGCAAGCGGACGAGGCCGCCATCTGGGATTATTTCGCCTACCGCTACGTGCCGGGCCCGGCCACCTTGTTCCAGGGCATCCGCAAGCTGGCGCCCGGTTCCACGGCCACGTGGGAAAACGGCGTGCTGCGCGAGCGCGTGTATTACACGCCGCCCGACAGCCGGCCCCGCCTGGCGGCCCCGCTGCCGGCCGACCCCGTCGCCACCTTCCTCGACAAGCTCGATGAATCGGTGCGCATCCGCATGATTTCCGACGTGCCCTTCGGCGCCTTCCTGTCCGGCGGCATCGATTCGTCGGCCG
The DNA here is from genome assembly GCF_030587265.1 of Janthinobacterium sp. SUN137. Lineage (NCBI taxonomy): Bacteria > Pseudomonadati > Pseudomonadota > Betaproteobacteria > Burkholderiales > Oxalobacteraceae > Janthinobacterium > Janthinobacterium sp. SUN137. Next base: position 71,354 of record NZ_JAPWHZ010000005.1, on the reverse strand, counting down.
TGGTGGCGCTGATGTCGCGCCACGCGGGCGTGCCCGTGAAGACTTTTTCCGTCGGTTTCAAGGAAGGCGGCTTCAGCGAGCTGGCGTATGCGGCCGATATCGCGCGGCAATTTTCCACGGAACACCATGAGCTGGAAGTGTCCGTCGACCAGGTCATCGCCTTGCTGCCCGACCTCGTGCGCTTCCGCGACGCCCCCGTGGCCGAGCCATCCGACATTCCCATCTACCTGCTGGCGCAGGAATCGCGCAAGACGGTCAAGATGGTCTTGACGGGCGAAGGTTCCGATGAAATCCTCGGCGGCTACCCCAAGCACGTGTACGAGCGCTATGCGGGCAACTACCAGATGCTGCCGGGCCTGCTGCGCCGGGGCTTGATCGAGCCGGCCATCGGCGCCTTGCCATACCGTTTCCGCCGCGCCAAGACGGCCATCGTCAACCTGGGCCTGGAAGCGTTCGACGAACGCATGCCGCGCTGGTTCGGCATGATGTCCGACCAGGAACGCGCGCGCCTGGTGGCCATGCCGGCGCCAGCGCGCCAGCGCGATCCTTCGCTGGGCTGCGGCAGCGCCGGCAACAGCGCCTTGCGCCGCATCCTGTGCTTCGACCAGCTGAGCTGGCTGCCCGACAACCTGCTGGAGCGGGGCGACCGCATGACCATGGCCGCGTCGCTGGAAGCGCGCATGCCCTTCATGGACCACGAACTGGCGGCGTATGTGGCTAGCCTGCCGGACGAGTACCGCGTGCGCGGCCGCACCACCAAGTGGATCTTGCGCGAAGCCATGAAGCAGCTGTTGCCGCAAGCTATCTTGGAGCGGCCGAAAGTGGGCTTCCGCGTGCCCGTCAACGAATGGTTCCGCGGCCCCATGAAGGATTACCTGTACGAACACTTGACGGGCGCCGGGTCGCGCACGCGCCACTATTACCATACACAAGCCCTGCAGCAGGTGCTGGCCGAGCACGTGGCAGGACGGCAAAACCACGAGAAACTGCTGTGGAGCTTGCTCACCCTGGAAATCTGGCACCGCCAGTATCTGTGAGACGTCCATGCTGAGCAACCTGTCCTGGAAACTGAACCGTTTGCGCGCCATGGGGGCGCCCGAGGTGGCGCATCGCGTGCGTGATGCCTTGCAGCAACGGCTGCAGGCGCGCGGCTACGGCCTGGCGCAGGTGCCGCCGCCCGCCGTGCGCCAGCGTTTCGGCGCGCCCTGGCTGGGCATGCCCATCGACACGGCGCCGCACCTGGCGGCGGCCGAACGCATCCTCGCGGGCCGTTTCGATGTGTTCGCCCTGCGCGATGCGGAGCTGGGTTTCCCGCCGCAATGGAACCGCGATCCGAAGACGGGCACCGTCGTGCCCTTGGATTTTGGCAAGACGCTCAATTACCGCGACGAAACCGTGGTGGGCGATATCAAATGCCTGTGGGAACCGAACCGCCACCTGGCCGTGGCCGACCTGGCGATGGCCTACCGTCTCGGCGGCGACTTGCGCTATGCGCAAGGTGTACAAGTCTTGCTTGAATCGTGGTGGCAGCAATGTCCGTATCCGCTGGGGCCGAACTGGAGCAGCGCGCTGGAGCTGGCCTTGCGCCTTGTCAGCTGGTCGCATGCGTGGCACTTGCTCGGAGGCATTAACAGCCCCCTGTTCCAGGGCGCGCAGGGGCAAGCCTTCCTGCAGCGCTGGCTCGACAGCATCTACCAGCATTGCCACTTCATCGCCGGACACTTTTCGCGCCACTCGTCGGCCAACAACCACCTGTTTGGCGAATTGACGGGCTTGCATATCGCCGCACTCACGTGGCCTTGCTGGCCGGAAAGTGCCGGCTGGCTGGCGCAGACGGAACGCGAGCTGGAAGCGCAGGCGCTGCAGCAGAATGGCCCCGATGGCGTGAACCGCGAGCAAGCCATTTATTACCAGCACACGGTGGCCGATGAAATGCTGCTGTGCGTGCTGGCGGGCCGCGCCAATGGCCGGCCCCGCTCGGCCGCCTTTTTGCGGCGCCTGGAAGCCATGCTGGAATTTATCGCCGCCATGACGAACGTGGCGGGCGAGGTGCCGATGCTCGGCGACGCCGACGACGCGCTGCTGGCGCACTGGGACAAGGCACCGGGCGCCAATCCCTACGCGTCGCTGCTGGCCAGCGGCGCGGCCCTGTTCGGCCGCGCGGACTTCAAGGCCAAGGCGCGCACGTTCGACGAGAAAAGCGCCTGGCTGCTGGGCGAGGCGGGGAGCCAGGCGTTTGACGCCTTGCCGGACGCTGCGCCCGATACCTTGCCGCGCGCCTTCCCCGATGGCGGCTATTACGTGATGGGCGCCGGCTTTGGCTCGCCCGACGAAGTGCGCCTGATTGCCGATGCCGGCCCGCTGGGCTACCTGGGCATCGCCGCGCACGGCCACGCCGATGCGCTGGCGCTGACCTTGTCCGTGGCGGGCCAGATGGTGCTGGTCGATCCGGGCACCTATGCCTACCATACGCACAAGCAGTGGCGCGATTATTTCCGTGGCACCAGCGCGCACAACACCGTGCGCATCGATGGCCGCGACCAGTCCGAGTCGGGCGGCAACTTCCTTTGGCTGCGCAAGGCCAGGGCCGAGTGCCTGGCGTGGCGTGACGATGCCGATGGGCAATTCTGGAGCGCCAGCCATGACGGCTACCTGGGCTTGAAAGATGGCGTGCTGCACCGGCGCGACGTGCGCGTGGCGCCCGGCGCCGCGCTGATCGTGGTCGATGACGTGCTCGAATGCCAGGACGCGCATGAGGTGGAATTGTTCTGGCACTTTGATCCCCGCTGCCGCGTGCAGCTGGATGGCCAGGTGCTGCGCGTGACGGGCGACGCCTTCTCACTGGAGATGCATTTACCGCCGTTGCCGGATGCTTCCGTGCAATTGGTATGCGGCAGCGACCATCCGCCGCTGGGCTGGATTTCGCACCGCTTCGATGAAAAACAGGCTGCGCCTGTGTTGGTCTGGCGCGGGCGGCTGCAAGGCGCAGCCACCTTGCGCACGGAGTTTCACCTGAGTTTGGCTACCCCTGATCTGTCAGAAAATACGAGGAAAACATGAAAATTAGCATATTTGGTTTGGGTTATGTGGGGGCCGTCTCGGCTGGTTGCCTGGCAACGGATGGACACGAAGTCATCGGCGTCGATCCGAACAGGACCAAGGTGGAGCTGATCAACCAGGGCACCACGCCCATCATTGAAAAAGACATCGGCGAAATGATCGCCGCGACCGTGAAGAGCGGCCATTTGCGCGCCACCTTCGACGTGCGCGACGCCGTCTTCGGTTCGGACATGTCGCTCATCTGCGTGGGCACGCCGTCGCAGCTCAATGGCAACCTGGACCTGAGCCACGTGCGCAAGGTGTGCCAGGAAATCGGCGCCGCCATCCGTGAAAAGGATACTTTCCACGTCGTCGTGGCGCGCTCGACCATGCTGCCTGGTTCCATGCGTTCGCTCGTCATCCCGACTCTGGAAGCGGCGTCGGGCAAGGTGGCCGGCGTTGATTTCGGCGTGTGTAACAACCCGGAATTCTTGCGCGAAGGCACGGCCGTCTATGATTACTACAATCCGCCGAAGACGGTGATCGGCGAATCCGACGAAAAGGCCGGCGCGCTGCTGGTGCAGCTGTATGAAAAGATGGATGCGCCGCTGGTGCGCACGGACGTGGAAACGGCCGAGATGGTCAAGTACACGGACAACACCTGGCACGCCGTGAAAGTGGCGTTCGCGAATGAAATCGGCAACATCTGCAAGGCCGTCGGCATCGATGGCCACAAGGTGATGGAAATCTTTTGCCAGGACACCAAGCTGAACCTGTCGCCGTACTACATGAAGCCGGGCTTCGCCTTCGGCGGTTCTTGCCTGCCGAAAGACGTGCGCGCGCTGACCTACAAGGCGCGCAGCCTGGACCTCGATTTGCCCTTGCTGAACTCTATCCTGCCATCGAACCAGCGGCAAGTGGAAAAAGGCATCAAGATGATCGTCGACAAAGGTGCGCGCAAGGTGGGCATCCTGGGCTTCTCGTTCAAGGCCGGCACGGACGACTTGCGCGAGTCGCCGCTGGTCGATGTCATCGAGTATCTGCTGGGCAAGGGCTACGAGCTGAAGCTGTACGACAAGAACGTCAACCTGGCCGCCTTGACGGGCGCCAACCAGGATTACATCCTCAATCACATCCCGCACATTTCCAAGCTGATGGTGACGAACATGCAGGACGTGCTCGATTTTGCCGACACCATCGTCATCGGCAATGGCGCGGCCGAATTCAAGACCGTGCCCGCCAGCCTGCAGCCGCACCAGCATATCGTCGATCTGGTGCGCATCAGCAAAGAACAAAGTGGAGAGCAATATGACGGCATCTGCTGGTAACACCGTGGCAGGACAGCCGCGCCGGGTGCTGATCCTGGTGGAAAACCTGCCGTCGCCGTTCGACCGGCGCGTGTGGCAGGAAGCGACCACCCTGCATGCGAACGGTTATGAAGTGTCGATCATCTGCCCGACGGGCAAGGGCTACGAGTCGCGCTACGAAGCCATCGACGGCATCCATATCTACCGCTACCACCTGCCGCTGGAAGCGGAAGGGGCGAAGGGCTATCTGGTGGAGTATTCGCTGGCGCTGTTCCACACTTTCCGCCTGGCATGGAAAGTGCATTTCGCGCGCGGCTTCGACGTCATCCACGCCTGCAATCCGCCCGACCTGCTGTTCCTCATCGGCGGCTTCTTCAAGTTGACGATGGGCAAGCGTTTCCTGTTTGACCACCATGACATCAATCCGGAGCTGTACGAAGCCAAGTTCGGCCGGCGCGATTTCTTTTACAAGCTGATGGTGCTGTTCGAGCGCTGGTCGTTCCAGAGCGCCGACGTGTCGATCGCCACCAACGAGTCGTACAAGAAGATCGCCATCGAGCGGGGCGGCATGAAGCCCGAGGATGTCTACGTGGTGCGCAGCGGACCCAAGCTGGACCGCCTGCGCGTGCTGCCGCCCGTGGCGGAACTCAAGAAGGGCCGCGCCTACCTGGTCGGCTACGTGGGCGTGATGGGTGCGCAGGAAGGCATCGACCTGCTGCTGCAGGCGGCGCAATACATCGTGCAAACCCTGAAGCGCGACGATGTGCAGTTCGGCCTGGTGGGCGGCGGCACCTCGCTGGAACAGATGAAGCAGATGGCGCAGGACCTGGGCATTGCCGACTACGTGACGTTTACGGGGCGCGTGCCGGACCAGCAATTGCTGGAAATGCTCAATACCTCCGATGTGTGCGTGAATCCGGACGTGGCCAACGACATGAACGACAAGTCGACCATGAACAAGATCATGGAATACATGGCGCTGGGCAAACCGATCGTGCAGTTTGATCTGGTCGAGGGCAAGGTTTCCGCGCAGCAGGCATCCTTGTATGCATTGAAGAACGATCCCATCGACATGGCGCGCAAGATCGTCGACTTGCTGGACGACCCGGCCCGCCGCGAGCAGATGGGGGCGTTTGGCCGCCATCGCGTGATCAACGAACTGGAGTGGGAATATGAAGCGCCGAAGCTGCTGGCCGCGTATGCGCGCCTGTTTCCCGCCGCCGCGCCCGCCGCTCCCGTGACCTTGAGCAAGGATGGCCGCTGAAGTGCGCCGCCTGGCCAGCCATCCCCAACCCTGATGGAGCAGTTTGACGATGAAAGCGATGATATTGGCAGCAGGCAAGGGCACGCGCGTGCAGCCCCTGACCTATGATTTGCCCAAGCCGATGATCCCCATCCTGGGCAAACCCGTGATGGCTTACCTGGTGGAACACCTGGCGCAGCATGGCGTGACCGACATCATGGTCAACGTCAGTTACCTGCATGAAAAGATCGAGGAGTATTTCGGCGAAGGCCACCAGTTCGGCGTGCGCATCGGCTATTCCTTCGAAGGCTATACGAACGATGCGGGCGAGGTCGTGCCGCAACCGCTCGGCTCGGCTGGGGGCATGAAGAAGATCCAGGAGTTCGGCGGCTTTTTCGACGATACGACGATCGTGCTGTGCGGCGACGCCTTGATCGACCTCGACTTGGCAGCGGCCCTGCGCGAGCACCGCAGCAAGGGCGCGCTGGCGTCCGTCATCACCCTGGAAGTGCCGTGGGACAAGGTGTCGAGCTATGGCGTGGTGGTCAGCGATGCCGACGGGCGCGTGCGCGCCTTCCAGGAAAAGCCGGCGCAAGCCGATGCGCTGTCCAATTGCGTCAGCACCGGCATCTACCTGTTCGAGCCGGCCGTGCTGGACCTGATTCCCGCCGGCCAGCCCTTCGATATCGGCTCGGAACTGTTTCCCCTGCTGGTCGCGCAAGGCTTGCCCTTCCATGCGCAAAAACGCCAGTACAACTGGATCGACATCGGCAGCATCAAGGATTACTGGGAAGTGCTGCAAAGCGTGTTGATGGGAAAAGTGGCCCATTTGCACGTGCCTGGCACCCAGATCGCCGATGGGGTGTGGGCCGGCCTGAACACGAGCATCGACTGGAGCGGCGGCACGCGCATCGAAGGCCCCGTCTACATCGGTTCGGGTTGCCGCATCGAAGCGGGCACGACCATCATCGGGCCGGCCTGGATCGGCCATGGCAGCCACGTCTGCGGCGGCGCCGAAGTGGTGCGCAGCGTGCTGTTCGAGTACACGCGCGTGCTGCCTGGCGTGGTGCTTGATGAAATGATCGTCTTCAAGGATTATAGTGTCGACCGTGCCGGCCAGATGCGCCATGTCTCCGACTATGAAAAAGATGCCTGGGGCAATGCGCGCGACCGGCGCAGCCTGCGCCGCGACGAAACGCCGCCGGCCCTGTATGCTGCCCAATAAACTGTTTGCGAAGTGAAACCATGAAAATTTATCCAGTCATCCTGTCCGGCGGTTCGGGCACCCGTTTATGGCCGCTGTCGCGCGCCGTGTTGCCCAAGCAACTGTTGCCGCTGGTAACGGACAAGACCATGTTGCAGGAAACGGCGTTGCGCGTGACCAGCCTGCCCAACCGCCGTGCCGGCGATAGCGGACTGGCCGGTTTCGACGTCATGCCGCCGCTGGTGGTGTGCGGCAATGAGCACCGCTTCATGGTGGCCGAGCAATTGCGCGAGATCGGCTTGCCGCCGCTGGGCATCTTGCTTGAGCCCGTGGGGCGCAACACGGCGCCGGCCGTGGCCGTGGCCGCGCAATTCCTGCTGGGTATCGACCCGCAGGCGCTGATGCTGGTCTTGCCGGCCGACCATGTCATCACCGACGTGGCCGCGTTTCACCAGGCGATCGCCGAGGCGGCCCTGTTGGCGGCCGATGGCGCGCTGGCCACCTTCGGCATCGTGCCGACGGCGCCGGAAACGGGCTATGGCTACATCCGCAGCGGCGCGCCCGTCAATCCGGGCGCCGCGGGCTGCAAGGTCGAGCGTTTCGTGGAAAAGCCGGACCTGGCCACGGCGCAGTCGTTCCTTGCTGCCGGTAATTATTTCTGGAACAGCGGCATGTTCATGTTCCGCGCCGAACGCTATCTGGGCGAACTGGGGCAATTCCAGCCCGCCATGCTGGCCGCCTGCGAAACGGCCGTGCGCGACGGCTACCGCGACCTCGATTTCTGCCGCCTGCAAGAGCAGGCCTTTGCCGCCTGCCCATCCGATTCGATCGACTATGCCGTCATGGAGCATACGGCGCATGCGGTGGTGTTGCCGGCCGCCATAGGCTGGAGCGATGTCGGTTCCTGGTCGGCCCTGTGGGAAGTGCAGCAGGGGGACGCCAACGGCAACGTGGTGCGCGGCGACGTGTATCTCGATGGCGTGAGCAATTGCCTGGTGCGCGCCGAGCGCCGCATGGTGGCCGTGCTGGGCGTGCAGGACCTGGTCGTGGTGGAAACGGACGATGCGGTATTGATCGCGCACAAGGACCAGGTACAGCGCGTGAAACAGGTGGTCGACCACCTGAAGCAGGCGGGACGCAGCGAACACGTGCAGCACCGCAAGGTGTACCGCCCGTGGGGCAGTTATGAAGGCATCGATATCGGCGAGCGCTTCCAGGTCAAGCGCATCACCGTCAATCCGGGCGGCAAGCTGTCCCTGCAGATGCACCATCACCGCGCCGAACACTGGGTGGTGGTCAGCGGCACGGCGCAAGTCACGTGCGGCGAGAAGGTGACCTTGCTGACGGAAAACGAATCGACGTATATTCCCATCGGCATGACGCACCGCCTGGAAAATCCGGGCAAGCTGCCCTTGCACCTGATCGAAGTGCAGTCGGGCAGCTACCTGGGCGAAGACGACATCGTGCGCCTGGAGGATGTCTACCAGCGCGCCTGATGGCGTTCTCATCGCAGGGCAGCCGCGCCCCAGGCCGGCTGCCTCCGATCCCTCACTTACCGGTGTACCGACCCTTGCGCAACTTCCTTTGTCTTTCGCTGGCGCTGGCCGCCGGCGCCGCCCATGCCGACGCGCCAGCCGCCGCTGCCGCAGCCGTGGCGCCGCCCGGCTTGCAGGCGTCGCAGCTGGCCATCGTCATCAACGACGCCGAACCCAACAGTGTCGAGGTGGGCGAGTACTACCGCAAGGCGCACGGCATTCCTGCCGCGAATGTGGCGCACGTGAATATTCCCAACCGCCCCCGCAAGCTCAGCATCGACCAGTTCGCGCAGTTGAAGGAACGCATCAATGCGCAGCTGAAACCCGAGATCCAGGCCGTGCTGATGGTGTGGAGCGCGCCGTATGCCGTCGAATGCAATGCCATCACCGCCGCCTTCACCCTCGGTTATGACGGGGATCAATGCGCGAAGACGTGCGATCCCGGCAAGCCCAGCAAGTATTTCAACAGCGAGGCGGCGCAACCCTACACGCAGCTGGGCTTGCGCCTGTCGATGCTGCTGCCTGTCGATTTCGTGGAAGAGGCCAAGGCCGTGGTGGACCGCGGCGCCGTCAGCGGCTTTTCCGTGCCGGCCGCCAGCGCCTATTATTTGACCACCAGCGACGCGGTGCGCAACAGCCGGGCCGGTTTCTTTCCACCCGCTGGCGTCGTGCGCCAGCGCAAGCTGACCGTCAAGAACCTCAAGGCGGACAGCCTGGAAGGGGCGCAAGACATCATGGTGTACCAGACGGGGCAGGCCAAGGTGGCCAAGCTGGAGACCCTGCATTTCCTGCCCGGCGCCCTGGCCGACCACCTGACCTCGTTTGGCGGCGACTTGCAGGGCAGTAGCCAGATGAGCAGCCAGCGCTGGCTGGAGGCGGGCGCGACGGCCAGCTATGGCACCGTCAGCGAACCGTGCAGTTATTGGCAAAAGTTTCCCAATCCGACCGTGCTGCTGCGCCGCTACCTGTCCGGCGCCACGGCGCTGGAAGCGTACTGGGGCAGCGTGCTGTGGCCGGCCCAGGGCCTGTTCATCGGCGATCCGCTGGCGGCGCCGTATGCGGGTTTCCGGCGCTGAAACCGGATTTTTCCAGACAATAAAAAAGGCCCTTGCGGGCCTTTTTTCATGGTGCGGCGTGACGGTTACTTGCTTTTGCGGCGGCGCGCCAAGGCGACGAGGCCCAGTCCGGCCAGCAGCATGGCATAGGTTTCCGGTTCCGGCACGGCCGGGATTTCCGGCGTCACGGGGAGGATGCTGCCGCCCGTGAAGCCGCCACCCGAACCGCCGCCGCCGACACCGTTGCTGCCTGTGGGCAAGTTTTCACCCAGCGACGACGAAACGATCAAGGGCGCCTGGGTGTCGCCGCTGCGGGCCTGATACGAACGGCCCGGACCACGGTAGCCGGCCGCGTCATCGAAAGGACGGTTTTCTTCGGCGGCCACGAAGTCGCGCGTGATAAAGCTGAAGTCGCGGTCGTCGCTGGCACGCACCTTGCGCGGTTCGCCGGCACCGGCACCGTCAGGCAACTGGCGCGCGGTCAGGCGGTGATTATTCTCGGCCGATGACGAATTGCGGAATTCCTGGTCGGACACGATGCCGTCAAATTCCGGCGTCTTGTTCGAGCCGTCGTTGGTGCGCGTGCCGGAGCCGATGAAGCCATTGGCCAGGCTGCAGGCGCTGTAGGTGCCGTCCAGGTTGGCGTCTTTCGTATTGCCATTCGCCGATTGCGTGCTGGCCTGGCAATTCTTTTCATTCTTTTGCGCAGGCGCGGCCGTTTGTGCCTGGGCGCTGGCGCCGAAGAACATCAAGGCCGCGGCCAGCAGCAAGGGACGGGAAGAGGCTGGCGTGAAAATTGGTGTTGGCATGATCGATCTCTCAAAAGGCATGGAAGGGTGCGCCGCCGGGCGCGTGTGTCCGCATGCGATTGTTGCCGCTCCCGTCCAGGCTACTGTTGCGAGCAAGGCAGGGAGTGCGTTTCAAGGTCAGGCATGGATGGGGCCTGCACTACTGGGTCTGGTGTTGCCGTTCAATTCCTTGTCAGGAACTAAACTTATTTGTTTGAATTATATCATATTGTACAGCGGCATAACGACCTGGCTTGCTTTGTACAGCCTGGCGTTGTTGAAAGGATACTTTCGGCAGGCGGCCGCCAGCCTGGATCCGCGCTGCGCATTACTCCGTTCAGCTTAATGAAATGTCATCAACTCGTCATGCACACTGTTTAGTATGCAAATCATAAGTTCGTCATCATTTTGTCAAGAACAGCCTGCCAGCGCCTGTCCGGGTTGGCGTCATCTTACCGACCAGGAAAACCATGAATGTCCACCTTGCCGTCCCGTCCGTCCCGCTCTCGTCCCTGCGTAAACCGTTGCGCCTGACGGTCATGGCCGCCGTGCTGGCCAGCCTGTCCTTGCCAGCCCTGGCCGTATCCGATGTCGTCATCAGCCAGGTGTATGGGGGCGGCGGCAACACGGGCGCCGTGTACCGCAACGATTTCATCGAGCTGTTCAACCGTGGCGCCAGTCCCGTCAACCTGAGCAACTGGAGCGTGCAGTACGGCTCCGCCGCTAATACGAGCTGGTCCGTGACGGCCTTGCCGGCTATCGATTTGCAACCTGGCCAGTATTTGCTGGTCCAGCAAGCCAAGGGCACGGGCGGCACGCAGGACTTGCCGACGCCGGACGCGACGGGCACCCTGGCCATGTCCGGCACGACGGGCAAGGTACTGTTGAGTAATAGCAAGACGGCCCAGGTGGGCGCCAGCCCCACGGGTGCGGCCGTCATCGACCTGGTCGGCTTCGGCACGGCCAACGGCTTTGAAGGCGCCGTGGCGCCCGCGCCCTCGAATACCCTGGCGATTCTGCGCGCCAATGGCGGCTGCGGCGACACGGACGATAACAGCGTGGATTTTGCCACCGGCAGCGTGACGCCGCGCAATACGGCCTCGCCGCTGAATGTGTGCGGCGGCCCCGTCGTGCACAAGATCATCACCAGTTGCCCCGCCAGCCTGGCCTTGGCCGTGGGCAATGGCGGCAGCGCCGTGCTGCGCGCGTCCGACGCGGATGGCGTCGTGAACGCCGCTACCTTGAGTTCGCCGGCCGTGGCCGGCATCAGCCTGGCCAACTTCAGCGCGGCCGGCGTGGCGGGCGAAAGCGCCATGGTCAGCCTGCTGGTGGCCGCTGGCGTGCCGGTGGGCAACTATCCCGTCATCGTCAGCTTCAGCAATGACCAGCAGCAGACGGCCACCTGCAAGGTGGATGTCGCCGTGCAAGGCCTGGCCGCCGTCAGCCACACGATTCCGCAAATCCAGGGCAGCGGCGCGGCCAGCCCCTACGCCAATTCCGTGCAGACGACGGAAGGCGTGGTGACCCTGAAAGTGGGCACGGGCTTCTTCATCCAGGACGCGGCCGGCGACGGCGATCCATCGACGTCGGACGGCATCTTCGTGTACACGGGCGCGACGACCACCACCGTGCAGCCGGGCGAACTGGTGCGCGTGACAGGCACGGTGTTCGAATACACGCCCACGGGCGCCAAGAATTCCTACACGGAATTGAAGGACGTGACGGCCATCCTCACGCAAAGCGCGGGCCACGGCATCGTGCCGACGAATGTGACCTTGCCGAACGACAAGCTGGCCGCCGTGGAAGGCATGCTGGTGCGTTTCACGCAGCCCCTGACCGTGTCGCAAAACGCTTACCTGGGCGCGCGCGGCGAGTTGACCCTGTCGGCGGGCCGGCGCGAAGTGCCGACCAACCGTTATCCGGCCGGCTCCGCCGAGGCGCAAGCCTTGATCGCCGCCAATGCGAACAACCTGATTGTGCTCGATGATGGCATTTTCGTCACGCCGCCCACGATTCCCTACATCGGCCAGGACAACACCGTGCGCAGCGGCGACACGGTGGCCGACCTGACGGGCGTGGTCGATTTCGGTGCCATCGGCGGTGGCGGCGCCGCGTATAAATTGCAGCCGACGCAGACGCCGCAGTTTTCGCGCGACAACCCGCGCACGGGCAGCCCAGAACTGCCATCCGGCAACGTCAAGGTGGCCAGCGCGAATGTGCTGAATTTCTTTACGACCTTTACGAATGGCAACAATATCTTTGGGCAGACGGGGCAGGGCTGCACCTTGGGCGCCTCGACCACCAAGTCGAACTGCCGCGGCGCCGACAACCTGGCCGAATTCGAGCGCCAGCGCGACAAGATCGTGGCCGAACTGAAAGCCATCGATGCGGATGTGGTGGGCTTGATGGAAATCCAGAACAATGGCGAAATTGCCGTCACTTACCTGGTCGACCAGCTGAACGCGGCCACCGGCGGCGTCACGTACGCCGTGGTGCCGAAACCGGCCGCCACGGGCACGGACGCCATCCGCGTGGCCATGATCTACAAGCCGGGCAAGCTTGGCCTGGTGGGCGGCGCCTTGTCGGACGCCAACGCCATCAACAACCGGCCACCGATGGCGCAAACTTTTCTTGCGAGCAATGGCGAGAAATTCTCGCTGATCGTCAACCACCTGAAATCGAAGGGCAGCTGCCCTTCGAGCGGGCTGGACGCGGACCAGAACGATAGCCAGAGCTGCTGGAACGCCACCCGCGTGCAGCAAGCCCAGCGCCTGGTGGGCAGCTTCGTGCCGCAGGTGGCGGCCGCTGCCGGCGACGCTGACGTGCTGGTCATCGGCGACTTGAATTCCTATGGCGCGGAAGACCCGATCCAGGTCATCACGGGCGCCGGCTTCGTCAATGAACTCGAGCGTTTCGTGCGGCCGTCCGGCATGCCGTATTCGTATGTATTCGGCGGCCAGAGCGGCTACCTCGACCACGCGCTGGCCAGCGCGTCGCTGAGCCCGCAAGTGGCCGGCGTGGCCGAATGGCATGTGAATGCGGATGAGCCGGAAGTGATCGACTACAACATCGATTCGGCCAAGCCGCAAGACTTGTACAACGCCTTGCCTTACCGCGCCTCGGATCACGACCCCGTCGTCATCAGCCTGGATTTGCAGCCCGCCTACCGCGACATCACGGCCGCCGTCTCGACGGCCAGCTCGGGCCTCGCGTACAACCGCGCGACGCAAAAATACACGGGCACGTTCTCGTTCACCAACACGGGCACGAGCGCCTTGAGCGGCCCGTTCCAGGTGGCGTTCGGCGGCTTGCCGGCCGGCGTCAGCCTGGCCAATGCCACGGGCACCCATGCGGGCGCCGCATATGTCACCGTCAACGCCGCCAGCCTGGCGCCGGGCGCGACGGCATCGTTTGCCGTCAGTTTCACCAATCCGTCGAAAGTGACGATCACCTACTCGGCCAGCATCTACGCCGGCAACTTCTAAGGACACCATCATGTTGACAACAAAACTCCATCCGGCCCTGCGCCGCGCCGTGCTGGCCGCCGTGCTGGCCGCCAGCTCCAGCGTGGCTCTGGCGGACCCGCTGGCCTATCGCGTGGAAATCGACACGAGCGCCTTTTCCGGCGCCGGCTTCCTCGACTTCGCCTTTATCGCCGGCAACAGCCCCGCGCCGGGCGCCAGCGCCGTGCTCAGCAATTTTTCGGGCGCGTTCGGCGCGCTGGAATCGCTGGAAGGCAATGTCAGCGGCAGCGTGCCCGGTACCTTGACCTTCGGCAATAGCGGCGCCTACAACGACTGGTTCCACAACGTGACCCTGGGCGGCAAGTTCGGTTTCAACGTCGTCTTCGGCGGCGACTTCCTGAACACGGCCGGCAACGCGGGCACGACGTTTGGCGTGGGCTTGCTCGACTACACGGGTATGGCTTACCTGGGCAATGCGAATGGCAACCTGCTGCAATTCGAACTGACCCCGCTGAACGGCGGCTTGCCCGCCAGCATTACCGGCAGCACCTACGCCAGCATCGCGACGATCTCGGCCGTGCCGGAAGCGTCGGAATGGATGATGCTCACGGGCGGCCTGGCGCTGATCGGTTTTGCCCTGCGCCGCCGCCAGTTCGTCACGCCAGCATAAATAGTCGTTGTCCCGTCTGAACACAGCGCGCCCTCGGTGCGCTGTGTTTTTTTTCGCCTATTTATTCGGAATAGCTATAAATCAGGAAACTAAATTGTATTAGTCACCGTTTTACGCTTGATGCATAGTCAAAAACTTGTCGTGCCGTCTAGTTTCTCAGGGAGGGCCGCCCACTTTTTTCGGGAGGATGCATCGATGCGCCGTCATATTCTGCTGCTGGATCCTGCGCCAGCCTCGCAAGCCTTGCTGGTGCATAACCTGCAAGGCGCCGGCTACCGGGTCAGCTGCGCCGTGGATGCGCGCGGCGCGCTGGCCTTGCTGGCCGCCGACCCGCCCGACGTGCTGCTGCTGGAATGGGAGCTGCCGGATGCCTCCGGCATCGCACTGCTGCGCCAGGTGCGCCAGGACGGCGTGCTGTGCGACTTGCCCATCATTATGGTCAGCGCGCGCGACAGCGAACAGGACAAGGTGCTGGCCCTGGAAAGCGGCGCCGACGATTATCTGTGCAAGCCCGTCGGTCCCCGTGAAATGCTGGCCCGCGTGCATGCGCTGCTGCGCCGCCGCGCGCCAGCGGCCTTGCGCGCAGGCTCAAGCGCGGACGGCGCCGCCTTGCTGCTCGATCCGCACACCCGGCGCGTGACGGCCGGCAGCGTGCCTGTCAGCCTGGGCCGCGTGGAATTCAAGCTGCTGCATTTTTTGATGGACCATCCGGGCCGGGTGCATAGCCGCGCGCAACTGCTGGACCAGGTGTGGGGCCATGCCGCGTATCTGGACGAACGCACGGTCGACGCCCACGTGGGCCGCCTACGGCAGGCTTTGCTGCCGGGCGGCTGCGGCCACCGCATCGAAACCGTGCGCGGCAGCGGCTACCGCTACCTGGCGTTTGATACCGCCGTGTGCGCCTGATGTTGCTGACGGGGCGGGAACAGGAATACTTGCTGCACGCCATACTCGGCGCGCATGGCATCGCCGCGCCCGGCGATTTCTTTTTGTGGAGCCAGGGGCCGCTGCAGGCGTTGCTGCCGCATGCCGTCCTCGTCTGCGCGCAACTGGGCGCCGATGGCGGCGTGGTGCGCAGTGCGGCCTGGCATAGCGCGGTGCTGGCCGAGGCCGAGGTGCGGGACTTCAGCGACCCGCGCCACGGACAGGTGGCCCGGCTGGCGCAGGCCTGGCGCGCAGGCGGGCGGCGCGTCGCCCTCATCGACGGAGTCCTCGTGCATGGCAGCGCAGGCGCTGGCGGCGGCAGTTTCTTTGCCCTGTTCCGCGCCCCCTGCACCTCCTGGCCCGACCCGGCGCGCCAGGCGTACGTGCTGGAATTGCTGCTGCCCTGCCTGCATCTGCATTGGCTGGCGCTGCCGGACGGCGCGCAGGCAGCTCCCGCCGGGGCGGCACGCGCGGCCAGTGCGCGCGAGCTGGAAGTGTTGCACTGGGTCAGCATCGGCAAGAGCAATGAAGAGGTGGGGCAAATCCTCGGCATCAGCGGGGGGACCGTGAAAAGCCATTTGCAGCGCATCTATAAATTATTGGGGGTGAGCAATCGCACGCAAGCCGTCTCGCGCGGCATCGCGCTGCGCCTGCTGGCCGCCTGATGCCGCTTAGCGCTGCGGCCGGGGTGCGGCGTTCCGGTGCGTGCCGCCATCGTTGAACTGATCCTCGGTGCCGGGCGCGACCCGCGCGACGAGGGGGCTGGCGCGCAGGCGCTGGACTTCGGCCGGCGTCAGCAGGGCGGCAAAGCCGTTCAGCGCGGCCGTGTAGTGATATTGCACGGTGGCATCAGGCACCAGCGCCAGCACGGCGCGCCGTCCCGCTTCCCGCTGGGTTTCCCGTTGCGCTGCGTCAGGCGGCGTCAGTTGAAGGCGCAGTTCAACAACATAGGGCTGCCGCTGCTGCGGCGCCGATGCGCCGGCAGGCAGCACGCTGGCGGCGGCCAGGATGGCAAGGCTGAAACGGATTGCAGACATGCAAGCTCCCAAGGCAGGCGGCGTGGCCGCACATGCGCCGATTGTACGCCTGCCGCAGGGCAGGTGGCGCGCGACTTGCGTTAGTGCAAACGCGATGGTTTCCCCTGGGATTTTGTTGTTTTCAGTACAAACAAAAGATTGTATTAACCATAAGCGGCATGGTAGCCTGCTAGGCATCAGGCAGGCGCGCGCCGCCTGTGCGCGGCCACCAGCGGTGCACATGGCGGCAATGTATTGAAGGTAGGCAATAAGGAGTTACCGGATGCATGCAGCACACAGGCAGAACCTTGCAGCAACGCGCCATGCGCGCGGCTTTACCTTGCTCGAATTGCTGGTCGTCATCGTCATCATCGGCTTGCTGGCGGCGTATGTCGGCCCCAAATATTTCGCCCAACTGGGCAAATCCGAAGTGACGGTGGCCAAGGCGCAGATCGAGGCGTTTGAAAAATCGCTCGACACCTATCGCCTCGACGTGGGGCGCTACCCGACCACGGAAGAAGGCCTGGCCGCGCTGCTGGCCGCGCCGCCCGCCGCCGGCACGCGCTGGAATGGTCCCTACCTGAAAAAGGCCGTGCCGCTGGACCCGTGGGGCCATGCCTATCAATACCGCGCCCCGGGCAGCAAGGGCGAATATGACATCGTCTCGATGGGCAAGGATGGCCAGCCGGGCGGCAGCGGCGAGAACGCCGACATCAGCTCGCAATAACGCCAGCACCATTCTTTTTCCTACGGACAAGCCATCATGCAGTTCGAAGTACGCGCGCTTTCCACGGACCAGGCCGTAGCAACCTTGCATACGTGCGTGATCGACGGCCGCGACGAAGCCGACGCGCGCCGCCAGGCCGAGGCGCGCGGCCTGTTCGTCAGCGCCATCCGCCCGCTGCGGGCCACGCCGTTCAGCGCGGCCGGACGCCAGCGCGCGCGGGCCTTGCCCCTGCTGCTGTTCAGCCAGGAGTTGCTGGCGCTGCTGAACGCGGGCCTGGGCATCGTCGAAGGGCTGGAAGCCTTGCTGGAAAAGGAAGCGTCGCCGGCCACGCGCAGCGTGCTCACGCGCCTGCTGGAAGGCTTGCGCGAAGGCAAGCGCTTTTCCGCCGCCCTGGCGGAGCAGGCGGAACTGTTTCCTCCCTTGTATATCGGCATCGTCAAGGCGGCCGAAGGCACGAGCGACTTGCCGCGCGCTTTGTCGCGCTACATCGATTACCAGCAGCGCATCGATACGGTGCGCGGCAAGATCGTCAGCGCCGCCATCTATCCCGCCATTTTGCTGGCCGTGGGCGGCGGCGTCAGCGCCTTCCTGATCAGTTATGTCGTGCCCCGCTTCGCCGAGGTGTACCAGGGCGCCGGGCGCAACTTGCCGTGGATGTCGCAAGTCATGCTCAGCTGGGGCCAGTTCGTCACGCAGCATGGCGTGCTGCTGTTGCTCGGGCTGCTGATCACGGGCGGCGTCGCATGGTCGGCCGTGCGGCGCGTGCTGCGCCATGGCGGCGTGGCGCGCCTGCTGGCGAAGTTGCCCGGCATCGGCGAGCGCGTGCGCATCTATGAATTGTCGCGCCTGTACCTGACGCTGGGCATGCTGGCCGAGGGCGGCATCACCATCGTGCAGGCGATCGCCACCGTGCAGGCGATGGTGTCGCCCGGCATGCAGGCGTCGTTGCAGCAGGCGCGCGGCGCCATCGAGGCGGGCCAGCCCCTGTCGTCCGCGTTTGAGCAATATCAACTGACGACGCCCATTTCCCTGCGCATGCTGCGCGTGGGCGAGCGCACGGGCGACATGGGGCCCATGCTGACGCAGTCGGCCGCCTTTTATGACGGTGAAATCAGCCGCTGGATCGACCGTTTCACGCGCACCTTCGAACCCTTGCTGATGGCCGCCATCGGCCTCGTCGTGGGCGCCATCGTGATCCTGCTGTACATGCCCATCTTTGACCTTGCCGGCGACATTTCATGATGCAGAGCGCAGCCGAATCCCCCGTGGCCGGCGCGGCCATCGATCCCGCGCTGCTGCAGCGCGCGCGCCTCCTGTGCCGCCAATCGAAGCGCAGCCTGGTCGAGGAATTGCAGCAGCTGAGCGGCATCGAGGCGCGCGCCGTGGTGCGCGAACTGGCGCGCCCGTTCGGCCTGGACGTGCTGGAAACGGCCGACATGCTGGCGTTGTCTCCCGCCTTCGACGTGCTGCCCCTGTCGCAGGCGCTGGCGCGCCACAGCGTGCTGCTGCGCGCCGCCGACGGCCAGCTGGTGGGCGTGATCGCCGACCCCTTCGACCTGGACCTGCAGACCTGGCTCGGCGCGCGCGCGGGGCAGGGCGCCCTGAGCGTGCGTCTGGCCCTGCAGGCCGACATCGGCGCCTACCTGTCGAAGCAGGAAGAGTCGGCGCGGGCCGTCGACAGCCTGCTGCCCGGCGCCGCCACCGATGCGCGGCGCGACGGCAAGACGGCCGCCGTGCTGTCGTTCGCCAGCGTATCGGAAGCGGCCAGCCCCGCCGTCAAGCTGGTCAACTCGACCTTGTATGACGCGCTGAAGGCGGGCGCTTCCGACATCCACCTGGAAAGCACGGCCGGCGGCCTGGCCGTCAAGTACCGCGTCGACGGCGTGCTCGATCACGCCACGTCCGTCAACGGTATCGAAGTGGCGGAGCACATCATCTCGCGCCTGAAAGTGCTGGCCGAACTCGATATCGCCGAGCGCCGCGTGCCGCAGGACGGCAGCTTCCGCGTCGAATCGGGCGGGCGCGAAATCGATTTGCGCGTCTCCATCATGCCCAGCATCCATGGCGAGGACGCCGTCATCCGCATCCTCGACAAGCGCGCCATGATCGAGGCGTACGGCGCCCTGACCCTCGAAGCGCTGGGCTTTGACGCGCCGTCGTTGGAAGCCTTGCGCGCGCTGGCGCAGGAAGCCTACGGCATGCTGCTCGTCACGGGCCCCACGGGCTCGGGCAAGACGACGACCCTGTATGCGGCGCTGACGGAAATCCATAACGGGCGCGAAAAGATCATCACCATCGAAGACCCCGTCGAATACCAGCTGCCCGGCATTCTGCAAATCCCCGTGAATGAAAAGAAGGGGCTGACCTTTGCCAAGGGCTTGCGCTCGATCCTGCGCCACGACCCCGATAAAATCATGGTGGGCGAGATCCGCGACCGCGAGACGGCGGAAATCGCCGTGCAGTCGGCCCTCACGGGCCACCTGGTGCTCACCACCGTGCATGCGAATAACGTCTTCGACGTGTTCGGCCGCTTCACGCACATGGGCATCGATCCGTATGCGTTTGTCTCGGCCCTGAACGGCATCTGGGCGCAACGGCTGATCCGCACCAACTGCCCCCATTGCGCTACCGAATATACGCCGGACGATTCTGAACTGGCCAGCGTGGGCCTGGCGCGCGCTGACGTTGATGCATATCAATTCAAGCAGGGCAAGGGGTGCGGCGACTGCCGCGGCACGGGCTACAAAGGGCGCCGCTCGATCGCCGAAATCCTCGTGCTGACCGATGAAATCCGCGAACTCATCGTCGACAAGAAACCGATCCGCCAGATCAAGGCGGCCGCGCATGCGAACGGCACGCGCAGCCTGCGCCTGGCGGCGCTGGAACTGGTCAAGCGGGGCGCCACCACCATCACGGAAATCAAGAGGGTCACCCTGCATGCGTAGAAGTTATGGACTGGGACTGCGCCTGGGCGTGGCGGCGGGCAAGGTGAGCCTGTGGCGCAGCAGCCGCTGGCGCGCGCCCGCCTGGACACCGCTGGGCGAAGCCGCGTATGTGCCGGGCGACACGCTGCACGGCGACTTTGCCGCCCTGGGGCAGGCGTTGGAACAGATTCTGCCGGCCGGCGAGTACGCGGGCTGGCCCCTGTCCGTGGTGCTCGACGATGGCTTGGCGCGCCTGTGGCAAGTGGATATGCCGCACGGCGCCGCGCGCCTGGCCGACATCGAGGCGGCCGCCGCGCTGCGCTTCCAGTCGCTGTATGGCGATCCTCCCGGCCTGTGGCACAGCAGTAGCGCCTGGGATACGCGCGCGCCTTTCTTTTGCGCCGTGCCCCGTGCCCTGCTGGCGCAGCTGACGCGCGTGGCGGCCGCGCGCAAGCTGGCCCTGATTTTCATCACGCCGCAATTTGCGCGCCACTGGAACCGCTGGCACGGCGCGCTGAAACCGGGCGCCTGGTTCGGCCAGCTGCAAGAGAATGCCTTGACCCTGGGCGTGCGGCACGATGGCGGCCTGCGCGCCGTGCGCGCGCTGCCCGTGCCGCCCGGCGCGGGCCAGGATTGGCTGGAACACACGCTGGCGCGCGAAGCGCTGCTGCATGGCGTGCCCGCACCTGCGCTGCTGCAGCTGTGCGGCGCGCCGCCAGCGCTCTGGCTGGCGCCGGCGGCAGCGTTCCGCTGCCAGATTTTTTCCGCGCCGGACGGGGAAGGCGCCCTGTCGCCGGCCGCCCGGCTGGCCCGCAGCGGAGGCGTGGCATGACGCGCCTCGATTTCGATTTCGCGCCCCCCGGTTGGCGCCGCAGCCTGCACCGCGTGCCCGCATGGGCGTGGATGACGGGGGTGCTGGGCGTGGTGCTGGCCGTCACGGCGGCCTGCAGCGGCAGCGCCGCGCTGCAGCGCCAGCAGGCAAGCGAAGCACGCTGGCATCTGGCGCAGCAGCGCGTGCTGGCCGCCACGCAGGGGCCTGCACCTGCGCCGCAAATCGCCATCGCGCCCGCACAGGCGGCGGCCGTGAATGCGGCCATCCTGCAATTGAACCTGCCGTGGCGCGACTTGCAGGATGCGCTGGCCAGCGCCACGCCGCCCGCCATCGCGCTGCTGGCGCTGGAACCGGATGCGCGCAAGCGGGTGCTGAAGATCACGGCCGAGACGACCGGCAGCGACGCCATGGTGGCCTACATCGCGCAACTGAAGCAGCAGGAGCTGTTTGGCGCCAGGGTGCAGCTGCTGCGCCATGAAATCAATGCGCTCGACCCGAATAAACCCTTGCGCTTCCAGCTCGAAGCGCGCTGGGGCTCGCCATGATGGCCATCGACATCAATATCCTGCGCCTGCGCGCGCAACTGCTGCTGCGCCGCCTGGGCGCGCCCGCCTGCATCGCCGTGGCCTTGCTCGCACTGGGCGTGGCCGCCTGGGCGTGGGCCTGGCAGCAGCGGGCCGTGGCGGCGCAGCTGGAAGCACGTCCGTTACCTGTGCCATCGCTGGCCGTGGCCACCGCGGCGCCGCCGGCGACGGCCAGCGAAAACCTGGCGCGCTTTTATGCGGCCCTGGGACAGCAGCGCCACGCGGAGCAGCAGGTCAAGCATCTGTTCGACCTGGCCGCGAAGAACGGCTTGCTGCTGGCGCAGGGCGAATACAAGAGCGGCTACGACAAGGCCAGCCGGGTCGCCACATACCAGGTGACCTTGCCGCTGAAGGGCAGTTACGGGGCCGTGTGGCAGTTCGCGCTGCAGGCGTTGCGCGCCGCTCCCTTCGCCTCGCTCGACGAACTGAGTTTCCGCCGCGAGCAGATCGCCGATACGCAACTGGAAGCGCGCTTGCGCCTGACCTTCTATTTGACCGATGCACAGGCCGATGCGGGAGGCGCGCCATGACGCCGCGCCATTGGCTCATGCTGGCCGGCGTGCTGGGTGCGGGCGCCTTGCTGCTGTTCGGCGAGCGCCAGCCCGTGGCCGACGTGGCTGAAGCGGTGGAGCGGGCCGTCGCGCCCGCGCGCCATGCGGCCGCCAGGCCGCCGGCCGCGCAGCCGGCCATCCTGGCCCTGCTGCCGCGCAGCGAAGCGGCGGGCGAGGAGGGCGAGACCTTTGGCGGCGCCGACGGCGTCTTCCAGAGCCAGAACTGGAATCCGCCGCCGAAAATGGCAGTGACGGCAGCGCCGCCGCCACCGCCGCCGATGGCGCCGCCGCTGCCCTTCGTCTACCTGGGCAAGGCGGCCGCCGACGGCGCCTGGGAAGTGTTTTTATCGCGCGCCGACAAGACGTATATCGTGCGCGCCAATACCGTCGTCGATGGCGCCTACAAGGTCGTGACGATCGCGCCGCCCGTCATGACGCTCACTTATCTGCCGTTGAACCAGGTTCAGCAGCTCAACATTGGAGTTTCCGAGTGATGTCTCGTTCCTTTTCATCGGCGCTGCTGCTCTTGCTGCTGTCCGGCTGCGCAGGGCAGCAAGCCTACCGCGACGGGCGCGAGCTGATTGCGCAAGATCACATCCCGGCCGGCCTGCAAAAACTGCAGGAAGCGCTGCAGCAAGACCCCGGCAACGCGCAATACCGCAGCGCCTATCTGCAGGCGCGCGAGCGGGCCACCGGCAGCCGCTTGCAGCAGGCCGAGCGCCAGGCGCAGGCGGGGCAGGGCGAACTGGCGCGCGCCTCCTTCATGAGCGTGCTGGAAATCGATGCACAGAACGAACGGGCCAACAGCGGCTTGCGCGCGCTCGAACGCGAGCAGCGCCAGGGGAAATTGCTGGCCGATGCGCGCACGGCCCTTGAGGCAAAACAATATGACCCCGCGCGCCAGCGCCTGAACGCCATCCTGACGGAGCAGCCGAATCACGCGGGCGCGCGCGCGCTGCTGCGCGAGGTCGATGAAAAGACGGCGCCGCCCATCGTCGAATCGGGCCTGGCCAGGTCGTACAAGCAGCCGATCACGATCGAATTTCGCGACGCGCCGTTAAAACAGGTGTTCGAGCTGATCGCGCGCCGTTCCGGCCTCAATTTCGTCTTCGACAAGGACGTCAAGGCGGACGCGAAAACGTCGATCTTCCTGAAAAACAGCACGGTGGAATCGGCCGTCTACTTCCTGCTGGTGACGAACCAGCTGGAACAGCAGGTGATGGATGCGAACACCATTTTGATCTATCCCAATGTGGCGGCGAAATTGAAGGAATACCAGGAAGTGCTGGTGAAAACCTTCTTCCTGGCGAACGCGGACGCCAAGCAGGTGGCCAACACGCTCAAGACCATCCTCAAGACGCGCGACGTGGTGGCCGATGAAAAACTCAACCTCGTCATCGTGCGCGACACGCCCGAGGCGATCCGCCTGGCCGAGCGCCTGATCGCGCTGCAGGACGTGCCGGAGGCGGAAGTGGTGCTGGAACTGGAAATCCTCGAAGTCAAGCGCAGCCGCCTGATGGAGCTGGGCGTGGCCTGGCCATCGAGCCTGACCTTGACGCCGCTCAGTACCTCGGGCGGGATCGGGTTGACCATCAACGACTTGAATAATCTGAATCAGCGTACTCTCGGCGTGAGCAACCTGGCCGTGACGGCGAACGCCAACAAGACGGATGGCGACGCGAACATCCTGGCCAATCCGCGCATCCGCGTGCGCAACCGGGAAAAGGCGAAATTCGTCATCGGCGACAGGGTGCCCGTGGTGACCACCACGATTTCGCCGGGCACGGGCGGCTTCGCTTCCGAATCGATCAGCTACCTGGACGTGGGCCTGACGGTGAACGCCGAGCCGACCATCTATTTGAACAACGAGGTGGGCATCCGCATCTCGCTCGAGGTGAGCAACCTGGGCGCGGCCACCACCACCCGGAGCGGCTCGACCCTGTACCAGATCGGCACGCGCCAGGCATCGACCATGCTGCAGCTGAAGGATGGCGAAAACCAGGTGCTGGCGGGCCTGATCAACAATGAAGAGCGCAGCTCGGGCAACAAGGTGCCGGGCCTGGGCGACATTCCCGTGCTGGGCCGCCTGTTCGGCAGCAGCAAGGACGATAGCCAGAAGACGGAAATCGTGCTGTCGATCACGCCGCACCTGGTGCGTACGGTGCAGCGTCCGGAAGCGAAGGAGTCGGAATTCTCGGCCGGCACGGAAGGCAGCTTCCGCCGCCGGCCCGACATGGCGGCCAAGGCGCCCACGCAGATGCCGGGCACGGTGATCGTGCGTTCCGGCCCGTCGGCCGTCGGCATGCATCCGGCGCCGGCGCAGCAGCTGATGGCGCCGGGCCAGGTGCCGCCGGCCTTGCCGCAGAGCGTGCCCGCGCCGGAAGTGGCGCCATCGCCCGAGCCGGCCGCCTCGCCCTTGCCGATCTCGGCTGGCCAGCCCGTGCCGCTGCAGGCGTCGCCCTTGCCGCTGTCATCGAGCCAGCCGGTGCCGGTGGCGCCCGCCAAATGAGACTGGCGCATGCGCAGGGCGGGCCAGGCGGCTTCACCCTGATCGAGCTGCTGGTGACCCTGGCCATCCTGGGCGTGCTGGCCACCCTGGTGATCCCCGTTACGCAGGTGACGGTGCAGCGGCGCCAGGAGCAGGAATTGCGGCGCGCGCTGCGCGAGATCCGCCAGGGCCTCGACGCCTATAAACGGGCCGGCGACGAAGGCCGCGTCATGCGCACACCCGACGCCAGCGGCTATCCGAAAAGCCTGGAGCTGCTGGTCGAGGGCGTGCCGGACCAGCGCAACCCGAAGCGCAGCAAGCTGTTTTTCCTGCGCCGCGTGCCGCGCGACCCGTTCAATGCGGATGCGGGCCTGAGCGATGCGCAAACGTGGGGCAAGCGCAGCTACGCCAGCGAAGCGGCCGAACCGCGCGAGGGCGACGATGTGTACGATGTGTACTCGACTTCCAACAAGACCGGCCTGAACAACGTGCCTTACCGTCTATGGTGAACCATGCCTGTCCCTGACCGCGCGCGCGGCTTTACGCTGATCGAGCTGCTGGTGGTGCTCGGCATCGTGGCGCTGTTGCTGACCCTGGCCGTGCCCCGCTATTTTCCCAGCCTCGACAAGGCGAAGGAAACCGTGTTGGCGGACAACTTGCGCAACCTGCGCACGACCATCGACCAGTTCCACGGCGATACGGGACGTTATCCCGATACTTTGGAGCAACTGGTCGAAAAGAAATACCTGCGCGCCATGCCCATCGACCCCATCACGGACAGCGAATCGACATGGCTGATCGTGCCGCCGCCCGACGATACGCCGGGCCAGGTGTATGACGTGAAAAGCGGCGCGCCCGGCAAGGACCGCAGCGGCACGCCGTTCGCCGACTGGTAGCGGCCATGCACCGTCCTGCGCGCCGCCAGCGCGGTGTTACGTATCTGGGCCTGATCATCCTGGTCGCCATCCTGGGCCTCGTGGGGGCGGCCGGACTGAAGATGGGCTCCTTGCTGCAGCGCCAGGCGGCCGAGCAGGAGCTGCTCGACATCGGGGCGGAGTTTATCGATGCGCTGCAGAGTTACACGGGTGCCACGCCCGCCGGCCAGCCGCAGCATCCGCCGACCCTGGCCGCCTTGCTGCGCGACCCCCGCTTTCCGCAGGTGCGCCGCCATTTGCGCAAGCTGTATGTGGACCCCGTCACGGGACGCGCCGAATGGGGCTTGCTGTACCAGCCCGGTGGCCAGGGCATCATCGGCGTGCATAGCCTGTCATCGTCCGCGCCCTTAAAAGTGGGCAATTTCGATGCCCGCTTCACCGGTTTCGAAGGCAAGTCGCACCTGTCCGAGTGGCAGTTCGTCGCCGGCGGGCCCGTGCCGCCGGCGGGACTGGTCCTGGCGCCGGCAGACGCCGGCGCGCTGCCCTCCGCCGCGCCGCCCGCCTTGTTCCCGCCGCCGCATCCGGCTGCGCCAGCATCCGAACCGTCGGCGCCCGAGGCGGCGGAGCCGGAGGAAGAGGCCGGCGCGCAAGCGCGCAATCCGCCGTAACCATAAGTCAACGATGAAGAATACAGGGATAACTATTTTCACCTGGAAATTCATCTTGACCTGGAACCATTTCATAGCGGAAATAATTTCAATAAATGAAATTTCAATAAAATAATTGCAAGTAATTTGATGTCTTTATGCTACCATCCTTCCTGGTACTTTCAGTACTAAAGCGATGGCTGGCCCACCTGGCGGCCATAAATTACTTTTAAGGGATAATTTATGAAATTGAAATTTATCGCGGCAGGCATTCTGGCTGCAGCATCGTTCAGCGCATCGGCGGCCACCTACAATCTGGGCATCCTGGATCCAAGCGGCTTCGATACGCGGGCATCGATCACCACCAATTTCGCCGCCAATTCGGTGGTCGATGATTTGTGGACCTTCAAACTGCTGACCCCGTCGTCGACCTCGTTTGGCGCATTGCAAACGTTTTCCGTTGCCGAAGGCGCGATCAGCAACTTCGCCGCCACCCTGGTGGGCTATGGCGACCTGACCCTGACGTCGGTGGCCGGCATCCAGAGCCTGAGCTGGGCCGGTTCCCTGGCGGCGGGTACCTATGAGGTGCGTGTTTCGGGCTTGACCGGTTTGCAGAATGGCCAGTACGTGGGCACGGTCTCGGCCTTGCCTGTGCCGGAACCGGAAACCTACGGCATGCTGTTGGGTGGCCTGGCGCTGGTCGGTTTCGCCGCCCGCCGCCGCGCCCGCAAAGCTGTTTGATTTTTGCTGGCAAGAATGACAAAACCCGCCGAGGCGGGTTTTTTTGTTTCTAATGCATGACTACATATGCGATTGTTACGCGTGGCGCTTGAAATCGCGGAAGCGGAAGCCAACGAGGAACAAGGTGGCAAAGTACGCCACGCCGCACAGGGCCACCACCAGGGCCAGCGCGCCGGCCCGCAACAGCGGATGGGCTTGCATAGCGATCCAGTCGATGCGCATGGCGCCAGCATACGCCACGCCGCCCATCACGACGAGCGCCGGCAGCAGGCGCAGGAAGAACTTGGCCCAGCCCGGTTTCGGCTGGTAGATGCCGCGCTTGCGCAAGCCCCAGTACAGGAAGCTGGCGTTCAGGCAGGCGCCCAGGCCGATCGACAGGGCCAGACCGGCCACGGCGATGTAGGGCACGAACAGCAGATTCATCAGCTGCGTGGCGATCAGCACGCCGATGGCGATTTTCACGGGCGTGCGGATGTCCTGGCGCGCATAGAAGGCGGGCGCCAGGGTTTTCACGAGGATGATGCCGATCAGGCCCAGGCTGTAGGCCACCAGCGGCTGCGTCGACATGGTCACGGATTCGGCCGTGAACTTGCCGTAGTGAAATAATGTCGCGATCAGCGGCGTGGCCAGGGTCGCCATGCCGACGGCGGCGGGCAGGGCCAGCAGGAAAGTCAGACGCAAGCCCCAGTCCAGCAGGGCCGAGTATTCCGTCTTGTCGCCATCGACATTCGCCTTCGACAGGCTGGGCAGCAAGATGGTGCCCAGGGCCACGCCCAGCATGGCGGTCGGGAACTCCATCAGGCGGTCCGCATACGACAGCCAGGAAATGCTGCCCTCGGCCAGGCGCGACGCGATGCTCGTGTTGATCATCAGGCTGATCTGCGCTGCCGAGACGGCAAACACGGCCGGCCCCATCTTTTTCAGCACGCGGCGCACGCCGCCGTCGGACAGGCCGATGGCGGGATTGATCGACAGGCGCGGCAGCATGCCGATCTTGATCAGGGCGGGAATCTGGATCGCTACTTGCAGCAAGCCGCCGGCGAACACGGCAATGGCCATGGCGTAGATCGGCTGTTTCAAGTGCGGCGCGAGGAACAGCGAGGCGGCGATGAACGACAGGTTCAGCAAGACGGGGGTGAACGCGGGTATCTTGAATTCGCGCCAGGTATTCAGGATGCCGCCGGCCAAGGCCACGAAAGACATGCAAGTAATATAAGGGAACATCAGGCGCGTCATCCACACGGCCGCGTCGAAGGCCCCTGGGTCCTTGGACAGGCCCGTGGCGATCGCGTACACGAACCAGGGCGCGCCGACGATGCCGATGGCGGACACGAGCAAGGTGGCCCAGACGAGGGTAGTGGCCACATGGTCGGCCAGTTGCTTGCTCGCTTCCTGGCCATGCTGGTTCTTGTATTCAGACAAGATCGGCACGAAGGCTTGCGAGAAGGCCCCCTCGGCAAACAGGCGGCGCAAGAGGTTGGGAATGCGGAAGGCAACGATGAAGGCATCCGTGTAGGCGCCGGCGCCAAAGGCGCGCGCGAACAGGCTTTCGCGCAATAATCCGGTTACACGGGACAGCATGGTCATGCTGGAAATGGCGGCGAGGGTTTTAAGCAAGTTCATGGGGGCAGATTATAGCCGGGCGCGGTACCGGCAAACGGTTAAAATATGGTAACAAGCGGGGCCGATTCGCCCTTGCCAGGCCCATTTTCAGGTGATTTTGGCGTGACACACGGTTTTTTGATTTGCCCCCGCTTGAAAATATCGCTATAATCGAAGGCTGTACAGAATTCTGTTACGCAGACACTAATGTTTGACAGGCACTGGTTTGGCACACATGGTTCGGCAGACGCACAGAACGCACCGGTTGGCAAACACTAATGTTTGCAAACGCACTTTGACCCTGTTTTAGGAAATTCCATGGCAAATACCGCACAAGCGCGCAAACGCGCTCGTCAAGCAGTTAAGCAAAACGCACACAATTCGTCCCAACGTTCGACCTTGCGCACGGCTATCAAAGCTGCTCGCAAAGCGATCCAGGGCGGCGACAAGGCAGCTGCTGCTGCAATCTTCCAAGCATCCGTGTCGACCATCGACCGTATCGCTGACAAGAAGATCATCCACAAAAACAAGGCAGCTCGCCATAAGAGCCGTCTGGCAGCTGCTTTGAAAGCACTGTCCGCTTAATATTCGCCAGCAGGCAAGCCGCCACGGCGGCCTTGCCTGTGCCGGTACGCTGGCACTGGTTGAAAAGCAAAAACCCGCAGATTCATTCTGGCGGGTTTTTTCGCGTTTTTTCAGGATTTTTTGCGGCCGTGCCCGCCAGCGGCAGGCTGCGGCCGCGCTGGCCTAGCGTGTCCCTGGCAAGTTGCCGATGCTCATGCCCGGCTTGATGTTCTTTTGCTTGAACCAGCCCAGGTTCATTTCCAGCGCATAGCGCACGGGCACGGTCTTCGTGGAGCAATGGCTGTCGAGCGTGTGCGGCTGCATGTCTTCGATGTTGACGATCTTGCCGCCGGCATCGATAAAGGCCACGGACAGGGGCAGCGGCGTGTTTTTCATCCACATGCATTGCGTCGATGGGTTGCCAAAGACGAACAGCATGCCCGCATTGGCCGGCATCTTTTCACGGTACATCAAGCCCTGTTCGCGCTGCTCTTCCGTGGCGGCCACTTCCGCCTGGATCAAATGCATGCCAGCCGACAGTTGCACGCTCTTTGTTTGAGCTTGAGCAATGTTGGCGCCGGCCAGCAGGGCGATGGACAGGCTGAGATGACGTAGGGAATTTTTCATGGGGCGGGACGGTGGCTGCGAAGCGGCGATTAAGCCATGCTGGCGGCTGCCTGGTCAAGCATGCTGCCTGTCCGCGCCGAAAGCGTGGGGTTACAGCAACATGGCTGCTGCCGTAACCCCGGGAATTACCCTTGCTTCTTCCTACTTCCTACTTCTTACTTCTTGCTGCTTACTTCACGGGCTTGCCTGCCTCGGCGGCCGGCTGCTTCGCCTTGCGTGCCTGGGGGACCAGGCGCGGGGCATCCGTTGCGGCCGAAGCCTTGGTCGATGCGCCCGAACGCGCCGCATCCGTCGCGGCCGAAGCGTTGACGGTGGCCGACGCCGGCGGCACCGGCTTGACGGCGTCGGTCGCGGCCGACGCATGGCTGGCTGCCGACGCGGGTGGCGGCTTGACGGCATCGGTCGCTGCGGAAGCGTGCACCTTGGCGCCCGATTGCGCCAGTGCGGCGCCGGCAAGCAGGGAAGCGGCCAGGGCCAGGATTACTTTTGTCATCATCTTTCCTTTTCTATCATGTTAAGGTGGGATGATTTTAATGCATTATCTAAAAATAAATAGTGCATCTTGGCAAAATTCGGTGCCGGGGGCGTTTTTTCTTGTCCGGTTCACGCTTTTCCTATGTTTTCGGCCGGCACTTCGCACCATTCGCCGGGCAGCAAGGGGTGGCTGGCCAGGGAAAACGGGCCGATGGCGCTGCGCACTAGGCGCAGGGTGGGCAGGCCGACGGCGGCCGTCATGCGCCGCACTTGCCGGTTTTTTCCCTCTTTCAGGGTGATCGCCAGCCACGAGGTGGGCTTGTCGGCGCGCGCGCGGATCGGCGGATTGCGTGGCCACAGCCAGTCCGGCTCGGCGATGCGCACGGCCTTGCACGGCTTGGTGATGAAGTCGCCCAGGTCCAGCGGCGCCTGCAGGCGCGCCAGGCTGGCCGCATCGGGCACGCCGTCGACCTGCACCAGGTAGGTTTTCGCTTCCTTGCGGTCCGGGTGGCTGATCTCGTGCTGCAGGCGGCCGTCGTCCGTCAGCAGCAGCAAGCCTTCGCTGTCCGCGTCGAGCCGGCCGGCCGGGTAGATGCCGGGGATGGTGATGTGGTCGGCCAGGGTGGCGCGGCCCTCCTGCGGCGAAAACTGGCACAGGACCTGGAATGGTTTATTGAAGAGGATGAGTGGCATGCTGGTAAGGGAATTGATGTAAGCGATGGTGGCTGCTGATCGGCGCCGCAAAAGCGTGGCGCCCTGTAAGATACTGGTGCATAATGTGAAATGTTAGTCTTATGTCTTATAGAAGACTTGAGGCGGTATGGCAATGCGGTTCTTTGGCGCCGCGGGTGGCCCGGGTGTTCTTTCCCTGCTAAAGTGCGTTGTTGCCGCCCTGTTCGGACTTGTTTTTGTAAACTCTGCAACCGCAGAGCGCGTCGCCGGCCTGTGTTGCCCGCCAGCGGTGTGTCCCACTTCGGAGATCACGATGTATCAACATATCACTGTACCTGCTGACGGCCAAAAAATCACCGTCAACGCCGATTTTTCGCTGAATGTACCAGATAATCCCATCGTTCCCTTCATTGAAGGCGATGGCACGGGCATCGATATCAGCCCGGTCATGATCAAGGTGATCGACGCGGCCGTGGCCAAGGCCTACGGCGGCGCGCGCAAGATCAGCTGGATGGAAATCTATGCGGGCGAAAAAGCGACGAATGTGTACGGCCCCGATGTGTGGCTGCCGGAAGAAACCTTGGCCGTGCTGAAAGATTACGTGGTTTCCATCAAGGGCCCGCTGACCACGCCCGTCGGCGGCGGCATCCGCTCGCTGAACGTGGCCTTGCGCCAGCAGCTCGACCTGTATGTCTGCCTGCGCCCCGTGCGCTACTTCACGGGCGTGCCATCGCCCGTGAAAGAGCCGGAAAAGACGGACATGGTGATTTTCCGCGAAAACTCGGAAGATATCTATGCCGGCATCGAATACCAGCAAGGCTCGCCCGAGGCGAAGAAATTGATGGATTTCCTCGTCAATGAAATGGGCGTGACCAAGATCCGCTTCCCGGCCACGTCGGGCCTGGGCATCAAGCCCGTCTCCATCGAAGGCACCGAGCGCCTGGTGCGCAAGGCCATCCAGTATGCGATCGACAATGACAAGCCATCCGTGACGATCGTGCACAAAGGCAACATCATGAAATACACGGAAGGCGGCTTCCGCGACTGGGCGTATGCGCTGGCGCAAAAGGAATTCGGCGCCGAGCTGATCGATGGCGGCCCGTGGTGCAAGTTCAAGAACCCTAGGACGGGCCGCGACATCATCGTCAAGGATTCCATCGCTGACGCGTTCCTGCAACAGATTTTGCTGCGTCCGGCCGAATACAGCGTCATCGCCACCCTGAATTTGAACGGCGATTACATTTCCGACGCGCTGGCGGCGCAAGTGGGCGGCATCGGCATCGCGCCGGGCGCCAACCTGTCCGATTCCGTCGCCATGTTCGAAGCGACGCACGGCACGGCGCCTAAGTACGCGGGCAAGGATTACGTGAACCCCGGTTCGCTGATTTTGTCCGCGGAAATGATGCTGCGCCACATGGGCTGGCTGGAAGCGGCCGACCTGGTGATTTCCTCGATGCAAAAATCGATCGCCTCGAAGCGCGTCACCTATGATTTCGCCCGCCTGATGGAAGGCGCCACGCAAGTGTCGTGCTCCGGTTTCGGCCAGGTGATGGTCGAGCACATGTAAAGGAAACGGGGCAGGGTGCTGCGCGCCCTGCGGACGAAAAAAAACCCCGCTTCAAGGAAACGGGGTTTTTCACATCTGAGGGCCGGCGATGCTTAGGCTGCTTGGATGTTGGAAGCTTGCTTGCCTTTAGGGCCTTGCGTGACTTCGAATTGAACTTTTTGACCTTCTTTGAGGGTCTTGAAACCGTTCATGTTGATTGCGGAGAAATGAGCAAACAAATCTTCGCCGCCATCATCTGGAGTGATGAAGCCAAAACCTTTGGAATCATTGAACCACTTAACTGTACCTGTTGCCATAAAAAGAACTTTCAAAATTAAAACAAATCACACGAGCCATAAAAGCAAGAAGCTTCTTGCCCCCTCCTCGACGTCTCACTTCTTATCAAGCTGTACATTACTGCAACAGTCGATACAGCATTGTTGGCGGAATAAATAATGAAGTCAAGCGCTTTTCCATCGATATTGCCAAATTCTTCACGGCAACCAAAAAAGCAACTCTTGATTTTGACGGCAAGGTCGCCATCTGCGCACTATTAAGAAAACGCGTAAGATTGAAAACAATTGGAAAGGCGTAGATATTGCGCATGACAACCACTGTGAAAGCATTAGAATAAGCGTATGGCAACCAAGCACGACACAGAAACCCTGCTGGAGCGGCAAGTGCTGAAGCCGCCACCGCTCTACCAGGTAGCCTTGCTCAATGACGACTACACCCCCATGGAATTTGTGGTGGCCATCATTCAGGAGTATTTCAACAAGGACCGTGAAACGGCGACGCAAATCATGCTCAGTGTTCATCGCTACGGCAAAGGAGTGTGCGGCGTGTTCTCTAAAGATATAGCGTGTACCAAAGTGGAGTTCGTTTTAACGCATGCGCGCAAGGCGGGGCACCCCCTGCAGTGCGTGATGGAGGAAGTATGATTGCGCAGGAATTAGAAGTAAGTTTGCACATGGCGTTTGTCGAAGCTCGGCAGGCACGGCACGAATTCATCACGGTTGAGCATTTACTGCTGGCACTGCTGGACAATCCCTCCGCTGCCGAGGTGTTGCGTGCCTGCGCGGTCAATATTGAAGACCTGCGCAAGACCCTCACCAATTTCATCGGCGATAACACGCCGACCGTGCCTGGCACGGGCGAAGTCGACACCCAGCCGACGCTTGGTTTCCAGCGCGTGATCCAGCGTGCCATCATGCACGTCCAGTCCGCCTCGAATGGCAAGAAGGAAGTCACGGGCGCCAATGTGCTGGTGGCCATCTTCGGCGAAAAGGATTCGCATGCTGTCTACTACCTGCACCAGCAGGGCGTGACGCGCCTGGATGTGGTCAATTTCATTTCGCATGGCGTGCGCAAGGACCAGTCGACGGAAAGCGCGAAAGCCTCCGAAGGCGTGGAAGAGGCGCCCGTCGACGGCCAGCCGAAGGAAAGCCCGCTCGACCAGTTCACGCAAAACCTGAACAAGGCCGCTGCCGAAGGCAAGATCGACCCGCTGATCGGCCGCGAGGAAGAAGTCGACCGCGTGATCCAGATCCTGTGCCGCCGCCGCAAGAACAATCCGCTGCTGGTCGGCGAGGCGGGCGTGGGCAAGACGGCCATCGCCGAAGGCCTCGCTTACCGCATCACGCAAAGCGACGTGCCGGAAATCCTGCAGAATGCCGTCGTGTATTCGCTGGACATGGGCGCCTTGCTGGCCGGTACCAAATACCGCGGCGACTTCGAACAGCGCCTGAAAGCCGTGCTGAAACAGCTGAAGGACAATCCGAACGGCATCCTGTTCATCGACGAGATCCACACCATCATCGGTGCGGGCTCGGCGTCGGGCGGCACCCTGGATGCGTCGAACCTGCTGAAACCGGCACTGGCCAACGGTCAATTGAAGTGCATCGGCGCGACCACGTACACGGAATTCCGCGGCGTGTTTGAGAAAGATCATGCCTTGAGCCGCCGCTTCCAGAAAGTGGACGTCAACGAGCCAACCGTCGAGCAAACCGTGCAAATCTTGCGCGGCCTCAAATCGCGCTTCGAAGAGCACCATGGCGTGAAATACTCGGCGTCGGCCCTGTCGACGGCGGCCGAACTGGCGGCGCGCTTCATCAACGACCGCCACTTGCCTGACAAGGCGATCGATGTCATCGATGAAGCGGGCGCAGCGCAGCGCATCTTGCCGAAGTCGAAGCAAAAGAAAACCATCGGCAAGGCCGAGATCGAGGACATCATCGCCAAGATCGCCCGCATTCCGCCACAAACGGTCAACCAGGACGACCGCAGCAAGCTGCAGACGATCGACCGCGACTTGCGCAATGTTGTGTTCGGGCAAGATCCGGCCATCGATGCGCTGGCGTCGGCCATCAAGATGGCACGTGCCGGCCTGGGCAAGACGGACAAGCCGATCGGCTCCTTCCTGTTCTCCGGTCCGACCGGCGTGGGCAAGACCGAAGTGGCGAAACAGCTGGCCTTCATCCTCGGTATCGAGCTGATCCGTTTTGACATGTCGGAATACATGGAACGCCACGCCGTCAGCCGTCTGATCGGCGCGCCACCGGGCTACGTCGGTTTCGACCAGGGCGGCTTGCTGACGGAAGCGATCACCAAGAAGCCGCATGCGGTCTTGCTGCTCGATGAAATTGAAAAAGCCCATCCGGACATTTTCAATATCCTGCTGCAAGTGATGGATCACGGTACCTTGACGGACAACAATGGCCGCAAAGCCGATTTCCGCAACGTGATCATCATCATGACGACGAATGCGGGAGCGGAAAGCTTGCAAAAGACGTCGATCGGCTTCACCAACTCGAAGCAGGCTGGCGACGAGATGGCCGACATCAAGCGCATGTTTACGCCGGAGTTCCGCAACCGCATCGACGCGACCATCAGCTTCCGTTCGCTGGACCAGGAAATCATCCTGCGCGTGGTCGACAAGTTCCTGATGCAGCTGGAAGAGCAGTTGCACGAGAAAAAGGTCGAAGCCGTGTTTACCGAGAAGCTGCGCGCTTTCCTCGGCAAGAAAGGCTTCGATCCGCTGATGGGCGCGCGGCCGATGGCGCGCCTGATCCAGGACATGATCCGCAAGGCCCTGGCCGACGAACTGCTGTTCGGCCGCCTGGTGACGGGCGGACGGGTCACGGTCGACCTCGACGACAAGGACCAGGTCTTGCTGGAATTCCCGGAACCGCCAGATGCGGCGCCGACGGCTGCGCCGGAAACGGTGGAAGTGGAATAAGCTTCCTGCCGTCAACAAAAACCCGCCCACGCAAGTGGCGCGGGTTTTTTTACGCCCGTAAGTGAGTAATGGAAACTATTATGCAAATTGCCTTGTTTAAAAAAAGGTATTGCTTTTGCATTAGCTATGCAAGAATCGGGATCCCGGTGTCGGCCTTGCCCCGCATCGTTTCCATGACCGCTGACTGCTCGTTGAAAGACTGCCTACATGAAAATTTCCCGTACTCTCGCCTTCCTCTTGTTTTCCGCCGGCTTGCTGGGGAGCGCTGCCGCCGCTGCCGCGCCTGCCGGCAGCTACTTCCGCTTTCCCGCCGTGCGCGGCGATACCGTCG
The DNA here is from genome assembly GCF_030587265.1 of Janthinobacterium sp. SUN137. NCBI lineage: Bacteria > Pseudomonadati > Pseudomonadota > Betaproteobacteria > Burkholderiales > Oxalobacteraceae > Janthinobacterium > Janthinobacterium sp. SUN137. Next base: position 35,686 of record NZ_JAPWHZ010000005.1, on the reverse strand, counting down.
TCTTCACGGCCGAAGGTGACTTGTGGAAAAGCAATCTGCGCGGTGGCGCGGCGCAGCGCCTGACCACGCATCCGGGCTATGAAACGAATGCGGCGATTTCGCGCGATGGCCAGTGGATCGCCTTTTCCGCCGCCTATGAAGGGGCGCAGGAAGCGTATGTGATGCCGCTGGCCGGCGGCTTGCCGCGCCGTATTTCGTACGACAATGGCGGCGTGCTGGTGCTGGGCTGGACGGCGCAGGGCGAAGTGCTGGTCAGCACGCAAAATACGGACGGTCCCGCGTCGCGCCGCATCGTCGCCGCCATCGATCCCGTGAAACAGACGCGCCGCGTGTTTCCCGTGGCCGACGCCAACGATGCCGTGCTCGACGACGCCGGCAAGACGCTGTTCTTCACGCGTTTCGGCCTGGCCATGACCAACGACAATGTGCGCAACTACCGGGGCGGCGCGCATGCCGTCCTGTGGCGCTACGACCTCGATGGCAAGGGCGAGGCCGTGCGCATGCACACGGAACCCGCTGTGTTGGCTGGCAACAACAAGCGCCCCATGTGGTGGCAGGGCCGTGTCTACTATATCAGCGACGCGGGCGGCAGCGACAATCTGTGGAGCATGCTGCCCGACGGCTCCGACCGCCGCGCATTGACCAGCCACACGCAGTGGGACGTGCGCAATGCTGCCCTGGGCGACGGCAAGATCGTCTACCAGCTGGGCGCCGATTTGCACGTGCTGGACCTGAACGTCCCGGCAACGGGCGCTTCGCAGCCGCTGGCCATCAGCCTCGTGTCCGATTTCGACCAGCAGCGCGCGCGCCAGATCCGTTCGCCGCTCGATACCTTGAGCAATGTCCAGGTGTCGGGCAAGGATGAGCGCATCATCCTTACTGCAAGGGGCCGTGTCAGCATCGCCGGCACGGGCAGCCTGCGCCGCGTCGACATCGCCATTCCGGAAGGGGCGCGGGCGCGCGACGCCGTCTTTTCCAGCGACGAGAAATCCGTCTTCGCCATCGTCGACACGAGCGGCGAGAATGAAATCTGGAAGTACGCCGCCGATGGCTCGGGCAAGGGCGAGCAGCTGACGACGCAGGGCGATAATCACCGCTGGAAATTGTATCCGTCGCCGGACGGGCGCTGGCTGGCCCACACGGATAAAAAGGGCCGTTTCTGGCTGCTGGACCTGGCGACCAGGGGCAACGCGCTGATCGACGATGCGGGCAAGGCGGGCGTGGACAAGCACGACGAAGTGCAATGGTCGCCCGACAGCCGCAACCTGGCCATCGTGCGCGTGGCCAGCAACGAGCAGCGCGAGCAGATAGGCTTGTACAACCTCGCGTCGAAGCAGCTGCAATTCGTCACCAGCGACCGCTACACGTCTGGTTCGCCCGTGTTTTCGCCGGACGGGCGCTGGCTGTATTTCTTGTCGGCGCGCAATTTCCAGCTGGCCAACGGTTCGCCATGGGGCGACCGCAACATGGGGCCCGTGTTCGACAAGCGCACCGGCGTGTATGCGCTGGCGCTGCAGCCGGGCAACCGTTTCCCGTTCCAGCCCGACGATGAGCTGAGCCGTCCGGGAGTGAAACCGCCCGAGACGGACGATGAAAAGGCCGCCGAATCGGCGGCGGAAAAAGCGCTGGAAAAGGCGGGCGGAAAGACGGCCGTGAAAAAGGCGCCGGCGGCATTGCCGGCCATCGTCAGCCAGGGCCTGGCCGAGCGCCTGTATGAAGTGCCGCTGGCGGCGGGCAACTACAGCGCGCTGGCCGCCGATGACAAGCGTCTGTATTTCCTCGAGCGGGACAGCGGCGAAAACAAGTCCAGCCTGAAGACCTTGGCGATTGGCAACACCGGCTCCAAGCCGGAATTGCTGGTGGCCAATGTGCGCGAATTCGACCTGGCGCAGGACAAGAAGCATTTGTACTACCGCACGGCGGCAGCCACGGGACCGGGCGAGATGCTGGTGATCGAGGCGGGCGCCAAGCTGCCGGCCGACCTGTCGAAGGCCAAGGTCAAGGTCGACGACTGGACTTTCGTGTCGAATCCGCGCCTGGAATGGAAGCAGATGTTCAACGACGCCTGGCGTTTGCACCGCGATTTTCTCTACGACGCGAAGATGCGCGGCGTGGACTGGAAGGCGGCGCGCGACAAATATGCGCCGCTGGTCGAGCGGGTCACGGACCGCGCCGAACTCAATGACGTGCTCGGCATGATGGTGGCCGAAGTGGGCGCCCTGCATTCGCAGATCCGCCCCGGCGAATTGCGCCGCACGGAGCAGGAAGGCACGCCGGCGGGCCTGGGCGCCGTGCTGGCGCGCACCAGCGACGGCTACCGGGTCGAGCATGTCTACCGCAGCGAAGCGGAGCTGCCCTCGGCTCGCGCACCCCTGTCGCGGCCCGACGTGGAGGTGAAGGCGGGCGACGTGATCACGGCCGTCAACGGCAAGGACGTCTTGGGCGCGCGCGACATCAGCGACCTGCTGCTGAACCAGGCCGACAAGCAGGTGCTGTTGCAGGTCAAGCGGGGCAAAGGCGCGCCGCGCGCCGTCATCGTCACGCCCGTCAACATGGCGAAACAGACGGCGCTGCGCTATGGCGACTGGGAATTGAGCCGCGCCGAGCAGGTGGCGGCCGCCTCGCAGGGGCGCATCGGCTACCTGCATTTGCGCGCCATGGGCCCCAACGACATCGCCTCGTTCGCGCGCGATTTTTATGCGAACGTCAACCGCGAAGGCCTGGTCATCGACGTGCGGCGCAATAACGGCGGCAATATCGACAGCTGGATCATTGAAAAACTGCTGCGCAAGGCCTGGGCCTACTGGGCGCCGCCGGGCGTGCAGCCGTCGTCGAACATGCAGAATACCTTCCGCGGCCACCTGGTCGTGCTGGTCGACGAACTCACGTATTCCGATGGCGAGACCTTCGCTGCCGGCATCAAGGCCCTGGGCCTGGCGCCGCTGGTGGGCAAGCGCACGGCCGGCGCCGGCGTCTGGCTCAGCGACAATACGCGCCTGGCCGACAATGGCATGGCGCGCGTGGCGGAAAACGGCCAGTTCGGCATCGACGGCCAGTGGCTGATCGAAGGCGTGGGCGTGGTGCCGGACGTGGAGGTGGAAAATCCGCCGCACGCCACCTTCAATGGCGCCGACCGCCAACTGGAAGTGGCGCTCGACATGCTGGCGAAAAAGCTCAGGGAGCAGCCGCGCCCCGCTTTCCAGGCGCAGCCGATCCCCGCGCTGAAGTAGTCCCGCTACAGGCCGCAGGCGGCCTTGAACTGTTGCGCGCGGCGGCGCGACACCTCGACCACGCTGCCATCCAGCAGGCGCAGGTCGAGGCTATCGGCCGCATTCGGCGCCACTTGCGCCACCTGCGCCAGGTTGACGATCTGGCGCCGGTTGGCGCGCAGGAACAGGGCGGGATCGAGCTTTTCTTCCAGCTGGTTCAGGGTGCGCAGCATCAGCGGGCGCTGCGCGCCGAAATGCACGCGCGTGTAGTTGCCTTCCGATTCCAGCAGGCGGATGTCGTCAAACGCCACAAACCAGCAGCGTTCCCCATCCTTGATGAAGACTTTGCGCGGCGCGGGCGGCGGCACGGCTTGCGCCCGCGCGCCGGCGCGTGCCAGCGCCGTCGCCAGGCGTGCCGCCTGCACGGGTTTTTGCAGGTAGTCGAGGGCGCTGACCTCGAACGCCTGCAGCGCGTACTGGTCGAAGGCCGTGCAAAAGATGACGTCGGGGGCATCATCGAGCGCGGCCAGCAGGTCGAAGCCGGAGCCGCCCGGCATCTGCACGTCGAGCAGCAGCAGGTCGGGCCGCAGCTTGCCGATCTGCGCGATGGCGTCGGCCGCGCTGGCCGCCTCGCCCACGATCTCCACGGCTCCGCGCTGCACATGCGGCGCCAGCAGCCGTCGCAGCTCGGCGCGCGCCAGGCGCTCGTCATCGACCAGCAGTACCTTGAGCGGCTGGCCGTTCATGCCCGCTCCGGTAGGTGGATGGTGGCATGCACCCAGCCGGCCTGTTCGCGCAATTCCAGGCTAGCGCGCTCGCCGCAAGCCAGTTGCAGCCGTTGGCGCGCATTGCGCAGGCCGACGCAGGTGGAGTTGCCCGGTTCGCGCAAGGCGCCCGTGTTGGTCACGTCGATCTGCAGCATGGCCGCGCCGTCGGCGGGGCTGGCGCGGCGCACCGCGATGCGGATGTCGGCGCCCTCGGCGCTCGCTTCGACGCCGTATTTGACGGCGTTTTCCACCAGCGTCTGCAGGGCCATGGGCGGCACGCGCACGTGTTCCAGGTCGGGCGCGCCGATTTCGATCGCGAAGCTGACGCGCAAGCGTTCCTCGAAGCGTATCTGTTCGATGGCCAGGTAGGCGCGCACGGCGTCCAGTTCGGCCGCCAGCGGCACCGTGGCGTGCTGGCCCGATTGCAGCGCGTGGCGCATCAGGCCTGCCAGCTGGTCGATCATGTGCGCGGCCGCTTCGCGGTCTTCGAAGATCAGCGCGCGCACGCTATTGAGGCTGTTGAAGAAAAAATGCGGATTGACTTGCGCCTGCAGGGCGCGCAGTTCGGCCTCCCGTCCGTGCAGCTGCAGGCGCAGGGTTTCCGCTTCCAGGCGAGCGGCGCGGCGCAGCGACAGCGCGGTGAAGTAGAACACCGTCCAGGTCAGGAAGACCCCGAACCAGAACAGCAGCGCGCCAGGCAGCCAGGCGATGCCGCGCAGGATGTCGGGCGGATACATGACGTGGAAGGCGGCCGTCACACTGGCCGTCTGGATGGCGGCCAGCAGGATCAGCGACGGCACGATGCGTTTCCAGCGCAAGCCGTTTGCCGCCCAGCCGCGCCGGCGCAGCACGCCATGCCACAGGTGCGACAGCAGCAAGCCGCCCAGCGATCCCCAGCAGGCGATGGTCGCGACGATGCGCAGTTGCGAGGAGCCGCCGTACACGCTGTTGAACAGGGCCAGCGCGCCCCAGCCGGCCAGCTGGAAGGTCCAGTACCAGTCGATCCGAGCCAGCAACGGGGGGCGGTGGGTTGGCGTCATGGCTCAACGCAGGAATTGCTCGATCTGGCCGAACATCCAGTCCGGCTGGTCGTACATGATGAAGTGGCGCGCCGTGTCGGCCAGCGCGATCTGCACGCCGGGCAGCTGTGCATACTGTTGCTGGAACGTGGCTTCGATGGCGGCGCGCGGCGCGTAGTCCTTATAGGCGATCCAGGTGCCCAGCACCAGCGTGGGCGACTGCACTTTCGCCACGTCCTGGCGCAAATCGCTGGCCATCAGGGTGCCCATGGCCTTGATCACCGTTTCGCGGTCCGAGCGCTGGCCCCAGCCGACGATGCGTTCCACGTCGGCCGGCGCGCTGGCCATGGCCGCGACGGTGCGGCGCTGACTGGCGCTGGCGGCCGCCGCATCCTGGGCCCGCATGGCCGCCTGCATCTGCTGCGACATGGCTTGCAGCTGCTCCGGCGTGATGGAGGGCAGCTGCGTCGCGCCCAGCGCCGGCAGCGAATCGACGATCACCAGCCTGCCCGTCTGGGCGGGATGGTCGATGGCCATTTTCAGGGCCAGGAAGCCGCCCAGGCTATGCCCGATGATGGCCGGCTGGCCCAGTTTGCGGGTGCCGATGTAGTCGGCCAGCTGTTGTTCCGCCTGCGCCAGCAGGTCGCCTGTGATGGGCGCCACGCCGGCAAAGCCGGCCAATGTCAGCACGTGGCATTGGCGCGCGGCCTGCGGGCCGCACAGGCGCGCCACCGTGGCTTGCCACACTTCGCCCGAGGATGCGAGGCCGGGAATCAGAATCAGGGGACGGCCTTGTCCGGTGACCTCGACCGTGAAGGCATTGGGCGCGGCGGCCTGGCTGGCGCCCGCCAGCAGCGCCGTACTGAGCAAGATCAATGTTTGCAGTGTTCGTTTCATGGGGTACTCCTCCTTGACGACCATGCTAGCGGCGCCGGGAACGCGCGGCCAGCGCCGCGGGATGAGCGGCGCCAGGGCAGGATGAGCGGCTCAGATCCATCCATCGTGGTCCTGGCAGTGGTCCGGATGGTAGGTCAGGTATTGCACCATGCGCGGCGCCGGGCCGCGGTTGGGCGTGGCGCAATGGGGCAGGGCCTGGTGCCAGATGATGAAATCGCCGGCCATGCCTTCGACGGGTACGGGCCGCAAGTCGTCGACGGCCCATTCGCGCGGCTGGCGCCCTGGCGGCACTTGCCGCAGCCAGCCGGCCATGCGGTGCTGGAAGCCGGGCACGCAGTGGAAGGCGCCATGCTGCGCGGGACAGTCGCTCAGGTACAGCATGCCTTGCAGCTTGAATGGAATCGGCTGCTGCAGGCTGACGTCCCAGTGCAGGGCGCTGCCGAGGAAACGGTGCTGCGGCGTTTCCGGAGCATTGAAGCTCACCTTGTCGATGCTGGCGTAGATGCCGGCGCCAGTGCCGTATAGCTGCTGGTAGGCGTGGCGGATGTGCGCGACGTGGCGGTTTTCCTCGAGGGCAGGGTGGTCGGAAAACTGCAGCATCAGGCCCCGCTTGCCCGGATGCGGCTGGTACCACGATGCCGCATCGTCCGGGCTGGCGCCCAGGTAGTCCCAGATCGCCGCCCGGGCAGCGGCGCACTGCGCGCGCGGCACGGCGCCGCGCAGCACCAGGTAGCCGTGCTCCTCGAAATGGCGCAGCTCGGCAACGGATAGCACGTCCTCGTGCGGGCTGCCGGCGTGGGCCGGGCGTGGGCGCGTGCGCGCGGCGATCCAGTCCGTGTAGGCTTGCAGGGTCGGCCGTTGCTGATACAGGAAGTGCAGCGCGTCTTCCATCGAAATGCCGCGTGCGTACAGCGCCTTGATGTCGCTGTGGTCGCGCGCCAGTCCCGGGTTGCCGCTCGCGGCGCCTTGTCCCGTGCAGCGCTGCCATAAATCGTGCAAGTGAGCCCAGTCGTCCATGGTGTTTTTTGTCTGGTTGGAAAAGTCAGCCGGCGCGCAGGCGGCGCCACAAGGTGGTACGGCTGATGCCGAGGTACTGGGCGGCGGCGTCGCGGCGCCCGCCGAAGCGCGCCAGCACGGCGCTGGCGCTTTCGTCTTCCAGGCGCGGCGCGGCCGTAGCGGTGGCGGTGGTGGTAGCCCCGGGCGGCAGCGCCGCCGTGCCGGCAGCGTTGGCCAGTTCCGGCGCCACGCCCAGCACGAAGGCGGGCGTCAGCGCCTGCAGCGGTTCGGCGGCCAGGAACAGCGCCAGGCGTTCGGCCAGGTTGCGCAGTTCGCGCACGTTGCCGGGCCAGTCGTAGCGGCGCAGCAGCGGCGCGCAAGCCTGGATTTCCGCGTGCAGGTTGGGATGCGGACGGGCGCCCAGCGCCGCCAGCGCGTTTTTCAGCGACCATTCGGCCAGGCCTGGAATGTCGCTGGCGCGTTCGCGCAAGGCGGGTAGATGCAGGCGCAGCACGGCCAGGCGGTAGAACAGGTCGGAGCGGAAGCGTCCTTCGCGGATGCGCTGTTCCAGGTCGCAGTGGGTGGCGCTGATGATGCGCACATTGATGGCGATGGGCCGCGTGCCGCCCACGCGCACCACTTCGCGCTCTTCCAGCACGCGCAGCAATCGCGTTTGCAGGGCCAGCGGCATTTCGCCGATTTCGTCGAGGAACAGGGTGCCGTGGTTGGCCGCCTCGAACAGGCCAGCATGGCCGCCCCGGCGCGCACCCGTGAAGGCGCCATCCTCGTGGCCGAACAGTTCCGATTCCAGCAGGGATTCGGCGATGGCGCCGCAATTGATGGCGATGAAGGGCCGGTTCGCGCCCAGGCTGCGCGGGCTTTCACGGTGGATCGCCTGCGCCACCAGTTCCTTGCCGCTGCCCGTCTCGCCCTGGATCAGCACCGTCGCCGGCGAGCGGGCATACAGCACCACCGACTGGCGCAGCGCTTCCATCGCTTCCGATTCGCCGCGCAAATCGTGCAGGCCGTGGCGCGCGCGCAGGGTGTCGGCCACCACCGCGCGCCGTCCGCGGTTCGATTCGATCTGGGTCAGGCGCGCCAGTTCCAGCGCGTCGTCGAAGGCGCGCCGGATGGCCGTGGCCGAATACACGAAGACGGCGGCCAGTCCCGCTTCCTCGGCCAGGTCGGTGACGAGCCCCGCGCCGACGACGGCCTTGACGCCGGCCGCCTTCAGTTCATTGATCTGCGCGCGCGCGTCTTCCTCGGTGGCGTAGGTGCGCTGCGCGATCTGGAAGCCGAAGGTGGCGGCAAATTCGGCCAGTTCCGGCATCGGATCCTGGTAGGTGACGACGCCGATGTGCGGCGAGATGCGCCGCGCGCGCGCCAGCGCCTGCATCACGTCGTAGCCGCTGGCCTTGGCGATGATGACGGGTACCGACAGCCGGCCTTTCAGGTAGGCGCCGTTCGAACCGGCGGCGATGACGGCGTCGCAGCGCTCCGTGGCCATGCGTTCGCGGATGTGGCGCACGGCGTCGTCGAAACCCAGGTTGATCGGTTCGATCGTCGCCAGGTCGTCGTATTCGAGCGTGATGTCGCGGAACAGGTCGAACAGGCGCGAGACGGAGACGGTCCAGATGACGGGTTTGTCGCGGTGGTCGAGCGGAGGTTGGGGAGGGCGGCGCATGCTTTATTCTAAACGATTTGTTTCATTTTCCAGCCATGCAACGGCCTTGCAACGGGCGTGTTGCAGGTGGTCTGTGGTGTTTCAGATATTGCCAATAAGGAATATGAAAAAACCGTGGGAAACTGGTTTATGATCTAGCAGCACCATGATGCTTGTAGGAATCCTTTTCCCAGGCGCATGTTTATCTTGTCCTTAACCGTCCCATGGTGTCCATGAACCGCGTACCGACCAGTCCCGATTTCATCGCCGATGCCTTGCAACTGATCGCCTTGCCGGCCTGCGCCTGCGATGCCTGCGGCATGGTGGTGGCGGCGAATGGCGCCTTGCAGGCCCTGCTGGGCCGGGATATCGCGGGCCGGCTGCTGGCCGACTGCTTTACGGACGCCTACCGCGCGTCGAGCACCAGCATGCTGCGCGGCGCGCTCGGTGCGGCCGGGCGCGAGCGGCACTGGGACAGCAGTCTGGAAGGGGCGGCGGGCGCCATCGCCGTGCAGGTCTGGTCCCGGCCCCTGCTGGTGGACGATGGCTTGCCCGGCGCGACCCTCGTGTTTGCCGACATTCGCGTGCAGCAGCGCGACCAGCAAGCCTTGCGCAAGACCTTGCTCGAGCAGCAGGCCATCCTGGAAAGCGCGGCCGTTGGCATCGTCTTTTCCAAAGGCGGCTTCATCGAGGAGTGCAATATCCGCGCCGCCGAGATGCTCGGCTATGCGCGCCACCAGTTGACGGGCATGCCGGGCGCGGTGCTGTACCGCTCCGCCGAGCATTGCCGCGCCCTGGGGCTGGAAGCGGCGCCGCTGCTGTCGAAGGGCAAGCCGTACCGCACCGAACTGGAATTGCGGCGCCAGGACGGCAGCTTGTTCTGGAGCCGCCTGCACGGGCGCGCCGTCGATCCCCTCAATACGCATGACGGCACGGTCTGGATCATCGAGGATATCAGCGACCACCGGCGCGATGAAGACCAGCTGCGCCGCGCCATGCTGGAAATGCAGGCCGTGATGGATAACGCGCCCCTGGCCATCGGTTTTCAGCGCGACAAGGGCGTGCTGCGCTACAACCGGCGCTTCGCCGAATGCTTCGGCTTCGATGGCGACAGCGGCGTGGGCATGGCCGTCGCCGACCTGTATCCGTCGCGCGCGGCGTATGAAAATGTCGTCAGGCAGGCGTCGCCCCTGCTGCGGCGCGGCCAGCCGTTCCAGGGCGAGATGGAGATGCGCCGCAGCGACGGTTCCACTTTCTGGGCGCTGGCGTATGGCTATGTCCTGAATCCGGAGAGCCAGACGGACCGCGGCCTGCGCGACACGATCTGGCTGTTCGACGACCGCAGCGCGCAGAAGGCGGCCGAGGAGGCGACGCGCCAGCTGATGCTGGAGCAGCAGGCTATCCTCGACAACGCCTCCGTCGGCATCCTGTTTTCCCGTTCGCGCCTGGTCCTGCGCTGCAATCCCCGCTTCGCCGAAATGTTCGGCTACGCGCAGGAGGAGATGACGGGCTTGCCCGCCGCCGAGCTGTTTCCTTCCCCCGCCGCCTACGAGGCGTTTGGCGTGCAAGCCACGCCGCTGCTGGGACAGGGCTTGCCGTACGAGCAGGATGAATCGCTGTTCCGCCGCCGCGACGGCAGCCTGTTCTGGTGCCGCATCCGCGCCAAGGCCGTCGACCAGGCGCACAGCGAACAGGGCGCCATCTGGATCCTGGAAGACGTCACGGCCAGCCGCCAGACGCAGATGGAAGTGGCGGCCATCATGACGAATGCCTCGGTGAGCATCCTGTATACCAAGAACCGCCAGATCACGCGCTATAACCTGGGCTTTGCCGCGATGTTCGGCTACAGCGGCGACGAGGCGCTGGGCTTGCCCGGGCGCGCGCTGTACGTGTCGCAGCAATCGTACGAATTGCTGGGCGCGGCGGCCTTTCCCTTCCTGTCCGTGGCCAAGCCCTTCCAGACGGAAGTGGAAATGATGCGCCGCGACGGCAGCACCTTGTGGGCGCAGCTGATCGCCTACGTCGTCAATCCCGACGATCCCGCCGCCGGCACCATCTGGATCATCGAGGACCGCACGGAAGCCAAGCGCGCCGAAGAATCCCTGCGCAACGCGCTGCTGGAAAACCAGGCCATCCTCGACAGCGCCGTGCTGGGCATCTCGGTGGTGGAGGGCGGCCACAATTTGCGCGCCAACAGCAAGATGGAAGAGCTGTTCGGCTATGGAGCGGGCGAGATCAACGGCCTGTCGGTGCAGGCCCTGTATCCCGACGTGGCCGCGTGGAAGGCGGCGCGCGGCGAGACGGCGCGCGATTTCGATGCGGGCAGGGTGCACATGTCCGAATACCAGCTGGTGCGCAAGGATGGCAGCCGCTTCTGGGCGCGCCTGTCCGGCCGGCCGTTCGACCTGGCGCATGCGCATGGCCGTTCCGTGTGGCTGGTTGACGACGTGACGGCGCGCCGCGAGGCGGCCGAGGCGGTGCGCCGCGCGCGCGACGAGCTGGAATTGCGCGTGCAGGAGCGCACGGCCGAACTGGCCGGCGCCAACCTGCTGCTGCAGGGCGAAATCGTCGAGCGGCGCCAGGCCGAGGCGCGGGTGCATCACATGGCGTACCACGACAACCTGACGGGCTTGCCGAACCGCGCGCTGCTGTCGGACCGGCTGGAGCGGGCCATGCTGGCCGCGCAGCGCTCCGGGCGCAAGCTGGCCGTGATGTTCATCGACCTGGACCGCTTCAAGACCATCAACGATTCGCTGGGCCACATGACGGGCGACCTGCTGCTCAAGGAAGTGGCCGCCCGGCTGTGCGGCGCCGTGCGCGCCAGCGACACGGTGGCGCGCCTGGGCGGCGATGAATTCGTCGTGCTGGTGCCGGGCATCCGCGGCAGCGACGAAGCGGCGCACGTGGCCGAGAAGGTCATCGAGGCGCTGACGCCCGCCTTTCCGCTCGACGGCCACGTGCTGCACGTGACGCCGTCGATCGGCATCTGCCTGTATCCGGACGATGGCGGCGATGTCGACGCGCTGATGCGCCATGCGGATGCGGCCATGTACCACGCCAAGGGCAATGGCCGCAACAACTACCAGTTCTTCACGCAGACGATGAACCAGGCGGCGGCCCTGCACTTCGACCTGGAAAGCAGCTTGCGCACGGCGCTGGCGCTGCAGCAGTTCGAGCTGTTTTACCAGCCGGTCATCGATATCGCCACGCGCCGGCTGCACGGCATGGAAGTGCTGCTGCGCTGGCGCCGTCCCGGCCACGGCCTGGTGCTGCCGGACCGCTTCATCCCCATCATGGAGGAAAACGGCTTGATCGTGCCGGTGGGCGAGTGGGTGATGCGCCAGGCGTGCGAGCAAAGCATGGCCTGGCAGCGCCAGGGCTTGCAGCCCGTGCCCTTGGCAGTGAATCTGTCGCCGCGCCAGTTCATGCACAAGGGCCTGGTGGCGGCCATCGGGACCGTGGTGCGGGAAACGGGCATCGATCCGGCGCTGCTGGAATTCGAGATCACCGAGACGGCGCTGATGCAGCACGGCGAGCATACGCTGGAGATTTTGCGGCAGATCAATGGCATGGGCTTGCGCCTGTCGATCGACGATTTCGGCACCGGCTATTCCAGCCTGGCCTACCTGAAGCGCTTCCCCGTGAAGAAGGTCAAGATCGACCGCGCCTTCATCAAGGACCTCGAACACAGCGGAGAGGACCGCGCCATCGTGGCGGCCATCATCGCGCTGGCCGACAGCCTGCAATTGTCGGCCGTGGCCGAGGGCGTGGAGACGGAAGAGCAGTTCGCCCTGCTGCAGGCGAACGGCTGCCGCTATGCGCAGGGCTATCTGTTTTCCGCGCCCGTGCCTGCCGTGAACGCGCAGGCATTGCTGGAGCGGATAGCCCTTAGTTAATCAATCGTTGCCACGACGGGCGCGTGGTCGGACGGCTGTTCCCATTTGCGGGGCGAGTGCTCCATTGTCGATGATGCGCGCCTTGTCTAGTCGATGGTGGCCACGACGGGCGCATGGTCGGACGGCTGTTCCCACTTGCGGGGCACGCGGTCGATGACGCAGGCCGTGCAGCGGGCGGCGAGGGCGGGCGAGAGCAGGATGTGGTCGATGCGCAGGCCCTTGTTCAGGCGGAAGCCCAGCTGGCGGTAATCCCACCAGCTAAACGATTTGTCGGCCTGCTCGAACAGGCGGAAGGCGTCTGTCAGGCCGAGGTCGAACAGGCGCTGCAGGGCGGCGCGTTCCTTGTCCGACACCAGTACCTGGCCGGCCCAGGCGACGGGGTCGTGCACGTCGCGGTCGTCGGGCGCGATATTGTAGTCGCCGACGACGGCCAGTTGCGGGTGCTGCTGCGCTTCTTCGGCCAGCCAGTCGTGCAGGGCTGCCAGCCAGCCCAGCTTGTATTCGTACTTGTCCGAATCGATGCTCTGGCCGTTCGGCACGTAGGCGCAGACGACACGCACGCCTTTGACGGTGGCGGCCAGGATGCGCTGCTGCGCATCTTCATAGCGCGGGTTGTTCTTCACCACGTCGGTGATCGGCAGCTTCGACAGGATGGCCACGCCGTTGTAGGTTTTCTGGCCGCTGAAGACCACCTGGTAGCCGGCCGCCTCGATTTCGGCGACGGGAAACTTGTCGTCCGTGAGCTTGGTTTCTTGCAGGCAGAGTATGTCGACCGGGTTGTCCGTCAGCCATTGCAGCACTTGCGGCAGGCGCACTTTGAGCGAATTGACGTTCCAGGTGGCGAGTTTCATGGGAAAAATCCTTGCTTGAATAGGTATCGATAGGCGCGAATCTTACCGCATGCGTGTCGCCGGCGTCCTGCGCTGCCTGGCCGGTGCGGGCTTTATTTACTTGCCGGGAAAAAGAGTGCAAATAAAATATTTATACTTAACCAATCGTGGCGCATGAATATTATGTTTTTGTGTATCATTGATCAACCCCTATGTTTGATTTGGCATAAGTGGCTGGCGCGGCAGGATGCGTCTGGCCGTTTAACGCGACAAAGGTGTAAAGTTTCTCGCTAAAACGCGATAAAAACTACTAAAATGGCACCGTGTAACAACTGTGTCATACGGCTTTGTTACAGCCAAGTTAAGAACCGAACAGGAAGCAGTTGTAATTAGTTGTAATTGCTATTCCGATTACATGACCACTGTGCCGGGGACGGAGTGTCAATTCCGTCCTTGGCGCCGCCAGACTTGTTATATAAATTGCAGTACTATATCTATGAGACTGTTTTGCGACATCAATAGATGGTACTATTTTGAAATGTTGCAGTTTTAATAGTGAGACTTGCGCGTAGCATTTGCAAAGGAAGAAAATGCGAACTGCATTTGAAGCGTGGGCGCAGCGTGACGGCCACATTGTGCGGCGAAGAGAAGACAAACCGGATGAGTACCTGATTTTCGAGACCCAGCGCCGCTGGGTTATCTGGCAGGCTGCTCTGACGCACGGCAAGACGGCTGCCAAGCCGCGCGTGAGCGCGGCCGAAAAGGCGGCGAAAGCCCAGCGCGCGCTGGAAATGTCTTCCGATGAAGCGACCGTGCGCAACAAGGTGCTCAATGAGGTGCTCGACGCCTTCAGCGGCGCCGATGGCGCGGCCGGCATGGAAGGCATACTGAAAGTGATCCAGGGCCTGAAGCAGAAGCAGAAGGCACTGGCCGACGACAAGAGCGAAGATTCCACGGCTTGAGGGGACGGCGATGCGTTATCGGCACTACAAGGGCGGCATTTATGAACTGGTGTGCGAAGCCACGCTGGAAGCGGATCTGACGCCGATGATCGTGTATCGCGCCGCCGACGGTTCCATATGGACCCGGCCGAAAGACGTGTTCTTTCAACTGATCGAAGTCGAAGGCGTTATGGTCCAGCGTTTCGCTCCCATCAACTGATGGCCGCCTGCGTGCGTGCCCGGGATACTCTTCATGCGTAAATTGCTGCCTGCCGCTCTGGTGCTGGGCTTTGCCTGCGCCACGGCGCATGCCGAAACCATCGGTTCGGTCGACACGGTGTTCAAACTGATCGGCCCTGACCACAAGATCGTCGTCGAAGCGTATGACGATCCGCGCGTCGCCGGCGTCAGTTGCTATCTGTCGCGCGCCAAGACGGGCGGCATCAAGGGCGCCGTCGGCCTGGCCGAAGACAAGGCCGATGCGGCCGTGGCGTGCCGCCAGGTGGGGCCGCTGCAATTCAAGGGCAAGCTGCCGCGCCAGGAAGAAGTGTTTACCGAGCGTGCCTCGATCTTCTTCAAGCACGTGCGCGTCGTGCGCATGGTCGACAGCAAGCGCAATGCGCTGGTCTACCTCGTGTATTCCGACCGCCTGATCGAAGGCAGTCCGAAAAACAGCGTCACCGCCGTCGCCGTGCCTGGCGACCAGCCGATTCCCGTCCGTTAAGCGAGCTCCCATGCGCGTGCCGCTGTCTGCTCCCTTTGCCGCCAGGACGCTGCTGCTGTTGGGCCTGGGCGGCTGCGCTACGCTGACGGGCAACACCGAGCAGATGGTGCTGGTGCAAACCATCCAGGACAACCGCGAGTTGACGGGCGCCGGCTGCATCCTCAGCAACGACGTGGGCAAGTGGTTCGTTACCACGCCCGGGCGCATCACCATCCGCAAGAGCCAGGAACCGCTGAAGGTCGATTGCCGCAAGCACGGTTCGCCCGCCATCGCGACGGACGACCATATCGATCCCAAGCTCAATGGCAGCGTATGGGGCAATGTCATCCTGACCCTGGGCGTCGGCTATTTCGTCGACCGCAACACGGGCGCCGGTTTCGACTACCCGTCCATTTTGACCATCGTCATGCAGGACCCCGCGCGCCTGGTACCGCCGCCCGCGCCGATTTCAGCGCCGCCGCCAGCGGCCGCCGTGCCGGAAGCGGTGGTGCAGCCGAAAGTGGCGCCATCGCCTCTGCCCAATCCCGTCGTCTACTGATTCAACTGCACATAAAAAAGCCGCCAGGGTCAGTGACCATGGCGGCTGTCTTCTTGCGTAACGACGCCGGACAAAACCGTAGCGAGCGGGAGCTAGTGGTGGCCGAGAAGCGCAGCTGTACTTTATGTACAGCGAGCATCGCCGGCCGCCAATAGCCCCGCGCAGTAGGTTTGGTCTGGCGTTCTCTTACGCGCGGTTGATCAGGAACGTCGTCAGCAGGGGGACGGGACGGCCGGTCGCGCCCTTCGAGCCGCCCGACTTCCACGCCGTGCCGGCGATGTCCAGATGCGCCCAGGTGTACTTCTTGGTGAAGTTTTCCAGGAAGGCCGCTGCCGTCACCGAGCCGCCGCCTGGCGTGCCGATGTTGGCCAGGTCGGCGAAGTTCGACTTCAGCTGCTCGTTGTACGCCTCTTCGATCGGCATGCGCCATGCCGTGTCGCTCGACTGCTTGCCTGCTGCCAGCAATTCATTGGCCAGCTGGTCATGCGCCGCATCGCTGCGCGTAAACAGGCCGCTGTTGTGGTGGCCCAGGGCCACGACGCAAGCGCCCGTCAGGGTGGCGATATCGACCACGGCTGCGGGCTTGAAGCGTTCGGCGTAGGTCAGCGCATCGCACAGCACCAGACGGCCTTCGGCGTCCGTGTTCAGCACTTCGATGGTCAGGCCGTTCATGGAGGTGACGATGTCACCCGGCTTGGTGGCGCGGCCCGACGGCATGTTTTCGCACGCGGCGATGACGCCGATGACGTTCAGCTTCAGGTTCATTTCGCCGATGGCGCGGAAGGTGCCCAGGACCGAGGCGGCGCCGCACATGTCGTACTTCATTTCATCCATGCCAGGACCGGCCTTGATCGAAATGCCGCCCGTGTCGAAGGTGATGCCCTTGCCGACCAGGACCACTGGCGCATCCTTGGCCTTGCCGCCCATGTGTTTCAGGACGATGAACTTCGGCGGCTGCTCGCTGCCGTTGGTGACGGACAGGAAGCTGCCCATTTTCAGCGCTTCGAGCTGTTTGCGGTCCAGCACTTCGACTTCGAACTTGTAATCCTTGGCCAGCTGCTTGGCCGTGTTGGCCAGGTAGGTCGGATTGGCGATGTTCGCCGGCAGGTCGCCCAAGTTGCGCGTCAGGTCGGAACCGTTGGCGATGGCGATGGCTTGCGCCAGCGCGCCGCGCGTAGCTGCCGTTGCAGGCGCCGCCAGGACGATCTTGCGCACGCCTGCCGGTGCTGGATCTTTTTTGCTTTTTTGCGAGTCGCAGCGGTATTCGCTGTCGTGGGCGGCTTGCACCACGCAACGGATTGCCCAATTTACGTCGCGCTCTTTCACTTCAGTCAGCGGTAATGCGATAATGGCGTCCGCAGCGCCCAGCGAGCCGAAGGCCTTCAGTGCGGCTTGTACGCCGGTCGTGAAGCTTTTTTCGCTGACAGCGTCATCGCTGCCCATGCCTACCAGCAGAACACGTTCGGCGGCGACGCCATCGACTGCGCGCAGCAGCAAAGTGCTGCCAGGCTTGCCGCTGATGTCGCCGGACTTCAGCGCAGCCGAAATCGCACCCTTGCTGTCCAGCGATTTTGCCGCTGGCGACAGTTTTTTGTTTTCGAATACCGCAACCGCGATGCATCCGCTTTTGGCCGTGCCGAGGGTGCTCTTGGTATCGAATGCTTTTATGCTAAAGTCCATTTGGTTCTCCGTTTTCATTTACTAGTAACGTGTTACTCAACTAACTGACCCGAATTATAAACTCCGAATGATCTTTCAACGCGCCCTTCGACGTGAATTGGCTAGTGCCGCCGGGGCCACCTTCACAGTTTTGTTCAGCATCCTGCTCACCTGGATGCTGATCGGTATTCTCGGCAAGGCGGCGGGCGGCAAGATCGCGTCGTCCGACGTCATGTCCCTGATGGTTTTTTCCGCCCTGATGCAGCTGCCCACCATCCTCATCCTCACCGGTTTCATCTCGGTGCTGATGGTCGTCACCCGCAGCTACAAGGAGTCGGAGATGGTGGTGTGGTTCGCCTCCGGCCTGAGCCTGTCGCGCTGGATCTGGCCCGTGCTCAGCTTCGGCCTGCCGCTGGTGCTGGCCACCGGCATCCTGAGCCTGTACGCCACGCCGTGGGCGCAAAAGAAGAGTGATGAATACGTGGCGCGCTTCGAGAAGCGCGAAGACCTGCAGAAAGTCACGCCTGGCCAGTTCCGCGAATCGGCCGGCAGCAACCGCATTTTCTTCGTCGAGGGCGTCAGCGGCGAGAAGACCGTGGTGCAGAACGTCTTCGTCAATACAGTCGATGAAAAAGGCAGCGCCGTCGTCGTCGTCGCCAAGGAAGGCGTGATCAATACCGACGCCAAGGGCGAACGCTTCCTGGTGCTCAAGAGCGGCCGCCGCTACCAGGGCGTGCCGACGCAGGCGGACTTCCAGACCATGGAATTCGAACAGTACATCATGCGCATCGAGAGCAAGCAGCAGGAACTGGGCGCGGAACTGGGCGTGCGCGCCATGAGCACCATGGCGCTCATCGCCGAGCCGAACCCCTACACCATGGCCGAACTGCTGTGGCGTGTCAGTGCGCCCCTGATCGGCCTGATGCTGATCCTGCTGGCCATTCCGCTGGGCTTTGTCAATCCGCGTGCCGGCAGTTCGACCAATTTGATCATCGCCCTGCTGATTTTCTTTACGTACAGCAACCTGATCAAGGTCATCGAAGCGAGCGTGAAGCAGGGCCGGCTGACATTCGGTCTGGCCTGGTGGCCGTTGCACCTGCTGGCGGCGCTGGCCGTGGTGGGGCTGTTCGCGTGGCGCCTGAATGTGAACCACCGCTATCATCCGCTGGTCTTGCTGGCGGCTTTCAAGCGCGCGCGCCGCGCCGGCAACACAAGTAAAGCGGCATCGAAATGAAGATTTTACAGCGCTATTTTGCGGTCTCGATATTCCAGGCGGTGCTGTTCGTGCTGCTGGCCTTCCTGGCACTGCAAGCCTTCATCGACCTGACGGGCGAGCTGCCCAAGGTGGGGCGCAACGGCTACACCATCCAGTATGCCTTCCTGTACGTGCTGGTGCTGGTGCCGGGACACGTGTACGAGGTGATGCCGATCGCGGCGCTGATCGGCACCATCTACACGATGGCGCAGTTTGCCGCCAGCTCCGAATTTACCATCATGCGCGCATCGAGCATGTCGACGGCGATGGCGGCCGGTTTCCTGTTCCGCATCGGTATCGTCTTCGTCGTCATCACCTTCATCTTCGGCGAGTTGATCACGCCGCGCACGGAACCGCTGGCCGAACGCCTCAAGCTGACCTCGCGCGGCGCGGCCGTGTCGAGCGAGTTTCGCTCCGGCCTGTGGACCAAGGACATGGTCAAGAGCGAGGGCTTGACGGGCACCGTCACCGGTTCGCGCTTTTTCAATGTCGGCGAAGCGCGTCCGGACGGCCAGCTGAAAAACGTCAAGCTGTATGAATTTGACACCGATATGCGTTTGCGCACCTTGACCGTGGCCAAGGGAGCTACGTATCAGGGCAATAATATCTGGCGCCTGACCGAGGTGACGGAAACGTCGTTCTCGAACAGCGCGGCCGCCTCGCCAGGCTTCGAGCCGAAGCTGGCGAACTACTATGGGCAGGAAACGAGCCTGGTGCGCACGGTGCAAAGCGCCAGCAAGGACATGACGTCGGAAGTGACGCCGAAGATCCTGACGGTGTCGGCGTCCGATCCCGAGCGCATGTCGGCCAGCGAACTGGCCGTGTACACGCGCCACCTGGCCGAGAACAAGCAGGAAACCGAGCGTTTCCGCATCGCCTTCTGGAAAAAGCTGATCGATCCGCTGGCCATTTTCGTGCTGATGGCGCTGGCGCTGCCGTTCGCCTACATGCACACGCGCAGCGGCGGCATCAGCCTGAAGATCTTCATCGGCATCATGATCGGCGTGAGCTTCATGCTGGTCAACACCCTGTTCTCGCATCTCGGGCTGCTCAGCACCTGGCCGGCCTTCCTGACGGCTGTGGCGCCGAGCGCCCTGTACCTGCTGCTGGCGCTGGGCGCCCTGTGGTGGGTGGAGCGGCACTGATGGAGACGAACGTGCAGCAGGCGCTGATCCTGTTTGCCCATGGCGCGCGCGCCGCATCGTGGGCCGCGCCCTTCGAGCGCCTGCGCGACCTGACCCAGGCGCGCATGCCGGGCACCGGCGTGCACCTGGCCTTCCTGGAACTGATGACGCCGCGCCTGCCCGAACTGGTGGCGACCCTGCTGGCCCAGCTGCCCGCCGGCGCCATCCTGGACGCCACCGTGGTGCCCGTGTTCCTGGGGCAGGGCGGGCATGTGCTGCGCGACTTGCCGCTGTTGCTGGAAGAATTGCGCCAGCAGCATCCGGCGCTGCGCCTGAAGGTGGTCGAGGCGGTGGGCGAGAACGCCAGCGTGCTTGCCGCCATCGCCGATTACTGCGTGGCGGCGCCAGGCTCCAGCCCTCTGCCTTGAGCGGCATCGACATCGTCTACCTGTGGGTGGACGGCGCCGATCCCGCCTGGCGCGCGCGCCGGCAGCAGGCATATGCCGCCTGGGCGCAGGCGCATCCCGGCCAGCTGGCCCTGCACGGCAACGTGGCGGGGCGCTACCGCGACAATGGCGAACTGCGCTACAACCTGCGCGCGCTCGAGCGCTTCTTCCCCGGCCACGGCCATGTCTACCTGCTGACGGACCGGCAAGTGCCCCGCTGGCTGCGCGCATCAAAGCGCCTGACGGTGATCGACCATGCGAGCCTGATGCCCGGCGCATCCCTGCCGGTGTTCGATTCCGGCCATATCGAATCGTATCTGCACCATATTCCGGGTCTGTCCGAGCGTTTCCTGTATCTGAACGACGACGTGTTTTTCGGCGCGCCGTTCGAACCCGCATTCTGGTTTGGCGGGGAAGGGGATGGGCGGTTGAGCGTTTTCACGGAGAGCGCGCTGCAGGATGAGCTGCAGGGCTTGCGCGCCGACGTGGCGGCGCCCGTCAATTGCGCCACCTTGTCGCGGCAATGGCTGTCGGCGCACTACGCCGATTACCGGCATGAACCGCGCCTGTATGCGCATGCGCCGCGGCCCATGCTGAAAAGCGCGCTGCATGTACTGGAAGGGTTGGCGCCGACCATGTTTGCCGGCGTGCGCGCGACGGTGTTCCGCTCGTGGCAGGTGCCGGCCTTGCTGCCCGACCTGGTGCCGCGCTGGATGGTGCATCAGGGGCTGGCGCGGGCGCGCATGCTCGACCCGCTGCATATCGCCAGCGGCGATGTGCAGGCGCCGCAGCAGCTCGAGGAGCTGGCGGCGCGTTTCGGCAGCTTGCCGTTTTTCTGTATCAACGATACCTGCGACGAGGCCGAGGACGACGACCCGCGCCTGTTGCGCGTGGCCGCTACCTTGGAGCGACTGCTGCCGCTGCCATCCTCGTTTGAACTGGGCTAGGCCAGCTTTGTCTTCGGCGCCAGGCTGATGCGGGCGGCGGCCGAGCTGTCGGACAGCGATGCGAGGAACAGCAGCAGATAGGCGCCCAGTTCGAAGACTTCCTCGCCCAGCAGCGCATAGGCGTCCGGCATGCCATGGAAGACCTTCTTGTCGAAGGGCCAGCCGGCGACCATCAGCAAGCCGCCGATGGCCGTCAGGATGGTGATGCGCATGCTGAAAATCTGCGGCGCATGGGCAAATACCTTGCGCGCGCGCGGTGCGAAAAAGATCAGCACGCGTATCAATATCAGCAATTCCACCACGCGCAGGGCTTTTTCCAGCTGCGCCCAGGCGGGCGCCGTGCCGAACTGGTCGATATCGAGTTCGCGCAACAGGAAGCCGAACAGCAGGGCGGACAAGCCGGCATGCATGAGGAAACGCAAGGATTGGCGGTCAGTCTCTTGCCAGGCGCGCGTGCCGTGCACGGTGCAGGCCAGGGCCAGGAACAGCGCCTGCAGCCATTCCAGTAAGTGGTTTTCATCGTCGATATTCGGGAATACCGTCCACAGGGCGATGGAGGCGAGCATGCTGAGCAGCACAGCGCCGGCGACGCCGGCATTGCTGCGGCTGAGCGAAGTCAGGGCTTCGCGCACGGAAGAGAAATTCATTGTTGATTGTGACGGCTCAAGTTGCGCGGCGCGGTATTGCAGCCTGCGGGCGCAGCTTTTTTCGGGGAGATTGCCGGGCGGCTCCCGTCAGCCGGGAGGCCGCGCAGCAAGCGCTATGGCGGGGCGAAGCGTGATTTTCTTGCTATCACGCAACAACTTCTCGAGAAAAGATGCGTGAGCATCGTATCATGTTTCCTCGGAAGACGTCAGTTACTGACTCTAAAGTCGGTAAAATACGGTGTGTTTATTCAAGCATGGCGCGCCAGAATAGCGACCGTTTCCTCCGTGACCTGGTGCGCGCGCGCGGCCATGGCGTCGCCCAGCATCACCAGCACGGGGCCGTGGGTGTCGCCCAGGCCATGCACCAGGGTGCTCAGCGGCAGGCGCACGATGCGCTGGTCCGGGCGGCTGCAGTTTTCAATCACCACCACCGGGGTGTCGGCACGGCGGCCCTGGGCCAGCAGGCGCTGGGCCGTGGCGATGGCTTCGCGGCCACCCATGTATTGCACCAGGGTATCGCAGTCGGGAATGCGCGTCTGGTCCGGCTCGCCCGGCGCCGTGCTGGACGTGAAAAATGCCACGCTGCGCGACACGCCCCGCTTGGTCAGCGGCTGCTGCGTGGCGGCCGCGGCCGCCAGGGCCGTGGTGATGCCGGGCACCACTTCGACGGCGATCCCCGCCTCTTCCAGCGCGCGCAATTCCTCGTCGGCGCGGCCGAACAGCATTGGGTCACCCCCTTTCAGGCGCACGACGACGGCGTGCTTGCGCGCGTTGTCGACCAGTTGCTTGTTGATGAACGCCTGCGCCGTCGACAACTGGCCGCAGCGCTTGCCGACCAGGATTTTTTGCGCCTGCGGGCACAGCTCCAGCATCTCTTCGGTGACCAGCGCGTCGTGCAGCACGACGTCCGCTTGCGCCAGCAGGCGCGCGCCGCGCAAGGTCATCAGGTCTTGCGCGCCGGGGCCGGCACCGACCAGGTAGACCTTGCCGGGGAGAGATGGGGAGCTGTTCATATGGCTGCCTTTCCTGGACGATACGGGGTTAGAGCCGAACCATGCCGGCCGCGACCGTCTGGTGGGTCACTTCATCGATCAGGATAAACGCGCCCGTGGCACGGATATCGGCATACGCGTCGGCCGCCAGCGCCTGCTGCACGTTCAGGCTGATGCGGGCGATGTCGTTCAGCTTCAAGCCTTCGGCCGGATGGCGCTGCTGCGTGTTGATGTCGAGGATAGATTCGATCGCCGTCACCTTGGCCGCCGTCTGTTTCGTGCCATGCTTGATCCAGTACTTGCGGCGCAGGTCCAGCGCGTCTTCCGACAGCCAGCACACGTCGGCCACCACCTGTTTCAGCAGGGTGGCAGGGCGATCGTTGCTTGCCAGCAAGTCACCGCGCGAGATATCCAGGTATTCATTGAGCAGCAAGGTCACGGACTGGCCCACCACGGCCGTCGGCAGCGAGCCGTCCAGGGTGACGATATCCTTGACGGTGGCCGTCTGGCCCGATGGCTGCACCACGAGGGTGTCGCCGATGCTGACCTTGCCCGCCTCGATGCGGCCCATGTAGCCGCGGAAGTCGTTCGCTTCGTGGCCATTGTGGCGCGCCACCAGTTGCACGGGGAAGCGGAACGGCGTGTCGTGCGATTCGTCGTAGACGGACAGCGATTCGAGCAGCTCGATCAGGGTCGGGCCCGTGTACCAGCCCAGCTTGTCGCCGCGTTCGACGACATTGTCGCCCGTCAAGGCGGACAGGGGGATCGGTGTGATATCTTTCAAACCCAGCGACTGGGCGAATTCGCGGTAGGCGGCGACGATGCGGTTGTACACCGTTTCATCGTAGTCGACCAGGTCCATCTTGTTGACGGCAACGACCACGTGCTCGATCTGCAGCAAATGGGCGATCGTCGAATGGCGTTTGGTCTGGATCAACAGTTCCACGCTGCCATCGTCACCCAGTTTGACTTTCGACACGTCGATCAGGATGATGACGGCATCGGCCGTGGATGCGCCGGTGACCATGTTGCGCGTGTATTGCTCGTGGCCGGGCGTGTCGGCGATGATGAATTTGCGTTTCGGCGTGGCAAAGTAGCGGTAAGCCACGTCGATGGTGATGCCTTGCTCGCGTTCCGCTTCCAGGCCGTCCGTCAGCAGCGACAGGTCGACCGTGTCGCCCACCGTGCGCTTGTGCTTGGAGCGCGACATGGCGTCGAGCTGGTCGGCGAAGATGCCCTTGCTGTCGAACAGCAAACGGCCGATCAGGGTGCTTTTGCCATCATCGACGGAACCGGCCGTGATAAAACGCAACATGCCGCGTTCGACGCTGTCGGTGAGATTGGTGTTCTGGATTGCTGCGTTCATTAGAAATACCCTGCTTTCTTGCGTTTTTCCATCGAGGCTTCGGACGTCTGGTCATCCATGCGGGTGGCGCCCCGTTCCGTGATTTGCGTGATTGCCGTTTCGGCGATGATGGCGTCGACCGTCGCCGCATCGGATGACACGGGGCAGGTGCACGAAATATCGCCCACCGTGCGGAAGCGCACGACCTGCGTTTCCACCGTTTCGCCTTCGCGCGGCGGCGTCAGATCCGTCAGCGGCACCAATAAACCGTTGCGCGGGATCACCTGGCGCTCGTGTGCGAAGTAGATCGGCGGCAATTCCAGTTTTTCGCGGGCGATGTATTGCCACACGTCAAGTTCGGTCCAGTTCGAGATGGGGAAGACGCGCATGTTTTCACCGGGATGCACGCGGGTGTTATACAGGTCCCACAGTTCCGGACGCTGGGCTTTCGGATCCCAGGCGCCGAATTCGTCGCGGAACGAAAAGATGCGTTCCTTGGCGCGGGCCTTTTCCTCGTCGCGGCGGGCGCCGCCGATGCAGGCGTCAAAACCGTGTTCGGCGATGGTTTCCAGCAAGGTCACGGCTTGGGCCGCATTGCGCGAATCCGTGGCCGGGTTGCGCAGGCGCACGGTGCCGCGCTTGATCGAGTCTTCCACGGAGCCGACGATCAGGCGCTCGCCCAGTTCCGCCACCTTCTTGTCGCGGAAAGTGATGACTTCCGGGAAGTTGTGGCCCGTGTCGATATGTACGAGGGGAAACGGGAACTTGCCTGGGCGGAAGGCTTTCTCGGCCAAACGCAGCAGGACGACGGAATCCTTGCCGCCGGAAAACAGCAGCGCAGGGTTGGCCGATTCGGCCGCCACTTCGCGCATGATGTGGATGGCTTCCGATTCAAGGCTGTCGAGGTGACGCTGGTTCAAAATATTGCTCATATAGGGTGCTTTCTTGTTCTGCTGTATCTGTTGTGTCTGATCAAGCTGCCACGGATTTGATGCGTATCAATTTGCCGTCCACCATGTGCAGGCCGCATTCCTTCGAATCCGGGTTTTCCCACCACCAGCGTCCGGCGCGCACATCTTCACCAGGCTGGACGGCCCGCGTGCACGGTTCGCAGCCGATCGACGGGTAGCCCTGGTCGTGCAGCGCGTTGTAGGGCACGTCGTTGGCGCGGATATAGGCCCACACGTCTTCTTCCGACCAGTCGGCCAGCGGATTGAATTTCGTCATGCCATGCGCGGCGTCCTCTTCCTGCACGTGCAATTCGGCGCGCGTGGTGGACTGGGCGCGGCGTTGGCCCGTCACCCAGGCCTTGTTGCCAGCCAGGGCGCGGCCCAGCGGTTCGACCTTGCGGATGCGGCAGCATTCGCGGCGCATTTCGACACTATTGTAGAACGCGTTCAAGCCGTTCTGTTCCACGTAGGCAGCCACGGCGTCGGGCTGCGGGCGGTACAGGGTGATGTCGTGGTCGTAGCGGGCCTTGACCTTGTCGAGCACGGCCAGGGTTTCCTGGTGCAGCCGGCCTGTTTCCAGGGAAAAGATGCCGATGGGCAGCTTTGCCTTGAGAATCATGTCGGTCAGCACCATGTCTTCGGCTGCCAGGCTGGACGCGAACACGGCCGGCGAAAAATCCGCGGCGATGCGTGTCAGCGTTTGCTCGGTGGCGTGTATCAAAGAAGTCAGATCGCTCATGATTGGCCCTCAGATGCCGGCCGCGTTGTCGAGGTCAGGATTCTGGCCTTCGCGCTGGTGGCGGCGGAACAGCGGCGATTTTTGATCCCACGACGCCTGGTAGGTTTCCGAAAAGACAGACAAACCTTTCAAGGCGTCATGGATGCTGCGGTCCGGGCGCGTCGCATACGCATCGAAGCCGACGCGGTGCATGGAAAACAGCTGGTCGCGCAACACGTCGCCAATGGCGCGCAATTCCCCTTGGAAACCCAGGCGGGCGCGCAGGTTGAAGGCGATGGAGTAGCCGCGGCCATCCGTGAATTTCGGGAAATCCACGCCGATGACGGGCAGTTGCGCCACGTCGGCCGCCAGTTCTTCCGGGCGCTCGTCGCTGGCCAGCCACACGCCGATGTCGGGCAGGCGCGCGGCCAGGGTTGCGCGCTGGGCTTGCCAAACGAGCAACGGCACGATGACCTTGCCGGCCGGAACGACCACCGTTTCCGGCGTGTCGTTTTCATCGAGGCGCAGCAAGCCCCAGATATTCGGCACCACGGCGGCATTCTTGATGATTTCTTCGCGTACTTCAAACATATTCGTCTTCTCCCACCAGGTTGCCGACGGTGATCGGCGTTGCATATACGTGTTCCTTGAACGGCGCCAGGCCCAGGCGCTGGGCCGTATCGACGAAGCGCTCGCCTTCGTGGCGGTCGCGCACGTAGACGTGCAGCAGGCGGCCGATGACTTCAGGCATCTGCAGGGAAGAGAACGATGGTCCGATGATCTTGCCGATGGCCGCGTTGTTGCCTTGCGCGCCGCCAATCGACACTTGATACCATTCGCTGCCATCCTTGTCGACGCCCAGGATGCCGATGCTGCCCACGTGATGGTGGCCGCAGGCATTGATGCAGCCGGAAATATTCAGTTCGATTTCGCCGATGTCGTGCTGGAAGTCGATGCTGTCGAAGCGTTCCGCGATGGCGGCCGCGATCGGCAAGGACTTGGCGTTGGCCAGCGAGCAGAAATCGCCGCCGGGGCAGCAGATCATGTCCGTCAGCAAACCGATGTTCGGCGTGGCCAGGCCGTGCGCCTTGGCTTCTTGCCACAGTGCAAAGAGTTTCGATTGCTCCACGTCGGCCAGCACCAGGTTTTGCTCGTGCGTCACGCGCAGTTCGCCAAAGCTGTAGCGGTCGGCCAGATCGGCCACGAAGTCGATCTGCTCGGCCGTCGCGTCGCCCGGCGGCACGCCCGTTTTCTTCAAGGACAGTACCACGGCCACGTAGCCGGGGCGCTGGTGCGGCTTGACGTTGCGCGCCAGCCAGTTCACATACGCCTTGTTGTCCGCGTGCTCGGCCTTGTAGTCGAGTTCCGGCAGGGCCAGGTAGGCGGGCGGATTGAAGAAGTCCGCCACGCGCTGCATTTCCTCGGCGCTCAAGGTTTCCGGGCCATCCTTCAGATCGACCCATTCGGCTTCCACCTGGCGCGTGAATTCCTCCACGCCGATGGCTTTCAACAGGATCTTGATGCGCGCCTTGTATTTGTTGTCGCGGCGGCCGTGCAGGTTGTACACGCGCATGATGGCCTGGATGTAGGTCAGCAAGTGCTGCCACGGCAGGAATTCGCGCACGACGCTGCCCAGGATCGGCGTGCGGCCCATGCCGCCGCCGGCCATGACCTTGAAGCCCACTTCGCCGGCCGCATTACGCACGGCCGTCAAGCCGATATCGTGCACGGCGATGGCGGCGCGGTCTTCTTCGGCGCCATTGATGGCGACCTTGAACTTGCGCGGCAGGGCGATGAATTCGGGGTGGAAGGTGCTCCACTGGCGCAAGACTTCCGCGTACGGGCGCGGATCGATGATTTCATCGGCCGCGACGCCGGCGAACGGGTCGGATGTTGTATTACGGATACAGTTGCCCGAGGTCTGGATCGCGTGCATTTCCACGGATGCCAGGTCGGTCAGGATATCGGGCGTTTGCTCCAGCTCAATCCAGTTGAACTGGATGTTCTGGCGCGTGGTGAAGTGGCCATAGCCGCGGTCGTACTTGCGCGCGATGTGCGCGAACATGCGCATCTGCTTCGACGACAGCAAGCCGTACGGCACGGCGATGCGCAGCATGTAGGCATGGCGCTGCATGTACAGGCCGTTTTGCAGGCGCAGCGGAATGAATTCCTCTTCCGTCAGTTCATTGGCGATACGGCGCGCAACCTGGTCTCGGTACTGGGCGATGCGTTCTTTGATGATGAGGTGGTCGTACTGATCGTAATGGTACATATCAATTCCTAAAAAAGCCGGGGTGCTGGAAGATTGCCTGGGATTATGTTCTTGATACTGCTCTTGTCACATGGTCGGTCAATTAATAGATTAGCTTCACTGCCACGCCGGTCAAGGTCATCGCCAGCAGCACTCTTAAAAACTTTTCCGGCACGGAGCGGGCGACCCAGGAACCGAGCGTGATGCCGGGCAGGGAGCCGACCAGCAAGGAGGCCAGCAATTCCCAGTGGATTGAGCCGAGCCACCAGTGACCGAGGGCGGCGATGGCCGTCAGGGGCACGGCGTAGGCGATATCGGTGCCGGCCACTTCGGCCGAGCTCATGCGTGGATACAGCATCACCAGCAGGGTGGCGCCGATGGCGCCGGCGCCGATCGACGACACCGTCACCAGCACGCCCAGCACGGCGCCGGAAATAATGGTCGCGGCGGCAAGCTTGTTGCCTTGTAATTGTTTCTCAGGGTGGGCATTGATCCAGGCCAGCATGCGGCCCTTGAAGATCAGCGCCACGACGGTCAGCAGTACGGAGCCGGCGATCGAGTAACGGATGATCTGGCCGATTTCCGGCGACAGGGTGCCGAACGATTTCAGCGCCAGGGTCGAGACGACGGCGGCGGGCAGGGCGCCGATGCACAGGCGCTTGACGATATCCCAGCGGATGGTGCCGCGCAGGCGGTGCGTCAGCGTGCCGGCGCTCTTGGTGATCGAGGCGAAGGCCAGGTCGGTGCCCACGGCCACGGAAGGCGGCACGCCAAACAGCAAGGTTAGCAGCGGCGTCATCAGCGAACCGCCGCCCACGCCGGTCATTCCTACGAGTAATCCTACGGCAAATCCTGAGACTATATAAGACAAAGTCATGCTTTCACCCCCAAAGTACCCGCAATAGTAATAAACTTGGCGTTTAATCCAAACTACTAAGTACGCATTTGCTTATATGCGATATGCGTATATGCATGAACGCAAAATCATGGGTGGGGCGGAAACTCGGCAAATCACGGCAATCTAGGGCAAACCAGCAATGAATCTCCATCAACTGCGCTTCGTGCGCGAAGCGGTCCGGCAGAATTACAACCTGACGGACGCCGCCAAGGCATTGTTTACGTCGCAACCGGGCGTATCGAAAGCCATCATCGAGCTGGAGGAAGAACTGGGCGTGGATATTTTTACGCGCCACGGCAAGCGCATCCGCGGCTTGACGGAGCCGGGCCGCCTGGTGCTGGAATCGGTCGAGCTGATCATGCAGGAAATCGACAGCATGAAGCGCATCGGCAAGGAGTTCGCGGCGCAGGACAGCGGCAGCTTTACCATTGCCACCACGCATACGCAGGCGCGCTACACCTTGCCCAAGGTGGTGCAAGCCTTCATGCTGAAGTTCCCGAAGGTAAGATTGTCGTTACTGCAAGGCAATCCGCGCCAGATCGCCGAAATGGTGCAGCGCGACCAGGCCGACCTGGCCATCGCCACGGAATCGATCGCCGCCATCGATGGCTTGATCACCTTGCCCTGCTATCAATGGGAACACGTGGTGGTGGTGCCGGTCGACCATCCGCTGCTCAAGTCGAAGTCCGTGACCCTGGAAGAAATCGCCGCTTTCCCCCTGATTACCTATGACAGCGCGTTCGCCGGACGCAACAAGATCGACCATGCTTTCGTGCTGCGCGGCCTGAAGCCGGACATCCTGCTGGAGGCCATCGATGCGGACGTGATCAAGACTTATGTCGAGTTGGGCATGGGGATTGGTATCATAGCGGGTATGGCCTTCGATGCCGAGCGCGACAAAGGCTTGCGCGCCATCCCTGTCGGCCACCTGTTCGGCATGAATGTGTCGCGCGTTGCCGTCAAGCAAGGCGCGTATTTGCGCAGCTATATCTATACCTTTATCGAGTTGCTGACGCCGACCCTGAACCGCAAGCTCATCGAGCAGGCGATGAGCGGTGATAAAGAGCACTACGAACTATAACAATGCATGAAGTCGGCCGGGCGAGGTGCCTGGCCAAGATTATTTAAGAAGAGAAGAAACAATGATTACCGATCAGCTTGCCAAATATTACGCCACCATCGCGCAGCAGTACGAGCGCGTCTATGACAAGCCCGAACGCCAGGAAGACCTGGAAGTGTTGCGCGACAAGGTCGCCGACGTGCTGGAAGGCCACACCGTGCTGGAACTGGCTTGCGGCACCGGTTACTGGACGGAAGTGGTCGCCGAGTCGGCCGAGTCCGTGCTGGCCACCGATATCAACGATGAAATGCTGGCGCTGGCCCAGGCACGCGGCTTGCCCGACAACGTGACCTTCGCCAAGCTCGACGCATTCAATCTGCCGGACGATCTGCTGGGCAAGTTCACGGCCGTGTTTGCCGGTTTCTGGTGGTCGCACGTGAAGCGCGAAGACCAGGACAAGTACCTGAAGCAATTGCGCAGCAAGCTGGGCAAGGACATCCTGCTGGTACTGATCGACAATTCCTATGTCGACGGCAGCAGCACGGTCATCGCGCGCACCGATCTGGAAGGCAATACCCACCAGTTCCGCACGACGGAGGGGGGCGAGCGCTATGAAGTGCTGAAGAATTTCCCGTCGGATAGCCACCTGCGCAAGAAGTTTGCCCACTCGGCCCGCGAAATCCGCATGAAGCGCCTGGAATACTACTGGCTGCTGAGCTGCCGCCTGAAGTAAGGCAGTCACGGCAACACAAGCCGCCCTCGGGCGGTTTTTTTTCGCCTGTTGTTTTTATCTGACAAGATGTTGTGCTAAAAAACAACATCTTGTCGATGTCATATTGTTGAAGTATTTGGTGGGCATGATTCGGTTCAGCAGCTAAGCAGCACCACTCTTGTCCAACCTAATGTAGAGAATCTCAAGTGAAAAAAATTACTCTGGCAGCATTGATCATCGGCACCTTCGCAGCAGCTACGGCACAAGCACAATCGAACGTCACCGTGTACGGCCTGGTTGACCTCGGTATTGCCAAGACCACTGGCCAGCCGACGGTACAACGCGAAAACAACGCGTCGCGCCTCGGTTTCAAGGGTACGGAAGATCTGGGTGGCGGCCTGTCCGCAATTTTCAACCTGGAAAGTGAATTCCTGGCTGACACCGGCGCGCAAAAAGGCGTGTTGTTCGACCGTCAAGCGTATGTGGGCTTGAAAGGCGCGTTTGGTACCGCCATCCTGGGCCGCACCAAGAATCTGGTCGATGGCACCATCGCCCGCGTCGATCCTTTCAACACCTACGGCGTGGTCGGCAAGAACAATGAAACCTTGCTGCGTTCGGGCGTCGGTTCGTCGCGCGTCAACAATGCAGTGACCTACAACAGCCCAAGCTTTGAAGGTTTCGTGGGCAGCCTGCAATACGTGTTGAGCGAAGTCAACAGCGCTGACGCAGGCGTGATTGGCCTGGCAACCTACGACAACGGTCCGATCAGCTTGCACGCCGGCTACGAAAAAGCCGTGCAAGCAACGGCAACGGCCGCCAAGCCTGACCTGTGGTCCATCGGTGGCGGCTATAAATTCGGCCCGGCCAAGATCACGGCCGCCTACTCGAAAGGCGACACCAAGGTAGCTACGACTGGCGAATTCAAGTCCTACCTGATCGGCCTGAACTACACGGTTGGCGGCGGCGATGCCAAAGTGTCGTATGGCAAGCAAGAGCAAAGCAACAACAAGTTCAAGGATCAGGACACCATCAAGGAATTCGGCGTCGGCTACGACTACCACCTGTCGAAGCGCACCGACGTGTACGCTTACGCTGGCCGCGAGCGCGTGAAGTCGCTGACCTCGTACCAGATCGGCCTGGCACACAAATTCTAAGCATCGTTCGATGTGACGAAGTGAAAGGCGCCTGCGGGCGCCTTTTTTATTGCATCGCCGCCGCTGCCGCCTCCGCATGCATGGGCAGCGAGATTTCGATGCGCGTGCCGCCCAGCTCGCTGTCGGCGCCGATATGGATGCTGCCGTTCAATCCCCACACCCGTTCGCGCATGCCCAGCAAGCCCAGGGCCGTGGCTTTTTCCAGGTCGTGTTCGGCAATCCCGCGGCCGTCGTCCTGGATGGTGATGGCCAGCGAGGAATCGATGCGGTGCAGGGCGATGGTGATGTGGCTGGCCTCGGCATGGCGCGCGATATTCGTCAGCGCTTCCTGCACGATGCGGTAGATGGCCGTGCTGCGCGCATCGTCGAGCACGAGGTCGGCCTCGTCGGCCAGCAAGTCGAAATGGATGGCGCGGCGCAGCAGGAAGTCGTGGCGCAGTTTTTGCAGCGCAAAATATAATCCCCCTTCATCGAGCGCGCGCGGACGCAGGTTGCTGGCGATGCGCCGCAACGAGGTGATGGCCGTCACCAGCAAGCCATCCATGCTGTGCAGCAGCGCTTGCAGGGACTCGGTGGTGTCCGTGTGCTGGCGCACCAGGGTCAGGTCGACGCGCAAGGTGGCAAGCAATTGCCCCAGGTCATCATGCAATTCACGCGCGATATGCTTGCGCTCCTCTTCGCGGATGGATTGCAGCGCGCTCGACAATTCGCGCAGTTGCGAGAAGGAGCGGGCCAGCTGTTCATGCATCTGCTGGCGCGCGCTGATGTCGCGCACGATGATGGTAAACACGCTATGGCCGTCTTCCTGCATGGCCGAGAGCGAGCCTTCGAGGGGAAACATGAGGCCATCGCTGCGCCGTCCCGTCAGCGTGTAATCGGTGGCGCGCCGGCCCGTCAGGCGCAGCTCCTGGCTGATGTCGCCAAACGGCGGATCGCCATCGTGCTTGCCCAGGCCGCCCAGGGTACGCAAGTCGCGCAGGATGTAGTGGCCCAGGCGCATGCCGCGCATGCCGGCCGGCGTGTCGTCGAACAATCTGGCCGCCGCCGCGTTCGCATGCAGGATGATTTGCCCGCTGTCGATGCTGATGAAGGCGTCGCTGGCGCTGTCGATGATGGCCTGGCCACGCGCCTGCCGCTGCCGGCGGGCTTTCAGTGGAGGAAACAA
Organism: Janthinobacterium sp. SUN137; assembly: GCF_030587265.1. Classification (NCBI taxonomy): domain Bacteria; kingdom Pseudomonadati; phylum Pseudomonadota; class Betaproteobacteria; order Burkholderiales; family Oxalobacteraceae; genus Janthinobacterium; species Janthinobacterium sp. SUN137. The sequence continues at coordinate 2,883 of NZ_JAPWHZ010000005.1, read as the reverse complement.
GCACAGCAAAAGCATCGCTGCCATGCCTAGCGGCAGGATGCGCAGCAGTGTCGAACTGCCTCGGTCAGGCATGGGATTCTCCTTGCGAACGTGAACGAAGGCAGGCAAGACAGGAGCGACGGACAGGACTTGATATAGCCTATGCCTGTTGGCGCGGCGTGGCTTGATGTGGCGCAGGAAGGGGAAAGAAGAGGGGGCGCGCCGCGCCGGCCTGGGCCGGGCGGCGGCGGGAGACTTACATTTGCTTGAACAGGTGCAAGAAGCTGCGGCTCACTTCGAGCTTGTCGGACTTGCCTTTGATGAGTACCAGGTGGCGGCCGCGGATGTCGCGCGTCACGCCTTCGATGGCATTCACGTTGACCAGGGTGGCGCGGTGGATTTGCCAGAACAGCGAAGGATCGAGCTCTTCGGCCAGGTCGCGCACGGGCTTGCGGATCAGCGCCTCGTACTTGGCGGTCTGCACGCAGGTGTATTTCTCGTCAGAACGGAAGAACAGGATCTCTTCCACGGGGATCATGCGCAAGTCCTGGCCGATGCTGGCCTGTATCCATTGCAGGTAGGTGGGCTTGGCCGTGATTTTTTCCGCCAGCTGCGACAGCATGGCCGTGACGCTGCTGTTGACGTCCAGCGCCGGCTTGTTCAAGTGCGTTTTCAGGCGCTCCACGGTGACCAGCAAGCGCTCATGCTCGGGCGGCTTGAGCACGTAGTCGACGGCGCCCCGCTCGAAGGCTTCGACGGCGTGGCTATCGTAGGCCGTGACGAAGACGATATGCGTCTTGCTGCCGATCACTTGCGCCGCTTCCATGCCCGTCTTGCCCGGCATGCGGATATCGAGGAAGGCAAAATCCGGTTTGAGTTGTTCCACCAGTTCGATCGCTTCGTCGCCATTCTTGGCTTCGCCGATGATTTCCAGTTCAGGCCAGGCTTGGCCCAGGCGCAGGCGCAGCTGGTCGCGCATCAGTCTTTCGTCGTCGGCAATAATAGCGGTAGGCATAGGTCTCAAGTGTGAACAGGCGAAGATTGATTATTCAATGATTTAGCGTTTTTATCAACTACTCTGTCTTATTTGGACAATTGATATGGCACTTCGATCACGGCGCACACGCCGGACGGTTGATTTGGCGTAATGGTCAGGCTGCCCTGGTCGCCATGCAACAGCTTCAGGCGCTCGCGGATGGTGGGCAAACCCAGTCCCGTGCCATCGCTGGGCACCACGCCAAAGCCCAGGCCGTCATCGGTCACCGTCACGCGCAGCTTGCTGTGCGCCACTTCGGCCACGATGCGCAGGGTGCCGCCCTCCGGTTTGACTTCCAGGCCGTGCTTGATGGCATTTTCCACCATCGATTGCAGCATCATGGGCGGGAAGGCGGCGCTGCGCAGGCCGTCGGGAATCTGGAAGTCGACGGTCAGGCGTTCTTCCATGCGCATTTTCAGCAGGTTCAAGTACGCTTGCACCATGTCCGCTTCACGGCCCAGGTTGGTAATCAGGGCGTTGTCGCGCATTTGCGGCAGCACGGCGCGCAGATACTGGATCAGGCTGCGCTGCATCTTGGCCGCGCGCGGCGGGTCGACCTGGATCAGGTGTTCGACGGAGGCAAGCGTGTTGAACAGGAAATGCGGCTCGACCTGGGCTTGCATCATCTGCATCTTCGCTTCGCTGAGCTGGCGCTGCATGGATTCGCGCTCGGCGGCCTCGTTTGCCGTGACGGTTTCCGCTTCCGCACGTTTCTTGCCGCCGACCAAGGCCTTCATGGCGAACAGGGCCAATACCAGCAAGGACACAAAGCTCTTGAACCAGGTCGACGCTTGCTGGTGATAGCGCGACACTTTTTGTTCTGCCGCATCATCGACGGCTTCTTCGATGGCATTCGACAACTCTTCGCCGATTTGCGGCGGCAATTCAATATGGACTTCTTCGCCCGAGGCATTCGTCGTTACTGGATAGCTGGGCTTGGCGGGGGCGGCCGGCGGTTCCGGCGGTGCCGGCGGCACGGTGTTTGCGTGCTCGTCCGCCTCGGCGGCATCGGCCGGCTCGCTGGCCGCCTCCGTCGTGCTGCTGCGCCGGTTCTTGCTGTTGCGGGGATTGAAATGGATGCCCGTATCGTCGATCAGGATATTGGTTTCACCCGAGCCCTTGCTGCTGCGCTTGTGCGACTTGATGACCACTTCTTCGTTCTGGCTGGACGAGAACAGCTCATCTTGCAAAATGGAACCGGCGATCAGGGCCAGCGCGGCGAACAGGAAGAATTTCCACCAGGACAGTTGGGTGACCCAGGTCGTCGTCGCGTCGAATGCCCGTTGCAACCAAGCGAGGATGGTTTTCAACAATTGGGGCAGGCTGGAAATCGGAAGCATGGGGGCACTTTCAAGTACAAGAGTTAATCGACGCAGCGGGCAAGTTTAACCTCTTGTTGAGCCGCGTCAGAGTCTGATGTTGCCACTGTGCCTAAAGACCACGAACTACACCAGCCGATTGCGACAGGCTGCACAAAAAGGCGCTTGAAGTGAAGACAAGGCTTGCTGGGCCGTGAGGGCGGGGAAATAGCCCTTGCGGAGAGTGCAGGGCACGGCTATAATTCGCCCCCTCGCTGAACGACGCATGCAAATGCTGAGTGAGACGAGAAAAAGAAGGAGTTGACGGACGTAGCAAATTGCTTCATACTCTTCCTTCTTCGCAGCTGACAAACACAACGCTTTGTCGATAGCGCGAAAGCAGTACCGAATGCAGTTCTTTAACAATTAACAGTCGATAAGTGTGGACATTTGATGTCAGTGCAGCGTCAATCTTCGGATTGGCGTAATACTTAAAATATATCAAATGTTCACAAGAAATAATGAAATAGGATACTTCTTCGGAAGTAGCCTGTCAGTTTTTTGAGTGAG